>NZ_JBBEGA010000001.1:0-1471296 GCF_037402255.1 Pseudoxanthomonas sp. CCNWLW251 | reverse complement strand
AGGGCGGCGCCTGAGTGCACGCCTTCGGCTATATTCGCACCCAGTCGCCGCCCTGCTGCGGGTCGGCTTAATTCAGGCGTTAGGCGGCTATGCCATATCTGCGCGACTTTCAGCTTGTTCTCCGGGAACATGATCGGGAGCCCTACAAGCAATTGCTCCCCATCTGGGATCCGATCGAGATCGAGATACGTCGCTCTATCCCTAGCCGATTTAGCTTCGGCGGCGTCGGAAAGATCGTCCTGGAGCTTGGCCCGCAAGTTCGACCCCTAACGGAATACCGAGTTCTTCTACACGTAGGTCTGCTGCATTGGCCCGATTTTGACGTTCGTAAGCATCTCCGCCTTGCCACGCCAGAGCGCACCAACGAATCGCTTGCCATAGTCGAGACCGCGATGGCTTCCCTGGCGGCGCGCTTTGATCAAGACACTCCGTGGTTAGATGCCGCGTTGGCTCGCATTCGAGGTGCGCCGCCTAACAATTCATTCAAGCCGGACCCGCTTCGCGGGTCGGCTTAATTCAGGTGTTAGGCCCCACGAACAGATCAGGATGCTTCCGCAATGAGTTTGTCATTTCATATCGACTTCAACGGTCAATGCGAGGAGGCATTTAGCTTCTACGCCAAGAACCTCGGCGGAAGAATCGGAACCATGCTTCGGGTTAAGGACTCCCCTGTCCCGGCATTCTCAGAGTCACGTGGGCAAAAGATTGTTCATGCAAACATCTGCATAGACGGGGTGGATATCGCCGGTGCGGACGTAGATCCAGACAGATACGAGAGCCCAAAAGGCTTCTATATTTTGCTTGGGGTTGATTCAGAAGAGAAGGTCAAATCCTTCTTCAATGCACTGCAAACGGGCGGTCACGTAGTACTTGCGCCACAGCGGACATTTTGGTCACCATGCTACGCAATCGTGGTTGATCGCTTTGGTGTTCCGTGGAAGATCAACTATGGGGCCTAACAGTTCATTCAAGCCGAACCCGCTTCGCGGGTCGGCTTAATTCAGGCGTTAGGCCGCATGGATACAACGTCACAACCCTGGCAAATGATTCTGGATAGTGTGCGTTTCATGCCCGCATCACAAACAGCGTTGGTCGTGCTTTTCTTTGCTTTCACAATTCTTGCGGGGAATGGCGTGTTTGCACTTCATTACCGCCGCGTTGGTAAGCCAATCTTTAGATCACTAATCAACCCAGCCAGCTTTCCGATCACTGACTTCAACCTGCGAGAGTGGCTGCTGCTGGCGGCAGTCATTGCCATTTCTGTGCTGCTGATAGTACTGGCCGCACATGCTGCATAGTCGGCTGCGGCCTAACAATTCATTCAAGCCGAACCCGCTTCGCGGGTCGGCTTAATTCTGGCGTTAGGCGCGCTACGGATGCTGATAGATCGACCACCCGCAACTCTCAATGGCTGCCAAGTTCTGGCGTATGCCAGCACCGGTGAATCCGTGTTCACTGGCCGCTTGCGTCTCAATGTCGGAGGCGAGTGGCTTGGACGAGTTCCTTGCCTTGCGATATGCACTTTTACCCAATCCTCTGAACTGGTAGTGCTGCACTGCGACGAGTCTTGGAATGTCTTAGGGATTGAGGGATGGAACATGGCTGGAGCCAATGCGCCGGCGTCAGTCTCGGAGGTCATCGCTCGCGTTGAGCAGTACTATCGGGGCCTAGAGGCGCGTTGGATCTCGCCCGATGCTGGGCGCACCTAACAATTCATTCAAGCCGAAGCCGCTTCGCGGCTCGGCTTAATTCAGGCGTTATACGTGGGTGGGGCTTTGGTCGTGTCGGCTTCGATTGCGGGTCGATCATGCGGCGCCAGCGGCTTCGGTGCTGATCGATTGTTGATGCAAAGCAACCAATCGCGTCCTTCTGACCTCGCTTCACTCGGCTTCGGACACATCGCTCTCGCGCCGCGCGGCCTCCGGATGACCTCCCGACTTGCGGACCGGCGTCGCTGTCGGCTTCGGTCTTTACGGGCCCCATCCTGCTACGGGCTGGCGGCGAGAGATTTCCTGCTCCCGGATGTTCCGGCCCCGTTGCAGGCCGCAGGCTTCGGGCTTACCTTGGCGTATAACTATTCGTTCAAGCCGAACCCGCTTCGCGGGTCGGCTTAACTCAAGGTGTTATACCTCAGCCCGGCATGCGCATAGCCAAGCATCAAACCATATGTGAGTGGATCGGAGCGGAGCCGTCACCTCCAGCTCTCGGCTCCAAACTCGGCCTTGCCGTCGGGAGTCTGACGACGGGCTCCATCCACGGGCTGCGCCATCCACCCTTGGATGGAGCGAGTGGCTGGTATATCTGGTGCGGAGAGCTATCCGAGGCGGATGACTTCTTCTCTCCGCTGCATGTTGAGCATCTCGCCGAGTATCTTCCCGCAGCAATCGAGTACCTTGCTCTACCACCCGGCTATCGGTTCCTGGTTGACGGGGCGGACTACGAGGATGTGTGGTTTGATGCATCATTGCTTGAGGTATAACAATTCATTCACGCCGAACCCGCTTCGCGAGTCGGCTTAACTCAGGTGTTAGCCCCAATGAAAGTCATCCTTCTTCTGATGCTTCTCTGGACGCCTATCGCGCCCTTGGCTGCAAAGTGTGGCGACAGATTCCTTGTCTTCTCTGGATCTGTCGCAGACCAGCAAGGCAGTCCTGTCAAATCTGCGCTAGTGGGCGTTGCCTGGTCGGAACGCTCCACGCCAGGTGGCCCCGCCATGTCGTTCACGGATTCGGCAGGTCGCTACTCCATTCCTGTCAGCTTCAACACGTACTCAGGCCCGTCAGCTTTGGGAGGCGATAGCTGCAACGGTGTTCTTAAGAGAGTGTCCGTATCTGCTTACACTGATTCGCAACGATCATGGCCCCTGATTTTGGATATCGACTCCAAGTCGCTGGTTGATGTTCCTTTGCTGAAGATAGTCTATCCAATCAAGCGCGAGCCAACTTGGCCACATGAGGTCGGGGGCTAACAATTCATTCGAGCCGAACCCGCTTCGCGGGTCGGCCTAATTCTGGTGTTAAGCCCCGTGAAAACTGTCAAGAAGACCAGGCAAAACCTAGCCAAGATTGCCAGCGAGATTCTGGCACCACTTGGATTCGTTCGCTCCGGCAGTAGCCTTGTGCGCGAGGGAGCTCACTGCTACCAGATCGTCAACTTCCAGGGCTCGCGATATAGTGCCCTGACCTATGTAAATCAGATGGTTTGGTTCAAAAGCCAAGGCACCTTGCCATCACCGGTCAATGGAGGCACCTTTCACTTCTCGACTCGATTGGAATCACGGACGCTTTCCGAAGAATCTCGTTGGCGGCAAGTTCTTGAGGCGTCAGACGCCGACACTGATCACGCAGCTTGGAAAGAGCAGATCACTGAGCTACTCATTAGTGGACTACCCACCTTCGAGCTTCTGTTGACACCAGACGATGCTCGGGCCAACTTTCTCGCCAAACGGGTTTCTGGCTTGCTAGTTCCAGCGATTGCAGCCGGGGCCTAACAATTCATTCAAGCCGAAACCGCTTCGCGGTTCGGCTTAATTCAGGTGTTAGGCCTCACATGAGACCGTCTTGCCCTCGTTGCCACAAGTCGCACTTCTCTTACAAGGCGCTGCTTGGCGTGCATCCTTACCCTGGCGAGTCTAGCCCGGCCAAGATTGCCTGCCCATGCTGCGGCGAGGTGTTGCGTGTCACAGCTAAGTCCCGGCTCCTAGCAGCAGCCGTAGTAGTCAGCCTGCTTCCGCTACTTGCTGTTGTCATGACGCTGTTACCCAGCCCGCTGCATAAGTGGCAAATAATGCTAGTGATACTTGGTCTCATGGCAGGTTACTACTTCGGCTTCTGGCCTCTTGTGGTTCGCCTCAAGTCATGGAGTGAATTTCAGTACTGGCTACCCGGGAGTCGTCTCCTCGGATATTCCGTTTACCTCCTGCTCCCTGTAACGTTATTGGTATCGCTACTCTATGCAGCAATTCGTTGGGGGACATGACGGTCAGGCCTAACAATTCATTCAAGCCGACGCCGCTTCGCGGCGCGGCTTAATTCAGGCGTTAGGTGCACGGGAATAAGCATATGCGCTGGTGGGAGTGCGGGATGATAGGGGGCATCGTTCTCTCTGGCGCTACGGTTGCTAATGCAATTTCCGCGATTCTGGGCGGGGTCCGCGACGTCATTTGGACTGATGTGTTCGGCGTTGCACTCGCCGTATTCTTCATGGGATTTCTTTGTGGCGTCGTGGCATGGTCGGGCAAAGGACTTCACCAACGACTTGGCGCTATCGGAGATGCTCTAGTCGGGGCGGCCGTCATGGTTACCTTCTTTACCTGCTGCATCCTCCTTTTCAGTCCAGAGTTGCTCGGAGCCAAATTCGTTGATACTGGGCTTTTTGTGTTGGGAATTGCAGTACTGATGGGCGCTATCGGAGGTGTCTGGTTTGGTCACGACCTCGACAATGAGGCATCACCGCCCGGCACCTAACAATTCATTCAAGCCGAACCCGCTTTGCGGGTCGGCTTAATTCAGGTGTTAGGCACCTATGCAAGTGACACGGAGTTTCCTGTGATCAAGGCTGCACGCACCGCACTCATCCTCATGTTCTGCCTTCTCACCGGCGGCATGATGCTTGCCTCCGGCGAGTCAGTGCTCACCACCGCACTAGTGCTGGCGGGGTTCACTATGATTGTGGTCGGTGGCTACAGAGTTCGGACTCGCGTGCGGACCAGGCTGGGTACGGCTGATGACTTTAGTTTCAGCCTTACTTACCTATCCGCCTGGGACCGCCGAGACTGGACCCTGCTGCTTTTGCATCTTGCCGTAGGCATCGCTCTGTTGGGCGCAGGCTTTTCCGGTCTGCGGGGCGGTGCCTAACAATTCATTCAAGCCGACGCCGCTTCGCGGCGCGGCTTAATTCAGGCGTTAGGCCCCTTGGGAAGAAGACTGCTCAAACCTGAAATTGGCGATGTCTTTGCCATCCCGCTGCCCGACGGCGATCAAGCTCTCGGACAGGTTGTTGCTTGGGTCGAGGATCTCGGAGCTGTTGGATGCGCCTTGTTTGATCATACACATCGTCCGTCTCACCCGGTACCACCATTGGGCCAGCCTACTTCCGTAGTTCTTTCGACCGCAGACCTACTTCAGCGAAGCTATTGGCCGATTCTAGGCAATCGCCCTGTGATGGTTTCAGCCGATCGTCTAACGTGGGAGGGCTTCCGTGACGTCCATTGGGTCGGCGTCTCGATTCAGGGCTCCGGTATCATCCACCAGTTCATGGAGGCATATCATGGCTTCAGCCCCTGGGACGCGATGGCAGACCCTGATTACTTCACCGAGCTCCTCATTGACCGAAAAATGCCACCAAGTGCCTATGTGGCCGGGGCCTAACAATTCATTCAAGCCGAACCCGCTTCGCGGGTCGGCTTAATTCAGGTGTTAGGCACCATATCAATGTCCTCGCAACGTGCACTTGCTGGTGTGACGCATGACATAGCCCATCATGCTGGCAGCGGTTTGAGTTATGTTCATCCGCACCTCTATCAAGCTTGCCGGGCCGCGGGGGTTCGAGAGGCCACAGTCGATCTCTTGGAGGACGCCCCGTACCCACCCGGGCTCCCGCGGATCGAGCCACTGGGGCTGTCCCTGACCGCTTTGCACAACAAGTTCCTCGCCATACTCGCGGCAAATGGCTTCGGGCCCTCAGATGTAGCCGCAGCAACTCTAAGGTTTCAGTTCCCTCTGCTTGGCGCCGATGGTTACGCCTGCCAAGTAGCCGCCCGTCTAGAGTCGTCTCGTGGCCGGCTTTTCACTGCGGTTCTCAGTGGGTAGGCTGGTGCCTAACAATTCATTCAAGCCGAACCCGCTTCGCGGGTCGGCTTAATTCCGGTGTTAGGCGGCAATGGACACTACCGGTCTGCTGATAGGACGAATCGAACGGAATGGCCTGGTGGTCGTGACGAACTGCTTTGGCCATGAGATTTCGGTCGGTACGCGGCTTACTCGGATCATCAAGCATCAGGTTACCCTTGCCCTCCCTGACATCCACCGTATCGACCAAGGTCAAGTTGCGACAGTAGGCCTGCTCATTGAGGAGATAACGCTGAGTAAGTGGGCAGCTCCAGTCGAGGCTATTCCAAAAGGGTGGAGCGCTGCGCTGAGGCTCGCCGGGGACGGAGTAGAGGTGCTCATCAGTATTGTTCAAGAGGCAGGTAACGATGAGCAGATATTCTTGCAGTAGCGAGCTGCCGCCTAACAATTCATTCAAGCCGACGCTACTTCGCGGCGCGGCATAATTCAAGCGTTAGGTGGCTGCCATGACATCCCGTGAAGTGCACATAATCTCGTACTTCTCGCTACCGACTGATTTGGCTGCGTCGTTACAGAGCTGGCCCGAGTTTCAGGGCGGCAACGAGTATCAGGTTGACCTATCGGACTCCCGCGAGAAGGTAGCTGTCCGTCTTATCGAGCCAGATGACGAATCACCGTACATTTCGGTTGCAGGGCAAGGTAGCGGGCGACTCTTCGATCAGATTCTTGGTTTTGTCATCTACTCGTTGGCAGCTCACAGTGACAATCTGATGGTGGACCGTGTCAGCTAGCACGCCACCTAACAATTCATTCAAGCCGAACCCGCTTCGCAGGTCGGCTTAACTCAAGGTGTTTTGGGCGATGTCCGGTTCTGGCCTTGGATTCAACCGATCGACGCAACAGTTTGTCGATATCGCTCTGCTGGTGTTTCGTAGCCGAGCGTCTTGCGTGGCCGTTCGTTGAGCTGGCGTGCCACGGCATCCAGTCTGGCCTGCGAGACGTCGGCCAGATTGATCCCCTTGGGGAAATACTGCCGCAGTAGGCCGTTTGTGTTTTCGTTGGAGCCACGCTGCCAGGGATGATGCGGGTCGCAGAAGTAGACCTGGATGTCGGTAGCCAAGGTAAAGCGGCGATGAGCCGCCATCTCCTTGCCCCGATCCCAGGTCAGCGACCGGTACAGCTGCTTCGGCAGACGGCGTGCGTTCTTGATCAGTGCATTGACCACGGTCTCAGTGTCCTTGCCTGCCACCTTCACCAGCATTAGATAGCGGGTCTGTCGCTCCACCAGCGTAGCGACCTGACTGTTCCGGTCACCGAACAGCAGGTCGCCTTCCCAATGCCCCGGCACGGCCCGATCTTCGGCACTGGCCGGCCGCTCACTGATCGAGACGGTGTCGGCAATCCGGCCGTGGTTCTCTGTCTTCTGAGTGTGGTGTCGTGATCGACGCATCGCCCGCGTGCGCCTCAAATGGGCGAGCAGTTCCTGCTTCAGCGCCCCGCGTGACTGGATGTAGAGCGTACGATAGATGATCTCGTGGGACACCTGACGGCTCGCATCATCGGGATAGGTGCGTTTGAGCCAGCCGGCCACCTGCTCAGGCGACCACTGCCGCTGATCTTCTCTGCCACGCGAGCGGCCAAGGCTCGATGCAGCGCCAGCTTACAGGGCTTGGGGCGTCGCGCCCGGTCCCAAGCAGCCTGGTCCGCCCGGCTGGCGCGGTAGCCCTCATGACCCTCATTGCGGCCGACTTCTCGGCTCACCGTGGAAGGCGCCCGGCCGAGCGATGCAGCGATCGCTCGGATCGAGCGCCCCGCCGCCAGCCCACGGGAGATCTCCTCACGCTCGGCCAAGCTCAGCACCCTCGCGGACCGTCGCCTTGGCGGCGGACGAATGCCGCCGTGCTCGGCCAGGATGTTCCGGACCGAGCTGTGGTGCCGGTCAAACAGGGAGGCGATCTGGTGCAGCGACTCGCCCTGCCGCCAACGGTCCCACATCAGTGCCTTCTGGGTGTCGGTGTAGTAGATCCTTTTCCTGCGCTTCATCCGCAACACTCCTGCAGCCTATGCAGCTATCCGTGTGTTGCATCGATCATATGAATCCGCGGCCGATAGTGGACATGTGTAGCGGTGATCAGCTATGGCTGTCGCGATGAGGCTTAAGCCTCCAAATGCCAAGAGTGGGCCTTTTTTTGAGATGATTGCTGTGCAGACGCAGAGCGGTTCCGCGCACTGCCTTAGTCGCTTCTAAGTCGAGAACTTTCTAGGTGCGTCTCGGGCGTGGGAAACACGCGCGCGGCAAGGAAGTTGACGAGCACTCGCACTTTCGGCGACGGTTGCCTGCTGGCTGGCCACAGCACGTGGAAGAAGCCAGTGCGCTCGACGTACTCGGCTAGCACCGGTAGCAATCGGCCGTCGGTCAGCGCCTCACGGATCGCGAACTCGGGAAGGCAGGCGATGCCGCGGCCCCGCAATGCGAAACATACGCGGGTCTCAATGTTGTTGCAGATCATCGTGGTCGGTAGCGACAGTTCCGGCTCGCCAGGGGCGCGGCGTATTGGCCAAGCCTCCAACTTGCCGCTATTCGGATAACGGTAATGTAGGCAGGCGTGTCCGAGCAGATCATCCGGCGTTCGCGGCACGCCGCGTTGCGCCAAATACTCGGGCGAAGCGACCAGCATCGAGCGGAAGGCGCCTAGCCGGCGCGCCGTGAGGCGCGAGTCGGCAGCGTTTCCCGTTCTAACGACGGCGTCGAAGCCTTCCTCAATCACGTCGACCATCCGGTCGGTGAAGTCCAGGTCCAGTTCGATGTCGGGATAGGCGGCCATGAAGTCGCCCAGCACCGGCAGCACCAGCGAACTGACCAGCGGCAGACTGACACGCAGGCGGCCACGTGGTGTGGCGGAGGCCTGTGAAAGTTCCTGTTCGGCCGCCTCGATCTCGGTCAGGATGCGGCGACTGCGCTCCAGGAACAGCGTGCCCTCAGCCGTCAGCGTGACGCTGCGCGTGCTGCGATGGAACAGGCGCACGCCGAGCTTCTCTTCAAGCCGCGCCACCCGCTTGCCCACGGCCGAGGCCGAAACGCCCAGCAGCCGGCCGGCGGCGACGAAGCTGCGCGTCTCAGCCACCTGCACGAAGACGATGAAGCCACTCAGGCTGTCCATACGAGGTCCCAATTGCGGACGTTGATGTCCGCATAGCGCGGAACTCTAGCCTACTTTTTCTGCAATGGAGCGGCTCCTATCGTGACGGCCAGTCACGTCTGGAGGAACCGCCTTGTCCATTTCCGTATCCGCAACGGGCACGCCCGTGCTGTCGCGAACCGCGGCAGCTGGTGGCTTGAACATCTGTACGCGCGGAGCGGCGCGATGACGGCTGCGCCAACACACGCGAGCGGGGGCGGCCGTGCACTGTTCTTTATCGCGCTGGGCTTGTTCGGGCTGTACGCGGTTGAGTTCGGTGTGGTCGGCATTCTGCCGTCGATTATCGAGCGTTACGGCATCACGGTTGCCGAAGCGGGTTGGTTGGTCGGGCTGTTCGCGCTGGTAGTCGCGGTCTGTGGGCCCGTGATGGTGCTGTGGCTGTCGCGCTTTGATCGCCGCAAGGTGCTGGTCGGCTCGCTGCTGGCATTCGCGCTGTGCAGCCTGCTGTCGGCGTGGGCGCCGGACTTCGGCGTGCTGATGGCGTTGCGCGCGCCCTCAGCGCTGCTACATCCGGTGTTTTTCTCGGTGGCCTTTGCCGCTGCGGTGTCGCTTTACCCGCGCGAGCGCGCCACGCACGCCACGACGATGGCCTTCGTCGGCACCAGTATGGGACTGGTGCTGGGCGTGCCACTGACGGCGTGGATCGAAGCCCGGGCCTCATACGAGGCATCGTTCTACTTCTGCGCGATCATCAACCTGGCGGCTGCAGTCGGCGTTTGGATCATGCTGCCGCCACGGAGCGGCTCAGCAGCGGGTGGTCGGGTGGATCTGTACGCGGTCTTACGCAAGCCGGCGTTGTGGCTGTCGATCGGGATGGCAGTCTGCGTGTTTGGCGCGATGTTCTCGGTGTACAGCTATGCGGCCGAATACCTGGCGCGCGAAACCGGCCTCGGTGGTGAGGCGATCAGCGTGCTGCTGGTGGTCTTCGGTGTTGGCGGCTTGCTCGGCAATCTGCTTGCCGGCCGGTGGCTGGGTCGCAACCTGTTCGGCACCGTGCTGGGCTATCCCATCGCGCTGGCGTTGGCTTACGCGGTGCTGCAGATCTTCGGCTCTGCGTCGTTTGCGGTGATGCTACCGATCTGCCTGCTGTGGGGTGCCGCCCATACCAGTGGCCTGATCGTAAGCCAGGTCTGGATGGCCTCCGCTGCCCCGGAGGCGCCGGAGTTCGTCACTAGCATCTACATCTCCGCAGCCAACCTCGGCGTGGTGTTCGGCGCCGCCGTCGGCGGCGGCCTCATCACCTGGGTGGGCCTGCCCGGTGCCATCTGGAGCGGCTGGCTGTTTGCGTTGCTCGCGGTGATGTTCTTCGCCGCACGCCGAGGCTACGGCGAATTGGCTAAGTAATGCGGGGTGTCGGTACCCGCTTCTGGGATTGGTCGATAGCTGACATGCCGGGAAAGAGGTCCGCTTCTGGCCGCTAGCTGCCGTGGGAGCGGGGTGCCCGCTCTCGGCCAGAAGCGGACATCGAACGTCTGACAATCAGGCCGACCCCAAATGCGCGTTCGGCCTGAATTGCTAGACCCAACACCCATGGGAGACAAAAGAGACGAGCATCGCCAGGGTCTGAGCGTATGGCGATCACGACTGTGTCCCGCACTCGATTTCTCCAGCCGTTGCGAATGGAGCTTGGGCTGGCGCCAAGATCCATCCGTCGTTGGTGTGGCCAGAGATTAAAGCGCGCGAATTCCAGATGCGGGGCAAGTGTCGCAGTCCTCTAAAGGCAAGCGACGCGCGAACACCGCTTCACCAGCTGAAGCCGGCGCCCGCCGACACGCTCTTCTCGCCGCCACCGAAAGCGGCACCCAACGACACACTTGCGCGGTTGCCGATCACACGCTGGTAGCCAACCGCCATGGCCTGCTCACCGCCCTGCGCGCCGATGCCCATGCCCACGCGGTTCTTGCCCGCCAGGCCTGCTGTGTTCATCGCCATGCCGGCGTAAGCACCGCTCATCGCGGCCATGGTGTCGATGCGGCGATCCAGATGGCTGAAGCGGCGGTCGACGTCGCCGCGGAAGGCGTTGAAGTCGTCGCTCAGTCCGGTAAGTTCGGTGAAGCGGGCATCGGTGTAGGCATTGGCCGAAGCGAGTGTCGTGGCGTCGCCAGCATCGGCGTAGTCCTGCGCCGTCGCCAGCGTGACCGCATCGCCCGCGGCGATGTCGTTACGCACGGCGGCTTCTCGGGTATCGGTATAGCCATTGGCCGTCGCCAGCGTCGCAGCGTTGCCGGCTGCCATATCGATGCGCACCGCAGCTTCGCGGGTATCGGTGTAGCCGTTCGCGGTCGACAGCGTGGCCACATCGCCCGCGGCCACGTCGTTGCGCACCGCAGCTTCGCGGGTGTCGGTGTAGCCGTTCGCGGTCGACAGCGTGGCCGCGTCGCCCGCCGCCATGTCGCTGCGCACCGCAGCTTCGCGGGTGTCGGTGTAGTCGTTCGCCGTGGCCACCGCGTTACCTGCCGCGTCCAATGCTGCATCGGCCGTCGCCTGGGCAGTGTCCGCAGTGGAAAGTGCCATGTCGGCGGTCGTCTGTGCATCGCCTGCTGCGTCCAGCGCCGAATTGGCCGTGTTCGCCACCGCATTCAACTGGCCAACGTTGACCGCATCAGTGGTGGCGGTACCCGCCGCGACATTGGTGACCTGACGCTGTTGGCCTGAAGAACCGACCGAGACCACGTTCGCGCGACCCTGATCACTACTGTTGTAGCCCAGGGCGACCGATCCACCCCCGTTGGCCGACGCGCCGGTGCCGAGCGCGATGTTGTTGTTGGTGCCGCTGGAACCCGAGGGGCCCGGGAAACCACAGCACATATCCGCGCCCCGTCCGCCCGTGCCGGCGCTGCTGCCATTGCCGATGGCGATGTTGTTGTTGCCACCTGTCCCGCCAGCGCCGCCGGTGCCACCTGCGCTACCAGTTCCTCCCGCACCGCCATTGCCTGCGCTGCTGTTCGCGCCAAGCGCGAGGTTCGCTGCGCCGCCCGCGCCACCCGTGCCGGCGATGCCTCCGGCAGTGGCGATCCCACCCTGACCGCCATTGCCTGCACTGCTGTTTTGGCCTATTGCAACGTTGCCGGTTTCGGCGCCCGGCCCGCCAGCCCCGGCCGTCCAGCCTGGAGGAGCAGGGCCATTGCTGCCATTCACGCCCACCGTACTGCCCGGCATGCACGCCATGCCGCCGGTGGTGGGGTTCTGGTTGCATGGCTGCGTGGGTGCGGTACCACCCACCACCTGAGCTTCGGCCGACGTCGTTGACAAAAGCAGGCCGCCACCCGCAGCCAGCATCAGCATGAAATGACGGACAGTATTGATGTTGCGGCGATACCTACGCATGGCGATGCCCCCTGTGGCATGCCGCCGGCCGCCACGCCATGACGCGGCCACCCACCGGCGACGATGGCGCACACGGTAGGTGCCGCATCCCGCCCCGGGTATCCCTGAAATCAGGTAAAGCACTCCCGATCCGCCCTCAAGGCCGCGCTCACGCGGCCAATGGCAGATCCAGTTCCAGCGCAGTGCCTTTTCCATCGGAAGCGCCCGCGATGCGCAGCTCCGCCCCGAGTCGCTGGGCGCGGTGGCGCATGCTCGCCAAGCCGGCACCTGCGGCCCGGGCCTGTCCGGCCGCGGGTGCCGCCCCGGCAAGGCCGACGCCATCGTCCCGCACGCGCAGCTCAAGGCGATCACCGGCACGGCGCAGATGGACGTCGACCCGCGCCGCGCGACTGTGCTTGAACACATTCGTCAATGCCTCCTGCAGCAGGCGCAGCAGGTCCAGGCTGCGGCCGGGCCCCAGTTGCAGACCCTCCAGACCTTCCACCCGCCAATGCGCATCGATGTCCGCCGCTTCCAACAGGCGGCTGGCGCGATGGCGCAGCGGGGCGATCAGCGTGGCCAGGTCGGCCTGCTCCTGCGCGGTGGTATCGATCACCAACCGCAGGTCGTCGCGCATGTCCTTCAGCAGATCCACCACCTCCGCCCTTGAGGTCTCGTCCGGCGCCTGCTGCAGGCGGGTGATCGCCCCCACCAGCGTACCGCCGAAGCCATCGTGCAGGTCGCGCACCAGCTGCAGGCGCTCGCCTGCACGGCTGTGCGCCAGCGCCAGCGCGTGCTGCTGGTTGAGTGTGTCGGCCAGGGTCACGGTGGCGGCCTGTACTTCGCGATGGAGTTCGGCGTTGAAGCCCTCCACCCGCTTCATGGTCTGCGCGAAGCGATAGGCCAGCACGAACCCCATGCCCAACAGCATGACCGGCGAGGTGAACGACCCTAGGTAGCTCACGCCGCCGTACCAGCCCATGTACACACCGAGGTCGTGCAGCGACACCAGCAACGGGACGCTGATGCAGGCCGCAAGCACCTTGTAGTCGCGGCGATCGCTGCGCAGCGCGAAGACGACGAAGACCGCGCTGACGACGTACAGGAACAGGATGGCGGGAGTCACGTACAGATTGCGCAGTGGCCCCATCCAGTGCGGAAACGATAATCCCAGCACCATGCCCGCGCCCGCGAGCGCCAGCAGCGCTCGCTCGAAGCGCGGCCATCGTCGCTCCGAGAACCGCAGCAGGAAGATCGTATGGGTGGCGGCGGAGGCCACGAAGACCGCCGCGATGAAAGCCTGCCATCCGTCCGTCGTGCGGAACGGCCAAGGACTGCCGGCGATGAAGTTCCAGTCGTAGAGCCTGCCAAAGACTGCGCTCAACGCATACCAGCCATACAGCGTGTCCTGCGGGCGTAGCAGCCAGAAGATGCCGATCATCGCCGCCAGCACCAATCCCACGGCGGCGTCGAATATCTGCATGTCACGACGTGCAAAACGCTCCCGCTCGTACTGGCCGCGCAACACGAATGGATCGCCCACACTGACGGTACCGAACGCAGGCTGATAGGCGGCCAGGCCGGAAACCCGCACGAGCAGTTCGTTCTGCCCTTCGCGCAGGAGCGCCGGCGGCACTGTGTAGTAACGCGGCACGTGCCACTTGCGTGACAGCGGCTCCACCAGTGAGGCGTCCCGGTCGATCGGCTGGCCATTGAGGGAGACCGCGGCCGCCAGGCAGGTGTAGTCGAGCAACAGCCCGACCGGCTGCGATGCATCCGCCTGCTGCCAGCGGACGCGGTACCACACCACGCCATCATGGCCGGGCCAGCGCTTCTCCCACAGGTCGCGCAGTCTGACCGGTACCCAGCCCTGCCGCGGGGGCGCCTGCGCCGACCAGTCCGACCGCACGGCATCCGCCCGCTCGATCCGCGTCACGTGCTGCGCCTGCACGGGAAGCATGGCAAGCATCGCCAGCAGGACGATCAGGCACCGGACGATGCGCCTCACTTCAGCAGGCCCCGTGCCCGCGCCTCGTAAACCGCCTCGGTCCGTGACCCGACGGCCAGCTTGCGATAGATGTTCTTGACGTGGCTTTCGATGGTCAGCCGCGACAGCGAGACCAGCTCGGCGATCTCGCGATTGGTGAACCCCTGCGCCACCAGCTGCACGATCTCCATCTCGCGCTGCGACAGCGGCGGCACGGGCGAGGACCGCAGCGCCGGATCGGCGCCGACAGGCAGCAGCGCCAGAATGCGGCGCGCGATGGAAGGATCGATGGGAGCTCCGCCGCGTTGCAGGCTCTTCAGCGACACCACCAGTTCCTCGTCGTCGCGCTCCTTCAACAGGTAGCCGACAGCGCCGCTGCGCAAGGCCGTCAACACGCTTTCCTCTTCCGCGAACGACGAGACGATCACTGCGGCAGCCTCGGGAGCGTGCGATCGCATCCACGCGATCAAACCATTGCCGTCGCCA
The DNA here is from genome assembly GCF_037402255.1 of Pseudoxanthomonas sp. CCNWLW251. Classification (NCBI taxonomy): domain Bacteria; kingdom Pseudomonadati; phylum Pseudomonadota; class Gammaproteobacteria; order Lysobacterales; family Lysobacteraceae; genus Pseudoxanthomonas; species Pseudoxanthomonas sp. CCNWLW251. The sequence continues at coordinate 1,456,528 of NZ_JBBEGA010000001.1, read as the reverse complement.
TCGGGCAGGTACATGTCGACGAGCGCCAGAGTGTAGGGATGCGCCTGCAGTCGCGATCGCGCCGCGTCGAGCGTATCGACTACGTCGATCCGCGCCTCGCTGGCCAGACCTGCCACCAGGCGTTGCAGGCGGTGACCGGCATGGATGTTGTCTTCCACAATCAACACATCCGACATAGCGATCGGTTGCATCTCGATCAAACCCCAGCGCTGGAACTCAATCAAGTCTAGCTGTGCCACTGACCGCCGGCCACTCGACGGGCTACGAACATGGCTAGCCCCGCGGCCGCATGAAGCCCGCCATCCTCACGCGACTGGCAGCCAATCCACAACGCGAAGGCAAGAACCAGCCAGAGCGACCTGTCGTCCGTGGTGGCGCGTCTCTGCTAGCGAAGCTGCGACGTCCGCTTCTGGCCGGAAGCGGAAATGGGTTCTGCTTCGACAGAAAGAGCAATGCCGGTTTGGCGGCTGCTCGACCGCTACAGGCTTCCGCCCGTGAGTAAAAGTGGCACTTCGCCAGTTCGCTCGCCTACCCATACCTGCATTTCAAAAGTCTGCAACCAGCCGTAATTGGTCAGAAAAGCCACATCGGCAGCATCGCGGCCGTAAGCGACCACGATCCGACCCCCACGGGGTGCGGCCTGCGTCGGGTCGAAGGTGTACCAGCGGCCGTCCAGGTAAGCCTCGAACCATGCATGCAGATCCATCGGTTCCAGTCCGTGCAGATATCCGACGACCATCCGGGCAGGAATGCGCAGGCTCCTGCATAGCGTGATTCCGACATGTGCGTAGTCGCGGCAGACCCCTGCACGTGCTTCCATGGTGCCGAGTGCATCCGTGGTGGCGTCGCTAACCCCGTACCGGTACGCGATATGGGTGCGGATCCATTCCACGATTGCCCCCACTTGCCCACTGCGGGGGGCGGCCGCAGCCACGATGGCCTGCGCCTGGTCGAACGTACGATCACTCGGGCAGTAGCGACTCGGCAGCAGGTACTGCAACGCGTGATCGGGCAGGAATGCGGCCGGTGTCGGCGCGATCCACGGCGCAATGACGATATCCCGCTCGGTCTCGACCTCAAGCTCTGCCCGGATTCGCATGCGTCCACGCCGGACCACGAAACGCTGGCACAGGTTGCCGAATACATCGACGAACTCGGTCGGGCGAACATGGGGGTCGAACGTATAGGTTTCGCTGATCATCCATTGCGCTTCGCCGTTGCGCGGTCGCAACATTGCGACCACCGCGCAGTCCTCGTTGGATTCGACAGTCAGTTCGCATCCGGCTAGCAGGCGCATGTTCGGTCCGATGCGAGGTGGGAGTTCATCGTGCGCGCGGTCAGTTCAAGGCTTGGCCGACGTTGCAGCACGTCGCCTCCCACATCTCGCACACGTCCGGCGTTACGTGCCAATGAAACGCGCGGTGCACAAGTCATGGGTCAGCATGGGAATCCATGTCCCCCGCGCGTCGATCGACACCCGGGCATGGTACGGCAGAAGATGTCCGCATCGGGTCGGGAGCGGACACCAGACGCCGACTTCGTACAAGGCTGGTCAGATGCGCCCTTCCGCGACCAGCTCGCGAGTGCGTTTCAGCGTCGACTGGATTGCGGCCTTGAATCCTTTTTCACTATCCATCCAGGCCTGGGCTGCCTGTTCCTCCGGGCCGTTGGGCACTTTGCCGCGCAACCCCAGGTAGCCATAGAAGCGAAGCTGGAGCTCGCCGCGTTCGTCTTCGAACAACGCGTTGATGATCGCGCCTTCGCGTGGGCTGATGGCCTGGAAGAAGGTGATCTTCGTGTTTGCCTCGAAGGTGATGATCTCGGTGAGATCACTGCCAAGGATGGTCGCTTCGCGCACCAGGTGTGATGGGCTCTCCCCGACGATCTCGCTGCGGGTGCATTCGTCTGGTGGGAAGAAGAGCCTGGCGTCGCGTGCCTTCTGCACCAGCCCCTCCCATGCCTGGGAACGGGTGAGTCGTGTCTGGCCGGGCGCGTTCACCGGCAAGGTGGCGGTCGAGTAGATCATGGTGGGCTCCGTGATGGATGAGGTTGGAAGAAGTCAGCCGGCCGCGGCGGTTTCAGCGGCGAAGTCGCGATACGAGCGCAGTGGGCGTCCCAGTCGCTCGGTGAGCCGCGCGACGTCACCGGGTTCGGGCTCCATGCCGTCAGTGAGGAAGCGTTCGGCCATCTGGCGCATGTCGTAGGCCATCCACGCCGGCATGAACTGGCGCAGGTTCTGCTCGAAGCCCGCCGTGTCGTCACCGCCGTATGCGATGTCGCGGCCCAGCGTCGCGGACCAGATGGCCGCGACCTCCGCACCCGTCAGCGTGTCCGGGCCGACCAGGTTGAGGCGCGTCGGCGCACCGCCCTCGGGTGACTGGTCGCGGGACAGCAGCTCGATCGCCGCGATCTCGCCGATGTCGCGCGCATCGATCATCGCCAGGCCCTTGCTCCCGATCGGCATCGGGTACACGCCATGGCCGAGCACCACGTCCTTGACCGTCAGGTCGTTGTCCATGAAGTAGGCCGGGCGCAGGATCGTCGCGTTGAAGCCCATCTGTTCGAGCATGCGTTCCACGCCGAACTTGCCGGCGAAGTGCGGCACGTTCACGTAGCGGTCGCTGTGGATCACCGAGAGGTAGACGACCCGCTTCACCCCGGCTTCGCGGGCGACATTGAGCGTGATCAGCGCCTGGGTGAATTCATCGGCCACCACCGCGTTGAGCAGGAAGAGCGTGGACACGCCCTGAAAGGCCTGACGCAGGGCATCGACATCGAGCAGATCGCCCTGGACGGTCTCGACCCCGGCGGGGAGGTTCGCGTTGGCCGAGTTGCGGACCAGGGCGCGCACCTTGGCGCCACGCTGGGAGAGGTGCTGCACGACGTGGCGGCCGACAGTTCCGGTGGCGCCGGTTACGAGGATGGTCATGGGAGTGCTCCGGGTGGGTGAGGAGACCCCATAGTTGTTGATCCGGATCCGGGTCGATAGCGCATATACTTGGACTGCCCGTCTCACTGGTGGAACACGTGGACCTCCTGGCCCTGGCCGACTTCAACCTGGTGGCACGTCATGGCGGCTTCGGCCGGGCGGCTAGGGCCGCGGAACGACCCAAGGCCACGTTGTCGCGACGGGTCGCGGACCTGGAAGCGAGCCTGGGCGTGCGCCTGTTCGAGCGCGGGTCCCACACCCTGAAGCTGACGCAGGAAGGGCGTGCGCTGTTCGAGCGCACCGAAACCCTGCTGGCCGAGATCGGCGAAGCCGCCACGGCGGTTGCCTCGGGTGGCGAAACGCCACGCGGCAGGCTGCGCATCAGCGCGCCGCTGCTGTTCTCGCAGATGGCACTGGGCAAGCTGTCGGCCCGCTTCGCGTTGCGTTACCCCGAGGTGCGCGTGGAGATCACCACCGAGGACCGCGCCGTTGAAATGGTGGAGGAGGGCTATGACCTGGTGATCCGGGTCAATCCCGATCCCGACGAGCGCCTGATCGGGCGTGTCCTGCTCCGTGATCGCCTGGTTGCGGTGGCCGTCCCTGACCTTGGGAGGCCGGAGCCAGACGTTGCTGCGCGTGCGGTGGTGCGTGCCTCCAGCAATCAATCCGCGTGGGATCTGGCGACACAGGGCGGTGATGTGCGCGTGCCTATCGAACCGGTCCTGCGCCTGGCATCGCTGATCATGATCCGCGATGCGGTTCGGACGGGAATAGGCGCCGCCGTGCTGCCCTTGTCGCTGGTGGCCGGCGACCTGCACTCAGGCGCGCTCGTGCCGTGGGGCGACGTGAAGGGGCGACCCATCGAGATCTGGGCGCTGTACCCATCCCGGCGTCTGCTGAGCGCACGCGTATCCGCGTTCCTGGAGTTCCTGAAGGAGGCATTCCCTCAGGGACAACCAGAAGAGCTGGCGGCCTATCTCACGAGTGAAGAGATCACGACGCAGACAGTGAAGACTGGCTTGCCGTAGGACGTCCCCCGATATCCACTATCGATCGAAGTGGACATCGCGCGCAGTGAGGGAGTGATGCCGGGCGACACGACCTCGATCGTCCGGAGGCATGGGAGTGACGGCGTGGCTTCCTCGCCGACGAATGGCAGGCGTCGGGGACGTCTTTGAAGATCAGTCGGTGCAAACACCGCCCGCATGTTGCGGCCTGCGGTCTACCTCAGGTGGGATCGGTGGCGCAGATTCGTTGTGATCCCGGATTACAAACTGCGATTCGTCCCTGCGACTGACAGATTCGAGCCGGGATGCACACGAATTTCTGCATTTTCACGCTCCATCTACGTACTCCAACGTTAGCTGAAGATATGTTGCGGCGCTGGCAAGAAAGGCCGCTATATTCCGAGTCCCCAAGACGAAGGAGAATTGTAATGTTCCAGAACAAGCGATATCTCAAGACGGCACGCGTGCTCGGCGTGGCGATGGTTGCGGCCGTGGGTCTTGGCGGCTGCGCCAGTTACGACGATGAGTTTGCAGGGATCAACTCGCGTCTCGATCAGCTCGATACGAAGGTGCAGGGCGCTGCCCAGAGCGCCGAATCCGCGAATCAATCCGCGCAGCAGGCAAATCAGCGGCTGGATCAGATTGAAGGCCGCGTGCGGCAGCTCGAAGCGGCACCGCGCCGCGTGCCGCGCGGCTGATCGCGTTTGCACGATTCGCTACGCGCAGTGTGAACCCGGGACCCGGTGGCCCTTGCTGGCCACCGGGATCCTTTCTTGCCCCCATCTTGTCCCGAGGATCCACGCCATTCGTACGTCCATACACCCTGCGATCCGCGCAGCCTCTGGCGCGCTGCTGTTGGCGCTGGCGTTCGCGAGCTTCGGGGCGTCCAGTGCCGAAAATGTCGACAAACAAGCGGCGACCGTCGCCGACCAGCTTCCGGAAGGGCAAGAGGTGTCCGACACGGTGATCGAGCTCGCAGGCTGGATCGTCGCGACCAAGGACAGTCAAGGCTATCCCTTCGCAATCATCGACAAGGCCTCTGCCCAGATCCTGGTGTTCGGCGGCGACGGCCGGCCCCGCGGGGCGGCACCCGGACTCTTCGGATCGGCGGTCGGCGACCACACGGCCCCCGGTGTCGCCGGTCTCGCGCTTCGCGAGATTCCGGGGCGCGATCGCACGACGCCTGCGGGTCGCTTCGTGGGCGGTTTCGGCCCGTCCATCGACGCGGGGCGCGTACTGTGGGTGGACTACGATTCCGCAGTCTCCATCCATCCTACCGCCACCGGCGTCCCCGCCGAGAAGCGTGAAGAGCGCCTGGCATCGCCGACGCCCGATGACAATCGCATCACGCATGGCTGCATCAACGTCTCGCCGGAGTTCTACGAGCGGATCATGCAGCCTACTTTCGAGAAGGGCGGGGTGTTCTACATCCTCCCGGACAAGGCGCCGCTGGCGGAGACCTTCCCGGAGTTCGTGCAAAGTCGCGAGACCGCGGAACGCCACGACGGAAGACGCGCACGACCCGCCCGCCGGTGAAGGGCGCGTCGGCGCGCTGCCCTTGGTGCAAGGCAGCGCAGAGGAGGCTGCTGCTACTTCTGCCAGTGCAGCACAATGCCGTGCCCTCCATGAAGTGAGGGTCCGATCAGGCATTTCGTCGGATCTTGGCACCTTCTCGACCCACCAAAGTCCACACGCATACGTCCGTAACTCGGACATTCGTCTCCTCGGCATTGCTGCGTCCCGTTCGCCCAGTGGGCAGGTCTGGCGATCATTCAAGCCGGAGCGGACATCGCTAGAGTTGTTCTGCAAGGGTGAACCGGGTTGGTTCGTCTTGGCAGGCCTCCATGCGGCATTGCACTGTCGGAGGATCTAGTCGTCCATGGAAGACAACAGGGATCGAATGTAGGCACCCTTCTCCAGCGTATACGCAGCCTTGTCGCCGGCATGCACGATGGCGAGCTGTCGCTTCAGGGCCTCGTACTCGGACCGGCGTGCATCGTCGACGCGCAGCAGGTCACGGAAGCGGAGATGTTCCCGCCAGAGTCGACCGCCTTGTTCGACGCCATGCAGGTGGATGCGCAGGTCGCCCGCGATGTCTTTGACGAAGTAGCGACGCTGCGGGATCGCGGCTTCGTAATGAGGCCGGTAGATGTAGTCCAGCCTCACGATGTCCGCGACGCGGGCCTCGATCACGGCGAGTGTTGGCGCGCCCAGCAGGAGGTCGATGACCGGCTTGGCCGCGAGGCCGGGGACCGAGGTACTGCCGATGTGCATGATCTCGATCGGCGTACCGGCGAAAACCGGCAGCAGTGCCTGCCGGAGATCCTGGAAGACCAGCGGCCATGTGGGAGAGTAGGGTACGAGCATGATGCGGGTCCGTGGATCGAGGGAAGGTGGACCAGGCGTCAAACGCGCTGGCCGTCATCGGGGGATGTCGTTGTCGTGACGTCCGGCGAAGCCCGCACGATCCACAGGCCCAGCAGGCAGTACCAGAGGCTCTGCGCGACGACCACGAAGGTCATGCCAGGAACGTCGAGCGAGATCATTCCCTTGGCATAGCCGATCAGGCACAGCAGGCCCGCGATCGCGCCGTAGGCGCCGCATGCGATCGCCAGCGGCCCGGCGTGGCGCAGCATCGCGACCGACCACAGCACGATTCCCGCCGACATGCCGAGCGTGCCGAATCCCGCCAGCACCTGATTGGCGGAGAAGGCAAGCAGCACCGAAGGCAGCGCGTCCTCGGCAAGCGGGATCAGCGGCAGGACGCGCTGCAGATAGTCACCGATCAGGAAGCCGCTGATCAGTGCCGCGCCCAGCATGGCAGCTGCGCCCAGGGTGTAGAGGCGCACTGCGGCCCACACCCAGCCGTTGCCTGGCCAGCGCCGTGCGAGGTGGGCCAATGACAGCCAGAGGGCGATGATGCATACGATCATCGCCAGGTGCACGTGCCGGCTGAGTGCCGAGATCTCCGTGAGGCGGGTGAGCCGCGCCGCCATGTCGGCGCCCTGCGCGGTAGGATGGAAGATCATGATGAGCGGCGCCAGCACCCCGCTCGCGATCAGCAGCACGCCGGGCAGCACAGCGCTCGGCGCGCGGGAGGAAGTCGTGGTCATGCGATGCCCTTGCGAAGAAGAGGGTACAGGCTAGCGAGGCGATCGCCGCCGGTTTCCGGACAATCGCGGCCCAATGTCCGGCAGGGTTCGTGGGATGATCCAGCGCATGACACAGCTTGAGCCCAACGAGGATCCCCGCAGGCGGCGCACGCGCCAGGACCTGATGGCGGCGTTCTTCTCGCTGGTGCTCAGTCAGCGCTACCACGAGATCCGCGTCGGTGATGTGCTGGCGCGATCGGGCGTCAGCCGCTCGACGTTCTACGAGCACTTCCGCAACAAGGACGAGTTGCTTGCCGCCAGCCTGGAGGGGCCGTTCCAGACACTGGCCAATCTGGTGGGAGGGCAGGCGGACGTCAACAAAGTGCGCGCGATTCTCGACCACTTCTGGCAGAACCGTGCACTCGCACGCAGCCTCTTCCAGGGCGCTGCGCTGCGTATTGTCCGGTACACGCTGGTCATGCACGTGGAGAACACGCTGTCTCCGGCGCAGCGCAGCCGCCTGCGCATTCCCGTGCGCCTTGCCGCACATGGGCTCGCCGATGGTCTGTTCTCGCCGGTGGTGGCGTGGTTGCTGGGCGACGCCAAGTGCAGTGCGCAGGAACTCGCCGTGGCGTTGCAGCTGTCCATGGCGGCGGCCACGCGCGCACTGCAGACCGGCGCCCCCGCCGACGATTAGCCAAGGAGAAAAGAATGAAGATGCAGCGCGTGATTCCGATGCTGCCCGTCCGCCATATGCCGACGAGCGTCGAGTTCTACGCAAAGCTGGGCTTTGCGGTGGAAAAGCGCAACGACGAATGGCGCTGGGCGATGCTGGTGCTGGACGAGTGCCGGCTGATGGTGGACGAATCGATCAACCAGCCGCCGGATGCACCACGCACTTCGGTGGTCTACCTGTACCCCGACGACATCTTCGCCTACCACCGCGACGTGCGGAGGCGCGGCTTGGACGTGCCTTCGATCGGTCATCCCTTCTACGGCATGAGCGAGTTCCGCATTGAAGACCCCGACGGCAATCGGCTGTGGATCGGGCAGCGGACTGGCAACTGAGCTTCCCGCATGGAGTACGGCGTTCATCGGAACGCATCCACGGGTTCGATGATGTCCGCTTCTGGCAGGGAGCCGATGGAAATCCTCGACACGTTGGGATGTCCTTCGTAGTCCAGGGACAGTCAGCCGGAAAGTGAGCCAGGAAGTGAGTCGTCGCTGCTTTCTTGATGCTTGTATTTCAGCAAGGACGGTGGCGCAGCGGTTCAATCCGGTTGCGGGTGGCTACATGGTCGGTGTCTCGATGTGCGATCAAGTACAGGTTTCCGGGATGGCCAAACCATGACGGACGTCCGGCAGGATTGTCCGCCATGGAACGCTCCATGCTCGCCGGCCAACGACAACGCGTCGGTCCGCTCGCGGCCCTGGACTCAAGCAGGGATCGCATCATTGCTCAAAGTCCATGCGCTTTCTTGATGATCTCTGCGGCCCGCTCGCCAATCACTACACAGGGTGCCATCGTGTTCCCGCTCGGGACGTTGGGCATGATGGATGCATCCGCGAGCCGCAACCGATCGATGCCGTAGACCTGCAGGTTGCCGTTGACCACCGACATCGCGTCGCGCCCCATCTTCGCCGTGCAGGCCTGATGCCAGAAGGTCACTGCCGAGTCGCGGATGTAGGTTTCCATCCCGGACGCATCCAGGCTTCCCGGCATGGCCTCGCGCTTCAACAGCTTCTTGAACGGCGAGGCGTGCGCCATTTCGCGTGCCAACGCGATGGTCGCTACGGCGCTGCGCACATCGTCGGGATGCGACAGCGTATTGGCTTCGATCCGGCAGGGTGCGCCCGCGTCGGCGCCGGTCAGGTGTACCGAACCCCGACTCTTGGGATGGGAAAGCCCGGCGAAGGTCATCCAGCCATGTGCCGGCACGCCGCGATGCGCGGTCTCCGGTGTCGGCACCGGGAATTCCAGCTGGCAATGGAATACATCCGGAGCAGCCAGCGCAGGATCGGTCTTCCAGTACAGCGTGGCCTCCGACCCGCCGTTGCCCACGCCCACCGGCGCGCCCGACTCGAAGATGCAGCCGAAGGACACGTGGTCCTGGTGGTTCCGTCCGACGCCGGGCAGGTGCTGGATCACCTTGATGCCATGAGGCGTCAGTTCCTCTTCCGGACCAATGCCGGACTGCATCAGCACCTTGGGCGTATTGATCGCGCCCATCGACAGGATCACCTCGCGGTCGGCCATGATGCGCATGCTGCGCGCGCCCTGCATGACCTCGACGCCGATGGCCGTAGTGCCATCCAGGACAATTCTGCTGACCTGGGCGTTGGTCATCACCGTCAGGTTGGGCTGCCCCAGCTTCGGGAAGATGTAGGAGCGGAAGAGCGATGATCTTCGGCTCGCCTTCACGATCAGGTCGTTGAGTGCGACGCCGCCGCGCCCTTCCATCATGACGCCATTGGGACTGTCGAACGTCGGCAGTCCGAGGGTTTTCGCGGCCTCGATCATGGCAGTCGCCACCGGTTGGGGGTGCGGTGGCGTTTCCACGTGCACCGGACCACCGGTGCCGCGCCTGACGGCATCGGGCACACCGCGCCAGTCCTCGATGCGTCGATAGATGTCGAGGACTGCACGATAGCCCCACGCCTCGTCGCCGGCTTCTTCGGCGAAGTGCTCCCAGTCACTCTGGTGCCCCCGCGCCCACACCATCACGTTGATGCTGGATCCGCCTCCCAGCACCTTGCCCATGTTCAGCGGAATGGCCCGGTGATTGAGGTGCGGATTGGGCTGCGCCACGAAGGCCCAGTCGCGATCTGAGCCGAGGTTCAGTGACCACTGCGTGGGCTCCAGCACCTCAGGCAGCTCATCGGATCCGCCCGCCTCGATCAACAGCACGCGCACGGCGGGATTTTCCGCGAGCCTGCCGGCCAGGGCGCAGCCGGCAGGACCGGCGCCGCAGACAATGAAGTCATGACGACCCGGATGTCGTGCGTCGGTCGCGTGAGAAGCATGGAAAGGACGGTGAGAGCTGGACATGGACACGGCGGCGGATACTCAAGGCGAAGTAGGGCGTCCAGGCAGCCGGGTGCGGCCGCCCGTCGTGGGGAGGAGGTGCGATGGGGAAGCTGCGGACGCGCCGTCCGGCGCGCCCGCGAGCGACGCTTACCTGGCCGGTTGGCCGGCTTCCCTGGCGGCGCGATCGATCGTATCGGCGACCACCTTGGGCTGCGTCATGAAGACCGCGTGGCTGGCGGACACCTTGGTGATGCGCGCGTTGATGCGCTCGGCCATGTGGATGAGCATGGCCTGATCGAACGCCTTGTCTTCGGTGGCAATCACGGCCCAGCTGGGCTTCGTGCGCCAGGCTGCGTGGGTCAGCGTGGTGCCGAACACCGACATGTTGATCGGCACCTGCGAGTCGCGCAGGAATGCCGCGTCGGCATCGGTGGTGTCGTGGGCGAAGCCGGCCTTGAACTTGGCGGGACTGATGAAGCCGTAGCCGTCGCTGCCCGTCTCGATCACGAACTCGGGCGTGGGTGCGAAGCCCGTGTACTGCTGGGCGGTGGTTTCACCGGCGTCCGGCGCCAGGGCGGACACGTAGACCAGGCCGGCCACCTTGTCGTGAACGCCGGCTTCGGTGATGACGGTGCCGCCCCAGGAATGGCCGACCAGAATGGCGGGACCGTCCTGGCGGTCGAGCACGCGCTGGGTCGCCTTCACGTCATCGGCGAGCGAGGTCAACGGGTTCTGCACGATCGAGACGCGATAGCCACGCGCGGTGAGGTCGTCGTAGACCGGGCGCCAGCCGGCACCGTCGGCGAAGGCGCCGTGCACCAGCACGACATTCTTCACCTGCGCGCCGTGGTGGCCGGGCGTAGCGTCGTGGGCCTGTGCGGAGGGGGAGATGGTGGCCGCGAGAGCGGCCGCGAGCACTGCAGGGATCAGCTTGAACATGGTCGTATCCTCGGGCGTTGGGTGGGTGTGCGGCGTGTCGGCCGGCAGGGCTACTGTGCGGCGCACGGCAGGACTATCGGTTGCTTCAAGTCCTGAAAACTTGATCAATCGTGCTATTGACTCGCCGGGCAGCCTGAGGGGCGCCATCACGCGGTCGGTACGGTCCCGCCGTCGATCGTGTACTCCGTACCGGAGATGGAGGCCGCGCGGGGCGACACCAGGAACGCGATGAGGTCCGCCACCTCGCCCGGCCTGGCCGGGCGTCCCAGCGGGATCCCGCCCAGTTCGTTCATGACCAGCTTCTTGCCACCCTCATAGTCGGTGCCGGCCTGTGCGGCGACGCGCTCGACCAGCGCCACCGATGCCTCGGTCTCGATCCAGCCGGGCGATACACGCACCACACGCACGCCTTTCGGAGTGACTTCCTTCGACAGCGCCTTGCTGTAGGTCGACAGCGCGGCCTTGGCGGCGGCATAGGCGGTCGTGGCATCGGGCAGCGGCAACGTGTGCTGGATCGAAGTGACATGCAGGATCACCCCCGATCCCTGCGCGATCATCGTCGGGAGCAGGGCACGATCCAGCCGCACCGCCGACATCAGGTTCAGGTCGAGTTCCCTCGCCCATTGCGCGTCATCCAGTGCGGCAAACCCACCTGCGGGTGCCGACGATCCGCCCACCACGTTGATCAGGACATCGATGCCGCCGAGGTGGTGCAGCGCCGCGGCTGCCGCCAGGCGGGCGCCTTCTGCGGTGGCAAGGTCTGCCGTGACATAGCGGACATCATCGATGGCGTGCTCCGGGCGCGAGAGCGCCGTCGCCACGATCCGTGTACCGAGTCGGGCCAACAGCCCGACCACCGCCGCACCCACGCCACGCGTGCCGCCCGTGACCAGGACACGCTTGCCGGCCAACTGCAGGTCGAAGCTCATGGGACGATCTCCAGCGTGGCGATCTTTCCGCGCTCCAGGGTGAAGGTGTAACGCAGGTCCACGGGGCTGCCGGGGAAGTTGCCCGACACGCGGCAGGTCACGGTGCAGCTGCGCCCCTGCTTCTCCCACGCATAAGGTGTGGCGGTGTAGGTGTATTTGGCAGATGCGTCCGCCTTCCACGCTTCGATCGCCGCCAGCCCGGCGTGGGTCTTGCCCTCATCCAGCACCCGCCCGTCCCTGGTGAAGCAGCGGGCAACGGCCTGGGCGCCCTGGTGGTCGGCCTCGAAGTAGGCCGCGATGGGCTCGGGCAGGTTCAGGTCTTTCATCGCAATGCTCCGGTGGGGTCTGTGGAGCTAGGTTGATCCGTCCTGGCGGATAAGAGAATCGCCTATTATCCGATCAGGCTATGTAGGGATCAGCACATAATGCGCGGCACCGAATTTGCCGAACTCAAGGCCTTCGTGGCCGTCGTCGACCGGGCCAGCTTCGCCCGGGCGGCTGATCACCTGGGGCTGTCCCGGTCGGCCCTCAGCCAGATCATTCGACAACTCGAATCACGGCTGGGCGTTCGCCTGTTGAACCGGACCACGCGCAGCGTCTCGCCGACGGAACCGGGGCGGCGTCTCCATGGGCGGATCGCCCCGATGCTGCGCGAGATGGACGAGGCCGTTGCGCAGGCGGTCGGCGCGAATGCGCGCGTTGCGGGAACGCTGCGGATCAACACACTGAGCATGGCGGCGAAGAAGGTGATCGCACCCCGGCTTGGCCGGTTCGCGAACGCGCATCCGGAGGTGGTGCTCGACATCGTGGTCGACGATGGCCTGAGCGACATTGCGGGAGAAGGCTTCGATGCGGGCATCCGCGTGGGCGGTCGCCTGCAGAAGGACATGGTCGCAGTGCGGCTCACGCCCGACATCGAACTGCTGGCGGTAGCATCGCCCGACTACCTCGCCCGGCACGGCGAGCCCAGGACACCTGCCGACCTGGGCCATCACGTCTGCATCAACTGGCGATTCCCGGGCAGCGGGAAAGTGGCCTGGTGGGAATTCCGGAAGAAGGGAAAAGCGGTCGAGTTCCTTGGCGAAGGGACCGTGATCGGCAATCACCAGGACATCGTCGTGCCCGCGGCACTCCAGGGGCTTGGAATCTTCTACGCCTACAACGACGAGGGCATTGCCGATGCCCTGCAGGACGGGCGGCTCAAGCGGGTCCTTTCCGACTGGTCGCCGACCGTGCCAGGCCTGTATCTGTACTACTCCAGTCGACGGTACATGCTGCCGGCACTCCGTGCCTTCATCGATTGCCTGCTGGATCGCGATCTCGGCAGCGAGGGTCAATCAACGTCAGGAAGTGCCAGCTGACAGGTCGAGGGAATTGCTGGCCTCGCCATGTCCGTCTACGGCTGCGGATTCAAATGATCGATGCGATGCACTGAAGGCTGCGCAGCCAGCAGGCATGTTGCAGATGAGGCACGGGAAGAGGATCCATGGCACCGACGGTCAGAAGGCGCGGAGGGGGGATCGCTGGCAACTGGGCAGGTCCCTGCATCGGATCGTGTCCCTGTTTGATCGGCACCCCAACTCCGTTCGGGACCTCCTCGCCGGACACGGCGGCATTCGCCCTCCGATGAGGCGGCGATCCACGAGCCGGCCGTTGCGCGCAAGCATGTTTCCGGGCGAGTCCGGGCGCGGCCTTCCTTCCCTTTTGAAACGATCCAAATCGAACGTATAGTGCTGCGTCTCCACACGTGATCCCGGCATCGGCCGAGTTTTCCCATGGATTCTTCGCAGCACCGGATCGCTTGCCTCGTGGCCGACGTTGGGGGCACCCATGCCCGGTTGGGCTGGTGTGCCGAGGGCGATCCGATCGATGTGCGGGACATGGCGATGTACCGCTGCGCGGAGCACGCGTCGCTTGCCGCCATCCTGGAAGACTACCTGCTGCGCCTCCACTCGACCCGGCCGGGCCTGCGGGTGGCGTCCGGTGTTGTCGCCATCGCCGGTTTTCTCGATGGCGACCGCCTGGTCAACGCCAACCTGCCGTGGAAGGTGTCCGTGCGGCGCACGGCGCAGGAAGCCCGGCTGGCGTCGCTGGAGGTGATCAACGATTTCGAAGCCGTCGCACGTGCCATCCCCGGCGTGCAGCGCAGCGCGCTGGTGGCACTGCTTGCGCAGGACGACCTCGGCATGCAGTCGCCGGCTCTCGTGCTGGGTCCGGGCACCGGGCTGGGCGCGGCGCTGTGCCTGGATGCACGGGGCCGTGAAGTGCTGCTGAGCGAAGCCGGCCACGCGGCGCTGGCCGCCCACACTGCCGTCGAACTGGACGTGCTGCAGCGCCTGTCGCGACGCTGGTCGCACGTGGACAACGAACGCGTGTTGTCCGGCAACGGATTGATGCATCTTTACGATGCGCTGGCCGATGTGCGCGGCGCCGTGCCGCGCTGGAAGCAGGTCGCACCGCTGGTGGAAGCCGCCCGTGGCGACGATGCGCTGGCGCGGGAAACGCTGGAGGTATTCTGCGGTTGGCTCGGCAGCCTGATCGGCGACCTGGTGCTCACCGTCGGCGCACGCCAGGCCTACCTGGCCGGCGGCGTGACCCGCCACATCGCGCCGTTCCTGCACCAGGGCGACTTTGCGCGGCGATATGCCGAAAAATTCACCGGCGCACGCACGCCACCACCGTTGTGGCGCATCGACCACGGGCAACTGGGCCTGGTGGGTGCCGCGATGCATGCGCGCACGCATCGACCCGCGCGCGCCGAACCAGCACATGAGGAGCAGGCATGAACGGCAGAAGAAAATTCCTGGGCCAGGCGGCGTTGTCGGCCGGTGCGCTGGCCTTGTCCGGCCGGTCGGCGAGCCAGCCGGCGGGCAGCACGCCGATGGGCGCGCGCGTGGTGTCCACCTGGGATTTCGGCGTACAGGCCAATCAGCCGGCGTGGAAGATCCTGTCGGCGGGCGGTGGCGCACTGGATGCGGTGGAACAGGGCGCGCGCTGGGCCGAGACGGATCTGTGCAATCCCACGGTCGGCCGCTGCGGCAACCCCGATCGCGACGGCATCCTGACCCTGGACGCCAGCATCATGGATGGCGATGGCCGCTGTGGCGCGGTGGCGGCACTGGAGGACATCGACCACCCCATCAGCGTGGCGCGCCGCGTGATGGAGAAAACGCCGCACGTGATGCTGGTCGGCGGTGGCGCGCAGCAGTTCGCGGTGGAACAGGGCTTCAGTAAACAACGCCTGCTGACGCCGCAGGCCGAACAGGCATGGCGCGAGTGGCGTGCGCGCGCCGAGTACAAGCCGGAGATCAATGCCGAGCGCAGGCAGCGGCCGGGCGACCGCGACAACCACGACACGCTCGGCATGCTGGCGATCGACCGCCACGGGCGCCTGGCGGGCGCCTGCACCACCAGCGGCATGGCGTGGAAGCTGCACGGTCGCGTGGGCGACAGCCCCATCATCGGTGCAGGCCTCTACGTGGACAATGAGGTTGGCGCGGCCACCGCCTCGGGCGTGGGCGAGGAAATGATCCGCAACGCGGCCAGCTTCCTGGTGGTGGAACTGATGCGGCAGGGCCGTTCGCCCATGGAGGCGTGCCGCGAGGCCATCGCGCGGGTGGTGCGCAAGCGCCCGGAAGCCAGCAAGGCGTTGCAGGTCTGTTTTCTGGCGTTGAACAAGCACGGTGAAGTGGGTGCATTCGCGCTGCACCAGGGCTTCATCTACGCGGTCTGCGACGCGCAGCGGCAGGACGCATTGCTCGCCTCCGACGCCGTCTACGGTGAAGGCGCGTGAGTGCATCCCCGCCGCTGGCGCTGGAGATCGCTGCCGGCTCGCTGGGCTCCGCGCTGGCGGCGCAGGCGGCCGGTGCCGACCGGGTGGAACTGTGCGAAGGCCTGTCGTCCGGCGGCACCACGCCGTCCTACGGCACGCTGGCGCTCGCGCGCGAACACGTGCGGATTCCGCTGTTCGTACTGGTGCGGCCACGTGCGGGCGATTTCCTTTACGACGCCCGCGAAGCCGACGTGATGCTGCGTGACATCGAGATGTGCGTGCGCCTGGGCTGCGACGGGGTGGTGATCGGCGCGCTGCAGGCCGATGGCGCCATCGACCTGCCGTTATGCGAACGACTTGTCGCCGCGGCGGGGCCGTTGCAGGTGACGTTCCACCGCGCCTTCGACGCGGCGCGTGACCTGGCGCAGGCGCTGGAACAGGTGATTGCCCTCGGGTGCCAGCGCGTGCTGACGTCCGGCGGGCAGGCCACGGCGATGGAAGGCGCGGACCGCATCGCCGCCCTGGTGCGCCTGGCCGCGGGCCGCGTGACGGTGATGCCGGGTGCCGGCATCGATGCCGGCAACGTCACCGCGCTGGCGATGCAGACCGGTGCACGCGAGTTCCATGCCTCGGCGAAAGGGCCCCGCGCTTCCTCGATGGGGTTCCGCAATCCGGCGTTGCAAGGGCTGGCGCCGGACTGGTCGGAAACCGATCCGGCGCGCGTACGCACACTTCGCGCAGCGCTGGATGCCGTGAGCCGGCGCTAGCGGGACATCGAGTACGGTCGCTGGGCCGAATCGGTGGCCCAGGTGGTGTGCGGTTTCGCCTGCATCACGAAGCGCAGTTCGCCACCGGCGAGAATCTCGTCATGGGTCAGGTACGCGCGCGTCAGCGGTTTGCCGTTGAGGCTGGCGCTGCCCACGTAGGCATGCGCATCGTCCAGGCCGTCGGCAACGATGGTGAAGCGCTTGCCGTTGGGCAGGTGCAGCGTCGCGCGTGGCAGGAACGGCCGGCCGATGATGTACTGGTTGCTGCCGGGCGTGACCGGATAGAACCCGAGTGCGGTGAACACGTACCACGCCGACATCTGCCCCAGGTCGTCGTTGCCGGCCAGGCCATCCGGACGTGCCGCGTACTGGCTGGACATGATCTGCTGCAACCGTGCCTGCGTGCGCCATGACTGGCCCGCGTAGGCATACAGGTAGGCCACGTGGTGGCTGGGTTCGTTGCCGTGCGCGTACCAGCCGATCAGGCCGGTGATGTCCTCCATGTGCGCGAACACCGACGCATCCACCTTCGCATCGAACACCGCATCCAGGCGCGCCAGCAGCGCATCGTCGCCGCCATGCGCCTCCGCCAGGCCCGCGACGTCCTGCGGCACGTACCACGAGTACTGCCACGCATTGCCTTCGGTGTAATCGGTGCCGTAGCCACTGGCGCTGGGGTCGAACGGCGTGCGGAAACTGCCATCGCGCTTGCGCGCACGCATGAAGCCGGTGTCGGCGTCGAACGCATGCTTCCAGTTGGCGGCGCGCTTGTCGAACGTTGCGGCGACATCGGCCTTGCCCATCGCACGCGCCATCTGCGCCACGGTCCAGTCGTCGAAGGCGTATTCCAGCGTCTTGCTGGCCGCTTCGCCTTCCTCGTCGATGGGCACGTAGCCCAGCTCGCGGTACTGCGCGATGCCGTCGTACGGCCCGTAGTTGGCGCTGGCCACCATCGCCTGCAACGCTTCCTCGGCGTCGTAGCCGCGGATGCCCTTCATGTACGCATCGGCGATCACCGGCACCGCGTGGTAACCGATCATGCACCACGTTTCCTGCCCATGGAACGACCATACCGGCAGCACGCCGTACGGGCTCTCGCGGCGCGCGGCCAGCAGCGAATTGACGAAGTCGTTCGTGCGCTGCGGCGGTTGCACCAGTGTGGCCAGCGGATGCAGGGCGCGATAGGTGTCCCATAGCGAGAAGGTCGAGTAGTTTGTCCAGCCTTTCGCCTGGTGCACGGCATTGTCCGGGCCGCGGTACCGCCCGTCGCTGTCCATGAAAAGCGTCGGGCCGAGCAGCGTGTGGTACAGCGCGGTGTAGAAGCGGGTGCGCTGCGCCGGGTCGCCCTGGGCATCCACTGCGCCCAGTGCTTCGCTCCATTGCTGTTTGGCGGACGCGCGCATGCCGTCGAAATCCCAGCCGGGCGATTCGGCATCGAGGTTGGCGATGGCGTTGTCTTCGCTGACCGGCGAAATGGCCACTTTCACCAGCACGGGTTTGCCGGCGCCCGGGGCGAGGTCGAATGCCGCAACCAGCTGCCGGCCTTCGATCTGCGCGCGTTGGCGCGGGTCTTTCTCGCCGGGCGGCGGAAACCCCTTGTACGGGATGTCCTGTTCGGTGTTGTGCAGCGCATGGCCGGTGACCGGCTGCGAGAAGCGCAGGGCGAAATACACCTGGCGGCCCGGCGCCCAGCCGCGCGTTTCACGGAAGCCGGTGACCGTGTCGTCGGCGCGCACGCGCACGCGCGACCACGACACCTTGCCGGGGTAGTCGTACATGCTGGTGCGCAGGTCCAGCACCACATGCGCGGGCTTGCCGGCGGGGAAGTGGTAGCGATGCATGCCCACGCGCGCGCTCGCGGTGAGTTCGGCCCGCACGTCGTAGTCGTCCAGGGTGACGGCGTAGTAGCCGGGCTGGGCGGTTTCGGTGGCGTGGCGGAAGCGCGAGGTATAGCCGCTGCCGGGTTTGTCGGGGTCGCCGCGTTCGAGCTTCAGCTCGCCGGTGGTGGGCATCAGCAGCAGGTCGCCCAGGTCGGAATGACCGGTGCCGGAAAAATGCGTGTGCGAGAAGCCGACGATGGTGGTGTCGTCGTAGCGGTAGCCGGCGGCCCAGCCATAACCGTCCTTGCGTGGCTGGATACGGGTGTCGGGCGACAGCTGCACCATGCCGTACGGAACAGTGGCGCCGGGGTAGGTATGGCCTTCACCCCCCGTCCCGATGAAGGGATCCACCGCCTTGTACGCGGCCTCGCCGATGTCTGCCGATGCCGCCCACGCGCTTCCCGCCACCGTCATCGCGCACGCTGCGAAACCCGCCAGCATCAAGACCTTCGTCGCGTCCCGCGTGTTCATCCTGCACCCTTTTGGATCGGTCGAATTCGGCGAAGCTAGCACACGCCCGCGAGACCGGTCACTCGGGCTCCCCGTGGTCGGCGGCGTGAACGCACCGCGCGCCGGACAAGGGTGCCGATCGCTTCCTGCTGCGCAGCAGCATGCGTCGTCGCGCCCGGCATGCTACATCTTGGCTGCGAAATTGGATCGATCCAACTAGGGCTTATTCGCACGGAATGCCATCGGCGCCGCACGCGCGCCATGGTCAGCCGTCGGAATTCCGGAACGTCGTTCACGGGAAGGCCCCGCGTGTGCGGGTGGCCGCGCAGGTGTCGAACAATGCACGCATCGATCATCAACCGGGGAGTCCACATGCCGCACTTCATCACGCACCACACGGGCCGCATCCTGTGTCGCGGATGGCAGGTGCATGTGCTCTTCGTGCTTGCGCTGGTCGCAGGGGCCGTCCCCGCCATGGCGCAGGCGGCAAGCGAACGCACGCTGGAAGGCGGCTGGGAATTCCGGCAACTGACCGATGGCAAGGTCGCGCCCGGCGCCGGTCCCGCACAGGCACCACGACAATGGCATCGCGCCACGACGCCCGGCACCGTGCACACCGACCTGCTCGCTAACGGCCTCATTGCAGATCCCTACAAGGGTGCACCGGAGGCCGGCCTGCAATGGATCGGCCTCGCCGACTGGGAATACCGGACGAACTTCGACGTATCCCGCGACACACGTGATGCCGCGCGCAGCGACCTGGTGTTCGAAGGACTGGATACCTTCGCCGAGGTCTTCCTCAATGGCGAGAAGGTGCTCGACGCCGACAACGCGTTCCGGACATGGCGCGTGCCCGTCCATGGCCGGCTGCGCGCGGGCAGGAACGAACTGCGCGTGATCCTGCGCTCGCCGATCGCGAAGCTGCTGCCCCAGGTGCAGGCGATGCCGCACCGGATCGCCGGCAACTATCCCTCGCCCTACGGCGACGAACCGAAGGACGCGATGACCGCGAACTTCGTGCGCAAACCGGGTTACCACTACGGTTGGGACTGGGGGCCGCGCTATGTCACGGCGGGCATCTCGAAGCCGGTGCGCCTGCAAAGCTGGGACCGCGCGCGGATCGACAATCTGCGGCTGCGCCAGGACCGTGTGACGGAAGCGCGCGCGGACGTGACCGCGGTGGCGACAGTCGACGCCGTACGCGCCGGCCGCTACCTCGCGCGCCTGTGGCGGACCGCGCCCGATGGCGAACGCGTGCTCGCGGCGACCCAACGCGTGTCGCTGGCGGCCGGCGTCAATCGCATCTCGCAGGCGATCCGCATCGAAAAGCCGCAGCGCTGGTTTCCGGTCGGTTATGGGTCGCAGCCGCTGTACCGCTTCGAGCTGGAACTGCTTGACGGCACTCAGGTCATCGACGCGCGGGGCGAACGGACCGGCCTGCGCAGTGTGGTGCTGCGCCGCGACCCGGATGCGCAGGGCAGGGGGTTCGCCTTCAACGTCAATGGCATCGCAATCTTCGCCAAGGGCGCCAACGCGATCCCGTTCGACATGTTCCAGCCCAGGGTGACCACCGCGCAGCTGCGGCGCGTGCTGCAGTCGGCAGTCGATGCGAACATGAACATGATCCGCAGTTGGGGCGGTGGCTACTACGAAAGCGATGCGTTCTTCGACATCGCGGACGAACTCGGCCTGCTGGTCTGGCAGGACTTCATGTTCGGCGGCGGCATGCAGCCCGCCTATGACCCCGCGTTCCGCGCCAACGTGGTGGCGGAGGCGCGCGACCAGGTGCAGCGGCTGCGCAATCATCCCAGCATCGTGTTGTGGTGCGGCAACAACGAGGAAGAGATCGCCTGGAAATACTGGGGCCACGGCAAGACACTGAAGGAAGCCGATCCGGTGTTCGCGCAACGCGTCTGGGAAGGCTACGCGCAACTGTTCGGCCATGACCTGCGCGAGGTCGTGGAGGAGGAGGCCGGTGGCATCGCCTACTGGCCAAGCTCGCCGAGCGACGACATGGCCGAGGTGGCGAACACGCCGGCCAGCGGCGACATGCACTACTGGGAGGTCTGGGGCAATCCGGCGCGCCCGCCCTCGGCCTACCTGGGCGTGACGCCGCGCTTCGTGTCCGAGTACGGCCTGCAGGCGTGGCCCGTGCAGCGCACGATCGATCATTTTGCGGCGCGCGATGAACAGCGTGTCGATGCGCCGGTGATCGAGGCCCACCAGAAGTTCATGGCCGGCAAGGGCAACGAGCGTCTGCTGCACTACGTGCGGATGGAGTTCGGCGAGCCGCGCGACTTCGCGGACTTCGTCTACCTGAGCCAGGTGATGCAGGCCGAAGGCATCGGGTTGGCGGCGCGGCACCATCGCGCCAGCCGGCCGTACACGATGGGTTCGCTGTACTGGCAGCTCAACGATGTGTGGCCCGGCGCTTCGTGGTCGGGCATCGACTGGTTCGGGCGCTGGAAGGCGCTGCAGTTCCATGCGCGCCGGTTCTTCGCGCCGGTCACCGTCGCTGCCCTGCGCAAGGAAGGACAAACCACCGTCAGCATCGTTTCGGACCGGACCACGCCGCGTGGCGGCACGCTGCGCCTGCGCGTCATGACGCTGCAGGGGCGAGTGTTGCGGGATGAGACGCGACGGGTCGAGATCGCGCCGCTGTCGGCGTCGCGCATCGCCACCTACGATGATGCAGAGCTGTTCGGTGGCGCGCCGCCATCGTCGACGGTCGCGGTGTTCGATCTGGCCGCCGATGGCGAACCCGCCGCGCGCGAGGTCGTCTATCCCGCGGCGGCCAAGGACATGCAGTGGCCCGATCCCCGCCTGCAAACCCACCTGCGCCAGGAAGGCGACCGTCACGTGCTCGATATCACCGCCGCGGCGCTGGCCCGCGCGGTGTGGGTCGACTTCGGCCAAGTCGACGCCGACCTGGCCGACAACGCGCTGATCCTGCTTCCCGGCGAACGCATCTCGCTGCATGTGGCCTCCGATGCGGATCCCGACACCCTGCGCAGTGCCCTACGGATACGTTCGTTGGCCGATGCGCTTCCCTCCGATTCCCCCATTCCCCGGAGCATGCCGACGCCATGACGCAGTCCGTTCCCGTGCACGACGACTTCCGCAGCGAAACCTTCCTGCGCGACCACATCCGCAGGACGATGGCGTTCTACCATCCCCGCTGCATCGATCCGGCAGGCGGTTTTTTCCACTACTTCAAGGACGACGGGCGCGTCTACGACGCTTCCCATCGCCATCTGGTCAGCAGCACCCGGTTCGTCTTCAACTACGCCACCGCGGCCCGCGAGTTCGGCGAGGAAGATCCTGCGCTGCGCGATGCGTACATGAAGGCCGTGCGTCACGGGCTTGCCTTCCTGCGCGAACGGCACCTCGATCCACAGAGTGGCGGTTACTTCTGGACGCTGCGCGACGGCGTGCCGGAAGACACCACGCAGCACTGCTACGGCGCCGCCTTCGTCCTGCTGGCGTACTCCATTGCGCTGCGCGCAGGCGTGGAAGAGTGCCGGACCTGGATGGACGCCCATTGGGACCTGCTGGAAACGCGCTACTGGGAACCGGAGTACGGCCTGTACCGTGACGAAGCCACGCGCGACTGGCAGTTCAGTCCCTACCGCGGACAGAACGCCAACATGCACATGTGCGAGGCCATGCTGGCCGCGTACGAGGCCAGCCGCGAGCGTCGCTACCTGGAGCGTGCACGGCAGCTGGCCGACCATATGACCCGGCGCCAGGCCGCCCAGAGCGAAGGCCTGGTCTGGGAGCACTACGACACCAACTGGCAGGTCGACACCGACTACCATCGCGACGATCCCCGGCATCTGTTCCGTCCGTGGGGTTTCCAGCCCGGGCACCAGACCGAATGGGCCAAGCTGCTGCTGATCCTGGATGGCCACCTGCGCGACGCAGGCGCGACGGCCGCCGACTGGCTGGTGCCGCGTGCCGCGGAGCTGTTCGACCGCTCGATGGAAGCATCGTGGGACCCTGAGTTCGGCGGACTGGTCTACGGCTTCGCCCCGGAGTCGCTGCGCAAGGACGTCGCGGGTCCATCGCTGCCCGATGGCCGCCATTTCATCTGCGACGACGACAAGTACTTCTGGGTACAGGCCGAATCGCTCGCCTGTGCGGCGCGATTGGCCAGCGCCACCGGCGAGGCGCGCTACTGGGCGTGGTACGACCGGCTGTGGGAGTACGCCTGGCGGCACATGATCGACCATCAGCATGGTGCGTGGTTCCGCATCCTCGATCGCGAGAACCGCAAGTACGACGACGACAAGAGTCCCGCCGGAAAAACCGACTACCACACCATGGGGGCTTGCCATGACGTCCTGTCAGTGTTGCGCCGCGATGTCTGACGCCGCCCGCCGCCGTGGTGCATCCGCAAGCGTCCTTGCCACCCTGCTGCTCCTGGCTTCCGGCGCCGCAGGCGCGCGCGAGGCGCAGTTTTCGACATCGTTCGAACCTGGCCAGCCCGCCCCCGTGCTGACGGAAGCAGGCGGCGTCCGCACGGCCGTGGGCAACGGACCCGACCAACCGTACGCGGCAAAGCGCGGCATGGGTTACAGCGGGATGCATGCGTTGAAATACAGCGGCGACGTGGCAGGTCGTGTGCATCTCTACACCGTCGATATCGGAATCGGCACGGACACGACCCTGTCGTGGATGGTGTTGCCCGAGATCGTCGAAGGCGATGTCTCCACGTCCACGGGCGTTTCACTGGACCTGGTGCTCGACGACGGCACGCGGCTGACCGATGCCGGCGCGCGTGATCAGCAAGGAGCCGCCATTGGTGCGACCGGCCAGGCGGCTTCCATGACGCTGTATCCCCAGCAGTGGACACGGAAGCAGGTCCGCCTGGGCGACCTGCCTGCCCTGCACGGGCGACGCATCAAGGCCATCGAGCTGGAGCTGCAGCCAGGCTCGCGCGCTGGCGCGAGCGGCTGGATCGACGACATCGCCATCGAAGAGGCGCCACGCATGTCGGCGCGGCGCCCCAGCGACCTGGTGCTGACCAACCGCGGCACGCAGTCCAACAGTACGTTCTCTCGCGGCAACAACATCCCCGCGACCGCGATGCCGCATGGCTTCAATTTCTGGGTACCCGTCACCGATGCGGGCACGCTGGCATGGCTCTATCGCTGGAGCGAGCACAACGGTGCCGACAACCGGCCGCGCCTGCAGGCGCTGTCCATCAGCCACCAACCCAGCCCGTGGATGGGCGACCGCCAGACCTTCCAGGTGATGCCGTCCTCCACGCGCGGCGTGCCCGAAGCCGACCGGGAGCGCCGGGCGCTGTCGTTCTCGCACGAGAACGAGCTCGCCAGGGTGCACACCTACCGCGTCGACTTCGACAACGGCATCCGGGCCGAGATCGCGCCGACCGAGCGCGCGGCGATCTTCCGGTTCCGGTTCCCGCAAGGCGGGGACGCGAATCTCCTGTTCGACAACGTCGATGCGCGCGCCGGCCTGACGCTGGATTCCCGCACGCAGACACTCCACGGCTACACCGAGACCCGCAGCGGCCTGTCGAATGGCGCCACCCGGATGTTCGTCTACGCGACGTTCGACCGGCCGTGGGCCGGCAGCGGTGCGATCGAGACCGGACGCCCCACGCACTACATCAAGTTCGCGCGTGGCGGCGGCGATGAAGTGAACATGCGCATCGCCACGTCGCTGATCTCGGTGGAACAGGCGCGGCGCAACCTGGAACAGGAGATCGGGGCCGAGGGTTTCGACACCGTGCGTGAGCGTGCGCAGACAGCATGGGATGCGCTGCTCGGTCGGGTGAAGGTAGACGGCGCGAGCGAAGACCAACTGACGACGGTCTATTCCAATCTCTACCGCCTGTTCCTGTATCCGAACATCGCGCACGAGAACGTGGGCAGCGTCGAGCGTCCCGACTGGCGACACGCCGACCAGAACAGCTGGTCGAAGGACCATGCAGGCGGCGACCCGCTGCGCACCTCCGCATCCATCAAGGCCGGCCGGATCTACGTCAACAATGGCTTCTGGGACACGTTCCGCACCAGTTGGCCCGCGTACGCGCTGTTCGCCCCCGGGCGCGCCGGCGAGATGATCGACGGTTTCCTGCAGCAGTACCGCGATGGCGGCTGGATCGCCCGCTGGTCGTCGCCGGGCTATGCGGACCTGATGGTCGGTACCAGCTCCGACGTCGCGTTCACTGACGCGTGGCTCAAGGGCGTGCGTGGCTTCGACGCCGATGAAGCCTACGAGGCCGCACTGCGCAACGCCACCGTCGTTGCGCCCGTGTCCAATGTCGGGCGCAAGGGCCTGGTGCATTCGATGTATCGCGGCTACGCGGATAACGCCGTGCACGAGGGACTGTCCTGGACCCTCGAGGGCGCGATCAACGACTTCGGCCTGGCCCAGTTCGGCCGGGCGCTGGCCGCCGATGAAGGCGATCCTGCGCGCGCGCAGCGCTATCGCGAGGAGGCCGAGTACTTCCAGGCCCGCGCCAGCGACTATGCACACCTGTTCGATCCGGCGACCCGGTTCTTCCGCGGGCGCGATGCGAAGGGCGCATGGGGGCAGCCGGCGCCGGACTTCGATCCGCGCATGTGGGGTGGCGACTATACCGAGGCCAATGCATGGACCTTCGCGTTCACCGTGCCGCACGACGCAGCCGGGCTGGCAACGCTGCTGGGCGGGGAAAAGGCGCTGGCGGATCGGCTTGACGAATTCTTCGCCACGCCGGAAACCGCAGGCCGCGAGTTCGCAGGCACCTACGGCAATGTCATCCACGAGATGACCGAAGCGCGTGACGTGCGGATGGGCATGTACGCGCACAGCAACCAGCCCTCGCACCACATTCCCTGGATGTATGCCGCCGCCGGCCAGCCCTGGAAGACGCAGCGCATCACCCGCGACGTGCTGCGCCGGCTGTATCTGGGAAGCGAGATCGGCCAGGGTTATCCCGGCGATGAAGACAACGGCGAGATGTCGGCGTGGTACCTGTTCGGCATGATGGGGCTGTATCCGCTGCGGATGGGAGCGCCGGAGTACGTGATCGGCTCGCCCGCGTTCAAGCGTGTCGACGTGCGGCTCGAGAATGGGCGCACCCTTACCGTCATTGCCCACGGCAACGACGACCGCAACGTCTATGTGCAGTCGCTGAAGCTCAATGGTCGCCCGTGGGACCGCGCCTGGCTCCGGCATGAGGACATCGCCAACGGCGGCGTCCTGGAATTCGTCATGGGCAGCACGCCGTCCAAGTGGGGAAGCGGGGCCGACGCGCTTCCTCCCTCGATGACCGCGGCTGGTACGGCGCCTGCGGGCCTGACGGATGCGTCGCGCAACGCGGAGGTCATCGCGCTGGCCGGGAAAGCATCGCCGCGATTGTTCGACGACGATGCCGCCACTTCGCTGCCATTGCCTGCGCAGGCGGCGGTCGATGTCCGGTTCCGTGCGGCAACCCGCGTGAGTCACTACACCATCACCAGTGGCGGCGCGCCGTTGCCGGGGTTGGCCTGGGCGCTGCAGGGTCGCAACGGAGCAGATTCGTGGACGACGCTGGACGAACGTGATGCCGAGGACTTCAAGTGGGCGCGGCAGCTTCGGCCATTCCGCATCGGCAAGCCCGGGGACTACCGGGAGTACCGGCTGCAGTTCACGAACGGTGCGGTGATCGACGTTGCGGAGCTGGAACTGCTGACGCCGACCACGGTCCTGAGCGTATCCGAGCGATAGGGTGGTCACCGTCCCTTGTCGTGCACCGATGAGGGACGAAAGGGCGCAGTGCCGGCGTTGTGCATTGGCGCCCTGCATACGCCATCCATCAGGCGGAACGGGATGCTGCGCGGCAGCATGCATGCGCTGAAACATTATGGTAATTATTCGCGCGGCGGAATTAGAACGATCTAATTCCGGGATTACTGGCAGGTGGGAAGGGGAGGCGCAGCGGAAGGGTGCGCCTGCCGGATTGTGTGGACGTACGGCCTTCCATTGAAAACAGATTCATCGCATCGGAATTTTGGATCGATCCAAACAATCTTGCGTCAGCAGCTAATCAATCTTGGGAGAGGGTGATTGAAATGAAAGGCACGCCACACGTACGCATCCGCAATTCTCTATCCACCGCCATCGCCGTTGCGTTGGCCACCGCCGTACTGCCGGGCATCGCGCTCGCGCAACAGGCGACGACGGAACAGGGCGGTTCCGCCGCCACGGACCTAGACAAGGTTACCGTCACCGGCTACCGCTACTCGATCGAGCAGAGCCTGGACCAGAAGCGCAATGCGAATGCCGTCGTCGAGGTGATCACCGCCGAAGACGTCGGCAAGTTCCCCGACAAGAACGTGGCCGACGCGCAGCAGCGCGTGCCGGGAGTGGTGATCACCCGCAGTGGCGGCGAGGGGAAGAGCGTCAGCGTGCGAGGCCTGGCTCCAGGTCTCACCCTGACCCAGTTGAACGGCAACTACATCGCCTCGTCAGAGACCAACAACGAGGCCTCGCGTTCGTTCAACTACACGCTGCTGCCGGCCAACATGCTGTCCAGCGCTGAACTGTTCAAGTCGCCGGAAGCGCGGATCGACGAAGGCGGCATCGGCGGTACCGTCATCCTGCGCACCCGTCGTCCGCTGGAGATGGAAGCCAATTCGGGCTTCGCTTCGCTGGAAGGCACGTCGTCCGACACCAGCAGCGGTGTCGATCCACAGATGTCGGCTCTGTATTCCTGGCATAGCGAGGACGGCCGCTTCGGCGTGCTGGTCGGCGCGACCAAGCAGAAGCGCAACAATCGCAGCATGGAAGTCAGCACCGAGGACTGGCAGTGGTATAGCGATCGCGTCGATGCAAACGGCAACATCATCAACGACTTCGTCTGGAATGTCCGCGGCAGGACCCGGCATCCGGCGGTGGACGTCAATGGCAACCCGCTGCCCGATGCTTCCCATTTCTGGGGCCGGTCGGGCATCTACGATCAGAACGGCGGGCATTACTCGGGCTTCTTCATGCCGACCTCGGTCAACTTCGCCGTGCGTGACGAGAAGCGCGAGCGTACCGGCGGCCAGTTGACCTTCCAGTTCAAGCCCATCGACAACCTGACCCTGACCGGCAATTACTTCCGCTTCGAGCTGCAGGGTGACTACGCCCAGAACATGCTGAAGATTCCGGAGTGGAACCTGGCCCGCGTTGCCGGCGACGGCAACTGGACGACAGGCCGCTTGCTCAACGGCTTCACCTTCGATCCCAGCGGCACCATCGTCACCGGCGCCGAATATGAAATGCTGCCTGGCAAGACCTACTACTGCAGTGAAGAAGAGGCAGCGGCTGCCGGCTTGCCGCCCGGCGGTTGGGGTGCGGACGATTGCACCATTCCCACCCCGCAGCTCACCGGCGGCTACAGTCGCGAGAAGGCGCTGTCGCAGACCGCCGACCTGAGCATCGACTGGGACATCAGCCCCCTGTGGAAGGCCTCGTTCGCAGGTGGCCGCACCTGGTCCGAAGGTGGCCCGTCGATGAACTTCCGCATGTCCGCGAAGCCGCGCCGCAAGGTCAATGGCGTGTACCAGCCCGGCAACACCTACAGCGCCTGGGACCTGACCGGCACGCCGTCGGCCACGTTCTCGCCGAACCTGCAGGAACAGCTGATGGCCGGCATCGCCGAGATCGATACCGGCTCGACCGATTCGTCGTGGATGCAGACCAGCATCGAGCAGAACCACTTCCAGAGCGACTTCACCAAGCTGTTCGAAACCGGTTGGCTGGATTCGATCCAGTTCGGCGCCAAGTACAGCGATGGCAAGGTCCACCGCAATACCGGCAATACCTACTGGGTGTGCCAGGGTGCAGATCCCGGCGACTACAGCATGCGCTACCAGGCCGGCTGTGATTCCACGGCGGGCATCGCGCAGCCGGGCTTCTTCCTGTCCAAGCCGCTGGGTGACATCGCCGGAGGGTTCAACGCCAACGTATTCCCGGGCATCAACTACCCGGCGTACATCGAGTACTTGAACCAGCGCTACGGCGGCATGCAGAACCGCCGCGAAGAAGATTTCGTCTACAACGTCGGTGAGAAGATCTACGCCGGTTATTTCCAGGCCAACTTCCGTACCGAGAACGTGCGCGGCAACATCGGCATTCGTGTCGCCCGCACCAAGCAGCACGCCGAATCGAGCGACTCGGTCGAACGCTTCAACGACTACTTCGTCGACAATGCCACTGGCTCGCCCATGGCCTGCAACGACCCTGCCGGTGTCGCGTTGTTGGGCTCCAACACCGGTTACAGTTGCGAAAGCGACTTCGTTCGGCTGCCGGATGGCTTGGCCAGGGCCAAGAGCTACGAGATGGCGTCGCTGGACAAGACCTATACCGACATACTGCCCAGCTTCAACATCGCTTGGGATATCACCGAGAACCTGGTGCTGCGCGGTGCCGCGTCCAAGGTTATTGCCCGCCCCAGCTACACCGACATCGCCTACCCCGGTGGTCTGAGCTACTACACCGACGAATACAGCAATGACCGTCGTGTCGCCGGTGGCGCACCCAACCCCGGCTGGTACGGTTCGGGCAGCAACAAGGGCCTGGAGCCGTTCGAAGCTAACCAGTATGACCTCAGCCTGGAGTGGTACTTCCAGCCGGGCGCGGTGGCGGGTGTGGGCCTCTTCCGCAAGGATGTGGACAACTTCATCGTGCCGGTGGTGCGCGACCAGCAGATGGTGGTCGGCGGGCAGTCGGTGACGGTGCAGGACTATTCGACCCAGGCCAACGGTCAGGATGGCGTGTCGCAGGGTGTGGAGCTGTACGGTCAGTACACGTTCGATTTCGGCCTGGGCTTCCAGGCCAACTACACCTACAACGACACCAACCTGGCCTCGGTGGTCATCGATGGCGAGGAGATAGGTTCGTCGCCGCTGGTGGGCAGTGCGAAGAACCAGGCCAACTTCACGGTGTTCTACGAGACCACCAGGTTCCTGGCGCGAGCTTCGTACAACCGGCGTGGTGAAGTGGTCGGCGGCTTGAACAACGGCTTCACCATCTACTCCGAACCGTACGATCAGTTGGATCTGAACCTGGCATACGACATCACGGACGACCTGGCGGTGACCGGTTCGGTATTGAATGTCACCAAGTCGGAGCAGCGGATGCACCTGGGCAACGACACCAAGGACCGTTTCTTTTCCAACAACTACTCCGGCCGCCAGTTGTACCTGGGCCTGACCTACAAGTTCTGAGGACGTGTCCCCTGTTCGCCCCTTGCCTTCTCTCCCGCCTGGCGACAGGCGGCTTGGGGCCGACGGCCCGGCTACGGCCGGGCCACTTTTCCATTCATCGTGGCGGGCATGGACGCCGCCACATCCGGTGAGGCCCGCACGATGCCAGCTCCCGTCGGCATCGTGCAGATGCTGCTCCCCGCCAGTGCCACCCTTGCCGACCCACGACGACCAGTGAACGCATGAAAGACATGACGATCAACGCGATGTTCCGCTCGCTGTTCCTGCTCCTGGCAACGACCACATGGGCAGCCGAAGCGGCGCCGCGAAGCCTGGCCGAAGAGGTCAACACCTTCATCGGCAGCAAGGACGACGGCAACACGTTTCCTGGAGCGTCCGCGCCTTTCGGCCAGATCCAGGTCAGCCCGATCGGTTCGCATTATTCCGGTTGGCGCTACGACGACCCGCAGATCCGCGGCTTCGGCCACTCCTTCATTTCCGGCGCGGGCTGCTGGGAGCAAGGGGGACAGGTATCGGTGCTTCCGGTCACCGGGCGCATCGGTCCGGGCGGCGAATTCGACACGGCCGACGCCAAGACGTTCGACCACAAGCGCTACGGTTCGCGCTACCGGCATGACGGCGAGAACGGCCAGGCGGGCTACTACAAAGTGCGGCTGACCGACTACGGCGGCATCGATGCCGAGACGACCGCACTGACCCGCGCCGCCGCCGAACGCTACACCTTTTCCAGCCGCGGCGAGGGCCACGTGCTGGTCAACGTAGGGCAGGCCAATGAACGCCATGCGGTCACCGGCAGTGCCATCAATGTCGTGGGCGACCGCGTGGTGGAAGGCAAGCTGGTTACCAAGAGTTTCTGCGGTGGTCATCAGTACACCACCTGGTTCCGCCTGGAGTTCGATCGCCCGTTCAAAGCGTTCGGTACCTGGGGTGAAGCCGGAGGCGTAGTGAATGCGCGCCACAGCATGGAAGGCGAGGGCAAGCCCAACGGGGCATGGCTGACCTTCGACCTGGAAGGCAATTCTTCCGTCACGGCCGTCTCGGCCATTTCCCATGTCGATGCGGACGGTGCGCGCAACAACCTGCGCAGCGAAGGCATGCAGGGCGGACGGCTGCTCGGCTTCGACGCCATGCGCACGCGCGCGCAGTCGGTGTGGGACAAGGAACTGGCCAGCGTGCGTGTGCATGGCGGCAGTACCGACGACCGTGCCGTGTTCTACACCGCGCTGTACCACGCGCTGCTGCAGCCGTTGACCGGCAGCGATGCCGACGGCCGCTATCGCGGCTACGACGACCGCATCCACCGTGCCGATGGCTGGACCTACTACGAGTACTTCTCGCTGTGGGACACCTACCGCTCGCAGAACCAGCTGGTGGCATTGCTGCGACCGCAGCGCGCCGCCGACATCGGCCGGTCGTTGTTGGCCATACGCGAGCAGGGCGGCTGGCTGCCGCGCTGGGGTTACGCCAGTTTCGAGACCAATATCATGACCGGCGATCCGGTGACCCCGTTCCTCGTCGACCTGTGGCGTTTCGGTGCGATGAAGGGGCGCGAGGCGGATGCGTATGCGGCGCTGCGCGAGAACGCATTCGGCGTGCCGCCGTTGAACTCGCGGCATGCCGGCCGTTCCGGCAATCCCCACTATCTCGAGCACGGCTTCGTGCAGTACGACCGCGCGTTCCCATCCAAGGGCATGGACGTGGATCCGCACCATGGCGGTTCGGCGACACTGGAATACGCGCTGGCCGATTGCTCCCTGTCGTTGATGGCCGATGCGTTGGGGCATGGCGATGACGCTGCCGTGCTCAAGCGGCGGGGCCGCAACTGGCGCACGCTCTGGGATGCGGACATCCGCGACGAGGAAGCCGGATTCAGCGGCTTTCCGCGTCCGCGCACCGAGGACGGCCAGTGGTACACGCCGGCGGACGGCCGCTATGGCCCGCGCTCGCACCATGGCTTCCACGAGGGCACGGCCTGGCAGTACCAGTGGTTGGCACAGCAGGACGTCCCGGGCCTGGTCGAGGCGATGCACGGGCGCGACCAGGCGGCCCGGCGCCTGGATACGTTCTTTGCCTACGATGCGCTGCTGGCCGATCCCGCCGGGGCTGCACGCAAGGCATGGGTGGTGGGGCCTTACAGCTACTACAACCAGTTCCGCTACAACCCCAACAACGAACCCGACCTGCACGCGCCGTGGATGTACACGCTGATCGGCCAGCCGTGGAAGACCGCCACGGTGCTGCATGCGGCGCAGCGGCTGTTCACCAATGCGCCCAATGGCGTCACCGGCAACGATGACCTGGGCACGATGTCGGCGTGGTACCTCTTCAGTGCCATGGGCCTGTATCCGGTGGTGCCGGGCACGGGCCAGTTCGTGCTGCATCCTCCGCGTTTCGCGCGCATCGACATCGATCTGGGGCAGGGCCGCACGTTGCGCATCGACGCGCCGCAGGCGGACGACGACAAGCTGCAGTACATCGACAACGTGTCGTTGCGGGGACGCGCGCATCCGTCCGTGTGGGTGGATTGGGAAGACCTGCAGCAGGGCGGTCGCCTGCACGTGGAACTGACCGGCACACCGCCGCAGCAGGGCTGGGGTACGCGGCCGGACGACCTGCCCGCATCGCCCTGCGCCGCGGATCCGGCCGCGCTGCCCGGGGCGGGTCGATGAGTCTTCCTGCCGCCCTGGCGAGCGTGCCGGTGCAATGGTTTACGCTGCGGACTTTCTCTGGAATGAATCGATCCATATGAGCCAGAAGCGTCCCTCGCGCACGGCTGCCACCGGCAAGGCCGGGTCCTCGTCGCCCAAGGCGGGCAAGCCGGTGAAAAAGACGGCGAAGAAGGCGGGTGAAGCCAAGCCGGCCGCGCCCGAGCGCAAGCGTGAAAGCCAGCGCGTGGTCACCGTCACCGATATCGCCAATGCCATCGGGGTGTCGCGCGCGACCGTGTCGCTGGTATTGCGTGGCAGTCCGCTGGTGCATGCCGACACGCGCGCCCGGGTGGAGGCCGAACTGAAGCGCCAGCGCTACGTCTACAACCGCAGCGCGGCCAACCTGCGCAGGCGCACGTCATCCAGCGTGGCGCTGGTGATCAATGACCTGTCCAACCCGTTCTTCGCGGAGTTCGCCGCAGGCGTGGATGAAGCGCTGGGCGGGCAGGGCTACGTCACCCTGCTCGGCAGCACGGGTGAATCGCCGCAGCGCCAGCAGGCGGTACTTGCGTCGCTGATGGAGCACACGCCTGCCGGCGTGATCCTGTCCCCCGCCGAAGGCAGTGATGCCGCCGAACTGCGTACCGTGCTGGATGCACGCAGCCATGTGCTGCTGTTCAACCGGGAACTGGCCGGCGCGGACGCATGGGACTTCCTGGCGCTGGACAACGAGCGCGGCGCACGCATGGCGGCCGAACACCTCATCGGCCTGGGCCACCGCCGCATCGCCTTCTTCGGCGGCCATGCCGATTCCAGTTCGTGCCGGCAAAGGCGCGCGGGTTTCGCGCAGGCGATGGCCGCAGCGGGTTTGCCGGTGGAGCCGCAATGGCTGATCGAATCGGCGCCCAACCGGCTGGAAGCGGCTACGCGCACCGGTGCGCTGTTCGGTGAGCGCGCCAGTCCGACCGCCGCGGTCTGCTACAACGATACGGTGGCGCTGGGCCTGATGCTGGGCCTGGCCTCGCGCGGCATCCAGCCGGGCCGGGGCTTCGCCGTCACCGGCTTCGATGACATTCCCGAAGCGGCGATGACCACGCCGCCGCTGACCACGCTGTCCGTCGATCCGCGTGAGCGCGGCCGGCAGGCGGCGCGCATGCTGCTGCAGCGCGTGGCCGATCCCGATGCTGCCCCGATGCGCACGATCGCGCCCGTGCGTCTGTGCATCCGCGAAAGCAGCGGCGTACCGCGCCCATGACGCTTCCCCTTTCTTCTTTCCCATTCGCCCGTTGAGGTCTACGACCGCATGCCGATCGCATCATCCCCACCCACAGTGACCTCCCGCGGGTCCGCCTCGGCCGTCACGCCGCGCGCGGCGCTGGCCGTGGTGACCACGATCTTCTTCATGTGGGGCTTCCTGACCTGCCTCAACGACATCCTGATCCCGCACCTGAAGGCCGTGTTCGAACTGAATTTCGCACGCGCGATGCTGGTGCAGTTCACCTTCTTCGGTGCGTACTTCCTGATGTCGCTGCCGGCCGGCCGGCTGGTCGCGCATCTGGGCTACAAGAAGGGCATCGTGGCCGGCCTCGCCATCGCTGGCGTGGGTGCACTGGGCTTCTGGCCGGCAGCGGAACTGCGTGTGTACGAAGCCTTCCTCGGCGCGCTGTTCGTGTTGGCCACCGGCATCACCGTGTTGCAGGTGGCAGCCAATCCCTACGTGGCGCTGCTGGGGCCAGAACAGACCAGTTCCAGCCGCTTGACGCTCGCGCAGGCATTGAACTCGCTGGGCACCGCCATCGCGCCACTGATCGGTGGCCTGCTGATCCTCGGCAACACGGTGAAGAGCGCCGATCAGATCGCGGCGCTGCCGGGGGTCGAGCAGGTCGCGTATCGCGCGCAGGAGGCGCAGGCGGTGCAGGGGCCGTATGTGGGGCTCGCGGTCGTGCTGTTCCTGCTGGCGCTGTTCGTGTTCCTGTTCCGCCTGCCCACGCTGAGCGAGACCACCGAACAGGCCGGTCCGGTGCGGCATACGCTGGGCGAAGCCTTGCGCCACCGCCATGTGCGCTTCGGCGTGCTCGCCATCTTCTTCTACGTCGGCGCGGAAGTGGCCATCGGCAGCTTCCTGGTCAACTACCTGTCGATGCCGGCCATCGGCGGGTTCGGCGAACAGGAAGCCTCGCGCTACGTGGCGGCGTACTGGACGCTGGCGATGATCGGGCGTTTTGCCGGTTCGGCGATCATGGTGCGCTTCTCGCCGCGCCGACTGCTGGCGTTGTTCGCGGTGGCCAATGTGGTGTTGCTGGCGACGACGCTGCTCGGCAGCGGAAAGCTCTCGCTCTACAGCGTGGTGGCAGTGGGCCTGTTCAATTCGATCATGTTCCCGACCATCTTCGCGCTCAGCATCGAACGCCTGGGACCGTTG
Source organism: Pseudoxanthomonas sp. CCNWLW251 (assembly GCF_037402255.1). Classification (NCBI taxonomy): domain Bacteria; kingdom Pseudomonadati; phylum Pseudomonadota; class Gammaproteobacteria; order Lysobacterales; family Lysobacteraceae; genus Pseudoxanthomonas; species Pseudoxanthomonas sp. CCNWLW251. The sequence continues at coordinate 1,421,458 of NZ_JBBEGA010000001.1, read as the reverse complement.
ACCAACAAGGCCTCCAGCCTGCTGATCATGGCCATCGTCGGTGGCGCCGTAGTGCCCTATTTGCAGGGCGTGCTCGCGGATGGCGTGGGCGTGCAGGCTTCCTTCCTGCTGCCGCTGTTGTGCTATGGCTACATCGTGTTCTACGGCCTGTCGGGTTCGCGCCCGGCACCGGCCACGCAGGCGCAGGGAGCGTAAGCGATGTCGAAGATCGTCTGTTTCGGCGAGGCCCTCATTGATCTGCTGGCCCAGCCCCCTGCCACCGCCGACACGCCGCGCGCATTCCTGCAGTACGCCGGCGGTGCGCCCGCCAACGTGGCCGTGGCCGCCGCACGGCTGGGCGCCGACGCGCATTTCGCGGGCATGCTGGGTCACGACATGTTCGGCGACTTCCTGCTGCAGAGTTTCGTCGCTGCCGGCGTGGCGACGGATTGCATCGTGCGCACCAACGCTGCCAAGACCGCGCTGGCGTTCGTTGCGCTGGACGAGCAGGGCGAGCGCAGCTTCAGTTTCTACCGCCCGCCCGCCGCCGACCTGCTGTTCCGCAGCGCGCATTTCCTGCCTGCCTGCTTTGGTGGCACCGGCAGTTTCCATGTCTGCTCCAACAGCCTGACCGAAGCCGGTGTCGCCGAAGCGACCCTCGATGGCATGGCGCGCGCACGGGATGCCGGAGCGATGGTGAGCCTGGATCTCAACCTGCGTCCGGCGCTGTGGCCCGAAGGCGTGGATCCGGGCCCGCGCCTGTGGCAGGCCCTGTCGGCTGCCGACCTGGTCAAGCTCTCGCAGGAGGAACTGGATTATCTGGCGCAGCCACTGGGTGGCGGCGCCGATGGCGAGGCGGCCGTGCGGGCGCGCATCTTCGAAGGCAAGGCGCACTGGCTGATCGTCACCGATGGCGCCGCGCAGATCCGGTGGTTCACGCGGCAGGCGTCCGGGCACGCGCCCAGCTTCCGCGTCGAAGCGCGCGACACCACGGCGGCCGGTGATGCCTTCGTGGGCGGGCTGCTGTTCCGGTTGGGAGAACTCGGTGGCGATGGCCGGGGTTTCCATGCCTTCTGCCAGCATCGGGAAGGTCTTGAAGACGCCATCCGCTTCGGCGCTGCCGTGGGTGCGTTGGCGGTGACGCGGAAGGGCGCATTCGCCGCCATGCCGTCGTTGGCCGAAGTGAACCAGCTTCTCCGGGAGCAGCACCATGAACCCGCCGCCCTCGCTCTGGGAGAAGAAGGCTGACGCGCCTCCAGGAAAGCAGCGTCGTGATTCCCCGCGGCGGTAGGTAGGTCCTGCCGGCTCGGCAGGGACAGCCGCGGACCGGAGGAAGACCCGCACGCACCGGCGAATCACGCCGCTGGCGTGCCCCGGGGTTTCAACACGACGTTGAACACGTCTAGAATCCCCGCCACGATCCCATCGGTCGTGGCCGCTCTGCGGCCGGCACAGCTGCCGCCATGCCAATCCTCCCACCTGCTTGCCGGAGATTCGCATGCGCGTCACACGCCTGGCCGCCGCCTTGTGCGCGGCCCTGTTGCCTGCTTCATTCGCCCACGCCCAGACGTCCGCTCCCGACAGCGGCGGTACCGGCCCTGCCACGCTCGACACCATCGTGGTCAAGGGTGAAAAGTCCGATCGCGACCTGCAGGACACCACCACCAGCGTGGCGGTCACCACGGACGTGCGCATGGAGCAGGAAAACCTGGTGAGCCTGTACCAGGTGTTCGACCGCACCGCCAATGTCAGCAAGACCTATGGCGATTCGGGCTTCACCCTGCGCGGCATCAACAACAACGACGGCGAAGGATCGCCGCTGTCCACCATCTACCTGGATGGGGCGGCGATGTCGCACTTCATGACGGCCACCGGTCCGAGCACGCTGTGGGACCTGTCCCAGGTCGAGATCTTCCGCGGCCCGCAATCGACCATCCAGGGCGAGAATGCGCTGGCCGGTGCGGTCGTGCTTCGCACGCAGGACCCGGACCTCGACGCATGGGGTGGGCGGGCCCGCCTGCTGTTGTCGGACCCCTCCGACCAGCGGCTCGCTTTCGCGGTCGGCGGACCCCTCATCGAGGATGAGCTCGGTGTGCGCCTGGCCGTGGAGCGGCGCGATTTCGACGGCTTCGTCGACAATCCGACCCGCGGTGTCGGCGAGGATGCGCTGGAGTCGGTGCTGGTGCGTGCCAAGGTGTTGTGGACGCCCGCGGGAATCCCGGGCCTGACGGCGCGCCTGAGTCTCAACCATTTCGATCGCACGGGGCCGTATTCGTTCACCTACAGCAGCCTGGATGTGCCGGACTACTTCGACAACCGGGTGAACCTTTCCGACGCACCCAACATCGACGACACCCGCACCAACAGCGCCACGCTGGAAGTCGACTACGGTCTCGGTGGCCGGTGGTCGCTCAATTCCGTCACCGCCTGGAGCGATGCCGACAGCCGTCGGCGCTACGACAACGACTACACCGCCACGCCCGGTGCGGCCGGTGGCGCTGAACTCGATTCCCAGGCCCTGTCGCAGGAGTTGCGGGTGCGCTACGAAGGCGCGCGCCTGCGCGCCCTGGCAGGGCTCTACTACTCCGAGCGCGACACTCGCAACGCCACGGCCAGCCTGACCAACGTCGACACGCCCGGCGAAACCATCGCCGGCCTTCTGCAGTCGATCGGGCTGGACCCGGCAACGGCCGGCGCCATCGCGCAGCAGTATGTCGCCGCACTGCCCGTGATCCCGGTGGACTACCGGAGCGCGTCCCCCTCGCGTTCGGAGAACAAGGCGTTGTTCACCGATGTCGAGTTCGACCTGGCCCCGCGCTTCACGTTGCTGGGCGGCTTCCGCTACGACCGCCAGCGCTATGGCTTCGGCAGCCGGACCTCGGCTGTCTTCACCGGCACGCTGCCCGATCCGGCGATGTTCGGTTCGCCGCTTGCGCCGGTAATCGCGGGCATCAACCAGGCCGTGCTGGGCTTCGTCGGCGCGGCCAACGGCACCTCACCGTACTCCACGCGCACGTTCGACACGTTCCTGCCCAAGCTGGGCCTGCGCCATGACATCAGCGAGGATGTTTCGCTGGCTTTCGTGGCGCAGCGGGGTTACCGGTCGGGCGGTTCCAGCTTCAATCTGGCACGCAGCATGGTGGTCGCCTACGACCCGGAATACACCGACAACTACGAAGTCTCGCTGCGTTCGCAATGGTTCGATGACCGGCTGACGGTCAATGCCAATGCGTACTACATCGACTGGAAGGACAAGCAGGTCAGCGTCAACTTCGGCCAGGGCAGTTTCGACTACCACACCGTCAACGCCGGGCGCGCGCACCTGTACGGCTTCGAGCTGGAAGCCACGCACCGTCCCTCCGACGGTTTCGACTGGTACGCCTCGCTCGGTCATTCGCGCACGCAGTTCGATGACTTCGAACCGGTCCTGGGCGGCAACATCTACGACTACTCCGGCAGCGAGTTCGCGTATGCACCGCACTGGACGCTGGCCGTCGGCGCCAACTGGCGCTTCGCGGACAACTGGGTGGCCAACCTCAATGCCAATCACCGCAGCGCTATCTATGGCACCACCGGTACCGTGCAGGACCAGCTTGGATCACGCACGCTGGTCAACGGCCGTTTCGGCTACGAAGCGCTGGACTGGAGCGCCTGGCTGTTCGCCGAGAACCTGTTCGGGGAGGAGTACATCCAGTACCGGTACACCGAACAGAGCCTGGACCTGACCCACGGCATCCTCGGCGCACCGCGTGTGCTGGGGATCGGATTCGAGGCGCGCTGGTAGCGCGCGGTATCCGGACATGACGACGAGGCATTCGCGATGACCCTGCTCTACCTGTTGCTCTCGCTGTTCTCCGCGAGCGCCTTCTATCTGGCGAGCCCGCACCAGCAGCTGTGGGCGCGCATGGCAGCGCACCGCACGCTGGCGCGCGCAACGGCCTGGCTGTCCGCCGTGTTGGCGGTTGCCATGGGCATCGTGGCGCTGGGGGTCTGGGCCGGCGTGTTCTCCGCGCTGACCGCCTGGATGTCCGGCGTCGTGGCGCTGCCTTACCTGGATGCCTGGCGCCGCACGCGCAAGGGGGTGGCCCATGTGGGGTAAGTCGTTCGCCGCAGCATTGCTGGGGTTGCCCCTGACCGTGGGCGTCATCGGTCTGCTGGTGCTGGTATGGCCGGGGGAACTGCAGCGCATCACCCTGCCGTGGCTGTTGATGGCATTCCCGCTCTGGGTAGGGGTGATGTCGCTGGCGTTCCTGGCCAGGACCGGTTGGCGCGCCTGGATGTGGATGGGAGGCGCGACGTTGCTGTGCTTCGCGCTGATCCATGTGGCGAAGTCCGTGGGCTGGGCGGCGGAGTTGCCGGCATGAAGGCGACGACGCTGAGGATCTTCCTCTCGGTGCATACCTGGGTCGGGCTCGCCTCGGGCATGCTGCTGTTCATCGCGTTCTACGCCGGTGCCATCACCGTCTTCGTGCACGAGCTGCAGGGGTGGGAACGCGCGCCGCAGGCGACGCTGTCGCATGCCGAGGCCATGGACGTGTCGCAGGCGCTGGTCGAACGCGTGCTGCGCGAGCAACCGAAGGCAGCGGAGGGGCTGACGCTCGTGCTCCCCGGCGATCACGGCCCACGACCATCGGCGTACTGGTACGAAACGGCGACGGACACGCAGCACAAGTTCGTGTTCAGGGACGATGGCGAGCTCGAACAGATGCCCGGGCGCAGCGGGTTCGTCCAGTTTATCTACGACCTGCACTTCACCGCCGGCCTGCCTCGCACCTGGGGGACGTATCTCTTCGGCGTGGTGTCCATCCTGTACGGGCTGGCCCTGGTCAGCGGCGTGGTGATCTATGCGCCGGTGTTCCTGAAGGATCTATTCGCGCTGCGCGTGGGCCGCAACATCAAGCGGCTGTGGCAGGACGCGCACAACGTGGTCGGCGTGCTCTCGCTGCCTTTCCACGTGATTTTCGCCTGGAGCGGGGCGGTGCTGACCATCGGCTTCCTGATGCTGGCGCCGTTCCAGTTCCTGGTGTTCGACAACAGATTGATGACGGTGCTGGAGCAGGATTTCGAGATCGCCCCGCATGTCAAGCCGGCCGGGGTCGCCAGACCCTTCCTGCCTGTCGCGGACCTGGTGCGGCGGGTCGAGACCGCACTGCCCGGCATGACCGCCGAAAGTCTCTTCTACCATGACGCAGGCGATGCCAATGCCCAGGTGACGGCGTACGGCGAAGCGCCGCAACGTCGACTCAACGGATTCGGCGGCGTGGCCGTCAACGCGGTGACCGGCGAGGTCATCGCCGCCGTCGGGCCGAAGGATTTTCCGCCGGGCATGTCGATGTTGCGTGGCCTGCAGACGCTGCATTACGGCAATTTCGGCGGGTTCGCGGTGAAGTGGCTGTACTTCCTGCTCGGTCTCGCCGGTGCGTTCCTGTTCTACAGCGGCAACCTGCTGTGGATCGAGGCACGGCGCAAGCGGCGGCAGGTGGAACAACCCGGGCGAACGCGCTTCGTGGCCGGCCTGACCATCGGCGTGTGCCTGGGGTGCGTCGCCGGCATATCGGCGGTGTTCCTCGTCGCCGCGCTGCTGCCAGGTGTATCCATCGCGGGCAGCTATGCCGTTGTCTTCCTGGCGGCCATCGCATGGGCATTCCTGCGGCCGCCGGCACGCGCAGCGCACGAACTGCTCTGGTTGTGCGCGTTGTTGACCGCGGCCATCCCGGTCGCCGGTTGGATCGGGTCGGGTGAACACCTGTTCGCAGCCCTGTGGGACGGCCACTGGCACCGCGCCCTGACCGATGCAACGGCGCTGGCCATGGCGCTGGCGTTCCAGCGCATGGCGGCGGCGACCCTGCGACGGGGCCGCGAAGGCGATCCCCATAGCGTGTGGTCGTTGCAGTAGGAGCGCGCGCGGTTGCCGCACCTGCGACCCGGGACAGGCGGCAGCCTGGTCCCAGTTGCGCGGGGAGGCTACCCGGCGCGATTTCCCCTCGTGGGGGTCGACATCGCCCGTGAAATGTGAGTTACGCTACATTTGAGCCGTCGACTTCCCCTTCCATGAGCCAACACGACTTGCCGTCTCCACGCGTTGCCGTTGTCGAAGATGAAGACGAACTGCGAGGCCTGATCGTTGAGGAGCTGAGCGAGCGTGGCTACGACGTTGTCGGGCTGGCGAGTGCGGAAGCCCTGTATCGCCACATGAGTGTCCAGGCGCTCGACATCGTGGTCCTGGACATCGGCCTGCCTGGCGAGAGTGGGCTGGGGGTGGCATCGCACCTGCGGCAGCTTGCCTCGGTGGGCATCATCCTGCTGACCGGCCGCGGCGGCAAAAAGCTCATGGCGCAGAGCTTTGCGGTAGGTGCCGATCTCTTCCTGACCAAGCCCGTCGATTACGACGTGCTGGCCGTGGCCGTCGCCAATCTCCATCGCCGGCTCGCGCCTGCCCTGAATGGCGCGTCATCGGATGACCCGCGTGCGGTGGTCTGGTCGTTGTCCGATGCGGGCTGGACGTTGCACGGACCCGATGCCAGGACGCTGGCGCTCAGCGAGGCAGAACGCACGATCCTGGCACGGCTTCTGGAGCAGCCTGGCACTCCCGTATCGAGGACGGCCCTGATCGACGTGCTGACCGATCAGCCCTGGGATTTCGATCCCCATCGGCTGGACGTTCTGGTCCATCGTCTCCGCGGCAAGGTCAACAGCCGTTTTTCGCAGCCGCTGCCGCTGCGCGCCGTGCGTGGAATCGGCTACGTATTCGCACCCTGATGCTCTTCCGGTGAGAAACGGTGAGTTTGGGTGAGTCACCGTCATTGATGCGCGTCCCGGCGCAATAGAGACTTTTCTCACATCCGGTGCCGACATCGGTACCGGAACCGCACCGCGCGAGCGGTGATGTCTTCTCGCCATCCCGAGGGTCGCCCGCCGCCACGGTTTACGCCGCGACGCGGGCAAGGCCGTCCTGATGGCTTGCCGGGTTCGATCCGGCCAAGCGGAACAGGGGAAAGTCAGTGAACAAGCAGGGTGAGCCGACGTTGATCGGCGGATGCGCGCGCGCGCGCGCGGGTTCGACAGGGTGGTCGCTGCGGAATCGCAGCCGGGCGTGGCGCTGGATGACCCTGGCGACATGGCTGCTGGCACCTGCCGCACTGGCTGCCGACCTGCAGATCACGGACCTTTCCGACACGGGCTACGATCCGACGCCGGCTGGCGGCGAGGTGGTCTACAACGTCACGGTCGAGAACGGTGCCGCCGATACGGTGCCCAACGCCGTGGTGATCTTCGACCTGCCTGCCGGCACCGTGGCCGGCACGCTGCCGGCGTTCTGCAGCGCCGACGCCGGCGTGCCCGCGCGCGTGGTGTGCGCGGTGGGCGAACTGGTGGGCACGCAGACGGCGCAGGGCGCGCCAGTCAGTTTCCAGCTCGGCGTCGATACGGGCGGCCAGGCGCCGGGCACGGTGACGATGCGTGGCGCCATCGGATTCGGTTCCGCGGTACCGCCGGCCGGCACGCCGATCACGGCACTCACGCCGGGCGATGCATTCTTCGCCAGCGACACCAACACCGCCAACAACCAGCGCAACGAAGCCACCACGCTGACGACCGCCGGCGACCTGCGCCTGCTCAAGAGCGCCACGCCGGATCCCGTGGTGGGCGGTGCCGAAGTCACCTACACGCTGACCGTGTTCAACGACGGTCCGAGCGCATCCACCAACTTCCGTGTCGTGGACACGCTGCCGGCAGCGACGACGTACGTGGCCAGCAGCTTCAATGGTGCTGGCTGGACGTTCAACAGCGGCACCATGACCGCGACCCACGCCGGCACGCTGGCGGTGGGCTCGAGCAGCAGCTTCACCTTCCGTGCCCGCGTGAACGCCGGCAGCGGCAACATCATCAACGCGGCGACGGTGGTAGCCATCGGCACGCCGGATGCGGATCCGAGCAACAACGATGCCGACGTCACCACCAGCATCACGCCGGGTGCCGACCTGGCACTGAGCAAGTCCGCGGCACCCGCGCCCGCGATCGCGGGCCAGTCCGTCACCTTCACCCTGACCGCGCGCAACCTCGGCCCGAGCGTGGCGCAGAACGTCAGCCTCACCGACGCGTTGCCGGCGGGCTTCGTGATCACCGGCGGCACCCAGCCGGGTGGCTGGAACTGCAGCAACGATGGTGCCAACGGCACGCGGACATGCACGCGCGCGGCGGGCATGCCGGTCGGCGCGGTGGAAACACTGACCATCGTCGCCACCGTGCCCTCCACGGGCGCCAACAGCAGCGGCGACGTCACCAACACGGCGACGATCACCTCCACCACGCCGGATCCGAACGGTCCGGTCCTGGGCGTGAACAACAACGATGGCAGCGTCACCTTCACCGTGCTGGCCGACGGTGCCGATCTGTCGATGACCAAGAGCAAGTCGCCGGCGCTGGTCGCGGTGTGGGATGGCATCGGCCCCGACACCGACAGCCGCATGACCTCGCTGATCCGCGTACGCAACCTGGGGCCGCGCGCCGCCAGCGGGCAGGTGCAGGTGGTCGACGAACTCGCAGCGGGTGAGGAGTTCGTGTCCGCGTCCGGTCCGTGGACCTGCGCGGTCGACAATCCGTACGCCGTGCCGCCCGCGCGGCAGCGCGTGACCTGCGACCTGAATGCCGGTTCGCTTCCGCTGGCGGTGAACAGCGACTCGCCGCAGCTGCAGATCATCAGCCGCGCGCGTGCCGCGGGCGCGCTGACCAATACCGCGTGCACCGGCGGCTCCAACGGTTCGGTCGAACCGCTGACGGCCGGCGGCATCGACCAGGATCCGGAAACCGGCAACGACTGCAGTGGCGCGGGCACCCGCACCACCGACGAGCGCGCCGACCTGCGCATCGCCAAGCAGACCAATGGCCCGGGCGATGCGGACAACGTGCTGACCGCCGCGCAGGACACGGTGACCTACACGCTCACCATCACCAACGACGGCCCGGACAGCACCACCGGCATCGTCGTGAACGATGCAATCCCGGGTTTCGTGGCCGGCCGCACCACCGTCAGCGCGAACGCACCCGCGGGCTGGAACTGCACGACCGGCGCGTCGGTCGTGTGCCGTTCCGGCACCACGGCCCTGGCGAATGGCGCCAGTGCCAGCATCGTACTGACGGTGCAGCGCGCGCTCTTCGACAGTGCCGGCCTTGGGGCAGGAACCTGTGGTGGCATGCCCACGACCAATGCGTTCTGCAATACCGCCGGGGTCGGCATCGATGCCGCCGTGGCGGGGTCGGTCGGCGAGATCAACGCGGCCAACAACAACGCGTCGGACTGGCTGCGGATCGATCGCGTCGCCAACGTGCAGACCACGGCGAAGAGCATCACCTCGGGCGCGACCGGCCAGGCCGGCGTCAACACGACCTACGTGATGTCGTTCCGCAACCAGGGGCCGTCGACGGTGCCGGGCGTGGTGTTCCGCGATGTGTTCACGCTGCCCGCCGACGATGCCGGTTTCGTGCTGATGTCGGCCACGCGCACCGGTGGCGGCACCGCCACGTGCACGGCCACGCCCGGTCCCGGCATCACCACGGCGCCTGCCGCAGGTGGTGTGTCGTATGCCAACCCGACGGCGGGCACCGCACAGGTCACGCTGACCTGCGTGCCGCTGTCGCTGGCCAATGGCCAGACCGAAAGCCTGACGGTGGTGATCCGTCCGAACGTCAACGTCGGCAACACCGGACGCGTGTTCACCAACGTGGCGGACTTCTTCTTCGACCGCAATAACGACGGTACGCCCGATCCGGCCAGTGGTTCGGATGCCAATGGCAGCTTCGATTTCAATACCGACGGCAGCGCCGGCGACGACCAGCGCAGCGCCAGCCTGCCGTTCAACAGCGGCAGCGTGGACCTGATCACCAACAAGGTGGATACCGGCTTCACCGGCGGCGTGGATCCGTTGGGCTACGACGCCGTGACACCGGCCAACAACGCCATCACGTATCGCGTGACCGTGCGCAACAACGGACCGTCGGTGGCGACGAACGTCCGCATCAGCGATACGTTGACGCCGCTCGCGGGCCGTACCGTGCGCTTCCTGGGCGTGTCCGCGTCGACAGCGGGGCCGTTCGTCGACACGGATTGCAGCGTAACCGCGGGCAGCAACCCTGCGGTGGGTGCGCCGCTGGTGCTGGATTGCGTGATGCCGGGCATCGGCTTCTCCACCAACCTGCCGGGTGTGGTGGCATCCGGCCAGACCAGCACGCTCTACCTGCGCTATGCCTACGAGACGCCGCCCGGCGCCTCCGGCGATACGCTGCTGAACTCGGCCACCGCCAGCTCGGCGGAGACCGACACCAACCTCGCCAACAACACCGCGGACCAGGACACGACGATCCGTTCGCGCGCCGACCTGGCCGTCACCAAGACCATGGTCGCGCTGGCACCCGACCCGGATCCCGCCGTGGCGCTGCCGCCCACCATCGGCTCGGTGTCGCTGCGACAGCCGTTCTATTACGTGATCGGCGGGGTCAACAACGGTCCGGGCGCGAGTCTCTCGCGCGACCGTACGGGTACCAGTCCGCTCAATGGCACCGGCACGGTGGTGACCGACACATTGCCGGCGAACCTCATCGTCACCGGTCCGATCACCTGGCGGAAGGATGGCCCCGATCCGGGCGGCGACGAACAACCCGTCGGGACGGGCACCTGCAGTCAGGCGGGCAACACCGTCACCTGCACCTTGGGCGACATGACGGTCACCGGTCGCGCACGCATCATCGTGCCCGCGCGCTGGGATGCGTATCCCGCGGGCGGTACCAGCAACAACACCGCGACCATCGCGACCGAACAGGTCGATCCGGTCCCGGGCAACAACACGACCACCGTGCCGCTCGGCGTCACGCGCTCCAGCCTGACGGGCGTGGTGTTCGAAGATCGTGACCGCACCGGCGCCAACGGCGGCACCCACCAGGGTGCAGCCACCGAGCCGGCCATCGCGGGCGTGACCATCACCCTGACCGGCATCGATGCGTACGGCAACGCCGTCAATCGCAGTGCCATCACCGCTGCCAACGGCAGTTACAGCTTCACCGATCTGTCGCCGGCCGATGCCGCCGGCTACACACTGACGCAGACGCAGCCTGCCGGCTTCGTCAACAGTCCCGCGGCCCTGCCCACCAGCGGTGGCGCGGAGCCTTCGCTGGGTGGCACCTACAGCGCCGGTTCGCCCAACTCGATCATCGCCGCCATCCCGGTCGGCGCCGACCAGGCCGGCGTGCGCTACGACTTCCCTGAAGTGCGCCGCCCGGCGCTGTCGGGCTTCGTCTACATCGACGGCAACTTCAACGACATCCGCGACGCGGGCGATGCGCCCATCAGCGGCGCCACGGTCGAACTGCTCGACGCCGGCACTGGTGCCGTCGTCGCGACGACGACGACGGATGGCAGCGGTGCCTACGGTTTCAGCAATTTGGATCCGCTGATCGTCTACACGCTGCGCGAAGTGCTGCCCACCGGCAGCTACCAGAACCGTCCGACGGCGGTGAATCCCGGCCAGGTCGGCGGCGCGCCGTGCGCCACGGGCTGTACGCCGGGCACCGGTGTGGCGGGTGATGCCGCCACCACCGACCGCATCAGCGGCATCGACCTGGGTGCGGGTACCGACGGCACCGTGTTCAACTTCGGCGAAGACGCCGTGGCCGGTATTTCCGGCAGCGTCTACGTGGACCGCAATGGCAACGGCAACTTCGACGGCGGTGACGCCGGCACGGTCAATTCGCGTCCCAACGGCGGGCTGCAGGGCGTCAGCGTCACGCTGACCGGTGCGGGCGCCGACGGCATTTTCGGCAATGGCGATGATCCGGCACCGGTGACGGTGCAGACCGATGCCAATGGCGCCTACCAGTTCGCCGGCCTGGTGGTCGGGCAGGACTACCGCGTCAGCGAAACGCAGCCCGCGGGCTATGCCGACGGCACCGAAAATCCCAGCAACGCCATCGACATCGCCAACCTGCCGCCGGCCGGTTCCGCCGGCAACGACTTCGGTGAAACGCTGGGTTCGCTGGCGGGCCTGGTGTTCGAGGATTTCTCGGCCACTGCAGCCAACAACAACAACGGCATCTTCGACGGTGGCGAGAATCCGATCGCCAACGTCACCGTGACGCTGACCGGCACCGATGTGCTGGGCAATGCGGTCAATGTCACCGCGCAGACCGATGCGGCCGGTGCGTACGTATTCCGCGATCTGCTGCCGCCGCAGGCCGGCACCACGTACACGATCACCGAGACGCAGCCCACCGGCTACATCGATGGCCGGCACACGCCGGGCAATGCCGCCACGCCGGGCAGTGCCACCACGTCGAACGTGATCGACGGCATCGCGATCACTGCGGGCCAGGCGGCCACCGGCTACCTGTTCGGCGAACTCGCCAATGCCGTCATCAGCGGCACGGTCTATCTGGACCGCAACGACAACGGCGACCAGGATGGTGGCGAACCCGGCATCCCCGGCGTCACCGTGGTCATCGAAGGCGCCGGCCCGGATGGCGTGTTCGGCACTGGCGACGATCTGCCGCCGGTCACGCTGACCACCGATGCGAACGGCGGCTACAGCTACGGCGGCGCGATCACGGGGCAGAACTACCGCATCGTCGAAACGCAGCCCACCGGCCTGGCCGATGGGCAGGAGAACACCTCCAACCGCATCACGCTGACCAACCTGCCGGCCGCCGGTTCCAGCGGCAACGACTTCGGCGAACTGGCGGCATCGCTGTCCGGCAGTGTGTGGCTGGATGCCAACAACAACGGCGTGCGCGAAGCGGGTGAGAACGGCATCGCCGGTGTCAGCGTCAGCCTGCCTGCCGGCACGCTGGATGCGCTGGGCAATGCCGTCGCTGCCGCCGTGACCGACGCCAATGGCGAGTACCGCTTCGGCGATCTGCTGGCCGGCACCTATGCGGTGACCGAGCAGGCTGCGCAGCCCGTCGTGGGGGGCGTCGCCACGCTCAATGGCATCACGGTGGCCGGCACTGTCGGTGGCAGCAGCAGCGGCACCGCCACGCCCGTGACGACCCTGCCCAGCGCCATCGCAGGCATCGTCCTGCCCGCGGGCGGCGATTCGGTACAGAACAACTTCGGTGAAACGCTGGGCGTGTCGCTGTCCGGCCGCGTGTTCTTCGATGCCAACAACGACGGCGTGCAGTCGGGCGCGGCCGAAACCGGCATCGAAGGCGTGACCCTCACCCTGACCGGTACCGATGACACCGGCGCGTCGGTGTCGGTGACCACGACCACCGATGCGAACGGCGACTACGCCTTCGATGGCCTGCGTCCCGGCACCTACACGGTGACCGAACCGCAGCAGCCCACCGGCACCAGCAACGGCCAGACCGTCGCGGGCACCGTCGGCGGCACGTCGACCGGCACCGCCACACCGATCGCCACCGTGCCCAGCGCGATCAGCACCATCGACCTGACCACGCCGGGCAGCGCATCGGTCGACAACCTGTTCGGCGAGATTCCGCTGAACAGCGCGATCAGCGGCCGCGTGTGGGAAGACACCGACAACGACGGCGTCATCGACCCGTCCGAGCAGGGCATCGGCAACGTGGTCGTGCGCCTGACCGGCACCGATCTGGCCGGCAACACCATCACCCGCGAGGTGACCACGCAGCCGGATGGCAGCTATGCCTTCACCGAACTGCCGCCGGGCACGTACACCATCACCGAGCCCGACCAGCCGGCCGGCACGCTCAACGGCACCACCGTGCCCGGCACGGGGGGCGGCACCGCCACGCCGCCGACCAGCACACCGTCGGTGATCAGCACTGTCGTGCTGGGCGTGGGCGAGGAGGCCAGCGGCAACAACTTCGGTGAAGTGCCTTCCGGCAGCATCGCCGGCCGCGTCTACAACGACGGCAACAACAACGGCGTGATCGATGCCGGCGAAGGCGGCTTCCCCAACGTGCAGGTCGTGCTGACCGGCACCAATGAGCTGGGCGAAACGGTCGACGTCACCGTCACCACCGACAGCGAAGGCCGCTACCGCTTCGACGACCTGCGCCCGGGCACCTACACGGTGACCGAGCCCACCCAGCCGGCGGAGACCCTCAACGGCATCACCACGCCGGGCACCCTCGATGGCACGCCGGTGGGCGTCGCCACGCCGGTGAGCACCACGCCGTCGGCCATCAGCGGGATCGTGTTGCCGCCGGGCGGCGATTCCATCGACAACAACTTCGGCGAGATCGGCGATTCGCCGGACCTGGTGGTCAGCAAGACCGCCACGCCCACCACGTTCACCGTCAACAACCCGGGCAGCTACACCATCCGTGTGCGCAACATCGGCCAGCAGCCGAGCGCGGGTGAGTACGTGGTGGAAGACCGCCTGCCGGCCGGCCTCACGCTGGCGGCCACGCCGACCGGCAACGGCTGGACCTGCACCGGCGCTTCCGGCGACAACCGCTTCCGCTGCAGCAGCAGTGCGGTGATCGCGGCGGGTGCCACGCTGGCCGATGCCATCGTCGCGCAGGTCCGAGTGGATGCGTCGGCGGCGACCGGTTCGCCGGTCAACAACGCCGTGCTGGTGGGAGGCGGCGGCGAGAACGAGTTCCGCACGCCGACCACCGATGAGCGCGCCGACTTCGAAGGCAATCCGGCCGACCTGCCGGTGTGCGATCCGGCGATCACGCAGAACGCGTGCCGCCTGCCCACCGCCGTGCAGTTGTCTGCGTCGGTGTCGGGCACGGTGTGGTTCGACCAGGGCAGCGAGTTCGGCCTGATCGATGGCGGCGACCGTCGCCTGTCCGGCTGGGTGGTGGAGGTGGTGAACGGCAGCGGCCAGGTCGTCGGCACGGCGACCACGGGCGCGGACGGTACGTACTCGATCGCCGACCAGGTGCCGGGCATCCCGCTGGCCATCCGTTTCCGCGACCCGGCGACGGGCGTGGTCTGGGGCCTGCCGGTCAGTGGCGAAACCGTCACCGGTCCGCCGGTGCCGTGCGATGCGGGCAGTGCCGTCGCCAACGGCACGGCCAGTTCGTGCCGCAGCAGCGACAACGGCTTCACGCATCTGGCGGTGGTCCTGGCGCCGGGCGCCAACCTGCCGCAGCAGAGCCTGCCGCTGAATCCCGGTGGCGTGGTGTACGACGCGACCACGCGCACGCCGGTCCCCGGTTCACGCGTCACGCTCACGCCGGTGGGTACCTGCGCGGGCTACGCGCCCGAGCAGCACGTGCTGAACGCCGCGCTGGGCGGCTACACCGTGCAGGGCACGTCGGTGTCGATGACGGTCGGTGCGGAAGGCTTCTACCAGTTCCTGCTCGGTCCGGATGCGCCTGCCTCGTGCCGCTTCCAGCTGGAAGTGACGCCGCCGGCCGGCTACGCGTTCGAGTCCGGGATGATCCCGGCGGAAACCGCGCCGCTGTCGCCGCCGTCCACGCCGGGCGTGGGGCATCCGGTGCAGACCAATGCCACCGCGCCGACGGCGCCGGTGGGTACGGCAACCCGCTACTACCTGGAGCTGACGCTCGGTTCGGGCGTGGCAGTGCCGGTGCACAACCACATCCCGCTCGACCCGCAAGTCGCACCGGGCCTGGTCATCACCAAGACCGGCGACCGCAAGACGGTGGAAGTGGGCGACAGCCTGGTCTACACCATCACCATCCGCCAGACGGCGGGTGCGTCGATGGGCACGGTCAACGTGGTCGACCGCCTGCCGCACGGGTTCACCTTCATCGACGGCACCGCACGTGTCGATGGTGCGGGCATCGCCAATCCGCTGGGCAAGCCCGGCCCGACGCTGGTGTTCGATGTCGGTCCGCTCGCGGTGGGCGCGCAGAAGACGCTCAGCTACCGCGTGCGCGTCGGCGTGGGCAGCCAGCAGGGCGACGGCATCAACCGGGCGCGTGCCCATGGCTGTTCCATCGAGGGCGGTTGCGTGGATCCGACCACGCTGGCGCCGTACCCGAACGGCGGCGTGGTGCCGTCCAATCCGGCCGAGTACCGCGTGATCGTCAGCGGTGGCGTGTTCACCGACGAAGGCTGCGTGCTGGGCAAGATCTTCGTGGACTGCAACGTCAACCACGTGCAGGACCGCGAAGAGATCGGCATCCCCGGCGTACGCATGTACTTCGAGGACGGCACCTGGATGGTCAGCGACTCGGAAGGCAAGTACAGCTACTGCGGCCTGCCGCCGAAGAGCCACACGCTGAAGGTCGATCCGTCCACGCTGCCGGTCGGCTCGCGCCTGACCACCAGCAGCAACCGCAACCTGGGCGATGCGGACAGCCTCTTCATCGACCTGAAGAACGGCGAGCTGCACCGCGCGGACTTCATCGAGGGCAGCTGCTCCAACCCGGTGATGGAACAGGTGAAGGCGCGCCGCACGCAGGGCGAGATCCGCGCGCCGGAGACCGAACGCAACCAGCAACCGTTGCGCTTCGACAGCAAGCCGGCGCGCGCGCCGCAGCAGGCCACCGATTCGGCCAACCAGCAGCCGATCGTCGCGCCGAGGCCGACCGCCACGGACGGGGATGAAGGCACGGAGGTGCAGCCATGAGCCGCATCCCCTCCCGCCCCTCAGCCCCGTCGGAAGCCAAGCCCATGCGTGTCACGCGTCATTCCCACCATCCGCTGGCGCTCGCCCTCGCGCTGGCCATCGTGCCCACGCTGGCGACGGCGCAGACCGTGTCCGGCGACCAGCGCTTCACGCCCGTGCTGGGGCAGGGCACGCCCCTGTTCCCGCAATCCCCGCAGCTGCAGGACACCGCCTCGCAACCGCTGTACGCGCAGCCGGGCAACGTGGACTACCGCGTCAACGCGGGCGTCGACCGCGTGGTGGTCGATGTCGACCGCGACGGCGTCCCGGCCGATGGCCAGTCGCCGGTGCGCGTGGTGGTGCAGCTGTTCGATGCCGACGGCAAGCCGATGGCGGGCGACGCGTTCGCCACCATCGAGCACACCGGTGGGCGCATCAAGCTGCCGGACGGACGCACCGACGAACTCGGTCCCGGCCGGCTGGATGCCGACAAGGCCACGCCCGGCGTGCAGCTTCCCGTGCGCGACGGCAGGGCCGAATTCGAACTGCTCGCGCCGCATGATCCGCAGGACGTGCTGCTGCGGGTGACGTCGGGCGCGCACAGCGCCGAGGGCGTGGTCGGCTTCGTGCCGGAAATGCGCGACATGATCGCCACCGGCCTGATCGAAGGCGTGATCAACTTCCGCCGCAACGGCGACGGGCTGATCAACGGCACCCAGCGCGGCGATGGCTTCGAGCGCGAGATCCGTCGCTGGGAGAAGCAGTTCAACAGCGGCAAGGCCAACGGTGCGGCGCGTGCGGCGTTCTTCGCCAAGGGCACCATCAAGGGTGAATACCTTCTCACCGCGGCCTACGATTCCGACAAGGAGGTGCGTGCCCGCCTGTTGCGCGACATCCAGCCGGAAGAGTTCTACCCCGTATACGGCGACGCCTCGCTGCGCGGCTTCGATGCGCGTTCGGCCGAACGCCTGTACGTGCGCGTGGACAAGGGCCGCAGCTACCTGCTGTATGGCGATTTCCAGACCGGCGACAACCTCGCGACGCAGACCGGCGTGGATGCCGGCACCCGCGCCGCGCCGCGCGTGCTGGGCACCTACAACCGCACCGCCACCGGCCTGGGCTGGCACTTCGAAAATGCACGCGTGCGCGGCAACGTGTTCGCCATCGAGGATTCGCTGCGCCAGGTGATCGAGGAACTGCCCGCCTCCGGCAGCGGTCCTTACGGCCTGCGCAACAATGCGGTGCTGGAAGGCAGCGAGCGCGTGGAAGTGGTCGTCCGCGATCGCAACCAGCCTTCGCGCATCGTCTCGGTGCGTCCGCTGGGGCGGCTGGTGGACTACAGCTTCGAGCCGTTCTCCGGGCGCATCCTGCTCAACAGCTTCCTGCCGTCGTTCGACAGCGATCTCAACCCCGTTTCGCTGCGCATCACCTACGAACTGGACCAGGGAACCGAGAAGTTCCTGGTACTGGGCGCGGATGCGCAGCTGCGCGTGGGCGAGCACGGCGAGATCGGTGGCTCGTACGTGGACGACCGCAATCCGTTCGCCGCCTTCGAGATGGGCAGCGCGAACATCGGCTACCGCCTGGGCGCGAACACGTGGCTGGTGGCCGAAGCCGCGCGCACGCGCAGCGAAGTGAACACCAACTCGGTCAACCAGTACGGAACGCCCGCGCTGCAGGGCCTCAGCGGGCTTGTGGAGGGCAACGCGTGGCGGGTGGAGCTGGGACACGCCAGCGAGGACGTGGACCTGAAGCTGTTCGCCGGCCAGTCCGATCCGGAGTTCAACAATCCCGCTTCGCCGCTGTACGGCGGCCGCGGCGAGTACAGCCTGACCACGCGCTGGCGTCTCAACGACCGGTTCGAGCTGTATGCCGAAGGGCTGCGCAGCGAAGACCGCAATCCCGATGGGGGCGAACGCAACGCCGCCAGCGCGGGCACGCGGGTGAAGCTGACCGACAAGCTGACGCTGGATGTCGGCTACCGCGCCATCCGCGAGACCGTGGGCGCCTACTACACCTGGGCCACCAACAGCGGCTACGGCAACATCGGCGGATTGTCCGGCGGCTATGCCACCGGCGCCGGCGGTGGTGCGCTGGGCTATGGCCAGCAACCGCTCGATCCGTTGACCGGCCTGCCGATCATCAGCAGCGGCAACCCGAACGACGTGGCCAGCGGCCTGCCGGTAGGCACCGAACTGTCCTCGGACATGCTGCGCATCGGCGTGGGCTATCGCGCCAGCGACCGTTTCAGCCTGGGCGGCGAAGTGGAGCAGGACATCCATGGCGAGGACCGCAACCGCGTGGCGCTCGGCATGGACTACCAGCTGCGCGAACGCAGTCGCGTGTATGGCCGCTACGAAAAGCAGACCGGCATCAGCGGCGTCAACGGCCTGACCCAGGATGGCCGCGAAGCGGACACGCTCGCGCTGGGCGTGGATACCAGCTTCATCAAGGATACCCAGCTGTTCTCGGAGTACCGGCTGCGTGACGCCATCGCGGGCCGCGACATCCAGGCCGCGTCGGGCATCCGCAACCGCTGGGACCTGCGCGAGGGCCTGCGCCTGGATACATCGTTGGAACATACCAACGTGATCTCCGGCAACGTCGGCGATTCGACCGGCATCGGCGTCGCGCTGGACTACACCGCCAATCCGATGTGGCGCGGCAGCGTGCGCGTGGAGCATCGCATCTCCGACGACGTGGCCGGCACGCCGACCAACGAGGGCTACAACACCACGCTGCTGCAGTTCCTGGCGGCCCGCAAGCTGAGCCGCGACTGGACGCTGCTGGCACGCAACTACCTGCTGCGCACCGAGTACGACGCGCGCGGCGACGTGTTGCAGGACCGTTTCCAGATCGGTGCGGCGTACCGCGACACGGACACCAACCGCGTCAACGCGCTGGCCCGCTACGAGTACAAGCTGGAGAAGGACGAGAGCGGCATGGACAGCTCGGGCTTCGGTTCGGACACGGGCCAGGACATCCGCACCAGCGCGCACATCGTCTCGGCGCATGCCGACTGGCATCCGTCGCGGCCGTGGTGGCTGACCGGCCGCGTGGCCGCGAAGTGGCAGCAGGACAGCTTCTTCTATGCCGACACCGGCCGCGTCGATGACGACTTCAACGCGGTGCTGGTCTCCGGCCGCGTGGTCTACGACATCACCGAGAACTGGGACATCGGCGTGCTGGGTTCCGCGTTCCGCGGCCAGGACGGCGCCAACCAGTATGCGTTCGGCGTGGAAGTGGGGCGGCTGCTGCGGCAGAACCTCTGGCTGTCGGCGGGCTACAACGCCACGGGCTTCCGCGGCGACGAGGACCTGACCGGTTACGAGTACACGCAGCAGGGCGCGTTCATCCGCCTGCGCTTCAAGTTCGACGAAGACCTTTTCCGTAGAGACGACGTCCGCTACCGCGACCCGGTGCGCTGAGGAAACACGACATGACCATCACCAAGCCCACCCTTCTCGCCGCCGCCGTCCTCGCCACCCTGGCCATCGGCGCCAGCGCGCAGCAGACCGTGCTCACCCCGCAACGCGACCGGATCACCGACGAGGCCATCCACGCCGACCTGTCCGGCTACGAGCACACGCAGGGGCGCATCAAGGCGCTCAACGATGCGGGCCGCCCGGTGCGCGACTACCACCTGTCCAAGGCGCAGTGCTGGCTGGACGTGTCCTTCCACGAATACAGCCGCAACGACCGCAGCGACTTCCCGCAGGAAGCGCTGACCGAATCGGAGAAGCTCATCGTCGGCATGGAACAGGGCGTGTCACCGCTGCCGACCGACACCCCGCTGGTGAACGGTGCCGCACGCGTGCGCGAGGATCTGTGGCAACGCCTGCGTGCCATCCACGGCACGCCGGGCTTCAGCTGCGCGCAACAGGCCGTGGCCTGTGGCGAAGTGGAACTGGTGCACGCGGGCAACGAGTTCAACCAGCAGCAGTGGCGCCACGCCAAGCCCTACATCCAGATCGCCGAGGACTGGATCAGCGACGCCGAAGCCATGGCGCGCCAATGCGGCGCCGCTCCCGACGCACCCGCCGCAGTGCCCGTCGGCACCGCGCTGACCGTCAACGTGCTGTTCGAGTTCGATCGCTCCGGTCGCGACGACATCCGGGTCTACTCGCTGTGGAGCCTCGATCGCGAACTGGCCCGCCTGCCCAAGGAAGGACTGACGCTGACGGGCGTGGAACTGGTGGGCCACGCCGACCGTCTGCAGGGGCGCGGATTCGACTACAACCAGGCGCTCTCCGAACGGCGTGCCCAGACCGTGCAGGCCTTGCTCATGGAGCGCGGCATTGATCCGGCCATGATCGCGTACACCTTCAAGGGTGACGTGGAGCAGGTCCAGCAGTGCGAGGGTGTGAAGCCCCAGGCGGCCCTGCGCGAATGCCTGATCCCCAATCGTCGCGTCGAAGTGCGGTTGCTCGTCCAGTCCGCCCGGGTCGACTCACAGTAACGCCTATACTTCACCCGTCTTCGTGGATGGATGGAGTGGAGTGATGGGAAACCTGCGCGTCGTCCGGTCGTCCGGAGAGCGGATTCATGAGTGAGGGCGACATCCTCGTCGCCCGCGGGCGCCAGGGTATTCCGGCATCGCGTCTGGCCCGCCTGTGGCGCGCGCCCATGGCCTGGTGGCGCGATGTACCCATCGCCGACCCGGTCGACAGGCGCAATGCGCCGATGCTGCAACTGATCTCGTCGCTGCTGGCGGTGCTGCCTGCGCTGGCGTGGGCGTATCGCGCCTTTGCGGTCGATATCCCGTGGCGGCCGGGCGAATTGACCAGCATGGCGCTGAGCCTGTCGGTGTGTGCCGCCGCCGCCATCAGCTTCGCGCTGATCCGGCATGGACGTTTCGCGTGGGCTTCGCGGCTGTTGCTGGTGGTGTTCGCCGCCTCCGTGGTGCCTGCCTACCTGGCCACCGGGTTCGGTGCCCAACGCTTCGAGCAGCCCGTGCTGGTCATCTGGATGGCGATCGCGGGGCTCGTGGTGGGCAGGGCGGCGCTCTGGCTGATGTTCGCCTGCATCGTGGCCGCGTTCTTCCTGGGCATCTCGATGGATGTGTCCCGCCAGGGCGATGCCGCCGCGCTGTACGGCGACGCCGCGTTCAGTGCCGCCATGTTCCTGATGATCGCCATCGTGCTCGATCGCAGTTCGGCCGCGTTGCGCCAGAGCCTGGGCGAAGCCACGGAGCGCGGGAACCAGCTGGCGGCGGCGAACCAGCGCCTGCTGCAGGAGATCAACGAACGCGAGCTCGCACAGGAGCAACTCATCCACGCGCGCAAGGTCGAGGCGGTGGGTCGACTGGCGGGAGGTGTGGCGCACGATTTCGGCAACATCATGGCCGTGATCAGCGGTCATGCGCGCAAGGGCCTCAGGGCGGGCCAGGTCGAAGACGGCAGGACATCATTCGAAGGCATCGAGGCGGCGGCGCGCCGGGCGACGCTGCTGACCCACAAGCTGATGACGTTCGCGCGCCAGGACGACTACGCGGAAGAGACCTTCGATGCCGCCAGCGCCCTGGCGGACGTCCAGTCCATGCTGCGCCAGTTGCTCAAGCCCGAGGTGGAACTGCGGTTCGCCTTGGGCGATGCCCCATCGCCGATCCGGATGGACAGGGACCGGTTCGAGCTCATGGTCCTCAACATCGCGGCCAACGCGGATCATGCAATGCCCCATGGTGGCGTCTTCTCCATCGGCGTCGCGCAAGGTGACGACGGTGGCAGCGTGCTGGAGTTCGCCGATACCGGCGCCGGCATGGGGGAAGAGGTGCTGGCGCGTGTCTTCGACCCCTTCTTCACCACCAAGCCGGCGGGCGAGGGCACCGGTCTTGGCCTATCCGTCATCCGCGACCTGGTGACACGGGCAGGCGGTGCGATCACGGCACAGAGCCAGGTGGGCGTCGGGACCACGTTCAGGGTCGTACTCCCCGCAGCGGCACGATGAAACGCCTGCCGGGGCGATCCCGGCAAGTGCTGGCCCCGGCCAGTGGGATCCGGGCCGGACGTCGCCCCTGAAAGCCGCGGAACGTCTTCACCCGTTGTCCAGCAGGCGGGGCAATCCGGAGGCCGCGGCGTCGGCTGCATTGCTGACCAGTGCGAAGCTGGTGTCGCGCACCGACCAGTACCGCGCCAGCAGGTCGCCATCGCGGCGCTGGCCTTGGCCACGCAACTGGCCGCGCGGACGCAGGTAGAAGCCCACGCGTGCGCCCGATCCATCCTGATAGACAAGCATCGCGGCGGCGCCCTGTTCGGTGGAGAGCAATCGCCCGCCCATCAATCGGTAGCCGGCCGCGCGCAGGTCGGGCACCCGTCCCGCTTCGCCGAAATGGCGGTGCAGCCAGCGCTGCAGATCGTCGGTGCGGCTGGCATCGAACTCCATCGGCGGCGCATCGGCATCCACGTATTGGCGATACGCGGCGACGGCATCCGCCATCGGCAACGCGGCCTGCCCCGGCCGCATGTCGCGCGCCTGCCAGCCCGCGCCGCCACCCACGCCGAAGGCCAGCAGCATCGCCGCCGCGATGCCCAGGCGGGCACGCCTGCGCGCGCCGAGCCGGCGGCGCACCTGGGCCGGTTCCAGCGCCGCGTTCGAGCTCCAGTGCTCCGGGTGTGCATGCAGGGTGCGCAGCCGCTCGGCATCCTGCTTCCAGCCTTCCACCTGGACGGCATGCGCCGGGTGGGCGGTGAGCCAGGCTTCGACCTGGGCCCGGCGTGCAGGGGGGAGCCTGCCATCCACGTAGGCGTGCAGCTCGCTGTCGTCGGGGGAGGGGTGCAGTGCATCGATGTTCATCGCAGGGCCCTCAGCACGGGAGCGGCAGGGTCGTTTTCGTCGTCCATCGCACGCAATGCCTGCCGCGCCCGCGACAGGCGCGACATCACCGTGCCGATGGGAATGCCGAGGACTTCGGCCGCTTCGCGATATCCCAGGCCCTCCACGCTCACCAGCATCAACAGGGCGCGCTGGTCCGCTGGCAGGCGCGTGAACGCGGACAGCGACGTACGAGCGTCGAAGACCTGATCCGGCATTGGCGGGCGATGCGCGTCCTCGGTGGCGAACAGGGATGCGATGCGCTTCCAGCGCGCCGCGCGCCGATGGTCGTCGACGAACTGGCGGTACAGCACCGAGAACAGCCAGGGCTGCAAGGCGGCTTCGTCGCGCCGGGTGTCGCCGCGGGTCAACGCGCGTTCCAGCGTGGCCTGCACCAGGTCGTCGGCCGCTGCGGGGTCGGTCGCCAGCGAGCGTGCGAACCGGCGCAGGCGCGGGATCAGCACGCGCAGGGTGTCATCATCCAGTGGCGGTGAAGCAGGCATGGGGAAGCACGCGGTGCGGGGTCCGGGATGGGACGCATGGGCAGGCAGGATTATTCCGCATGGCCCGTGACAAGGGGGCGCGACACCCGCGGCAGCGGGAATAAATCGCGCCACGCGGCGTCCTACCGTCATCCCACGCTGCAGGAACTCCCCATGTCGAGCCCTCCCCCCGATCCGCTCCCGCCGACAACCTCCACCGCGCCGTGGCCAGCCCTGGTCGCCATCGCCACGCTCCTCCTGGTCCTGGCCGCGGCGTTCGCCTGGGTGGGAGGCTGGATCGGCAGGGATCGCTTGACAGCGCCGCGCCTGGTGGATGCCATCGAGGGCGGCAAGCCCTATCCCGGCTTCCGTCGCGCGCACAGCAAAGGCGTCTGCGTGGCCGGCTATTTCGAACCTTCAGCGCAAGCCGCGCGGCTGTCGCGTG
This sequence comes from Pseudoxanthomonas sp. CCNWLW251, assembly GCF_037402255.1. Taxonomy (NCBI): domain Bacteria; kingdom Pseudomonadati; phylum Pseudomonadota; class Gammaproteobacteria; order Lysobacterales; family Lysobacteraceae; genus Pseudoxanthomonas; species Pseudoxanthomonas sp. CCNWLW251. The sequence goes on along the minus strand of NZ_JBBEGA010000001.1, from coordinate 1,397,243 downwards.
CACGGGTGTTCCATCAGCCACGCACGGCGGTGCAGGGCCGGCTGTCGATCGGGGGCGCCGATCCGCATGCGCCCGACGCGCAGGCGCGGGTACGCAGCCTGGCGCTGTTGCTGAAGACCGACGATGGACAGGAGTGGCGCATGGCGATGAACAGCTTCCCCTTCTTCGCCGTGGCCACGCCGGCCGGATTCCACGCGCAGTTGGTGGCATCGCGTCCGGATCCGGCAACGGGCAAGCCGGATCCGGCCAGGATGGCGGCGTTCCTTGCCGAGTATCCGGAGGCGAAGCGGTTCCAGGCGTGGGCGAAATCCGCCGCCTGGTCGAGCAGCTGGGCGAACACGGCCTACAACGGGGTCAACGCGTTCCGCTTCATCGATGCCGCCGGACGCGAACGCTTCGTGCGCTGGTCGATGCGGCCACAGGCGCCCTTCGAACCCCTGGGCGATGCAGAACGCGAGCACGCCGATGCGGACTATCTGCATGAGGATCTCCAGGCGCGCCTGCAGCAGGGTCCGCTGCGCTGGAACCTGGTCGTCACCGAGGCGGCAGCCGGCGATCCGGTCGACGATCCATCGCAGGCCTGGCCCGAAGACCGCCCGCAGCACGTCGCCGGCGTCCTGGTGCTGGAGCGCAGCCAGCCGCAGGCCACCGGCCCGTGCCGCGACGTGAACTACGACCCGACGGTGGTGCCGGAAGGCATCGCGCTTTCCGGCGATCCGATCCTGGCGGCGCGCGCGGCGGCCTATGCGGTGTCGTTCAACCGTCGAGAGCGCGAGACCGCCCGGGGCGATGACGGGGAGGCCGCGCGATGAATCGCCACGGACATTTCGATGCGCTTGCCCGTCTGCTGCATTGGGGCATGGCCGTCCTGATCCTCTCGATGCTGTTCATCGGCGTGGGCATGGTCGCCTCGTTGGCGCTGCGCCCCGTGCTGATCGATCTGCACCGGCCGCTCGGCATCGCCATCCTGCTGCTGGCGCTGGTGCGGCTGTACCACCGTTGGCGCAGTCCGCCGCCTCCGCTGCCTGCGGACCTGCCACGTCCGCAGGTGATCGCCGCGAAGGCCTCGCACGGGCTGCTCTACGCGTTGATGCTGGCCATGCCGCTGCTGGGCTGGGCGACGGTGTCGGCAGGCGGTTATCCGGTGCAGATGGTCGGCACCCTGGCACTGCCTGCGCTCGTCCCGCACGACCCGACGCTCTACGCCTGGTTGCGCGGCGCGCATGGCGTGCTCGGTTACGCGCTGTTCGCACTGGTGATGGCGCACCTGGGCGCCGCCCTGTATCACGCCTGGGTACGTCGTGATGGCGTATTCGAAGCGATGGCGCGGAGTGGTGCGCCACGGACGGTGCCGGCACGGGACGCGACGGCCATGCGGGAATCCGATGTCGCGGAAGACTGAATTCCCGCGTGGCGCCGCCATCCGGAGGGCAGCGCAGGCCCGGGATTCATGACCAGCACGCGGGCGATGGCCCTGATGCTTCGCATGCTCTCCGGAACAGCCGACCGGGCGTCACGTGTTGATACCCATGCGCGGCATGGCAGGTACAAGCCGGTGTCTGCCCCTGTGTGCGGATTGAACGGATGGATGAGACCGCTTGTTGCAGGAAGGCGTCGGGCTGTACGAAGATGTCCCGCGTGATCCTTCTCAAGCAAAAAGTGCGTCCGCAAGCGGGTCATTGACGTCTCATGCGCGGATGAATGTCGGAACACGCGACGGCCTGCCAGATTCATCCGGTTGCAGGCCTACCAATCCCTGGTGGATGGTCAGCAGCGACAGGATGGGCTGAACGTGCGTATTCCGCGCCTGGAGCGGGCGGAGCGGACTTTTCGCTGGCCTGTGCTCCGCGCCATCGCCCCGCCTTCCGGTCCATGCATGCAAGCGATGTCGCGAATCCGTTGGAAAACCGGCACCCTGCTGCTGATCCCGTGCGCCGCCGCGATGGCGGCGGATGAGCAGCGGGTGGCTGCAGCGACGCTTGACCGCATCGTGGTCACCGCCACGCGCCTCGAATCGGTGGATGCCTTCGACGTGCCGGCCTCCGTCGATACCGTGGTGTTGGGCGATGGCGGTGCGCGGCCTCTTTCCGCATTGTCGGAAGCGCTGGACGGCATCCCCGGATTGCGTGCGCGCGAACGGCAGAATCTGGCGCAGGACACGCAGCTTTCGATCCGCGGCTTCGGCGCGCGCTCCACCTTCGGCGTGCGCGGACTGCGCCTGTACGCCGATGGCGTGCCCGCGACCATGCCCGACGGGCAGGGCCAGGTATCCCACTTCAACATGCAGGGCGCGGATCGCGTGGAAGTGCTGCGTGGTCCGTTCTCCGCCTTGCATGGCAACTCTTCAGGCGGCGTGATCCAACTGTGGAGCGACATTCCCGGGGAGGGTCATGAGGCCCGAGTGCAGGCAGGCGCGGGCAGCCACGGCAACCGCGTGCTGGGTGCACGGGTGCGCGGTGCCGGCGATGTGGCGGGTTACAGCGTGGCGGCGTCGATGCTGGAGACGGACGGCTACCGCGCGCATAGCGCCGCGCGCCGCGAATCGCTGAATGCGAAAGTCCGGTTGAAGCCCGGCCGTGCCACGCTGGACCTGGTCCTCAATCATTTCGACGCGCCCGACGCCAAGGACCCCCTCGGCCTCACGCGTGCGCAGGCGTGGCAGGATCCGCGCCAGGCAACGTCGGTGGCGACCCAGTTCGACACGCGCAAATCCGTCCGGCAGGACCAGCTGGGCACCGTGTACGAATGGCCTTTCGCCAGCGGACACCTGTTGCGGGCGATGGCCTATGGTGGACGCCGCGACGTCGAGCAGTATCTCGCGTTGCCGGGCGCGGCGCAGGCCAATCCCCTCAACGCCGGCGGCGTGATCGATCTCGACAACGACTACGGCGGAGCCGACCTGCGCTGGTCATGGACGGGCGAGCTTGCCGGGCGTGCGTTCGAGGTCAGCGCAGGCGCGAATGCCGATCGGCAGCGCCAGCATCGTCGCGGCTACGAGAATTTCGTCGGCCCGGCGCTGGGCGTGCGGGGCGCGTTGCGTCGCGACGAGCGCAACCAGGTGTGGAATGTCGACCAGTACGCGCAAGCCTGGTGGCAGTTCGCATCCCGCTGGTCCGTGCTGGCCGGCGCGCGCCACAGCCGCATCGCATTCCGCTCGCGGGATGCCTACATCACGGCTACCAATCCCGACGATAGTGGCCAGGTGACGTACGAGCGCACCATGCCGGTGGCGGGGCTGGTGTACGCGCCCATCGATGCGCTGCGGTTGTACGCATCGACCGGGCGCGGCTTCGAGACGCCGACGTTCAACGAGATCGGCTATCGCGCCGATGGCGGGGCCGGGCTGGCGTTCGATCTGCGACCGGCGATCAGCCGGAACATGGAGCTGGGGATGAAGTGGCGTGGCGGGCAGGGCGCCCGCATCGACGCTGCGCTGTTCCGCGCCGATACGGACGACGAGCTGGCGGTCGCACGCAACGTGGGTGGCCGGAGCAGCTACCGCAACGCCGGCGCTGCACGGCGCCAGGGCGTGGAACTGCAGGCGGGCCTGCAGCTGCACGCCGCCTGGCAGCTGCAGCTGGCCTACACGTGGCTGGACGCGACGTTCCGCGACGGCTTCCCCATCTGCACCTCGAGCGGTTGCACCACGCCGGGAGTGCAGGTCGCGGCCGGCACGCGCATCCCCGGGGTCGCCCGGCAGCAGGCATCGGTGCGCCTGGGCTGGCAGGGCGAGCAGTGGAGCGCGGCCGCCCAGCTGCTGGGCGTCGGCGCCGTCACGGTGAACGATACCGGCAGCGAACGCGCCCCCGGCCATGGCCTGCTGAACCTCGAACTCGCGCGCGATTGGCCGGCGGGCAGCGGGCGCCTGCAGGGCTTCGCCCGCATCGACAACGCGCTGGACCGTTTCCATATCGGTTCCGTCATCGTCAACGAAGGCAACGGCCGCTTCTACGAGCCCGGGGCCGGGCGCACGTTCATCGTGGGGCTGCGCTGGCATTGGGCGGACCGCTGACGGCGCATCGGTCTCCTGGCGCGCCTACGCCGATCGATGGGGAAGATGGACACTGGCGCGCAGGCCCCCGTTGCGGCGGTTCGACAGCGTCACATCGCCACCGTGGGCGAGCACGGTGGATTTCACGGATGCCAGGCCCAGCCCGATGCCGCCCGTGCTGCGGTTGCGTGAGGCATCCCCGCGCACGAAGGGCATGAACAACTGCTCTTCCTGCGTGGAATCGATGCCGGGCCCCTCATCGTCCACCTGCAGGCGATAACCTTCCGGCTCCGCCGTCAGCGTGAGCTGCGCGCGTTGTCCGTACTTGAGCGCGTTGTCGACCAGGTTGGCGACCATGCGCCGCAGCGACAACGGGTCGCCTTTCATCGGCGCGGGCGGGCCGTCCGCAAGCTGCACGTCGTGCCCGGTATCGCGCAGGTTGTCGACCACGCTTTCCACCAGCAGGCGAAGATCGAGTGATTCGTGCGCGCGCAGGCGATTCTGGTCGTGGATGAACTCCAGCGTGGCATCGATCATCTGCGACATCTCGTTGATGTCGGCGGACGCCTTGCCGCGTGCATCGGGAGGCAGCGCATCCAGCCGGAACGCCAGCCGTGCGAGTGGTGTGCGCAGGTCATGGGCGATGGCGCCCGCCATCTCGCTGCGTTCTTTCAGCAGGCGGTTCAGTCGCGCCTGCATGGCGTTGAAGGCGGTGGCGGCGCTGGCGATCTCGCTGGGACCCGTGAGGGGGAGGGGCGGAGCATCGGCGTCACGGCCCATCCGGTTGGCAGCACGCGTGAACTGGTGGATCGGTGACGCCAGCGCACGCGAGAACCACCATGCCAGCGGCGTCAGCGCCAGCACGCCCGCGAGGAACAGGGTGCCCAGCCTTGCGATGAAGGCAGCACGATTGCGCGTGTTCTCGACGACCCGCCAGCGCCCGTCGGCCTGACGGTAGGCCGCCACGAAATCGCCGCGAAGGGGAGCGTCGGGGTGCCAGTTGGGCGGGAACGGCGGCGGTCCGCCTTTCACGTCGACGGCTCCCTGCGCTCGTCCTTCCCCCGGCATGCCTCCGGGCGGGGGAACGGGAGGTGCTGACGCAGGCGGCGCGGGAAACGGCGCGAGCGAGAAGGGTGGCCGGGGGCCTTGCAGGTGGAAGAAGCGCACCCGTTCCACTTCGCTGCCCAGCCATTGGGCGAGCAGTGCGGAGAACAGCGGCGAGGCACGGTAGCGCGCAGCGTCGGGCGACGGCGCCTGGTCGGCGTAGGAGACCTGCAGGTCGGGGCTCGTTGCGGGCATGCGCGAAGACAGCAACGCCGTCAGCTCGCTCAAGGCGATGCCATCCGCGGGCGGCCGGTACAGCAGTACCGCCATGCCGACGGTATACGCGACCACCAGCGCGACAAGCAGGAGGAGGAATGTCCGTGCGAAAAGCGGCAGGCGCCGACGGTTCGTCATCGGCGCACGACGGAAGGCAGCAGCATGTAGCCCTCGTTGCGCACGGTGCGGATCATTTCCGTGCCGCCACGCTCGTTGAGCTTCCGGCGCAGCCGACTGACCTGGCTGTCGATGGCCCGGTCGTATACATCCACGTTGTGGCCGCGCGCGTAGTCCAGCAACTGGTCACGGCTGAGCACGCGCTGCGGATGTTCGATGAAGGTGCGCAGCAGCGCGAACTCGCCATCGGAAAGATTGATGTAAGTGCCCGCAGGATCGCGCAGTTCACGGCGGGCCACATCCAGGCTCCAGCCATCGAAACCGAAGACGGTAGCGCCGTTCGGGCCGGTACCGCCATCGCCGGCGGGAGACCGACGGCGCAGAAGCGCGCGCACGCGGGCCAGCAGTTCGCGCGGATTGCACGGTTTGGCGAGGTAATCGTCGGCGCCGACTTCCAGGCCGATGATGCGGTCGGTATCCGTGCCGAGCGCGCTGAGCATGATCACCGGAGGGCCGGACTCGCTGGCCAACCGGCGTGCGGCGACCAAGCCATCCTCGCCCGGCATCATCACGTCCAGCACGATCAGGTCGGGTCGCCGCCGCGCAATGGCATCCCGCATCGCGGCCGTATCGCCCACCTCGTCCACGCGATAACCGTGCTCGCGCAGGAAGCCGCCGATCAGCGTGCGCAGTTCGGGGTCGTCGTCGACCACCAGGATGTGGGAGCTCAGGTCCATGGCGCGGGGGCGTGCAGCGTCCGTGAGAAGTATGCGTCATTCCCCGGTCCTTCCCGACACAGGGGAAAAGAGCCGCCATGAGGGATGGCGGCAGGGGATTTCCAGGGGAGAGTACAAGGTTGGTCTGTCGCCAACGCCACCGCAGGGTGCAACGCGTTCTTCGCGCCGGTATGTCGTCGTGTGTCGCGACGTGGCACTGCCCCCGGCACGAGGTGACACACGACGACATAGGCAAGCGACACGGCGCGTCCATCCTCACCACTCCCCGCCGCCGATGTTCGCCCATGCCATCCGTTCCGCCTTGCAGGGCCGTGTGGCGGCGGCCGCAGTTCCATGCGTGCGACGGATTCATCCGCTGCGGAGCCTGCAGACACCATGCCCGCCAACCCCCTTCTCAAGGAGCTTCCTTGTTGCTCGCCACGCCCTCCCGCGCCGCCCTGTTGGGCTTGCTGGCCTTCGGGCTCGCCGCCTGCTGCTCGCCGCCGCATCTGCATCGTCCACCGCCGCCTGTACCTTTCGGTCACGACGGACCGCCACATCATCCGCATGCGGATGGGTATAGCGTGCCGCCGATGCCGGATCCGGAGCTCAGGGACGCGATCGCGCGCTGCGCCGACGAGCTCGACCTGCCGTTTCCTGCCGCGGATGCCTCGCATGAACCGCCCCTGCTTGATCCGGAGCAGCACGACCTGCTGGACGCATGCCTGGAAGACCAAGGGTATCCACCACCCCCGCCGGCAAAGAGCCACTGGGACGACCCGGTTTGATCCTGCCGCCGCATAGGCTGTCCGGCTTGCCCCGGACACCACCGCGTGAGCTCCTGCATTGACTGGCGCAACCGCGACAGGTCCGCGACCGCGCGCCGCAGGCTACGTGTGGCAGGTGCCGGCCGATGCCAAGGACCGCCTGATTGCGTGCCTGGTGAGCGTCATCGTCCTGGCGCTGACCGCACGCGTGCTGATGCTGCACCGCCCTGTCGTGCGTGCGGAGGCATCCGAATCCACGCTGCAGATACGCTTCATTGCACGCGCGACCGTGACACGGGCCCCGCGCGCGTCAGCGCGTCCGTTCCGCCCGGACCAGGACGAGCAGGGCCTGCCGTCGGCGCTGCGCAGGACCGCGTCACCGGCCACGTCCTCGGTGCGGGTCCATGCGGACCAACGCGTCCCACTCGTGCTGTACGGACGCGATGGACGCTTGCTTCTGCCGGAAGATGCGGCAGGGCGCGCCGTGCCGGTGCGGCCGCCACCGGGCGCGGGAGAAGGTGTGGCGCGCAACAACGCGCCGGGTCCCTTCGACCGTCGCAATCCCGTTGATTACCGGGAGACCCGGTTCGACAAGGCCTGGCTCGGGAAAGGCACTGCCGGAGACAGCCTGCTGGAGAACGCGCACGGAACCGTCACCGGCACGGTGGTCATTCCGTTGGGGACGCGCGATCAGCCCGCACGCGCGCGCCCACCACCTGAGGTCCGCTTCAATCCCGCATACCACGAGCGAGTGGCGGATCTCGGCAGCGAAGCAACAGGAGACGCCTACAAGGCGGCGCCCATCGCGTCCGAACCGGCTCCTGGCCTGGAAGGGGCCGCGAGCCGCGCGATCAGGGCGCAATTGGCGGCACTCGGTGCGGATTTTCCGCATTGCCGGAAGTCGCTGTATGCAGAACTGCTGCGGCCCATCCAGCAGCACCTGTCGCAGTTGGAGCGCGTGGAGCATGCGTTCGCGAACGGAGCCGACCCGACGCGCGTGGAACACCTGTTGCCACGGGAGGCCGACATGGCCTACAACCTGGCGCGCCGCGCCGCTTGGCATGCGCGCGCGATGTTGTCGTCGTGCCCGCGCTGAACGGGATGCCCCGTCGAGCGTTTATCGCAGGCGGAAGTTCATGGCGTGGCGGCGCGCGTGCTGCCGGATCGCGACGCATGCGCAGGCGATGGGCGTTCCAACGCGACGTGGCGCATGATGTCGATGAAGGGCGCCACCCAGTACACATCCGGATGGGCAGCCAGGTGCCGCAGCAACGCTTCGTGTGCGTCGTTGGAGACGGCCAGGTGGTCGCCGCCGATGCCATGGAAGGTGAAGTTGACCATCGTGCCCCGTCGCGCGGCCTCTTCGACGCGTGCGATCAGCGCTTCGCCGGTCACCTCGACCGGAACGTCCACCGGCACCGCCATCGGATCGAGTGTCGCCATGTCCGCGACCACGCCACCCTGCCCCAGCTTGATTGCCACAAATGCCGATGCGACGGCGTCGACATAGTTTCCGTCGCGCGCCTGCGTATCACCGCAGGGCACGGTCATGGTCCGTTCGTGCCGGCCATCCAGTGCGGTCAGCATGACATTCGCCAGCAGCACCTGGTCGCGCATCTGCGCCACGGTGACGCTGTCGAGATCGCGGTGTGCCTCCACCCAGTCGCGATCAGGCCGGGCGCCCGAGCATTGGTGGAACAGGCTGTGGTTCCCGAGCTCATGGCCGTTGCGTGCGGCGGCCGCCCACTCCTGTTGCCGCGTACGCAGCGTGTCGGAGGACAGCGTCAGGTAGAACGTGCCCTTCAGGCCGTGGCGGTCGAGTGCGGGGATCGCATTGTCCAGCTGCGACGGGACCGCATCGTCGTAGGCCAGGCTCACGGCAGCACGACGTCCGTCCGGCCATGCGAAAGCATCCGCGGCGGAGGTGGGTGCGCCCGGCAGCAGCAACAACAGGACAAGCAACGGACGCATGTCGGACTCCCCGCAGCGGTGTGGTCAGTTCACCAGTGTCTGGATTGCGCGTGCCGGGATGGTCACCATCGCCGACGCTTGGCCCACGTAGAAGTTGTACGTGATTTCCTTGTCGGTGGGATTCATCACCACCGTGGCCAGTTGCCCGTCCGGATTGACGAAGGCGGTCGCGAGCAGCGTGCTGCGGCTGGTGGCAGCGCTGACGCGGCGCGCCTGCGGGCGGATGAACTTCGAGAAATGACCGATGTAGTAGTAGCTGGGCGTGTAGATGAGCTCCCCCGTGCGGGTGTCCGCATGCAGCGGGGCGAAGCAGTAGTTGCCCACGTGGTTGGGGCCACCCTTCTCGTCCAGCAGCATGTTCCAGTCGGTCCAGCCGACGGCGCCGTTGTTGAGATCGTGGATCATCGAAGTCCCGTAGCGTTCGGCATTCGGCCAGTGCTGGTAGCGCGCGGGGTCGAACTTCTCGACCGCCGCTTCGGTCAGCAGCACCGGCTTGTCGGGAAACGCCTGCGTCACTGCCGCCACATTGCGGTACATCGGGTCGAAACCCGCCCACGTCTCGTACCAATGGAAGCCGAGGCCCCAAGCGTACTTCGCCGCCTCCGGGTCGCCGAGGATCACCTGGGCGCGGTACAGCATCATGTCGCGGTTGTGGTCCCACACGATGATCTTCTTGTCGGCATAGCCGGCCGCGTGCATGGTCGGGCCGAGGTGCTGCTTGAGGAAATCCCGCTCTTCCTCGGCCGTGTACAGCATCGATTCCCAGGTCTGCGTGGCCATCGGCTCGTTCTGCACGGTGATGCCCCAGATCGGCACCCCTTCCTTCTCGTAGGCCTGGATGAACCTGACGAAATAGTTCGCCCATGCCTGCCGGTACTCGGGCAGCAGCGCGCCGCCGCGCAGCATGTGGTTGTTCGTCTTCATGAAGGCGGGCGCGCTCCACGGGCTGGCGAACAAGGGCAGCTTGCCGCCGGAGGCCGCGATGGCCTGCTTGATCATCGGCAGGCGGGCCTGGCGGTCATGATCGATCGAGAACGTCTCCAGCGCCTTGTCGCCTTCCTTGATGTACGTGTAGCTGGCCGAGCTGAAGTCGGAGCTGTGGATGGTGGTGCGCGCCAACGAATAGCCGATGCCTTCCCGCGTGTCGTAGTAGGCACGCATGAACTCGGCCTGTTTCGCGGGCGGGAGCGTGGCGTAGACCTCGGCGGTCGAGTCGGTGATGGCGCCGCCGATGCCCAGCAATGACTGGAACCGCACGGCGGGATCCACGAAGACCGATGTCTCCACTTCCGTCAGCGTGTGTCCCGGCTTGAGCACGGCAGTGCCCGTCTCGCTGAGGCGCTGGCGGGAGTCCTGGGCGGTCGTGTAGATGGTCACCTTGGAGGCGGGTTGCATGGAGGTCTCCGGGGGTCCGGCGGCACCTGCGCCCGCCATTCCGGCGGCCATGGCAACGCCGAGCGTGGCGGCGGAGAACAATCGGATGGAATGCATGTCGGTGCCTCTTGGAGAAGAGTGCAGCCGGGAGCCCTGCTGGACGGCATCGGATGCACGGTAGTTGACAGCGCTGTCATAGCGTTGCTACATCTTGCTGTCAACCGATTGTGCGTCGGTTGCCGGAAAGACGGGATGCATTGCGCGTTCTTTGTGTGTGGGCATCGGATGTGTGTTGCCATGCAGCAACGGTTTGCGCGTGATCGCCGCCTGCCACTGGTTTCCATCCGTGAGGTTTGCGGCATGTCGTACCTGCCGCCGGTCGCGCCGTGCGGTATCCAAGCGGCGGGCATCGCTGTCAGAATCCGGCGTCGTGCCGGGAGGGTGGGCGGAGTGGATCAGGAGCATCCCAATGCGTAGTCGGATCGAAGACGTGGCCGCGGTGGCAGGCGTGTCCATGAAGACCGTGTCGCGCGTGCTCAACAACGAGCCGAACGTCCGCGAAGAAATGCGCCAGCGGGTCATGAAGGCGGTCGACCAGCTGCAGTACCGTCCCAACCTGTCGGCGCGCAGCCTGGCCGGGCAGCGTTCGTATGTCATCGCGCTGGTCTACAACAACCCGTCGCGCAACTACCTGATGGAGATCCAGAGCGGCATGCTGGATGCCTGTCGCGACAATCACTACAACCTGGTGCTGGCGCCGGTCGGTGCGCCGAAGCAGCGCAAGGCCGACGACCTGAAGGTGGTGTTCGAGCACTTCGCGCCGGACGGCGTGGTGCTGATTCCTCCGCTGACGGACGACCCCGTGGTGCTGGAATTCCTCAAACAGCACGAGGTGCCGTTCGCGTGCATCGCGCCCAAGCACCCGGACGATCGCATCGGCGTGATGATGGACGAGACCGCCGCCGTGCGCGAACTCATCGCAGGGCTGGTGGCACAGGGCCATCGCCGCATCGGCCATATCAAGGGCCCGCCTGCGCATGGTGCCTGCCAGTGGCGTTACAAGGGCTACAAGGACGCGTTGCGTGCGTCGGGCCTGGAGTACGACGCGGATCTGGTGGTGCAGGGCGCCTTCTCGTTCGAGTCCGGCATCGAGGCTGGTAATCGGCTGCTCGACCTGCGCCGGCCACCGACCGCCATCTTCGCGGCCAACGACGACATGGCCGCCGGCGTCATCCGCGCGGCCTGCGAGCGCGGACTGGCGGTACCGCGCGACATCTCGGTGTGCGGCTTCGATGACACGCCCATCGCGCGCCACATCTATCCTGCGCTGACGACGGTGCGTCAGCCCACGTCGGAAATGGGCAGGCTGGCCACGCTGCAGCTGTTGGCGCGCATCCGCGCGGCGGACGCGGGGAGCATGGTGCACGTCGAACATGAAGTGCTGTTCCGCGAATCGACACAGCCACCCGCGCGCCGCTGAAGCGGGCGCGTTCCTCATTTGCATCGGCCCTGGATTCCAGTGGCGCTACGCGCGTCCGGAAGGATGGATGCCGCGCGCGCATTCCATACCAATAGAAAACCTTCCGTGTGGTTGCGCAGGAATTTTTTCAGTTTCCTTGCGGCGACCCGCAGGAAAGAAAACGGTTTCAGCTGCGACGCAGCATGAAGAATAGTGCTTGAAACAAGCCTTTTTCTTCAAATCACTAGTCGAATCACAGAAAGTTGACAACGCTGTCAATCGCGCGTCCAATTCGGCCCAACGTGAAAGGGGACAGGGGCCTCGAGCACACACACCAACGCCATTCGTGAATTTCCGGAGAGGGGAAAGTCCATGAAGCAAGTGCAATCCGTTCCAAGGAAGCGGGTGCTTACATCCGCATTGTTGCTCGCACTCGCAGGGCCCGCGTGGGCCCAGCAGGTCGAGACCCAGGGCAATGCCGATCCGGCGCCCGCAACCACCGGTGAGGTGGATCCCGCCACGCTGGATACCGTCGTGGTCAAGGGCATCCGCGCGAGCCTGGAATCGTCGATGAACCTCAAGCGCGATGCGCAGGGCGTCGTCGATGGCATCGTCGCCGAGGACATCGGCAAGTTCCCCGATACCAACCTGGCCGAATCGCTCCAGCGCATCAGCGGTGTGTCGATCGATCGCACGTCCAGCGGCGAAGGCTCCAAGGTCACCGTGCGCGGCATGGGCCCGGACTACAACCTGGTGCTGCTCAATGGTCGCCAGATGCCGGCGTCCAACCTGGGCAGCGGTGGTGCGGGATCCTCGACGTCGCGCTCGTTCGACTTCGCCAACCTGGCCAGCGAATCGGTGTCCGAGATCCGCGTCTTCAAGACCGGTCGCGCCGACAATCCGACCGGTGGCATCGGCGCCACCATCGACGTGCGGACGGCGCGCCCGCTGCAGGCCGAACCGGTCGCGACGTTCGGCCTGAAAGCGGTCAACGACAGCTCCAACGGCAACCTGCCGAAGACCATGCAGGGCAACGATTTCACCGGCGAGATGTCCGGCATCTTCAGCCAGACCTATGCCGATGGCCGTTTCGGTATCGCGCTCAGCGGCAGCTACCAGGAGCGCGACTCCGGCTTCAACCAGGCGTCGGTGGCCGATGGCTGGCTGACGTTCTACGGCGACAACTCGAACAGCTGGCAGCGCCTGCCGCTGCCCGGCGAGACGTACTACGACCGCATCGACAATCGCCCTGGACCGGACGATGTCTACGCGCGTCCGCAGAACACCGGCTACAGCGTCAACGGCGTGCAGCGCCAGCGCACCAACGGCCAGGTGACGCTGCAGTGGGCGCCGACCGACAATGTGACGACCACCCTGGACTACAACTACATCGAGAACAAGGTGCAGCAGCAGCGCAGCGAGCTGTCGGTGTGGTTCAACTACGGTCCGGGCGACAGTTCATGGACCGATGGTCCGGTTGCCGCGCCGATCATCTATTCCGAAGATCGCGACTTCGCCCAGGGTGCCCAGGATTTGTCCATGGGCGGCATGCGACTGGCCACCAAGACCACTGGTGAGTCACTGGGCTTCAATGTCGAGTGGGAGGTCAACGACAACCTCAACTTCGAGTTCGACTACCACAACTCCAGTTCCGAGTCGAAGCCCGACAGCCCGCTCGGCTCGGCAGGCGTGTTGGGCGTGGCCGCTTACGTGCGCGGCACCACCACGGTGGACTATAGCGGTGAGATCCCGATCGTCAGTGTGGTGCTTCCGCCAGGTCAGACGGAGGTGCTGGCATCGCAGGCGCTGGTGACCGGTTCGGTGTTCCAGAACAGCTACAACAAGTCCGAGGTCGAGCAATTGCAGGCCAAGGGCCGCTTCGAGTTCGGCGAATACTCGGGACTGGACTTCGGTGTCTCGGCCACCGACGTGCGCAACCGGTCGGCTTCCGCGGTGATGCAGCGTGATACGTGGGGTGGCGTCGGTACGCCGGCCGACTACGACGACAGCATCTGGTATACCGACCACATGTCCCGGTACTTCGACGCGTTTGGCAACCACAACAATCCCAACTGGTCCGATACGTTCCTTGTATTCGACTTCGAGCGCCTGCGCCAAGCGGCCATCACCGAATCTGGTTGTGCCACCTGCTACCAGATGCCGACCCAGTTCACCGACGACATGCGCACGACGGAGAAATCCAAGAGTGCCTACGTACAGTGGACGACGATGTTCGATTGGTCGATGCCGCTGCACGTGGCACTCGGCGTCCGCTACGAGAAAACTGAAGTCGTCTCGGACTCGCTTGAGCGCGTTGGGCAGAGCATCAGATGGGTGGCGGCCAACGAGCTCTACGTCAACTATGCGCCAGGCCAGAGCTTTGCGCGACGTGAGGGTGATTACGACTACTTCCTGCCGAACCTCGACCTGAAGCTGGACATCAGCGACAGCATGGTATTGCGCGGCAGCTACAGCCAGACCATCGGCCGTCCAGGCTGGGGTGCCATCCGAGGCGGGCAGCAGCTGGCTGAGGTCGTGCGTATCAACGGTGGCGATGGCAGCCGTGGCGACCCGGCACTGGAGCCGCTGTTGGCGGACAACTTCGACCTGTCGTTCGAGTGGTATTACAGCCCGGGCAGCTACGTCTCGGTCGGCTACTTCCGCAAGGACGTCAAGAACTTCATTAGCGATACCATCGTGCGCGAAGAACCGTTCGCGATGCACACGCCGGTGGGGGGCGCGTACTGGAACAATGCACTGGCGGCAGGGTGCCTGCCGACGGATGGCGATTGCATCCGTACCTACATCTTCACCAACCATGCCAATGATCCCGGTGTTGACGTGGGTGCGGGCACCATCACCGGCCTGCCAACCGACCCCATCGCCGGGTTCAACATCACCGTTCCAGCCAACCAGCGATCGGACACGCTCGATGGTTTCGAGATCAACGTCCAGCACCTGTTCGGCGACAGCGGCTTCGGCCTGGCGGCGAACTACACCAAGGTGGATTCGGGCCTGACCTTCGACAACACCGACCTGGGTGACCAGTATCCGCTGGTCGGCCTGAGCGATTCGGCCAACCTGGTGGCGTTCTACGACAAGGGGCCGTGGCAGGTCCGCGCGGCATACAACTGGCGCGACGAGTTCTTCAACGGTGTCGGCGGGCAGGGCAACAACCCGAACTACGTCGAAGAGTACGGCCAGTTCGACATGAACGTGAGCTACCAGGTGACGCCACAACTGACGATCAGCCTGGAAGGCATCAACCTCACCGACGAGACGATGCGTACCCACGCCCGTCACGAGAACATGGTGCGGTTCGCCACCCAGACCGGCCCGCGCTACATGTTCGGCCTGCGGTACAAGTTCTGACCGCAGCGGTGCGATCCAGGGACGGAGTCGTCGGCAGGTCCGGCGGCTCCGTCTTTCTTTGCCCCATGTGATCGGGCACGATGCCACGGGTTGCGCTGTTCCGCCCGGTAGCCTGCGAGAGCCGATGAGCCAGCACGTCCTGTTGAACAATATCGAGCACCGGACGCTCCGCGTGCGGGCCGGTCATGGAGCCGCGCTCGGCGACGCCGTGATGCGGGCGCTGACATTCCCTGCCGAGTTCCGCGACGTGCAGGCGCACTACCCGATCGTGTTCGCGCGCGACGGCGAGGGGCGCTTCGTTCCGCTGGCACTGTTCGGCCTGCAGGAAGGCGAGAACCTGTTCCTCGATGGGGAGCGCTGGGACGCCACGTATGTCCCGCTGTCCGTCAGGCGGCAGCCCTTCCTGGTCGGGGTATCCGGCGAAGAGCGTTTGCTGCATGTCGATCTCGAGCACCCGCGTGCCCGCGACGGAGGCGGCGAGCCGCTGTTCCATGACCATGGCGGCGCCACGGAGTTCCTGGAGCGTGTGAAGTCCGTGCTGCTGGCGCTGCATGATGGCGTCGTCGCCACGCCCGCCTTCATTGATGCCCTGCTGGAGCACGGTCTGCTGGAATCATTCGTGCTCGACGTGAAGCTGGATGATGGCTCGCACAACCGGCTGGCTGGCTTCCATACCATCGACGAGGCGCGGCTGCAGGCATTGTCCGGGGATGCGCTGGAACGGCTGGCGCGCGATGGCCATCTGCTGCCCGTCTACATGGTGCTGGCATCGATGTCGCGCTTCCGCGATCTGATCGAACGGACCAACCGGCGCCGTGCTTCCGCTCGCTGAGTCCATCGACGAGATCGCTGGCTGCAGTCCGCAGTCGCTGCCGGAGGCTGTGCTGCAGGGGGCACGGCCGGTGGTCCTGCGAGGGCTGGTCTCGACCTGGCCCATGGTGCAGGCGGCACGTGCATCGGCGGTGGCGGGCATCGACTACCTCAAGCGGTTCGACCACGGCGGCATGCCCGTCGTGGCCACCGTTGCTCCACCCGAGGCGAAAGGACGCGTGTTCTACAACGAGGACCTGAGCGGCTTCAACTTCCGTCGTGAACAGGTGCCGCTGTCCGTCGCGCTCGACACGCTGCGCAAGTATCTCGATGCGGCAGCGCCACCTTCCATCTATGTGGCCTCCACCACGCTCGACACCTTCCTGCCGGGCTTCCGTGCCGAGAACGACGTCGATCTCCGTCCGCGCGATCCACTGGCCAGCATCTGGATCGGCAATCGCAGCCGGATCGCTGCGCATCAGGATGTGCCGGACAATCTCGCTTGCGTCGTCGCGGGTCGCCGCCAGGTAACGCTGTTCCCGCCGGACCAGTTGGAGAATCTCTACATCGGTCCGCTGGATCACACGCCTGCGGGGCAGGCGGTGAGCCTGGTGGATTTCTCTGCGCCTGACCTCGCGCGTTTCCCGCGCTTCGAGGAGGCGCTGAGGCATGCACGCACCGCAGTGCTCGAACCGGGCGACGCGGTGTTCATTCCCAGCATGTGGTGGCACCACGTGGAGGGCCTGGACGCGTTCAACGTGCTGGTGAATTACTGGTGGCGGCAGTCGCCCGCGTGGATGGACACGCCGATGAATGCGCTGATGCTGGCCATCATGAGCGTGCGCGACCTTCCCGCGCACGAGCGCGCGGTGTGGAGGGACGTGTTCGACCACTATGTTTTCGACTACGACGAGGAACGGGATGCCGGCCATGTGCCCGAAGCGGCACGGCGTGTGCTCGCGCCCCTCGACGAAGCCCGTGTCCGCCACCTGCGCGCGCTGCTGCAGCAGCGCCTCAACCGTTGAGTGAACCTGCATGCAGACGTCGCAACCGATGACCAGTCCCCGCACCGTCAAGCGTGTCGTCATCGCCGGTGGCGGCACCGCCGGCTGGATGGCCGCTGCCGCACTGTCCAAGACGCTGGGCAAGACCCTGGACATCACCCTGGTGGAGTCGGAAGAGATCGGGACGGTCGGTGTGGGCGAGGCGACGATCCCGACGCTGGTGGTCTTCCATCGCCTGCTCGACATCAAGGAGCAGGATTTCATGGCGGCGGTGCAGGGTACCGTGAAGCTGGGCATCTCCTTCGAGAACTGGAAGGACGTCGGCCACCGCTACATCCACTCGTTCGGCACCAGCGGCAAGGACCACTGGTCGGCGGGCTTCCAGCATTTCTGGCTGCGCGGGAGGGCCGAAGGCCTGGCGAGCGAGTACAGCGACTATTGCATCGAACTGCAGGCCGCGCTGCAGGACCGCTTCTCCCATCTGCCGCGCTACCATGTCAATTACGCGTACCACATGGACGCGGCGCTCTACGCCCGCTTCCTGCGGGGATTCAGTGAGCGCCACGGGTGCAAGCGCGTCGAGGGCAAGATCGTCGATGTCGCCACCGATGCCGATGGCGGCATCTCCTCGATCAAGCTGGAGCGCGGCGAGGTGATCGAGGGCGACCTGTTCATCGACTGCACCGGCTTCCGTGCGCTGCTGATCGGCAAGACGCTGGGCGTGGGTTACACCGACTGGTCCCGGTGGCTGTTCAACGACAGTGCACTGGCCACCCAGACCACCGCGGTGCGCGATGCCGTGCCCTACACGCGTGCCATCGCCGGGACGGCAGGGTGGCAATGGCGTATCCCGCTGCAGCATCGGGTGGGCAACGGCATCGTGTACTCCAGTCGCCACATCAGCGACGACGAGGCACGCGAGCAGTTCCTGTCCAGTGTCGAGGGCGAGGTCATCAAGCAACCATGGCCGATCCGGTTCAAGCCGGGGCAACGGCAGCAATGCTGGGCGAAGAACTGCGTGGCCCTGGGGCTGGCCGGCAGTTTCATCGAGCCGCTGGAATCCACCACCATCCACCTGATCCAGCGCGGCATCGTGCGCTTGCTGCAGACCTTCCCGCATACGATCACGCAGCCGGCGATCGACGAGTACAACGCCCGCCTGGACGAAGAGCTGCAGCACGTTCGCGATTTCGTGGTGATGCACTACGCGGTCAGCGACCGCCGCGACACGCCCTACTGGCGCGACATAGCGGAGATGGAAATCCCCGCGACACTCCGGCATAGGATCGAACTCTTCCGCGAGACGGGCACGGTCTTCCACGTGCCCGGCGAGTTGTTCGGCGAGAATTCGTGGATACAGGTCATGCTGGGACAGGGCGTCGTCCCGAAGGGCTATCACCCGACCGCCGATGTCATGTCGAAAGAGGATCTCCAGCGCTTCCTCGACGACATCCGCAGCAACGTGCTGGGTACGGCACGCCAGATGCCCGCCCACATGGATTACCTGCGCAGCTATTGCCCCGCGCCCAAGCCGTGAAACACGGAGCCGGCGGCATGGCCTAAGCTGCCGGCATGGGCGATCCACGACTCGAAGCCTTCCTGACCGGGCACCGGCGCTTGTTCATCCTGACCGGTGCAGGTTGCAGCACCGGCTCCGGCATTCCCGACTACCGTGATGAACACGGCGCCTGGAAGCGCACGCCGCCGGTGACCTATCAGGCGTTCATGGGCGACCATGCCACGCGCCAGCGCTACTGGGCGCGCAGTCTGCTCGGTTGGCCGCGCATCGCACGCGCCCGGCCGAACATCGCGCATCACGCACTGGCGTCGCTTGAAGCGCGCGGGCTGTCGGAAATGCTGCTGACACAGAATGTGGACGGCCTGCACCAGGCCGCCGGCAGCCAGTCGGTGGTTGACCTGCACGGCCGGCTCGACCAGGTGGTGTGCATGGGATGTGGCGCGGGTTCTGCGCGTGCGGAAATGCAGACCCGCCTGGCGTCCGCGAATCCCGACTGGGTGGCGCTCGATGCTGTCGCGGCGCCCGACGGCGATGCCGATCTGGACGGGCGCGACTTCAGCGCGTTCCACGTACCCGCTTGCGAAGCGTGCGGCGGACTGCTCAAGCCCGACGTGGTGTTCTTCGGCGAGAACGTGCCGCGTGCGCGCGTCGACCATGCCATGGCGCATCTCCGGCGCGCGGATGCGATGCTGGTGGTCGGCTCGTCCTTGATGGTCTACTCCGGGTTGCGCTTCGTGCATGCCGCCGTGCGTGCGGACATCCCGGTGGTCGCCGTCAATCTGGGGCGGACGCGCGCCGATGAGTTGCTGCGGTTCCGCGTGGCGGCCCCTTGTGGTGACGCACTGGGCTTCCTGCTGGAAGACCAGGCGCGCCTTTCGCTCACTCCACCGGTGGTTGCAGGCTGATCCAGCGTTCCAGCGAGTGCGGGGACAGGGGACGCGAGACGTAATAGCCCTGCAAAAGATCGCAGTTGAGCGAGGCCAGCACGGCGCGTTGCGCCGCGTTCTCGACACCCTCGGCGACCACCTTCAACGCCAGGCTTTCGCCGATGCGCAGGATGGACGTGGTGAGTGCACGGGCGGACTCGCTGTGCTCCAGGTCGCGCACGAAGCTCATGTCGAGCTTCAGTTCGCTGATGGGCAGGCGGTGGAGATGGCTCAGGCTGGAGTAGCCGGTGCCGAAATCGTCGATCGACAGGCTCACGCCCATGCGGTGGATCGCATCGATGTTGGCCAGTACCTCGGGTTTCTGCGCCAGCATGACGCTCTCGGTCACTTCCACCATCAGCTCGGACGGGGAAAGCCCGCATTTGCCCAGTACATTGCCGATGAAGGTCGGCAGGTCCTGCTGTTCGAAGTTGATCGCCGACAGGTTGACCGAGACGCGCGGCACCGGCACGCCGCGCCGCCGCCAGTCCGCCATCTGGGTGCAGGCTTCTTCCAGCGTCCACCGGCCCAGCTCGTCGATCAGGCCGCACTCTTCGGCCATCGGCACGAAGGTGGCGGGCGAGATCTCGCCGATTTCCGGATGGCGCCAGCGCAGCAACGCTTCCACGCCATGCAGGCGGGCATCGTCATCCAGCGCGACCTGCGGCTGGTAGTGCAGGCGCAATTGGCCGCTGCGTACCGCCTCGCGCAGCGCATTCTCCAGTGCGAGGCGCTCCTGCATCGCCTGGTTCATCTCGAGGCTGTAGAACACGATGCGCGCGCCGCCCTCGGACTTGGCGCGGTACATCGCGATATCAGCATGGCGTACCAGCGAATCCACATCCCAGCCATCGGCGGGGAACATCGCCACGCCCACGCTGGCCTGGGGCGTCAGCATCATCCGGCCTGCGCTCACCGGTTCGGACAGCCGGGCCATCAGGCGATCGGCCAGGTTGGCGGCTTCCTCCGCACTGCGGTCGGGAACGGCCAGCACGAATTCATCGCCGGCCAGTCGCGCCACCACGTCGCCTTCGCGCAGCTCGCTGCCCAGGCGTTTGGCCAGCTCGCGCAGCAACGCATCGCCAGCCGTGTGGCCCTGGGTGTCGTTCACGATCTTGAAGCGGTCGATGTCGATGAACAGCAACGCCACGGCGCTGTCGCGGCGCGCGGCGCCCAGCAGCATCTGCTCGACCTTGCTGTTGAAC
This sequence comes from Pseudoxanthomonas sp. CCNWLW251, assembly GCF_037402255.1. Taxonomy (NCBI): domain Bacteria; kingdom Pseudomonadati; phylum Pseudomonadota; class Gammaproteobacteria; order Lysobacterales; family Lysobacteraceae; genus Pseudoxanthomonas; species Pseudoxanthomonas sp. CCNWLW251. Next base: position 1,376,692 of record NZ_JBBEGA010000001.1, on the reverse strand, counting down.
AGCGCACGGTTCGGCAGCCCGGTCAGGGTGTCGAAGAACGAGAGCTGGTGCATGCGCGCACGTGCGCGCTCGCGCTCCATCGCCAGCGCGCACAGATGCAGGCAGACATCGACCACGCGCTGGTGGAAATCGTCGGGCGCCCTGTTTTCCCAGTAGTACAGCGCGAACGTGCCCAGCACGCGGCCATCATGGGCCTTGATCGGACTCGACCAGCATGCACGGATGCCCAGCGCGAGGAACGGGGCGTTGTACGCCTGCCAGCGCGGGTCGCGTTCGATGTCGCTGCATTCGACGGGCTGCCCGCTCCAGGCGGCCGAGCCGCAGGCGCCGACCATCGGACCCGCGAGCTCGCCGTCGATCAGCGCGCCGATGGCGTCGGGCAGGCTGGGAGCCGCGAGCGGGCGAAGGCGGCCGTAGTCGTCCAGCGCGATCACCGACGCCACGGCTTCCGGCATGACCTTTTCGACTTCGCGGCAGACCAGCGTCAGCACCTCCTGCAGCGGCTGCTCCCGGACGATGGCGCCCAGCACCTTGCGGTGCAGCTCTTCGTGCAGTTTGCTGTGGGTGATGTCGGTATAGACGCCGAGCAGGTAGCGGACGTTGCGCTCGGGGTCGAAGACGGGATTGACGACCGCAGAGATCCACAGCGGCACGCCGCTCTTGGCGTAGACCAGCAGTTCGGTGCGGTAGCCCTGCTGGACATTCAACTGGCCGCGCACCCATTCGACCGTCTCCGGATCGGTGTGCGGGCCGGCCAGGAAATCGCTGGGGCGGCGGCCAGCGGCTTCCTCCAGCGTGTAGCCGAGCATGCGCGTGAAGCCCTGGTTGATCCAGGTGATGTGCGCTGCGTCGTCGCAGACGACGACCGCGTTGTCGCTGTGGTCGATGACCCAGGATACGTCGGGCGCGCCATTGGCGAAGTGCGGCGGCATGGCGATGGCAGTGGGCCTCACGGTCAGTTCTTCCCCAAGAACGGTTTCCGCCTGATGGACCGGGTTCGCCACGGCACTCCCTGCTCAGCCATCCCCGAAACGGGGAGATACGATGCGGTATCGGCCCCTGATCGCCGCACTTTACCTGAAGTTTCACGTGGCGCGGGGGTCGACCCACCTGCAAACGCTTACAGCCCGCCCGCCAGGCCGCAACCCGCCTTCGATGCCGCCATCGCGCGCATTCGCAGGGCAACTCCCGAGCGGAAGTGCCGGGTGCGAGGAGCGGTGTCGAGGGTGGGGATGGCCTGACGCACCGTCGTCATGATCGCCGCCTAGGCTTGCCGCCCGCATGACAGGGGTGGAGATGAAAGCGAAACGGACGTGGATGGGGGGCGGGTTGCTGCTGTGCCTGGCAGGGTGCCAGGGCGCATCCGCGCCCGACGCGAAGCAGAGCGGTACGGCACTGCCGGTCGCGGCGGACACTCGGCCGGACGCAGCGGCGCCCGCGACGCACTACGCGCGGGCGACACAGGCACTGGCGGAAAACCGGATGCTTGTCCCGGCGGGAGACAACGCGGTGGAACACTACCTGGCGGCGCGTGCCGATGCGGCGGAGCGCGTACGTGCGCAGGCTGCGCTGTCGGAACTGCAGCCTTATGTGCTGATCGCCGCCGAACAGGCGATCGCGCGTGGCGATGCAGGGGAGGCGCAGCGCCTGCTGGGTCTGATCGAACGCATCGATGGGCGGGCGCCCGCGCTGCCGCGACTGGGCGCCGGGGTGGCGGCATTGCTGCGCGAGCAGGCGCTGCAGGCTGCCGCAGCTGACGCGGCGGCAGCACTGCCGGCCATATCCCCCGCGTCCTCGACCCTGGAGGCATCGCCGGCACAGACAGCGCGCGCGCCCGCGCCTGCGCCCGCAGTCGCCGCCGCACCGGTTGTCCGCGCACCCGACGTCGCTCCTTCGCCTGCGCCGCTCCCTGCGCGACAGGAAGAAGCACCGGCCACCAGCCCTTCCGTTGTGCCGTCGCGCGTCGTGCAGGAGAACCGGGCGCCGCGCCTGCTGCAGGACGCACAGCCGCGATATCCGCTGCCTGCGCTGCGCGCGCGCGTGGAAGGGCAGGCGGAAGTCGCTTTCACCATCCAGCCCGACGGCAGCGTGCGCGACGTGCGCTTGGTGTCATCGACGCCTGCGGGCATGTTCGATGCGCCCGCGCTCGCGGTCGCGCAACGTTGGCGTTTCGAGGCGACCGGCCAGGCGCATGCATCACGCCGCACGGTGCGCTTCCGGTTGCCTGCCGCAGGGGCCAGCGACGGCTGATTGGTGTCCGCCCGCGTCTGCGGCGAGAATGGCGGCATGACGACCTCCTCCGCTTCTCCGATCCTCGATACCGTCGAACAGGAAACCGGCCCGGCGCCCCGGTGGTCCGTGCTGTGGTTGCACGGCCTGGGTGCCGATGGCCACGACTTCGCCCCGATCGTGCCCGAACTGGTGCGCCCGGAATGGCCGGCGCTGCGTTTCGTCTTCCCGCATGCGCCCGTGCGCGCGGTGACGATCAACAACGGCGTCCGCATGCGTGCGTGGTACGACATCGTGGGCATGGACTTCCCCACTCGGGCGGACAGCGCCGGCATCGAGGAGTCGCTGGTGCAGGTGGAGGCATTGATCGCGCGCGAGCAGGCGCGGGGCATCGCGCCGGAGCGGTTGCTGCTGGCGGGATTCTCCCAGGGCGGTGCCATCACCCTGGCGGCCGGCCTGCGCAGGCAGGTGCCGTTGGCGGGGCTGATCGCGCTCTCCACCTACCTGCCGGGCGCGGCGCAGGCTGCCACGCACCTGGTGGCTGCGGCCACCGCGCAACCGGTGTTCATGGCGCACGGCACGGGGGATCCGGTGATCCCGCTCATCCATGCCGAACAGAGCGCCCGCGCACTCGGTGACTTGGGTTTCGACGTGCAATGGCACCGCTATCCGATGGCACACCAGGTGTGCGCGGAGGAAATCCGTGACCTGGGTGACTGGATGAGCCGGCGGTTTGCGTTGTAATCCCCACGCGCCCCCCGAAGGATGACGCATGGCGCCGCCATGGGTAACCTAGGACGCGGGGGATCACGCCAACGTTCACCGAGGACGCCTTTGCCGTGAAAGTGGTTATTGCCGACGACGAACCCCTTGCCCGCGAGCGCCTGCGCGCGTTGCTGGCCGAGCATCCCGGCATCGACGTGGTCGCCGAGGCCGAGAACGGCCTGGACGCGTTGCAGGCCTGTTCGCAGCATCGCCCCGACATGGTCCTGCTGGACATCGCCATGCCGGGCGTGGACGGACTCGAGGCCGCCCGCCATCTGGCCGCCTTCGACCCGCGCCCCGCCGTGGTGTTCTGCACGGCCTACGACGAACACGCGCTGTCGGCTTTCGAGGCCGCCGCCATCGATTACCTGATGAAGCCGATCCGCGCCGAGCGATTGGCCGCCGCGCTCGAACGCGCGCGCACCTTCATCGCCGGACGCGAGACCCAGGCGCCGGCGTCATCGAGCAGCCAGCCGCGGACCCACCTGTGTGCACGCCTGCGGGGCAGCCTGCGGCTGATTCCCGTGGATGAAGTGCACTACCTGCAGGCGGAGGAGAAGTACGTGGTGGTGCACCACGCGCGCGGCGAGGACCTGATCGAGGAATCGCTGAAATCGCTGGAAGAGGAATTCGGTGGACGCTTCGTGCGGATCCATCGCAACTGCCTGGTCGCGCGCCACGAACTGGTCGAGATCAAGCGCATCGGCGATGGCCATGTCCAGGCCATCCTGCGCCATGGCAAGGAGCCGCTGGAAGTGAGTCGCCGCTGCGTGGCGGGCCTGCGCGAGACCGTCAAGGCGCTCTGAACGCGCGCGGACGTGGCGCCATGCGGGATAATGCCCGCATGACCCTGCTGCGCATCGCCACCCGCAAGAGCCCGCTCGCCCTCTGGCAGAGCGAACACGTCGCCGACCGGCTGCGCGCCGCCCATCCCGGGCTGACGGTCGAGCTGGTGCCGATGAGCACGCGTGGCGACGAGGTGCTGGACCGCTCGCTGGCCGCCATCGGGGGCAAGGGCCTGTTCCTGAAGGAACTGGAGCTGGCCATGCTGCGCGGCGAGGCGGACTGCGCCGTGCATTCGCTGAAGGATGTGCCGATGGAGCTCGAAGGTCCCTTCGCGCTGCCCGCCATCCTGCCGCGCGCGGATCCGGCCGACGCCTTCATCTCCCATCACTACGACGGCATCGCCGCGCTGCCCCATGGCGCCCGCGTGGGAACGTCATCGCTGCGCCGGCAGGCGCAGCTGCGCGCATTGCGCCCGGACCTGCAGCTGCTGGACCTGCGCGGCAACGTCAATACGCGACTGGCCAAGCTGGATGCCGGCGACTACGACGCGATCGTGCTGGCGTGCGCCGGGTTGCAACGCCTGGGATTCGCTTCGCGCATCCGCGTGCGGCTGGATGCGCCGCGCTGGCTGCCGGCGCCCGCGCAGGGGGCCATCGCGGTGGAGTGCCGGGCGGAAGATCCCGCCACGCATGCGCTGTTCGCGGCGCTGGACGATGCCGCGACGCGCGTTTGCGTGGAGGCGGAGCGCGCCATGAACCGGGCATTGCACGGCAGCTGCCATGTTCCAGTGGCTGCGTTTGCGCAGCGCACGGGCGATGCGCTGTCGCTGTCGGGACTGGTGGGTTCGGCGGAGGGGCAGGTGATCCGCGCGGAAGATACCGGCCCGGCCGGCGATCCCGAGGCGCTGGGGCAACGCGTCGCTGCCCAACTGCTGGCGCAGGGCGCGGGCGCGTTCCTCGCCTGAGCGGCGCGCGCGGTTACTTGAAGCGGTAGACCACGTTCATCGTGGTCAGGGTGTCCGTCTTCTTGATGTCGGGTGCGACATCGCTGTTGTGTCGCGCCTGCCAACCCGCCTTCAGCGCGAGGTGCGAGTTCATCGTGACCGAGACGCCCAGGTCGTTCTGCGCGAAGGTGTTGTATTCGCCGGATTCCACCAGCAGCTTGTTGACGATCTCGGTGTTCTCGCTCAGCGCGTAGCGCAGGTCGATCAGGCCACGGCCGATGAAGCCGGCTTCGGTGCGGTCATCGAGCGTGTCGTACGCGCGGCGATAACCGGGACCGACCTGCAGGTCGAGGTGGCCGCGCTGACCCTCGAGGACGCGGTTGCCGTAGCTGAGACTGACGGACTGCTGCCGGCTGTAGGTGCCGAAGTCGTCTTCTTCGTGGCGCACGGCGGTGTTAAGCGTGCCGCGTTCGTCCATCAGGTAGGCGCTGTTGGTGTTGACCGTGTAGCGGTTGGCCGTGGTGCGGCTGTCGCGGATGACGCTGCCGTCGTCCTGGGTCCGGGTGTATTCGGAGCGCGAATGCAGGCCGAACAGGCTGGCGCTGTGGCGCCATGCGCCGCCGTCGGTATAGGTCAGGTCCAACCGTCCGTTGAAACTCTCGGTGTTGCTGTTGCCGCTGGTGGCGGCGATGCCCAGTTCACCGCCACCGGTGAGCGTGGGCGTCGGCGGTGCCGGCTCAGGTGGCGCTTCGGGAATGGGGCGCACCGCCATGGCGATGACCGGCAGCGCCGCACTGCCCTGCTTGCCGAACCCCTTGCCTGCATGGATGGCTTCCCCCTTCTCGTTACGCGGCAGCACCACCTCGCCAGCCAGGGCAGGCGCAACGTTGCCGGCGATCAGGACGAGTGCCAGCAAGGAGGGAGGCGTCGGGCGTGACATGGCGGGTCTCGAGGAAATGGAGAGGGAATGTAAGCGGTTACATGGTAGATGTGAGCCGACGGCGCCACAACCCAAGTGCTTGTTCCGATTCAGGTTTGCGACATGCATTCTGCCACGGGGACGCGCTCGATTCAGGATGCGTGTCACGGTCGCCTGCATTCCTGCGCCGGGACGCGTCGTCTTCCCGTCGTGGCCCTCCGCCTTCACTCAAGGCGGCGCGTCGATGCTGATCGCCGGGTCGTCGTAGCGCGAATACGTCAACAGCACCGTGTAGGCGCGACCCTCGTCGTCGCGACCGCTGTGGCGCAGTTGCAGCGGCAGACCGCCGGGACCGATCCAATAGTCGAACGCCACCGCTTCCGGGTCGTCGTGGCGTACGCGGTAACGCCGGGCAGGGTGGCCGGCGATGGTGTCGTCGCCGACGTGTTCGGCGGACAAACCCTGCCCGGCCTGCTGGAATGCGAGCGGGTCGCGCCACGGGGCGAGCGTCTCCGGAGGCAGTGGCACCTGCGTGCGTCGGCCGTTCACCTGCATGTACAGCACATTCCCGATGACGGTCTGCGTGCCGCCGGGCAACGCGATCCTGTAGCGGTCCGGCGCCACGTAGTCCATCTCGCCGGTCATCGGCCGGGCGCCCTCCACCTGCATCCGTGCGTGGAAGCGGCGGGCGGCCAGGAACCGCTGCATCGACGCCTTCACGTCCCGTACGGCGTCGCGCGCGGGGACGACGGGCGGTGTGGCGGGGTGGCGGCGGGCGCTCCGGTATCGCCGTTCGGGGAGGGCTGGCAGGCGGCCAGTGCGAACAGCAGGGGCAGGACGGCGCGCGGCGACATGGTCGGCATGCTCCCGGGAAGAGGCGGCGCCTTGGGTCCGTGCGTTGAGGGCGTCGCGGCGGCGAAGACACGCCACGGCACCAGGCACCGCACGGGCCCAAGGCGCCGTCGGCGCTTGTCCCCTGTGTCTCTTCCAACGGCAGGCAGGCGGCGAAAACGGCCAACCGTCGGCGATAATCCGGCCACGCCCCCCCCGCTGCCACGCTGCCCATGGACAAGATCGAACGCATCACCGCCCTGCACCGCATCCTGAAGGCGGCGCGCTATCCGGTCACGGTGAAGCGGCTGCAGGAGGAGTTGGGTTGTTCGCGCGCCACCGTCTACCGCGACCTCGCCTACCTGCGCGATGCGCTGATGGCGCCGATCGAAGGCGATGGCGAAGCGGGCTTCCGCTACCACGCGGCCGAGAGCGATCGTTTCGAACTGCCGGGGTTGTGGCTGAGTTCGGAAGAACTGTATGCGTTGCTCGCCGCGCAGCAGTTGCTGGTCCGCACAGGCGGTGGCGTGCTCTCCGGGGCACTGGCGCCGCTGCAGAAGCGCATCGAAGGCCTGCTGGCCGACCATGCGGGCGTGGACCACTGGCCCGTGGATCGCGTGCGGGTGATCCCGCACCGCGGCCGCACGCTGGATGAAGCCAGCTTCCGCACCGTGGCGTCGGCCGTACTCGAGCGCAAGCAACTGCAGTTCGAATATCGCGCGCGTTCCACCGACGAGCGCACGCGACGCGCGGTATCGCCGCAGCGCATCACCCACTACCGCGACAACTGGTATCTCGATGCGTGGGACCACGAACGCAACGCGCTGCGCAGCTTCGCGGTGGATCGCATCGGCAACGCGCGACTGGGCGACGAGCCGGCACGCGACCTGCCGAACGAGGAGCTGAACCAGCATCTGGCGTCGAGCTACGGCATCTTCTCGGGCGAACCGAAGGGCTGGGCCACCATCCTCTTCAGCGCCAAGGCCGCACGCTGGGTCGCCGACGAGCAGTGGCATTCCAAGCAGCAGGGCCGCCACCTGCCGGACGGCCGTTACGAACTGAAGATTCCCTACAGCGTCTCGCGCGAGCTGTTGATGGACATCCTGCATTACGGTGCGGATGCGGAGATCGTCGAGCCCGCCGTGCTGCGCGAGCAGGCCAAAACGCTGCTGGAACTGGCGCTGTCGAACTACGGGAAGAAGTAGTTTCGCGGCGGGGCGCAGGGTTATGGGAGCGACGTGAGTCGCGACGGTGGAGGACGGGTCCCGGATCCCGGGCAAGCAGGGGTGGGCGAGGGAGCTTTGATTGCCCGCACGAGGCGACACGCCCGGCCCCTCTGATTTCCATCGCGACTGACGTCGCGCGCAGGGCTTCCTGCAGCGGACCTCTCTACGGCTCCTTCGGCTCGCCGAAGCCTGGCTTCCCCACCTGCGCCGGCGCCTGGGGCACGCGGACCAGCTGGCGGGCGTTGATACCGTGGTCGCGCGCCTTCTTCACCAGTTCCTCGTAGCGCACGTCGTCCATGAGCGGATCGCGGGCCATGATCCAGCCCATGTCGCGGCCGGGGTAATCTGCCAGTGCCCATGAGTAGTCGGGCGCCACTTCGACGATGCGCCACTTGGCGGGCACCACGCCGACGAACCACAGCGTCCATTCGCGGTTGCCGGACTCCCCCTTGACCGACGCGCGTGCCTCGCGCAGTTGCTCGGGCTCGCTGAAGCCTTCGCGGTAGTGGTACGCCACGCCGACCTTGTCGGTGTCGCGCAGCGTGTACTCGTAGCGCGCCGCCACGTGTCCGCGCTCGGCGAAGTAGGGGATATGCGCGACGACATGCCAGGTGCCCATGAAGCGGGGCAGGTCCACCGCGTCGGGTGCCGCGCGCGCCGGGCCGCGGCTGGCACAGCCGCCCGCCAGTGCCAGCAGCAGCGCAAGCAGTGCAATGCGGACCACGCGGATTGGCAACGCCATGGGCATGTGGGACTCCCTTCTCCCTGTCATACGGACACGCTAGTCATCAGGATGCGACGGAGATGTTAACCGGTGATGTCGCAACCCGTGAGATGCCACTGCGTGAATGTGACGTCGTACTGACATCACACAAGGGAATCCTCCGCCATGTCCATGTCCTCGCTTCAGGTTTCGCATGCGGTCCGCCAGGACCGCCCCGATGTCCATCTGGATCGTGTCCTGCGCCGCGTGGTGCTGTCAGGCGTTGCGCTGGTGTTGCTGCTGCCGCTGGCCCGCGCCAGCACCGACTGGTTGGGCTGGCTGCCCCTGTGGCTGGTCGGGATGCCTGCCGTGGCCTGGTGGGCCCTGCACCGGTTCCGGCTTCCGGTCCGTGGGGCCAGGGCGCATCGGACGGCGCGCCGTCGTCGCAGCCCGCAGGCGCGCCGCATCCGCGACAGGGGCGTCGCCCTGCCCAGGGCGGCCTGACCTTCGGCAGGGGGTGCCCTCCGGGCCTTGTGCTAGCGTGCCATGTTCATGAAACGCACCTCCGGAGCCGCACCCGATGCCCAGACTCACCCATGCCTGCCTGGCCGCAGGCCTCGCTGTCGCTGGCGCGCTGTCAGCCCCTGCCCATGCCAAGGAGGCTGACGTGACGAACGATCCGTATGCCTGGCTGGAGGACGTCGAAGGGCAGAAGCAGCTGGACTGGGTGAGGGGTGTGAACGCCAGGGCCGAGGCCGAGATCGCCTCGACCCCGGCCTTCAAGCAGCTGGAATCGGATATCCGCGCCATCCTCGATTCCGACGCCAAGATCCCGGGCGTGCAGAAGATCGGCGAGTACTACTACAACTTCTGGAAGGACAAGCAGCACGAGCGCGGCGTCTGGCGCCGCACCACGCTGGCCGAGTACCGCAAGGCCCAGCCACAGTGGGAAACCGTGCTGGACCTGGATGCGTTGAACAAGGCCGAAGGCAAGAACTGGGTCTGGCACGGTGCCGACTGCCGCAAGCCGGACTACGCGCGCTGCCTGGTCGCGCTGTCGCGCGGCGGTGCCGATGCCGACGAGACCCGCGAGTTCGACCTGGTCAACAAGAAGTTCCTGACCGACGGCTTCTACCGCCCCGAGGCCAAGGGTGCGCTGGGCTGGAAGGACGCCGACACCGTCTACGTCTACAGCGACTTCGGCGCCGGCAGCCTGACCAGCTCGGGTTACCCGCGCATCGTGAAGGAATGGAAGCGGGGCACGCCGCTCGCATCGGCCGCCGTCGTGTACGAAGGCACCGCGGAGGACATGTACATCGCGGCCTACCATGACGACACGCCGGGCTTCCAGCGCGATTTCGTCAGCCGCACCATCGCCTTCTACAACGACGAGCTCTACCTGCGTCGCGCCGACGGCACGCTGGCCAAGATCGATGCACCCAATTCCGCCAACAAGGGCGTGCACAAGGAATGGCTGACGCTGGAACTGCGCGAGCCGTGGACCGTCGGCGGCAAGACCCATGCCGCGGGCAGCCTGCTGGCCGCGAAGTTCGATGACTTCATGGCCGGCAAGCGCGACTTCGACGTGCTGTTCGCGCCGACCGACAAGACCTCGCTGGCCGGCTTCACGTGGACGAAGAACCACCTGGTGCTCAACGTGCTGGAGGACGTGAAGAACCGCCTGAGCGTGCTCACGCCGTCGGCTTCGGGCTGGAAGACCAGCGCCTTCGTCGGCGCGCCGTCCTTCGGCACCATCGGCGTCAACGATGTGGACAGCGACGACAGCGACGCGGTGTGGCTGACGGCCACCGATTATCTGACCCCGACCACGCTGTCGTTGGCCGAGATCGGCAAGCAGCCTGAGCAGCTGAAGTCAATGCCGGCGTTCTTCGACGCCTCGGGCAAGAAGATCGAACAGCACTTCGCCACGTCGAAGGATGGCACCAAGGTGCCGTACTTCCTCGTTCGCCCTGAAGGTCTGAAGTACGACGGCAGCACGCCGACCCTGCTGTACGGCTACGGCGGCTTCGAGATCTCGCTGACCCCCGGCTATTCCGGCGGCGTCGGCAAGGGCTGGCTGGAGAAGGGCGGCGTCTATGCCGTCGCCAACATCCGCGGCGGCGGCGAGTACGGTCCGCGCTGGCACCAGGCCGCGTTGAAGGCCAACCGCCACAAGGCGTACGAGGACTTCGCTGCGGTCGCGCAGGACCTGATCGCCCGCAAGATCACCTCGCCGAAGCACCTGGGCATCCAGGGCGGCAGCAACGGTGGCCTGCTGACCGGCAACATGCTGACGCAGTATCCCGAACTGTTCGGCGCGGTCGTCGTGCAGGTGCCGCTGCTGGACATGAAGCGCTACAGCCACCTGCTGGCGGGCGCCTCGTGGATGGCCGAGTACGGCAACCCCGACACCGCCGACTGGGAATTCATCCAGACCTTCTCGCCGTACCACCTGTTCGACGCGAAGAAGGACTATCCGCCGACCCTGTTCATGACCTCCACCCGCGACGACCGCGTCCACCCGGGCCACGCCCGCAAGATGGCCGCCAGGATGCTGGAAGCGGGCAAGGACGTGCGCTACTACGAGAACATCGAAGGTGGCCACGGCGGTGCGGCGAACAACGCCCAGGCCGCGCACATGAGCGCGCTCGCCTACACCTTCCTCTGGCAGCAGCTGGCCAAGTAACGGTACACAGCCCCTTCCTCCGCTTGCGGGGGAAGGCGGGGATGGGGGTGCTCTTGGCGCGGTAAGTCAACGAGCTTGCTCCCACCCCAACCCTCCCCCGCAAGCGGAGGAGGGGGCAGACCGCTTCCCATTGCATCCCGCATCCCCGGACCCCATCCATGAAACCGACTTCCCTGCTGCTGGCCGCCACCGTCCTGATGAGCACCCCGATCACCTCCGCCCTCGCCGCCACCGCCACTCCGCCCGACGTGGCGAAGAAGCCGCACGTGGTGAAGGCGCCGCATGGCGCCGAACGCAACGACGAGTACTACTGGTTGCGCGACGACAAGCGCGAGAACAAGGAAATGCTGGCGTACCTCAACGCCGAGAACGCCTACACCGACTTGGTGATGGCGCCGTTGAAGCCGCTGGAAGACAAGCTCTACGACGAGGTCGTCGCCCGCATCAAGCAGGATGACGCCAGCGTGCCGTATCGCGAGCGTGGCTGGTGGTATTACGCCCGCTTCGTGACCGGCAAGGACTACCCGGTGCATGCGCGCCGCAAGGACGGTCCGGGCTTGGATGCGGTATCCATCCAGGCGGCCAACGCCGCAGGGGACTTCGCCGGCGAGCAGGTGCTGCTGGACGTGAATGCGCTGGGCGAAGGCAAGGACTACTACAACGTCGGCGACTACGAGGTCAGCCAGGACAACCGCCTGCTGGCCTATGCCGACGACACCAATGGCCGCCGCCAGTACACCATCCGCTTCAAGAACCTCGAAACCGGCGAGATCCTGCCTGACACGATCACCAACGCCGAGCCCAACCTGGTCTGGTCCGACGATGGCCGCACCCTGTTCTACGTCGACAAGGATCCGGAGACCCTGCTCAGCAAGCGCGTGAAGTCGCACGTACTGGGCACGCCTGCCGCGCAGGACAAGCTCGTCTACGAGGAAGAGGACGACAGCTTCTACATGGGCATCGGCCGCAGTCGCGACGACAAGTTCATCTGCATCAGTGTGGAGAGCACCGTCTCCTCGGAGATGCGCTGCACGCCGGCTGCCAGCCCGGGCGTGTTCACCGTGCTGGCGCCGCGCGAGCGCGATGTCGAGTACCAGGCCGACCACCTCGGCGACCGCTGGGTGATCCGCACGAACGCCAATGGCGCCACCAACTTCAAGCTGGTCATCGCGCCGACCGATTCGGTCTCCCGCAAGGACTGGAAGGACTGGATCGCACACCGCGATGACGTCTTCATCGAGGGCTTCGAACTGTTCGACGGCTTCAGCGTGGTGGCCGAACGCGCCAACGCACTGGAAAGCCTGCGCGTGATCAAGGCCGACGGCAGCAGCGACTACGTCAAGGCCGACGAGCCGGCGTATTCGATGGGCCTGTCCGCCAATCCCGAGACCGGCACCGACTGGCTGCGCTACAGCTACACCTCAATGACCACGCCGGCCACGACCTACGAGATCAACACGAAGACCGGCGAACGCCGGCAGCTGAAGCAGCAGCCCGTGCCTGGCTACGACGCCTCGAAGTACGTCACCGAGCGCGTGTGGGCGCCGGCGCGTGACGGCAAGACGAAGATCCCGGTGACGCTGGTGTACCGCAAGGACGTTGCCCGCGACGGCAAGGCGCCGATGCTGCAGTACGCCTACGGCAGCTACGGTGCGTCGATGGACCCCAACTTCAGCATCACCAATGTCAGCCTGCTGGACCGTGGCGTGGTCTATGCGCTTGCGCACATCCGCGGCGGACAGGAAATGGGCCGCCGGTGGTACGACGACGGCAAGCTGTACAACAAGGTCAACACGTTCACCGACTTCATCGACGTCACCGACTACCTGGTCAAGGAAGGCTATGCAGCCAAGGACCGTGTGGCGGCGATGGGCGGCAGTGCCGGTGGCCTGCTGATGGGCGCGGTGTCGAACATGGCACCGGAGAAGTACAAGGTCATCCTGACGCTGGTGCCGTTCGTCGACGTGGCGACCACGATGCTGGACCCCAGCATCCCGCTGACCACCAACGAATACGACGAGTGGGGCAACCCGGAAGAGAAGGGCTACTACGACTACATCCTCACGTACTCGCCCTACGACAACCTGCAGGCGAAGGCCTATCCCGCGATGTTCGTCGGCACCGGCCTGTGGGACTCGCAGGTGCAGTACTGGGAGCCGGCCAAGTACGTGGCCCGCCTGCGTGACCTGAACACCGGCACGGACCCGGTGGTGTTCCGCACCAACATGGAAGCCGGCCATGGCGGCAAGTCGGGCCGCTTCCGCCAGTACCGCGAACGCGCCGAGATGTTCGCCTTCATGCTGGACCAGCTCGGCGTCGCCTCGAAGTAAGCGACAGCACGCGCAGGAAAAGAGCCGGGGAGACCCGGCTCTTTTCGTTGCGGACCATGGCGCATCCCCGGCGCTGCCCATGTTCCAGGGCCGGAAAGCGTCGATGGCGCGCCGCGTTTCCCGCCGCGCCGGGCGTGTTCGCGCCCGGTGGTGGATTTGGGGTACAAGGGCGCCGTGGAAGACAAGTCTCCTTCGCTGCCCGAGCCCGCTGCCCGGCGTCCCGCGCGCTTCCGCTGGGCGTGGTGGCTGCTGGCGTATGCCAGCCTGGGCCTCGGCATCCTCGGTGTGTTCGTGCCGGGGTTGCCGACCACGGTGTTCGTGCTGATCGCCGCGTACGCGGCGTCGCGCGGCTCGGAGCGGCTGCATCGCCGCCTGATGACGCATCCGCGCTTCGGCCCGATGATCCATGACTGGCATCTGCACCGTGCCGTATCGCGACGCGCGAAGTGGATGGCCACCTGGACCATGCTGGCCAGTGCGGCGATCCTGCTCGCACTGATGCTGTGGACCGGCTCGCATCGGTGGTGGATGGTCGCCCTGCCGGTCGCCTGCATGGCGACGGTCGCGGCGTGGCTGTGGATGCGACCGGAACCCCCGCGCACGCGGTGAAGGCGCGGCGCATTCATCGGCCTGTGGCTATACTCGCGGCATGAACCGGAACGCCCGTCTTTTCGCCGCTGCCGCCCTGATGGCGGCCCTGTCCGCCTGCGGAGCCAAGGGCCCGCTGTTCCTGCCGGAGAAGCCCGTCGAGGAAGCCCCCGTGGCCCCCGCCGCATCGCCCGAAACGCCGGCCACGGACACCTTGCCCGCCGAGCCGCCCATCGATCCGGCCACGGTGCCGGCCACCGACGGGAATGGCTGAGCCCCTCCACGCACGGTCCACGCCGATGCGCTTCACCAAGATGCACGGCGCCGGCAACGACTTCGTCGTGCTGGACCTGCGTGATGGCGCGCCGCCACCGGATGCCCGGCTGGCGGCGCAGCTGGCGGATCGCCATGTCGGCGTGGGATGCGACCAGATCCTGACCGTCGAACGGCCGCGCAGCGCAGGCGCAGTGGCCGCGTATCGCATCTGGAACTCCGACGGTTCGCCCTCGCAGCAATGCGGGAACGGCGCCCGTTGCGTCGCCGCCTGGCTGGTCCGCGACGGCGCGGCGCGTGGCGACACCTTCAACGTGGACAGTCCGCTGGCCACGCACGCGGTGGAGCGCATCGGCGACGACCGCTACGCGATCGCGATGGGCGTGCCGGAATTCGTGCCGGCGCGCATTCCGCTGCACGGTTTCGACCATGTCCAGCCGGAGTACGACGCCGATGTGGACGAAGGACTCCGCCTGCGGTTCGGCGCAGTGTCGATGGGCAATCCGCACGCGGTCATCGAAGTCCCATCCGTCGATGCCGCGCCCGTGAAGCATTACGGCCCGTTGCTGCAGCGCTCGCGCCACTTCCCGGAGTCGGTCAACGTCGGTTTCGCCGAAGTGGTCGCGCGCGACCGTGTGCGCCTGCGCGTATACGAGCGCGGCGTCGGCGAAACCCTGGCCTGCGGCAGCGGCGCCTGCGCGGCGGCGGCCGTGCTGATCCGGCGCGGGCGCGTGGATCGTGACGTGGCCATCGCATTGCCCGGTGGCGAGCTGCGCATCCGCTGGCCGTCCGACGACGCGCCGGTCATCATGTCCGGGCCGGCGGCATTCGTATTCGAAGGGGAATGGAAAGCATGAGCGACACGCAAGAGAAGCTGGGCGCCCACGAGATCGCAGCATGGCTGCGACGGCACCCCACTTTCCTGAAACAGTTCCCCGACCTGGCGCTGAGCCTGGTGGTGCCGCGCGATGAAGGCCCCACCGCGTCGCTGGCCAGCTACCAGTTGGACGTGCTGCGCGACAAGAACCGCGAATTGTCCAAGCGCCTCGGTGACCTGTTCGCCAACGCGCAGGAAAACGAGCGCCTGGCCGTGCGTACCCATCAGCTTGCCCTCACCCTCATGAAGCAGGGCACGGCGGCTGACACGCTGCGGGCGATGGCGGCCTCGCTGGCCGAGGATTTCAACGGCGACCGCGTCAGCATCGTGCTGCTGCAGCCCGTCGACGGCCTGGTGGAGAACGACTGGTTGCAGATCGTGCCGGCCGACAATCCGCACATGGCCCCGTTCCGCGACTGCCTGCGCGATGGCGAGCCGATCTGCGGCCGCCTGCAGCCCGAGAAACACGTGCTGCTGTACGGCGCGCGCGCCGAGGAAGTCGCCTCGTCGGCGTTGCTGCCGCTGCCCGGCATCGGCCTGGTGGCCGTGGGCAGCCGTGACGGCAACCGCTTCTATCCCGGCATGGGCACCCTGTTCCTGCGCATGATGGGCGAGACGCTGGTGACGGCATTGAAGCGGTTCGATGGCTGAGGCGAGGCGATCGCCTCATGCCGTCGTTCCGGCGAAAGCCGGAATCCATTCCGTTCCTGCTCTTGCGGCGGGCTGCCTGAAGCAAACACACAGGCAACATGGATTCCGGCTTTCGCCGGAATGACGGGGAGGGAAGGACCATGTCCGTCACCGACTTCCTGGCCCATCTCGAAGTCGAGCGCCGCGTCTCCGCGCATACGCTGGATGCGTATCGCCGTGATCTCGCCGCGCTGACGGAGTGGGCGCACGCACAGGGCATGCTCGATCTTGCGGAGGTGCAGGCGGAGTTCCTGCGTGGCTTCGTCGCGGCCGAGCATCGTCGTGGACTGTCACCGAAGAGCCTGCAGCGGCGCCTGTCGGCCTGCCGCAGTTATTACCAATGGCTCCTCAAGCATGGCCGCATCGCGGCCAGTCCTGCGGCGGCGCTGCGCGCACCCAAGGCGGCGCGCAAGCTGCCACAGGTGCTGGATGCCGACGAGGCCGTCAGGCTGGTGGAAGTGCCGGTGGATGCGCCACTGGGCAAGCGCGACCGCGCACTGCTCGAACTGTTCTACTCCTCCGGGCTTCGCCTCAGCGAGTTGTGCGCGCTGCGCTGGCGCGACCTCGACATGGTGGGTGGCATGGTCACGGTGTTGGGCAAGGGCAACAAGGAACGCAAGGTGCCCGTGGGATCGCATGCACGCAACGCGCTCGCCGAGTGGCGGCAGGAACGGACGGTGGGCAACGAGGCGTTCGTGTTCCCGGGGCGAGGGGAGGGGCCGATCTCGCAGCGCGCCGTGCAGATCCGCATCAAGCAGCTGGCGCAGCGGCAGGGCCTGTTCAAGCACGTGCACCCGCACATGCTGCGGCACAGCTTCGCCAGCCACATCCTGGAATCGTCCGGCGACCTGCGTGGCGTGCAGGAACTGCTGGGGCATGCCGACATCGCCACCACGCAGATCTACACGCATCTCGATTTCCAGCACCTGGCCAAGGTGTACGACGCGGCGCATCCCAGGGCGAAGCGCAAGCGCTGATCCCCTGTGGGAGCGACGTGAGTCGCGACGCAGCAGGCACGTCCCGGCGCGTTGTCCGATGGTGGCTGCAGAGACGGGTCCGTGATGGTCCGAGCCATGCGGTCGCAACTCACGTCGCTCCCGCAGGAGATCAATCAAGTCGAAGGTCATGCTTGAACCGGGGACCGGCGTCCCCACCTCTGGGGGAACACCCCGGAGGCCTCCATGGACCCCAGCCAGAACCCGAACGTCTTCCACGCCACCACCATCCTTTGCGTACGTCGCAATGGCCACGTCGCCGTCGCCGGCGACGGGCAGGTGACGCTGGGCCACACCGTGATGAAAGGCAATGCGCGCAAGGTGCGCCGGCTCGGCCGCGACGGCCAGGTGCTGGCCGGTTTTGCGGGCGCCGCCGCCGATGCCTTCACGCTGTTCGAGCTGTTCGAGGCCAAGCTGGAAAAGCACGGGCAGCTGACGCGTGCCGCCGTGGAGCTGGCGAAGGACTGGCGCACCGAGCGCCGCCTGGGCAAGCTCGAAGCGTTGCTCGCCGTCGCCGACAAGGAGACGTCGCTGATCATCAGCGGCACCGGCGACGTGATCGAGCCGGAGGACGGCATCATCGCCATCGGGTCCGGCGGTTCGTACGCATTGTCCGCCGCCCGCGCGCTACTCGCGCACACCGAACTGGACGCGAAGTCCATCGCTGTTGAAGCGCTGAACATCGCCGGCGACATCTGCATCTATACCAACCGCAACGTAGTGGTCGAAGAGCTCTGACGCTCCCGCCATCCACGTGCCCCGTCCATCGCGGCCGGGGCTGAAGCCCCTCCTACAGAACCATCGCCATGACCGAAAACACGTCCTCCACCATGACCCCGCGCGAGATCGTGCAGGAACTCGACCGCCACATCGTCGGCCAGCACGCCGCCAAGCGCGCGGTCGCCATCGCGTTGCGCAACCGCTGGCGCCGCATGCAGCTGGATGCCGGCCTGCGCAACGAGGTGATGCCGAAGAACATCCTGCTGATCGGCCCGACCGGCGTAGGCAAGACCGAGATCGCGCGCCGCCTGGCCACGCTGGCCAACGCGCCGTTCGTGAAGGTCGAGGCCACGCGCTTCACCGAGGTCGGCTACGTGGGCAAGGATGTCGAGCAGATCGTCCGCGACCTGGCCGACACGGCGGTGAAGATGTATCGCGAACAGGCCAAGGCGCGCATGCGTACCCAGGCCGAGGACCGCGCCGAGGACCGCATCCTGGATGCGCTGCTGCCGCGACGCGAAGGCGCCGGCGGCGGGTTCGGCTTCGGTGCGAACACCACCACGGTCGACATCGGCGCGGAGCCATCGTCGAAAGAATCCGAGACCCGGCAGAAGCTGCGCCGGCAGTTGCGCAACGGCGACCTGGACGAACGCGAGATCGAGCTGGAGCTGGCCGCCAATGTCGGTGTCGACATCATGACGCCCCCCGGCATGGAGGAGATGGGCCAGCAGCTCCGGCAGATGTTCTCCAACCTGGGCGGCAACAAGACCCACAAGCGCACGGTGACGATCAAGGCCGCGCGCCCGCAGCTGGTCGAGGAAGAGGCCGCCAAGCTGGTCAACGAGGACGACATCCGCGCCGCCGCCATCGAGGCCTGCGAGCAGCACGGCATCGTCTTCATCGACGAGATCGACAAGGTTGCCAAGCGCGGCGGCAACATGAGCGGCGGCGACGTCAGCCGCGAGGGCGTCCAGCGCGACCTGCTGCCGCTGGTGGAAGGCAGCAATGTGTCGACCAAATACGGCACGGTGAAGACCGACCACATCCTGTTCATCGCCTCGGGCGCGTTCCATCTGGCCAAGCCCAGCGACCTGATCCCGGAACTGCAGGGTCGCTTCCCGATCCGCGTCGAGCTCTCGGCCCTGAGCAAGGAGGACTTCATCCGCATCCTCACCGAGCCCAAGGCTGCGTTGAGCAAGCAGTATGTCGAGCTGATGAAGACCGAAGGCGTGACGCTGCGCTTCAGCGACGATGCCATCGACCGTCTTGCCAAGATCGCCGCGCTGGTCAACGAACGCCAGGAAAACATCGGTGCGCGGCGCCTGCATACCGTGCTGGAGCGCCTGCTGGACACGTTGAGCTACGAGGCGCCTGATCGCGATGGCCAGAGCGTCACCATCGACCGAGCGTATGTCGATGCGCACCTCGGCGAGCTGGTGCAGGATCCCGACCTGAGCCGCTACATCCTCTGACGCCACGAACCCGCCGCGAGGCGGGTTCTTCGTTTACGGGAGGGGAGTCCGAGCCGTCGGTTACAATCCTGCACCGTCCGAACGATGTCGTCCCTCCCATGAGCACGCTGCCGCCCTGCCCGCAATGCCGATCCGAGTACACCTACGAGGATGGCGTGCAGCTGGCCTGCCCGGAATGCGGCCATGAATGGTCCGCCGGCACAGCCCTCGCAGACGATGACGCGCGCGTCATCAAGGATGCCAACGGCAACCCGCTGCAGGATGGCGACACCGTCACCGTCATCAAGGACCTGAAGGTCAAGGGTTCTTCGCTGGTGGTGAAGGTGGGCACCAAGGTCAAGAACATCCGCCTGGTCGATGGCGACCACGACATCGACTGCAAGATCGACGGCATCGGCGCGATGAAGCTCAAGTCGGAGTTCGTGCGCAAGGCCTGATCCTGCGCTGCCCTTCATTTCCACGGACACGGAACGACCGCATGGCAGGCATGGCGCAGCGATCTCCCGAGGGAAATGGACGCACCGTGCTGGTGGTCGGAGGTGCGGGATTCATCGGAGGCTATCTGGTGGCGGCGCTCCATCGCCACGGCTGGCGCGTGCTGCGCGCAGTGCGTCCGAAGGAACACGCGCTCGCGGATGACGAGCGCGCCTGCGACCTGATGGCGATGCAGCGTCCCGAGAATTGGAGGCCACTGCTGGACGGCGTGGATGCGGTGGTCAATGCCGCAGGCATCCTCCGCGAGGAGGGCGGGCAGACCTTCGGGGCCGTGCACGTGGCTGCGCCGCTGGCGCTCGCACACGCCTGCGTGGACCGTGGCGTGAAGCGGTTCGTGCAGGTCTCCGCGCTCGGCCTGCCGGAAGACGGGCCCTTCATCGCGTCCAAACATCGTTTCGACGAACAGCTCGCCGCGCTCGCCGTCTCGTCCGTCGTGCTGCGTCCGTCGGTGGTCTATTCGGTCAGTGGTTCCTACGGCGGCACATCGCTACTGCGCGCCCTGGCGGGATTCCCGGGCGCGCAGTGGCTGCCGGGCGATGGCCGCTGGCAGGTGCAACCCGTCGCAGCCGAAGACGTGGGCGAACTTGTCGCGCGCGCGGTCGATGGCACGGTCTCCGGCACCTACGAAGTGGGCGGCCCCGCGCCGATGTCGTTGCACGACTATCAGCGGCAATGGCGACGCTGGTTGCGCGTTCCCGGCGAACGCGTTGTGGCCGTGCCGGAAGCCTGCGTCTCGCTCGCGGTATCGGTGATGGAAGCCGTGGGGCGGGGGCCTGTCGGGCGAACGATGTGGCGCATGTTGCGACGGGGCAACACGACGGCACCGGAGGCGGCCGACCGACTGGAGGCCTCGTTCGGGCTGCGGCCTCGTACGCTTGCGGAGGCCCTGGCGCAAGCGCCCAGCCAGGTGCAGGACCGCTGGCAGGCGCAGCTGTACTTCCTCGCGCCCGCCCTGCGCTGGGCCGTGGTGGCATTGTGGCTGCTGTCGGCATTGGCCGGCCTCGTCACGCCGGCCGCCGACATCCTGCGATTGTCGTCGGGCACGCCGTTGGCCGCGTGGGAGCCCATCATGCTGGCGCGCGTGGGGGGCGTGGCCGATCTCCTGCTGGGCCTCTGGCTGGCCAGCGGCTGGCGCCCCCGTGCCGCCATCGGCGCGATGCTGCTTCTGCTGGTGGCCTACACGCTGCTGCTCGGCGGCATGGTCCCGGCGCTGTGGTGGGATCCGCTGGGCGGAATGGCCAAGAACCTGGTGTTGCTGCCTGCATTGGCAGTGCTGTGGGTCCTGACGGAGCGACGCTGAGATGACCTACCTGTGGGTGAAGTGGATCCACATCCTGGCCTCCACGCTGCTGTTCGGCACGGGGCTGGGTATCGCGTTCTTCATGTGGCTGGCGCACCTGCGCGGCGATCCGCGCGTGATCGCATCCACCGCGCGCACGGTGGTCATCGCCGACACCTGTTTCACTGCGCCGTCCGTCATCGTGCAGCTGGCCACGGGCTGGTGGCTGACCCGATTGCTGGGGCTGCCACTGGATGTCTTCTGGGTGAAGGCGGCACTGATGCTGTTCTTCGTGATCGGTGCGTGCTGGCTGCCGGTGCTGTGGCTGCAGATCCGTGCACGTGATCTGGCCCTGCAGGCGGTGGCAGCATCGCAGCCGCTGCCGCCGGCCTACTACCACGCGATGCGCTGGTGGTTCTGGCTCGGCTGGCCTGCCTTCATCAGCGTGATCGCGATCTTCTGGCTGATGGTGATGAAACCGGCCTGAGGGCCGCAGGCTTCAGTCCTCGCCGATATCCTCGTTCCACACCTCGGGATTGGCGCGGATGTAGTCGCCCAGCAGGTCGATGCATTCCCGGTTCTGCAGATCGATGACATTGACGCCGGCTTCGCGGAGCCAGTCGATTCCGCCCTGGAAATTCACCGATTCGCCCACCACCACGGTGCCGATGTTGAACTGGCGCACCAGTCCGCTGCAGTACCAGCAGGGTGCGAGCGTGGTGACCATGATGGTGTCCTGGTAGCGCCGCTGGCGACCAGCCTTGCGGAAGGCATCGGTCTCGCCGTGCACGGAAGGATCGCCTTCCTGCACGCGGCGGTTGTGGCCGCAGCCCAGCAGTCGCCCGTCGTCGTGGTACAGCGCGGCCCCGATCGGAATGCCACCTTCGGCCAGACCTAGGCGCGCTTCGGCGATGGCGGTTTCGAGGAGGGCGCGGTAGTCGGGCACGTGGCTCATGAAGGGGTCGTCGTCGGCATGCAGCGTGACGCTGCTCAAGAATCCAGCATCACACATCCCCGAATGTGATGCCACTCACGGCGCGCATGATGCGTGCGCACTACAACGCCTCACGCGCGCGCGGCGCGCATCCGCATGACGATGGAGTGGGGGAGTGGACATGGAGACGCGAGCGGCGAAGGGTCGCAGGTGGACGATCATCGTGCTGGCGATGCTGGGTCTTGCCGGGATGGGTGATGTCCGCGCGCAGACCATCGAACAGGGGCTGCTGCAACTGGAGTGGGGCGATCCCGCGCGGCCGGCCCCCGGACAGGCACGCCTGCAGCCCCGCTTCAACGCGCATCTGGTGAAGGACGATGGCAGCCGCATCGTGCTTGACGCGGCGCAGGCACGCCTGGCAGCAGGCGATCTGTATGTGCTGGCCAATCGCCGCGTAGCGGTGGCGTTCGCGGCACAGGGGCGCGTGATGTCGTCCGCGCCGGCCATCCAGGCCATCGTGCCGGCGGATCGGGTCACGCAATCGGCGCCCGTGCACCCCGCCAACGCGCGCGTGATGGCCGCAGCGCCCGTGGGTGGCAACACGCGCTGGGTCACGCTGATGTGCAAGTTCAGCGACATCGATGCCGAGCAGAAGAACAAGGCGTTCTTCGATTCCCAGTACGGCGAGGCGGTCGGGCAGCTAGGCCACTACTGGCGCGAGGTGTCCTACAACAAGATCGACCTGACGGGCAGCAGTGCGTACGGCTGGTTCACGCTGCCGCAGCCCCGCAGCCAGTACGTCACGCAGGAGAACGGCAAGGACAAGGCCGATCTCAGGAAGCTGTTCGCCGATTGCGGTGCGGCGGCGGACGCGACGGTGGATTTCAACAGCGTGCAGGGCGTGAACATGATGTTCAACGGCAATCTGGATGGCTATGCCTGGGGTGGCGGGAGCTGCGCGCCGCTGGAAGGCAGGACCAACTTCTGCACGCGCGTGACGTGGAATCCGCCCTGGTCCTTCAGCAACCTTGCGCCACTCGCGCACGAGATGGGCCACGGTTACGGCTTGCCGCATTCGGACAACTCCGACGGTGACGACGACACCTACGACAATCCGTGGGACGTGATGAGCGATGGCTGGGCCAATGCAGTGGGCGACGCCACGTACGGCACGCGCCCCAAGCACATCAACATGTTCCAGCGGCACCGGTTGAACTGGGTGGACGCGGCGCGCCAGCGGGTGATCGCGCTGGGCGATCTGGCCACGCGCGAGATCGCGCTGGACTATGCCCACCTGCCAACGTCCGGCGATGTGCAGATGCTGGTGCTGTCACTGTCGCCGCAGGCGGATCCGTACGCGACCATCGTCTACACGCTGGAGGCGCGCAGGCGTCAGGGTGCCTACGAGAATGCACTCGCCGGCGACGCCGTGATCATCCACAGGGTCGAGCGCTCGGGTACCGCATACAGCGTCGATGCCGACGTGCCGGCGGCCAATCGCGCGAACAACGAAGGCTCCATGTTCAAGGTGGGCGAGCGCTGGGTTACGCCCGAAGGGTCGCATGTGGTCACCGTCAAGGCGCAGACGGCGACCGGCTTCGTGTTGACGATCGGTCCGCCGCGCGTCATGAGCAGTCCGCTGCCCGCACTGGTGAGGACGACGCCCGTGACGTCCTCATCCGCGTCATCCCCGGTCGTCGCGCCGGCGAGCGGCAATGGCGTGCGCGCGATGCCACCTGCCCGTTGCAGTTCCGCGCGTACGGGAAACTCGCGCGCGGCGGTGTGCACACTGCGCGAGCGCTGAGCCGTAGGGGATCTCCCGACACGCTCCGGCATTCCCTGACGCGGCGCCAGTGCGCGGCGTTGTCCGCGAACACGATGAGGTTCGCGTTCGATTCCTGCACTGCATCGCAGTTCGGAACATCCGTGTCGCGAATGGGCGCATTCGCCGCGAAACCGGCTCAAGACCCGCGCAAGCCAGCCGACACCCCCCATGGCGGTGTCATGTCGGCCCGCCGATCGTGAGCGGGGTCGCGCGTGTTCAAACACCGATCGGCCGATGCACGGCAGATGAGCGTTCGGGCGCTCATCACCGGATGTGTATTGGCATTGGCAGGCACTCTTCCGGCCTTTCCGCTGCGGGCGGAAACCGTCGTGCAAGGCATCCTGCAACTGCAGTGGGCGGACCCTCCGCGCGCGCTGCCTGGCCGGGTGCAGGCAGCGCCGCAACTGGACGTATGGCTGGAAACCGGTCCTGGCCAGCGCATGCCGCTGGATGTCGCGCAATCCCGGCGCGCGGCCGGCGACCTGTATGCGCTGGCGAACCGCCATGTCGCGGTGTCGTACCAGGCACCGGCCACGAAGGTGATGTCGTCCTCGTCTGCACGCTCCGTGATCGACACCATCGTGCCCACAGGACGGGTTCCGCAACGGGCGACGTCGATGGGTGCGGATGGCCGCGTGATGGCCGCGGCGCCCGTGCTCGGCGCGACGCGCTGGGTGACGCTGATGTGCAAGTTCGCCGACATCGAAAGCGAGCAGAAGCCACGCGCGTATTTCCAGGAGCAGTACGGCAACGCGCCGGGCCAGCTGGGCCACTACTGGTCGGAGGTGTCCTACGGCCAGGTCAACCTTGCGGGAAGCACCGCGCACGGCTGGTACACCTTGCCCCAACCGCGAGTCGCGTACCTGACCACCACCAACGGCAAGCAGAAGGCCCAGCTGTCCACGCTTTTCGCCGACTGTGCGGCGGCGGCGGATGCCGAGGTGGACTTCAGGAACATCCAGGGCGTCAACCTGATGTTCAACGGAGAACTGGATGGCAATGCATGGGGCGGCGGCGCCTGCGCGACGCTCGACGGCGTATACACCTGCACACGGGTGACGTGGAGTCCGCCCTGGTCGTTCATCAACCTCGCTCCGCTCGCCCATGAGATGGGGCATGGCTACGGGTTGCCGCATTCCGACAATTCCGACGGTGACAGCGACACCTACGACAATCCGTGGGACCTGATGAGCGATGCCTGGCGCAACGCCACCAGCGATACGACCTATGGCCTGCTGCCCAAGCACATCAACATGTACCAGCGCGAGCGGCTGGGCTGGTTGCCGGCGTCGCGCAAGCGCACCATCGCCGCCGACAACCGCGAGACGCAGGAGTTCGTGCTGGATGCCGCCAGTCTGGTGCAGACGACCAATGCGCAACTGGTCGTGCTGGCCATGCCGTCGCAGCCGGATCCGTACAAGACCGTGATCTACACGCTGGAAGCGCGGCGGCGCACCGGGACCTACGAGGCCAAGCTGGCCGGTGACGCGGTGATCATCCACAAGCTGGAGGATTACGGCATCGCCTACAGCGTCGACCGTGATGTTCCCGCCGCCACCCTGTCGAGCAATGAAGGCTCGATGCTGAAGGTGGGCGGTCGCTGGAACACGCCCGACGATCTGCATTGGGTCGAGGTGGTGTCGGCGACGGCGAATGGCTTCGTGGTGCGCATCGGGCCACGACCGCGCTCGATGAGCTCGCCGGCGCCCGTGCTCGTGAGGCCGGCCACGGTCGCGGCTTCTTCGTCGCCGCCGGTCAGCCAGCCACCACGCGTGACGCCGGTGGCCGTCGCGGCCGGCAGGGCCCGCAGGCGCGGCTGCGACGTCCTGCCCAGGGCGCTGCGCCTCCAGGCCGTGTGTGCGCTGATGGAGCGTTGAGCACTCAGGCCGGGGTCGCCCGGCCTGCTTGGATACGGGGTGGATGCCCTGGGCGTGGGCTGGCCCGGCCGGTAGTGCGATAATCCGGTGATGAGCGAATCCCCCTACGAACGCGGCACCACCCATTTCGGCTTCCGCGATGTCGCCGCCAAGGACAAGCAGAAGCTGGTGGGCGAGGTCTTCACGTCGGTCGCCGGCAACTACGACCTGATGAACGACCTGATGAGCCTCGGCATCCATCGGGTGTGGAAGCGCTACTTCGTGGGCACCTGCCAGGTGAAGCGCGGCGACCGCGTGCTGGACCTCGCGGGCGGCACGGGCGACATCGCCGCATTGCTGAAGGACCGCGTGGGCGACACCGGGCAGATCGTGCTGGGCGACATCAATGCCGGCATGTTGTCGGTGGGCCGCGACCGCATGACCGACCGCGGCCTGGTCCAGGGCCTGGAGTACGTGCAGTGCAACGCCGAGGCGCTGCCGTTTCCCGATGCCAGCTTCGACCTGGTGACCATTGCCTTCGGCCTGCGCAACGTCACCGACAAGGACGCCGCGCTGCGCGACATGCACCGCGTGCTGAAGGTCGGTGGCCAGGCGCGCGTGCTGGAGTTTTCCGAAGTCACGGTGGACTGGTTCAAGCCCGTGTACGACTTCCACTCGTTCAAGGTGTTGCCGAAACTGGGGAAACTGTTCGCGCAGGACGCGGACAGCTACCAGTACCTGGCCGAGAGCATCCGCAAACATCCGCCGCAGGCCGAACTGCAGGGCATGATGGATGCTGCGGGCTTCGCGCGGACGAGCTACAAGAACCTCTCCGCCGGCATCGTGGCCATCCATACCGGTTACAAGGTCTGACCCACGCTGTGCAGGACCCCGCAGGAGTGCCCACGGGGCACTTCTGCAACGGAAACGGGTCGATCAGGAAGGTGGCGCGGTAAACTGCCCGCTTCCCCCGATCGCTGGAAGTCCCCTGATGCGTTCACTGGCTTTGCTGTTGTCCTGCGCCGCCGTGCTGGTGGCCGGTTGCTCCAAGGAACCTGAATCCGCCCCCGTGGCCGCCATGCCCAAGCCCGCCATCGAGAAGGCCGTCGACCGCGACGAGCATTCCTATGCCGAACCGCAGAAGGTTGCCATCGCCGACCTGGCGCTGGACATCGCGGTCGACTTCGACACCAAGACGATCGGAGGCACCGCCACCTACACCCTGGACTGGAAGGACAAGGCCGCCACCCAACTGGTGCTGGACACGCGCGACCTGACCATCACGAAGGTCGAGGGCGAAGCCGACAACGCCTGGGCGCCGCTGCAGTACGCACTGGCAACGAAGGATCCGGTGCTGGGCAGCAAGCTGACCATCGAGACGCCCGCGCGCAACACCAAGGTCAGGGTCACCTACACGAGTTCGCCGGAGGCCTCCGGCCTGCAGTGGCTGACACCGGAAATGACCGAAGGCAAGCAGCTGCCCTTCATGTTCAGCCAGTCGCAGCAGATCCACGCGCGCAGCTGGGTGCCGCTGCAGGACACGCCGCAGGTGCGCTACACCTACAGCGCGCACGTGACCTCGCGTCCGGACGTGATGGTGCTGATGAGCGCCGACAACGATCCGGCCGCCGTGCGCGACGGCGACTACACCTTCAAGATGCCGCAGAAGATCCCGTCGTACCTGATGGCGATCGCCGCGGGCGACCTGGTCTTCAAGCCGATCTCCGCCCGTAGCGGCGTATGGGCCGAACCGGCGATGGTCGACAAGGCCACCAAGGAGTTCGAAGACACCGAAAAGATGATCGCCACCACCGAGCAGCTGTACGGCCCCTACCGCTGGGACCGCTACGACATGCTGGTGCTGCCGCCGTCGTTCCCGTACGGCGGCATGGAAAACCCGCGCCTGAGCTTCATCACGCCCACCGTGATCGTCGGCGACAAGACGCTGGTCTCGCTGATCGCGCACGAGCTGGCGCACAGCTGGTCGGGCAACCTGGTGACCTTCTCCAGCGCCAAGCACGGCTGGTTGAACGAGGGTTTCACCAGTTACGTCGAGAACCGCATCGTCGAATCCCTGTATGGCAAGGAACAGGCCAGCATGGAATACGCGATCGCGCGCAACGGCCTGAAGAAGGAAATCGGCACGATGCCGGAGGCCACCCAGGCGCTGGCAGTGAAGCCGGGCACGAAGCTGGATGCCGACGACGCGCTCAGCGCCGTGTCCTACGACAAGGGCGCCTGGTTCCTGCAGATGCTGGAGGAGCGTTTCGGCCGGCAGGAGTTCGACGCCTTCCTGCGCGGCTACTTCGATCACTTCGCTTTCCAGAGCATCACCACCGAGCAGTTCCTGGACTACGCGAAGAAGAACCTGTTCGACAAGCATCCGAACCTGGTCAGCGATGCCGAGATCCAGGAATGGATCTATGCGCCGGGCATCCCGGCGCGCGCTCCGCAGGTGCAGTCGCGCGGCTTCTCCAGCACCGACACCGCACGCATCGCCTGGCAGGGAAGCGGCCAGTTGCCGAACCCGCAGGTCACCGGCACCTGGATCACCCAGCAGTGGGTGCACTTCATCGAGGGCATGGGCGACAAGCTGACCGTGGCGCAGCTCAAGCAGCTCGACGACGCGTATCACTTCACGGGTACCGCCAATGGCGAGATCGCGATGCGCTGGTATCCGCTGACGATCCGCAGCGGCTACGTGGACGCGCGTCCGGAGATCGCCAGGTTCATCGAGCGCGTCGGCCGCCGCAAGCTGATCATGCCGATCTACGAAGAACTGGCGAAGACACCGGACGGCCTGGCCTTCGCACGCGAGAGCTTCGCGCGCGCCAGGCCGGGCTACCACCCGATCACGACGGGTTCGGTCGAGGCGACGCTGGCGAAGGCACCGGCGGGCCCGTAAGGCATGCCGCTCCGCCTGACCCGCGCACGGACGGTCGCCCTGGGGGCGGCCGTTCTTGTCTGTGCACTGGTGGCGTGGGCATGGCGGGACCCGATGGCGCCGCTGCGTGCCGTCATGGCCCTGCAGGGAGCGTGGGTCGGGCTGTCCGAGAAACGCATCGTCATCGGCGACCACCGCTGGGCCTACGACGAGCGCGAAGCGGCGTCGGACGATGCCCCGACGGTGGTCATGGTGCATGGCTTCACCGGCAGCAAGGAGAACTGGTATCCGCTCGCGGCGCGGCTGCGCGGCCGGTACCGGCTCGTCATCCCCGACCTGCCGGGCTGGGGCGAGAGCCAGCGTGTCGCCGGGGCCGACTACGGATTCTCCGCGCAGGCCGGGAGGCTGTCGGCGTTCCTGGCGCAGGTCCGGCGCGATGGCAGCCCGATCGTGCTGCTCGGCCATTCGATGGGCGGCGGCATCGTGGCGATCACGTCGGCCCGGCATCCGGAAGTCGTCGCGCGTGTGGGCCTCGTCGATGCGGCAGGCGTGCGGTTCGCCGACAACCGCTTCGGCATCGAGGTGCTGGCCGGGCAGAATCCGTTCGCCGTCCACGATGCCGCGTCGCTGCAGCGCTACCTTGATACTGTCTTCCACGATCGCGGCGTGCAGCCGTCCATCCCGTGGCCGGCATCGCGGGCGGTGATCGACTGGCGTATCGCGCAGGCGCCATTCGAGCAGCAGGTGCTGGACCGGATCGGCCGCAGCGACGAACGTTTCCTGCCCGGCGAAGCGGCTGCGGCGATCCGCCAGCCGGCGCTGCTGCTGTGGTGCCGGCAGGACCGCGTGATCGATCCCAGCGCGATGGCGCTGTATGCCGCGAAGATGCCGCAGGCCATGCAGGTTTCACTCGATGGTTGCGGCCACATGTCCATCATGGAAAAACCCGACGAGGTGGCGGCCGCAGTCGCCCTGTTGATCCAGCGAGGCGTACCCCGATGAAGAAGCACGCAATGAAGTCCCTCCTGCTGGCGATCGCCTGCCTGGCCGTCTCGGCCTGCGGCGATCGCGAAGCCGAACGCGCCGCCGCCGCCGCAGCGCAGGCCGCCGCCGTCGAGCAGCAGGCGGCCGAACTGGCGAAGAAATACGACAGCGCCGTAGCCTCCAGCGACTGGGACATGGCGCGCATCCACGGCGTGGCGCTGCTCGACCAGTATCCGCAGAGCGAGGCGGCTGCTCGCATCGGCCCGGCCCTGGATGACGTGAAGGAAAAGGCTGAAGCCGCGCGCGAGCAGCGCCGGATGGAAGCCCTGTGGGATTACTCGCAGGTCGGCACCGATGGCGGCACGCAGCGTTCGGCCGCGCTGCTGAGCAAGGAGCCCGTGGATGTGGACGGCAGCGGGGCCAAGCCGGTGCAACTGGTGTTCCGCGACCATCCCACCTGGAAGCGCAGCAGCTACCTGGTGCTGCAGGCGAGCGACTTCGCCCGCGCCTGCTACAGCCGCTGCCAGGTGTCCGTGGTCGCCGACGGCGCGGCGCCCCGGCGCATGTCGGCCAACCGTCCGGATACCGATGAAGCCACCGCGATGTTCATCGACGACGAGAAGGCCCTGTGGCGACTCGCGCGCAAGACGAAGGTGCTGGAGATCGAGTTCACGGTGAAGGATGGCGGCACGCACAAGGCCGTGTTCGAAACGGGCGGCCTGGACGGCAGCCAGATGCCGGGATGGGAATGAGGCCGACGGTGCTACGCCACCACCCGGTTGCGCCCCGTCGCCTTGGCGCGATAGAGCGCCACGTCGGCCTGGCTGAGTAGCCGTTCCAGCGCATCGGCACTCTCAGGACTGGAGGGCGCGGACACGCCGACGCTTACCGTGATGTCGAGGACGCGTCCGTCGTCCAGCGGCATGGGTTCGCCTGCGAGTTCGCGCAGGCGCTCGGCCACGGCGATGGCCGACACCGCGTCGACCCCCGGCAGCAGGACGGCGAACTCCTCGCCCCCCAGGCGACCGAACAGGCCGTCTTCGCGCAGGTGCGAGCGCATCCGTTGCGCGAAAGTCACCAGCACGGTGTCGCCCGCGGCGTGCCCGTGTCGGTCGTTGACCGACTTGAAGTGGTCGATGTCCAGCATCATCGCGGCAACGGGTTGGCCATGCCGATGGGCGTGCGCCATCAGGTCGCCGCCGCGGCGCAGGAAGGCGCGACGGTTCAATGCGCTGGTCAGCGCATCGTGGTCGGCGGTGTGGTTGAGGGTGGCGAGCAGGCGGTTGCGCATCGCGTTGACGCTGGCGACCGTGAGGGGTGCCACGGCCAGCAGGGCCATGCCCATGCGCAACGAAATGACCGGCTGCACGCTGGTCTCCTGCAGTTGCAGATCGATCAGGCCCGTCGCGATCGCGATCAGTGTCCACATGCACAGCAATGCCGTGATCACCGCCGTGGTGAACAGCCGATACGCCAATGCGCACCACAGCAATGCCGGCACCGGGAACGCGATGGCGCCGGGGCCGCCGATGGCCACGCCCAGCAGGATTGTCAGCGCCAGCGCGACCAGCGGCATCAGCAGCAGGGGCCGCTGGCGTGCGCGGTCCAGTCCGTCGCGGAGTTCGCGAAGCGCTTGCCCGGGCGCGGGAGCCAGCAGGACGACCGGCAGGACGGCGACGTAGCTGACCAGTTCGGCGGAAAACCAGAAACCGCTGGCGGTCAGGAAGCCCATCCGCATCATCGCGTGGGAGGTCAGGCTGCCCACCAGGCTCGCGCCCACCGCCGCCGTTGCCGATACCGCCAGCACCCACAGCATGGACAGCGGATGCTGCAGGCGGAGGTCTTCCTCGCGGATGTGCCGGAACACGAGATACCCGGCCAGTACACCCGCCAGGTTTGCCGCCGTCAGGCGCACGGTGGTGGGCAGCGAGGTGCCGGTGAGCAGGTCCGCCGCGACATAGCCCAGCGCCGCCGCAGCCCAGCCGGCGGGTGACGCCAGCGCCGGACGGCGCGCGAACAGCCCCAACAGCAATGCATTGGTCAGCCAGAACGCGGCCAGCTGCTTCTCGGGACGGGTCAGGATGCCGAGGCCGCTGGCAAGGAAGACCACCACGGCGACCAGCAGGGCCTGGCATGACAATCGACGGAACAGGGCGATGGCGGGCACGGGATCGCTTGGATCCCGTGGAATGGGTTGGCGTTGCTGCCCGACCATGCTGCCCCTGCCTGATTGCTGACGGCGCGGGGACCGGCGCCTGCGCCATCCCCCGGTCTTACCTTACGCATTGCGCATCGGCAGCGCGAGTGTGCCGGCGGGCCGGAGGCGTGTCAGCCGCAGCCAAGGCCACGGCGGGAAGCGGGGCTGCGCTGGTTGCGGTTACAGCGAATAGCCAAACTGCTGCTTGAACTGTTCGTTGAACTCGTCGTAGTCGAAGCGCTGGTTCTGGGTGCCCGGGTGCTCGACTTTCAAGGCCCCCATCAGGTTGCCCATGCGGCCGATGGTCAGCCAGTCATAGCCCTTCTCGATGCCGAAGATCAGGCCGGCGCGGAAGGCGTCGCCACAGCCGGTGGGGTCGGTCACGCGGCGCTCGTGCGCCGGCGGGATGTCGTAGGTCTTGTCCGGCGTATGGATCTGCGAGCCATGCGGGCCACGGGTGGTGATGTAGGCCTTCACGCGCTTGACGATGTCGGCCTCGTTCCAGCCGGTGCGTTCCTGCAGCAGGTTGGACTCGTAATCATTGACGGTCACATAGTCCGCCAGTTCGATGAAGTTGCGCAGTTCCTCGCCGTTGAACAGCGGCATGGCCTGGCCCGGGTCGAAAATGAAGGGAATCCCGCCTTCCGCGAACTCGGCCGCGTTCTGGATCATGCCCTCGCGTCCGTCCGGGCTGACGATACCGAAGGTCACCCCGGCTACGTCCTTCACGTGGTTCTCGTAGCTGCGCATCATCGCGCCCGGATGGAAGGCGGTGATCTGGTTGTTGTCGTGGTCGGTGGTGATGAACGCCTGCGGGGTGAACAGCTCGTCGATCACCTTCACCTTCTCCAGGCGGATGCCCTGCTCGGTGAAGTGCTCGCGATACGGGCCGAAATCCTGCCCCACCGTGGCCATCGGGATCGGATCCCCGCCCAGCAGCTTCAGGTTGTAGGCGATGTTGCCCGCGCAGCCGCCGAACTCGCGGCGCATGCGCGGCACCAGGAACGACACGTTCAGGATGTGCACCTTGTCCGGCAGGATGTGGTTCTTGAACTGGTCCGGGAACACCATGATGGTGTCGTAGGCAAGGGAACCACAGATCAGTGCGGACATCGGCAGACTCGGTTGGAGGCGGATGCGGCCGTCCCGGGCCGCAGGAAAATCGGGACGTGCGCCCCATTCCCGGTGCGCCGGTGCGAAGGTTACCGGCTGGGGCCGGTGCCGACCAGCCTTGATCCGGCGCTGCCGGCCGCGCGGTCGCCAGGACCATGCGTGCGGGCGGACGCAGCGAACAGCGGTTTTCCCCGTGTATTCACGAGATTTTTCCTTGCCCGCACCATGCCGGATTGTTAGGCTAGCTGACTTCGTTTTTTGCCCAAAAAATCGCCATTTCAAGGCGATCCGCCCCCAGCAGGAACCCGTCCCCCGATGTTCAAGAAGCTCCGCGGCATGTTCTCCAACGACCTGTCCATCGACCTGGGCACGGCCAATACCCTGATCTACGTGCGCGGGCAGGGCATCGTGCTGAACGAACCCTCGGTCGTGGCGGTGCGCCAGGACCGTGCCATCGGCGGTTCGCGCTCGGTCGCGGCGGTCGGCGCGGAGGCCAAGCAGATGCTCGGCCGTACCCCGGGCCACATCACCACCATCCGCCCGATGAAGGATGGCGTGATCGCCGACTTCACCTACACCGAGGCGATGCTGAAGTACTTCATCAAGAAGGTGCACAAGTCGCGCTTCCTGCGCCCCAGCCCGCGCGTGCTGGTGTGTGTGCCGGCAGGCTCCACTCAGGTGGAGCGCCGCGCCATCAAGGAATCGGCAGAAGAGGCCGGCGCGCGTGACGTCTACCTGATCGAGGAGCCCATGGCGGCCGCGATCGGTGCCGGCATGCCGGTGACCGAGGCGCGCGGTTCGATGGTCATCGACATCGGCGGCGGCACCACCGAGGTGGCGGTGATCTCGCTGAACGGCATCGTCTATTCGCAGTCGGTCCGCATCGGCGGCGACCGCTTCGACGAGTTCATCACCAACTACGTGCGCCGCAACCACGGCATGCTGATCGGTGAGGCCACGGCCGAGCGCATCAAGCTGGAGATCGGCTGCGCCTACCCGCAGGCCGAGGTGCAGGAGATGGAGATCTCCGGCCGCAACCTCGCCGAGGGCGTGCCGAAGATGATCAAGATCAACTCCAACGAAGTGCTGGAAGCCCTCCACGAGCCGCTGTCCGGCATCGTCAGCGCGGTCAAGCTGGCGCTGGAACAGACCCCGCCGGAACTGTGCGCCGACGTCGCCGAGCGCGGCATCGTGCTGACCGGCGGCGGCGCCCTGCTGCGCGACCTCGACCGCCTGATCAGCGAGGAGACCGGCCTGCACGTGCAGGTGGCCGACGACCCGCTGACCTGCGTGGCCCGCGGTGGCGGTCGTGCGCTGGAGCTGGTGGACATGCACGGCAACGAGTTCTTCGCGCCGGAATGAAGAACGGAAAGGGGAACCGGGAGTTGGGGATGGGCATGTCGCCCGTCCGTGTTCCTGGTTTTCCCGACCCGCGTCCGCTTCCGCAGCCGTTGCCGGAGGCGCACGATTCGAGACGCCGTCCGCGCGCGTTTTCCCATTCCCGATTCCCCCTTCCCGACGCCCGGCCCTGATGCCTTCCTACGCCGGTCCCCCTGTTGCCTCCCGCCCCGGTGAAGTCGCCAGCACGCTCCGGTTGCTGGGCTATCTGGCGCTGACCATCGCGCTGGTGATCCTGGACCATCGTGGTGGCTGGCTGTCGCAGGTGCGTGCGCAGGCCAACGTGGTCACGCAGCCGTTGTGGTGGCTGGCTGGCCTGCCCGGCCGCGTGACCACCCGCGTACAGGACGATGCCGCGACGCGCAGCGGGCTGCAGGAAGAGAACGCGCGCCTGCGCAACGATGCGCTGGTCGCCAACGCCCGGCTCGCCCGCCTGCAGACGGCGGCGGCCGACAACGCGCAGTTGCGCGCGCTGCTGGGCGTGAAGACGTCCCGCGGACTGGACGTGCAACTGGCCCCCATCCTGGACATCGACCTGGCACCCGGCCGCCAGCGCCTGGTGCTGGATGCGGGCAGCCGCGCGGGGGCTACCGTCGGGCAGTCGGTGATCGACGCGGGCGGCCTGATGGGCCAGATCATCGAGACCACGCCTGCCCATGCCACCGTGCTGTTGCTGACCGATCCCGACCACGCGGTGCCGGTGGTGATCGCGCGCAACGGCGTGCGGCTGATCGTCTATGGGCGCGGCCGCAGCGATCTGCTGGAACTGGCCGATGTGCCGCTGAACAGTGGCGCGCAGGTGGGCGACCTGCTGGTGACCTCCGGCCTGGGCGGCCGCTTCCCGGCCGGGTTCCCAGTCGGCACGATTTCGGCCCTGCGTCCGGATGACAGCCACGCGTTCCTGATCGGCGACGTCACGCCGGCCGCACGCCTGGACCGCGGCCGCGACGTGCTGCTGCTGAAGTCCGCACCGCCACAGCCGTTGCCGCCGGCCGATCCGGCGCGGTTCCTGCCCGAAGCGTCGTCGCCCGTGGAAGGCGCGACCCAGCCCGAAGGCGTGCCGGCGTCCGCGCCCGCGACCCAAAGCCCCTCTCCCGCCGGGAGCGGGGTTGGGGTGAGGGGCAACGAAGGCAGTGTAGGCGCCGCCGAACAAGCCTCTGCCGCGCCCGCGACGGGTTCTCCGCGAGCGCCGAACACTGCGAACGTCCCGACCCTCACTCCAACCCCGCTCCCGGGGGGAGAGGGGCTCAACGCACGCGCCCGACGCACTGAACCTCCGCCGCAGGAGCCGCAACGATGAGTCGCTCGCGTGCGGGCTGGCTGATGCCGGTGAGCATTGTCATCGCCCTGCTGCTGGGCCTGCTGCCGTTGCCCGACCTGCTGCAGCCGCTGCGTCCCTACTGGCTGGCGCTGATCGTGGCCTACTGGGTGATCGAGGCGCCGGACAGTGCCGGCCTCGGTTTCGCCGTCGCCATCGGCCTGGTCGCCGACCTGATGTTCGGGACCCTGCTGGGCGAACAGGCGCTGCGGCTGCTCATCATGGCGTTCATCCTGCAGCGCTTCCGCGCGCGGTTGCGTTTCTTCCCGATGTCGCAGCAGGCGCTGGCCATCGGTGGCCTGCTGCTCAACGATCGCATCGTGACCACGGTGGTGCACCTGGCGTTGGGCGAACCGACGCTCCCGTGGGAATACTGGTGGGCGCCGCTGCTGGGCATGTTGCTGTGGCCGCCGCTGTTCGTGTTGATGGACGCGCTGCGGCTGGGTCGCCGCAAGCGGGGCTGAGCGATGATCGGGCCGCGCCGGCGCAGCAAGAACCCGCATGCCGAAGCCGACCAGTTCCGTCGGCGTGCGGTGACGGGCTTCGTGGTGGTGGCGCTGTGCCTGATCGGCCTGGGCGCCTGGTACTTCAAGCTGCAGGTGGTCGACCATGACGACTACGCCACGCGCTCGGAAGCCAACCGCATCCGTCCGCGCCCCGTTGTGCCCGGCCGCGGCGCCATCTACGACCGCAACGGACTGCTGCTGGCGGAAAACGTGCCGGCGTTCCGGCTCGACGTCACCCCGGACAAGGTGAAGGAACCGGCGAAGCTGGTGGCCGAACTCGGCAGGATCATCGAACTCTCGCCCGAAGACATCGAACGCTTCGAGGCCACCCGCAAGACCACGCGCGGGTTCCGCCCGATCACGCTCAAGCTGCGTGTGGGCGAGGAGGAAATGGCGCGCTTCGCGGTGGACCGCTGGCGTTATCCGGGCGTCGAGCTGGTGCCGTACCTGACCCGGCGCTATCCCTACGGCGACCTGTTCGCGCACATCGTCGGCTATGTCGGCCGCGTGGACGAGAAGGACCTCGAGCAACTCGGCGAGATCAATTCCGCCCTGACCCACATCGGCAAGACCGGCCTGGAGCGCTACTACGACGAGCAGTTGCGCGGGAAGATCGGCTACGAGAAGGTCGAGACCAACGTGGAAGGGCGCGCGCTGCGCGTGGTCGGCCGCGTGCCTGCGCAGGCAGGCACCGACCTGCGCCTGAGCGTGGATGCGACGCTGCAGCAGGCCATCGTCGATTCGTTCGGCGAGCTGGAAGGGTCGGCCATCGCGGTCGATCCGCGCACGGGCGAGGTGCTGGCGATGGTCAGCCTGCCCAGCTACGACCCCAACCTGTTCGTCAACGGCATCTCCAGCAAGGATTTCAGGGCGCTCAACGAGAATCCGTCGCGGCCGCAGTTCAACCGGCTGGTGCTGGGCGGCGTGGCGCCGGGTTCCACGCTGAAGCCGCTGATCGCGCTGGCCGGCCTGGACAGCGGCAAGCGCAAGCCTGAGGACACCGTGGTCTCCACGGGCATGTTCTACCTGCCCGGTACGAGTCGCGGCTGGGGCGACGCGAGCCGGCGCGGCCACGGGGTGACCGATCTGCGCAAGTCGATCTCGCAATCCGTCAACACGTACTACTACCGTCTCGCGCTGGATCTGGGCATCGAACAGTTCGACCGGTACATGGAGCATTACGGGTTCGGCGAACCCACGGGCATCGACCTGCGCGGCGAGATCGACGGGATCCTGCCGTCGCCGCAGGCCAAGCTCAAGGCGCGCAAGGAGCGCTGGTATCCGGGCGACACGGTGAACGTCGCCATCGGGCAGGGCGACTGGAAGGTCACGCCGCTGCAACTGGTGCGGGCCACGGCCGGCATCGCCAGCGGGCAGATGCGGCGGCCGCACCTGGTCAGACAGACGCGCGTGGGCTTCGATCGGCCATGGGAACCGACGCCGCAGCCTGCGCCCATCGCCATCAGTCCCAACCCGGCGAACGTGGAAGTGGTGCGGCTCGGCATGCAGGACACAATGCAGCCGGGCGGCACGGGCTGGCGCGTGGCCCAGGGTGCGTCGTACCTCATGGCCGGCAAGACCGGCACCGCGCAGGTGATCAGCCGTCGCGGTACCGCCGCCGTCGATCCGCGCAGCCTGCCGATGCACCTGCGCCATCGCTCGTTGTTCGTCGGCTTCGCGCCGGCCGACAACCCGACCATCGCCATCGCCATCGCGGTGGAGGGCGGCGGTTACGGCGGCAGCACCGCCGGCCCGATGGCGCGCAAGATCTTCGATGCGTATCTGCTGGGGAAGATGCCGGAGAAGGAGGGCGAGGAGGCGGCGCCCGCAGGCACGGCGCCCGCCACATCGCCGGCAACGGCACCCGTGCAGCCGACGAATCCGAACCCGAATCCAAGCCAGGTTCCGGGCCCCTCTCGCTCGGGCGGGGCGCCCGCTCAAAGCCCCTCTCCCATTGGGGGAGGGGTTGGAGTGAGGGTCGGCGAAGAGCGGATGGGCGGAGATGCTCATGGCGTGGCCGCGCTCGTACCTTTGCGCTCGAACATGTCCGCCACCGCGTACGCCCCGACCCTCACCCCAACCCCTCTTCCGGGGGGAGAGGGGCTTGAAGCCGCTTCTGCGGTGCGGAGGCAGGCATGACCGACCTGCTGCGCTGGGGCTTCGACCTGCTGCGCCATCTGCTGCGCACGCTCGATTGGCCGTTGCTGGGTGCGCTGGTCGCCTTGATGGCGATCGGCCTGGCGGTGCTGTACAGCGCCGGTGGCGAAGCGTTGGGCGCGCGCCTGATGCTGGCGCAGGGCGTGCGCTTCGGCGTCGGCCTGGCCGCCATGTGGGCACTGTCGCGCGTCACACCGGTGCGGTTGCGCGCGTGGACACCCGGCGTGTTCGCGGTGGCGCTGGTGCCGCTGGTGCTGGTGCTGTTCATCGGCACGGGCAAGCACGGCGCGCACTGGATCGACCTGAAGGTCTTCTACCTGCAGCCCTCCGAACTGTTGAAGATCGCGTTGCCGATGATGCTGGCGTGGTACCTGCATCGCGAGCCGCTGCCACCGGGCTGGCGAACGACCTTCGTGTCGGCGCTGCTGATCGGGTTGCCGACTGGCCTGATCCTGATGCAGCCGGACTTCGGCACGGCGATGCTGGTCGCTGCGAGCGGCGTGTTCGGCCTGTACCTCGCGGGGCTGTCGTGGTGGTGGTTCATCACGGCGGGCGTGCTGGGCGGCACGGCGGTGGGCCTGGTGATGTTCGCGCCGATCTCGTGGTTCTCGTTCCTGCGCGAATACCAGCAGAACCGCATCCTGACCTTCCGCGACCCCGAGAACGATCCGCTCGGCGCGGGCTGGAACATCCTGCAGTCGAAGATCGCGATCGGCGGCGGCGGCTGGACCGGCAAGGGCTGGGGGCAGGGCTCGCAGTCGCACCTGGATTACCTGCCGGAGCACACCACCGACTTCATCTTTTCGGTGCTGTCCGAAGAATTCGGCTGGGCCGGCGTGGCCACGGTGCTGGCGCTCTATCTGTTCGTGGTGGGGCGCTGCCTGTGGATTGCGATGGACGCGCGCGACACGTATTCGCGCCTGCTCGCCGGTACGCTGGG
The DNA here is from genome assembly GCF_037402255.1 of Pseudoxanthomonas sp. CCNWLW251. Taxonomy (NCBI): domain Bacteria; kingdom Pseudomonadati; phylum Pseudomonadota; class Gammaproteobacteria; order Lysobacterales; family Lysobacteraceae; genus Pseudoxanthomonas; species Pseudoxanthomonas sp. CCNWLW251. Next base: position 1,337,773 of record NZ_JBBEGA010000001.1, on the reverse strand, counting down.
GATGGCGCTGTTCGTCTACGTCATCGTCAACGGCGGCATGGTGTCCGGCCTGTTGCCTGTGGTCGGCGTGCCGATGCCGCTGCTGAGTTACGGTGGCACGTCCGCGGTATCGCTGCTCGCGGGCCTGGGACTGGTGATGGCGGTGCGCGCGCACCGGCCCGTGCACGGGTATTGATGCCGCATCACGACGTGCTCCGTTCACCCTGCCCGCAAAATCGCGTGCTACCCTCGCGCCGATGATGCGACACGCACTTTCCTCTCTGCTGGTGCTGGGCCTTGCGTCCTGCGCCACACCGCAACCGCCGCCGGCTTCTTCGGCGACTCCCTCCGCTCCTGCTCCGACGACGCCCGCCGAAACCTCGGTCGAGCGCGTCGCCGAGGTGCCCGCCGAGGTGCTGAAGCCGGTCGATTTTCCCACCGCGCGCGCGCAGTTCGTGCGCGATACCGCGGCGAAGTACGGCATCGCGCCCGCCGAGATCGAGGCCACGCTGGCCAAGGCACAGTTCCTGGACAGCGTGGTAGCCGCGATGTCGCGTCCTGCTGAACGCGTGAAGCCGTGGAGCGAGTACCGGGTGGGCTTCCTCACCCAGACGCGCATCGACGGTGGCCGCACGTTCATCGCCGAGCACCGCGACGAACTGGCCCGCGTCGAACAGCAATACGGCGTGCCTGCCGAAGTGATCGTGTCGATCATCGGCGTGGAGACCAACTACGGCGGTTTCACCGGTCGCCACAAGGTGCTGGATGCGCTGTACACGCTGGCATTCCGCTATCCGCGCAGCGGCAATCCCGAGCGCACGGCCTACGAACACCGTCGCGAGCAGTTCTTCCGCGACGAACTGGCGCAGCTGTTCGCGCTGGGTCGCGAGGAGAAGCTCGACATCGCCTCGCTGACCGGCAGCTATGCCGGCGCGATGGGGCTGGGCCAGTTCATGCCATCCAGCTACCGCGAGTTCGCGGTGGATGGCAACGGCGACGGTCGTCGCGACCTGTTCACCACGTATCCGGATATTTTCGCGTCCATTGCCAACTACTTCCGCAAGAAGGGCGGCGAACGCGGCGGCTGGGTGCCGGGCGGTGCGGTGGTCGCACGTGCGCAGTTGCAGCCGGGCTTCGCCGAGTTCAATCCGGAAACGTGGACGCCCGACTACACGCTGGCGCAGCTGGCGGAGAAGGGCTATCGCCCGCTCGATCCCGTCGCCCCCGACGCCACCGCCACGCTGGTACAGCTGGATGGCGCCGACGGCAAGCAGTACTGGCTGGGCTTCCAGAACTACTACGCGATCACGCGCTACAACAATTCGAAGATGTATGCGATGGCCGTGCACCAGCTGTCGCAGGCCATCGCGGGCCGAGAGATCCCGTCGGCATGAAGTGGCTGGCATTGCCCGTGCTGGCAGTGGCCCTGGCCGCGTGCGGCACGGCGCCGAAGAAGTCCCCGTCGCCTTCCGCAACCGGCGGTGCGGTCCGGCCGTCGCCAACGGCGCCTTCGCCCACCGTCGCCGGCAAGGACTGCTCGCGTTACGCCCCGGCCCAGGAAAACCTGGCCACGCGCGGCGACTACACCGCAGGCGGTCTCTACAAGCCGGGCGTGTCGGATACCACGCCGGATCATGTGCCGGACCTGGACTGCATCCGCGAACCCGTCGTCACCGCCGAGGCGCGCTCGCGCGTGGGCAACAAGTCGCCCTACTCGGTGCTCGGCAAGCAGTACCGGGTGCTCGACCGCGTCGATGGCTACGTGGAGCAGGGCACGGCGTCGTACTACGGCAACAAGTTCCACGGCCGCCGCACCTCCAACCAGGAGGTGTACGACATGTACGCCTACAGCGCGGCGCACAAGTCGCTGCCGCTGCCCAGCTTCGCCCGCGTCACCAACCTGGACAACGGCAAGTCGGTGGTGGTGCGGGTGAACGATCGCGGGCCGTTCCACGAAGGCCGCGTGATCGACCTCAGCTATGCAGCGGCCGTGCGCCTGGGCATCACCCAGCGCGGCACCGGACGTGTCGAGGTGCGCGCATTGACGCCGGACGACAGCACGCTGGCCACCGCGCCCGCGCCTTCCGCGATGGATCACCTGGTCGGACGTTTGCCGCAGGACACCGCGCGCTACCACGTGCCTGCCAAGCCGGGTGATGCGCCGAGTGCGGCCGGCTTCGAAGCGTGGATGAAGGCCAACGGCGTGCGCGTGGCGTCCGGCAAGCCCGGGGCACCGGTTGCATCCCCGGTTTCCAGCGTCGCGCCGCCGCCGCAGCCGGTACAGGCCGCGACAGCACCATCTGGTGCCGCCGCGGAATCGGCATCACCGCCTTCCGCCCTGCAACTGCAGGTCGCCAGCTTCTCGAGCCGCGACAACGCGGACCGGGCACTGGCACGTCTCGCGGCGGCCGGCATCGTCGATGCGCGGCTCAGCGACGTCCCCGGCCAGGGCCGCACGCTGTGGCGCCTGCGCGTGGGCGCACCCGATGTCGCCACGGCGGAAGTCCTCGCCGGCAGGATCGCGAGCCTGGGTTTCGGCCGCCCGCAGGTGGTCCGCGAGTAACCCTGCAAGCCGCCTGTTCGCCGGTTTTTACGTCTTTCCAACCCAACCCGCGGCCGGCCTCCCTACAATGATCGCCTTGAATCGTCAGGCCCACGGCCTCGCCAGGAGTTTTCCGCCGATGAAGTTCCGTTTCGTCCTTGCCGCGCTCGCGACCACCGCCATGGGCCTGGCCATCGCCCAGACCCCGGCGCCGACCCCGCAACCCGCCACCGCACCGGCGTCCGCCGCCGTGGCCATCCCGCCCGCGCCCACGCCCACCGCTACTGCCTGGGTGCTGATGGACTACATCACCGGCCAGGTATTGGCGGGCGAGAACTACAACGAGCGCGTCGAACCGGCCAGCATCACCAAGGTCATGACTTCGTACGTGCTGGCGGCCGAACAGAAGAACGGCAAGATCAAGCCCACCGACCAGGTGATGATGAGCGAGCGCGCCTGGCGCGAGGGCGGCGCCGGCACCGATGGCAGCTACAGCGGGTTCGCCGTCAACAAGACCGCATCGTTGCTGGACATGGAGACCGGCATGGCCGTCCAGTCCGGCAACGACGCCGCCATCGCGCTGGCCGAACATGCTGCCGGCAGCCAGGAAGCCTTCGCGGCACTGATGAACAACTACGCCGCGCAGATCGGCATGAAGGGTTCGCATTTTGCCAACGCGCATGGCCTGTCGGCACCGGAGCACTACTCCACCGCGTACGATCTGGCCCTGCTGGGGCGCGCGCTGATCCGCGAATACCCCGAGCAGTACGCCTTCAACAAGATCAAGGAATTCACGGTTGGCGCCATCACCCAGCCGAACCGCAATCTGCTGCTGTGGCGCGACCCCAGCGTCGACGGCATCAAGACCGGCCACCATTCCGCTGCCGGCTACTGCCTGATGAGCTCGGCCAAGCGCGGCGACCAGCGCCTGATCGCGGTGGTGATGGGTTCCACGTCCGAGAAGCAGCGCGCCGACGACAGCCTGGCGCTGTTGAACTGGGGCTTCCGCTTCTACGAGACGCACCGCCTGTACGAGCCCGGCAAGGCCATCGCCACCCAGCGCGTGTGGAAGGGCAAGACCAAGGACGTGCAGCTGGGTGTGGCGCAGCCGATGCTGGTCAGCGTGCCGCGTGGCCGCTACGACGACCTGAAGCCGACCATGGACGTGCCGAAGACGCTGGTGGCGCCGATCACCGCAGGCCAGGCCATCGGCACGGTGAAAGTCACGCTGGACGGCAAGGTGGTCGCGCAGTCGCCGCTGGTGGCGATCACCGCCATCGAGGAAGCCGGCTTCTTCAAGCGCCTGTGGGACGCCTTCTGGATGTGGTGGGAGTCGGAGTGATCTGCCACGCGCCATGACGAACAAGAAGCCGGCGGAAGCCGGCTTCTTCATTTCCCGCTCAGCGCATGCCCGCGGCGATCAAGCCTATCGCCACGATGGCCAGCGGGATGGCCAGCAGATTGAGGCGGCTCAGACGTTCGCCGAAACCGAGCGTGCCCACCAGCGTGCCCAGCAGCACCACGCCGATGTTCATCATCGAGAACACCACCGCCGGGTTCTCCGGCAATGCGCGGTGGGCCTTCACGTAGAACAGGATGTTGGCGAAGTTCAGTGTGCCCAGCAGCAGGCCGCTGGCAAGCGCAGCACCGGTCAGCGCGATCCGCCCACGCCAGGCACGCAGCATCTGCACGGCCAGCATCACCACGAAGGCCGCGACGAAAGCCACCTGCAGCGAGGCGGCAAACGGTGTGCCCGCTGCGGAAAGACGCTTCAACAGCACGTCGACGCTCGCGTAGCCCATCAGCACGAGCAGCGGCAGCGCCCAGCCGGTCCAGCCCGCGTCTGCATCGTTGGCCGGCCCGTGTCGCGGGCGCAGCACCAGCATGACGATGGCCGCCACGCCGAGGACGAGGCCGATGATCCTCAGGCTGTCCACGCGTTCGCCGAACCACAGGAACGCCGCCAGCAGCGACAGCACCAGCGACATCCGTTGCGCCACGTCGGTGCGCACGATGCCCGCGGCACGCACGGACGCCGACAGCGCCAGGAAGATGCCGGGCAGCAACAGGGCCAGCAGGGCCAGTTCCATGTGCGGCGCGCCGGCACGCGACAGGGCTGCCAGCGGCGGGTCCAGCAGCGCGAAGCACAACAACGACGCGGCCAGGTAGTTCCAGGTGATGCCCTGGGCGGTATCGATGCCGCGCCGCTGCATCAGCTTGAGCAGCACCGAGACCAGGACGCTGCAGACGACGCTGATGAGCAGGTAGGACACGGCCGGACTCGCGGGAGGGGAGCGGATTATGGCGCAAGGCGCGCATCGGCCATCACCCCGCGCGGCTGGCCGCAGCCAGTCACATTTCTCGTGCCTACCGGGGAACATGGCCGCCATGGCCTATCATCGAGGACGGGGACAACGGCACACGTGCCGTGGCGCCCCTGCATCGACGGAATGCCCTCGCATGGGGCGACAACCTTTCAAGGAGATAGACGAGTGAACAGGGGAACGAACAACACGCTCCGCATCGCGGTGGGCATGCTGGCCATCGCCGCCACGCTGCCTGCCTTCGCGCAACGGCAGAGCGCGCAGGACCAGCGCAAGCAGCAGATGGCCGAGATCCCGACCTGCAGCAAGCCGCTGGGTTCGATCTCGGTGATCGAACCGGAGGACGGCGTGAACTGGTGGAGTGGCCAGCAACTGCCGGCGCCATCGAAGCTGATCAAGGTCTTCGTCAACAAGTCGCGCTGCTTCACCCTCGTCGATCGCGGCGTGGGCATGGGCGCCGCGATGGCCGAGCGCGACCTGGCGGCCAGCGGCGAGCTGCGCAACCGCTCCAACATCGGCAAGGGCCAGATCCGCGCCGCCGACTACGTGCTGGTGCCCGACCTGATCTCGCAGAACAGCAATGCCGGCGGCAATGCGATCAGCGGCCTGCTCGGGGGGCTGGTGGGGGGCAACCTCGGTCGCGCCGTGGGCGGCCTGGATTTCAAGAAGAAGACCGCAGACGTGGTGCTGACGGTCACCGACGTGCGCTCCTCCGAGCAGGTCGCCATGGCCGAAGGCAGCGCCAAGAAGACCGACATCGGTTGGGGCGCGGGCGGCAGCCTGTTCACCGGCAGCCACTGGGGCGGCGGCGGTGCCAGCGGCTACGCCAACACCGAGATCGGCCAGGTCATCACGCTGGCCTACCTGCAGGCGTACACCAACCTGGTGACCGAGCTGGGCGGCCTGTCCGGCAATGCGTCCGCTTCCAACGCCCAGCAGGCAGTGGAAATGACCAAGCCGGGGCGCCTGTTCGCCAATCCCAAGGGCACCGGCAAGGCCGTGCGCGACCTCGACCCGGGCATGCTGCTGTACCCCACCGGCAACAAGGACGGGATGATGTGGGAAGTGGAAGACGAACTGGGCAACAAGGGGTGGGTGTCATCCAGCCTGGTGCAGCTGGCGCGCTGAACCGCCTGCCGGATGTGCACGAAGGGCCGCGAAAGCGGCCCTTCCTCGTTCCGGGATGCCCACGGCTTGGCTTTCCCGCCCGCCATCCCAATAATTCCCGCATGGAAATCAAATCCGACAACCCCGACCACGGCTTCCAGTTCCCCGGCACCTTCGAGCTCAGCGCGATGGGCACGGCCGGCACCGGCCTGGAAACCGAACTTCCCCGCCTGCTGGAAGCCTCCGGCGTGCCGGTGGTGCATGAAGACATCACCTGGAAGCACTCGGCCAACGGCAAGTACGTATCCGTGCGCATCCGCTTCCAGGCCAATGACCGTGCGCAGTACGACGCCGCCCATGAAGCGTTGCGCGAGCATCCCGAAGTGAAGTGGACGCTGTGACGTCGCCCTGCGTCGTCCGCGAACTGGGACGGCAACCGTATGAGCCGGTGTGGCGCGCCATGCAGCGCTTCACCGACGCGCGGACCGATACCACCCGCGACGAACTGTGGCTGGTCGAACACGACCCGGTGTTCACCCTCGGCCAGGCCGGCAAGCCCGAGCACGTGCTGGCGGCGGGCGACATTCCCGTCATCCACGTCGACCGCGGCGGCCAGGTGACCTACCACGGCCCCGGCCAGATCGTTGCGTACCCGCTGTTCGACCTGAAGCGCCTGAAGGTGGGCGTGCGCGACTACGTCTGCAAGATCGAGCAGGCGATGATCGACACGCTGGCCGAATGGAACCTCCATGCCGAGCGCAAGGACGGCGCCCCCGGCGTGTACGTGGCCGGCGCCAAGATCGGTGCGCTCGGCATCCGCGTGCGGCGCGGCTGCACGTTTCATGGCCTCGCGTTCAATATCGCGATGGACCTGGAACCGTTCCACCGCATCAACCCCTGCGGCTACCAGGGCCTGCAGGTGGTTTCGCTTGCCGACCTCGGCGGCCCCACCGGCATGGACCAGGTGAAGCCGGTATTGCTGAAGCACATGGCGGACCAGTTCGGCCTGTCGCTGCAGCACGAAGCCGCGCTGCCGGACCTGTCGCAGGCAGCGTAATCCGCTCGTTGTAGGAGCGACGTCAGTCGCGACCGCACGGCCGGCTCGCCAGCGAGCGTGAAGGGAGTGCAAAAGCATGCCCCCTGACATGAGGCGTCCTGACCAGGGTGCAATGCCGAGTCGTGGTCCGCGGTCGCGACTGACGTCGCTCCTACAACAGTCGTTGGCCCATGCCACAATCGGCCGCGATGAACGACGCGACCCTCTCCCTCGATGCCGAGCTTGAAGCACTGACCGAACGCGGATTGGCGCGCCTGCGCACCGCGTCGTCTGACCTGGATGCCCTGCTCGGCGACGCGCGCAATGTCGATCGTGTGTCGCGCGTGATCGCGACCAGCGACTTCGCATTCGAAACGCTGCGCCGGCAGCCCGACCTGCTGGCGGCACTGCTGCACGACGATGGCGCCGCACCGTGGCCAGTGCCTGCGCTGGTGGCGGACAACGCCGTGCAATGGCCCGAGTTGCTGCGTCGCTACCGCACCGCCGAATCCACGCGCCTGGTGTGGCGCGATGTGCATGGCCTCGACACGGTGGACGACACGCTCGCAGGCACCACGCGATTGGCCGAAGTCTGTCTGCAGACCGCGCTGGAGGCATTGGAAGCCGAGTTCGCACACCGCCATGGCGTCGTGCGCGCACCCGACGGCAGCGTGCAGCGGCTGGTCGTGTTCGGGCTGGGCAAGTTGGGCGGCGGCGAACTGAACTTCTCGTCGGACATCGACCTGGTCTACGCGTATCCGCAGGGCGGCGAGTCGGACGGTGCGCGATCGCTCGCGGCCGAGGATTACTTCATGCGGCTGGGCCAGCGGTTGGCGAAGTTGCTGGACGAGCCCACCGTCGATGGCTTCTGCCATCGCGTCGACCTGCGCCTCCGGCCGTTCGGCAACGCCGGGCGGGTGGCGCTGTCGTTCGCCGGCATGGATCAGTACTTCCAGCGCGAAGGCCGCGACTGGGAGCGCTATGCGTGGCTGAAAGCGCGCGCCGTGGCCGGTGACATCGAGGCGGGCGAGCGCTGGCTGGAATCGCTGCGCCCGTTTGTCTATCGGCGCTACCTGGACTACACGGCGCTCGACGGGCTGCGCGAGATGAAGGCGGCGATCGCCGCCGAAGTCGCGCGCCGCGAGTTGGCCGATGACATCAAGCGCGGGCCCGGCGGCATCCGCGAGATCGAGTTCCTGGTGCAGGCGTTGCAGCTGATCCGCGGTGGGCGCGAAGCCGCGCTGCGCGAGCGGAGGCTGCGCATGGCCTTGCCCGCGCTGGTCGCCACGCGGCAGATGTCCGAAGAGGAGGGCGATGCGCTGGCGCAGGCCTACCGTTTCCTGCGCCGGCTGGAGAATCGCCTGCAGATGCTGCGCGATGCGCAGACGCATGCGCTGCCGGAGGACGCGATGGACCGCCACCGCATCGCGCGTGGCCTGGACTATCCGGACTGGGATGCGTTGCGCGTCGCACTGGACCTGCAGCGTGCGCGGGTGTCGGCCGAGTTCGCCGAACTGCTCGCACCGCGCCAGCGCGATGCCGCGCCGGATGCGCTGGCGCTGTACTGGCGCGCGCTGCCCGATGGCGGCGATGTCCAGACGCTGGCCGCATCCGGGTTCGCCGACGCGGGCAGCGCCGATGGTGCGTTGCGCGAGTTCGCCCAGTTCAGTGGCGTGCGCGCGCTGTCCGATGGTTCGCGTGCGCGGCTAGATCGCGTGCTGCCGGCCTTGCTCGACGCCTGCGCACGGTCGTCGCAACCGGATGCGGCATTGCGGCGCGTGTTGTCGCTGCTGCAGGCGATCCTGCGCCGCGCCAGCTATCTCGCGCTGCTCGACGAACAGCCCAGCGCACTGGCGCGGCTGGTCAACGTGCTGGCGCGCAGTGCGCTGCTGTCCGAGCGGCTGGCGCAGTACCCCTTGCTGCTCGACGAACTGCTCGACACCCGCGTCTCCGGCCCGATGCCCGATCGCGACGAACTGCGCATGGAGTGCGAAGCGGCACTGGTGGAGGACGATCCGGAAACCTGCCTGCGTGTCGTGAACGAGCGGCGGCTCGCGCTGAGCTTCCGCGTGGCGCTGGCCGCGCTCGATGGTCGCCAGGCGGCGCGCGACAGCGTGCGCCAGTTGGCGTGGCTGGCCGACGAGGTCGTCCGGGTCGTTGTGCAGGTCGCCGCGCGCGATGTCGCGTCGGCACATGGCGGTGTCGCAGGCGGCCGGTTCGCGGTGATCGGTTACGGCAGCCTGGGCGGCGAGGAACTCGGTTTCGGTTCGGACCTGGACCTGGTGTTCCTGTTCGATGCGCCCGCCGATGCCGAATCCGATGGCGCGCGCCCATTGGAGGCGGGTCGCTGGTATGCGCGCCTGGCGCAGAAGATCGTCGCCCTGCTGGGCGCGGTGACGGCGGCGGGACGCCTCTACGATGTGGACGTACGCCTCCGCCCCGACGGCGCCAAGGGTCTGCTGGTCTCGTCGCTGGCCAGCTTCGGCGATTACCAGCGCGAGCGCGCCTGGACCTGGGAGCACCAGGCTCTGGTGCGTGCCCGGGGCATCGCCGGCGATGCCGGCCTGCTGGCGGCGTTCGAACGTATCCGTGCGCAAACACTGTCCTCTCGGCGCGATGCCGCGAAACTCCGGGACGACGTGATCCACATGCGTGCACGCATGCGCGGCGAACTGGACCGCAGCGATGCCGCGCGCTTCGACCTGAAGCAGGGCGCGGGCGGGCTGGTGGATCTGGAATTCCTGCTGCAGTACCTGGTGCTGCGCGACTCCGCCACGCACCCGGCGTTGCTCGCACCGCGCGACAGCAGCGGATTGATCATCGCGATGGCGGAGGCCGGTGTGCTGCCGCCCGAGGAAGCCGAGGCACTCTGCCGGGTGCATGCCACCTTCGTGGCCGAAGGGCTGGCCTGCACGCTGGACCGGCGGCCGCGACTGGTGGTCGAGAATGCCGCGCTGGCGACCGCCCGCGCGCTGGTCGTCCGCACGGCGGAGGCGCATGGACTGGTGTTCGCCCCGTGAAGGGCGCTTGCCAGTCGCGCGCGTCCGCCGCTAACCTGCACCCCCGCGTGACTGGCGCCTGGAGGGAGCACCCTCGGGAAGCGCGGGCATCGCCGCCGCGCGCCTGGGCATCCTTTCCTCCACCAGGAGATGCTCCGTGCCCGACGCTTCCCCGCTACTCGCATTCGCACTGATCGCGCTCGGCATGGTCCTCACGCCGGGGCCGAACATGATCTATCTGGTGTCGCGCTCGATCAGCCAGGGCACGCGTGCCGGACTGATATCGCTGGGCGGTGTTGCCGCCGGATTCGTGGTCTACATGCTGTGCGCCGCCTTCGGCATCACAGCGCTGCTGATGACGGTGCCCTATGCGTACGACGCGCTGCGCATCACCGGCGCAGCCTATCTGCTCTACCTGGCCTGGCAGGCAGTGCGCCCCGGTGGCCGTTCGCCACTGCAGGTGCGCGAACTGCCGGCCGATGGCCCACGCAAGCTGTTCCTGATGGGACTGCTGACCAATCTGCTGAATCCCAAGATCGCGGTGCTCTACCTGTCGTTGCTGCCGCAGTTCATCGACCCTGCGCGCGGTGACGTGCTGGCGCAGTCGCTCGCGCTGGGTTCGGTGCAGATCCTCGTCAGCCTGGTCGTCAATGCGCTGATTGCGGTATTCGCGGGCAGTGTTGCCGCCTTCCTGGCGCAGCGGCCCTTCTGGGCCACGGCCCAGCGCTGGCTGATGGGCACGGTGCTGGCGGCGCTGGCGGTGCGGATGGCGACGGAAGCGCGCCGTTGACGTCAGGGCGCGAGGCGGTCGCGGAGTGCCGCGGCCACGCGCGCTGTTTCCCGCAGCGGTTCGACATCGAAGGCCTGCAGTGCGCCATCCATCACGCGGATGCGCCCGCGTTGCAGCAGGGCGTCCAAGAACCGGCGCGGCCGGCCACTGACGCGGTGGGGATCGAAGACGTGCACGGGCACCCTGGTCGCACAGGCTTCGGACAGCATGTTGACCGAGTCCGGCGTGCAGACGATGCGGTCGGCCCAGGCCAGCAGGCCGGGGTAGGGGTTCGGGCCATCGTGTTCGCCGCACCAGACAATGCCGGGCGTGGCTGCATAGCGTTGGCGCACTGCGTCGATCACCTGGCGCGGCGTGCGCCGCGAGGTGGTCACCAGCACGCTGCCGCCCTCGCGCGCCAGCACCGCGTCCAGGTCCGCGGCCAACGCCAGGAAGGCTGCAGGGTCGAAGCGCGCATGCGCGCTGTCGCCGCCCAGCAATACAGCGGTGCGCGGCGAGGGCAGGTGGGCGAAGGTCGCGAACTGCAGGCGCGCGTCCGCCAGCCAGGTATCGTCGACCGGGTTCAGGCTGCCTGTCAGGGTGATGATGTTGCGGCCACGCAGGCCGTCATGCGCTGGCGCGATGACCACGTCCCAGTGCATGGGGTCGATGCGAGGGGCGAGGATCTGCACCGCCTTGCTGCCGCGCCCGCGCAGCAGCCGCGTTGCCAGTGCAGCCTGCCGGCCACAGCCGACGGCCAGCGGAGGGGGCGTGCGCAGGGCAGCGGCGAAAGCGCTTCCGAACGCCTGCGTGGATCCGGGCCAGAGGCGAGGGGCCGCCCAGCGCCACGGCGCACGCGGTTGCAGCACCCACTCGCGCGCTTCACCGGCATCCAGCTCCTTCATCAACGCCCGGGCCTGCCGCACATTGCCGGCGTGGCCATCGGTCAGGGTCCAGGGGCGCGCCGAATCGGTCGTGGGAGGGCTCGTTCGTTCCACTGGTTAAAACAATCCGTTCCGGGTCGGTTGGATGTTGCCATAGTCAGGACGCCCTACACTGCCCGTCCGATCCGCCGGCCCAGGCCGGCCGCTGCGGATGCTGTTTCCCTCTTCGCGACAGGTATGCCATGCCCCACGTTCTCGACGCCGCTTCGCTCGACCAGTTGTTCCGCACCGCCCGCACCTACAACGCGTTCGGCGGTGACGTCAGCGACGACACGCTGCGCCAGCTGTACGACCTGCTGAAGTTCGGTCCCACCCAGGCCAACACCACGCCGGCGCGCTTCGTGTTCGTGAAGTCGGCCGAAGCCAAGGCCAAGCTGGGCCCCGCGCTGGACGAGGGCAACTACGCCAAGACCATGGCCGCCCCGGTGACCGTCATCATCGGCCGCGACGAGGACTTCCACGAGAAGCTGCCGTTCCTGTTCCCGCATACCGATGCCAAGGCCTGGTTCGACGGCCCGCGCGAGAACCGCTTCAAGCCCGCGCTGCGCAATGCCAGCCTGCAGGCGGGCTACCTGATCGTCGCCGCGCGCGCGCTCGGCCTGGATGCCGGTCCGATGACCGGCTTCAACGCCGCGAAGGTCGACGAGGCCTTCTTCGCCGGCACCGCGATCAAGTCCGACATCCTGGTCAACCTGGGCCATGGCGACCCGGCCAGCATTTTCCCGCGTTCCCCGCGCCTGGGCTTCGACGAAGCCGCGCGCATCCTCTGACACCCCACCACCCCGGAGATATCCCATGCGCAAGACCCTGCTCGTTGCCGCCCTGTTCGCCTTCGCCGGCTCCGCCTTCGCCGCGCCGGTCACCTACAAGATCGACCCCGGCCACACCAACGTGCTGGCGACCTGGAACCATTTCGGCTTCTCCAACCCGAGCGCCAACTTCGGCCAGGCCGACGGCACCCTGGTGTACGACGCCGACAAGGTCTCCGCGTCAAGCGTCCAGGTCACCCTGCCGCTGAGCGGCCTGAGCGCGCTGGCCGACCAGTTCTACGAGCACCTGACCAGCGACAAGTGGTTCGACGCCGCCAAGTACCCGTCCGCCACCTTCAAGAGCACCCAGGTGGAAGCGGCCGGGGAAGGCAAGCTGAAGGTCACCGGTGACCTGACCATCAAGGGCATCACCAAGCCGGTGGTGCTGGACGTGACCCTCAACAAGGCCGGCGAGCACCCGATGAAGAAGGTGCCGGCGATCGGCTTCGATGCCACCGCCACCGTGAAGCGCAGCGACTTCGGCGTGGGCGCGTACGCCCCGATGGTCAGCGACGAAGTGACGCTGAAGATCACCACCGAAGCCACGGCCGACGCCAAGAAGTAAGCACGCCTTCCCCGGCCTTCGCGCGCCGGCCGGATGCTGCCGGAAACGCCGCCCCGCTCGCGCCGGGCGGCGTTTTCCGTCATGGGAACCCCTTCCTTGGGCCGTCACGGTACCGGCTGGTAGACTGGCCGCCTCGTTCCAGCACGTCCCGCATTGCCATGACCCAGACCGCCACCGCGCCCGCCAACGCCGAGAAGCGCTACACCGTCTCGCGCGCCGACCTGCCGCTGAGCTGCCCGCTGCCGTCGATGGCGCTGTGGAATTCGCACCCGCGCGTCTACCTGCCCATCGAAGACGCGCCGGGTGGGGATGTGCAGTGCCCGTACTGCGGTTCGCATTTCGTCCTGGCCGACTGATCGCCTGATGCGGCCGAAGCGCGCGGCCCATCGCCCATGCGCCGCCTGACCGTCGTCCAGCTGCTGCCGGCGCTGGAATCCGGCGGCGTCGAACGTTCCACCCTCGAGATCGCGGATGCACTGGTGCGCGCAGGCCACCGTGCCGTGGTGGTGTCGGCGGGCGGGCGGCTGGAGCCGGCGTTGCGGGCGACGGGCGCGGAGCACGTCACGCTCGACATCGGTCGCAAATCACTGCCGACATTGCGCCATGTGATCACGCTGCGCCGGTTGTTCGCCGATGTCGGCGCCGACATCGTGCACGCGCGCTCGCGGCTTCCTGCGTGGCTTGGCCTGTGGGCGATCCGTGCGATGCCCGCAGCCGCGCGGCCACGATTCGTCACCACCATGCACGGTCTCAATTCGCCTGGGCGCTACAGCGCGGTGATGACGTACGGCGAGCGCGTGATCTGCGTGTCCGACACGGTGCGCGCGTATCTGCGCCAGCACTATCCGCAGACCGACGCCGGCAAGCTGGTCGTGATTCCGCGCGGCATCGATCCGGCGCAGTTCCCACGCGCCTCCTCGCGCGATCCTGACGCACGTGCGTGGGCTGCCACCCAGCACCCAGCGCTGGTGGGCGAAGGCCCGCTGCTGCTGCTGCCGGGGCGCGGCACTCGCCTCAAGGGCCACCAGGACGCCATCGCGCTGCTGGCCCGCCTGCGTGGCAGCGGCATCGATGCGCGCCTCTGGATGCCGGGCACGCGCGAGGCGGGGCGCGAGCACTACGTCCTCGACCTGGAAGCAGACGCGCGACGTGGCGGATGCGCCGATGCGCTCGCGATCACGCCACCGACAACCGCCATCGCACGCGCCTACGCCGCCAGCGACCTGGTGTTGCAGCTGTCGCGCAAGCCCGAAGCGTTCGGCCGGACCGTGGTCGAAGCGCTGTCCGTGGGACGTCCCGTCGCCGGCTGGGCGCATGGCGGTGTCGGCGAATTGCTGCGCGAACTGCAGCCCGCGGGCGCGGTGCCGGCATTCGATGGAGACCGCCTGTTCGACGCGGCGCGTTCGATGCTCGCCCATCCGCCGCCGCCATTGGCTACGATGGACGCCTACACCCTGCGCGCGATGCAGGACGCCACGCTCGCCCTTTACCACGACCTTGCCGATGACCGCCGACTCGCCATCGATCCCTGACATGCCTGTCCGTGGCCGCACCCACGGCTGGCGCTGGGCACCCGCGTGGGTGCTGACGTTCGTCGCCCTCTGGCCGGCACCGGGCTATGCCGAGGCCGTGATGGTGTTGGGCGCACTGGCGGCCGTCATCCGGTTGCTGCTCGACAGGTTCCGTGGCGGCACGCGCCTGCTGAGCGGCGCGGCATGGGCGCTGACCAGCGCGCTGTTTGCCGCCTATTGGCTGCCCGAAGTCATCTCGGCCGTGGATGCCGTCGACGCACCGCGGGCATTTCGCGAGGCCGCGGTGGATCTTCGCTACCTGCCGTTCCTGTGGCTGGTGGCCGCCGCCGTGGCGAACAGGGAAGCACGGCGTACCACCTTCAACGGTCTCGCCATCATCGTGGCGGTGTGGACGCTGGACGCGCTGGCGCAGGTCGTGTTCGGCACCAGTCCGTTGTTCTGGGGCCTGGACCAGCTCAAGCAACTGGTCAGCGGACGCCCGATGTGCACTGCGGAACAGATGGCCGGCATCGACAGGCTCAGTGGCTTCCTCGGCCCCTGCAACCGGAAGCTGGGCGTCGTGATGGCGAGCCTGTCGCCGTTCCTGCTGTTTGCAGCGGCGCGGCGCATGGATTCGCTCGGATGGATCTTGGCCGCCGGGGCCATCGGTCTGGTCATCCTGCTTGCGGGCGCCCGCGCGTCATGGATTACCTACGCATTGGTCCTGGTGGTATCCGGGTGGCGGTTGCTCGGCCTGCGCAGGCTGTTCGGTGTGCTGGCGGCGGGACTACTGATACTGACGCTGCTAGCCATGTCTTCCACGCAGGTTCGGGAGCGCATCCGGCTCACCACGCATGCATTGACCGCCAACGAATCCGGCGTGGACACCGCCTTGTCGGGCCGTGGGCAGATCTGGTCCGCCGCCGGTTGCATGATCGTCGAGCACCCCATCAACGGCGTGGGTGCGCGGGGCTTCCGCGAAGCATTCCCCGGGTGCGATGCAGGGGCCGGCGAGCGGCCTGCATGGGGCCAGGGTCCGGCGTTCCACGCCCACCAGATCGTGCTGGAAGTGCTCAGTGAAACCGGCGTCATCGGCCTGTTGCTGTGGCTGGCGGGCGCAGCGCTGGCATGGCGTGCCTGGCGTTATGCCGCACCGCAGGCGAAGGACCGCGCGCGGCCGGCGATGCTGGCGCTGGCGGTGACGGTCTTCCCGTTCAACACGCACCTTGCGTTCTATTCCACGTTCTGGGGCGGCCTGACGCTGATGCTGGCAGCCTTGTACGCCGGCAGCCTGCTGGCGCGCGATGACGATTGAGCACGCGGCGGGCGCGCGCTGCTGGTTCGTGGCGCCCGCCAACCTGATCGCGTCGGCGGTCGCGCGGTTGCCGCAGCGGGTGCTGCTGCGGCTCGGGAACCTCACGACGTGGTTGCTGTGGCCGCTGCTCGGCAAGCGGCGCCGTTACGCGGCGACCAACATCGCGCTGTGTTTCCCCGCACTGGATGACCGTGCCCGCGCCCGCCTGCTGCGCGACACCCTGCGCGCCACGGTGACCGGCATGTTCGAACTCGTGCGCGGCTGGTACGCACCTGCGCAGGCGCTGCGCGGGCTGGCCGACGTGCAGGGGCTGGAACACATGCGCGCCGCGCGCGCGCAGGGGCGCGGCATCCTGCTGTTCGGCGGCCACATTCCGCACTCCGAACTGTGCGCGCGCCTGCTGGGCGACGCGCTGGGCGAACGGGTGAGCATCGTCGCGCGGCGCAACAACGATCCCTGCATCGAGCATCTGCTCGACACTGCCCGTCGCCGCGTCTTCGCCGATGTCATTGGCAAGAAGGATGTGCGCGGCCTGCTGCGCACGCTGTCGCGCGGCGGCATCGTCGCGTATTCCGCGGACCAGGATTTCAACTACCAGAATGCCTTCGTGCCGTTCTTCGGCGTGCAGGCCGCGACCCTGACCGCCACGCCCGATCTCGCACGCCGCAGCAATGCCGTCGTGCTGCCGTTCTGGTTCCATCGTGACGCGGCGGGACGCTACCAGCTGCGCGTCGAGCCGACGTGGGAAGGATGGCCGACCGGCGACCCGGTGCAGGATGCGGCACGCTACATGGCGGAACTGGAAGCCGTCGTGCGCCGGCATCCCGAGCAGTACCTGTGGGTGCACCGGCGTTTCAAGACGCGGCCCCAGGGCGAACCCGGCCTCTACCGGTAGAGTTCGCCGCGCCCGTTGGGCTGACGCTTGAAGCGGCGGTGGATCCACAGGTATTGCGTGGGGGCTTCGCGCACCATGGACTCGATCGCGGCGATCACGCGCGCAGTGTCCGCCGTGGCGTCCGATGACGGGAAATCCTCCAGCGCGGGCGACAATGTCAGCGTGTAACCACCGTCTTCGCGTCGGACGTGCGAGAACGCGATCACCGCCGCGCCCGACAGCCGCGCCAACTGATGGGTGGACGTGAGGCTGTAGGCGGGGTGGCCGAAGAACGGAACGAACACGCTCTCGCCGCGCCGCGTGTCCTGGTCGGGCGCGAACCAGAGCAGCCCGCCCTGCTTGAGGTGTTTCAGGGCAGGGCGCAACTCTTCGCGGGTGAACATTGCGGTGGCATAACGCAGGCGGCCGCGCTTGACTGCCCACTCCATCGCGCCCTGGTTGTGCGGGCGATACATGCCGGCCAGCGGTGCGTGGTCGCACATCAGTCGTGCCGAGATCTCCAGCGTGGTGAAGTGTCCGGACACCACGATCACTCCGCGGCCGCCGGCACGCGCCGCCGCCAGGTGCTCCAGGCCCTCGACCCGCAATCCCCGCCGCATCGGTGCCACGCTGCCCCACCAGGCGCGCGCGAACTCGAACAGCCCGATGCCGAGCTCGCCGAAACTGGCGCGCGCCAGCGCGTCCCGGGCACCCGCTTCCAGCTCCGGGAAGCACAGGGCGATGTTGCGGCGGGCGACGTTCCTGCGCTCGCGCATCGCGGCAAAGAGCAGCGTGCCGATGAGGCGTCCCAGCACGCGCTGCAACGCCCACGGCAGGCGCGCCACCAGCCATGCGAGCCCGATGCCGAGCCAGGCCGGCCACTGTGCGGGTCCCATGGGTGGACGCTCGCGGGCGTCGGCGGATCGCTTCTCGGTTTCGGCCATGGCCCATTGTAACGGCGGCCCCGGGTATCCTTGTCGGCGATGCCGAACCGAACCGCCGAACGCCTGCTGCGCGCCCTCTATTCGGCGGTGCTGTACGTGTTGACGCCGGTCACCCTGTACCACTTGATCTGGCGCGGCTTCCGCTACCCCGAGTACTTCCAGCGCTGGAACGAACGCTACGGCAGCTACGACACGCCGGGCAGTCCGGTGGATGTCTGGCTGCATGCGGTATCGGTGGGCGAAGTGAACGCGGCCGCGCCCGTGGTGAATGCACTGCTCAGGCGCCATCGCGGCCTGCGCCTGCTGATCACCACCATCACGCCCACCGGCTCGGAGCGCGTGCAGGCGCTGTGGGGCGATCGCGTGCTGCATGTGTACTCGCCCTACGATCTTCCCGGCGCCGTCGCGCGGTTCCTGCGCCATTTCCCGCCGCGGCTGGCGCTGATCATGGAGACCGAGCTGTGGCCCAGCCTGTTGTTCGGCTGCCATGACCGGAAGGTGCCGGTGTACATCCTCAACGCGCGTCTTTCAGCGCGGTCACTGCGCGGCTACAGCGTGCTGCGTCCGCTGATCGCACGCATGCTGCGCACGGTGCGTCGCGTGGCCGCGCAGTCCGGTGACGATGCCGCCCGTTTCGTGCAGCTGGGCGCCGCGCCCGAACAGGTACGCGACGTCGGCAATCTGAAGTTCGACATCCCCGTGCCGGACACCGTGGCCGACATCGTCGCCGGTTTCCGCGGGCACCTGGCCGCGCAGCGTCGCGTCTGGATCGCCGCGAGCACGCACGAGGATGAAGAGGCGCCGGTACTCGCCATCCATGCGCGGTTGCGCAAGCGCTGGCCCGACCTGCTGCTGCTGTGGGCGCCACGCCATCCGGAGCGCTTCCCGCGCGTGGTGGAGGCCGCGCGCGACGCCGGCTGGAAGGTGGGAACCCGGCGAGGAGACCGCTGGCCGTCGTCCGGCGATGATGTCTTCGTACTCGACACGCTGGGCGAGCTGATGGCGTTCTACGCCTGCGCCGACGTGGCCTTCGTCGGCGGCAGCCTGCAAGCCATCGGAGGACACAACATGCTGGAGCCGGCTGCCGTCGGCACGCCTGCCGTCACCGGACCGCACCTGCACAACTTCAGCGAGATCTCCCGCCGCCTGAAGGAAGCCGAAGCCCTCGTGATCGCGCCGGACGCGACAGGGGTGGCCGTCGCCATCGAAGACCTGCTCGCCGATGACGCGCGGCGCCACGACATGGCGAACCGTGGTCGCGCCCTGGTCGAACACGGTCGCGGCGCACTGGCACGCACGCTGGCGATGATCGCGCCGCACATGCCGGCTCCGGTGGCATGAACGGCGTTGCGCCGCGCGCGCTGGCCGGCGTGCGCGTACTGGACCTGACGCGCGTGCTTGCCGGGCCATGGAGCACGCAGGTGCTCGCGGACCTCGGCGCAGATGTCATCAAGGTTGAACGGCCGGGCAGTGGCGACGATACGCGTGGATGGGGGCCGCCCTTCCTGCGCGACGCAGCGGGGAACGAAACCGCAGAGTCCGCGTATTTCCTGTGCGCGAACCGCAACAAGCGCTCGCTGACGGTGGACATCTCCACCGACGATGGCCAGGCCATCATCCGGCGGCTTGCGATGCAAAGCGATGTGCTGGTGGAGAACTTCAAGGTCGGCGACATGGCGCGGTACGGACTGGATGCCGCGACGCTGCGCGCCGCCAATCCGCGCCTGGTGTACTGCTCGATCACCGGCTTCGGCCAGGACGGTCCGTATGCGCAGCGCGCGGGTTACGACTTTGCCGTGCAGGGGCTCGGTGGCCTGATGAGTGTCACCGGCGCCGCGCAGGGCGAGCCCCAGAAGGTCGGCGTGGCGGTGGCGGACCTGTTCACCGGCCTGTACGCCACCGTCGCCATCCTCGCTGCGCTTCGCCATCGCGACGCCACGGGCGAAGGGCAGGTGATCGACATGGCTCTGCTGGATGCGCAGGTTGCGATGCTGGCCAATCTGGGCAGCCACTATCTGGTCGGTGGCGACGTGCCGCCACGGCAGGGCAATGCACACGCCAACATCGTGCCTTACCAGGTATTCGTGGTGGCCGACGGTCACATCATCGTCGCCGTCGGCAACGACCGGCAGTTCGCGCGCCTGTGCGACCTGCTGGATGAACCTGCACTCGCCACCGACGCGCGGTTCACCACGAACGCGGAGCGCGTGCGATGTCGCGACGTGCTCGTACCGATGCTCCAGGCGCACTTTCTGCAACGCGACCGGCGCGCATGGCTGTCGTTGCTCGAAGCCGCAGGCATTCCCTGCGGCCCGGTCAACGACCTTGCCGATGTGTTCGCCGATCCGCAGGTTCGAGCGCGCGGCATGGTCGTCGAGGTGCCGCACCCGCATGCCGGCACGTTGCCGCTGGTGGGCAGTCCGATCAAGTTGTCGGTGACACCGGTGCAGCCGTCGCGTGCGCCGCCGATGCTGGGGCAGCACACCGACAACGTGTTGCGTGAGGCGGGCTACAGCGACGATGAGGTCGCGGCGCTGCGGGCGCGCGGCGCGATCTGAGTCCCGATTGTAGGAGCGACGTAAGTCGCGACCGCACGCCCGAACGACATCGGCGGGCCGAAGCCCGCCGTTGTCGTAACGCCAGGGGCGCGAGGGATTACTGCGAAACGGGCTGCGACGACAGGTGTGCTTCGGCATCCGCCGCGTCACTACCTATCGTGGCCAGCCCGATAAAATGTCGGCTACACCCATTCGCTATGTTCGACCGCCGCCTCTACTCGGTGAGCATACCGCAGAAATTTTTGTTGAAATGGAGGTTATAGGTCGCCGGAATTCTGGTTAATGGTTCTTTAGCATCGGCGCAATATGTCGATGAGATACTGAGGCTGCCACACTGGTGGCCTTTGTCATATTTCAAGGATTGATCTATGAAGAACGCACTCAAGAAAGTCCGAGTAGTCGCTATTGCCACGATTGCAACTGTTTTAAGCTTTCCTGCAATTGCAGCGTATGCATATGTAACAGCGAATGGAGCGGGGCCCACACGTCAAGCAGCCGTTTCCTATGCTGCTGGATCGGCCAGTCTGGCTTGCAGGCAACGAGGAGGGAGTCTTGTGAGCTACACGGTGCCATTTGCTTATGAAAACAGCTTGGGTCACTGGTCGGTCACGGTGTCTGGCACTTGCTTCATCCAGTAACTGAGAAGAAATCCAGTTACCCAAAAGGAAACGGCGGGATTGCTCCCGCCGTTTCTCATCACCACCCTGAAGGTGCTCGTCGGCGGCCTTCATTGCTTAGGAGCTTGACGTTCAAGCTCACTGTGTATCGCTAACTGGCGTAGACAGGCGTGCTTCGGCATCCGCAGTCAGCAGGCGGTTGACGTCCTGCACATCCGCACCATCCAGCGTGCCGGCTGCTTGTTCCAGCAACAGGCGGTTCTGCAGGAAGCGATACTTTGCCTCTGAATAATCCACCTGCGCCTGGAACAGCGTGCGCTGGTTCTGCAGCACGTCCAGCACGGTGCGGGTGCCGACTTCCAGGCCGACCTGCGAGGCATCCAGCGCGCTTTGCGCGGAGACCACCGCCAGGCGGCGGGCTTCCACTTCGCTGACGCCGGCGACCAGTGCCTGGTAGGCATTGCTGGTGTTGCGGATCAGCGCGCGGCGGGTCTGCTCCAGGCCGTCCGACGCGCGGTCACGCTGGGCCAGCGCCTGGCGCACGCCGGACTGGGTGGCGCCACCCGAGAAGATCGGTACGGTCAGGGTCACGCCCCAGTTGTAGCCTTCGCCGTCCTGCGACAACGTGCCCGGCACGCTGTCCCAGGCGGTGCCGTTGTTGTAGGCACCGCGGAAGTTCAACGTGGGATAGTGGCCCGCGCGGGCGCTGGAGACACCATGCTGTGCGGACTCCAGCGAGTACTCCGCCGACTTGAGATCGGGGTTCTGCTCCAGCGCGCGATCGACCCAGGTCTGGGCGTTCTGCTCCGCCGGCAGTTCCGGGCGGAAGTCATCCGGCAGACCCTTCAGCCCGCTGATCGGCTGGCCGGTGATCTCGGCCAGTGCACGGTAGCTGTCATCGAGGGAGTTGCGGGCCAGGATGGTGTTGGCGCGCGCGCTGTCGTACTGGGCGCGGGCTTCATGCACGTCGGTGATCGGCGCCAGGCCCACGTCCAGGCGCTTCTGCGCGTAATCGAACTGCTTCTTCGACGCGGCCTCGTTGGTTTCGGCGGCCGCCAGCGACTCGATGCCGATCAGCACGTTGAAATACGCGGCCGAGGTGCGGGTGATCAGCTCATTGTTCGCCGAGGCCAGATCGTAGTCGGCGGCCTGGCTGATGGCGCGCTGGCCACGCAGGTTGGCGATGCGGCTCCAGTCGAAGATTGTCTGGTTGACCGAGGCACCGTAGCTGCGGCTCTTGCCGTCACCCAGCGGATCGCCCGGCCGGCTGTCGTGCGTCAGCGTATAGCCCGCGCTGCCGGTGATCTGAGGCAGCAGCGCTGCACGTGCCTGCACCGCGCCTTCCTTGTCGAACAGGCGGGTGGATTCGGCGATGGACAGCTGAGGGTCGCCTGTGCGCGCCAGCTCATAGGTCTGCATCAGGTCGGTGGCGCCGGCCGCAGACGGCAGGGCCAGGGCGAGCGCTAGTGCGAGGGGGCGACGGCTCATGCGGGTTCCTTTTTTTAATCTTCAGAAGACGAACTGGGGCGCCGGCGCGGCGCCGACCAGGTAGGGGAGGTCGGTTTCGAACAACGATTCGATGCGTGGGCCGTTGACATCGTTGACGTGCAGCACGGCTTCCATCACCGGCGACGTACCCCGCACGACGAACAGGCGGCCACCGGGGCGCAGCCATTGCACGAAGCGGGCAGGCACGCTGGCCATGGCACCGGTCACGCAGATCACGTCGAAGCGGCGGTCGGTGTCCCACGTCAGCGCGTCGAGGGCGTCGATGCGGACGTTGCTGCCCAGGCCAGCGGCATCGAGGCGCGCACGCGCAGCCTCGGCGAATTCGGGGTGGATCTCCAGGCTGACGACGTCGCGCGCCAGGTGGCCCAGGCAGGCGGTCAGATAGCCGCTGCCGGTGCCGATCTCCAGCACGTCCTCATCGGCCTGCGGCTTCAAGGCCTGCAGGGTGCGGCCTTCGACGACGGGCTTCATCATCGACTGGCCGTGGCCCAGTGGCAGTTCCAGGTCCGCATACGCCAGCGCGCGGTGCGAGTCCGCCACGAAGACCTCGCGCGGCAGCGTGGCCAGCGTTTCCAGCACGCGCGCATCCAGCACGTCCCAGGGACGTACCTGCTGCTCGACCATGTTTTCGCGGGCCTGGGTGTAGTTGATCGTCATGGGGGTGGTTATCCGACGCGGGGGGCTGGGCCGGGCATTTTACCGGGCTGGCCCCGTCCGCGCTGGGCAAGGATCGGGGCAGCCCCCATGGCGGGCGCAGTGCCGGAAGTCATCGCCACCTCCGGCGCGCGGGGCTGGCCTTCAGCTTCAGCGCCGTCCATAGGCCCTCAGGAACATGTCCACGGTGGCGTCGATATGCCGCCGGGTGTCGAGCTGGCCGGGCTGGCTGCACAGGCCGCATGTCATGCGGGCATGCAATTCGCCCTTTATGAGGGTGAAGAACTGGATCGAGGCCGTCGCCACGTCGGGGATGTCCAGCTCTCCTTTGGCAACCTGCGCCTGCAACAGTGCCGCGAACGCTTCATGGGTGCGCTGCGGGCCGGCTTCCCAGAAAGTTCGCTTGAGTTTGTCGTCGATGTTGCCCGGGACCATCATCATGCGGTGCGTGCTGATGGCCTCTTCGCTGGTGATCAGCGCGAAGAAAGCCTGTGCGATGGCTTTCAGCTGTTCGCGCAGCGAGCCCTTCAGCTCGATCTGGAACAGCGTGTCGGGGAGCATTTCCTCGCACTTGGCCTGCACGGCGGCGGCGAACAGGGCGTCCTTGTCGCCGAAGTGGCTGTAGACCGTCAGCTTGGAGACGCCCGCCTCGGCGGCAATCTGGTCCATGCTGACGCCGTTGAAACCCTCGCGCGCGAACAATTGCTTGGCGGCCTCCAGGATCGCGGCACGCTTGCCGAGATCCTTCGGGCGGCCGGGACCGCTGGTGGCGGGCTTGGCGGGGGGCTTGCGACGGCTGGCGGAAGTGGGCGGGCTGACCATGTCTTAATACTAGACTACTCGGTTCGATATTTATACTATACCGCCAAGTCTACTAATTGAAGTCGTCATGGAGCGGTGTATGCGCCATATGCGCTGGAACGGAGTGTTCGGAATCGTGCTGCTCGGCCTGGCCGCGTGCGGTGCGGAGCAGCCTGTGGAATCGCCGCGCCCCGCGCTGGTGGTCCACCCTGGCGGTGGCGCCGAGGCCGTCCTCTCGGCGTATGCCGGCGAGGTGCGCGCACGCGAGGAGAGTCCGCTGTCGTTCCGTGTCGGCGGCAACCTGGTGCGTCGCAATGTCGACGCCGGTGCACGCGTGCAGAAGGGCGAGGTGCTCGCGCTGCTGGACGCGGGCGACTTCGCGCTGCAGGCACAGGCCGCGCAGGCGCAACTTGCTGCGGCCGACGCCGACCTTGTCCGTGCGCGTGGCGACCGGGACCGCTACGCGAAGCTGGTCGGCGACAAGTTGATCAGCCAGTCGGCGTACGACGCGCAGGTTGCCGCGTACAAGGCGGCCGAAGGCCAGGCGCGTGCCGCACGTGCGCAGATGGACGTGATGCGCAACCAGGAAGGCTATTCGCAACTGCGTGCTCCGCGCGACGGTGTGATCGCCAGTCGCCAGGCCGAAGCCGGCCAGGTGGTCGCGGCCGGGCAGACCGTCTTCACCCTGGCCGCCGATGGTGGACGCGAAGTGGCTATCGGCCTGCCGGAGAACCGCATCCGTGATTTCAGCGTAGGCCAGCCGGTGATGGTCGAGCTGTGGAATGCGCCCGGCCAGCGCCTGCCCGGGACCATCCGGGAGATCGCGCCCGCTGCCGACGCGCAGACGCGCACCTATGCCGCGCGCGTCAGCCTGGTGGGCGACGCGCAGCAGCAGGTCGAACTGGGCCAGAGCGCGCGCGTCTACGTGCAGGAAAACGGCAGCAAGGCCGCATTGAAGCTGCCGCTGTCGGCCATCCAGCGTGGAAGTGAGGGCAGGACCACGGTGTGGATCGTCGATCCCGCGACCGGCAGGGTGCGTGCGCAGGTGGTGCAGCTGGGGCGGTATGGCGAAGCCTCGGTGCCGGTGCTGGGCGGAGTGAAGGCCAGCGACTGGGTCGTCGCGGCCGGCGGACATCTCCTGCGCGAAGGGCAGACCGTGGTGCCGGTGGACCGCAACAACCGCCCGCTCCGGGTCGCCGCGGGTGGCGATGCGGCCAACATCGCATCGCGCCCGGAGTAACGGCATGCGCCGCTTCAACCTTTCCGAATGGGCACTGACCAACCGCAGCCTGGTGCTGTTCCTGATGATCCTGCTGGGCATCATCGGTGCGTGGTCGTACAAGCACCTGGGCCAGTCCGAGGATCCGCCGTTCACCTTCAAGGCGATGGTCGTGCGAACGGTATGGCCGGGCGCGACCGCCGAGGAAGTCTCGCAGCAGGTGACCGAGCGCATCGAGAAGGCGCTGATGACCACCGGCAACTACGAGTTCATCCGCTCGTACTCGCGTCCCGGTGAATCGCAGGTGATCTTCATGGCGCGCGACTCCATGAAGTCGAAGGAAATTCCGGACCTCTGGTACCAGGTGCGCAAGAAGGTCGGCGACGTCCGTGCCACGCTGCCGAGCGGCGTGATCGGTCCGTTCTTCAACGACGAATTCGGCGACACGTTCGGCAACATCTATGCGCTCACCGGCGATGGCTTCGATTACGCGGTGATGAAGGACTATGCCGACCGGATCCAGTTGGAACTGCAGCGGGTGGACGACGTCGGCAAGGTCGAACTCGTCGGGCTGCAGGACGAGAAGATCTGGATCGAGCTGTCCAACACCAAGCTGGCCACGCTCGGCATTCCGTTGAGCGCGGTCCAGCAGGCGCTGGAAGAACAGAATGCGATGACGCCGGCGGGCTTCTTCGAAACGGCGAGCGATCGCGTGCAGTTGCGCGTGAGCGGCGAATTCAGTTCGGTGGACGAGATCCGGGAGTTCCCGATCCGCGCCGGCGGCCGTACGGTGAAGCTGGGCGACATCGCCGAGATCAAGCGCGGCTTCGCCGATCCCGCGGCGCCGCGCATGCGTTTCATGGGCCAGCCCGGCATCGGCATCGCGGTGGCGATGAAGGACGGCGGCGACATCCTCAAGCTCGGCCAGACGCTGGAGACCGAGTTCCAGCGCCTGCAGAAGACCCTGCCGCTGGGCATGGAATTGCGCAAGGTGTCGGACCAGCCGGCCGCTGTGGAGGAATCCGTGGGCGAATTCGTCCGCGTGCTCGCCGAAGCGGTGATCATCGTGCTGCTGGTCAGCTTCTTCTCGCTGGGCCTGCGCACCGGGCTGGTGGTGGCGGTGTCCATCCCGCTGGTGCTGGCGATGACGTTCGCCGTGATGCACTACTTCGGCATCGGCCTGCACAAGATCTCGCTGGGCGCGCTGGTGCTGGCGCTGGGCCTGCTGGTCGACGACGCGATCATCGCGGTGGAGATGATGGCCATCAAGATGGAGCAGGGCTTCGATCGCCTGAAGGCGGCCAGCTTCGCCTACGAGTCCACGGCGTTCCCGATGCTGACGGGCACGCTGGTGACGGCGGCCGGCTTCCTGCCGATCGCCACGGCGGCGTCCAGCACGGGGGAATACACGCGGTCGCTGTTCCAGGTGGTGACCATCGCGCTGGTGGTGTCGTGGGTCGCCGCGGTGCTGTTCATTCCCTACCTGGGCGACAAGATGCTGCCCGACCTGGGCAATCCGCAGCCGCCGAAACCGGGTTCGTTCGCGGCGCGCTGGCACGGGTTCCGCGCGCGGCTGGCCGATCGCTGGCCGCAGTACGGCGCGTTGCTGGCGCCGAAGCCGCATGACGCGCATGACCACAATCCGTACCACACGCCGTTCTACCAGCGGTTCCGTGGCTGGCTGGCGTTCTGCCTGCGTCGCCGCTGGCTAGTGATCGGCGTCACCGTCGCGGCGTTCGTCGCGTCGATCGCGCTGTTCCGCTTCGTGCCGCAGCAGTTCTTCCCGGATTCGGTGCGCCCGGAACTGATGGTGGACCTGGAACTGGCCGAGGGCAGTTCGCTGAAGTCCACCGATGCGCAGGCGCGCAAGCTGGAGAAACTGCTGGCCACGCGCAAGGGCATCCAGAACTACGTGGCCTACATCGGCACCGGTTCGCCGCGTTTCTACCTGCCACTGGACCAGCAGTTGCCGCAGGCGAATTTCTCGCAGTTCGTCGTGTTGACGGATGACGCCCGGGCCCGCGAGGACGTGCGCCGCTGGCTGATCGACGAGGTCGGCCCGCAGTTCCCCGAGCTGCAGTTCCGCGTGACGCGGCTGGAGAACGGGCCGCCGGTGGGTTATCCGGTGCAGTTCCGCATCTCCGGCGAGCACGTCGACCGCGCGCAGGCGATCGCGCGGCAGGTGGCGGAAAAAGTGCGCGCGAACCCGCACGTCACCAACGTCAACCTGGACTGGAGCGAGCCCAGCAAGGTCGTGCGGCTGGAGATCGACCAGGATCGCGCACGCGCGCTGGGTGTCAGCACGGCGCAGGTCTCGCACTTCCTGTCGGGTTCGCTGTCGGGCCTGAGCGTGAGCACCTATCGTGAAGGCAACGAACTGGTCGAGATCCTGTTGCGGGGACCGGACGAAGAGCGCGCCCGCCTGGACCTGCTGGGCAGCCTGGCCGTGCCGACCAGCAACGGCGGCAGCGTGCCGCTGTCGCAGATCGCCAACCTCGAATACGCGTTCGAGGACGGCATCATCTGGCACCGCGACCGTCTGCCGACAGTCACCGTGCGCGCCGACATCCGCAATGATGACGTGACGCCGCCCACGGTGGTGCAGCAGATCCTGCCGACGCTGGACGGGATACGCTCGCAGTTGCCGCAGGGCTACCTGCTGGAGACCGGCGGTACGGTGGAGGATTCCGGGCGCGGGCAGAAGTCCATTGCCGCCGGCATGCCGTTGTTCCTGCTGGTGGTCACCACGCTGTTGATGCTGCAGCTGCGCAGCTTCTCGCGGGTGGCGCTGGTGCTGCTGACCGCGCCGTTGGGCCTGATCGGCGTGACCCTGGCATTGCTGGTGTTCCGGGTGCCGTTCGGTTTCGTCGCCATGCTGGGCACCATCGCACTGGCCGGCATGATCATGCGCAACTCGGTGATCCTGGTGGACCAGATCGACCAGGACATCCGCGCCGGGCATGACCGCTGGCACGCGATCATCGACGCCACCGTGCGCCGCTTCCGTCCCATCGTGCTGACCGCACTGGCGGCGGTGCTGGCGATGATCCCGCTGTCGCGGAGTGCCTTTTTCGGCCCGATGGCGGTGGCGATCATGGGCGGCCTGACCGTGGCCACGGTGCTGACGCTGTTCTTCCTGCCCGCGCTGTATGCGGCATGGTTCAAGGTCAAGCCGGAGCAGGGCGCCGGTCCGTAACGCCCCGCGCGCGGCGGGGTTCAAAGAAACCCCCGCCGCAGCCGATACTGCACAGGTCGAAGACCTCCGGACCCGGTGCCGTGCGCTGCCTGCTGATCCCCGGCCTCTGCCTGTTGGCCCTGTTCGTCGGCGCGCCCGCGTGGGCGCTCGACCCTGCGCGCAAGGTGGAGGAGTACACGCTTGCGCGCTGGACCATGGAGGACGGGTTGTCGCACAACCTGGTGCACGCCCTCAGCCAGGATGCCGAGGGCTACCTGTGGACCGGAACATGGGAAGGCGCCGCGCGGTTTGATGGTCGCCGCTTCACCCAGTACGACGCGGGCACCGTGCAGGGCCTGGAAATCGAGGGCGTGCGTGCCATCACGCCCCATCCCGAGGGCGGCATGGTGCTCAGCCTGGGGCGTGTCGGCCCCGGCTTGCTGCGGTTTCACCAGGGCCGCTGGCAACGCCTGCCCGGACGTGCCGGCACCTTGCCGGACGTGTCGGTGCTGCGGTTCGGCCCGGACGGGGTGTTGTGGATCGGTACCGATCATTCCCTGTTCCGCCTCGACGGCGATGGTCGCCTGCACGACGTCGGCAGCGCACACGCGCGCCTGGCCAACGAGCGCGTGCTGGCGATCCTGCCGTTGCCCGACGGGCAGGCGCTGGTGGGCAACCGGCACGGCCTGTTCCGGATCGCCCAGGGCCGGGCCAGCGACTGGGGACGCGCGATGGGCCTGCCCGAGACCTCTGTGCTTGCCATCCAGCCTTCGCGCTGGGGCGGCATGTTGGTGGGAGGAAGCGGGGGCGCATGGCGGATCGAACGGGGTCGCGCG
This sequence comes from Pseudoxanthomonas sp. CCNWLW251, assembly GCF_037402255.1. Lineage (NCBI taxonomy): Bacteria > Pseudomonadati > Pseudomonadota > Gammaproteobacteria > Lysobacterales > Lysobacteraceae > Pseudoxanthomonas > Pseudoxanthomonas sp. CCNWLW251. The sequence goes on along the minus strand of NZ_JBBEGA010000001.1, from coordinate 1,308,686 downwards.
CAGCAGATCACCGGCGCGCGCGCCGAGGCCATGCTGGAGGACCGCAACGGCAATCTGTGGATCTCCACCCTGGATGGCCTGCGCCGGTATGTGCATGGGCGCCATGAGACGCTGGGAGAGCGCAACGGCCTGATGGGTCGCCTGGCCCCGGCCCTGTTCGAGGATCGCGACGGCCTGCTGTGGGTGGGCACCACGAACGGGTTGTTCCGCATCTCCGACGGGCCCGTCTTCGGACTTGGACGCAGCAACGGCCTGCGCGACATCTACGTGCGCGCCATCATCGAACGGCCGGGGCAGGGCGTCTGGATCGGTCATCCGATGGGCGTGGACGCATGGGAGAACGGTCGCAGCCGCGCGGTGTCGCTGGCATTCGATGGCAAGCCCGACCCCTCCGTGCTGTCGATGGCCAACGCGCGCGACGGCGGGCTCTGGGTGGGAACCTACGACCAGGGCGTGATCCACCTGCCTGCTACCGCTGACACCAAACAGACGCTGCCCTGGCGCATCGACGAAGCACGGGGCCTGCCCTCCAACCATGTGCGCGCCCTGCTGGAGCGCGCGGACGGCTCATTGTGGATCGGCAGCAACGAGGGCCTGAGCGTGTACCGGGAGGGGCGCATCGTGCGGCACTACAGTGCCGCCGACGGCCTGCCCGAAGGAAATGTCTACGTCCTGTACGAAACCGGCGAGGGCGGGATGTGGATCGGCACCAGCAACGGCATGGCGATGATGCGCCGTGATGGGTCGCTGCGGACATGGACGCCGGGCTCCGGTTTCCCCGCCGTGGCCGCGTTCGACTTCCTGGCCGATCCCGATGGCAGCCTGTGGATCGCGACCGATCGCGGCCTGCTGCACTGGCGGGACGGGCGGTTCGTGCAGTTCGATCATCGCCAGGGCCTGCCCAACAACCGTCTCTTCCGGTTGCTGGAAGACGACAACGGCGATTTCTGGGCATCGAGCAACCGGGGCGTGTTCCGTATCTCCCGACCGGCGCTGACGGCGGTGGAAAACCATCACCTGGCCCGCTTGCCGGTGGAGGCATTCACCCACGCCGATGGTCTGCCCAGCAGCCAGGCCAACGGCGCGAGCGCACCGGCGGGATGGCGCATGCGCGACGGCAAGCTGTGGTTCGCGACGGCAAACGGCATTGGCGTGATCGATCCCGACGACGCAAGGCGCCAGCGCGCCCAGGGCGTCACACTGGTGATGGAAGCCGTGGAAGCCGACGGCCGCGTGTTGCCCATGCAGGCGAGCCATGATCTGGCCGCAGACACGCGACGGGTGGTGATCCGTTTCACCGGCATCAACCAGCGCGCACCCGAGCGCCTGCGTTATCGCTACCGCATGGTGGGCTTCGATCGCGACTGGATCGAGACCGACGACGGCATCGCCCACGCCGCCGTGTACACCAACCTGCCCTCCGGACAGCTGCGCTTCGAGGTCCAGGTGATGAATGCGCCCGCGGATTGGAGCAAGCAGGACGCCGTGGTGACGCAGGCGGTGGCGTTCGACAAGGCGGCGCCGTGGTGGCAGCGCGCATGGGCGATGGCGGCTTACGCGCTGCTGCTGGCGCTGGCCGGCTGGGGCATCCTGCTGATAGCGATGCGGCGCCAGCGGCGCCGGCAGCGCAGGCTTGAAGCGCTGGTGGACGCACGCACCTCGGAGCTGAGCGACAAGAACGCGCAGCTCGAGCGGGCCAGCCAGGCCCATGCCCACCTGCTGGAACAACTGGCCTACCAGGCCGGGCATGATCCCCTGACCCGTCTGGCCAATCGGCGCGCGGGGGATGCGTTCCTGGCCGATGCGCTGGAGGCCAGCCGTCGCGAAGGCCGTCCGCTCTGCGTCGCCTTGATGGACATCGATCACTTCAAGTCGGTCAACGACCGCTATGGGCATGCGTTCGGTGACGACGTGCTGTCGCAGGTGGCGGCGCTGGCCGGGCAGCTGGCAGGCGATCAGGAAGGCGTGCTGATCGCGCGCTACGGCGGCGAGGAATTCCTGGTGTGCCAGCAACTGCCGTGGACCGTTGCGCGCGCGCGGCTGGAGGCGCTGCGCGAGGGCATCGCGCAGGCCAGCATCGAGGCGCCGGACGGCAGCGCGCTGCGCTGCACGGTCAGCATCGGCATGGCCGAACTGCAGCCGGGCCAGGACCTGCGCGATCTGCTGCGCGTGGCCGACGAACGCCTCTATCGTGCCAAGGAGCGGGGGCGCGACCGGCTGGTGTCGAACTGACAGGCGCGGCGCATCCGATTGCTCAGTCGCGCAGTTCCGCCACGTAGCAATGCGCCTGCATCTGCTCGATGACCGCCTGCGCCGCGACCTGCGTGGACACGCCGCGACCGCCGGTGGCCAGGTCGTTGGTGAAGACCTGTGCGTTGAGCGCGCCATCCACGGCCCGCTCGATGCAGTCGGCCTCTTCGTGCAGGCCCAGCGAGTGACGCAACAGCAGCGCACAGCTCAGGATGGTCGCGTAGGGATTGGCGATGCCCTTGCCTGCGATGTCGGGCGCGGAGCCGTGGATCGGTTCGTACAGGCCGATCTTGCCATCGCCCAGCGAGGCGGACGGCAGCAGGCCCAGTGAACCCGCCAGCATCGAGGCCTCGTCGGTGAGGATGTCGCCGAACATGTTCTCGGTGACGATCACGTCGTACTCGCGCGGTTTGGCCAGCAGGTGCATCGCCATCGAGTCGACCAGCTGGTGCTCCAGCTTCACGTCCGGGAATTCCTCCCGGCCGATCCGCGTGGCCACGTCGCGCCACAGGCGCGAGGTCTCCAGCACATTGGCCTTGTCCACCGACACCAGGTAGCTGCGGCGCTGGCGCGCCAGCCTGAAGGCGCTGCGTACCACGCGCTCGATCTCGGTGACGCTGTAGCTGCACAGGTCGCTGGCGCCGCGTGCATCGCGGGTCTTCTCGCCGAAGTAGATGCCGCCGGTCAGCTCGCGCACCACCACGATGTCCACGCCGGTGAGCAGGTGCGGCTTGATCGGCGATGCATTCAATGCAGCCGGGTGCGGACGCACCGGGCGCAGGTTGGCGAACAGGCCCAGGCCCTTGCGCAACGCCAGCAGGCCCTGCTCGGGGCGGACCTTCGCATTGGGGTCCGACCACTTCGGGCCGCCGACCGCGCCAAGCAGGACGGCGTCGGCCTGCTGGCAGCCCTGCAGCGTGGCCTGCGGCAGCGGCTCGCCGTGACGGTCGATGGCGATGCCCCCGATGTCGTATTCGTGGAAGTCGAAGGTATGGCCATGGCGCCGCGCCAGTGAGCGCAGCACGGTGAGGGCGGCAGCGGTGACCTCGGGACCGATCCCGTCACCGGGCAGGAGGGCGATATCAGCGTGCATGGCGGGTGGCCTCGTAATGTTCGATGTCGTTGTGGCGGGCCAGCAGGTAGCCCAGTTCGTCCACGCCTTCCAGCAGGCAGGTCTGCGCGAAGGCATCCAGCGGGAACGCGAAGACGGAGCCGTCGGGCGTGCGCAGTTCCCGGCTCGCGATGTCGACGACCAGCTCATCGTCCGGCCGCTGCATCAGCGACTGCACGATCTCCTCCGGCAGCACCACCGGCACCAGGCCGTTCTTCAGGCTGTTGTTGCGGAAGATGTCGGCGATCTCGCTGCTGACGATGGCGCGCAGGCCGAGATCGGTGAGGGCCCACGGCGCATGCTCGCGCGAGGAGCCGCAGCCGAAATTGCGCCCGGCCAGCAGGATCTGCCTGCCGGCGTTCTCCACCTGGTTGAACGGGAACGCCGGGTTCGGCGAACCATCGGCCTGCCAGCGCCAGTCGTTGAAGGCGTTCTTGCCCAGGCCGGCACGTTCGGTCGTGGACAGGAAGCGTGCCGGGATGATCTGGTCGGTATCGATGTTGGTCTGCGCCAACACCACGCTCTTGGAGCGCAGTTCGCGGAAGCCGGGCATCACGCCACCTCCTTGTGTGCGGCGAACAGGTCGCGCGGATCGCTGACACGTCCGTTCACCGCCGCCCATGCGGCTGTCAACGGCGACGCCAGCAGCGTGCGCGCGCCGGGCCCCTGGCGGCCTTCGAAATTGCGGTTGCTCGTGCTGACGGCCAACTGGCCCGGCGCCACCAGGTCGCCATTCATCGCGATGCACATCGAGCAGCCGGGCTCCCGCCATTCGGCACCGGCAGCACGCACGATGGCATCGATGCCCTCGGCCTCGGCTTCGCGCTTGACGATCTCCGAACCCGGCACGACCAGCATGCGCACGCCCGCGGCGACCTGGCGGCCGCGCAGCACCTGCGCCACTTCGCGCATGTCGCGCAGGCGGCCGTTCGTGCACGAACCGACGAACACCACGTCCACCGGCGTGCCTTCCAGACGCTGGCCGGCGCTCAGGTGCATGTAGTCCAGCCCCTTCTGCGCGGCCGCATCGGCGGGCGCGGGAATCGGTGCGTCCACCGCGATCGCGGTGCCGGGGTGCGTGCCCCAGGTCAGGGTCGGGCGGATGTCGGCGGCCTCGATGCGTACCTCGGCATCGAATGCGGCGCCGTCCTCGCTGCGCAACGTCTTCCAGTAGGCGACCGCCGCATCGAAGGCTTCGCCCTTCGGCCCGCGCGGCGTGCGTGCCACCCAGTCGAACGTGGTCTGGTCGGGGGCCACCATGCCCGCGCGCGCGCCGGCTTCGATCGACATGTTGCACAGGGTCATGCGCTGTTCCATGTCCAGTGCCTCGATCGCGCTGCCGCGGAACTCGATCACATGGCCGGTGCCGCCATTGACGCCGATCACGCCGATCACGTGCAGCACGATGTCCTTGGCGCCCACGCCCGGTGCCAGCGCACCGTCCACGGTGATCGCCATCGTCTTCGGCTTGCGCTGCAGCAGGCACTGCGTGGCCAGCACATGGCCCACTTCACTGGTGCCGATGCCGAAGGCCAGCGCGCCGAACGCACCATGCGTGCTGGTGTGGCTGTCGCCGCATACGATGGTCATGCCGGGCAGGGTGAAGCCCTGCTCGGGCGCGATGACGTGGACGATGCCGCGGTTCGGCGACGCCATGTCGAACAGCTCGATGCCGTGCTGCGCGCAGTTGCGTGCCAGCGTATCCACCTGCGTTTCGGCGGCCTGCGTGTAGTAAGGCAGCTTCCCGTCCGGGCCAGCGGGCAGGGTCGGTGTGGAGTGGTCCATCGTCGCCTTGGTGCGGTCCGGGCGGCGCGGCGACAGGCCGCGCGCCCCGAGCTCGGTGAAAGCCTGCGGCGAGGTGACCTCGTGGATCAGGTGCAGGTCGATGTACAGCACGGCGGGCGCCGCGTCGGTCTCGGGGACGACGACGTGGGCGTCCCACAGTTTGTCGAACAGGGTGCGTGGCGCAGTCATGCAGAGGTTCCCGTCATGCTTTTCATGGTGTGTCGAACAAGGCGATCCAACCCGTTTTCCGTCGTCATCCCGGCGGAAGCCGGGATCCATGTTGCCGTTGCTGTTGTCCGACTCGCTGAGCAAGAACCAACAGCGCACTGGATTCCGGCATTCGCCGGAATGACGGTGGGAGGTTCCTAGGCGGCCGCTGCTTCCTGCTTCTCGATGCGGCGCTGGCGCAGCAACCGGTTGGCCACGTCCAGCCAGGCCAGCGCGCTGGCTTCGATGATGTCCTTGCTGGTGCCGGTACCCTCGTACTCTTCGCCATTGCAACGCACCGACAGGCTGGCCTCGCCCCGCGCATCGGCACCGATGCCGACGCTGTGCACCTGGTAGCTCTCCAACTGCAGCTGCACACCGGTGGCGGCGGCCAGCGCGCTGAACAGCGCATCGACCGGTCCGTTGCCCTGCGCGGTTTCGGATACGCGGTTGCCATCCGGATCCGACAGTTCGACCAGCGCGTTGGCGCGGCTGCCGACATCGCTGATCGTCATCGAGGCCAACCGGTAGCCGTCGCTGACTGCGGCATCCTGCATCAGCGCCTGCAGGTCGGCATCGCCGACCACACGCTGCTTCTCGCACAGCGCCTTGAACTGTTCGAATACCAGCTTCAGTTCGTCTTCCTCCAGCCAGTAGCCCAGTGCGCGCAGGCGCTGCTCGACGGCGGCGCGGCCGCTGTGGCGGCCCAGCACCATCTGCGACGACGGCCAGCCCACGTCCTGCGGCTGCATGATCTCGTAGGTGCCGCGATGGCGCAGCATGCCGTGCTGGTGGATGCCGGATTCGTGCGCGAACGCGTTGGCGCCGACGATGGCCTTGTTGCGCTGGACCGGCATGCCGACCAGGCGCGACAGCAGCTGCGACGTGGGCACGATGCGCCGCGTGTCGATGCGCGTGTCCAGGTTGTAGAAGGCATTGCGCACCTTCAGCGCCATCACCAGTTCCTCGATCGCACAGTTGCCCGCGCGTTCGCCGATGCCGTTGATCGAGCCTTCCACCTGACGCGCGCCGCCCTCGATGGCGGCCAGCGAGTTGGCCACGGCCAGGCCGAGGTCGTTGTGGCAGTGGGTACTGAAGATCACCCTGTCGGCGCCGGGTACGTTGGCGATCGCGCGCTCGAACATGCCGCGGATCTCTTCCGGCGTGGTGAAGCCCACCGTATCGGGCAGATTGATGGTGGTGGCGCCGGCGGCGATGGCGGCGGCGATGGCCTCGTGCATGAAATCCTCCTCGGTGCGGGTGGCGTCTTCGGCCGAGAATTCGATCTCGTCGACATGGCCGCGGGCGAGGCTGACGTGCTTGCGGATCGATTCCAGCACCTGCTCGCGGGTCATGCGCAGCTTGTGTTCGCGATGCAGGGGGCTGGTGGACAGGAACAGGTGCAGGCGTGGCTTCGCGGAGGCCGAGAGCGTGCGCAGCGAGGTTTCGATGTCGGCGGGCAGGCAGCGCGACAGCACCACCAGCGTGGTCTCGCGCAGTTCACGCGCGATCAGTGCATGCGCTTCGCGGTCGGACTGGGAACTGGCGGGGAAGCCGGTTTCGATGGCATCCACGCCCAGATCGGCGAGGCCGCGGGCCATCACCACCTTCTGCTGCGGCGTCATGCTGCACCCGGGCGACTGTTCGCCGTCACGCAGCGTGGTGTCGAAAATGCGGATCTGCGCGGAGGGGGACGTGATTGGCGTATTCACCAGATGGTTTCCTCGTGTACTTCTGTTTCCAGGGCGGCGGCCGGAATGCGGCGCACGCCGGTTTTGGCGGGGGATTTCGGGGTGGCCGCGCGCGCGGTGGCGCGGCCTTCGGCAAGCGCAGGCTCGCCCTCCACGGTGCGGCGGCGCGGCTTGCGCGGCGGCCGTGGGCGCACGTCGGACAATAACTGGGCCAGCACGGTGGCGTCGATGTTGCCGCCGGACACGACAGCGCACTTGCGCCTGCCCGCTACGCGTCGGCCCGCGGCCAGCGCCAGCGCGCCAGCGCCCTCGGCGATCAGGTTCTCTTCCAGCGCCAACCGCACCAGCGTTTCGCGCAGCTCGGCTTCGCGCACGATGACCACGTCATCCAGCAGCTGCGTGCACAGGCGGCGGGTGATGAAGCCCGGCACCTTCACGCGCACGCCGTCGGCCAGCGACGCGACGGGATCGACGGGCGACACATCGCCCTTCATGGCGCGGATCATCGAATCCACGCCTTCGACCTGGGCACCGACCACGCGGACGCCCTGCGACTTCAGCGCGAGCGCGACGCCTGAGGCCAGCCCACCGCCCCCGATCGGCACGATGACCACGTCCGGTGCGTACGGTGCGATCTCGATGCCCACCGTGCCCTGGCCCGCGATCACGTCGGGATCGTCGAACGCGGACAGGAAGCGGTAGCCGTTCTGCTCGGCCAGGTCACGGGCGAAGGCGAAGGCCTCGTCGTAGCTGTTGCCGTGCTGGCGCACGGTGGCGCCCCAGTGGGCGACGCCGGCGATCTTGGTCGCCGGTGCGCCGTGCGGCATCACCGTGATGGCCTGCACGCCCAGCCGGTACGCGGCCCACGCCAAGCCTTGCGCATGGTTGCCGGCGGAGGCGGCGATCACCGGGCGGTGGTCGCCACGTTCGCGCGCGGCCAGCAGCGCATTCAACGCGCCACGCACCTTGTAGGAACCGGTGCGCTGCAGGTTTTCCAGCTTCAGCATCACGCCAAAGCGCTCGGCGTGATGCAGCGGCGTGGGCGGCAGGTACCGTCGCAGTCGCGCCTGCGCCGCCAGCACGTCGGCCACGGTGACGACGACGTCGCCTACGTCCGGTTCGTTGCTGGCGGAGGCGCGGCCGGCATCAGGCATCGCGGCACGCGAACGGCTGATGTCGAAGAAGACGCCTCCGGACCACGACGTCCGCGTTGGCGGGCGTGGCATTCATGCGGCGCGGTCCTGGTGGCGACGGTCCCTGCTCAGTTCCTGCACGGCACTGAAGGACAGTTCCTCGACATCGTAGATCTTCAGCAGTTGCTGGCGCAGGGTTTCCGGCGCGCGGGTACTGTCGATCACCAGCGCCAGTGCCCAATAGCCTTCGCCGTCGTGGGTGGCGTGTACCGCATGAGGCGGAAAACCACGGCGCTCGATCATGCCCAGGACGCGCAGCAAGGCGCCCTCGGCAGGTTTGAGCTTGAGTTCAAGCCGGTAACGCATTCTTCTTCTCCGGGCCGTCGGCCGTGACGGCAGGCTCGGCGGATTGTTTGGCGGGATTGGCATCCAGCATCGAGCTGTTGGCGTGGTTCGGCGGCACCAGCGGCCAGACATTGGCCTTGATGTCGATGGTGACGTGCAGCAACGCGGGTCCGGGCTGGGCCAGCAGGTCGGCCAGGCCGTCCTCGACTTCGTCGCGCAGGCTGATGTGGCGTGCCGGGATGCCGAACACGCGCGCCAGGGCGGCGAAATCCGGGTTGTCGGACAGGTCGATCTCGCTGTAGCGCTCGGCGAAGAACAGCTCCTGCCATTGCCGCACCATGCCCAATGCACTGTTGTCGATCAGCACGATCTTCACCGGCAGCTTGCAGCGGGCGATGGTCGCCAGCTCCTGCACGTTCATCATGAAGCCGCCGTCGCCGTTGACCAGGATCACGGTGCGGTCGGGACAGGCGAACTGCGCGCCCATCGCCGCCGGCAGGCCGAAGCCCATCGTGCCCAGTGCGCCGCTGGTCAGGTGGTTGCGCGGATGGGTGAACCCGCAATGCTGCGCCACCCACATCTGGTGCTGGCCCACGTCGCACGCGATGATCGCGTCCGCCGGCGCCACTTCGCTCAGCCGCTTCAACAGGCCGGGCGCATAGATGTCGGTGCCCGGCGCGTCGTAGCGGAAGCCGAAACGCTCGCGGTTGCCCGCGCAGCGCTTGCGCCATTCGTCGCAGGTGCTGCGTGCCGCCGTCAGCGTCTTCAGGCTGGTAGCCACGTCGCCGGGAACGGCGATGTCGGCCGTGCGCAGCTTGCCGATCTCGTACTCGTCGGCGTCAACGTGCAGCACGCGGGCGAACGGCGCGAACTCGGCCAGCTTGCCGGTGGCGCGGTCGTCGAAGCGCGCGCCGACCACGATCAGCAGGTCGCACTCCTGCACCGCCATGTTGGCGGCGCGCGTGCCGTGCATGCCCAGCATGCCCAGGTAATGCGGATGGCTGGCGGGCAGGGCGCCCAGGCCGCGCAGGGTCAGCACGGTGGGGATCTTCGTCGCATCGACGAACTGGCGGAATACGTCCGCCGCATCGGCAATGCCGATGCCGCCACCGCCGTAGATGACCGGCTTTTCAGCGCTGGCGATCGCGGCCAGGGCCTCGGCCAGCTTCGCGTCCTCGGGAGCCGGCAGTGGATCGACGCTGGCCGGCACATGGTCGGGCAGGTGCGAGGCATCGGACATCTGCACGTCCTTGGGCAGGTCGATCAGGACCGGACCCGGACGCCCTTCGCGCGCGATGCGGAAGGCTTCGCGCACCATCTCCGGCAGGTCGTCCACGCGCCGGGCGATGAAGCTGTGCTTCACGATCGGCAGCGTCAGTCCGAACACGTCCAGTTCCTGGAACGCATCGGTGCCCATCAGCGTGGTGGCGACCTGGCCGGTCAGGCACACCATTGGTACCGAATCCAGCATCGCATCGGCGATGCCGGTGACCAGGTTGGATGCACCGGGGCCGGAGGTGGCCACGCACACGCCGACCTTGCCGCTGGCACGGGCATACCCGTTCGCGGCCAGCGCCGCGCCCTGTTCGTGACGCACCAGGATGTGCTTGAGCCTGGAATCCACCAGCGCGTCGTAGAACGGCATGATGGTGCCGCCGGGATAGCCGAACAGCGTGTCCACGCCCTCGGCTTCCAGGGCGTGGGCCAGCCAGCGGGCGCCATTGCGTGGGGCAGTGGCCGCGGCGGCGTTCATGCGGCGGCCTGCTCGTCTGTATCGGGTTGCGCGGCGTTGGCCTGCAGCCACACCATCTTCGCGCGCAGTTCCTTGCCGACCTTCTCGATCGGGTGGTCCTTGTCCGCCTGCTGGAACTTCTTGTAGTTCGGCAGGCCCGCGTCGTACTCGGCCTGCCAGTTGCGGGTGAAGGTGCCGTTCTGGATGTCGGTCAGCACGTCCTTCATGCGCGCCTTGACCGAGGCGTCGATGACGCGCGGGCCGCTGACGAAGTCGCCGTACTGCGCGGTCTCGGAGATGAATTCCAGCATGCGGGTGATGCCGCCTTCGTAGAACAGGTCGACGATCAGCTTCAGTTCGTGCAGCACTTCGTAGTAGGCGATTTCCGGCTGGTAGCCGGCTTCCACCAGCGTCTCGAAGCCGGCCTGCACCAGCGAGGAGGCGCCACCGCACAGCACGGCCTGCTCGCCGAACAGGTCGGTCTCGGTCTCTTCCTTGAAGGTGGTCTTGATGATGTTGGCGCGTGCGCCGCCCAGGCCACCGGCGTACGCCAGCGCGAACTGCTCGGCCTTGCCGCTCTTGTCCTGGTGGACGGCGTAGATGCACGGCACGCCACGGCCGATTTCGTACTCGCGGCGCACCAGCGCACCCGGGCCCTTCGGCGCGACCAGTACCACGTCCAGGTCGGCGCGCGGCTCGATCATGCCGAAGTGGACATTCAGGCCGTGCGCGAACAGCAGCACGGCGCCTTGCTTCATGTTCGGCGCGAGCACGTCGGCGTAGAGCTTCTTCTGCACCATGTCCGGGGTCAGCACGGCGACCAGGTCGGCGTCCTTCACCGCGTCGGCCGGCGCCTTCACCACGAAGCCATCGGCCTCCGCCTTCGCTTCGGTCGGGCCGCCCGGGCGCAGGCCGACGACGACGTCGAAGCCGGAGTCGCGCAGGTTCAGCGCGTGTGCGCGGCCCTGACTGCCGTAGCCGACGACGGCGATCTTGGGGTGCGGGAGAGCGTTGGCGGTGGTCATGGAGCTGGATTCCTGGAGGTTGAGGTGAAGGGAAAGGCTCTTAAACAAAAAACCCCGCACTTCTCAGTGCGGGGTTTTGCGAATCTGGCGTTGTTTGTTGCTTACGCGCCGGTCCGTCCCGCAGTTGTGGGCGAGGTAATAAGGACGAGTACGAGGAAGGAGGCCGCAGCGCGTGCGGTCGGGTCGGTCATCGTGGGCGTGTGGCGTTGCAACATGCGGCAAGGGAAACATGCCGCTCCGAAGCGTGTCAAGCAGTTTTCCCGCCTTTGCGACGATCGGATGATTTCAATCGATATGGTTGCAACTGAAACCGTGGAAACGCAGCAGAATCAAGGCTTCCCACGTCATCGCCGCACTGCTGGTTTTCATGCCCGAGTACCGCTCCAAGACCTCCACCCACGGCCGCAACATGGCCGGTGCCCGTGCGCTGTGGCGCGCCACCGGCATGAAGGATGCCGACTTCCACAAGCCCATCGTTGCCGTCGCCAATTCGTTCACCCAGTTCGTCCCGGGCCACGTGCACCTCAAGGACCTCGGCCAGCTGGTGGCGCGCGAGATCGAGCGGGTCGGTGGCGTGGCGAAGGAGTTCGACACCATCGCTGTCGACGACGGCATCGCGATGGGCCACGACGGCATGCTGTATTCATTGCCCAGCCGCGAAGTCATTGCCGACTCGGTCGAGTACATGGTCAACGCGCATTGCGCCGATGCGCTGGTGTGCATCTCCAACTGCGACAAGATCACGCCGGGCATGCTGATGGCGGCGTTGCGGCTCAACATCCCCACCGTATTCGTATCGGGTGGGCCGATGGAAGCCGGCAAGACGAAGCTGGCCGACCACAAGCTGGACCTCGTCGATGCGATGGTGATGGCGGCCGATCCGAACGCGTCCGACGCCCAGGTGGACGCGGTCGAGCGCAGTGCCTGCCCGACCTGCGGCTCGTGCTCCGGCATGTTCACCGCAAACTCGATGAACTGCCTGACCGAGGCGCTGGGCCTGTCGTTGCCGGGCAATGGCACGGTGGTGGCTACGCATGCGGACCGCGAACAGTTGTTCCTGCGCGCAGGGCGCGTGGTGGTCGAACTCTGCCACCGCTGGTACGGTGCGGAAGACCCCAGCGCTTTGCCGCGCGGCATCGCCACCTTCGAAGCGTTCGAGAACGCGATGACGCTGGACATCGCGATGGGCGGCTCCACCAACACCATCCTGCACCTGCTGGCTGCGGCACAGGAAGGGGAGGTGCGGTTCGACATGCGCGACATCGACCGTCTGTCGCGACGCGTGCCGCAGTTGTGCAAGGTGGCGCCGAACACGCAGAAGTACCACATCGAGGACGTGCATCGCGCCGGCGGCATCATGGCGATCCTGGGGGAGCTCGCACGCGGCGGCTTGCTGCATACCGACGTCCCGACCGTGCATACGAAGACGCTCGCCGATGCCATCGCGAAGTGGGATATCACCACCGTCGATGACGATGCGGTGCAGACGTTCTACAAGGCCGGCCCGGCAGGCATTCCCACCCAGGTGGCTTTCAGCCAGGCCACACGCTGGCCTTCGCTCGACACCGACCGGGCGGAGGGCTGCATCCGCAGCGTCGAACACGCGTTCTCGCAGGAAGGCGGGCTGGCCGTGCTCTACGGCAACATCGCGCGCGATGGCTGCGTGGTGAAGACGGCGGGCGTGGATGAATCGATCCATGTCTTCGAAGGCAACGCGCGGGTCTACGAGAGCCAGGACGCAGCGGTGGCCGGCATCCTTGGCGACGAGGTGAAGGCGGGCGACGTGGTGGTGATCCGCTACGAAGGCCCGAAGGGCGGGCCGGGCATGCAGGAAATGCTGTATCCGACCAGCTACCTGAAATCGAAAGGACTGGGCAAGCACTGCGCGTTGCTGACCGACGGCCGTTTTTCCGGTGGCACCTCCGGCCTGTCGATCGGCCATGCGTCGCCGGAAGCGGCGGCCGGCGGCACCATCGGCCTGGTGCGCGACGGCGACCGCATCCGCATCGACATTCCGCAGCGCTCGATCGCGCTGCTCGTCGCGGACGACGAATTGGCGTTGCGGCGCGCGGCGCAGGATGCGCGTGGATGGAAGCCCGCGCTGCCGCGCACGCGCAAGGTGACCACCGCGCTGAAGGCCTATGCCTTGCTGGCGACCAGTGCCGACAAGGGTGCGGTGCGCGACAAGGCGCTGCTGGATGCGTTCTGATACACCGATGGTCCTGCGCTGCCTTCTTGTCCTCTTGCTCGCCTGCTTCGTCCTGCCCGCTACGGCGCAGGACGAAGAGAGGAAACCTTGGGTCGTCGCCACCTATGCGTATCCCCAGCGCGACCGCGTCGCGGCGATCCAGCCCTTGGCCGACTACCTCGCCAAGCGTGGCGGCCATCCGGTACAGGCGAGGCTGTTCCCGTCGCCGACGGCATTGGTCGAAGCCCTGCGCGACGGTCAGGTGGATGTCGCGGTGCCCAACCTGCACGCCTATCTGCAGACGCGCCGCTGGCATCAGCACGTGACCACCCTGCCGGTGCCGCAAGTGCCCTTGGCGCAGGCGGATCGTTACCGCGCGGTGCTGGTTGCGCGCGGCGTGTCTTCACTCGATGCGCTGGAGCGCGACGCGGCCCGTCTGCGGCTGGTCCTGGTCGGGCGCGATTCGGCCTCCGGCGGATTCGTGCCGGTACACCATCTTCGCGCGCTGGGACTGGAGGCGGAGGCGGCGTTCGCATCCTTGCGCTACGCGGGTTCGCATGCGGCAGCCCTGCAGGCCGTGGTTGAAGGCGAGGCGGACGTTGCCGCGCTCGCGGCCGACGTCTACGACGCATCGCCGAAGCAGCAGGCCATCGTGGAACTGTGGCGCTCCGATCCCATCCCGCCGGGACCGCTGCTGTGCCGCCCGGCACCGGGGGTGCCCTGCCAGGCGATCACGGCGTGGCTGCTGGAAGCGCACCTGAGGGATCCGGCCGTGATGGAGTCCCTTCGCGCAGGCTGGCCGGAATTCGGCGATGCGGAGCGCCTGGTGCCTGCCGATATCGCCCGACTGTCGTCGCAGGCGACGCGCATCGATTGACCGGTGCGCGGCGCGGATCGTGCGTGCCTGCCGCCGGACGGCACCCTCAATTCGGCGCCTCCCCTGCCGCTAGAAGGAATGATCAGGGGAGGTGTGTCCATGTCAGTCACAGCGGACGCGGCAACAGCCGGCGTCGATACCCGCCATCGTTTGCCGGACGCCCCCGTCGGCCTGCTGAGGCTGGCGGCCGATGCGCGCGTGCTGGACGCCAACCGCGCGGCGCTGGACCTGCTGGATGTGTCGGCCGAACACCTGCTGGGGCAGGACGGTGCGCATGTGTGGGGCCTGTCACCGGATGCACTGACCGGCGAAGAGGGCGTCTGGCAGGCACCGGGCGGCGACCCGGCGCGACGCGTCCGGTACCAGCGCGACCGCGACGATGATGGCTGGATGCTCTCCCTGCCACACCCCGAAACCGCCACGCTGCTGCGCGAAGCGGCGGGTCTGGCAGCAGAATCTGCTGCGGTGGCGGCATCGCCGGCCTTGCAGCCGCTGGCGCAGCGCCTGTGTGAAGCGCAAGCGGATCGTGCGCTGCTCGAACGCATCGGCCTGTTGCTCGGTGCCTGCGACCTGGACCTGGTTCCCGCCGAGGGACAGGCCGCCGATCCCCTGTTCCGGCAGATCGCAGCGGGTTTCGGCAACCTGGCCGAAGCCATCCGGCAGGCAGTGGCACTGTCGCATCAGGTGGCCGGCGACGTGCCGCACCTCGTGCACGAGAACGAAGACCTGCTGCGGCAATCCCAGTCCCAGGTGTCCGCACTGGAGGAGGTGCTGGTCGCGACGCGCCGCCTGTTGCAGGGGCTGCAGGGTGCCGGCGAGGAACTGCGGGCAGTGGTCAGCATCGCGGCACAGGCCGATGCCAGCGCACGCGAGGGTGTATCCGCCGCGCGCGAGCTGGGCGAAGCGATGCGTGAAGTGGAACGGCGTTCGGCCCGAGCGGGCGATGTCATCGCGGTGATCGACGCGGTCGCGTTCCAGACCAACATCCTGTCGATCAACGCCGGTATCGAAGCCGCGCGCGCGGGCGAAGCCGGGCGCGGCTTCGGCGTGGTCGCCAGCGAAATACGGCGACTCGCCGGACAGGCTTCCGCCGCCGCGCGCGACGTGCGCACCATGCTGGAAGAGAGCGGCCAGGCGTTGGCGGAAAGCGCGCTCTCCGCGCAGGCCACCGAGCAGGTACTGGGCAGCATCGGCGATCTGCTGGGCCGTGCGAGCCGGGCGATGGAGTCCGCAGGCGGCCGGGTGGCCGCCCAGGGCGACGAAATCGCTGCGATCGACCGTGCCGTGGAACAGGTGGTCGACCTGAGCCGCAGCAACCTGGAGCATGCCGGCCAGGTCGCGGCGCGGGGCGCGGCGCTGGCGCAGGGTACGGACACGCTGCACGACTGCGTGGGTCTGTTCCGGCTGCCACCCGATCCGCTGCGCGTGCGACGGCACGCACGCGTGCACGACCTCGCCTGCGCGGGCGCGGCGCGGATCGGAGCGGCGTTCGAGCACGCGCTGTCCACCGGACGGTTGGGGGAAGACGACCTGTTCGCGCGCGACTACATACCGATACCCGGCATCGAGCCGGCCAAGTTCACCACGGCCTTCGACACCCTGTGCGATGAGCTGCTGCCGCCGCTCCAGGAGCCCCTCGCCAGCCGGCATCCATGGATCGTGTTCGCCATCAGCGCCAACCCCGACGGCTACGTGCCTACCCACAACCTGCGTTTCAGCCAGCCCCTCACCGGCGACCGCGAGAAGGACCTGGTGGGCAACCGGACCAAGCGCCTGTTCACCGATCGCGTCGGCCGCAGTGTCGGCGCGCATACCGATCCGTACCGGTTGCAGGTGTATCGCCGCGACACCGGACAGATCATGTTCGATCTATCGGTGCCGATCCACGTTCACGGCCGGCACTGGGGAGGCTTCCGCATCGGCTACACGCTGGGCTGAACACGGCCGCCCGGCCGATGTGGTCTAATTCGCGCCGAAGCGGGGGTATCGCCGGCCTGGCCGGTGATTGAGACAGACCCTTCGAACCTGATCCGGTTGAGACCGGCGTAGGGAAGCTTCGCAGGCTGCGCCGTGTTGCTGTGTCGCCCCTCGCGGGCCCGCAATCCGTCCGTCGCCGCGCCGCCGCTTCGTCCGTGATGCGACCCCTCGCATCCCATTATGCGAATCCCTCGCAAGAGCCCGCACATCCATGTGCGGGGATTCAAAAGGACGATGCCGATGAATGCCATTCCCAAGCCCGCCGCCGATCTGCTGCAGCAGACCGGGCAACTTTCCGAATCCGTGACCCGGCCCATTCCCGGTTCGCGCAAGATCTTCGTGCAGGGTTCGCGGGCCGACCTGCAGGTGCCGATGCGCGAGATCACGCTGACGCAGACGCCGACGCTGTTCGGTGGCGAGGAGAACGCACCGGTCACCGTGTACGACACGTCGGGCCCGTATACCGATCCGGCGGCGACCATCGACCTGGCTGCCGGCCTGCCCGCGCTGCGTGCCAAGTGGATCGAGGAACGCGGGGACACGGAACAGCTGCCGGCGCTCAGCTCGGAATTCGGCCGTTCGCGCGAAACCAATGCCAAGCTCGACAGCGTGCGTTTCCCCGGCCGCATCCTGCCGCGCCGCGCGAAGGCGGGCGCCAACGTCAGCCAGATGCATTACGCCAGGCGCGGCATCATCACGCCGGAGATGGAATACGTCGCCATCCGCGAGAACCAGCGGCTGGATGCGGTGCGCGATGCGATGCTGCTGAAGCAGCATCCCGGCGAATCCTTCGGGGCCAGCATCCAGACGTTCATCACCCCGGAGTTCGTGCGCGACGAGATCGCCCGCGGCCGCGCCATCCTGCCCAACAACATCAACCACCCCGAAAGCGAGCCGATGATCATCGGCCGCAACTTCCTGACCAAGATCAACGCCAACATCGGCAACAGCGCGGTGTCCTCCGGTATCGCCGAGGAAGTGGAGAAGCTGGTCTGGTCGATCCGCTGGGGCGGCGACACGGTGATGGACCTGTCCACCGGCAAGCACATCCACGAGACGCGCGAGTGGATCATCCGCAATTCGCCGGTGCCGATCGGCACCGTGCCGATCTACCAGGCGCTGGAGAAGGTCGATGGCCGTGCCGAAGCGCTGACGTGGGAGATCTTCCGCGACACGTTGATCGAACAGGCCGAGCAGGGCGTGGACTACTTCACCATCCATGCCGGCGTGCTACTGCGCCATGTGCCGCTGACGGCGAAGCGCGTGACCGGCATCGTCTCGCGTGGCGGCTCGATCATGGCCAAGTGGTGTCTGGCACACCACAAGGAAAACTTCCTCTACACGCACTTCGAGGACATCTGCGAAATCATGAAGGCCTACGACGTGGCCTTCTCGCTGGGCGATGGGCTGCGTCCGGGCTGCATCGCCGACGCCAACGACGCCGCGCAGTTCGGTGAACTTGAAGCCCTCGGCGAGCTGACCAAGATCGCGTGGAAGCACGACGTGCAATGCATGATCGAAGGCCCGGGCCACGTGCCCATGCAGCTGATCAAGGAGAACATGGACAAGCAGCTGCGCGAGTGCGGCGAAGCGCCGTTCTACACGCTCGGCCCGCTGACCACGGATATCGCACCCGGCTACGACCACATCACCTCCGCCATCGGCGCGGCGATGATCGGCTGGTTCGGCACGGCGATGCTCTGCTACGTCACGCCGAAGGAGCATCTGGGCCTGCCGAACCGGCAGGACGTGCGCGACGGCATCATGGCGTACAAGATCGCTGCCCATGCTGCGGATCTGGCGAAGGGCCATCCCGGTGCGCAGGTGCGCGACAACGCACTGAGCAAGGCAAGATTCGAGTTCCGCTGGGAGGACCAGTTCCACCTCGGTCTGGATCCAGAGAAGGCGAAGGAATTCCACGATGAGACCCTGCCCAAGGATGCGCACAAGCTGGCGCACTTCTGCAGCATGTGCGGCCCGCACTTCTGTTCCATGAAGATCACCCAGGACGTGCGCGACTACGCGGCCGAACACGGAGTGGAGGAGCGGGCGGCGCTGGAGGCCGGCATGGCGGAGAAGTCGGCGGAGTTCCTGGCGCAGGGCGCGCAGGTGTATCGTCAGGGCTGACCGGTCCGGGTGCCAGGCATCCATCCGGCGTACTCATGCGTAATGTTCACCGGGCGTCCGCCATCCTGGCGGCGTCCCGACAGGAGAACGATCATGGCCCGTTTCGCCCGTAATGCCGGCCGCTGGATGATGGCAGCGTGCGTCCTGCTGCTTGCGGCCTGCGCCACCGGCCCACGCGTCACCAGCGACGTGGACCCGTCCGCGAACTTCGCGCAGTACCGCAGCTTCGCCTTCTATTCGCCGCTGGCGATCGAGGCGCAAGGCTACGCGACCCTGACCAGCGGGCGTATCAAGAATGCGGCGCGGGCGCAGATGGAAGCGCGCGGCTATGTCTACGATGAGACTTCGCCCGACCTGCGGGTGAACCTCAATGCCTACATGCAGGAAAAGACCGATGTCGTGTCGATGCCGGAAGTCGACTACGACTACTACTACAGCTACCGCGCCCGTCGTTATGTATCGGTGCCCTATTGGCGCGACCGCACCGAGGTCTACCAGTACACCGAGGGCACGATGAACGTGGATCTGGTGGACGCGGCGCAGAACCGGCTGGTGTGGACGGGCGTGGCGGTCGGCCGCGTGGGCCGTGCCACGCCGGAAGAGCGGGCCGCGAAGATCGATGCCGCCGTGGCCGACATCTTCCTGCGCTATCCCTACCGCGCGGGCAGCGGCACGCCTGCGGTGTTGCCGTGAAGGGGGAGGGTGCGGGCCTCGCGAAGGCGGGCATAGGTTTCGGCACCGCGCTGGCCATCACCATCTCGTGGAGCGCCAACAAATCGCTGTTGTGGGCCGTGATCCATGGCGTGCTGTCGTGGATCTACGTGGTGTATTACGCCTTGGTGTACCACTTCAAATGAGTTTCGCCGCGTGACGAAGCCCTTGCTCTGGTTGCGCTGGCTGGTGACGGCGCGACGGCATCCCTGCGCCTTCCTGCTGATCGTCCAACTGGCGGGCATCCTGCTGTATCCGGTGATGGAAGACACCCAGGCAGGCCGGGCCCTGTTCGGCGCGTTCGGCATCCTTGTGCTCGCGCTTGCGCTGTGGGTGGTCAACCGCAGCGCGGCGGTGAACTGGATTGCATGGTCGCTCGCGGTGCCCGCCGTGCTGCTGTCGGTGTCGTCGGCCATCTTCGACCAGCCTGCGCTGGGCATCTACGCCCACCTGCTGGAGAGCGGACTGTACTTCTACACGGCGGGCAGCCTGATCGCCTACATGCTGCAGGACCACTCGGTCACCAGCGACGAACTGTTCGCCGCGGGCGCGACGTTCACGCTGCTCGCATGGGCCTTCGCCTTTTCGTTCTCGGTCTGCCAGCAGTGGTATCCGGGCAGCTTCACCGCTGCGGTGGATCCGCAGTCGCCGCGCAGCTGGATGGAGCTGCTGTTCCTGAGTTTCAGCCTGCTGTCGGGCGTAGGCCTGAGCGATGTCGTCCCCATCCAGCCCCAGGCCCGCGCGCTGGTGATGCTGGAGCAGTTCGCGGGCGTGATGTACATCGCCGTGGTGGTATCGCGGCTGATCGGCCTGACGATCCTCAAGCACCCGGTGCGCAAGGAAGGCTGAGCGTTTCAGGCAGGCAAAAAATTCGCGCCCGGGGGCGCGAATACTGGAGCAGGTTGTAATAGGACGTCGGCGAGAGAGAGAGGTTGCCTGTGATGTTCCCGTTCAGGGGGAACACGGCGGTCACTGTAAAATGCACCGCGACGGTGCGCTTTCCCCATGCTGTTCCTGCACTTTGCCGAATCTGCCGGATTGAACGATCCGGCCGGTGACAGGTATTCAGGCACATGACGGGACAAGGGCGCCGGCGCAGCATCCGCCCCCACATGCCCCGACCTGCCGAGCCCCCATCGTGCCCCCTGCCGAACACCTGAAGGTGGGCGAGTGCTTCGTCGACATCTCCCTGCGCGAGATCCGCGCGCCGGGTGCCCGCAAGCCCGCGCGCATCACGCCCAAATCGATGGGCGTGCTGCTGGCGCTGGCCGACGCGCCTGGAAGGGTCGTCACACGCGACACGCTGCTGGCCGTGGTCTGGCCCGACACGCTGCCGACCAACGATGTGGTCACCCAGGCCATCACCCAGTTGCGCAAGGCATTCGGTGAGCGTGGCGATGGTCCGCGCTATATCGAGACCATCGCCAAGAGCGGGTATCGCCTGCTGGCGTCGGTGGAGTGGTTGCCGGCGGCAGGCGACGATGCTTCGCCGCCTGCCGCCGATGAACCTGTCTCTGCTTCGTCCGCGCCAGCTGACGCCCCCGTCGTCGTGCCGGTCGACGATGCATCCCGACACGCGGCGGCGCCGGTTCCGGTGATGGCCAACGCAGGGCAGTCGCCAGACCCACGCTTGTTCCGTCGCTGGGCCTGGGGCATCGGGCTGGGCGTACTGGCGTTGGGTATCGCAGCGTGGGGTCTTTGGATGATGGGGACCCGCAGCGGCCCTCTTGCCGTGGAGCCCGGCGTGCAGACACTGGTACCTGCACCGCGTCCGTATCGCCTGATCACCTCGGCACCCGGATTCGAACTGTCACCGACGCTGTCGCCGGACGGTTCGCAGGTCGCCTATCTGTCCAGCCTGACGGAAGAACTGGCGGGCACCGCGGTCATGGTGCAGACCACCGAGCCGGCCCAGCCGCGCACCCTGACCGTGCCACCGGAGGGCGCATGGGACAGCAACCCGGAGTGGTCGCCCAGTGGCCGTGAAATCGCGTTCCTGCGCCGCTTCCCGGGCAAGGACTGCCGGATCATGGCGGTCCAGGCCAGTGGCGGGGAACCGCGCACGCTCGGGATCTGCGATCCGAACAACCGGCCCAGTTTCGACTGGATGCCTGGCGGCGATGGACTGGTGTTCAGCAGTCCGCTGACGGGGGCGGGCGAACCGGGCCTGCGCCTGCTGGACCTCGCCACGGGGCGCTGGCGTGCGCTGGACTACGGCGCGAGCGACGAAGATGTCGATACCGCGCCGCGCTATTCGCCGGACGGCAAATGGATCGCCTTTGTCCGCAACACGCCGCTGGGCGACCTGTGGCGCATTCCCGCAGAAGGGGGACGGGCGGAGCGCCTCACCCATCAGCGCGCGGAACTGCGCGGCTGGGACTGGACCCCGGACGGCAAGGCCATCGTGTTCGGGCGCCGCGTCGACAGTCACACGCGTTTGTATCGCCTGACCTTGCAGGATGGTCGCATCGAGGATCTCGGCATTGAAGATGCACAGACGCCGGCCATTGCAGCGCGTGCCGACCAGCTGGCGTTCGTGCAGCGCAAGCCGCAGTTCGGCGTCTACCGCATCAGCAGTGCGCCGGCGATGGACGGGAAGTTGCCCGTGCCGGAACGGCTGTTCCCTTCCACCGGTCGTGACACGTTGCCGTCGGTGGCGCCGGATGGCCGCCAGATCGTGTTCACCTCCGACCGCTCCGGCGACTACGCCCTCTGGTGGGCCGACATGGAACGCCCCGCGTCGTTGCGCCTGATCGAGGGCATCCATCCCGAGTCCCGCCACCTGCCTGCGTGGTCGCCGGACGGCAAGCGGGTGCTCGTCGTCGGGACGGACGGTGCCGGGCGCTATGGCCTGCACGAACTGGTCCCCGCCAGCGGCCAGCTGCAGTCGCTGGCGGTGCCGGTGGCGCTGGAGGACCTGCTGTTCGCGGCCTATTCGCCGGACCCGGCGCGGATCTTCGTGGTCGCGGGGCGCGGGGACAGCCAGCAACTGGTGCTGTTCGACCGGAGCAGCACGCCGTGGCGGCAGGTTGCCACCATCGAGGGCGTGTCGTTCGCGCGCCCTGACGGCGCACAGGGGCGGGTGTTGTTCACCCGGCTGGGCCACGACGGGCTGTGGCAGGCGGACCTGTCCCTGTCTCCCGCCAGCATTCGCCAGATCGATGGCAATCACCCGGCCAGCCAGCGTTACCGCACCTGGACGGTCACCGAGGACGGTCAGATCGAGTACCTCGAACAACGGGCCGGGTGCTATGTCAGCCTGCGCCACATCGGGGCAGGACGCTCGCATCCGCCCCCCCGATGCCTTGAGCCGGACCATCTCTCCACGATCAATGGTTTCAGCGCACATGCGCGCACGCGTGTGGCGTACGTCTCAATGGCGATCAACGACGGGTCCGACATCGGCCTGCTGTCGTTGCGGCGAACGGCGGCGACGCCCCCGGTGCGGTTCTGGTAAGTCGCTGATCCAGAAAAAGAAAACACTTTCGCAAGTTCTTCGGAAGTGGATTCGTGGAGATTTCGGCGGGTTTTCCGCGCAATTTCCTGCGCCGACCGCCATGTTCCGGCACATCCACTGCTCCTGTTGCGCAAAGTGGAATGACCGATGGAGCAAACCTTGTGGGGGGACCGCGGACAAGTGGTCCGCGCCGATGCGGCCGATGGCCAGGATCCGAACGGCTGCATCGCGGTCTCGCGGTTGGGTGCCGTGCAGGCGGGTGCCGACGTGTTCACCGTGTGGGTGCAGCTGCGCGGTACCTCGTGGGTGGAGGCCAAGGAAGGACGCTTCCGGCTGCGCCGGGGGCACTGGATCGCACTGGAGCGCGACTCCAAGCCGTTGGTGCAGAGCGACCGCTATGGCCTGTGCTTGGGGGTGGCGCTGAGCGCGGATGCCCTGCGCGCGATGGCGCGATTCGCCGACAGCCCCTTGTATGCCGGTCGTGGGCGGTTGTCCCGACGCGATGCGCTGACCCTGCTGCGCCTGTGGCGCGCGGTGTCCCGGCACGCCCCGCAAGGCCCGGATTTCCTCGCACTCCGCCCCTTGCTGCTGCATATGGTGGCCATCCAGCAGGAGTTCTCCGACTACATCCAGCGTTGCCCGGGGCGTTCACGCAGCCGCAAGCGCCAGGTATTCGGCCGCCTGCAGCGCGCGCGCCTCTATCTGGAGGGCAATTGCGACCGCGTGGTGCGGATCAGTGAACTGGCCGAACTGACCAGTTTCTCCAGCTGGTACTTCTCGCGCACCTTCTACAGTCTGTACGACGAGAGTCCGCAGGCGGCCGCGGCACGGATGCGGCTGGAGCATGCGGCCGAACTGCTGCGCAACACCTCGATGATGGTGGGCGAAGTCGCCGCGGCATCGGGTTTCGACAATTGCTGCAGCTTCGCGCGTGCTTTCCGTGCGCGCTTCGGAACCTCGGCCAGTCGCTATCGCATGGCATCGACTGCGTCGAGGACAGACTCGGCAAAGTCATCGGCCCTCGTGCGCAAAGCGGCCGTGAAGACTGGAACGTAAGTTTGCAAGGCGTTTTAACACGCCCATAACGCAACACGTTCCCCTGAGGAGAGATTCAATGAACCATCGTAGTCCGCGTCGCGCGATGCGGGTCGGCTTGCTGCCGGCCGGCATTGCCATCGCACTGGTCCCGGCGTTCGCCATGGCGCAGGAAACCACCGATGCGCCCTCGAGCACCACCACGCTCGATCGCCTCGAAGTCACCGGCTCCCGCATCCGCGGCGCCGACATGGAAACGCAGCAGCCGATCATCACCATCGCGCGTGAGGACATCGAGAAGCAGGGCTTCACCTCGGTGGCCGACGTGCTGCAGAACCTGACCTCCGCCGGTTCCCCCGCGATCGCGCGTTCCGAAGCGCTGGCCTCGGGCGAGAACGTGGGTGGTTACTACGTCGACATCCGCAACCTGGGCGCGACCCGCACCCTGGTGCTGGTCAACGGCCGTCGCCTGGGCGCCACCACCGGTGGTTACCAGGATCTGAGCCAGATCCCGATGTCGGCCATCGACCGCATCGAAGTGCTGAAGGACGGCGCATCCGCCATCTACGGTTCCGACGCGATCGCCGGCGTGGTCAACGTCATCACGCGCAAGCGCTTCGAAGGCGCCGAGGCTTCGGCGTACATCGGCCAGACCGGCGAAGGCGACGGCGACACCAAGCAGTACTCCTTCACCGTGGGCTCGGCCAGCGACCGTGGCGGCGTCACGCTGTCGGTCGAGTACTCGAAGGAAGACCCGATCTCCGCCGCCGACCGCTGGTTCTCCAAGGACGGCAACGCCGGTCCAAACTATCCGGGTTCGGGCTGGAGCCCGATCAGCCAGAACGGCTCGTTCTGCGATCCGTGCCAGACGCCCGGCCTGCGACCGGGTCAGCCCGGCTACGTCGCTCCGGCGGACGAGCTCTGGTATACGCTGCGTGACGGCGGTACTCCTGGAGTGCGTGGCGACTATGTGCTGCACACGGCAGCAGACAATGCCAATGCCAACCAGCAGATGTTCCTGTCCACGGGCATCGAGCGCCGTTCGGTGTTCGTCAATGCGAACTACGACCTGACCGACAACGTCACGTTCAACGCCGACGTGCTGTACAACCATCGCTCCACCCAGTCGCAGATCGCCGGCTATCCGTACCAGTCGGCCGCGTTCGGCACGCCGCTGTCCGCCGACAGTGCGTTCAACCCGATGCCGGGCGACACCACGTTCCGTCGTCGCCTGTGGGAAATGCCGCGCACCACCGACAGCGAGCTGGAAACCTACCGCTTCGCGGGCGGCTTCGCCGGCTTCTTCGACCTGGGCGGCAAGACCTGGGACTGGGATGTCGGTGCGCTGATCAACCGCAACCAGTCGACCAAGCGTGCGCGCGGCGACATGAGCCTGATCGCCTCGCGCCAGGCGCTGGGTCCGTCGTTCATCAATGCCGACGGTGTCGCCCAGTGCGGCAGCGCGGCCGATCCGACCCCGCTGTCCGATTGCCGTCCGTGGAACCCGCTGCTGCCTTACGGCGTCGCCGGCCCGGGCTCGCTGTCCGATCCTGAGCTGCAGAAATTCCTGTTCCCGTGGTTCACCGATACCGGCCTGACCCGTACCACCAGCTACACCGCCAATCTGGCGGGCACGCTGTTCGAATTGCCGGCCGGCGATCTGGGCATCGCGGTGGGCGTGGAGCACCGCAAGGAGCAGGGTCGCTTCGTGCCGGACGCGTTCGCGCAGTCGGGCCAGAGCACCGGCCTGGGTGCAACCACCACCGAGGGTGACTATTCGGTCGACGAGGTCTACGTCGAGCTGAACATCCCGGTGCTGGCTGACATGGCGTTCGCGAAGGAACTGACCTTCAACGTCGCCAGCCGCTACTCCGACTACAGCAACTTCGGCGACACGATCAACAGCAAGTTCGGCTTCACCTGGCGTCCGATCGACGAGCTGCTGGTCCGCGGCACCTACGCCGAGGGCTTCCGCGCCCCGACGATCGACAACCTGTACGGCGGCATCGGCACCAGCTTCGAGAACTACACCGACCCCTGCGGCGTCGGCGCGGTGAACAGCGTCAACGGCAACGCGGCCTGCACCGGCGCGGGCGTTCCGCTCGGCTACGTGCAGCTGGGCCAGGGCCTGGTGCCCTGCACGACCTATCCGTGCGCCACCCCGGACCAGTTCATCACCGGCTCCAACCCCACGCTGGTCCCGGAAACGTCCAAGAGCAAGACCATGGGCCTGGTGTGGTCACCGCGCTGGGTGGAAGGTCTGGACATCTCGCTGGACTGGTACCGTTACGAGCTGAAGAACATGATCATCGAGGATAGCGTGGACCGCATCCTGCGTGACTGCTATGTGCTGGGCAACAGTGCCCGCTGCGAAGGCATCGTGCGTGCCAGCGACGGCCACATCACCGATCTGTTCTACGGCCTGGCCAACCTCGGCGCGATGGAGACCGAAGGCTTCGACCTGGGCGTGAAGTACGCGCTCCCGGAGCAGTCGTTCGGCAAGATCGCGTTCGACTGGACCTCGTCCTACACCAGCGTCTACGACGAGGAAGCCGAGAACTCGGCCGGCGAGAAGATCATCGTGGGCAACGTGGGCAATTCCGGCATCTTCCGTGTGCGCTCGAACCTGGGCGTGGACTGGTCGCTGGGTGCGTTCGCAGTCAACTGGACGGCCCGTTACTACTCGGGCATGAAGGAAAGCTGCGTGCCGAACCGTCCCTGCACCGAGCCGGACCACATCGCCAATGGTGAAGAGGATGCGATCCGCCGCGTCGGTTCCAACACGTTCCATGACCTGCAGGTCAGCTACAAGGCGCCGTGGGATGCCACGATCGCCATCGGCGCCAACAACGTGTTCGACCACAAGGGTCCGCTGATGTTCTCGAACTCCGAGTACCGCCACAGCGACTTCGCGTACTACGGTGGCTTCGACTTCGATCGTTACCTGTACGTCAAGTACACCCAGCGCTTCTGATCTCCGGATCGACGCGTATGCTGCACCACGACGGCCCCGCAAGGGGCCGTCGTTCTTTGTGGGCACGGCGGCGTGGCGGCGGTTGGTATCATCCGGCGTACCGATACACCGTCCCGTCCCCGGGGCCTTGCCGAGATCCGCACGACCCCATGAAGCTGCCCGCCCCCTTCATCCAGCTGCCCGTTGCCTTCGACGCCGAGGCATTGGCGCGCGAGGTGCGGACGATCGACGAGGCATGCTGGCGATCCCATCCGGGCGGAATCCCCGGCAACAGCGCGCTCGCGCTGATCACCACGGAAGGCGATCCCGACAGCGACCAGGTCACGGGACGGATGCGGCCTACGCCTTCGCTGGAGCGGCTGCCGTACCTCATGCAGGTGCTGGAATCCCTCGGCGCCACGTGGGGGCGTTCCCGCCTGATGCGTCTCTCGGGACAGTCCGAAGTCACCGGGCATGTCGACATCAATTACTACTGGCGTGACCACATGCGGGTTCACGTGCCGATCATCACCACGCCCTCGGTGCGCTTCCAGTGCGGCGACAGCGAAGTGAACATGGCGGCGGGCGAGTGCTGGATCTTCGACACCTGGCGCCACCACCGGGTCCTGAATGAAGGCAGCGAAACGCGCATCCACCTGGTGGCCGATACGGTGGGCGGTGTCGCGTTCTGGGACCTGCTGGAGCAGGGCAGGACCCCGGAGCGGCGCGAGCCGGGTTGGGCGCCACGACGGATCGCGCCGATGCAGGGCCACCGGGCGACGCTGGACTACGAATCGTTCAATGCTTCCGACGTGATGACACCGTGGGAGCTGCGCGAATGCATCGCCTTCCTGATCAACGACGCCGAACGGACCCCGCAGCTGCCCGCGATCCATGCGTTGCTGACGCGTTTTGCGCGCCACTGGCACGGCGTGTGGGCCTGCCATGGCAACCAGGCGTCGGGACTGCCGCATTTCAGGACGCTGCTGAAGGACACCCAGGAAAAACTCGCGCAGGCGGGCGTCGCGCAGGTCCGTCTGCAGAACGGACTCGGCCTGCTGGCAGCATTGAAGGCGCACATCTTCAGCATGGCTCTGGCCGCCGACGTGGATGAGTCCGCGCGCCGCGATCCGCATGGCGCCAGGCCAGCCAGCCCCGGGGGGCAGGCGCGCACGGGTGTCGCAGCGAAAGTCCCCGCTTGGAAGCAGCCCGTCTTCATCGTCAGTCCGCCGCGTTCGGGCTCCACGCTGTTGTTCGAGACGCTGTCCGGTGCGCCTGGCGTGCACACGATCGGCGATGAAAGCCATCTGCTGATCGAGGGCGTCGAGGGCCTTGCCCCGGCCCAGCGCGCGTTCCACTCCAACCAGTTGGGGCTTGCCGATGCCACGCCGGCTGTCGTGCAGGCGCTGCGCTCCCGGTTCTTCGATGCGCTGCGTGATCGTGAGGGCAATCCACCCGACGCGGATGCGACGCTCCGCATGCTGGAGAAGACGCCAAAGAACGCGTTGCGCA
This sequence comes from Pseudoxanthomonas sp. CCNWLW251, assembly GCF_037402255.1. Classification (NCBI taxonomy): domain Bacteria; kingdom Pseudomonadati; phylum Pseudomonadota; class Gammaproteobacteria; order Lysobacterales; family Lysobacteraceae; genus Pseudoxanthomonas; species Pseudoxanthomonas sp. CCNWLW251. The sequence continues at coordinate 1,280,570 of NZ_JBBEGA010000001.1, read as the reverse complement.
TTCCGTTCCTGAAGGCGGTGTTCCCCGATGCGAAGTTCATCTACCTGCATCGCGATCCCCGTCAGGTCTGGGGCAGCATGATCGACGGGTGGCAGTCCGGCCGGTTCCGCATGTACAACCTGCCCGGCTGGCAGGGACCGGCGTGGTCGTTCCTGCTGACGCCGGGTTGGCAGGCGTTGAACGGGAAGGACCTAGGGGAGATCGTGGCGAGCCAGTGGGAAACCGCCACGCGCCTCATGCTGGACGATCTGGATGCGTTGTCGCCTGCCGACCGGGTATCGGTCGACTACGGACGCTTCGTGCAGGACCCTCAAGGGGAGGCACGGCGCCTGAGCGAATGGGCAGGGTGGTCCTGGGACCGCGAACTAGGTGGGCAGCTTCCCCTGTCGCGCTACACCCTGTCGAAGCCCGATCCCGACAAGTGGCGGCGGCATGCGGCCGACATCGAGCCGCGTCTCGTGCAGTGGAAAGCCACGATCGAACGCGCGGCACGCGCCGCGGGTCTCTGATCGCAGGAAGAAAAAAGGCCGCCCTGCGGGCGGCCTTTCCGGTTGATGCGCGGGGGCGCAATCAGAACTTGTGCTTCTCGCTGTCCGGTTGCGCGGCCTGGCGGGCGATGGCGTCCACCAACACGGCCTTGGCTTCGGCGGCATTGCCCCAGCCATCCAGCTTGACCCACTTGCCCTTCTCCAGGTCCTTGTAGTGCTCGAAGAAGTGGCCGATGCGCTCCAGCCAGTGCGGGCTGACCTGGTCGATGTCGGCGATGTGGCTGTAACCGGCGAACACCTTGTCCACCGGCACGGCCAGCAGCTTCTCGTCGCTGCCGGCTTCGTCGCTCATGCGCAGCACGCCGACCGGGCGGCAGCGGATCACCGAGCCGGGGATCAGCGGCAGCGGCAGGACCACCAGCACGTCGGCCGGGTCGCCGTCGCCGCACAGCGTGTGCGGCACGTAGCCGTAGTTGCAGGGGTAGCGCATGGGCGTGGAGAGGATGCGGTCGACGAAGATCGCGCCGCTGGCCTTGTCCACCTCGTACTTCACCGGCTCGGCGTCCTTGGGGATCTCGATGATGACGTTGATTTCGTCCGGCGGGTTCTTGCCGGCGCTGACCAGATCCAGGCCCATTGCGTGCTCCGAGGGGGTGCGGTGAAAGAGGCCGGCATTTTACGCGCTTGGCTGCTGCGGCGCAGCAGGGACCGGGCCAGACTGGCCGGCCGTCGGCGCGGGAAGCGTGATTCAGGGTGCCCTTCAGCTTGCCGGGCCTAGAATCCGCCGCCCATGCACCCTCTCCGACGCGCCGCCGGCTTACTGCTGACAGTGCTGGCCCTGGCCAGCACCGAAGCGGGCGCGCGTACGGTGTACCGGTGCGTGCAGGCCGGCACCGTCAGCCTGGCCACGGCGCCGGAACCCGGATCCAAGTGCGCGGCCAGGGAGATCGACGACAACGCCGTCAGCACGCCGAACCTGTGGGGCTCGATGGGCGTATTCAGCGGCACGCTGTACGAGCGCGAGCAGGACGGGCAGAAGGTGTATTCCACGCGCAACCTGCCGGGTTCCACCCCCTACCTGAAATTCACCGTGCAGACCCCGCCGGGTGAGCCCGCCCATCCGGGTCTGGGCAGGGTGGGTAAACCACGACTGGACCGCTATCCCGCCGAGTTCAAGGCGGCCGCGCGCCAGACCGGCGTCGACGACGCCTGGCTGCGTGCCGTCGCGCATGCCGAGAGCGACTTCGATGCGAAGGCGCTGTCGCCGAAGGGCGCGATGGGCGTGATGCAGCTGATGCCGGACGTGGCGAAGGAGTACGGCGTCGCCGACCCGTATTCCTCCACCGAATCGATCAACGCAGGAGCGCGCCACCTGCGTGGGCTGATGCGCCGTTACAAGGGCGACCTGACGCTGGTCGCGGCCGCCTACAACGCCGGCATCGGCACCGTGTCGCGCTACGGCGGCGTGCCGCCCTACGCGGAAACGCAGGAATACGTATCCAAGGTCACCGCGTTGTACGAGCTTTATCTGCGCGCGCTGGGACGCAAGCAGGCACCGGAGCGTCCCGCGCTCTGAACTTCTCGCGTGCCCACCGTGTGTCGGCGCGTCAGCCACGGTTGGATTTTTTCACTCGCTGCTTCCCCATCGCGGTCTAGCGTGGTCCTTACGGTCGGCCCTCCCGCGTCGGCCTGGAGATCGCCATGAAGACGCGACGCGTGTTCAGCGCCCCCGACATCGACACCGCCGAGGCGGCCCTGCATGTGGCATTGCATCTGGGCATCCGCCCCGATCATGCGTCCCTTGTCGGGCGTCCGGACATCGAGATGACGCAGATGCCCGATGCCGACAAGGAAGGCTCCCCCACCGACTTCATGCCGGCGGCGGCGCGCGGGTTGGTGGGCGGCGGTGTCGTCGGTCTGGTCATCGGCCTGCTCGCCATGGCCATCCCTGCGGTGGGCATCCCGTGGGCGGCGGTGCTGCTTTGCACGGTGGTTGGCGCGACGGTCGGTGGCTGGGCGGCGGCGCTGGCCGGTTCCTCCGTGCCCAGCGAAGTACGCCGCGACTATCGCACCGAGATCGCCGCAGGCAAGGTGCTGGTGGTGATCGATGAGGAGGACGAACGCCTGCTCGAACGCGCCAGCCAGGCCATCACCGCGACGGGTACACAACGCCTGCAGCTCGTGCACCACGGCCTCCTGCACTGAACCGGTGGACCGGGGCGCAGGTAAGATGCCTCCATTCCCCCGGAGGCAATGGCCATGCAACGTTGGTTGGCGATGATCTGTTCTGTGGTGGTCGCAGCGCCCGTGATGGCGTCCGACACTGCCTGGGACAAGTACGGTGCCGACATCCCCGCCGGTGCGGTGGTGCCGTTGGCACAGGCGCTCGCGCAACCGGCAGCGTACGAAGGCCAGGCGCGCGTCTTCAGCGGACGCGTCGTCGATGTCTGCCAGAAGAAGGGCTGCTGGGTGATGCTCGAGGACGACGGACATGGCGCGCGCGTGCTGCTGGGCGATCACGATTTCTACGTGCCCAAGGACGTGAGAGGACATGCGCAGGTGCATGGCGTGCTGTCGCGGGTGACATTGTCATCGGCGGCGCGCGACCACACTGCGAAGGAAACCAGTGCGGGAACCGCGGTAGCCGAGGCCGAGTACCGCATCGTCGCCGACGGCGTGCAGGTACGCGTGGACGAGCCTGACGCATGACCCGAGGGCATCAGCCCAGAAAATGCTCCGATGGAATGACGTGCCGCCCCGGCACCGCATCCATGGCCGCATCCAGCAATGCCTGCGCCACGCGGTCCGCAGGCACGATCCTGTAGCGCTTCGGCAGGACCGGATCCAGCGCACCCAGCACGTGCAGCGCCCAACGTTCGCCGCCCCGGTGCTGCACGCGTTCGCCGCCCAGCAGGCCCGGGCGCAGCAAGGTGAGCGATGTGAAGCCGATCGCGGCGAGTGCGTTTTCGACCTCGCCCTTCGTGCGCGAATAGAAGATCCGCGAACCTGCATCGGCGCCCATCGCCGACACCAGCGCGAAGGCCTGCGTGCCGTGTGCATGGGCGTGGCGTGCGATCGCAAGCGGATAGTCGTGGTCCACGCGCCGGAATGCGTCCTGCGAACCTGCATCGCGGATCGTCGTGCCCAGCGCGCAGGCCACGGCATCCACTCGCCACCACTCCGCATCGGGGGGCAGTGCCTCGAAATCCACGACCGGGTTCAGCAGTTTGGGATGGGGGGCGAGGGGTTTGCGCGTGGGCGCGACCACCTGGCGCACCCGTGCGGATGCCAGTGCGCGCCGCAGCGTCGCCTGTCCTACCAGACCGGTCGCGCCGGCCAGCAAAAGACGACTCATGCGATGCTCCCGTTGCGGCAATGGCGCCATCATGCCAGCACCGCACGGGGCGGGATCGCATCGGTTAACCTGTGGCGTCAGGCGCGGTCCCGCGCCGGGGAATGCCTGTCCATGCACCGCTACACGAATCCACACACCGCAGCGTGCGTCCTGGAAGGGTGCGCGCGATGAATCTGCCCCTGCACTACGGCGTGCTGGGCGCCATCGAAGCGGGCCTGATCGCTTTCGTGCTGGGCGTGCTCTGCTTCCTGTTCTGGAACTGGGTGAGCACCAGGATGCGCTGGTCGATGGGGCATGCCGTCGGTTGGGCCTGCGTCTCGGCCGTGATCTTCGGTGCCGGGGTGGACACCTGGAACATGTTCTACCTGGGCATTTCGAAACTGGAATCTCCGTTGTATGCGCGACTGGCATTGCAGGGTATCCACGATCCCGATTCGCTCGGCTCGCGCGTGGTGCTGGAAATCGCCGGCGCGTTGAGCGGCGTCGCCCTTGGTTGGCAATGGTTCAGCAAGAAAACGCCGGATTGAGTGCCGTCGAAAAGCGGGCAGGAAACGAATACCTAACGGCAAACGATGCGCGGCATCACGCATTCCACACGCGCCTGACGACACGCTCACGACGCCCTAACACGGGGCTAGCCGATGCGAATCCGCTTGTGGTTAAGCGTGCGTGCACGTTCATTTCAGCGCGCCAGTTTCGTTCAGAAGCGACGTTGCAAGGTGGGGCCGTGCGCAATCGGACGCACTCCCACAGAACGGAGCACTGACATGACGAAGAACAACCGCAAGCCGCTGATCGCCCTGGTCGCCCTGAGCGCCGCGCTGGCCATGCCGCTGGCGTTCGCGCAGGAAAAGACCGAAGACGCGGCGACGCAGCAGAGCCAGACCGAGCCGACGGCCGAACAGGCGACCGGCGCGGCGACCCAGGGTCCCACCCAGAGCACGCAGTCCGCGACGCAGGCCAAGCAGGGTTGGGCTGACGTGGATACCGATGGCGATGGCGCCATCAGCAAGCAGGAAGCCTCCGCCAACGCCGGCCTCAGCCAGGTCTTCGACCAGGCCGACGCCGACACCGATGGCAAGCTCACCGCCGACGAATACAAGGCCTTCGTGAGCAAGAACTACGGCGACCAGCAGAAGTAATCCGGCCCATCGCACCGGGTCGATCGCGGCGCCATGACGCCAGCGTGTGACCCGCCGGAAAGGGCGGCCTGTCGTGCCGCCCTTTCTCTTCCGGAGGGAACTCGATGACGAGGAGGGATCCATGAACACGAAGACGCTGTCCTGCCTGGGTGCGCTGGCCACTGTCATCGCACTCACCACTGCACCGCTGGCCCATGCGCAGGAGGTGCCGCAGCGCGGCGAGGAACGACCGTCGCCGCAGACGAGCCCACCCCCCACGACCCCCGTACCGCGCCCGTTCCAGGACCTGGACCAGAATGCAGATGGCGCGATCAGCAAGGACGAAGCGGCTGTCGACCCGCCACTGGCGCAGGTATTCGGCACGCTCGACAAGGATGCCGACGGTCGCCTGACACCGGAGGAGTACGCGGTGCATGCGCGGCAGGACAACCCCTGAAGTCACTGCACATCCATTCCCAATGAACCATGCTGCATGGAGGAACCGATGAAGAATCCCACCCGTACCTTGACGCTGGGCCTCGGCCTTGCGCTGCTCAGCGCGGGCTTGATGACGGCGTGCGGTCCCAAGCCGGAAGACACTCCGCCGCCGAGTGCACCGGAGCCGGTGGAAACCGCGCCGCCCACCGACAACGTGGTGCCGCCATCACCCACCCCGACGGATCCGGCCGTACCGCCGACCGATCCGAACCTCCCGCCGCCGGCCAATCCCAACGCGCCGGAAACCACGCCGCCGGCCACCGACGGCAGCACACCGCCGCCCAGCAGCGGGGGTTAGCGCACGACGCAGAGGCATGCCGCAATGCCATCACGGCCGCCATGTCGATGGCGGCCGTTTTCATTGACGGCTGGGCTGGCTGCTATCCTTCGCGGCCTTCGTGAAGAATGCAGGGCAGGGATCAGATGGCGCGCATCCGATGGGTCGGCTTCGACGGCGACGACACGCTCTGGAAGAGCGAGGATTACTACCGCCAGGCCGAGGCCGACTTCGAGGCCATCCTCGGCACTTACGTGGACCTCGCCGACGCGCGCACGCACCAGCACCTGCTGGATGTCGAGCGCCGCAACCTGAAAATCTTCGGCTACGGCGTGAAGGGCATGACGCTGTCGATGCTGGAGACCGCTATCCAGCTGACCGACGAACGCATCAGCGCACGCGACCTGCACCGGGTGATTGAGATCGGGCGCACCACGCTGCTGCATCCGGTGGATCTGCTGCCGGGCATCCGCGAGGCCGTCGAGCGCATCGCCGCCGACCACGAGATCGTGCTGATCACCAAGGGCGACCTGTTCCACCAGGAGGCCAAGATCGCGCAATCCGGCCTGGCGGATCTCTTCCACCGCATCGAGGTGGTGTCCGAGAAGGACGAGCCCACCTATGCGCGCGTGCTGCGCGAACTCGAGGTCGAGCCGTCACGGTTCGCGATGGTCGGCAACTCGCTGCGGTCGGACATCGAACCCGTCCTGGGTCTCGGCGGCTGGGGCATCCACATGCCATACCACGTGACGTGGGCGCTCGAGGCCGAGCATGGCGTGGCCCACGATGCGCCGCGCCTGCGGGTGGTGGAGAACGCAGGGCAGCTGTCGGATGCGCTTGCGACGATCGAATCCGTACCGGATGCCTGAATGCACCCAGCGAAGGCGATGGCCGTGGGGCACAATGGCGCCGTGAAGCGCGCGCTGCCCCCCTTTGCCTTGCTGGCCTGCCTGTCGGCCGCGCTGTGCGCGCCCGTCGCCGCGCAGGACGCCACGGCGGCGTATGCGCCCGCCACCGGCGACGCTTCGGTGGATCGCCACCTGGCGGACATCAACGACTACGCAAGCCGCTACCCCGCGTCCTTCGCAGACGAGATGGCGCGCTACTACACCGTGCCGCGTGCCTACGTGGAAGCGATGCAGCAGCAACCGGACTGGACCGCCGGCGATATCTTCATGGCGTGCGCGCTGGCGCAGATCGTGGGACAGCCGTGCCGCGCCGTCGTGCGCGAGTGGTCGCGTGATCACGAAGGCGGGTGGAAGGCAGTCGCCGGTCGCCTGCAGGCCGAACCCGGCACCGCGCAGTACCGGCGTCTGCGCAGTGCGCTGGAAGCCACCTATCGCCGCTGGGATCGCCCCGCGCCTGCGCTGGAGAAATGAGGGGAGAGGCGTGGGGAGTGAGCCAGGGCGCTCTTCCCCTCACGTGTCAGTCCTTCCGGCTCACTCCTGCTTCTTCCCGTACATGATCAGCAGCACCAGGTCCGCGTCGCCGTGCTGGCGGATCGCATGCGTGCTGCCGGGGCGTGTCAGCATCGCGTCGCCGGCGCGGACCTCGCGCGCCACGCCGTCCAGTTCGTAGATGCCGCTTCCACCCAGCACGTAGTAGATCTCGTCCTTGTGGTGCTGGTGCAGGCCGATGCCGGCGCCCCGGCGCAACACGCGCTTGCGGAACTCGAAGCCGAGCGCAGGTGCGTCGCGGAAGAACGGATGGGCAACGGTGACGCCAGCGCCACCGTGCGGCCCCGGCTGCTCCACCGCGATGTCGCGCTCGTTCACGATCAGGGACGGATTCGCCTGGGCCTTGCGATCCGCGAGTGCAGTGGCGGGTGCGCCGCAGTCCGTGTCGCGTTTCACGTGGGCCGCAAGCGAGGGGTCGAGCCGTTTCCAGCCCGCCACCACCAGGCAGGCCACCATCACCGCGCCACGCTGCTGGAAATGGGTGTCGTCCCGCTGGTCCTGTTCCGGCACGTGCATGTAATAGGCCTTGCTGGCCTCGTCGCCGGCTGCGCGCAGCCAGTCCATGCTGGCAGCCGACAGGTCGATCAGCCCCACGTTCTCCCGCGACGCAAGATCGCGCACCGCCTGCGCGTACAGTCCGTGCGTGTCGAGCAGTTGCCCATGGTCGAACTTGCGGCGCGCTACCGGGGTCACCAGGATCGGCGTGGCACCCTTCTGTCGCGCCAACGCCAGGTAGCGCCCCAGCCATTCGGGGAATGCCTGCCGGGGTTCGTTGTAGCGTGTGGGGTCTTCGATCTTCTCGTCGTTGTGGCCGAACTGGATCAGCAGCACGTCGCCGGCATGCATGTCCTTCGCCATGCCATCGAACCAGCCTTCGGCGATGAAGCTGCGCGAACTCCGCCCGCTCTGCGCGTGGTTGCGGACCACATAGGCCTCATCGAGGAACCCCTGCAGCTGCTGGCCCCATCCTTCGCGCGGTGCGCGTTCCGGCCCGTAGTGGCTGGCGGTGGAGTCGCCGGCGATGAAGACCTGGCGGGGGGGCGCGGCGGCCACCGATGCACAGCAGGCGAGAAGCGCGACGAGGATGAGCGAACGAAACATCAGCCATGTCCTTCATGTCGCCTGTGGGAGCGACGTCAGTCGCGATGAACTTCTGGATACTTCCATCGCGACTGACGTCGCTCCCACAGGATCTGGTGCGTCAGCGTGCCAGCCAGCCACCGTCGACGGGGATGATGGCGCCGTTGATGTAGTCCGACGCGCGCGAGGACAGGAACACGGCGGCTCCGCCCAGGTCCGACGGCTCACCCCAGCGACCGGCCGGGATGCGGTCCAGGATCGCTTTGTTGCGGTCTTCGTCCGCACGCAGTTGCGCGGTGTTGTCGGTGGCCATGTAGCCGGGCGCGATGGCGTTGATGTTGACGCCCTTGTTGCCCCACTCGTTCGCCAGCAGGCGGGTGATGCCGGCGATGCCGGACTTGCTGGCCGTGTACGACGGCACGCGGATGCCGCCCTGGAACGACAGCATCGACGCGATGTTGATGATCTTGCCGCTGCCCTGTGCGATGAAATGACGTCCAGCCGCCTGCGACATGAAGAACGCCGACTTGATGTTGACGTTCATCACGTCGTCCCAGTCCTTCTCGCTGAAATCCACCGCATCGGCGCGACGGATCAGGCCGGCGTTGTTGACCAGGATGTCCAGCCCGCCGAGACCCTCGACGGTCTCTTTCACCAGGCGCTCGACCGGCTCGATGCTGATCAGGTTCGCGTCCAGGTTGAGGAAGCGGCGGCCCAGGGCGCGCACCTTCTCTCCTGTTTCGGTGGCTTCGACGATGCCGGCGGCGGCGATGTCGGCACCGGCTTCGGCGAGCGCCAGCGCGACGCCCTGGCCCAGGCCGGTGTTGGCGCCGGTCACCAGCGCGACCTTGCCTTCGAGACTGAACGGATTGCTTGCCATCGGGATGCCCCTCGATATGTGCTGCTGCAGGTTGGATGGAGCGGAGCTTGCTCCGCTGCGTTCTTGATCGCGTGCTTCGGTCCGTCGTGCAGCCGAGCAAGCTCGGCTCTACGTGCGAAGGGTCATTTCAGCTGGCAGATGTCCAGCACATGCATGTCGGTGTAGTCCAGGTTTTCGCCGCCCATCGCCCAGATGAAGGCGTAGTTGCTGGTGCCCGAGCCCATGTGGATCGACCACGGCGGCGACACCACGGCTTCGTCGTTCTGCACGACGATGTGGCGCTGCGCTTCCGGTTCGCCCATGAAGTGGTAGACGCGGTCGTTCTCGGCCAGGTCGAAGTAGAAATACACCTCGCTGCGGCGGTCGTGCAGGTGCGGCGGCATGGTGTTCCACACGCTGCCGGTCTTCAGCACGGTCAGGCCCAGCAACAGCTGCGAAGACTGGCAGGTGGCCGGCACGATGAACTGATAGATCGTGCGCTCGTTGCTCGTTTCCAGCGCGCCGCGCTCCAGCGCGACGGCATCCTTGATCGAGAGCTGCTTGGTTTCGAAGCGCGCGTGCGCCGGCGTAGAGGTGAGGTAGAACTTGGCGGGGTTCGACGCGTCATCGGATTCGAATGCCACGTCGGCGCTGCCCATGGCCACGTACAGGCCATCCTTCGGCCCGAGCGCGTACGTCGTGCCGTCGACGGTGACCTTGCCGGCGCCGCCGCCGACATTGATCACGCCCAGTTCGCGACGCTCGAGGAAGGGCTTGCCCGCGGCCGAAGCGGGTTCGGTCTGCCGCGGCAGGTCGACCTTCTTCGAGACCGGCGCGGCACCGCCGATCACGAAGCGCTCGTTGTGCGAGTAGTTCAGTTGCACCGTGTCCGCAGCGAACAGGTTGCCGATCAGGTAGCGGTCGCGCAGTTGGTCGTTGCTGGCCCCGTCCATCATGTCCGGATGGGTGGCGTGGTAGGTCTTGCAGAACATGGGCGGGGCTCCGTGGATGCGGACGCCCGTGGAGCGGGGCGTCGGGTTAGGTCGTGGGGCGATTCTACGGGCTTTGGTAACCGGTGTCATTTTGCGGTGCGGCACCGGGCGGGCATGCTGCGCCTGGTGTCGACACGTGTTACTCGGGTGGCTGCGAGGAGTCGCGGATGATCAGGTGCGGGCGGATGCTGGCCGCGGCCAGCACAGGCGTGCCTTCCGGCTGGATCAGCATGGCGGCCGCAGTGCGGCCCGTGTCGCGGGTGTTGCGGCGGACCGAGGTCAGCGAGGGCCACAGGCGCGAGGCGAGCGGGCTGTCGTCGAACCCGACCACCGACAGTTGGCGCGGGATGTTGATGCCGGCGCGCATGGCGACCTTGTAGACGCCGGCGGCCATTTCGTCGTTGCCGGTGAAGATGGCGGTGGGGCGGTTCTTGCCGGACAGCAGCTTCTCGGCCGCGACCACGCCGGACTCGAAGGTGTAGCCGGCCTCGATGATGCGCGACTTGGGGATCTCCAGGCCGCGCTTGGCGAGCGCCTGCACGAAGCCATCTGTGCGTTCGATCGACGACCGGTACGCCGCCGGGCCGGTGATCAGCGCGATGTCGGTGTGGCCGAGGGACAGCAGGTATTCGGCGGCTTCCGCCGCGCCGTCGCGGTCGTGCGTGACCACCATCCGCGCGGGCGTGTCCATCGACACCGAGGCGATGCGCGAATAGCGGCAGCCGATCTCGGCCAGCATGTCGGCCAGCGCCTGGTCTTCCGAGGCGCGTGGTACCAGCATCACGCCGTGCAGTTTCTGCTGCTGCACGAAGCGGCGCACGCCGTCGATGTAGCCCGGGCTGCGGCTGTCGCACGGATGCACCACCAGTTCGAAGCCCGAATCGCGCAACGCGTCCAGCGCGCCGTACTGCATGTTCACGATGTACTGCGCGGTCGGGTTGTCGTAGACCATGCCGATCAGGAACGACCGGCGGAACGCCAGGCCGCGCGCCATCGGATCGGGCACGTAACCGACTTCCCGCATCAAGGTCTCCACTTTCTCGCGGGTGTCCTTACGGACCAGGGGAGAGTGGTTGATGATGCGCGAGACGGTCTTCTTCGAGACGCCGGAAAGCCGCGCGATGTCGTTGATGGTCGCGGCCTTGCCGCCGATGGGCAGGGAGGCGGGGCTTTCGGGCTTCTTGCGCGCGGGCATGGAGTGGGTACGGGTCCGTTCGTCTGTCTGAGGGATTCTAGCGGTTGGGGGTCAGTCCAGCGCGCGGTAGCGGAAATTACGGAAGTGCACCTTGCCCTGGCCGGCGGCGTACAGCGAGGGCTTCAGCGCCAGGAAGCCGCCCGCCACGTTGTGGTGGTAGCCCGAGACTTCCATCTGCACCGGATACTTGGTCCAGGTCTTGCCATCGGTGCTGGTATGGATCGTGACGATGTGGCGGTTGTGCGTGACCCGCAGCCAGAGCTTCCCCCCTTTGGCGCTGGGGGCCAGCCTGCCTGGGCGCTCCAGGCCGTAGCGGTGCATGACGAACTGCTCGCCGTTGCTGCCCACGCCGGCATACAGGCGGTCGTTGTAGAACAGTACCGCGCCGCCCTGGGCGCCGGGTTCCACCTCCATTTCGACCTCGAACTGGTAGGCCAGGTCGCCGGCGATGATGCCCAGGGGCGAGCTGTCGCGCGGCGAAGTGCCCTTGCCCTGCAGCGTCATCACCCCGTCGCCGAAACCGAGGCGGGCGAATTCGCCCGGCGCGGGGTCGTAGAACGCCCATTGCGGCCCCAGCTTCCCGCTGCGGAAGTCATCCGACAGCGCCATCCCATGCGATGCCAGCGCCGTGCCCGCCGGCTTGCGCAACGGCGTGCTCAGGTCGCCGCCCTTGGCGACGAACCAGCCGTCGTCGGTCCATTCGATCGGGTCCAGCAGCGCCTGCCGCCCCAGCGTCCAGAAGTCGCGCTCGTAACCGTGGTAGATCATCCACCACTGTCCGCCGGCATCCTCCACCAGCGTAGCGTGGCCGCGCGACCACCAGTACTGCTCGCGCGAGGTGGTGCGTACCACCGGATTGTTGGGCGCGTTCTGCCACGGTCCATGGATGGAGCGCGAGCGCGCGACGATCACCATGTGCCCGGTCGGCGGGCCGGCGGTGCCGCCGACGGCAGTGATCATGTAGTACCAGCCATTGCGGAAGGTGATCTTCGGGCCTTCCTGCGCGTAGCCCTCCACGTCCCACGATTCCGGATAGCGCCAGCCGTCGTAGACGTGCTTCACCTCGCCCACGGTGCTCAGGCCATCGTCGGCGAGCTGGACGTAGTCGCCTGCACTGAGGAACAGGTAGCGCTTGCCGTCTTCGCCCACGGCATGGCCGGGGTCGATGTGGCCCGGCAGCCCGATGTCGATGGGCTCGCTCCAGGGGCCGCGGATGTCGTCGGCCCACACGACGAAGTTGCTGCGTCGCGGCGACTCGGTACCGCCGACGCGCGCGGGGAAATAGATGTAGTAGCGGCCCTTGTGCTTGATCAGGTCCGGTGCCCAGATCGAGCCGACGTTCTTCGTGATCGCATGGCCGACCGGCTGCCAGTTGATCAGATCGCGTGAATGCCACAGTGGCAGACCGGGGTAGGCGGTGAAGGACGACAGGGTGAGGTAGTAGTCCTCGCCATCCTTCAGTACCGACGGGTCGGGGCGGTCGCCCGCGAGCACGGGATTGAGGAACGTGCCGTCGCCCAGGTCCGCCTGGCGCTGGTGTTCGATGCCGCGCTTCCACGCCGGTTCGCGGTGGCCATCACCCGCCAGCGCTGCCAGTGGTGCGAACAGGCACAGGGCGATCATCCACGACTTCATTGCCATCAGGAGTCCTCTACTTCGACGACGTGTGCTGCGATTTCCACTGCGGGTATTCCTTCGACAGCAGCCGCTTCGGCCAGCTGCCGTACCACTCGTAGCCCGTGCGGCGCTCGCGCGGAATGTCTTCGTAGCGTGCGACCCGCTGGCTGTCGCGTGTCGCGAGCACCACGCTGTTGTCCTTCACGTCGTAGAAGCGCGCCCACAGGCCGGTGGCCGACGGATCGGCGACCAGGCGACGGTCCTTGGCGCTGCTGTGGTACTGGAACTGCTCGGCCGGCGCCTCGAAGGTCTCGATGCGCCAACCGGTGATCTCCACCCTGCGCAGCCAGTCCACCGCGCCGTCCACGGCCGCCACGACGGCGGGCGAGGGGTCGGGGATCGACATCAGGTAGCGGACCACGCCGACGGTTTCCTGTCCCGCGATGGACGGCAGTTCGAACTTGCGCCCCTGTGCGGGCAGCAACGTCCGCGCGTCGTACTGGCCTGCCCAGCCGGCCAGCGTACGGCCCTGCCGTACCTGCAACGTCAGGAGGCAGGCATCGCCCTTGTCGATGGCGGACTGCACGCGTGCACGCAACGCGGCATCGACGAAGGCATAACGGCGCGTGTCCGAGACGACCTTGCGCAACGTGCCCAGCACGCCTGCGGTGACGTCGTCGGCGATGGTGATGTGCGGATGGTAGGGCTGCGTGGCCGGCACCGTGTGCGGCCAGCCGCCGCATCCGGGAATCTGTTGTTCCAGCGTGAATGCGAGGCCCTTCAGGCTGCCGTCGCGGTAGCGCGCATCGCCGGTGATGGCGTAGGCCGTGGCCAGATAGTCCAGCTGGGTGTAGATGTTGCGGTTGTCGAAGCTGCCCCCGGACTTGCGCGCCTCGGCATCGAAGCGTGCCTTCTCCGCGTCATCGAGGATCCGTGCCGGATCCTGGTTCTCGATCCAGCCGCCATCCATGCGTTGATAGCGCAGGATGTTGTCGGCGATCTGCGCGACCTGCTCCGGCGCATGGCGCGGATACGTGTCGCCGTGCACGTTGCGCCAGTGATCGATGGCGTCCTCGAAGCCCGCCAGCGAGGGCGTTTCGGTCCCTTGTTGCGCGTACGCTGGCATGACGGCGCCCAGCAGAAGCCCGTAGAACAACAGCGTGCGCCGCGCCGCCATTACTTGATCGCCCTGGGCAGCCAAAGGGAGAGTTCGGGGAACAGTGCCACGATCAGCAGCACGGCCAGGCCGGCCAGCCAGAAGGGCCAGATCGTACGCATGCTCTGCGCGATGGTGATCTTGCCGATGGCCGTGCCGATGAAAAGCACGGACCCTACGGGGGGCGTCACCAGGCCGATGCCGCCCGTCAACACGAGCACCAGCCCGAAGTGGATCGGGTCGATGCCATAGGCCTTCGCTACCGGCAGGAAGATCGGCGTGCAGATCAGGATCATCGGCGCCAGATCCATGAAGGTGCCCAGCAACAGCAGCACCAGCACGATCAGCAGCAACACCGTGTACTTGCTGTGCGCGATCGACTGCAGCGCGTCGACCGCAGCGGCTGGCACCTGCAGGTAGGCCAGCAGCCAGCCGAACACCGCCGCCGTGGCGATCACGAACAGGATCACGCCGGTGGTGCGCGCCGCATGCGTCACCGTGGCGAAGAACTCCTTCAGCGACAACTGGCGGTACAGCACACTGGTCACCAGCAGTGCGTACACGACCGCGATGGCGGCGCTCTCCACCGCAGTGAAGATGCCCGCGCGGATGCCGAAGAAGATCAGGCCCACCAGGCCCAGCCCCGGCAGCGCGGCAACCAGCCGCAACAGCACCGCACGCATGCCGGGGAACGGTTCGGTACCGTAGCCTCGCTTGCACGCCACCGCCCATCCCGTGAACATCAGCACCACCGTCATCAGCAGCGCGGGCACGATGCCGGCGGCGAAAAGATCGGCGATGGACAGTCCGCCACCGGCTGCTGCGGAAAACAGGATGAGGTTGTGCGACGGCGGTACCAGCAGCGCCACCAGCGCGGCGGTGATGCTGACGTTGACGGCGAAATCACGGTCGTAGCCACGCTTGACCATCTGCGGGATCATCGTGCCACCGACGGCCGAGACGTCGGCGATGGCCGAGCCCGACACGCCGCCGAAGAACAGCGACGACAGGATGCTGACCTGGCCCAGGCCGCCGCGCAGGCGGCCCACCAGCGAAGCGGCCAGGCTGATCAGGCGCTCGGAGATGCCACCCCGCAGCATGATCTCGCCGGCGAAGATGAAAAGCGGGATCGCGATCAGCGATGCCGAGCCGGTGCCCGAGGAAATCTGCTGCACCAGCACGATGCTGGGCAGATCCAGGTAGAGCAGGGTTGCCAGCGAGGCGGCCGCAAGCGCATAGGCGACCGGTACGCCGATCAGCAGCAGGATCGCGAAGATCGAGAACAGCAGGGTGATCGCCATGGGTCAGCGGGCCTCGTCGGTCAGCGGCGCGCGCAGCACCAGGAGCAGTCGATTCAGGGCGAACACCGCCATCAGCAGGCCGCCCAGCGAGAGCGGCAGGTATCCGATGCTCTGCGGCATCGGTGCGCCGGCGATGCGGATGTCCAGTCCGTCGAACAGCAGCACTGCGCCCCAGTAGGCCATCACCGCGCCGATCGCGGCGATCATCAACGGGGATACGGCGTGCAGCAGCTTCTTCAGTCGAGGACCCACTGCATCGGCCAACAGGAAGAAGCCGAAGTGGCGGTTCGTATGGACGCCTGCCGCGGCCCCAAGGCTCATGGCGGTGGTCAGCAGCAATACGGTGACCGGCTCGGTCCAGCTGGGCGAATCATTGATGACGTAGCGGGCGATCACCTGCCAACCCTGTACGACTACCAGTCCGAGCAGGGCAACGACCGCCACGGCGATGGCAGCGTTCGACAGCAGGTCCATGCCGCGTTGCAGCGGCGTGGCGGGAGACGGTGTGGTTTCTTCGGACATCGCGTTTGTTCTCAGGCCAGGTCACGGATGCGGCGGTACAGGGCGTCCATGGCGGCGTCGCGCCGGTATTCGGACAGCAGCGGTGCCGACGCGCGCGCGAACGCCACCAGGTCGGCATCGTTGTGCTTCACCCCGGCCGCGAACACGGCATCGCGTGCCTTCGCTTCGGATGCGTCCCAGAGCGTGCGCATCACGCCCACGGACTGGCGCGCCGTCTCCACCAGCAACTCGCGGTCGCGGGGCTGCAGTTGATCCAGCGTGCGCTGCGAGACCAGCAGCACGTCCGGTGCGTAGGAATGGTTGGTTTGCGACCAGTACTGCGCCGCCTCGAAGTGACGACTGGAGTGGAAACTGCGGATATTGTTCTCCGCCCCGTCGATCATGTGCGTTTCCAGGCCGGAGAACACTTCGCCCAGCGAAAGCGGGGTGGGATTGGCACCGAACAGCCGCAGCATCCGAATGAAGATGTCCGACACCGGCACACGGATCTTCATGCCATGCAGGTCCCCGGGTTTCTCGATGGCGCGGCGTGCGTTGTAGAAGCAGCGCGCACCGGAGTCGTAGATGGCCAGGCCGACCAGCCCGCGGCGGGAGAAGCCTTCCAGCACTGTCCTGCCCACGCCTTCATCCATCGCGCGGCGCATGTGCGCCACCGAATCGAATACATACGGGAGACACAACGCCTGGGTCAGCGGGAAGGCATTGTTCAGCGCACCGGCATACACGCGGGTCATGTCGATGGCGCCGAAGCGCGCCATGTCGATCGCTTCCGACTCGCGACCGAGTTGGCCGGAATGGTACTGGCGCAGCGTCACGCGGCCCCCGGTCTCGCGCGCCATCGTTTCGCCGATCCAGCGCACGGCTTCGACCGTGGGATAGTCCTTGACGTGCACGTCGGTGGCGGTCAGCACGTGCCGGCCGTCGTCGGCCAACGCACGCGTGCCGGCCAATGGCAGCGCAGCAGCAACGCCGAGGCCCGTGCCCAGGAAACGACGACGGTTCATCATGCGCGCCAGTCTCCTTCGTCCTTCGGGGTCGCGGCGACCGCGAGGCATTCGATGGTGCCATGGCCGGCGAAGTCGATGCGTGCCCGCTGGCCCGGCAGGATGTCGTGGATGCCGGTGGCGTTACCCGTGGCGATCAGGTCGCCGGCCTTGAGCGGCCGGCCACGCCGGGCCGAGCGTGCGAGCGCGAAGGCGAAGGCCGCGCGCAGGCCGCCAGGCAGCGTTGTCGCGCCCCCCTGACCGACCTGCTGACCCTCGATCCAGGTCGTGCACGTCAGCGACGCATCGCTGCGGTCGGCCCAGCCGGGAATCTCGGCACCCATCACGAGCCCGTTGTTGTTGCCGAAGTCGGATACGACGACACGCGGACCCAACTGGTTGATCGTGGCCAACGGGCTGCTGGCCACTTCCATGCCGATGAACAGCGTGGAGGCGACGGTGGCGGCCTCTTCCGGTGTCCAGTGGGTCTTGTCGGCCGGGGCATCCGCGTCCAGGCGCAATACGTACTCCGCTTCCACCGCGCCGAAGCCGCCGGCGAACACGTCGAAGCTTTCTTGACCACCGGTGGTCAACTTGAGCTGACGGGCGAAGATCGGTCCCAGCAGGCGCTCATCGCCGGACCCGTCGCGCCGCTCGGGCGCGATGAAGCCGACCTTCCACCCGGCGACCCGGTCCGGCCACTGCGCGATCGCAAGATCCTGCACGCGGTATGCCGTGACCAGATCATCCGGGATATCTCCGGGGAAGCCGGGCAATGCGCGTCCCTGACGCCGCGCGCTGACGAAGCTGTCCGCGATGGCGGCCAGTTCTGGGGCTTCCGTGCGACCGTCGGACGGCGCGCTGTGGTCAGTACTCAAGAGGGTTCTCCCCGCTGCGTTTTGTTGCACTGCCGAGTGACAGTGCAGGTTGATGGCCTGTATATGGTAAACCGGTGTCATTGACAATGTGCACTGCCGCAAAACCCATCCCGATGCCACGATGCGTCGATCCACTCCTGGGAGGGAGCCAATGCTTCATATCCGTTTTCCCACGCGGGCCCGCGGACTGACCTGCGGCCTGGCCGCCCTGCTGATGGCGCTCGCGATGACGCCGGTCCTCGCCGCCGATGCGCCCGTGCTTGCATTCCCCGGCGCGCAGGGCGCGGCCGCGCACACGCCCGGCGGGCGTGGCGGCAAGATCATCCGCGTCACCAGCCTGGCCACAGACGGTCCCGGCTCGTTCAAGGAAGCGGTGACGGGCAAGGGCCCGCGCATCGTGGTGTTCGAAGTCGGCGGCGTGATCGATCTCGGCATGAAGGAGCTGCGCATCACCGAGCCGTTCCTGACCATTGCCGGCCAGACCGCCCCGCACCCTGGCGTGACCATCATCAAGGGCGGCCTGACCATCGCCACCCACGATGTGGTCATCCGCCACATCCGCATCCGGCCCGGCGATGGCGGGTTGCCCAAGCGTTCGGGCGACATCGATGCCATCACCACCGTGCGCGGCGCGCATGACGTCATCGTCGACCACTGCTCGCTTACCTGGGCGACGGATGAAAACCTCAGCGCATCCAGCACGCGCTTCCATGGCGAAAACGAAGCCGAGTGGATGGCCAACGCGTCGCGCCGCATCACCTACAGCAACAACATCGTTGGTGAGGGACTGGCGAATTCGATCCATGCCAAGGGCGAACATTCCAAGGGCTCGCTGATCCACGACCACGTCAACGAGGTCCTGATCGTCGGCAACCTGTATGCGCACAACTACGAGCGCAGCCCGCTGTTCAAGGGCGGCGCGCGCGGCCAGGTGATCAACAACCTGATCTACAACCCCGGCCAGCGCGCCATCCACTACAACCTGATCGCAGAGGAGTGGATGGGCCATCCGTACTCGCGTGGCGAGATGATCGTGCGCGGCAACGTCATGCGTGCGGGCCGGTCCACCGAGCCGCTGGCGTTCCTGATGATCGGCGGCTCCGGCGATCTCGACCTGTACGCGCAGGACAACCTCATCGTCGATCGCGTGGGCAACAAGAGCATCCAGGAGACCGGCAGCTACACGACCGCGCCGGTGAAGCTCAACCGCGTCAAGCAGGCGCCCGCGTTGCCCTTCGGCGTCACCCTCCGGGGCTCCGGTGAAGTCCAGGATGCCGTCATAGAGACTGCGGGCGCGACGCCCTGGAACCGCGACCTGGTCGACCGCCGCATCGTCGCCGACGTCATCGAAGGCCGTGGTGAAATCATCGACAGCCAGGAGCAGGTGGGTGGCTACCCGCAGTACAAGGAAGCCCGCAAGCCGTTCATCGAAAGCGAATGGAATCTCGACGTGATGGAGCCCATCAGTGGTTACCCGAAGGGCGAACCGTTGCGCTGAGGCGCCGTGCCGCCGCTGTACCGCGCGCGCAAGGTGACGAAGACGACCCGCCGGAAGGCGGGTCTTCCATGTACACGGCTCGCCACGCGCGCCCGCCCGCCGGACCATGCGCGCCGGGCTTTCAAACTGTGGATTTCCTGTGCCTTCAAGCATCAACTGAACACCCGTCGGTCACGGGGCATCAGTGCCGCGGGGATCATGCCGGCGCCCGTGACGTTGCAGCAGCAGAAGGGAAGGCGGGCGCCCGTGCTGGCGCGCCCGCCCGCAGCGGTCAGAAGTTGAACCGCGCGCCGACGTAGTACTGGCGTCCCGTATGGTGGTACACGGAGGCGCGATCGCCGACCGAATCCACGTACTGGTCGTTGAACTCGTCTGTCAGGTTGATCCCCTCGAAGGTGAGGGTGAAGTGCTTGTCCCACTTGTACGACATGGAGAAGTCCACGCTGCGTGCACTGCGCTTTCCTTCCACGTCGTTGTTGTTCTGTCCCGGGACGCGCTGCAGATAGTCGTCGCGGAACGACGTGGAGATACGTGCGCTGAACTTGTTGTTGTCGTAGTAGAGCGTGGCGTTGTAGGACTTCGGCGACAGGTTGACCAGCTCATCGGCGATGTAGGTCACGGGGAAGCTGCCCGGCACCGCATAGTCGATATCCGATTTCACGTGCGTGTAGTTGAGCAGCACGCCGAAATGACGGAAACCACCCGGCAGGAATGAGAACGGCTGCTGGTAGTTCAGCTCGAAACCCTTCAGCGGACCGCCGGGAGTGTTGATGGGCGTGCGGACATCGAACGGCACGTCCCAGAACGTGGACGGCACCCATTCCAGCGGAAGGCCGGTGTCGCGGTAGGCAATGTTCTCGCGCAGTTCCTGGATGTAGGTCTCGATGTCCTTGTAGAACAGCGCCAGCGACAGCACCGAGTCTTCCGCGAAGTACCACTCCGCACTGAAATCATAGGTCTTGGCACGGAACGGATCGAGATACGGGTTGCCCACGCGGATGTTGGGCGACCCGGTGGTGGTGATGCCGGCACCGGGCGACAGGTTGCCCAGTTGCGGCCTTGCCATGACCTTGGCGGCACCGAAGCGCAGCACCAGGTCGTCGGTGACGTCCCATGCGAGGTTCAACGACGGCAGCCAGTCCTTGTAGTCGTTGCTGACCGTGACCGGGCTGCCGCCACCGACCGACGTATAGCCGCTGGCATCGACATCGGTGGTCGCGTAGCGGACGCCCACGTTGCCGCGCATCGGGCGGCCCGCCAGATCCGCGTTGAAATCCAGTTGCAGGTAGCCGCCCCAATCCTCTTCGCTGATGCTGCGGTTGTTGCCGCGCGCATTGCCGTTGGTGATGCTGCTCAAGGTGAAGTCGCCGCCGGGCACGCCGGTGTTGCAATTGCAGTAGATGTTGAAGAGGCTGGCGATCGCATCGAGGTCCGGGATCAGCCATGAGCCGGGCGCCCGCCCGTCCAGGCCGCGGCCGAAGCCGGTGACCAGCGAGGACAGGTCGCCGAGCGTCGTGCCGGTGGGCAGGGCGGGGACCGACGTTTCGCTGCTGCGGCGGAACTCCCACGTGTCCATGCCGAACTTCTTGTACGACATCCCCCCGCGCAGCGTGAATGTCTCGTTGATGACGAAATCCAGGTCCAGCTTGCCGGTGTCGAAGGTGTTGTCGACGCCCTGCGGGCGGATGCGGATCTCGGAGCCGGTGGTGTTCGCCGCCGGGCTGCTGATCCAGCGCCAGGACGACGGGCTGTTCACATCGAGGCTGCCGTAGGTGATCACCGGCAGGCGGCTGTTGCCGCGATAGTCCCAGCTGTAGCCGTCGAGGTTCTGGATGTCGAACGTCACCGTGGTCTGCACGGGATTCTTGAACTCCGACGTGGACGTGCCGACCATCGCGTTGAGCTTCAGGCGATCGGTGATGTCCTGCTCCAGGCTCAGGCTGTACTGGCTGAACTCCGTGGACAGCTCGTCGAAACGGGATTCCGAACGCACGTCGACATTGTCGAACACGCCGTAGACCAGGTTGCCGCGATCATCCACTTCAGCCTGGAGCACATGCGTCTCGTACTTGCCGCCCTGCGTGTTCGAGCGGCTGAAGGAGATCGTCTCCAGGAAATCCTCCTGGCGGGTCGCATCCAGCTTCGAGTACATCGCATCGAAACTCAGCAGCGTGCGGTCGCTGGGCTTGAACTGCAGCGCGGCGGTCACGCCCAGCCGTTCCTGTTCGTGGGTCAGGCGGCCGTAGCGCGGCAGGCGGGGATGGAAAGTGGTGGTGGCCGATGCCAGGCGGTATGCATCGTTGTTGGCCTGTGTGTTGGCGGGGCGCGGATTGCCGGTGGAGCAGTTCAGCGCGGTGGTGCCGCGCCCGCCGTTGTTGGCGTTGTTCTGCGGTGTGTAGCCGACCGGACTGCAGAAGCCGTTGGCGGAGGGGCCGTTGTCCCAGCGCACGGCGCTGTAGCCTTCCTCCAGCAGGTTCCGCTCGCTGTAGGCCGCCGACAGCAACGCCCCGAACTTGCCGTCCGCCCAGGTATTGCTGATCAACGCGGAGAAGCGCGGATCCCATTGCTTCGACAGGTCGTTGTAGCCCATCTGGCTGGTCACCGTGCTGGTGAAGCCGTCGTAATCGAAAGGACGCGCCGCGCGCAGATCGACGGTGGCACCGAGCGAGCCTTCGTCGATCTGGGCCGATTGTGTCTTGCGCACCGTCAGCTTGCTGAAGAGCTCTGCGGCGAACACGTTGAAGTCGAAGCCACGTCCCCGGTTCGCACCGCCCGAGCTGTCCGTGCCGCCCGTCGTGGCCAGCGCTTCCAGTCCGTTGATGCGTACGCGGGTGAAGTCCTGTCCCAGGCCGCGGACGGTGATCGAGCGGCCTTCGCCGGCATCGCGATCGATCGCCACGCCAGGAATGCGCTGGAGCGCTTCGGCAAGATTGAGATCAGGAAACTTGCCGATGTCCTCCGCAACGACGGCGTCGATCTGTTCGGCGCTGTAGCGTTTCTCTTCCAGCGCCTTCTCGAGGCTTGCACGGAACGTGCCGACCACCTCGACGCGATCAAGGTCCGTGGCGACGGGCGGCGTTGGTGAAGTCTCCTGCGATTGCGCGAAAGCCGGCGCGTGCAGTGCGACGGCGATCGAGAATGCGAGTGCGGTAACCGGTGTCTTCCGATTCTTCAGATTGCGCTTCATGACATCCCCCTCCCAAGGGCGGCCAACCGTTTTTGTGTGTCAGCGAGCGCCGACGACGACGTGATTTCCCCAATGGATCGTTCGCGATGCAGTCGTGATGACACCGCTGGTCAAAGACGCTATCAGAGTGTGCGGTGCAACAACAACTGATTGATTCGAAACAGAAAATGTCCCGTGGACAGCGAGGCGCGATGTAATCGCTTTCCCGGCCGGGACGCTGGTCGCGGGAGATAAAAAAAGCCCGGCCGGGAGAGTCGGCCGGGCTTCGACGGCACCCCTTTTTGCCGGGGCGCCGCGTGCTCATGCGATCAGAACTTGTAACGCAGGCCCAGCAGGTACTGGCGGCCGGTTTCGCTGTAATCCAACGGTAGCTGGCCGTTGGCGTTCTCCACCCACGATTCCTGCGCCTCATCCGTCAGGTTGATGCCTTCCAGGCTGAGCTCGAGCTTGTCGTTGATCTTGTAGCGAAGCGCCATATCGATGGTGGTGGTGCCGGTCTGGCCGTGCACGCCATCGATGTTGTATCCCAACTCGGTTCCAGGCGCCTGGAGCAGGTAGTCGTCGCGGTTGGTCGCCGAGATGCGGCCGGAGAAGCGCTCGCCTTCGTAGTACAGCGTGGCGTTCCACGAATGCTTGGACATGCCGGTCCACGGGGCCTTGAGCACGTTGACGCCCTGACTGTTGACGTACTGGATCTCCGTATCCACGTAGGTGTAGTTCAGTTGCGTGCCGAAGTTGGACCACTTGCCGGGCAGGAAGGTGAACGGCTGGATGAAGGTGGCTTCGAAGCCCTTCACCTTGCCGCCCGGCGTATTGACCGGCACGCTGAAGACGAAGTCGTCGTTGACCGTCGCACCCGTCCCATCGAGCAGGCTGGCCGGCAGGCCGCTGGAGGCATAGCTGCGCACCTCGCGTGTGGTCTGTACGAAGCCATCGATGTTCTTGTAGAACAGGCCCAGGCCCAGCATGGCCCCTTCATTGAAATACCACTCGAAGCCCAGATCTGCGGTCTCCGCACGGACGGGATCGAGGTTGGGATTGCCACCGCTGACCGTGCGCGCACCGCCGCTGACGTTGACCGTCACGCCGGGCGTCAGGGAACCCAGGCCGGGGCGCGACATCACCTTGGCCGCACCCAGGCGGATCAGGAAGTCGGGCGTGATCTCGGCCACGAGGTTCATCGACGGCAGCGTGTCGCTGTACTCGCGCGAGACGGTCGTGGCAACAGGCGTGCCGCTGGCCGTCGCGATGCCGGTCGAGCTCTGCTTGGTACGCACATAGCGCACACCGAAGTTGCCGGACACCGGGATAGCGCCAAGATCGGCGGAGAACTCGCCCATCAGGTACACGCCACGATCTTCTTCCTCGACGCTCCGGGTGTTCACCGCGCGTTCGCTGACGGCGAAGGGGCCCGAGTTGCTGTAGATATCGTAGAAGTCGGCGATGCCGCGGTAGTCGGGAATCACCCAGGCGCCCGGCGAACCCGTCAGGCCGCTCAGGCTGGCCTGCTCGGTAAGGTCTACAGGCACGATACGCGTGCCGCCCTGGAAGAAAGGAACAGCGTCCACGGTTTCGGTTGAGCGGCGCAGCTCTCGCGTGGAGAAGGAGTAATCCTTCGACTGCACGCCGCCCTTCAGGCGGAAGCCCGGGCTGATGTTCCAGTTGAAATCCAGCTGCGCGGTGTCGAAGTCATTGGTCACGTACTGCGGACGGATCCGGATCTCCGCCAGCGTCCAGCCGTTGGGATCCGTCGGATCGATGCCGTAGTTGAGGACCGGCTTGTAGGAATCGTTGCGGTAGTCGTAGCTGTAGTTGTCGACGTTCAGCTTGTCCATGATGATCGTCGTCTGGATCGGATTCTCGTGCTCCGACTTGGACGTGCCGACCTTGCCGCTGATCTTGAAGTTGTCTGTGAACTCGTGCTCGCCTTCCAGATTGAACTGGGTGAACACGGTGTTCCACTCGTCGTGACGGCTTTCCGAGCGGATGTCGACGTCGTCGAATAGACCGTAGACGAGGGCGCCATTCTCGATCACGCCATCACGGACGACGGTCTGCGGCTTGCCGGTGCCACTGCGACTGAACGAGATCGCCTCGATGTACTTCTCGTCACGGGTGGCGTCGATCTTCGAGTACAACGCATCAAGCGCGAACTGGGTGCGATCGGTCGGCTTGAACTGCAGCGAAGCAGCCACGCCGGTGCGCTTCTGGTCGTGCTCCATCAGCGTGTAGCGCGGGAAACGCGGGTGATAGACATCCGCGCCGCGGGCTGCCGCAAACGGCGACGTCGCACTGAAATTGCCGTTGCTCGTGCCCTGCGCCCAGCGCCCGCTGCCGGAACCTTCCTCGAGCGCCTGGCGCTCGGAGTAGGCGACCGAGAGCAAGGCGCCGAACTTGCCGTCGGACCAAGTATTAGCGATCAGCGCACCGATCCGCGGGTCGGTCTTGTCCGCCAGGTCGTTGTAACTGGCCTGCCCGCTGGCCGTGAAGGTGAAGCCGTCGTAATCGAGCGGACGCGCGGTGCGCAGGTCGACGGTGGCGCCCAGTGAGCCCTCTTCAACATCAGCCGACGGCGTCTTGCGCACGATCAGCTGCGAGAACAGGTCGGAGGCGAAGACGTTGAAGTCGAAGCCACGACCCCGATTGGTACCGCCGTTCTGGTCGGTCGCGCCCACCGTGGTGAGGGCCTCCATGCCGTTGATGCGGACGCGGGTCAGGTCCGGCGGCAGGCCGCGGACGGAGATCTGGCGGCCTTCGCCGCCTTCACGCGTGATCACCACGCCCGGGATACGCTGCAGGGATTCGGCCAGGTTGAGGTCCGGGAACTTGCCGATGTCCTCGGCCACGATGGCATCGACCACGCCGGCTTCGCCGCGCTTGATGTCGAGCGCCTTTTCCACGCTGGCGCGGTAGCCGGTGACACTGACGGTATCCAGGGTGGAGACATCAGCCTGCGCCGGCGCGGCCTCACTCGATTCGGTGGATTGCGCTGCTTCCTGGGCGTGTGCGGCTGCACTCATCTGCAGCGCCAGGCCGATCGAGACAGCAAGCAAGGTAACCGGTGTCTTCCGGCTGTTGTGACTGACTGGCATGTTCTCCCCTCCTCAAGGGACCATGGCCGCGTGTAGCGACTGTTTTGATCGAAAATAAAGCGGTTTATTCCCTTACAGATCCTGCCAGCTGGTAAAATGACACCGCTGGTCAAAACGAACGCTAACAGAGTGTGCGCTGCAACAACAACTGGCGACTGACCCGGATTATCTTGTCCCGAGGACAAGCCGGAACTGGCTGTCGATGAGGTGGCGCGCGTCGTCGCAACGGGAGGAGAGGGTGATGGGGAAGATCGTCTGTTTCGGAGAATTGCTGTTGCGACTGGGCGCGCCGGGTCGCCAGGTATTGCTGCAATCGCCTGTGCTCGACGTGCATGTCGGTGGCGCGGAGGCGAACGTGGCTGTGTCGCTGGCGAGGTTCGGCCATGACGCGGCGATGGTGGGGCTGGTCGCCGACAATGCGCTCGGCGAAGCCGCACTGGGCGAACTGCGCAGGCACCGTGTCGATACCTCCGCCGTGCAGCAGGCACCGGGCCGGATGGGCCTGTACTTCCTGACCTCCGGCGCCATCCATCGGCCGAGCGAGGTGCTCTATGACAGGGCCGACTCGGCGTTCGCGCGCGTCGGCGGTGGCCGGCACGACTGGACGACACTGCTTGATGGTGCGGACTGGCTGCATGTGTCGGGCGTGACACCGGCCCTCGGCCAGCAGGCCGCCGATGGCGTCCTCGAGGCAGTGAAGGCAGCACGTGCGGTGGGCGTGAGGGTCTCGTTCGACGGCAACTTCAGGCCGAAGCTGTGGGAAGCGTGGGGCGGTGATGCGCCGACGATCCTGCGTGGACTGATGGCCGAAGCGGATATCCTGTTCGCCAGCCATCGCGACCTGCAGGTCGTGCTGGGCCTGGATTTCCCGCAGGCGACGCCGCAGGAACGCTTCGCGGCCGGCGCCGCCGCCGCGTTCAAGGCGTTCCCTCATCTTGGCCAGATGGCCGCGACGGTCCGCGTCCAGCGCAGTGTCGACCACCACGCGCTGTCGGCCATCACCGCGTTGCGCGATGGCGCGTTGCATACCACGCCGGCCTACGAGGTCTCGCCGATCGTGGATCGCATCGGGACCGGCGATGCATTCGCTGCCGGCGTGCTCCATGGCGGTCTGGCCGGCATGACCAGCGCCGATGCGTTGCATTTCGGCGTGGCGGCGGCCTGCCTGAAACACTCGTTGCCGGGCGACTTCAATCTTGTGGGCGCTGCCGATGTACAGGCGTTCCTTGGCGAGAACAGTCTCGACGTGAAGCGTTGAGTGTCTGACAGCACCAGGGAATGTTGCGTTGCGACATTCCCGGACGCAGGAAAATCTATCGTTTGAAGATGCTGGCGCGGGCTTTGCCTCTCGCCTGTTTCCCGCAGACTGCGCGCCATGATGAGCGCCGTCCATGCGTAGCAAACTGTTCGTCCCGGGAAGCCGTCCCGCCCTGTTCGCCAAGGCGTTGGCGAGCGATGCCGACATGCTGTCGCTCGACCTCGAAGACGCGGTGGCCGAGGCCGACAAGCAGGCAGCGCGTGCGCAGGTGGCGGCGCTGCTCAGCGGTGCGCCGCATCGCGCGGCGGGCAAGCAGATGGTGGTCCGCGTGAATGCGTGGAGCACGGCGGCGTGGGAAGCCGACCTGCGCGCGATCCTGCCGCTGGACATCGATCTGCTCAATCTTCCGAAAATCGAGTCGGCGGAGCAGCTCAGGCAGGCGGTCGCCGAGATCGAAGCGATCGAGGTGCGCCTGCCTTCGCGCAGGGCGATCGGGCTGCTGGTCAATATCGAGACGCCGCGCGCGCTCCGGCATGCGGTCGCCATCGCGAAGGCGCATCCTCGCGTGCGCGGCCTGCAGCTGGGGCTGGGCGACCTGTTCGAGCCCCACGGCATCCGCCGCGATGACCTGCGCAACGTGCACGCCACCCAGTACGCGCTGCGCCTCGCCGCCGCAGAGGCGGGCGTGTTCGCCTACGACGCCGCTTTCCCGGGATTGGACGACGAGGCAGGCTTCCGTGCCGAGGCGGAGTCCGCGCGGGCGCTTGGTTATCTGGGCAAGAGTTGCGTGCATCCGCGCCAGGTGGCGTGGGCCAACGCCGTATTCGCCCCGTCCGAAGGCGAAATCGAAGCAGCCCAACGCACGGTCGACGCCGCGGAGCGCTCGGGCGAAGGCGCCTTCGCCGTCGACGGTCGCATGGTCGATGCGCCCTTCCTGGCGCGCGCGCGCGCGGTCCTTGCCTTGGCCGAACGGGGGCGGGCATGACGCGCGCCACCGGTGCCTGCGTGGCTGCGCTGCTGCGTCGCATGGGCAGGCTCGTGGTTCTGCTCCCGCTGTTCCTCCTCAGCACCGCGCTGTTGCCAGCGCAGGCGGAAAGCCTGGCCGGCGTGAATCAGTCTTCGGTGCCGGCACCGCCGGTCGAGGTGCGCGCGCTGCATACGGTGGGACCGCATCTTGTCGCATTCGCGGATGCCGGCGCGTGGCAGTGGGTACCTGCGGAAAAGCAGTGGCGCGCCGTGGCGTTGCCGTCGAATGCCAATGCCGATGGCTGGAAGAACGCGGCCATCGGGCGGCTTTACCACGTACGCCCGTCGCCGGATGAGTCCGGCGCGATCGCGATCGCGGAAGCGACCCTTGTGGACGGTCGGCTGGCATTGCGCGATCTACCGAAGTTCCCGCTTCCGTTGGCAAGGCTGCGCGTGGCGGAAGGCTCCGGTGTGCTGCATGTCGTGGGGCAGGACGAACTGGGCGTCAATCACGTGCTCCGGCGAAGGCTGGACGCTGCAGCGGGCACGGACTGGCAATCCATGCCGGCCTGGGGCGGCGACGGTGCCGCGGACACACTGGTCGCGCAGCGCGGTGAACTGGTTGTCACCATTGCCGGCGAGAGCGGCGACGCCTTGTGGCGATGGTCGCCGGACCACGGTTGGCAGGCATTGCCGCCCGTGCCCGGCCGGGTGCTGGCAGCGGATGGCGCGCGCGCGGTTGGGCAGGCGCACGTGCTGTATCTGCTGCAGCCCGATGCAGCCGGTATCCGGACACCGCGCCTTGCCACCTTCCATACGGTCACGCGCGCGTGGGCGGATCTGCCTGCGCTGGCCGACACGATGCCTGCGCCGGTCACCGCGTGGGGCGCAGGCTTCGCCGGTGCGGACGCATCGGCAGGCGCGATCCGGATGGTGGAGGTCACTGCGCGCAGCCACCTGCTGAAGTGGCTGGACTGGCTGGTGATCGTGGTCTATCTGGCGGCGATGGTCGGCATCGGCATGTATTTCTACCTGCAGGAGAAACGCGCCTCCACCGCGGATTTCTTCGTGGGCGGCCGCAGCATTCCGTTCTGGGCGGCGGGGGTGAGCCTGTACGCCACCAACACCAGTTCGATCAGCTTCATCGCCATTCCGGCCAAGGCATTCGAGACGAACTGGCAGTACCTCACCAACAACCTTATCGCCGTGCTGGGCCTGATGTTCGTCGCGGTCTGGATCGTGCCGCTGCTGCGCCGGCTGGACCTGATGTCGGTGTTCTCCTATCTGGAGAAGCGCTTCCACCCCGCCATCCGCATGCTGGCCAGCGCGCTCTGCATCGCCATGCAGATCGGCAGCCGCATGAGCGTGATCCTGTTCCTGCCGGCGCTGGCCATCGCGACCATCACCGGCGTGGACGTGGTGTGGAGCATCCTGATCATGGGGGTGTTCACCATCCTGTACACCACGCTGGGCGGCATGAAGGCAGTCATCTGGACGGACTTCGTGCAGGTCTTCGTGATGTTCGGCGGCGCGATCTTCGCCATCGGCTTCATCATCTACCACCTCAATGGAGGCGTGCCTGAGCTCCTGCACGTCGCCATGGCGGAAGACAAGACGCGCCTGTTCGATTTCAGCTTCGACCTCACCAAGGCCACCGTCTGGGGCTTCATCTTCCTCGTCCTGTTCGACGTGGTGCTGACCTTCCCCAAGGACCAGGTGCTGATGCAGCGCGTACTGTCCACCAAGTCGGACAAGGAAGCGGGGCGTTCCATCTGGACTTTCGCGGCGATCATGGTGCCCGGTGGGTTCTTCTTCTACGCCATCGGCACGGCACTGTACGTCTACTACCAGTCGCACCCGGAGCGGATGAATCCATTGCTCCCCCTCGATGCCACTTTCCCCTTGTTCATCGCCGCCGAGCTCCCGATGGGTGTGACCGGCCTGATCATCGCCGGCATCTTCGCCGCCGCGATGTCCACGTTGTCCAGCATCATCAACAGCGTCTCGACCCTGGCATCGGTCGACTTCTACGAGAAGCTGGCGAAGCATCCCACGCCCAAGAAGAGCGTCCTGTTCGCGGAAGTCATGGGCGTGCTTGTCGGGCTTGCCGGCATCGGCATTGCGCTGGTGCTCTCGCGCTACGACATCCATTCGCTGTTCGACGTGTCCATCGAACTGGCCGGCTTGCTGGGCGGCGGGTTCGCGGGCGCGTACACGCTGGGCATGTTCACCCGTCGGGCGAACGCGCAAGGCGTGGCGATCGGCATCGGCGGCAGCATCGCGCTGACGCTGGTGGTGTGGTCGATGGACCTCGTGCATCCCTATTTCTATCTCGGCATCTCGATCCTGCTCTGTATCGTCATCGGCTATGCCGCCAGCTGGCTGTTCCCCCCGCCGGCGCAGTCGCTGAGCGGACTGACAATCCATCGCCAGGATGCGGTAGGCGCGACGCGCTGATGGCGCATGGGCCATATGTCCCATCGTCGTGCGGTCTGCCCTCGTGTAGCCTGAGGGCGACAAGGGGAGGCGCGTGGACACCCAGTTCCTGAATACGTTCGTGGTGGTGGCCGACCGCGGCTCGATGGCCGCGGCGGCACGCGTGCTCAACATCACGCCGGCGGCCGTGGCGCAGCAGATCCGCACCCTCGAACGCGAACTCGGCGCGCCGCTCATCGCGCGTGCCGGCCGTACCGTCAGCCTGACCGAAGAGGGTTCGCGCATCCTGCAGCGGGCGCGCGACCTGCTGCGTGATGTGGCCGACATGCGCAGCGTCGCGAACGACAGCGAAGTCTCCGGCGAATTGCGCCTGGGCGCGTGCCCCACCGCGCTCGCGGGCATGCTGCCGGACATCCTGGCGCGGATGGTCGACAAGTTCCCGCAGATCAACGTCTACATCCGTCCCGGCTATTCGGCCGAGCTGTACCGCGCGGTGGAAACCGGCGAACTCGATGCGGCGCTGGTGCTGCAGGCGCCGTACAACCTGCCCAAGACCTGCGACTGGCAGCTGTTGCGCGAAGAGCCGCTGGTGATGATCGCGCCTGCGCGCATGGCCGGCCGGGATCCGCACGACCTGCTGCGCGAGGAACCGTTGATCCGCTACGACCGCAACCAGTGGGGTGGGCGGGTCGCCGACGACTACCTGCGCCGCGCAGGCATCGTGCCGCGCGAGCGCTTCGAACTGAACGGCCTGAATGCCATCGCCGTGATGGTGGACCGCGGCCTGGGCGTATCGCTGGTGCCGGACTGGGCACGTCCGTGGCCGGAGGGCCTGGACCTGCTTCGCATCCCCCTGCCGCTGGCGAGCGAACCCCGACGGATCGGCATGGTGTGGTCGCGTTCCACGGTGCGTATCCGCCTGGTCACCGTGCTGCTGCAGGAGAGCCGCGTCGCCACCGGGCAGGCCTGATCGCCGTGCGATGTTGCAGTGCACGCTACAAAAACTAGCCTGTGAACATATCCGCGGACGATTCTTCCGTGACGGCCGTCCACCTAGGCTTTGAGCATCGTCGGGTTCAAGCGTCTGGGAGGAACGCTGGGCACGCCGGCCGTCCCTTGCGGCCTTTCTTGCACGCACATCCCTGTCACGGAACGGTCGCCTGCTGTGCCGCCGTGCCGTCCACCGAAGCATTCCGAGAACTGACCATGAAACAGGTACCCGCCGCGTTCGGCGTTTTCCTGCTGGCTGCCGCCGTCAGCGCCAGCGTCCAGGCCCAACAGAACACCCCGCTGCCGCAGGACGCGGCAGCCGAAGAAGAACGGGCGAAGGATGCCGTCGACCTGGACCAGGTGATCGTGACGGGTGTGCGTTCGGCAAAATCCGTCGACAAGATCCCTGGCGCAGTTTCGCTCGTGACCAAGGAGGAGATCGCGCACACCCTGCTGATGACAGACGACGCGACTGCCGTGCTCGCACGCACCGTGCCGGGCTACGCCGAGGCGTCCCAAGCGATGAGCAATAGCGGTGAGACCCTGCGCGGCCGGGTGGCATTGCGCCTGTTCGATGGTGTGCCACAGGGCTCGCCGCTGCGCGATGGAAGTCGCAACGCCACCTTCACCGACATGGGCATCGTTGGGCGCGTTGAAGTGATCAACGGGCCCTCGGCGTCCGAAGGCATTGGCGCGGCGGGAGGCATCATCAACTACATTTCCACGGTGCCGACCAAGGAAGGCAACGAGTTCCGTCTGCTGACGCGCTACTCGACCCAGTTCAAGGACGACAGCGCCGGCTGGAAGGTCGGCATGAATTTCGCACGCAAGCAGGACAACTACGACATGGTGGTCGGCGTCTCGCGCATCGATCGCGGCATGGGCTACGACGCCAATGGTCTGCGCTTGGGGATGAACACGAGTGGTTCAGTCAGCGACTCCGAAGCGCGCAACCTGTTCTTCAAGGGGGGCATCAACTTCGGCGAGGATCTGGAGAAGCGCCTGCAGCTCAGCTACAGCGATTTCAAGATCGAGGGCAATGGAAACTACGTCCAGGTCGACGGTTGTCGCTACGAACCGGGTTGGTGTGAAAACCCGAGCCCAAACACCTCTGAACGCGGCCATCTATTCGGTACAAAGGCCGAGTTCAATGACTTCACGCAGGTCAACGTGCTGTATACCGACGCCAATTTCTTCGGCGGCACGTTGAGTCTGAATGCCTACTGGGCCGACCAGGCCATGCGCTATCCGGCGGAGAACGGCAGTGATCGTCAGGATCCGCTGATCCCCCCCAACGGCCCTGATGGCCTGATCTGGGATCAGTCCGAAATCAACTCCGACAAGGTAGGCTTCCGCCCGTCGTGGACGCGAGGCGAACTATTCGGGGTCGAAGGCCTGGAGCTGCGCACCGGGGTCGATTGGGTGCGCGACAAGGCCGACCAGCGATTGGCACTGACCAATCGCCTGTGGGTGCCCCCCATGGAGTACGAAAGCGTCGCACCCTATATGCAGCTGAGCTATGACATCGGACCGGTGACCTTGAGCGGCGGCTTCCGTCGCGAGGATGGCGAGCTGACAGTCAACGACTATACGACCACCTGGTATCGTGATCGCCGCTTCGTGCAAGGCGGCAAGCTGAGCTATCAGGAGAATCTGGTCAACCTGGGCGCGATCTGGCGCATCACCGACCAGTGGTCCGTGTTCGGTGCCTATGGGGAGGGATTCGGCCTGCCCAATGTCGGTATCCCGCTGCGTAACATCTCCTGCCCTGACGATCCCAATGACACCAAGCCCGATGGCTGCCCCGGTGATCCGCTGGCCACTGTCGACTCCACCTTCCAGGAACTGAAGGCCGTGGTGGTCGACAACCGCGAGTTCGGCATCAACTGGCGCGGCGCGAAGACGTCGTTCAGTGCTTCGCACTACGACTCGCGGTCGAAGCTGGGCTCCTCCTACGTGATCGATCCGATCACGGAGGACTACATGCTGTTCCGTGCCCCAACCCGCATCAAAGGCTTCGAGTTTTCCGGCGACTGGAACGTCAATGACGCCTGGAAGCTCAGCGGTGTCTACTCACGCATCCGCGGCAAGACGTCGTTCTGGACGGAGGATCCGGAAGGTCGCTGGGGTGCGGGTCCGCTGAACAAGCCCATCGGTGCCCTGGACGTGAACCCGGACAAAATCGCGCTATCCGTGCGCTGGAAGTTCTCGGAAGCCGGCGACGCAACCCTAGGGTCGACTACGCTGCTGTCGCGTGATCTTTCCGGAAGCGATACACGGCCATACGACAACCGTGACTTCTCCTATGAAGAGCATACGACGGGTTACACCCTGTTCGATTTTGGCATGAACTATCGAGTGCAGAATGTCGGTCGCTTCTCGCTGGGTATCGAGAACCTGACCAACAAGCAATACATCCTGACGTGGTCGCAAGTGCCGGGCTGGCGCAATTATTGGGCGGGCCGTGGGCGCATGTACTCTTTCACTTACGAGTACACGTTCTGAACCATGATCCACTGATGCCGGCTTTTCCCCATGTCGTGTCCGCCCGCGCCGCCTCCATCTGGAGGCGGCGTGGCGTGCGAATCGCTGTCGGCCTGACTCTGGTCGCATTCGTAGCAGGTTGCACAACGCCTCTGCATACCTCGTCTTCCGGAAGCGACGCCGTGCTGGATTCCCTTCTCGCCGGTGCCGTCGGCGAGAAGGACTATTTGGGTGCCGTGGCGATGGTGTCCCTGAAGGACGTCATCGTCTACCACGGCGCGCTTGGTCATGCCGACGCGACCGGGAAGGAACCCCTGCGCGAAGACGCGATCTTCCGCATCTATTCCATGACCAAGCCCATCACCTCGGTGGCGGCGTTGATGCTGGTGGAGGAGGGCAGGTTGCGGCTGGATGATCCGGTCGCGCGCTATCTGCCCGGGTTCGCCGGGTTGCAGCGCGTGGCTGGCGGCGGCGAGGCGGAGCCGCAGCTCATGGCGGTGCATCGTCCCCTGACCGTGCGCCATCTGTTGACCCACACGGCGGGCTTTGCCACTGGCGGCGACGATATCCGGGTGGCGTCGGCATTGCTTCAGCAGCAGGCGCCGGAAGACGCGGAAGATCTGGCGGACTACGCACGCCGTGTCGCACGCGCGCCGTTGGCCGATGAACCCGGTACCCGGTTCCGGTACGACGGCGTCAACAGCGAGGTACTGGCGCGGGTCATCGAGGTGGCCGGTGGGGCGCCGTTCGATGTGTTCCTGCAGTCGCGGATCTTCGCGCCCCTCGGCATGCGCGACACCGGCTTCCAGGTGCCGGCATCGCAGCGCGGGCGGATCATGGCGCTGACCACGCGCAACGCCGAGGGCCATCGCGTGCTGGCGGATACGCCTTCCGCGCGTGAGCCGGGCATTCCGCTGCGTGCCTACCGCAGCGGCGCGGGCGGCCTGTACTCGACGGCCGCCGATTACCTGCGTTTTGCGCGCATGCTCGCCAACGGCGGGGAACTGGATGGCATCCGCCTGCTCCAGCCATCGACCGTCGACCAGATGATGCAGGACCAGCTCGTGCGTTTCGATCCGCCGGTCGCCTACCCGGAGGCGGGCGAAGGTTTTGGCCTGGGCGGCTACGTGGTCACCGATACCGCGAAGACCACGCGACCTGGCTCGCAGGGGCAGTTCGGCTGGTCCGGCGCTGCGTCCACGTGGTTCACCATCGACCGTAGCCGCAGGCTGGTGATCGTGCTCATGTCGCAGCACCTGCCGACGGACGGCGCCCCCGCGCTGCCGAAGATCGCGGCGCCGTTCTACCGGCAGGTCTATTCAACGGTGTCGCCATGAAGGCGCCGGTACTGGTGGCCGGTTCGGCCAACCTGGATTTCGTTGTCCGCGCGCCGCATGTGCCCGCGCCGGGCGAAACCGTGCTCGGTCGCGACTTCGCCACCTTCCCCGGCGGCAAGGGCGCCAACCAGGCCGTGGCCTGCGCACGCGCGGGTGGCGTGGCGACGCGCATGCTGCTGGCGCTGGGCGATGATCCCTACGCCACGGTGCTGGAAGCCGCACTGGTAGATGCCGGCGTGGCGACGCACATCGTCCGCGCGCCCGATGTCGCCAGCGGTACCGCCTTCATCTGCCTGTCCGACGACGCGGAAAATGCGATCACCGTGGCGCCGGGCGCAAATGCTGCCCTGCGCCCGCACCACCTGCCTTCCCTCTTCGGTGTCACCCACCTGCTGCTCCAACTTGAAACGCCACTGGATGCCGTGGCGAGCTTCGCACACGTGGCACACGCCGCCGGCGTGCACGTGCTGCTGAACGCCGCGCCCGCCACCGCGCTTCCGCCCTTGTTGCTGCAGGACGTCGACCTGCTGGTGGTCAACGAAGGCGAACTTGCCGCGCTCGCCGGTCCCGGCACGCTGGTCGCGCAGATGTCGCGCCTCCCGGTGCCGTGCGTGGTCGCCACACTGGGCGCCCGCGGCTGTGTCGCCAGGCGCGGGGGCGAACTGTTCCTGCAGCCGGCGTTCCGCATCGATGCCGTGGATACCACGGCTGCGGGCGATACGTTCTGCGGTGCACTCGCCGCCCGGCTGGCGCAGCATGCACCGCTTGCGGACGCGTTACGCTTCGCCAGTGCGGCATCGGCCCTGGCATGCACGCGCCTGGGTGCACAGGCCAGCATCCCGGCGTGCGACGAGGTCGATGCATGGCTGGCCGCGCAGGTCGAAGCGCCCGACCACAAGGCTGCCCTCGCCGCGTACTGCGGTATCACCGGTTCCGATTGAAAGACCCATCCCATGAATTCCCCCACGCCCCCCGATCCTTCCGACACACAGGACGCCACCGACGCGCTGCCATCGCCGGTGAAGACCGAATACAAGTTCTCCCACGTCACCACCCAGCGCTACCTGCCCACGCCGGGCAAGGCGCCGGGCTGGCCGTTCGCCGACATCGGCCAGTGGAAGATCGACCCCAACGCGTCGGCCGACGACTGGGTCGCCGAGCTGAAGGACTGGCGTCGCGAGCACCTGACCCGCATCGGCTACGACGATGCCAACTACCGCCGGCCCGAACTGCAGTGGGCGCAGCGCAACTTCGTGCACGCGCAGGTGATGGTCGAGGACCGCTACCTCTACGACCCCGTCGCCGGCCGCTACACCGTCGATCGCTACCTCGATGACCTGGACGCGCGCTACGGCGGCCTCGACAGCGTGCTGCTGTGGTGCGTGTACCCCAACATCGGCGTGGACGACCGCAACCAGTTCGACTTCGCCCGCAGCCTGCCGGGCGGGCTGGAGGCCCTGCGGGGTGCCGTCGAGGACTTCCACCGTCGCGGTGTGCGCGTGTTCCTCACCACCATGCCGTGGGACAACGGCACCCGCGACGAAGGCGAGCCGGACTGGCAGGCCATCGCGAAGATCGTCAAGGCGGTGGGTGCGGACGGCATCAACGGCGACACCTACAATGGTGTGCCGCGTGCGTTCTTCGACGCCTGCGATGCGCTGGGCCATCCGGTGGTGGTGCAGCCGGAATCCACGATCAGCGCCGAGGAGCACCTGATCTGGAACGTGCAGAGCTGGGGCAAGAAGGCGCCGAACGAAGTCGTGCCGCCGGTGGCGAAGTTCAAGTGGCTGGAACCGCGCCACATGATCAACTACGAGAACCGCTGGGGCCGCGACCGCAACCACGACCTGCAGTACATCTTCTTCAACGGCGTGGGCTACAACGCGTGGGAAAACGTCTGGGGCCTGTGGAACCAGCTGACCCCGCGCGATGCCGAATCGCTGCGCCGCATCGCCACCCTCTACCGCCGCTTCGCGCCACTGCTGGTCAGCCTGGACTGGCGCCCGTACGAGCGCGCGCTGCAGGCCGGCATCTTCGCCAGCCGCTTCCCGGGCGAGGGCCGCACATTGTGGACCCTGGTCAACCGCCACGAATATCCGATTGAAGGCGAACAGCTCGCCGTGCCGCATGTGGACGGCACGCGTTATTTCGACCTGTGGAACGGTACCGCGCTGTCGCCACGCATCATCGACGGCCAGGCGATCCTGGAGACGACGCTGGAAGGCCGGGGTTTCGGCGCGCTGCTGGCGCTGCGCGATGGCGTGCAGGAAGAAGGCCTCGACACGTTCCTGGCCCGGATGGCCGAACGCGCCGCTACGCCGCTGGCATCACTGTCCGCGCAGTGGACCGCGTTGCCGCAGGTGCTGCAACCGATCGCGCCGACCGCACCGCAGGCCGCGGCGCCGGACGGCATGGTGACGATCCCGTCCGGCGAGTTCCTGTTCGCCGTGCAGGGTATCGAGATCGAAGGGCAGGTGTGGGAAGGCGTGGACGTGCAGTTTCCGTGGGAGCCGACCGCGCGCAGGCACCACCGCCGCCGCATGCAGATGAAGGCTTTCCACATCGACCGCTACCCGGTGACCAACGCGCAGTACAAAGCCTTCATGGACGCGACCGGCTACGCGCCGCAGGACGCGCAGAACTTCCTGCGCGACTGGCGCGAGGGTGCGCCGCAGCCCGGGTGGGAGAACAAGCCTGTCACCTGGGTGTCGCTGGAGGATGCGCGCGCCTATGCCGCCTGGGCGGGCAAGCGTCTGCCGCATGGGTGGGAATGGCAGTACGCCGCGCAGGGCACGGATGGGCGGCTGTATCCATGGGGCGATACGTGGCGCGACGACACGGCGCCGCGGGTGTTCCGCGGCCGCACGTTGCCGCCGCCGGCCGATGTAGGCAGGTACCCCGCCGGGGCCAGCCCGTTCGGTGTGCAGGACCTGGTGGGGCACGTCTGGCAATGGACGGACGAGTTCCACGACGAGCACACCCGCGCGGCCATCGTGCGCGGTGGCAGCGACTACGAGCCGCGCACGTCGCACTGGTACTTCCCGCAGGCCAAGCGGCTGGACCAGCACGGAAAGCTCCTGCTGATGGCACCGGGCAAGGACCGCTCCGGCCGCATCGGCTTCCGTTGCGTGGTGGACGCAGGATGACCGCGACAATGCCCGACGAGGGGCTGCAGCTGCCGTCACCCGCGCAGGTCACGCTGGGCGGCGTGCTTGGCGCGGCGCTGGACGCGAACCGCGCCGGGCGCCTCCACCATTTCATCGTGGATGAGCACAGTCCCGCGATCGCCCTGTTCGCGCCGCAGCATGTCGACCACAACGAAGAGGGCGACTGGTACGGCGAACACGCCGGCAAATGGCTGGTCGCCGCTGCGCGCGCCGCCGCGCGCGACGGTGATGCCGGCCTGCAGGCGAACGTGCGCCGTGTCGCCGATTACCTGGTCTCGCGGCAGCAGCCCGACGGCTATCTGGGCAACTACGCGCCTGCGCGCCGTTTCATGCACCCGCAGCCCCCGAAGCCGCTGACGTGGGATGGCGCGCCCGCGCTGCGCACCTGGGACATCTGGACGCACAGCTACCTGATCCTCGGCCTGCTGGAAGTGCATCGCCACTTCCCGGACGCGGCCTACCTGGAGGCCGCACGCCGGATCGGCGACCTGTGCTGGCAGGTGCTGACGGAAGGCGGCATCGACATCACCACGCTGGGCAACCATCACGGCATGTCGGCGACCGTGTTGATGGATCCGGCGATGGAGCTGTACTTCGCCACGGGCGAAGCGCGCTACCTGCAGCTGGCCGAACACGTGCTGGCGCAGGCCGACGCCCACGCACCGCTGGCGCTGCTGACGCGCGCGCTGGCCGGTGCGGATGCGGCGGAGATCGCCACCGGCAAGGCCTATCAGCTGGCCTGGAACCTGGTCGGACTGGCCAAGCTGGCGCGCGCCACGGGCGAGGCGCGCTATCACGAGGCCGTGGATCGCGTGTGGCAAAGCATCCGCGAGCGCCATCTCACCCTCGGCGGTGGCCCGTGGGGGGGCGTGGCGCATCGCTCGCGCGAAGTGTTCAATGCGCCCGGCAGCTTCAGCCCCAACGCGTATGTGGAAACCTGTTCGCTGCTGGCCTGGATCCAGCTCAACCGCGAACTGCTGCGCCTGACCGGCGAAGCGCGCTACGCAGAGGAAATCGAGCGCACGGCCTACAACGATCTGCTCGGTGCCCACGCGCCCAATGGCGAGGACTGGTGCTACTACTCGTTCCCGAATGGCCGTCGCGTGCACACCACGTATTGGCGCTGCTGCAAGTCCAGCGGCGCGATGGCGCTGGAGGAGCTGCCCTCCATCGCGTACACGCAGGCTGGCAACGCCGTGGCCATCAATGTGTACGGACCCGGGGAAGCACGCCTGGTGCATCCCCGCGCGGGCGCATTGCGGTTGCGTCAGCACACCACGTACCCGTTCGACGGTACCGTGTCGCTGCAGGTCGAGCCGGAGCACGACGCCAGCTTCGAAGTACGCCTGCGCGTGCCCTCATGGGCGCACGGTGCCACCGTCAGCGTGAATGGCGAGGCGGTGGACGCGGACGTGGTGCCCGGCACCTTCGCCCGCGTGACGCGACGCTGGAGCGCGGGCGATCTGCTGACCATCGTGTTCCCGCTGCAGCCCGTCCTGCACCACCACGCGCTGCGCAATGTGCAGGAGTCGCGCGCGCCCGATGGCGGCGACGTCAGGCAGCAGGTGCTGGACCTGCGCTACGTCGGCCTGACCCGCGGCCCCCTGGTCTACGCCACCGAACTGATCGATGGCTTCAAGACCGAAGAAACCATCCGGCTGCCGGATGGCCCGCAGGACGATTGGCTGCAGGTGCTGCCCGTCAGCGACGGCGAAGAAGGCGCGGGCATCGCCATGCAACTGGGTTATCGCGCGCCCCTGCTGTTCTGGCCGTACTACCGCGCGGGTGGCCGCGTGGATGGCGCCTGGCGCCTCACCTGGCTGTCGTTGCCGCCGGCATGAAGGCATCGGCGCTCGCAAGAATTTGTGGCAGAAGAAAGTACGGCGGCTGGCTGTATCCGGTCCGCCGCGTGGCACAGACTTGCCATCGCCGTCGTGGCGGCGGCTGAAGGAGGCTTCTCCCATGGACAACGCGTCTCCCTTCCGTTCGCGCCTGCGCCAGGGCGCTGCGGGCCCGCTCAGCGGCGTGAAGGTGCTCGACCTGAGCGCCTATATCGCCGGCCCCTACGGCTGCACGCTGCTGGCCGACCAGGGCGCGGACGTCATCAAGGTCGAGCCGCCGGACGGCGACAACCTTCGCCAGTATCCGTCCACGCTGGAAAAGGAGAGCCGCGCGTTCCTCGGGGTGAACCGCAGCAAGCAGGGCGTGGTGCTGGACCTGAAGCAGCCGGCCGACCACGCCGCGCTGCTGCGGCTGGTGCGCGAGGCCGACGTGCTGGTGCACAACTTCCGCCCCAGCGTGCCGAAGCGTCTCGGCATCGACTTCGACAGCCTGTCGGTGATCAATCCGCGCCTGATCTACTGCGCCGTCACCGGCTATGGCGAGCATGGGCCGATGAAGGACAAGGCCGGCTACGACCAGGTGCTGCAGACCATGACCGGCATGTGCACGCTGCAGGGCAAGCGCGGCGGTGCCCCCGAGATCATCTACGGCTCGGTGGTGGACTACTACGCGGCGGCGCTGCTCGCGGCCGGCGTCTCATCGGCGCTGTATGAGCGTGAACGCAGCGGGCTTGGCCAGTTCGTCGGCGTGTCGCTGCTGCGCAGTGCGTTGACCATGCAATCCGCGCGCATGATCTGGGCCGAAGGCGAGGCGTTGGACATCGGCCGCGACATGCGGTCGGGCGGCGTCACCGGCATCCATCCCGCGCGCGAGGGCTACCTGTACCTGTCCGCGAACACGCAGCGCTTCTGGAAGGCGCTGTGCCGGCTGACCGGGCTGGATGCGCTGGCAGACGATCCGCGCTACGACACCGTGCGCAAGCGGGCCCAGCACGCCGCCGACATCGTGCCGCGCCTGCACGAGGCCCTGCGCAACCGCGATGCGCTGGAATGGGAGGCGCACTTCGGCGACGAAGTGCCCTGTGCGGCGGCGCGGCGGGTGGAGGACATGTTCGAGCATCCGCAGGTGCTGGCCGAGGACATGGTGGCGGAGATCGCGCATCCGGTGATCGGCAGCTATCGCGGCGTCACCCGCCCGATCGCGTTCGGCCGCACCGTGGGGCCCGATCCGTTCGCAGCGCCCACCTTCGACCAGGATGCGGATCATGTGCTCGGCCGCAGCGGCAGGACGCGCGCGTCGGGCTGACCGCGGTTGGCCGGAGAGGTTTACGCAGACTTTACGGCGCAGCGAACAGCGTAAATAGCGCCTTTACGCGCGCGGAGAACAGACTTTCCGGGTCGGCGGACCACCCTCCGCCTGGAACCTGCACATGTCACCCGCACTCCCCCGTACCGGCAGGCGAACGCCTGCCTTGCGCGCTGCCGCAGCGCTCTCCCTCGCACTCGTCATCACCGCGCCGGCATACGCCGCCACCGTCGGCGGCTCGGCAGCGCTGACCACCGACTACGTATGGCGCGGCACCACCCAGACACAAGGCGATCCTGCGGTGCAGGCCGGCTTCAAGGCGTCGGCCGACAACGGTCTCTACGGCGCCGTGTGGGGCTCGAACGTCGAGTTCGCGCCGGAGACCCGGGCCAGCAGTGAACTCGATGTCACCGTCGGCTGGAGCGGCAACGTCGCCGAAGACTGGGCGCTCGATGTCAACCTGACCCACTACCGCTATCCGTCCACCACCGTCGACCTCAACTGGACCGAGGCGATCGGCACGCTGACCTGGAAGCAGAACTACTGGGCGCAGCTGGGCTACTCCACCGAAGCGCTTGCGACGGACGAAGCCGGCGCCTATGCGCAGCTGGGCGCGAAAGTTCCGCTGGGTGAGCAGGTCCGCCTGGAAGCCGCCGCCGGTTACTACTGGCTGGACGACGCCTACGACGACAGTTACGCGCATGCGCAGCTCGGCGCGGTGTGGGCATTCAAAGCGCCGTTCGAACTGCGCGTGACGGCGCACGCCACCGACAGCAGCGCCAGGGACCTGTTTCCGGGTCTGGCCGGCTCGCGCGTCGAAGCGGCGCTGCAAGCCGCGTTCTGACCGCCGCCATGGCCACCGACTTCCTCCACCTGATGTTGGCGCTCGCGGGCGTGCTCGCCGGCGCCGGCCTCCTGTTCCTGCTGATCACGCGGCGTGCGCGCATGCCGATGGACGATACCCATGACTGAATTCCTCCTTGTCTTCGCGCTTGCGATCGCACTGGGCTGGCCGCTGGGCCGGTACCTGGCCGCGGTGATGCGCGGTGCGCCGATGCGCGGCGATGCGCTGTTCGGCTGGATCGAGCGTCCGCTGTACCGGCTGCTCGGCATTGATCCGGCGCAGGGCATGGACTGGAAGGCCTATGCGAAGGCTTTCCTGCTGAGCAACCTGGTGCTGGGCCTGCTGGCCTGGCTCGTCTTCATGACCCAGGCCTGGCTGCCGCTCAATCCCAACGACGCCCCGAACATGCGCTGGGACCTGGCGCTGCACACGATGGTGTCGTTCCTCACCAACACCAACCAGCAGCACTACGCCGGCCAGGCGCAGCTCTCGCACCTGGCGCAGATGACCGGCATCGTCGGGTTGCAGGTGGTCACGCCGATGATGGGCCTGGCGCTGGTGGTGGCGACGTTGCGCGGTTTCTTCGGTGGGCGAGGGAAGAACACGACGGAGGCGCAGGGCAACGGTGACGCCGATGCCGGCAACTATTGGGCCGATGTTATCCGCCCGGCCGTGCGCGTGATGCTGCCGCTGTGCCTGCTGTGGTCGGTGCTGCTGACCTGGCAGGGCGTGCCGTCCACGCTGCAGGGCGGTCCGGTGGCGACGCCCGTCGATGCCGCCGCGCAGATGGGCGAGCAGAAGATCGCGGTCGGCCCGGTCGCGCCGATGGTTGCGGCCAAGCAGCTCGGCACGAATGGGGGTGGCTGGTACGGCCCCAACAGCGCCGTGCCGCTGGAGAACCCCACGCCGCTCTCCAATCTGCTGGAAACGCTGGCCATCATCCTCATCCCGGTCAGCATCGCCTTCATGGTGGGCAGTTTCACCGGGCGCAGGAAGTTCACCGCGCTGGTGTTCGGCACCATGCTGACGATGTCCCTGGTCTCGGCCGGCGCGGCGTTGTGGTCCGAAAGCCTGTCCGGCACGTCCACCGACATCGCCGTGATGGAAGGCAAGGAGGTGCGCTTCGGCGCGGCGCCGTCCGCACTGTGGGCGGCCGTCACCACGCAGACGTCGAACGGCTCCGTCAATGCGATGCACGACTCGCTGGCGCCACTCACCGGGTTGGTGACGCTCGGCAACATGCTGGTGAACAGCATCTGGGGCGGCATCGGCTGCGGCTTGCAGCAGTTCCTCGTCTACCTGCTGCTCAGCGTGTTCCTGGCCGGACTGATGACAGGCCGCACGCCGGAACTGTTCGGCCGCAAGATCGAAGCACATGAAGTGAAGCTGCTGGCCGTGCTGGTGCTGCTGCAGCCGCTGGTGCTGCTGGGCCTGACCGCCCTCGCCCTCGCGGTGCCGGCGATCACCGGCACTTCCAATCCGTCGTTCCACGGCATCAGCCAGGTGTTCTACGAGTACACGTCCGCCTTCGCCAATAACGGGTCGGGCTTCGAAGGCCTGGGTGATGCCACGTACTGGTGGAACCTGAGCGCGTCGCTGGTACTCGCGCTGGGCCGCTACCCCGCGCTGATCCTGCCGCTGGCCATCGCCGCCTCGCTCGCGCGCAAGCGCGCCGCGCCGGAAGGCCCCGGCACGCTGCAGATCGAAACCCCCACCTTCGCACTGACGCTGATCGCGGTGGTCGTCATCCTGACCCTGCTGCAGTTCATGCCTGTGCTGGTGCTAGGCCCCGTGGCCGACCACCTCGCGCTGATCGCGTCCTGAGGACTGTTGCCATGACCGACTCCCTGCTTTCTTCCCCGCGCCGTTCCGCCGCGCTGCTCGACAGCGCGGGCGTGCGTACCGCCATCGTTGCTTCGTTCATCAAGCTGGCCCCACAGCACGCCTTCAGGAACCCGGTGATGGCCGTGGTCTGGCTGGGTACGCTGCTCACGGCTGTGCTCACGCTGGCCGGCAAGGCGACACCCGGCATCGGCTGGGCGGTGACCGCCCTGTTGCTGGTCACCGTGCTGTTCGCCAACTTCGCCGAAGCCGTCGCCGAAGCGCGCGGTCGCG
The DNA here is from genome assembly GCF_037402255.1 of Pseudoxanthomonas sp. CCNWLW251. Lineage (NCBI taxonomy): Bacteria > Pseudomonadati > Pseudomonadota > Gammaproteobacteria > Lysobacterales > Lysobacteraceae > Pseudoxanthomonas > Pseudoxanthomonas sp. CCNWLW251. The sequence goes on along the minus strand of NZ_JBBEGA010000001.1, from coordinate 1,236,270 downwards.
GCCAGGCTGCCTCGCTGCGGCGTGCCCGCAAGGATCTCGTCGCACGCCGCGTGGACACGCCGCTGGGCGGCACCGAGCGGCGCATGCCGGCGGCCGACCTGAAGCCCGGCGACTACGTCATCGTGTCCGCAGGCGAGCAGATCCCCGCCGACGGCGAGATCGTCAAGGGCCTGGCCACCATCAACGAGTCTGCCGTCACCGGCGAATCCGCGCCGGTGCTGCGCGAAGCCGGTACCGACCGCAGCGGCGTGATCGGCGGCACGAAGGTGCTGTCCGACGAGATCGTGGTGAAGATCACCGCCGAGCCCGGCCACAGCTTCCTCGACCGCATGATCGCGCTGGTCGAAGGCGCCAACCGGCAGAAGACGCCGAACGAGATCGCGCTGGGCCTGCTGCTCATGACGATGACGCTGACGTTCCTGATCGTGGTGGTCACGCTGCCCTTCATCGCCGGCTTCGTCGGCGCGAAGCTCGACCCGCTGCTGCTCGTCGCGCTGCTGGTCTGCCTCATCCCGACCACCATCGGCGGCCTGCTGCCGGCCATCGGCATCGCCGGCATGAACCGCGCGCTGGCCGCCAACGTGCTGGCCAAGTCCGGCAAAGCGGTGGAAGTAGCCGGCGACGTCGATGTGCTGCTGCTCGACAAGACCGGCACCATCACCCACGGCGATCGCCAGGCCACGCTGTTCCACCCGCTGGCCGGCATCGATCACGCGCAGCTGCGCGATGCCGCCATGCTGTCCTCGCTCGCCGACCCGACGCCGGAAGGCAAATCCATCGTGCGGCTGGCGCGCGAGCAGGGCGCCACGCTGGTGGAACCGGCGCAGGCGCAGTTCGTCGCCTTCACCGCGCAGACCCGTATGTCCGGTGTGGACCTGGCCGGCGACGGCCCCGGCCGCGCACGCCGCATCCGCAAGGGTGCCGCCGACGCCATCCTGCAGCACGTGCAGGCATTGGGTGGCAGTGCGCCGGCCGAACTCACCGCGCGCGTCGAACAGGTCGCGCGCAATGGCGCCACCCCGCTGGTGGTCAGCGATGGCCAGCACGTGCTCGGCGTGGTGGAACTCTCCGACGTGGTCAAGCACGGCATCAAGGAAAAGTTCGCCCACATGCGGGCGATGGGCATTCGCACGGTGATGATCACCGGCGACAACCCGCTGACCGCCGCCGCCATCGCCGCCGAAGCCGGCGTGGACGACTACATCGCCGAGGCGCGTCCCGAAGACAAGCTGGCGCGCATCCGTCAGGAACAGGCCGGCGGCCGCCTGGTCGCCATGGTCGGCGACGGCACCAACGACGCGCCCGCGCTGGCGCAGGCCGATGTGGGCCTGGCGATGAACTCCGGCACGCAGGCAGCGAAGGAGGCCGGCAACATGGTCGACCTGGACTCCGACCCGGCCAAGCTGCTGGAGGTCGTGGAAGTCGGCAAGCAGCAGCTGATCACGCGTGGTGCGCTGACCACGTTCTCGCTGGCCAACGACGTGTCGAAGTACTTCGCCATCCTGCCGGCGCTGTTCGCGGCCGCCATCCCTTCGATGAGCGCGCTCGACGTGATGCACCTGTCCAGCCCAACGAACGCGGTACTGGCTGCGCTGATCTTCAACGCCATCATCATTCCGCTGCTGATCCCCCTGGCGCTGCGCGGCGTGCGCTTCCGCCCGGCCGGCGCTACCGCGCTGCTGCGCCGGAACATGCTGGTCTACGGCGTCGGCGGCGTGCTGCTGCCGTTCGCCGCCATCAAGCTCATCGACCTGTTGCTGGCCGCCCTCACCGGCGCCTGAGGAATTGCCATGAATGCTGCTTCCACTCCTGCCCCTGCCCGCAGCGCGCTGCGCCCGTCGCTAATGCTGGCCGCCGTGTCGCTGCTCGGCTTCGGCCTGTTGTATTCGCTGGCGGGCACCGGCCTGGGTCGCGTGCTGTTCCCGCACCAGGCCACCGGCAGTCTGGTCGAACGTGACGGTCGCGTGATCGGTTCGGCACTGGTCGCGCAGCCGTTCGCCGACGACCGCTATTTCCAGTCGCGTCCTTCCGCGGCCGGGTATGACGTGATGGCGTTGGCCAGCAGCAACCAGGCGCGTACCAACCCGGACCTGCGCACGCGCATCGACGAGGCGCGCGCTGCCGTCGCCGCGCGCGAAGGCGTGGCGCCAGCCGACGTGCCCAGCGACCTGGTCACCCAGTCCGGCGGTGGCATCGACCCGCACCTGTCGCCGGCCGCGGTGCGCATCCAGATCGCCCGCGTCGCGCGTGCGCGCGGCATCGAGGCGGCGGAAGTCGAACGCCTCGTCGCCGCGCATACCGAGGCCCCGCAGTTCGGCGTCCTCGGCGCGCCGCGGATCAACGTGCTGGAGCTAAACCTGGCGCTGGATGCGGAGAAGTAACTCCTCCTCGCCCCGCGCGCGGAGACGGAGGTAGGCAAGCGATGTGGATCGAACGTTCCCTCTCCCCGTAAACGGGGAGAAGGGTGTTTCCTGGCGATGTGGAACAGCAGTGCCCCTCTCCCCGCCTGCGGCGAGAGGGTGCCGAAGGCGGGTGAGGGGCCGACGGAGCCGCGGTCGCTGGCATTGCAAGGCGGATCGAGTGTTGCGAAACAACGCGCACGCATGTGGAGATGTTGCGTGACCGGACAGTGCCCAGCCTCCGCTCGCCCCTCATCCGCCCGCTGGGCACCTTCTCCCCGTAAACGGGGAGAAGGGTGTTTCCTGGCGATGTGGAACGGCAGTACCCCTCTCCCCGCCTGCGGGGAGAGGGTGCCGAAGGCGGGTGAGGGGCGACGAAGCCGCTGCGGGTCACGGCTGCACAATGCCTTCGAAGCCGGCTTAGCCCGGATAAGGCCAGCGGCCGCATCCGGGGAACGGGGTGCCGACAGGTCGCGGTGCCCCGGGTGCGCTGCGCTTACCCGGGCTACGCGGCTCCCCACAGGCGGGGAGAAGGCATGGGTGTGCTCGCCATGCGCAAGGGTGATGCGACGAGGAGAATCTCCCCGCTTACGAGCTTCTTCGGCGAGACAACACAGGGAAAGACCTCGCATGCGAACCAGAAAAGTACGGCATCAAGCCAGATAGGTGAGGTGACGAAGCAGATTTCCTCGGCGCCAATGCTCAAAGGTTCGGCGACGAGGAAAATCTCCTCGCTCTCGAACCAGAAAGGCGCGGCATCGAGGCGGACAAGTGAGAAGACGAGGAAAAATTCTTCCCGCGCAACGCTTTCAGGTGAGCTGACAAGCAAAAAAGAATCCCGTACCCGAACCAGAAAGGTGCGACGCCGAGGCAGATAGCCGAGACGACGCAGCACGCAGGGTCTACATGGAACAGAAAAGCCTTGCGGCCAAGGAAAATTGCCTTGAAGTCGAGGAACATTTCCTTGAAGGCGATTTCCCGGGGCCAAGGCGCGAGGGTCCTGATGTCGCGGGCGGCCCGTACGCCGCGACGGATGTCACTCCTCCACCTGTGATTCCGTCGTCACGCAACAGTTGAGAGCACACTATGTCCATGACCGACCCCCGCCACCGCCAGGCCGATGCCCTGATCGACCATCTGCAGCGCGAGCGGGGCGGGCGGCTGACGATCTTCCTGGGCGCGGCGCCCGGTGTGGGCAAGACGTACACCATGCTGTCCCGCGCCAGCGAACTGCGCCGGCAGGGTAGGGACGTGGTGGTGGGCATCGTGGAGACGCACGGGCGCGCGGAGACCGCCGCGCTGACCGAGGGGCTGGAGATCCTGCCGCGCAGGCGCGTTGCCTACCAGGGCCGGTGGCTGGAAGAAATGGATCTGGATGCGCTGCTGGCACGGCGTCCGCAGATCGCGCTGGTGGACGAACTGGCCCACCGCAATGCGCCCGGCAGTCGCCACGAACGGCGCTGGCAGGACGTGATCGAACTGCTGGACGCCGGCATCGACGTGCACACCACGATCAACATCCAGCACCTGGAAAGCCTCAACGATGTCGTCCACCGGATCACCGGCGTGCGCGTCAGCGAGACGGTGCCGGATGCCGTGTTCGACCGCCTGCGCGATATCGTGCTGGTGGACCTGCCGCCGCGCGAGCTGATCGAACGCCTACACCAGGGCAAGGTGTACCTGCCGGAGCAGGCATCGCAGGCGCTGCAGGCGTTCTTCTCGCCGTCCAACCTGATCGCCCTGCGCGAACTGGCCATGCAGACGGCGGCCGACCGCGTGGACAGCGACCTGCGCGAGGAACAGACCGCGCGCGGCCTGCCCGGCATGCCGGTGCGGCGCCGCGTGCTGGTGGCCATCGACGGCATGGGCCAGTCCGACTACCTGGTGCGGGTGGCGCGACGGTTGGCCGAGCGGCGTGATGCGCCGTGGACCGTGGTGACGGTACAGGCGCGGCAAGCGCTGGATGAAGCCAGGCAATCGGAGATCGATCACGCCTTCGCGCTGGCCCGCAAGCTGGGAGCCGACACCGTACTGCTGCATGGCGCGAGCATCGCCGATACGTTGCTGGACCACGCCTCGCAGAGCGGCGTCTCCACCCTGGTACTGGGACGCACGCGCGAGCGGCCGGTGGCGCGCATGTTCAACCGCACCCTGACGCAACAGCTGCTGCAACGTGCGGCCCACTACGAGCTCGTCATCGTCAACACCCCCGAGGCGCGCGCGCGCGCGCGGCGCAGCGGCCGGCCGGCCGGCGGACTGCTGGCGCGCCATGACCTGGCGTTCGCCGTCGTGGCTTCGATGCTCGCGGTGGCGGTGGGGTGGCTGGCCGAACGCTGGATCGGCATCGACGACCTGTCGATGGTGTTCATCGTGGCGGTGGTGCTGGTGGCTTCGCGCACGCGCATGGCCGCTGCGGTGGTGGCGGCGCTGCTGGGCTTCCTCGCGTACAACTTCTTCTTCATCGAACCCCGTTTCACCTTCCATATCGGCGCGCGCCAGGGCGTGACCACGGTGTTCCTGTTCCTGATCGCGGCGCTGGTGGCCGGCAGGCTGGCATCGCGGCTGCGCATGCAGGTGCTGGCACTGCGCGCGGCCAATGCACACGCCACCGCCCTGCAGGCACTGGGACGGCACCTGGCAGGCGCTGCCGACCTGGGGCAGGTGCTGGTGGCGGGGCGCAAGGCGCTGGAGGACGCGCTGGGCGTGGCGGCGTGGTTGCGCGTTGACACCACCGTGACCGACGCAGGCGCCGCGCCGGACGCGGAGATCGATCGCAGCGCGGCGGACTGGGCGCAGAAGCATGGGCAGCCCACCGGCCGCTTCACCGACACGCTGGCCGGTGCGCACTGGTGGTTCCTGCCGCTGCGCAACGACCGCGGCACGTTGGGGGTGGCGGGCCTGCGTGTCCCGCAGGACACGCCGCGCTTGAACGTCGAGCAGCGGCGCCTGGCCGAAGCCATGGTGGACGACATCGGCCAGGCGGCGTTGCGCACGCGGCTGGTCGCCGACCTGGAAAGCGCGCGCGTCGGCAGTGAGACCGAGCGATTGCGCTCCGCGCTGCTTTCCTCGGTGTCGCACGACCTGCGCTCGCCGCTGGCATCGATGATCGGCTCCGCCAGCAGCCTGGCGAGCTACTGGGGTGCGATGGGCGAGGAGGATCGGCGCAGCCTGCTGGATACCATCCAGCATGAAGGCGAGCGCCTGGACCGTTACATCCAGAACCTGCTGGACATGACCCGGCTGGGCCACACCGGACTGACCCTCAACCGCGACTGGATCGGCGTGGACGAACTGATCGGTTCCGCGGTGGGACGGCTGCAGCGCTATCAACCGGAAGTCCGTGTCGTCACCACGGTGGCGGCCGACGTGCCGCCGATCTGGGTGCATCCGGCGCTGGTGGAACAGGCCCTGTTCAACGTGCTGGAAAACGCGGCGAAGTTCTCGCCACCGCACGAGGCGGTGGAGGTGGATGCACGCCTGGTCGACGCCGCGCTGCGGATCGATGTGCGCGACCGCGGCCCGGGTATTCCCGAAGACGAGCGTGCGCGCATCTTCGACATGTTCTACAGCGTGGAGCGCGGCGACCGTGGTCGCCAGGGCACCGGACTGGGCCTGGCGATCTGCCAGGGCATGGTCGGCGCGCATGGTGGCAGCGTGGAAGCGCTGCCGGGCCGGGATGGGCGCGGCACCACGCTGCGGATTACCCTGCCCCTGCTGACCCCCGTGCCGCAGGCCGACCCGTGACCTCTACCGAATCCCCCGTGACCGTTTCCGCGCCGCCGGCACGCGTGCTGGTCATCGATGACGAGCCGCAGATCCGCCGGTTCCTCGACATCAGCCTGCGCGCGCAGGGGTACGTGGTAGCGCTGGCCGAGAGCGGGCATGCCGGACTGGCCGCCCTGGCCGCGCATGGTGCGGACCTGGTGGTGCTGGACATCGGCCTGCCGGACCTGGATGGCCACGAGGTATTGCGCGAACTGCGGCAATGGTCGCAGGTGCCGGTGATCATGCTGACCGTGCGCAGCGGGGAGGGCGAAAAGGTCGCCGCGTTGGATGGGGGGGCGAACGACTACGTCACCAAACCGTTCGGCGTGCAGGAACTGATGGCCCGCATCCGCAGCCTGCTGCGGACACGCGTGGTCGCGGCGGAGGCGGCGCTGCCGCGTTTCGACGACGGCCACCTGCACATAGACCTGGTCCGCCGCGAAGTGACGCTGGATGGCCAGCCGGTGGCGCTGACCCGCAAGGAGTTCGCCCTGCTGGCGCTGCTGCTGCAGCATGCCGGTCGCGTGGTGACGCAACCGCAGATCCTGCGCGACCTGTGGGGGCCCACCCACCAGCACGACACCCACTACCTGCGCATCCTAGTGGGCAAGCTGCGCCAGAAGCTGCACGACGACGCTACCGCGCCGCGCTACATCGCTACCGAGCCGGGGGTGGGGTTGCGCTTCGTTCCCGCGCCCTGAGCCATCCGGGACCCCACGTTACAATGGCGGCATGACGTCTCCCCCCATTCCGCATGCCGCCCTGCGCCTGTCCGTCGCTCCGATGATGGACTGGACGGATACGCATTGCCGCGTGTTCCATCGCCTGCTTGCGCCCGACGCGCGCCTGTACACCGAGATGGTGCATGCGCAGGCGGTGATCCATGGTGACCGCGATCGCTTGCTGGGATTCGATGCCGTCGAGCATCCGGTGGCGGTGCAGCTGGGTGGCAGCGAGCCGGCGCACCTGGCGCAGGCTGCGCGCATCGCGCAGGACTGGGGCTATGACGAGGTGAACCTCAACGTCGGCTGCCCGTCCGACCGTGTGCAGGCGGGTCGCTTCGGTGCGTGCCTGATGAAGGAGCCCACCCTGGTCGCCGACTGCGTGGCGGCGATGATCGCGGCGGTGGACATTCCCGTGACGGTGAAATGCCGTCTTGGCGTGGACGAACAGGAGGACTACGACCTGTTCCGCGCCTTCATCGACACGGTGGCGGACACCGGTTGCCGGGTCTTTTTCGTGCATGCGCGCAAGGCGTGGCTGCAGGGGCTTTCGCCGAAGGAAAACCGCGAGATCCCGCCGCTGCGCTACGACTGGGCGTACCGGCTCAAGCGCGAGCGCCCCGAACTGACGGTAGCGCTCAACGGCGGCATCACCACCACGGCACAGGTGCGTGAGCACCTGCAGCACAGCGATGGCGTGATGATCGGCCGCGCGGCGTACCACGAGCCCTACGTGCTGCACGAGATGCAGGCGGCGCTGAACGGCGGCGGGACGATGTCGCGCGTCGAGCTGCTGCGCGCATGGCGGCCGTATGTGGAGCAGCAGCTGGCGAAGGGCGTGGCCTTGAAGCACCTGACCCGCCACGTGCTGGGGCTGTTCCATGCACAGACCGGTGGAAGGGCGTTCCGCCAGATTCTGAGCGAAGGCGCGCACCGGCCGGGTGCGGACTGGTCGCTGGTGGAGCAGGCGATGGCGGCGACCACGCGCGAACTGCGCCCGGCGGCGTGAGCGCATGATCACGCGCGACATCGCCGCCTTTGCCGCGCACGTGCGAACGCTGGCGCCGGATGTCGGGCCGGCCACGGCGCGTGCGGCGTTCCTGGTGTCGCCGGACGGATTCATGCGTGCGGAACAGTCCGCGCAGGACAACCGCTATATGGCCGGCGCCGAGGCGTTCGATGCCGGCGCCGCACTGCGCGAACACCATGCGCTGCATCGTGCGCTGTCGGAGGACGTGCCGGTGTTCTGCTTCCCCGGCCGTGAGGCGACGCCGGATGCGGTGTTCCCCAACAATGTGTTTGCCACCGCGCGGGTGGGTGGGGAGCCGCGACTGGTCATCGGCCGCATGCGCCATCCGGTGCGGCAGCGTGAAGCGGAACGGCCCGACATCCGGGGTTTCTTCCGCGACACGCTGGGATATGCGGAAGTCGATCTGTCGACCCAGCCGCATCCCTGCGAACTCACGGGGGCACTGGTCATCGACCGCGCCCGCGGCATCGGCTTCTGTGGGCTGTCCGAGCGTTGTGACGAGACCGGCGCGGCGCGCATGCACGAGGCGTTCGGCCTGCGCGCGACGTTGATGTTCGACCTCGCCGCTGGCGAGTACCACACCAACGTGCTGCTGGCGGTACTGGCCGGCCGTGCCGCCGTGGTCTGTCCTGACCGGTTGCTGGCGCCGGGCCTGGTGGATGCGCTGAGGGCGATCTACGGGCCGCACGTGGTGGTGCTGTCCGCTGCCGAACAGGCGGCGTTCGCCGGCAACGCGATCGCACTGACCGGTAACGCCCTCTGGATGAGCCGGCGTGCGAGCGCGTCGCTCAGCGGCGCCAGCCGCAGGCAGCTCGAAACCGGCGCGGGTTTCGCGGTCCGGAGCGTGGGGCTGGATGCCATCGAGGCGGGTGGCGGCTCGCTAAGGTGTTGTGTGGCCGAGGTTTTCTGATCGTTCATCTGTCTGAATGCGGGGCGCGACCCTGTGGATAAATTCAGAACGGATTCACCGCTGCGGGCCAAGACTTCGCTTCCGATCAAAAGAGGCGGTTTCGGGTTCCGTTCAGTTTCGCGACCCCAGTTCCGTTACGATTCCGTTATGCGCTTTCGTACCCCCACTCTGGCTGCCATCACCCTGGCGGTATTCGTCGCCCTAACGGGCACCCACGGGGTGCGCGCGCAGGACGAACGCGGCCGTGACGATCCGCCGCCAGCGCGCGAGCGCGGCGCATTGCGGGCGGAAAACATGGGGCACCGCTCGTCGATGTCCGATTCGGTACGCCGCGTGCGCAACGAAACCGGTGGACAGGTGCTGAGCGTGGAGCGCATGCAGTACGAGGGACGCGAGATCAATCGCGTGAAGTATGTCGACGACCGCGGCCGGGTACGCACGATGGATGATGCGGGCACGTCCCGTCGCGGCATGGACGCACCGGTGCGGCCCCGGCGTGAGATGACGCAGCCTCCACGCGGTGATAACCCCCCGCGCCCGTAGTCTTACGTAGAATCACGGCTCATCACGAGCACGCCCGCGCGGTCACTGAAGCCGCGCCGCATTCCCAAGGAGAGTCCATGCGTATCCTGCTGGTCGAAGACGAAGCCCCCCTGCGTGAAACCCTCGCCGCGCGCCTGAAGCGCGAAGGCTTTGCGGTGGACGCGGCCCAGGACGGCGAGGAAGGCCTGTACATGGGTCGCGAGGTGCCGTTCGACGTGGGCATCATCGATCTCGGTCTGCCCAAGATGTCCGGCATGGAACTGATCAAGGCGCTGCGCGACGAAGGCAAGAAATTCCCGGTGCTGATCCTGACCGCGCGTTCCAGCTGGCAGGACAAGGTGGAAGGCCTGAAGCAGGGCGCCGACGACTACCTGGTCAAGCCTTTCCACGTGGAAGAGCTGCTGGCCCGCGTCAATGCGCTGCTGCGCCGCGCGGCCGGCTGGAGCAAGCCCACGCTGGAGTGTGGTCCGGTCGCACTGGACCTGGCCGCGCAGACGGTCAGCGTCAATGGCAGCAACGTCGACCTGACCAGTTACGAGTACAAGGTGCTCGAATACCTGATGATGCACGCGGGCGAACTGGTCTCGAAGGCCGACCTGACCGAGCACATCTACCAGCAGGATTTCGACCGCGACTCCAACGTACTGGAAGTCTTCATCGGTCGCCTGCGCAAGAAGCTGGACCCCGAAGGCGAGCTGAAGCCGATCGAGACCGTGCGCGGCCGCGGCTACCGCTTCGCCATCCCGCGCACCGGCGAAGGCTGATGGACCGCGCCGGCATCGCCAGCATTTGATGCCTGCGCCACCTTCCGGCGCCGTGCCGCCCGCCCACGTCGGTCGCGACCGGTTCGACGGCTGGCGTCCGCGCTCGTTGCGCGCGCGCCAGCTGCTCGCGGCCAGTCTCGCGCTGCTCGCCTTCCTCGCGCTCGCCGGTTACGCGCTGGACCGCGCGTTCGTCGACACCGCCGAAGACAACCTGCGCCAGCGGCTGAAGAGTTATGCCCTGTACTACACCGACAAGGTCGAGTTCGGTCGCAACGGCACGCTGATCCCGCCTTACAACACACCCGATCCCCGCTTCGACATGCCCGACAGCGGCATGTATGCGCAGGTGGTGTTGCAGAACGTGCCGCCCTGGGGCTCCAACTCGACGCTGGGTCCGGAACTGCCGGTGCCCAGGCGACTGGGCGCGCTGGAAGAGACGTTCGAGGGCCCGCTGCCGATACGCCGCGCCGACGGGAGTGAGGGCGAGGCTTATCGCTACGGCGTTGGCTATGCCTGGCCGGCAACCCACCAGCACGCCGAGATTCCCTACAGCATCTACATCCTGGAGGACGCGCAGGCGCTGAGCACGCAGATCCGCGTGTTCCGGGGCTCGCTGTGGGTCTATCTGGGCGGTGCCGGCGTGATCCTGTTGCTGCTGCAGATGCTGGTGCTGCGCTGGAGCCTGCGTCCGTTGCGGCGGGTGATCTTCGAACTCAGCCGCGTACAGCGCGGTGAGCTGTCGGGCATGACGGAGAGCCATCCGCGCGAACTCGAGCCGCTGACCGACAGCATCAATGCCTTCATCGAAAGCGAGCGCGAGAACCTGGAGCGTCAGCGCAACACGCTGGCCGATCTGGCGCACAGCCTGAAAACGCCCATCGCGGTATTGCGCACGCAGCTCGACGACAACGGCGATCCGCAGTCGCTGCGCGAGGAACTGGACGTGCAGCTCAAGCGCATGAACAACCTCGTGTCCTACCAGCTTGCGCGTGCGGCTTCGAGCGGCCACAAGCTGTTCTCGGCCGCCATCGCCATCGAGCCCAACGCCGAAGAGATCGTGCGGGGACTGGAAAAGGTCTACGCATCGAAGGGCGTCATCTGCGAATTCGAGATCGATCCGCGCGCGCGCTTTCATGGCGAGACGGGCGACCTGCAGGAATTGATGGGCAACCTGCTTGAGAACGCGTTCAAGTGGGCGCGTTCGCGCGTGCTGCTGACGGTAAAGGTGGGAGCGACCGCACCGCAGCGCAGGCCCGGACTGTTCCTGGCCGTGGATGACGATGGCCCGGGCATCGCCGAGGAGGACGTGTCCAAGGTGCTGCAGCGGGGCGTGCGCGGCGATGAGCGCGTGCAGGGGCACGGTATCGGGCTGTCGATCGTGCAGGACCTGATCCGCGACTATCGCGGCGAACTGCAGGTGCTGCGCTCGGAGGAACTGGGCGGCGCGCGCTTCGAGGTGCGGTTGCCGCCGGGCCTGTAACCGTTACGTCGTCGCGAACGGCGATGGACCGTAGAATCGCCGCAAGTGCCTGCCCACCTCCGGCATCGCGTCGGCCAGCACGTCCGGCGCGGAGAAGTGGTATTCGGTGACGACGGCGAAAAACTCTTCCGGTGCCTCGGCGGCATACGGGTCGATCACGGTCTCGCGGCCCAGGTCGACCTGCATGCAGAAGTCATCGTACGCGCGCTGGAAGTCGCGCGCCCAGTGGCCATGCCACTCGCCCGGCAGGGGCGGTGTGCCGTCCAGCTCGCCATCCAGCGCATCCAGCTTGTGCGCCATCTCGTGCACGGCGACGCAGAAGCCGGCATCGGGTTCGGCCAGATCGGCTTGCACGTCGGCCCATGACAGGATCAGCGGACCCTGGTCCCAGGCTTCGCCGGCCAGATCGTCTTCCCACTCGTGCAATACGCCGGCCGCATCGGTATGCGTGCGTTGCACGCGGAACGCGTCCGGATAGACGATCAGCTGCGACCAGCCGCGCAAGCCGCTTTCGCCGAACTCCAAGAGTGGCAGGCAGCACAGCGCCGCCAGTTGCACGCGTTGCGCGTCGTCCAGGCTCAGGCCGGCGAGCGGCGTGATGGTCTTCTGGTGCAGGAAGCGAACCGCCAACCCGCGCAGCCTGTCCGAACGCACGTCATCCAGTGCCGACACCCAAGGAGTGTCCGTAGTTACGGTCCGCCAGAGTTCGTCCTGGATGGACGGGGAGGGGCGCCGCAGGCGGCGCAACAGTCCAATCACCGGGTGATGCCGTCCGCGTCAGCGGAACATGCCCGGCAGGAAACTGTGCCACTTGGAGCCGCGGCTGCGTGGCAACGGGGTGTCGTCGTCGTCGCCGCCACCCCGCGAGGTGGAGGGCGTCAATGCGGCGGGTGCGGCGTACTTGTTGCGCACGGCGGTGGCTCGCGCACGGCGTGCGTCCGGAGTGGTCGGCACGGCATCACCCGGGCGGTCGGCGACGGCGCGGTCCGCGACGTCCTGGCAGGTGGTGGCATTGCCGTTGGAGATGCTGCGCCCGTTCTGGGCGAGTACCGCCGCAGAGGCGCCGAGAAGCAGCAGGGCAAGGCTGGCGCGTAACATCGGAGAGACTCCTGTCGGTCGGGGTACAGCGGCCAGATGACGCCGCCGACTATAGCGGGAATGGCCCGGCGCGGCATGAATGCGGCGGGCCTTGCGACGAAACGCCCCTGCGCGGCGATGGATCGAGGAAAACCGGTCGCGGCCTGTTGCGTCGCAACAGGGGTAATGAGGGGCTTGCGTCAGACTGCGACGATGTCCGTGCCCGACGCCCGCCCGCTGACCGCCCCCGCCTTGCGCCTGGCACTGATTGCCGGAGCACGCCGGGTCATCGCCGCGCGGGATGGATTGAACCGCATCAATGTGTTCCCGGTTGCCGACGGCGATACCGGCAACAATCTCGCATCGACGCTCGGCAGCGTGCTGCATGGCGCGCTCAGCCAGCCCAGCCAGCATGTCGGCGATCTGCTGAGCCGCGTAGGCAACGACGCGATCGATGGCGCGCGCGGCAATTCCGGCGCCATCCTCGCGCAGTTCCTGCATGGCGTGGCCGAGCGCGTGCGCAACCTGCCGGAACTGGACGCCCGTTCGCTGGCCGCAGCCGTCCGTCAGGGCGCGCAGAGCGCACGCCAGGCCCTCGCGCAGCCGGTGGAAGGGACGATCCTGAGCGTGATTGCCGCATTCGCCGAGGAACTGGATGCCGCAGCGGGGGAGGGCAACCAGGCCGACGCACGCAGTGGCTTCGTCCGCGCGCTCGTCCGTGCGCGTCGCGCACTCGCCGACACGCCGCGCCAGATGGCCTTGCTGCAGCGTGCCGGCGTGGTCGATGCCGGCGCGCAGGGGTTTGTCGACCTGCTGGAAGGCATCGCCGAGTTCGTCGAAGGCGGACCACGGGCGGTGCGCGTGCGCGCCAGCGCGCCGGGCGCAGCCAACGATGCCGCCGGTCCGACGGTTCACGACCATGCCATCGATCCGACGCGCCGCTGGTGCACCGAATGCCTGCTGATGGGCGAGGCGCTGGACCGCGATCGCCTGCGTGCCGCGCTGGAGGCCGGCGGTGCGGATTCCATCGTCATCGCCGGTGGCGCGTCCCGCCTGCGCGTGCACGCGCACACCGGATCGCCGCAGGCGCTTTTCGATGCGTGCGCGGCGCAGGGCCACGTCGAAGGCATGAAGGCGGACGACATGATCCGCCAGCAGGCGGTGGCTGCCGCCACGCAATCGCTGGTGGTGGTCACCGACAGTGCCGCCGACCTGCCGGACGACATTGCCGAGCGCCATGCCATCGGCGTGGTGCCCGCACGGGTGGACCTGGATGGCCGCGACTACCTGGACAAGGTGGGCCTGTCGACGGGCGAGTTCTACCGGCGCATGGCGGTCTCGCGCCAGTTGCCGCGCACCAGCCAGCCGCCGCCGGGCGACTTCCGCCGGCAGTTCGAGCTGTCGCTGGCCCACCATGCGCGGGTGCTCTATGTCGGCCTGTCGCGCGCGCTGTCGGGCACGCTGCAGTCGGGTGAGCATGCCGCCGCGCGTGATCCCTCCGGACGCGTAAGGGTGTTCGATACGGTCAACGCCGCCTGTGGCCAGGCGCTGCTTGTGTGGCGTGCCGCCGAACTCGCGGCGGAAGGCCGCAGTGAAGCGGACGTGGTGGCCGAGCTGGAGCGCCTGCGCCCGCTGACGCGGATGTGGGCCATCGCGCCCGACATCTCCCATGCCGTGCGCGGCGGTCGCATACCGCGCTGGGCCGCGCCCATCGCGCGGCTGAGCGCGTTGACCCCGATGGCGAAGATGAGCGCGGATGGCCGCATGACGGTCGCCGGCATCCTGTTGACGCGCGCGCATGCGCCGGAAGCCTTCGCGCGGCGGGTCGCACGCCAGCTGGAATCCGGGCCGCGCTGGCGGGTGATCGTGGGGCACTGCGATGCGCGTCCGCAGGGCGAGCGATTGCTCGCCGCGCTGCGCGCGCGGCTGACGATCAGCGAGGACCGGTTGGTCGAAACCGGGGCGGCCATCGGCGCGCATGCCGGCCAGGGCGCCCTGATCGTGGCCGTACAGCCGGCACCTGATGCCTGAGCGGGGAGGGGCGTGGCCCATAATGGCGCCATGCTGATCGTCTGCACCTTGTTGCTGCTCGCCTACCTGCTCGGTTCCGTGTCGGGCAGCCTCACGCTGGGCCGGCTGCGGGGCGTGGACATCCGCACGCAGGGCAGTGGAAACGCGGGCGGCACCAACGCCTTCCGCACGCAGGGGGCGAAGTTCGCACTCGGTGTAGTGCTGGTGGACATCGGCAAGGGTGCGCTGGCCGCATGGCTGGCACTGCGTTTCGCGCCGATGGAGGGCCCTCTGTCGCCACGCGCGCTGGGTTTTCTGGCGACGCTGGCTGCGGCGTCGGGGCATGTGTGGCCGATCTGGCACGGGTTCCGCGGCGGCAAGGGCGTGGGCACCCTGCTGGGGGGCGTCGCCGTGCTCTGGCCGTTGGCGTTGCTGCCGCTGTTCCTGGTCTGGCTGGGCGTCCTGGTCGCGACCGGTTACGTGGGGCTGGCGTCGATCATCGCCACCGCGTGCCTCGTGCCACTGGCATGGTGGATGCACGCGGACCGTCCCGCGCAGATGTTCGCCGCCGCCGCAGCAGCGCTGGTGCTTTTCACCCATCGCGCCAACATGCAGCGATTGCGTGCCGGCACCGAGTCGCGCTTCGAACGCGTGCGCGTCTGGCGCCGCCGCGCATGACCGGCGAACGCGAACTGCTGCAGCGCCTGATCGAAGGCCCCGTTTCCGGCGACTTGCTCGCCCGCGACGCCAACGTCACCCGCGCCGCCATGTGGAAGCGGATCGAAGCACTGCGTGCGGGCGGCCTGCGGATCGATGCACAGCCGGGCCGCGGGTATTCGCTGGAAGCGCCGGTCGAGTTGCTGGACGCGGACCTGATCCGCGCCCCGTTGCGGGACGCGACCGCCGCGCAGCTGGCGTCGCTGGAGGTGGCATGGTCGCTGGATTCGACGAACAGCGAGTTGCTCCGCCGCAAGGCGCCCGAGCATGGGGCTGCGGTGTTGCTCGCGGAACAGCAGACCGGCGGGCGTGGCCGGCGCGGACGGCAGTGGGCGTCCCCGATTGCGGCGAATCTGTATCTGTCGCTGTCGCGCCAGTTCTCCGGCGGGCTCGCGCGCCTCGGCGGCCTGAGCCTCGTGGTCGGCGTGGCCGCCGCGGAAGCCCTGCAGCAGGCCGGCTATGCTCCGGTCGGCGTGAAGTGGCCCAACGATCTGCTGGCGCACGGGCGGAAGCTGGGCGGCATCCTGGTGGAGGGCGGCGGCGAGCATGGCGGCCCGGTGCGCGCGGTGATCGGGATCGGTGTGAACATGCACATGCCGGCGACTGCGGCGACGGCGATCAGCCAGGCATGGACGGACCTGGCCACGCTGGGCGGTGGTCAACCTTCGCGGAACAGGATCGCGTCCCACCTGCTGGATACCTTGTTGCCCGCGCTCGAACAGTTCGATCGCGAAGGCTTGTCGCCGTTCCTTGCGAGATACGCTGCACTGGACGTGCTGATGGGCCGCGAGGTCGTCGTGCATGGTCCGCAGGGTGACGAGCATGGCGTGGCCGAAGGCATCGGTGATGACGGTGCGTTGCGGGTGCGCGTGGGCGAGGTACAACGACAGGTGCATGCCGGAGACGTCAGCGTGAGGGCGACATGACGCAGTGGGTATTCGATCTGGGCAATTCGCGCGTGAAAGGCGCACCGTTGAGGGCGGACGGGACATTGGGCGAGGTGCTGGCGACCGGATACGACGGTGAGTTCATCGCCGTGCTGGAGGCTGCCGTTCCGGCGATCGACATGCAGGGATCGTCCGCCGTGCTCGCCAGCGTTGCATCACCTGCACGTACCGCTGCGGTGGTGGACTGGTTGACCACCCGTTTCGGGTGCATCTCGATCGCGCGTACGCAGCCGGCGCTGGCCGGTGTGCGCATTGCCTATGCCGACCCCGGACGGCTTGGCGTGGATCGCTTCCTGGCCTTGCTGGCGGCCCGCGCGCGCGCCGCGCGCCCGTGGCTGCTGGTGGGTATAGGCACGGCGGTGACCGTCGATCTGCTGGATGCGGACGGGCGGCATCGCGGCGGACGCATAGCGCCCTCGCCCCGCCTGATGCGTGAAGCACTCCAGCAAGCGGCCGCGCAGTTGCCATCGCAAGGCGGCGGGTACGTCGAGTTCGCCACCGACACCCTCGATGCGCTGGCATCCGGTTGTGGCGGCGCCGCCCTGGGATTGATCGAGCGCAGCCTGCAACACGCCCATGATCTCCTGGGCGAGCGCCCTGCCTTGCTGCTGCATGGCGGGGGTGCGGCCGAGCTGGCGCCCGCGCTGCGCGATGGCGAACTGGCGCCAGCGCTGGTGCTCGAAGGACTGGCTGCGTGGGCGCGGCTCGGTACCGCCGCCTGAGCACCGCTAGAATCCCTGCATGCTGATCCGTGCCCTGATCGTCCTGTTGATCGTCCTGAACGTGGGCGCCGCCGCGTGGTGGCTCACCCGTCCCGCCGTCGTGCCGCCGCCACCGCCTCCATTGCCAGCCGGCGTGGCGCGCCTGCAACTCGTCGACGAGTTGCCTGCGGCCACCACAGGTCCGTCGGCCGTGGACGCCCGTGCGACGCCGGAAATCCCGGCGGCCTGTTTCAGCCTTGGGCCCTTCACCAGCCAGGCTGCCGCGACCCTGGCGCAGGATGCCGTCAAGGGCCAGCTCCTGCGGGCGCATCTGCGGGAAGTGCCCGGCCTCAGCGCCAGTGGTTACCAGGTGGTCATGCCGCCCGCGCCGTCGTTGGAAGAGGCGCAGGCGATCGCCGGCCGCATCGGGGCGGCGGGATTCAACGACTTCCTCGTCGTGCGCCAGGGCGAACAAGCCAACGGGATCGCACTGGGCCGGTATCGCAGCCGGGAGGCCGCCGAACGCCGGGTATCGCAGTTGCAGGCTGCCGGGTTCACCGCACAGATGCAGCCCGTCGGCCGCGCGGGCCCAAGCCTGTGGTGGCTGGATGCCGGCGTCGCGGAGGGTGTCGACCCCGTCGTGCTTGCCCGTGCCGCGTCCAGCGGTACGCCGCAATCGCTCGAATGCACGGCGCTGCGCTAGAATTGCCGCCCACGCCGCTTTAGCTCAGCTGGTAGAGCAACCGCCTTGTAAGCGGTAGGTCATCCGTTCGATTCGGATAAGCGGCACCATTTCCTGTCGGCGCATTGCCCACTCGCGTGCTGCGATGCCACAGGCCCGTCATCGCCGACGGCATAGACTGTGCGTCTGTTTTTCGCAGGACGTACCCATGAGTCGAACTTTCCCTCCCGTTTCCCTGATCGGCGTGCCCACCGATGTCGGCGCAGGCCATCGTGGCGCGCGCATGGGACCTGATGCGCTGCGCATCGCCGGCCTTGCCGAAGCACTCGCGGCACGGGGCGTGGAAGTGATCGACACCGGCAACGTGCAGGGTCCTGCCAATCCCTGGACCGGTCCCGTCCAGGGTTACCGGCACCTCGATGAAGTGGTCGCATGGAACCGCGCGGTGATGGACGCCACCGCTGCCGAACTGGCGCAGCAACGGCTGCCCATCATGCTTGGCGGCGACCACTGCCTCGCCATGGGCTCCATCACCGCCGTCGCGCAGCATTGCCGGCGGGTCGGCAAGAAGCTCCGGGTGCTGTGGCTGGACGCGCACTCGGATTTCAACACCAGCGAGGTCACGCCTTCCGGCAACATCCACGGCATGCCGGTGGCCTGCCTGTGCGGCATCGGTCCGGACGCGCTGACCAGGCTCGGGGGCGAGGCGCCCGCGATCACGCCGTCGATGGTCCGGCAGATAGGCATCCGTTCGGTCGATCCCGAAGAGAAGAAACTGATCAAGGACCACAAGGTCGACGTTTACGACATGCGCTACATCGACGAAGTGGGCATGAAGCGCACGATGGAGGCTGCGCTGGAAGGCCTGGATGCCGACACCCACCTGCATGTCAGCTTCGACGTGGATTTCCTGGACCCGAGCATCGCGCCCGGTGTGGGCACCACGGTGCCCGGCGGTCCCAACTATCGCGAAGCGCAGCTGGTGATGGAGATGATCGCTGACACCCGGCTGATGGGGTCGCTGGACATCGTCGAGCTCAATCCAGTGCTGGACCGTCGCAATCGCACGGCAAAGCTCACGGTTGACCTGGTGGAGAGCCTGTTCGGCAAGTCGACATTGATGCGGGACTAGGCTCACGGGGGGTGAGGGGAAACTGGGACTGAACGGAGCTGGTGCTGTTTCACGCGCCCTATACGTCGCGACCTCGAAGGTGTCCGCACACGCCGCCGCAACGTGGGACGCACCTGCGGCAGCGCCCAATCCACCCAGGAGAAGACACATGAAGCGTGCGATGACCCTGCTGATGATGGCCATGTTCTCGATGGCGGTACTGTCCGGCTGCAACACCATGGCCGGCGCCGGCAAGGACGTGCAGAAGGTCGGCGAGAAGGTCGAGGACAAGGCCCAGGACTGCAAGGACGGCAAGTGCTGATGCGCGCTGTCGGCTGACCGCATCCGCCGGATGCGAACCGAAGGAAGGGCCGGGAAACCGGCCCTTCCGCGTTGCCGGCCAGGGTTTGGTCAGCCGCCAGCCAGCGTGCTTAAATCAGACTGCACGGGTGGGGCGGCATGGCCGGCGTATGCCGGACGATGCGCGCCCCAGGCCGTGAATACCGTCCACAGGAGTCGCTTATGAAGCGTATCGTCGCGTTGTTGCTGTTGTCCCTGTTCTCCGTCGCCGTGCTGTCCGGCTGCAACACCGTCAAGGGGTTCGGCAAGGACGTGCAGAAGGTGGGCGAGAAGGTCGAGGATTCCTCGGGCAAATAAGCCCGTGGATTCTGAAGACTCGGGAGCGGGCCGCGTATCGCGGCCCGTTTTTTTGCCGGTATCTGCGATGCGTCAGCCGCGACGATGGGCCACGAAGATCGGGAATGCGCGTCGCTGAACGCATTCATCCGTGCGAACGCGTCCTCATGCGACTGAACTGTTCAGTCAATCCTAATGGCGCGTTGACGCACAGTTGATCGGATGGGAACACGCGGTCTGCGATGCTGTTTCCGCGGCGCCCCCTGCCGCTCAATCAAGCGAGGAAACACCATGAATCAGGACATCATCGCCGGCAACTGGAAGCAGCTGAAAGGCAAGATCCAGGCGAAATGGGGCGATCTGACCGATGACGATTTCAAGGTCGCGCAGGGTAATGCGGAGTACCTTGAAGGCAGGCTGCAGGAGCGCTATGGCTACGATCGGGATCGGGCCCATACCGAAGTCGAGGACTTCAGCCGCAGCCTGCGCGACGACAAGTCGATGCGGCACTGACCTCCTGAAATCCGCGCCAATGCCGAGCAGGAAACGGGCCGCCTATGCGGCCCGTTTCTCGTGTGAGGTTCAGCGCGGGTAGGGCGGATCCGCGACGAAGCCGTTGGGGAACGCGCGCGGCGACTCGTCTCGCCAGAGCGGACGTGACGGCCGGGGGGCGATGCCCAAGGCGACCAGTCGGCGACGCTCGTCGTAACGCAGTTCGCTGACCTGTTCCGGCTGGCGGGTCGCGCGCTCGAAGCCGGTGCGCGAGGTCGGCGCCCATTCGCGTCCCCCGTGGCCGGTACCGATGCTCTGCCGGTGGGATGCTTCGTCGGCGACGATGGCGCGTGCCGATGCGGTGGGTGCGGATGCTTCTGCTTCCGTGCGCTTTTCCATCGCGCCACGGGCGATCGGCGGCGGCGTGTACTGCGGATAGCGGTAGGCGCGCGCTTCGCGGAAGGCGGCGATGCCGATCACGCCCACGTTGCGCGGCCGGCCGGTACGGGCGGCATAGCTGTCGCCGAGGTCGGTGAACACGAACTGCGCCACGTCGTCCATCGACTTGCGCCAGCCGCTGATCTCGGTGGCCTGCCACGGCTCCAGCACGTAACCTGCCTGTGACGGATCCGCGGTCTGGCCGGTGATGGCGTTGACGCCGTCCACCGACAGCACGACCAGTACGCGCTCGCCCGTCGTGTTGGCCAGGCGCACGCTGTAACGGTGGCCGGGGGTGCCGGCGACCCAGAGATCGCCGCGATGCGGGTACCTCGCGAGCGATTCGCCGGTATCGCGGTCGACGAGGCTGACATCGACCAGGGGGCGGGCGTGGACGGGAGCGCACGCGTTGAACAGCGCGAGCGTGGTGAGGAACGCGAGGATGCGGTGCAACATGTCCGTTCTCCAGGTGGGGACGATGCTGGGAACGGGTCGCCGGAAGGAGTGGGGTTGTCCGACGAGGCGATGCCGTTGCCGGTTAAGCCGCCAGCGGGTCTGGCCTGCGACGCCGTGTCGCAGGCGGGCCGGCCGCATCACCCGGTCCCAGCCGGTAAACTGGCCGCTTTCCCGCATTCCCCCGCCTCGCACATGACCACCCGCGTCCTTACCGGCATCACCACCTCCGGCACCCCGCACCTGGGCAACTACGTCGGTGCCGTGCGCCCTGCCGTGGCCGCCAGCCGTGCCGGAGACACGGAGAGTTTCTATTTCCTGGCCGACCTGCACAGCCTGATCAAGGCGCAGGATCCGGCGCGTACCCAGCGCTCCACGCTGGAGATCGCGGCGACATGGCTGGCCTGTGGCCTGGAGCCGGACAAGGTGTGGTTCTACCGCCAGAGCGATGTGCCGGAGATCACCGAACTGACCTGGTTCCTGACCTGCGTGGCGGGCAAGGGCATCCTCAACCGCGCGCACGCCTACAAGGCCGCGGTGGACAAGAACAATGCCGACGGCGAAGACCCGGATGCGGGCATCAGCGCGGGCCTCTTCATGTATCCGGTGCTGATGGCGGCCGACATCCTGATTTTCAACGCGCACCAGGTGCCGGTGGGTCGCGACCAGATCCAGCATATCGAGATGGCGCGCGATTTCGGCCAGCGCTTCAACCACGTGTACGGCAGGGAATACTTCACCCTGCCGGAAGCGTTGATCGACGATAACGTGGCCACGCTGCCCGGACTCGACGGGCGCAAGATGAGCAAGAGCTACAACAACACCATCCCGCTGTTCGCACCGCGCGATGAACTGAAGAAGCTGGTGTTCTCCATTCTGACCGACTCGCGCGGCCCCGGTGAGCCGAAGGACACCGAGGGTTCGGCGCTGTTCCAGCTGTACCAGGCCTTCGGCAGCGCGGAGGAAACGCGGGCCTTCGCGCAGCAGTTCGCCGACGGCATCGGCTGGGGTGATGCCAAGCAGCAGCTGTTCGAGCGCATCGATGCCGAGATCGCCCCGCTGCGCGAGAAGTACGAAGCGCTGATGGCGCGTCCGGCCGATATCGAAGCGATCCTGCGCGACGGCGCGCGGCGCTTGCGCGAACGCTATGCCACGCCGTTGCTGGCGGAGCTTCGCCATGCCGTGGGCCTGCGTGATCTGTCGCAGCAGCCGGTGGCGGAAACCAGGGCCGCCGCGAAGGCCGCGTTGCCGGTATTCAAGCAGTACCGCGACACCGACAGCCGCTTCTACTTCAAGCTGGTCGATGCCGAAGGCAACGTGCTGGTGCAGAGCAACGGGTTCGATTCGCCGAAGGATGCCGGCAGGCTGATCGGCGTGCTGAAGCGGGCCGAGCAGGCGGACGCGATGGAGACGCCGGAAATCGTGCTGCAGGTGCCGGCGGCGGACGTGCTGGCCGCACTGGCCGCGCTGCGCGATGCGGAGGCCTGAACCATGCCGTACCTGGCGGTGATCCTGTTCCTTCCGTGGTTCCTGCTGCTGGGTTCGCTGTTCTGGCTGTTCCCGCGCCAGCCACGCAATGCGCGCCGCAAAGGCTTCGACCTGGCGGTGCTGGCCGTCGCCTTCGTGCTGAGTTTCATCGGCATGCAGTGGGGCTATGCGCTGGGTGCGGCCGACGTGGGCACGGGAGCGATCTGGAAACAGGTACTGGCTACCCTGGTGGCCTACGGCGCCTTCCTGTTCGTGCTGACCGTGGCGGTGCCCGTGCGTGGCTGGTGGTTGTCGCGCGGGTGATCGCCCGCAGGAGCGGGTTGTTCCACCAAAGGCGGGTCGTGCGCTCGCGCGACGGGGACTAGAATCCGGTCATCCGTTCCCACACAGGTCCGCGGATGAGCCTCCACGGCATCCACACCATCGACACCGCGTTCCAGCGCGACCACTTCGACGCCGCCTACCTGATCGTGGAAGCCGGCCGGGGGGCCTTCATCGACTGCGGCACCAACCATTCCGTGCCGCGCCTGCTGGACGCGCTGCAATCCGCCGGACTGGAACCCGACGAAGTGGACTTCCTCATCGTCACCCACGTGCACCTGGATCACGCCGGCGGCGCGGGGCTGCTGATGCAGCAGCTGCCGAACGCCACGCTTGTCGCGCATCCCCGCGCAGCCCCGCATTTGATCGATCCGGCGAAGCTGATCGCGGGTGCGACGGCGGTCTATGGCGAAGAAGAAATGCAGCGCAGCTACGGCACCCTCGTGCCGGTGCCCGAAGCGCGGATACGCGTGGTGGAGGATGGCGAGACGGTGACGCTGTCGGGACGCCCATTGCAGTCCATCGACACGCCTGGCCATGCCCGCCATCATCATTGCATCTGGGACGCGCGCAGCCGCAGCTGGTTCACCGGCGACACGTTCGGACTGTCGTATCGCGAACTGGACGGCCCACACGGTGCCTTCATCCTGCCGACGACCACACCGGTCCAGTTCGAACCCGTGGCGTTGAAGGCGAGCATCGCGCGGATGGTCGCGTATGCACCGGATGCGATGTACCTGACCCATTACGGCCGCATCGGCGACGTGCCGCGCCTGGCGCAGGCGCTGTACGAGCAGATCGACGCGATGGTCGCCATCGCCAACGCCTGCGACGGCCGCGCCGACCGTCATCGTTGCCTCGTGGCCGGTCTTTCAGCGCTGTATCTGGAGCGCGCGCACGCATTGCGGGTGCCGCTGGCCGACGAGGAGGTCGAACGCGTCCTCGCGATGGATATCGAATTGAATGCGCAGGGCCTGGGCGTGTGGCTGGATCGTGGGCGCCCATGACGGGCCGCCGTTTCCTGTAGAAGCGACTGACGTCGATCCTGTGGCAAACATGGATGGACTAGACTGCCGATGTGTCCATTTTTGGCGGTCCCCATGAAGCACTTCCTTCCCGCGCTGCTGTTGTCGCTTGGCGCGACGCCGGCACTCGCCGCCGATGTTCCCGGCGGCGGCATCAGCGCCGACAACCTCTCGCGCCATGTCCGCGTCCTCGCATCGGACGAGTTCGAAGGTCGCGCACCTGCGACGCAGGGCGAAACGAAGACGATTGCCTACGTCGTGGATGAACTCCGGAAGGCAGGCGTGCAGCCGGGAGGTGAGCGCGGTGGTTGGACCCAGGACGTGCCGCTGGTACGCGCACGGGTGGACGGGGCGGTGGACGCGGGGTTGAAAATCGGTGGCGTCACGCAGACCCTCGTCAATGGCGACGATGTCGTCATGCAGAGCCTGAGTCCGGTCGAGCGCGTGCATGTTGTCGACGCGTCCCTGGTGTTCGTCGGCTACGGCGTGAGCGCGCCCGAGCGGAACTGGGATGACTACAAGGGCGCGGACCTGCGCGGGAAGGTCGCGGTGGTGCTGATCAACGATCCGGACTACGAGACGGCGCAGCCTGGTGCGTTCGACGGACCGGCGGTCACCTACTACGGACGCTGGACCTACAAGTACGAAGAGCTCGCGCGGCAGGGTGCCGTGGGCGTGTTGATCGTCCATGAGACCGCGCCGGCGGCCTACGGCTGGAGCACGGTCCGTGCTTCGGGTCTATCGCCGGTGTTCGACATTCCGCGTGCGGACGCGGCGCGGTACCACACGCTGTTCCGTGGCTGGATGCAGCGCGATCTTGCGGTGTCGCTGTTCCAGCGTGCGGGCCTGGATTTCTCCGCGGAGAAGCGGCGCGCGCAGACGGCCGGCTTCACGCCGGTGGCGCTGGGCGGGGCCACGCTGTCGGCCGACTTCAAGGTGGCGCGTGATCAGGTGATCACGCGCAACGTCATCGGCCGGCTGGAAGGCGCCGAGCGCCCCGACGAAACCGTGGTCTATTCGGCGCACTGGGACGCCTACGGCATCGGCGAGCCCGATGCCGACGGTGATGCGATCCGGCATGGTGCCGTCGACAATGCCACGGGGGTGGCGGCCGTGATCGAGCTGGCGCGCGTGTTCGCCGCCGGCCCGCGTCCGCAGCGCAGCCTGCTGTTCATGGCGTTGACGGCGGAGGAAAAGGGCCTGCAAGGCGCGATGTTCTATGCGGCCAACCCGGTGGCGTCGCTGGAGAAGACCGCCGCCGTGCTCAATATCGAGATGCTCAGCCCCGACGGTCCGAGCCGCGACATCGCCTCCTGGGGCAACGGGCGCGTTTCACTGGAAGACGATCTGAAACGCGTGGCCGAAGCGCACGGACGTACCTACTCGCCGGACCCGAACCTCGAAGCGGGCTTCTTCTACCGCGCCGACCACTTCGCGTTCGCCCGCGCGGGCGTGCCGGCGATCACGATCGGCGCCGGACTGGATCGCGTGGACGGCGGTGTTTCCCGTGGCAAGGCGCTGCGCGATGCGTATTTCGCGAAGTGCTACCACCAGCCCTGCGATGCATGGACGTCGAACTGGAATGCAGTGGGGCAGGCGCAGGATGTCGAACTGCTGTACGCGATGGGGCGCGGGATCGCCGACAGCGAAGCGTGGCCCCACTGGCGGGAGGGTTCGGAGTTCAAGGCCACGCGCGAACGTTCGGAGACTGAACGCAAATAGCGGCGCCTGCGCACGTCGGGCGGAGCGGGTGGCGCGGTATGCTCCGTGTCCTTTCCGCGCCGCCCGAGCATCAGATGGCCTCACTGCATGCGCTGGTCTACCAGAGCCAGGCCACGCGCCCGCTGGAGACCGCCGACCTCGATGCCCTGCTGCTCGATGCACGCGTCAACAACCAGTTGGCCAACGTCACCGGCACCCTGATCTACGGCGGGCAACGCTTCGTGCAGTACCTGGAAGGCGCCCGCGCCGATGTCGAGCATGTCTACGCACGGATCGCCCGCGCGCGGCAGCATCGCGAACTGGAGATCCTCGAGCAGGGCAGCCTTGATGCGCGTCGCCTGCAGCGCTGGCACATGGGGTTCGCGGAAGCGCCGCAGAGCCTGGTCCAGCAGCTCAGTCAGGCGCAATGGCAGCGCGACCTGCCGTGGCTGGAGGACGAGACTGCATCGTCTCCCGGCCTGAAACACCTGCTGTCCTTCTGGAACGACCACGTTGTCGTGATGCGGTGAGCTGCTGCTCTCAGGGCCAGCGGTTCGGCGCGCCACGCGTGCTGTCTTCGTCCATCGGCACCACGCAGAAGCGATGGCCGGTGGGCGCTTCCATCACCCACCAGCGGTTGCGCACGTGCTGCACGCGCTTGGCGCCGAGCGCTTCCAGTCGTGCGACTTCGGCGTCGATATCGTCGGTCTCGATGTCCAGGTGCACGCGGGCTTCGTGCTTTACCTTCTGCACTTCGATGTGCAGGCCACCGGGACCGGGTTCGAACTTGTCGTAGATGCCCAGGTCGCCATCATCGGGATGGGTGACTTCCAGTCCCAGCGCCGAGCTCCAGAATGCGGATGCGGCGGGCAGGTCGTCGACCTGGCTGTCGATGATGAAACCGGCGAGACGGCTGCGGTGTGCCATGGCGGATTTCCGGGTGGATGTGCGCGACATCCTGCCACCGTTCGCGGTCAGGTGTCGTCCGCGACCGGGGTACCGAACTGCAGCAGGTAGCCGTTGTTGTCGTAGACGGCGAATTCGCGCATGCCGTAGGCGAACGTCTCGGGCGTGTAGCAGATGCGGGCATGGTCGCGCACGGCGTCCCACAGCGCGTCGACGTCGGCGACTTCCAGGTACAGCGAGCCGGTGAATCCCGGGACCGTATCGCCCTCGTGGTCGTTCATGCCGGACAGCATCAGCTCGGCACCGTCGCGGCGCAGCGCCAGCCAGCCCTGCTCCAGCGCGCCGGATGCGAGTCCGAAGCCCAGCACGTCGCGGTAGAACGCGAGTGTGGCGGGCAGGTCCGGCGTGCGCAGCATCGGCGTGAGCCGACGGAAGGTCACGCCGGCAGGGCCAGGTCGTCGATCAATGCCTTGAGGAAGCGTGCCGCCTCACCGCCGGTGCAGGCGCGGTGGTCGAACGTCACCGACAAGGGGATGACCTTGTGCGATTCGAAGCCACCCATCACCGGCGTGACCTGGTGGCGCGCGCGGCCGGCGGCGACGATGGCGACGCACGGCGGCACCACCACCGGGGTGGCATAGCGGCCGGCGAACATGCCGAAGTTGCTCAGCGAGATCGTGTAGCCGGTCAGTTCCGACGGCGGGATGCTGCGGTCTTCCACCTGCGCGCGCAGGCGGTTGATGCTCTCGCGCACGCCGCCGGCTTCCAGCAGGTCGGCGTTGCGCAGCGCCGGCACGAACAGGCCGTCATCGGTGTCCACGGCAATGCCGATGTCGACGTGTGGATGCAGCGTGCGGGTGAGTTTCTCGCCGTCGAACCACGCATTCATCGCCGGCACCGTCTTGCAGGCGCGCACGATGGCGCGGACGAGGCGGCCGGTCATGTCGTTGCCGGGTACCCACGCATGCACGTCGGCATCGTCGCTCAGCGTGGTCGGCACGACTTTGGCATGGGCATCGGCCATCACGCGCGCCATGTTGCGGCGCACGCCCTTGAGCTGCTCGGGCTGGCCGCTGACCGACACGCCGGGCGGCTGCGTGCGCATCGGCTTGCCGCTGGCCGACAGCGCGGTGCGCTGCACGGTAGGCGCCGCTGTAGGAGG
Source organism: Pseudoxanthomonas sp. CCNWLW251 (assembly GCF_037402255.1). NCBI lineage: Bacteria > Pseudomonadati > Pseudomonadota > Gammaproteobacteria > Lysobacterales > Lysobacteraceae > Pseudoxanthomonas > Pseudoxanthomonas sp. CCNWLW251. Next base: position 1,208,790 of record NZ_JBBEGA010000001.1, on the reverse strand, counting down.
GGCTTCAGCCCCGACCGCACGGTGGGAAAGCGTCGGGGCTGAAGCCCCTCCTACAGCGGCGGTGCCATCGGCGGCCGCCTGCTTCACATCCTGCATGGTGACCGCGCCATCGGCGCCGGTCGGGCGCACGCGCGCCAGGTCCACGCCGAGCTTCTTTGCCATCGCGCGCACGGCCGGCATCGCCTTGACCCCGCCGACGGCGATCGCCTGCTCGGTGTGCACGGCGTTGGACGATTGCATGGCACCGACCACGGTGCCGGCATCCGCCTCGACGGGAGCGGCGTCAGTCGCGACGGGCGATGGGTCGGCCGTGGCGTTCGCGACTGACGTCGCTCCCACGACAGCGGACGTGGGCGGGCCATGGTGGTGGCCGGTATCCTGGCCTTCCGCGCGCTGCGGCAGGCTGGCATCGGGCTCGAACACGGCCAGCATGCTGCCGGTGATGACGACATCGCCCGCCGCGCCGGCCAGCTTCATCACCTTGCCGGACACGGGCGAGGGAACCTCGACCACGGCCTTCGCCGTTTCCATCGACACCAGCGGTTCGTCCAGCCGGATCACGTCGCCTTCCTTGACGAACCATTCGACGATGGTGGCATCCGGTAGGCCTTCGCCCAGGTCGGGAAGGTGGAAGGTCTTGCTCTCGCTCATGCGGATATCTCGTTGGAAGTCGTTTCGTTGATCGGTTGCAGATCGCGCGCCGGTACCCATCCGCTGCGGCCGTCCGTGTGCGTGCACCACCACCAGTCACCCAGTTCGTGCAGCAGGGCGACAGTGTCGCCGGCCCGCACGTCGAGTTCCTGCGCGGAATAGTCGTGCAATGCGACGGCGTGACCGTCGTCGCGCGGCTGCAGCCAGTCCACTGGCGCCCAGCCGGCATTGCCGTCGGCGGTGGTGGTCCAGGCGAAGGCCGGCCACTCGGTGTCGCGTGCGCCGAGCGCAACCATGTCGCCGCGCGCGAACCGGATCGGGTTCGCGTACTGCGTGCGGTAGTCGCGGATGGCGCGGGCGTGCATCAGCCGTTCGCCATCGCCCGCTTCGCCGCCGCGACGATCTTCTCGACGCTGGGCAGGTACTTCATTTCCAGGCGGAACAGCGGGATGTGGGTGTCGTAGCCGGTGACGCGCTCGACCGGGGCCAGCAGGTCGTACATCGACTGCTCGGCCAGGCGCGCGGCGATCTCGGCGCCGAAGCCCGCGGTGCGCGGCGCTTCGTGCACGATCACGCAGCGGCCGGTCTTGGCCACCGATTCGGCGATGGTGTCGAAGTCGAGCGGACGCAGCGTGGCGACGTCGATGACTTCCGCGCTGATGCCTTCGCCGGCGAGCTTGTCGGCGGCTTCCAGCGCTTCCTTCACCTGCGCGCCCCAGGTCACCAGGGTCACGTCGGTCCCGTCGCGCAGCACGAAGCACACGTCCAGCGGCAGCGCTTCACCGTCGTCGGTGACCACTTCCTTGTACTGGCGGTAGATGCGCTTCGGCTCCATGTAGATGACCGGGTCCGGATCGCGGATCGCGGCCAGCAGCAGGCCGTAGGCGCGCTGCGGCGAGGACGGCATCACCACGCGCAGGCCGGGCACGTTGGTGAAGATCGCCTCATTCGCTTCGCTGTGGTGCTCCGGCGCGCGGATGCCGCCGCCCCACGGCACGCGCAGCACCATCGGGCAGTGCAGGCGGCCGCGCGTGCGGGTGCGCAGGCGGGCGGCGTGGCAGATGATGTGGTCGACCATCGGATAGACGAAGCCGTCGAACTGCGCTTCGGCGACGGGCTTCATGCCCTGCGCGGCCAGGCCGATGGTGAGGCCGGCGATGGTGGTCTCGTCCAGCGGCGTGTCGAGCACGCGCTCGGGGCCGAACTTCTGCTGCAGGCCGGCGGTGGCGCGGAACACGCCGCCGTTCACGCCCACGTCCTCGCCCAGCACCAGCACCGATTCGTCGTGCGCGATCTCCCAGGCCAGCGCCTGGGTGATCGCTTCGATGAGCGTGATCGCCGTCGGGGTCGCCGCGGCATCCGGTTTCGCGACTGACGTCGCTCCCACAGTCTTGTTTTCAGGTTTCATCACGGTGCTCACGGGCGGTTCTCCGCGGCGATCGCGGCGGCACGTTGCTGCAGCAGTTCCGGCGGCGGATCGGCATACAGGTAGTCGAACATCGCCTCGACCGGCTGCACCGGCGTGTTGAGATAGGCGTTGACCTCTTCGTCCACGCGCACGCCGCATTCCTCCTTCCACGCGGCCTCGTCCGCTTCGCTCCAGACGCCCTGCGCGGTCAGCCAGGTGCGCAGGCGGGTGATCGGCTCGCGCTCCCAGCCGGCCTTCACTTCGGCGTCGTCGCGGTAGCGGCGCGCGTCATCGGCGGTGGTGTGGTCGGACAGCCGGTAGGTGACGAACTCGATCACCGTGCCGCCCTGGCCCTTGCGGGCGCGCTCGCTGGCGCGGCGCATGCCTTCGAGCACGGCGATCAGGTCGTTGCCGTCGACCTGCAGGCAGTGCAGGCCGCCGGCCAGGCCCTTCTGGGCAAGCGTCTGCGCGCCGGTCTGCGCGCTGCGCGGCACGGAGATCGCCCAGCCGTTGTTGATCACGCCCAGCACCAGCGGCAGTTCGTAAGCACCCGCGGAGTTCAGTGCGGCGTAGAAGTCGGTCTTCGACGAACCACCATCGCCGCAGGTGCTCACCGCGATATGCGGCTGCTTGCGCAGCTTGAACGACAGCGCCGCGCCGGCCGCATGCAGGCACTGGGTGGAAATGGGCACGCAGAAGGGGAAGTCGTTGCGTGCATCGCTGTCGCGATCGTAGTCGCTGCCGCGCTCGTCGCCGCCCCAGTACATCAGCACGTCGCGCGGCTTCACCCCGCGCATGAACATGGCGCCGTACTCGCGGTAGCTGGGTGCATAGACGTCGCCGGTGCGCATCGACGCGCCGATGCCGACGTGGGTGGCCTCGTGACCCAGGCAGCTGGCATAGGTACCCAGCTTGCCGGTGCGCTGCAGGGCGATGGCCTTGGTGTCGAAGGTACGCACGAACAGCATCTGCTTGAACAGCTCGCGCAGGCGGGCGATGTCGCGGCCGGCCTCGGGCAGGTCGTTGCGTACCAGGGTCCCGTCGGGACCCAGATACTGGAGGTATTCGATTTCGAAGCTTGCGGCGATGGTCATCTGGACGGTGTTCTCGTCGGCCGGCGGAATTGGTTTCAAATGTAATTTTAGGAGCTGTGTGCCGGGCGGCTGTCGTGCAATGCAGCAAGACGGGGTTGAATGGCGCGCGCCTCTTCGAAGAAACCGGTGCGGAAACAGGGGCTTGCCCGACTGTCGTTCGGTGTCAGTCCGCCTGCGGTCGGCGTGGGTCGGACGTGATGCGCGTCGCGTGCTGCGCAAACGACAAGGGGCGCGGTTGCCCGCGCCCCTGTCGACCCCACGATGGCCGGAAAGTTCAGCGGATGCGCTGGACCAGGCGATCGTGGTTGTTGGCCGGGTTCGGATCCGTCGTCGTGCTGCTGACGGTGGCTTCGAACTCCAGTTCGGTGCCGCGCTTCGGCTTGCCGGGGACCACCAGGGCGAAGGCCAGCGTCTGCACGCCGCGCGGCATGGCGCCACGACGGGTGCAGTCGGCGGCAGCGCCATCGGTGGTGTCCGCCACGCGCGAGCAGCTCCAGCCGCTGGGGGCGGCCACGGCGGCGTAGCGGGCCTCCACGTTGCTGGTCAGGCGCACGGTGACCTGCTCGGCCGCATCCGGACCGGCGTTGCGCACCGGCACCAGCAGCGTGGCGATGGTGCCGCGACGCAGCGGCAGGGCGGCACCGAGCAGCTGCACCGACAGGTCGGCGCGGGTCTGCGGCAGCGCGGCCACGGCCACCGAGACGGCGGCGGTGTTGTCGCCGTTGGCGGGGTCGAGCACGGTCGAGTTGGCCGACACACCCAGGCCGAGCGTGGTGCCTGCCGCGCTGGCCGGGACGACAGCATCGAGCGCGAACGTCGCTTCGCCACCGGCCGCCAGCGACGGCACGGTGCAGGCCACGCGGGTGGTGCCCGCGGAGACTTCCGGTACTGCGCAGCTCCAGCCGGCCGGCAGCGTGGCCAGCGAAGGCGACAGTTCGGCTGAGAACACGAAGGCGAACGCTGCCGGCGATGCGGCACCCGGGCCGGCGTTGCGGACGGTGGCCGTGTAGCGCACGGTCTCTCCGACGTTGGCGGTGGCACGGTCGGCCGACACCGTGGCCGACAGGTCGGCGCGGGCGAAGGACGGCACGCGGATGCTCAGACGGACCGGATCGTGGTCGGAGGAGCGCACCGCCAGTGTCGCATCACCGAAGTTGTCCACGCCGAAGTCGGCGTTGATGCGCGCATGGTCCACGCGCAGCGCGGCGCCCATCACCAGCGACTCGTTGACGAGCACGTGGTCCAGCGTCTGCGCATTGCCCTCGAACACGTACGAGTACCGGTGCGCGGGATCGGCGATCAGCTGCGAACCGTCCACCAGCGGCGTCGTCAGCGGGCTGGGCATCCAGGTCAGCACTTGGTCTTCCGGCGCGGCTTCGCCCTTGATGATGCCGAGCACGTCGACGTAGCCATCGTTGAACTCGAACGCGTTGAAGTCGCCGACCAGCACGATCTTCTCGTCCGGGTTCGCCTGCTGCATCTCCTGCACCAGCTGGGCCAGGTAGACCGCCTGGGCACCGCGCTTCACCCGCACGCGTTCGCCGCCGGTGGTCCAGCCGCCGCTGCCGGGAAGGGTGTCGTTGATGTCGTTGAGCGAACGCAGGTGGTTGACGATCACCGTCAGCGGGTAGCTCGACGCGCCGTCCTGATGCACGCGGGCGCGCAGGCGCAGCGGCGGACGGTCGTTGAGCAGGCTGGTGGTGCCGTTCGGGTTGGCGATGGTGGTCTCCTTGCCGAACTGCGCCACGTCCAGCACTTCGACGCGGGCCATGCCGTCGGCGGTCACGCGCGAGCTGACCAGGAAGCCGACGTTGATGCCGCCCACGTCGTTGCCCGGCTGCAGGTACGGTACGTAGCCCGGGCGCGCGGCGCAGGTTGCGTCGATGCGTTCGGACAGCAGCTGCAGCACGCGCAGGTTCTCCACTTCCACCGCGCCCAGGATGTCCGGGGCCTTCAGGTAGTCGCAGATCGCCAGCGCCGCCTTGGCCAGACGCTTGTCCAGCGCTTCCGGCGTCAGCGTCACCGCGCCGTTGCTGTCATTGACCTCGTCGAACAGGCGCAGCAGGTTGAAGCTGCCGACGGTGACTTCGTCGTAACTCGGATCGTTGACGGCCTCCGGCAGGATGCCGCCGCTGACCGACGGCGGCGTGGCCACGTCGGGCAGCAGTGCCCAGGTGCCGGCGAAGTAGTCCAGCACGCCGAGCAGGCCGGCCACATCGGCGCCGGTGTCGACCGAGATCGGCTGCGCGCCGACCTGGCCGCGGCTGCGCACCATCAGGCGTTCCTGGTTGGTGTCGAAGCGCGGCGGGTTCTTGCCGGCGGGCAGGGTGATGGCATCCATCACGGCGATGCCGGGTTCACGGAACGGACGCGCCACGCCGGGCAGGGCGACGTGGAACACGCCGTCGCTAAAGGACAGCGCGTCGTTCTCGTCCAGGCTGCCGCCGGACGGGGCGATCACCACCGCCTGTGCCACGCTCACGCGCATGCCTTCCAGTCGCTCCAGCGTGCCGGGGAGGGCGTCGGGGCCCAGCTCGGCGGCGGTCAGTTCGATCGCGGCGGGCAGGGCCACGCCGGTTTCCAGCATTTCGACCGTCGGCGTGACGATCTCGGTGATCGCCAACTGGTGCGGATTGGAGGACGGAGTGAATTCCTCGACCGTGCCGGTTACGCGCACGCGGTTGCCGACCGCAGCGGTGGCCGGCGGCGCGCTGCTGGTGAAGACGAATACGGCATCCGAGGTGGCCGGGTCGCCGTCGTCGTTGGCGGCCTGCAGGAAGAAGCCGTTATTGAACTTGAGCGCGGTGACGATGCCTTCGGTCACCACGCGCTTGCCGTTGTGTGGCGACAGCAGGCCGTTGCCCTGGATCTGCGCGATGGTCAGAGCGACTGGCGGATCGGGCGGCTCGGGCGGCTCCGCACCGCTGTTGCGCGGGTTCGGCGCACCGACGGCGAAGTCGGCGCCATTGTTGTTGGTGTCGATGCTGCCGTCGCCGCCACGCAGCGCGGCAGTGGTGTTGCTGAGTGTGCCGGTGGGAGCGCTGCCTTCGAAGCAGTTGGCCGCGCTGCCGAAGCCGACGAAATCGGCCACGTTGGCATCGGCGGTCGGGCAGGCGCCGGTCAGCGCCGTGGTGCTGCGGCTCAGCGCTACCTTGCCGGCGGTGCCGCTCATCGCGATGGTGCCGACCGCATCCGGGGTGGGCAGGTCCACCGTGCCGCCGGCGCCCTGCGCCTGCTGGATCAGGTAGAAGCCGCCGGCCGGGATGCTGCCGCTGAGAGTGGTACGCCCGCTCCAGGTGGTGCCGGCGGAGGAGGTGTACTGCACGCTCCAGCCGGTCAGGTCGACGGCGGTCGGGCCGTTGTTGCGCAGTTCGATGAAATCGTTCTTCAGCGTCGCGCCGCTGTTGCCGCCGCCGCCATAGACCTGGCTGATGACTACCTGCGCCTGCACCGACGACGCGGCGAAGAGCAAGGCGAAAGACGCGAACACGGCCGCAAGGCGGCCCCGTGGCATTTCCATGTTACGGACTCTCCCTCAGTGGATGGACGCCGCCCCCTGTCGGAGGCGGTCCCGCCCCCGGCCGACGCAATGTAGCCCAAGCCTGTGGTACACGCATTGCATGGGCGTGACATAAGTGCCCGTTTTTGTTCGCCTTGCCGGGGCGCCCGACCACCATCGGTTACGCTGGCGCCCCTGCCGCCGCCCGGGTGGCGCCCCCGGTTGATCGACGGATGGCCGTAGAAAAGAACGAACGCCCGCTGGAAGCAGGCATCCACACCGACCTGTCGGGTCGCATGAGCTATGGCGGCTACCTGCAGCTGGATCGCCTGCTGTCCGCGCAGCACCCGGTGTCGGATCCGCCGCACCACGACGAGATGCTCTTCATCGTGCAGCACCAGGTCTCCGAGCTGTGGATGAAGCTGATGATCCACGAGCTGCGCGCGGCGATCGGGTTCCTCCAGCGCGACCAGGTCTGGCAGGCCCGCAAGGTGATGGCGCGCGCCAAGCAGGTGCTGCGCCAGCTGACCGAGCAGTGGTCGGTGCTGGAGACGCTGACCCCCTCCGAGTACATGGGCTTCCGCGACCTGCTGGGCCCGTCGTCGGGCTTCCAGTCGCTGCAGTACCGCACCATCGAATTCCTGCTGGGCAACAAGAATGCGGCGATGCTGAAGGTGTTCGCGCATGATCCGGAAGGTCATGCCGGGCTGGAGGCCGTGCTGGACGCTCCCAGCCTGTACGACGAATTCCTGATGTACCTCGCGCGCTGGGACCATGCGATCCCCGCGCAGCACCTGCAACGCGACTGGCGCCAGTCTCATGCCGCCGACGCCGCGCTGCTGCCGGTATTCGAAGCGATCTACGAGGACACCGACCGCTACTGGCGCGAGTATTCGCTGTGCGAGGACCTGGTGGACCTGGAAAGCCAGTTCCAGCTATGGCGCTTCCGCCACATGCGTACGGTGATGCGCATCATCGGCTTCAAGCGCGGCACGGGCGGCTCCAGCGGCGTGGGCTTCCTGCGCCAGGCGCTGGAGCTGACGTTCTTCCCGGAACTGTTCGACGTGCGGACCTCGATCGGCCCCGGCCGCTGAGGCCGGGATCGGCGCGATTTCCTCCGAAAACCCTTGGAAATCAGCGAATTGACTCGCTGAATAGGCCAAACGGCCGTTACACCACCGATGTTTCAGCGATTTGACGTGCGCCGGCCACGTCGGTAATCCTCGCCCGTCCCGTGTCCGTTGCACGGGAAACCGAAATCCTGAACCACTTTTTTTCTAGGGGGAGCCCGCATGAGCGGAGCCGTCGACACATCAACGCCGGAACGGATACCGGAATTCAAGCAAGTCCTGGGACATCCGCGTCCGCTGTGGATGCTGTTCATGTCCGAATTCTGGGAGCGCTTCGCGTTCTACGGCATCCGCTGGGCGATGGTGCTGTACATCGTGGCGCAGTTCCATGGTGGCGACGCCTCCGGTGAAAAGCCGGCCAGCGAGTTGTACGGTGCTTACCTGGCACTGGTCTACGCGGGCGCCATCTTCGGCGGCTACGTGGCCGACAAGCTGATCGGCTTCCAGCGCTCCATCCTGCTCGGCGCGGTCTTCATGTCGGCGGGCCTGTTCCTGCTGGCACTGCCGAGCGAGGCGATGTTCAAGCTGGGCCTGGCCACGATCATCGTGGGCAACGGCCTTTTCAAGCCGATCATCTCCACGATGGTGGGCAAGCTGTACGCCCAGGGCGATGCTCGCCGCGACTCCGGCTTCACCATCTTCTACATGGGCATCAACATCGGTGCGCTGCTGGCGCCGATCGTCACCCAGTACCTGGCGAAGAAGGTGTTCGGCATCGAGGACATGCCCGCGTACAAGGTGGTGTTCATCGCCGCCGGCGTCGGCATGCTGTTGAGCCTGGTGTGGTTCTGGTTCGGTCGCAGGCAGCTGGAAGGCATCGGTATGCCGGCGGAGCACCAGACCGGCCTGCGCAATGTCAGCCTCGTCGTCCTGTTCGGCGCGGTGATCGGCATCCCGATGTTCTACGCGCTGCTGACCATCAATGCCAACCTGCTGCAGGCCATCCTGATGGCGCTGTTCGTGATCCCGGCGGTGATGCTGGTGGTCGAGGGCCTGCGCGAGGGCAAGGTGGCGCGCGACAAGGTCGTCGCGATGCTGGTGATCTTCGTGTTCAACGTGCTGTTCTGGATGTTCTTCGAGCAGGCGGGCAGTTCGTTCAACTTCCTGGCCGACCGCATCGTCGACCGCAACATCGGCATGGAAGGCTTCTTCCAGATGTTCGCGGGCACCAGCGATTTCCCGGTCTCCTGGTTCCAGTCGGTCAATTCGGTGGCGATCATCGCGCTGGCGCCGGTACTGGCCTGGCTGTGGGTGAAGATGGGCAAGAACAACCCCATCATCCCGCGCAAGTTCGGCCTGGGCCTGATCTTCAACGGCCTGGCGTTCCTGCTGCTGATGATGGCGCTGTCGGGGATGGTGGATGCCAACGGCAAGATCCCGTTCTGGACGCTCTTCATGGTCTACGTGATCCAGTCGGTTGGCGAGCTCTGCCTGTCGCCCATCGGTCTGTCGATGACGACCAAGCTGGCACCGTCACGCCTCGCCGGCATGGCGATGGGTTGCTGGTTCCTGTCCATCGCCATCGGCAACAACATGGCGGGCATCTTCGCCGGCAAGGTCAGCGGCGAAGGCGGCATGACCGTGCAGTCCGCGCACGCGGGGTACACGTTCGGTTTCTGGGCGCTGGTGGGTTCTGGCGTGCTGCTGTTCCTGATCGCGCCGCTGATCCAGAAGCTGATGCACGGCGTTAAGTAACTCCCCGGCACCCCGGCGCTCGCCGGACGCCAACGAAAAACGGCGGCCATTGGCCGCCGTTTTTTCTTCCAGCAAGGAAAGGCCTCAGCCTTCGATGCGTCGGACGCCTTCCCCGGCCAGCTTGTCGATCAGCTGGTCGAGCATTGCGCGCTCTTCGTCGCTCAGCGGTTCCAGCATGCGCTGGTGGTACTCGATGACCATCGGTGCCACTTCGTCGTAGACCCGGAACCCTTCGTCGGTCAGCGCCAGCACCGAGCGGCGGCGGTCGTCGCCGTGGATCTCGCGCTGGATCAAGGCCCGTTCCAGCAGACGGGCCACCGCCCGGCTGACCGCCACCTTGTCCATCGCGGTGCGGTTGGCGACCTCGCCGGCCGACAGGCCCGGGAAGCGCCCCAGCACGGCCATCACCCGCCATTCGGTGATCGCCAGGCCGAAGCGACGGTGGTATTCCCGGGAAATCGCGCTGCTGATCCGGTTCGACAGCACGCTCAATCGGTAGGAAAACAGGCGGTCGAGGTCGAAATCGGCGTGGACGACGGGGCTGGCTGGCTGGCTCATGTTGCGCTGCTACTTGTGGTTGGTTTCAGCTGAAACTATAAAATGGGGTCTGACCCGGCAAGCCTAGCGAGGCGCCCCATGAACGCACAACCCAATCTGGGCATCCAGCCCACGACGTTCGACAACCCGATGGGCATCGATGGCTTCGAGTTCGTCGAGTTCGCGGCACCGCAGGGCCAGGCCCACCACCTGCACGACTACTTCCGCAAGCTCGGCTTCGTGCAGGTCGCGCGCCACAAGACCCGCGCCATCAGCACCTATCGCCAGGGCGACTGCACCTTCCTGATCAACGAAGACCCGGATTCGTACGCCGCGCGCTTCGCCGCCGAGCACGGACCCAGCGCCTGCGGCTTCGCGATCCGGGTCAGGAAGCTGGCCGAGTGGGCGCGCGTGCAGGCGCTGAAGAACGGGGCCGAATCGTTCGATGCTGCCGACGAACTCACCAAGGCGGTCGCCGCACCGGTCATCAAGGGCATCGGCGACTGCATGCTCTACATCGTCGACCGCTACGACGACAAGGGCACCATCCACGATCCGGACTACGAATACCTGCCCGGGGTGGACCTGCTGCCCAAGGGTTTCGGCCTGACCTTCATCGACCACCTGACCCACAACCTGTACCACGGCAACATGGCCAAGTGGGCGGACTATTACGAGCGGTTGTTCAACTTCCGCGAGATCCGCTACTTCGACATCAAGGGCGCCAAAACCGGCCTGTTGTCGAAGGCGATGACGGCGCCGGACGGCATGGTGCGCATCCCGTTGAACGAGTCCAGCGACCCGAAGTCGCAGATCAACGAGTACCTGGACGCCTACAAGGGCGAGGGCATCCAGCACATCGCGTGCTTCACCGACGATATCTACACGACCGTGGAAAAGATGCGCGAAGCCGGCGTTGCGTTCCTGGATACGCCCGAGACTTATTTCGAGGTGATCGACCAGCGCATCCCGGACCATGGCGAGGACGTCGCGCGGCTGGCGAAGAACGGCATCCTGATCGACGCCGACGTGGAGACCAAGCAGCGCAAGCTGCTGCAGATCTTCACCCAGAACGCGCTGGGGCCGATCTTCTTCGAGATCATCCAGCGCAAGGGCAACGAAGGCTTCGGCGAAGGCAACTTCCAGGCGCTGTTCGAGAGCATCGAGCGGGACCAGATGAAGCGCGGGGTGCTGTAAGGTTTCTTCGAGCCCCTCTCCCGTCGGGAGAGGGGTTGGGGTGAGGGTACGGTGGCATCATGGACATCAAGCCGCCATTGCCCAGTACCACGCTCCAGTATTCGCGTCGTTTGCGCAGAGAAATGACCGATGCGGAACTCAAACTCTGGAAGGTCTTGCGCGGGCGGGGACTCGAAGGGCTCAAGTTCCACCGCCAGCACCCGATTCCGCCTTGCATCGCCGATTTCTGTTGTGTCGACAAGAAACTGATCGTCGAACTGGATGGCTCGCAGCACACGGCACGGTCCGACGCGGTCAGGACGCGGATCCTGCGTTCACTGGGTTGGACCATCCTCCGCTTCTGGGATCATGATGTGTTGATGGCGATAGAGGCTGTAGTCGAGGGGATCTGGAAAGCCGCGCGCGGACCGGACCCTCACCCCAACCCCTCTCCCGATGGGAGAGGGGCTCAAGCGACAAGCGAGCACGACCATGAGCAGCGACAACTACCAGCCCGGCTTCGGCAACCATTTCGCCACCGAGGCGATTCCCGGCACCTTGCCGGAGGGCCGCAATTCGCCGCAGCGGGTGGCGCATGGCCTGTATGCGGAGCAGTTGAGCGGCACGGCTTTCACTGCGCCGCGCGCGGAGAACCGGCGCAGCTGGCTGTATCGCATCCGCCCGGCGGCGATGCACGGTCCGTTCGCGCCGTATGCGCAGCACCACCTGCACAGCGATTTCAGTGCAGGGCCGGTGTCGCCGGACCAGATGCGCTGGTCGCCGCTGCCGCCGCCGGAGACGCCCACGGATTTCGTCGATGGCCTGTATACGATGGCCGGCAATGGGTCGCCGGAGGCCATGCATGGCGTGGGCATCCACCTGTACGCGGCCAACCGGTCGATGCAGGGCCGCTATTTCTACGATGCGGACGGGGAGTTGCTGATCGTCCCGCAGCAGGGCCGCCTGCGCATCGCGACCGAGTTCGGCGTGATCGAGGTCGAGCCGCAGCAGGTCGCGGTGATCCCGCGCGGCGTGCGTTTCCTGGTCGAGTTGCAGGACGGCGAAGCGCGCGGCTATGTCTGCGAGAACTTCGGTGCGGCTCTGCGCTTGCCCGACCTGGGCCCGATCGGCTCCAACGGGCTGGCCAATCCGCGCGATTTCGAGACGCCGGTGGCGGCGTACGAAGATGTCGAGGGCGAGTTCGAGCTGATCGCCAAGTTCCAGGGCCATCTGTGGCGCGCCGGCATCGGCCACTCGCCGCTGGACGTGGTGGGCTGGCATGGCAATTACGCGCCGTACCGCTACGACCTGCGCCGCTTCAACACGATCGGTTCGATCAGCTACGACCACCCGGATCCGTCGATCTTCCTCGTGCTGACCTCGCCCAGCGACACGCCGGGCGTGGGCAACATGGATTTCGTGATCTTCCCGCCGCGCTGGCTGGTGGCACAGGACACGTTCCGCCCGCCGTGGTTCCACCGCAATATCGCCAGCGAGTTCATGGGCCTGATCCATGGCGTCTACGACGCCAAGGCCGAAGGCTTCGCGCCGGGGGGTGCGTCGCTGCACAACTGCATGACGGGCCACGGCCCGGACGCGGCGACGTTCGAGAAAGCGTCGAACGCGGACCTGTCGAAGCCGGATGTCATCACCGGCACGATGGCCTTCATGTTCGAGACGCGTGCCGTGATCCGGCCGACGCGGCAGGCGATCGAAGCACCCCATCGGCAGCGCGACTACCAGGCGTGCTGGGCCGGCCTGCGCAGGCATTTCGTCCCGTAGGGAGGGGCCGCGCGCTCAGGACAGCGCGGCTTCGTCCTGGGCAGTGAGCAGCGCCTGCAGGCGGGGCAGGTCTTCGCTGGGCAGTGCTTCGACCAGTCGTTCGCGGATGCGCTGGGACAGCGTGGTGGCCACCCGGCCCTCGAGGAAGCCCAGTGCGCTGGCTAGTGCCTCGAGCATGGCATCGTCGTCCAGGCGCGACTGCAGGCGTTCGCGATGACGGCGTGCATCGTCGTCGCGCTGCAGCTCCAGCATGCCGGACAGGTAGACCTTGGCCGCGACCAGCGATCGTCGCGGACCGGCCGGCGCGTTGGTGATAGGCACGCGGGTCGTACTGGCCACGGGCAATGGCGTCGTCGGCGTGTCCCCGGCGGTGAGGTAGCCCGCCTGCACGAGGCGCTCTACCAGCAGCGGCGCATCCTGGCCCAGCAGGCGCACGAGTTCTCCCAGGTCGCGCTGTCCATCGCAGAGGATCAGCGCGCGCCGCTCGCGCATGCCGAGCGTGCCCGTGTGGGCCTGCAACGTCTGGCGGGCGAGGTCGGTCTTGGACGGGCGCATGGCGAGCGGAGGGGGAACCCGCGCGCAGGCTAGCCGCGTGCGATGAAGTACCGATGACAGCCGCGTGTTCGCGGTGACTTAACGCGATGACGCTAGTCTGCAGGTTTGCGCACTGGAGAGAGCCGATGAAGTCGATGTTGCCGATCGTGATGGTGGTCACCCTGTTGTCCGCGTGCCAGCGCCAGGAGGCGCCGATGGCAGAGGCGGAACCGACCACGACGGCGACCAGCACGCCGATGGCCGATGCGCCGGCACCCGCTCCCGCCGTGGACGACACGGCGGCACCGGCCGGTCCGGTCAGCCAGGCCAGCTTCCTCGGCTATGGCGACATGAAGCTCGGCAGCACGGTCGATGAAGCACGCACCGCGTGGGGCGGCGAGCTCAACGGCGCACCGATGGAGGGCACGACCTGCCACTACTTGTGGCCGAAGTGGATCACGCGGCCCGCCGACTTCGCCTTCATGATGGAGGAAGGCAAATTCGTGCGATACGACGTTGGCACCGACAAGGAAACTGCGCCCGGTGGAGGCAAGGTCGGCATGGGTGTCGACGAGCTGCAGAAGCTGTACGGTGGTGCGCTGAAGGCGTCACCGCACAAGTACACGCAAGGCGGCCAGTACCTGGCGATGGATGCCGGTGACGTGGCGCCGACCCGGCTGGTGTTCGAGGCGGATGCCGCGGGCAAGGTCACCGCCTGGCGCGTGGGCCTGTCGCCGCAGGTCGACTACGTGGAAGGCTGCTCCTGAGTCAGGGCGTCCACCGGCGGCAGGCCGTCGCTGGCCCTGCCGTCGCGCGCAGGCATAGAATCGCTGGACACCATACGGGAAGGGGACGGCGATGATGGAAGCCTGGGGATACTTCGCGCTGGGCCTGGTGTTGCTGGCGCTCGGCGGCGACTCGATCGTCAAGGGCGCTTCGGGCCTGGCGCAGCGCTTCGGCGCGTCCCCCTTCGTCGCCGGCCTGCTGCTGATAGCGTTCGGCACGTCGCTGCCGGAGCTGGCCGTCAATGCGCGCGCCGTGTGGGCAGGTGCGCAGGAACTCGCGCTCGGCAACGCGGTGGGCAGCAACATCGTCAACCTGGGCCTGACGCTGGGCATGGCGGCGCTGGTCGCGCCGGTCGTGATCCGGATGCGCGTGCTCTCGTCGCTGCTGGTGCTGCTGGGGCTGGCCTCGCTGGCGCTGATCGTGTTCGGCCTGGATGGCGTGGTCAGCCGGGTGGAGGGCCTGGTGTTGCTGCTGGGCTTCGTCGCCGTACTGGCGTTCCTGCTGGCGCGTGCATCGCGCGAGGATGCCCGAGTGCGTATCGATGTGGAGACGTTCTCCGTCACGCACACCGTGCTGTGGATGAATCTGCTGCGTTTCGCGGTGGCCGCCGCGCTGCTGTATTACGGGGCCCGCTTCGTGCTGCAGGGAGCGCCGATGATCGGTGCGCAGTGGGGTCTTTCGCCGTTGCTGACGGGCCTGCTCCCCGTGGCGATCGGCACGGCGCTGCCGGAAATCGCCGCCGCCATGATGGCCGCCAGGCGCGGGCAGGGCGACATGGTGGCCGGCCACGTCATCGGCTCCAGCCTGTTCAATCTTCTGGTCGTGGTCGGCGGCATGGCGGCGTTCCGTCCGATGGCGCTGCCGGCGTCGTTCGTGCGGCTCGAACTGCCGGCGGCCATCGCGTTCGTGCTGGTGCTGTACCCGATGTTGCGCGGGGACCTGCGCATCAGCCGCGTGGAGGGCGGACTGCTGCTCGCCGCATTCGTGGGCTGGGTCGTGCTGGAGGTTGCGCTGCTCGCCTGATCTGAACGCCGGCTCAGGCAGACGTGAACGGGTTTGTTAAACTCGGGCGATTGCTCGCGAATGACGCATTCCCTGCAACGCAAGGCGGTTGATGATCCCTTTCCTCGAAATCCTGCTGGCGCTGCCGTTCCTGCTGGCGCTGGTGGTGGCGCTGGCGCGCGACCTTCCGCGCGGCGCGACGGCATGGCTGGCCGGGCTGGCGCCGCTGCTGGGCCTGGTGGTGCTGGCGTGGATGACGCCGAGCGTGCTGCAGGGTTGGAACGTGCGTGCCGACTACGCATGGATCCCGCAGATCGGCCTGTCCTTCACTCTGCGGCTGGACGGGCTGGCGTGGATGTTCGCGGGCCTGGTGCTGGCGATCGGTGCGCTGGTGGTGATGTACGCGCACTACTACCTCAGCGCGAAGGACAGCGCGCCGCGCTTCTTCGCGTGCCTGCTGCTGTTCATGGGCTCGATGCTGGGGGTGGTGCTGGCAGGCAACCTGCTGCTGCTGGTGGTGTTCTGGGAGCTGACCAGCATCAGTTCGTTCCTGCTGATCGGGTTCTGGTCGCATCGCCAGGATGCGCGCGAAGGCGCGCGCATGGCGCTGGCGATCACCGGCGCCGGCGGACTCGCGCTGCTCGGCGGCGTGCTGCTGATCGGGCGCATCGTCGGCAGCCACGACCTGGACGTGGTGCTCGCCTCGGGTGACCTGATCCGCGCCAGCGGGCTCTATCCGTGGGTGCTGGCGCTGGTCCTGGCCGGCGTTTTCACCAAGAGCGCGCAGTTCCCCCTGCATTTCTGGCTGCCGCACGCGATGGCGGCGCCCACGCCGGTGTCGGCCTACCTGCATTCGGCGACGATGGTGAAGGCGGGCGTGTTCCTGCTGGCGCGCCTGCATCCCGCGCTTGCGGGCACCGACCTGTTCTTCTACGTGGTGACCAGCGTCGGCGCGCTGACGCTGCTGATCGGCGCGTGGTACGCCATCTTCCAGCACGACCTGAAGGGCCTGCTGGCGTATTCCACGATTTCGCACCTCGGCCTGATCACGCTGCTGTTCGGCATCTCCACGCCGATGGCCGTGGTGGCCGGCGTGTTCCACATCCTCAACCACGCCACGTTCAAGGCCTCGCTGTTCATGGCGGCGGGCATCATCGATCACGAAACCGGCACGCGCGACATGCGCCGGCTGGGCAACCTGCGGCGCTACCTGCCGTGGACCAGTGCCTTGGCGATCATCGCCTCGCTGGCCATGGCGGGCATCCCGCTGCTCAACGGATTCCTGTCCAAGGAGATGTTCTTCGCCGAAGCGCTGGACATCGGCGGCCATCGCGCCATGCGCGACATCATCACCGTGGCGGCGCTGCTGTATGGCGTGTTCGGTGTGGCCTACAGCCTGCGCTTCGTCTATGAGACGTTCTTCGGGGAAGGGCCGCGCGCGCTGGATGCCACCCCGCACGAGCCGCCGCGCTGGATGAAGATCCCCGTGGAGGTGCTGGTGGTGCTGTGCGTGGCGGTGGGCGTGGTCCCGGCCTGGACCATCGCGCCCGTGCTGCACGCCGGTGCCGGCGCCATCCTCGGCGACGCGATGCCCGAGTACAGCCTGGCGGTCTGGCACGGCATCAACAAGCCGTTGCTGATGAGCCTGGCCGGCATCGCGGGCGGCGTCGCCCTGTACTTCGGACTGCGCCGCCTGTTCGACCTGCACGCCATCGTGCGGCGGTCACTGGGGCGCAGCGTGTTCCGCTGGAACATGGAAGCCCTGTACGGGCTGGCCGGTCGCTTCACCGACCGGATCGCCAACGGCAGTCTGCAGCGCAGCCTGTTGTTCCTGCTGCTGGCCGCCATCGCGGCGGGCGCGGCGCCGTTCATGGGTGGCGACGCGGCGCCGCTGCAGTGGCGCGGTTCACAGCCCATGCCGCTGCTCGGCTGGCTGTTGTGGCTGGTGCTGGTGGCATGTGCGGTCTGGACGATCCGGCTGTACCGGCAGCGCCTGCTGGCGGTCATCGTGCTGGGCGGCGCCGGCCTGATGGTCAGCCTGGCCTTCGTGTTCCTGTCCGCGCCCGATCTCGCCCTGACCCAGTTGATGGTGGAAATGGTCAGCCTTGTCCTGTTGCTGCTGGGGCTGCACTACCTGCCGCCGCGCTCGCCGCCGGAGCGCACGCCGCGCCGACGCCTGCGCGATATCGTGGTCGCTCTGGTGGCGGGCACGGGTACCGGCCTGCTGGCCTACCAGGTGATGACACGGCCCGGCGACACGATCAGTGGTGAACTGCTGGCGCGCTCGCTGCCGGAGGCTTATGGCAGCAACGTGGTGAACGTGATCCTGGTGGACTTCCGCGGCTTCGATACCTTCGGCGAGATCACCGTATTCGGTATCGCCGCGCTGATCGTGCATGCCCTGCTGCGCCGCGCGCGGATGGCGCCGGAGAAGGTGATGTCGGGTCCGCCGATCAAGTTGCCGGTGCCTGCCGACCTGGCGCAGATCATGTTCCCGCTGACCCTGACCGTGTCCGTGTTCCTGTTCCTGCGCGGGCACAACGCACCGGGTGGCGGCTTCATCGCCGGTCTGGTGCTGGCGGTGCCGCTGCTGGTGCAGTACGTGATCCAGGGTGCCGCATCGGTCGAGTCGCGGTTCGGATTCGATTACGTGCGGTGCATCGGCGTGGGCCTGATCATCGCCGGTCTCAGCGGCGTGGCTTCGATGGGCTTCGGCGTGCCCTTCCTGACCAGCGGGCACCTCGACCTGGAATTGCCGCTGGTCGGCACGGTGCCGTTGGCCAGTGCCATCGGCTTCGATACCGGCGTGTACCTGGTGGTGTTCGGCGGCGCCATGCTGATCCTGTCGATGATGGGCACCATCCGCCCATCGCGTACACGCGTCTCGCACCTGGGCGTGATGGAACCGGGTGAGCGCTCCACCCGCACCGGGGAGCTGCGCTGATGGGAGGTGCACTCTGATGGAGCTGGCCCTGGCAAGCGCGATCGGCATCCTCACGGCCGCGGGCGTGTACCTGCTGCTGCGTGCGCGCAGCTTCGACGTGATCCTCGGACTCACGCTGCTGTCGTATGCGACCAACCTGCTGATCTTCGCCGGTGGCCGGCTGGTCCCCGGCAAGCCGGCGGTGCTGCGCGACGGCGTGGCCCCGACCCTGGCGAACTACACCGACCCGCTGCCGCAGGCGCTGGTACTCACTGCCATCGTGATCGCGTTCGCGATGACGGCGGTCACCGTGGTGCTGGCGATCCGCAGTCGCGGCGACAACGACAGCGATCACGTGGACGGCCCCCGTGCGGAGCGTGATTTCCTGGCCAGCGAACTGCGCCGTCTGGAAGAGGCGCGCGACGCCGCGAAGGCGGACGATGCCGGGGGCAAGGCATGAACCCTCTGCCCGTGCTGCCGATCCTGATCCCGCTGTTCGCCGCCTCGATCGCGCTGTTCTTCGAGCACCGTCGCTTCGGCATGGTGCCGCAGCGCATCGTCGCGTGGATGTCGGTCGCCGCGATGCTGGTCGTGGCGTGTCTGCTGGTGGGTTCGGCGGCGTCCGGTGACGTCTCGGTCTATCTGCTCGGCGACTGGCCGGCGCGGCTGGGCATCGTGTTGATGGTGGACCGGCTGTCGGCACTGATGCTGCTGGTCGGATTGCTGCTGGGCGCCGGCTGCCTGCTGCATGCCTGTGCCGGCTGGGACCGCCGCGCGCCCCACTTCCATGCGTTCTTCCAGTTCCAGCTGATGGGGTTGAATGGTGCGTTCCTGACCGGCGACATCTTCAACCTGTTCGTCTTCTTCGAAGTGCTGTTGATCTCGTCCTATGGCCTGATGCTCAGCGGCGGACGCGGAGAACGGATGCGCGCGGGCCTGCATTACGTCACCTTCAACATCGCGGCCTCGACACTGTTCCTGATCGCGCTCGGCCTGCTGTACGGCATGCTGGGTTCGTTGAACATGGCCGAGATATCGGTGCGCGTCGCGCAGTTGCCGCCAGGCGACCTGGCGCTGGTGCAGGCCGCGGCGGGACTGCTGTTCGTGGTGTTCTGCGCGAAGGCGGCGCTGTTGCCGATGTATTTCTGGCTGCCCGATACCTACACGCATGCGCCCGCCGCGGTCGCCGGCCTGTTCGCCATCATGACCAAGGTGGGGCTTTATGCAGTGCTGCGGCTGGGCACGCTGAGCTTCGGCGCAGCCGGGCCGCTGGACGGGTTCGCATGGCCCGCGCTGCTGGCGCTGGGGGCGACCACGCTGGTGCTGGCGTCGCTGGGCGTGCTGGCAGCGCAGCGTCTTCGCGCATTGGCGGCGTATCTGGTGCTGGGTTCCGCGGCGACACTGTTCGTCGCCTTCTCGCTGGGCACCACCGGTACGACAGGGGCCGGTCTCTACTACCTGGTGCACAGCAGTTTCGCGGGCGCCGCACTGTTCCTGCTGGCCGACCTGATCCGCCGTCGCCGCGGCCGCGCCAGCGACCGCAAGGACGTGATCGCGGCGCTGCCGGACAAGACCGTGCCGGGCCTGCTGTTCCTGGTGGCGGCGGTGTCGCTGGCGGGCCTTCCGCCGCTGTCCGGCTTCATCGGCAAGCTGCTGCTGCTGGACGCCGTACCGGCGGGGCCGCGGACGTTCTGGATCTGGCTGCTGGTGCTGGGCACCAGCTTCATGATGCTGGTCGGACTGGCACGGGCGGGCACGCGGTTGTTCTGGCGCGTCGAACCCTGGCCCGATGCCGGACACCACACGCTGGAGGCATACACGCCCGAACAGGAGGTGGTGCATGCGCCCTCGCGGCCCCTGGAAACGGCCGCCGTCGTGCTGCTGCTGGCTTACGGCGTGGCCCTGGTGCTGTCAGCCGCACCGGTGCTGGAGTACACGCGCGCCACCGCGGTGCAGTTGCAGGCTCCGGCCGACTATGTCGAGCATGTGCGTGCCGCCACGCCTGTCTTGAGGGAGCCCTGAGCATGGTCGCGACGTGGCGCAAGCGCTGGTTGCCGTCGTTGCCGCTGAGCGTGACGGTATTCTGTTTCTGGCTGCTGATGAACGACGAGATCAGCGCGGGACAGGTGGTGATGGCGCTGGTCCTGGCGCTGCTGATCCCGCCGTTCGCGGCCCGGCTTGACCGCGAGTTCGCCCGCATCGGCCGCCTGCGCAGCGTGCCTCGCATGCTCGGGGTGCTGTTGCTGGATATCGTGCAGGCCAACGTCACCGTGGCGCTGCAGGTGCTGGGGCCGGAGCGCAAGATCACCCCGGGTTTCATCTGGGTACCCCTGGATATCGGCAACATCCACGGCATCGCGGCGTTGACGAGCATCATCACGCTGACGCCGGGTACGGTATCGTCGGCGCTGTCGGATGATCGCCGACATCTGCTGGTGCACGTGCTGAATCTCGAAGATGCCGACGAGGTGATCCGGCAGATCAAGACGCGCTACGAGGCGCCGTTAATGGAGATATTCCCATGACGCCGCAGGCACTGGTGATGTACGCGGTGATCGGTTCGATGCATGTCGTCGGTGTCGCCATGCTGCTGGCGCTGTATCGGCTGGTGCGCGGCCCGAGCGTGCCGGATCGCATACTCGCGCTCGATACCTTGTATGTCTGCGCGATCGCGCAGCTCATGCTGTTCGGCATGCATCTGGGTACTGCGGTCTATTTCGAGGCCGCGCTGATCATCGCCATGCTCGGCTTCGTCGGCACCGTGGTGCTGAGCAAGTACGTGCTGCGCCGGGATGTCGTCGAATGAGCTGGGTCTTCGCCATCCTGCTGGTGCTGTTGCTGGCCGTCGGAAGCTTCTTCATCCTCGTGGGCTCCTTCAGTCTGGTAAAGCTGTCGGACTTCTTCAAGCGCCTGCATGGACCGACCAAGGCCAGCACGCTGGGCGTCGGCTGCGTGCTGATCGCATCGGTCGGCTACCACGCGCTGGGCGGCACCGATCCGCAGCCGCGCGAACTGCTCATCACCGCGTTCCTGTTCATCACTGCGCCGATCAGCGCGCACCTGATGGCGAAAGCGGCGCTGTCGCTGCACATGGCGGAACGTCCGCCGATGCCGGGTGGCGAACCGCCGTCCACCACCGACGCGGTCAATGAAGACGCTGGCGCGGATGCCTGACATGCCCGTGCGCACCGCCCTGGTCTTCGGCGCCAGCGGGCAGATCGGCGAAGCACTGCTGGCGCGCCTCGATGCCGCGGCGTGGCAGGTGTTCGCGGTATCACGGACGCCAAGAGTGGCTTCATCGAACATCCGCTGGTTGGCGGGTGAATTCGCGGGCGTCGAGGGATTGCCGGCGGCGGTCGACGTGATCTTCAGCACCGGCCCGCTGGACGGATTCGCGCAATGGTATGCACGCCGCCTCGTCGCAGCCCCGCGCGTGGTCGCGTTCGGCTCCACCAGCCTGGATACGAAGCAGGCCTCGGGCGATGCCTACGAGCGGGACATCGTCGCGCGTCTGCAGGCGGCGGAACGGCTCGTCTTCGATACGGCCGAAGCGACCGGCGCGGCGGCGACCATGTTGCGTCCGACCCTGGTCTACGGTGCAGGCCGCGACCAGACGCTCGCGCGGATCGCGGCGATGGCGCGGCGCATGCGGTTCTTCGTGCTGCCGCGGGGCGCTACCGGGAAGCGCCAGCCTGTGCATGTCGACGACCTCGCGGCTGCGGCGCTCGCGGTCGTGGATGCTTCTGCCACGCATGGGCGGGCGTATGCCTTGCCGGGGGGCGAGGCGCTGGCGTACCGCGAGATGATGGCGCGCACGCTGGCGGCGCTGAATCCGCCGGCGAAACTGTGGGAAGTGCCGGTGCCGATGTTCAAGGTTGCGCTGTCGCTGGCGCGCATGGCTGGAATGATGCGAGCACTTACCGACGATGCGGTCTCGCGCATGCGCGATGACCTGGTATTCGATGCCTCGCCGGCACAGCGCGATTTCGGCTACGCGCCGCGTGCTTTCATCGTGGACGCGCGTGCCGTTGGGTCGTAGCGCGGAACGTGCTTCGCTGCCCCTGGAGACGTCGCTGAGGCGCCCGCCTGGGCATCAGCCGGGCAAGCCCGGCGCGACGCTTCAGTATTTCCAGCCCATCTTCCGGTAGAACTTGCTGAGCACCCACACCGGCCCGATCAGCAGGTAGGTGAGATCGGTGAGGAAGCTGGGCTTCTTCCCTTCGATCTTGTGGCCGACGAACTGCGCGATCCACGCGACCACGAACACGCCGAGTGCGAGGAAGAACAGATTCTGCAGGCCCAGCAGGCTTTCCAGCCAGCGCGTCAGCCAGGCCATGGCGATGAAGATGGCCAGCATGCCGAAGCCCAGTGGGCGCGAGAGTTTGTAGTAGTACATCCACGCACCGAACATCGCCAACGCGGCCCACGCGCCGGACTTGATCCAGGTGCCGAATACAGGGATGCACCACAGCAGCGCCACCACCGTCCACAGGATGGCGGGCACGGCGAAGACGTGGATCAGCTGGTTGGTGTCGTTCTGGTGATCGCCGGAGTAGCTGGCGAACCAGCGGTCCACCGGGCGTTGCGCAGTCGCGTTCATTCATCCCTCCCGAGGATGGCAATGCGGCAGGGTATGGAGCATACCCCAGCCCGGCCGGGGTTGCCGGGCCGGTGGTCAGGTCCCGGCCGGTCAGTGCGCGGCGGCCTTCGAAAACAGCTGGATCACCGCCACGCCGGCCACGATCAGGCCCATGCCCAGCATGGCGGGCAGGTCCAGCGGCTGCTTCAGCACCATCCATCCGATCAACGCGATCAGCACGATGCCCGCGCCGGACCAGATGGCGTAGGCCACGCCGACCGGTACGGTCTTCAGCGTCAGCGACAGGAAGTAGAACGCGATGCCGTAACCCGCAGCGACCAGCAGCGAGGGGCCGGGCCGGGTAAAGCCTTCGGAGGCTTTCAGTGCACTGGTGGCGATGACCTCGGCGGCGATGGCGAGGGCGAGGTAGACGTAGGCATTCATGTGCATGCACCCAGGGAAGCGGGTGGCAAGCCTACTGCACGGGGCGCTGAACCCCGGCTTGCCCTGCATCGCCTGGATGCAGGGCGGGGAAGCGGGTCAGTCGACGATGATGCCGGCCAGCTTCTGCAGCGCCTCGGCGTATTTGGCACGCGTGCGCTCGATGACCTCCGCCGGCAGCGACGGGCCGGGCGCGGTCTTGTTCCAGTCCAGCGTTTCCAGATAGTCGCGCACGAACTGCTTGTCGTAGCTGGGCGGGCTGGTGCCGACCGAGTACTGGTCGGCGGGCCAGTACCGCGAGGAGTCCGGCGTCAGCATCTCGTCCATGATGTAGAGGCGGCCGTCTTCATCGGTGCCGAATTCGAACTTGGTATCGGCCAGCAGGATGCCGCGCTCGGCCGCGAAATCGGCCGCGAAGCGGTAGATGCGCAGGGTGGCATCGCGCACGCGCTCGGCCAGCTCTGCGCCCACGGTCTTCACCATGGCGTCGAAGTCGATGTTCTCGTCATGGTCGCCCACGGCGGCCTTGGTCGACGGCGTGAAGATCGGCTCGGCCAGCTTCTCGGCCTGGCGCAGGCCATCGGGCAGTTCGATGCCGCTGACCTTGCCGGTGCGCTGGTAATCCTTCCAGCCGCTGCCGATCAGGTAGCCGCGTGCGATGGCTTCCACCGGCACCGGTTTGAGTTTCTTGGTCACCACCGCGCGCTTGGCGTACAGCGAGGCGTCGACGCCCGCCGGGAGTACGGACGCGACATCGATGCCGGTCAGGTGGTTCGGCATCAGGTGCGCGGTCTTGGCGAACCAGAAGTTGGAGATCTGGCAGAGCATCTCGCCCTTGCCGGGAATCGGGTCGGGCAGCACCACGTCGAACGCGCTCAGGCGATCGGTGGCGACCATCAGCAGGCAGTCGCCGGCGGGCGCATCGGCAGGCAGGCGGTCGCGGGGCAGGTCGAACACGTCGCGGACCTTGCCGCGATGGCGCAGGGTGAGGCCGGGCAGATCGGATTGAAGCAACGTCGTGGGCACAAACACTCCTTGGGGAGTTCCGGAAACCAGCGAGGCGTACAGCGTCGTGGGGGCGAGCGGCAGGCCGTGCGCCCGTGCCCCGGGGTGGCCCTTCACCCGCTGCTGCGGGGCCAGGTACCGGACCGGGCCGCGTAGTGTACGGCGCTTGGGGGCCGTGTGTGCCGTAAAATGGCGCGATTGCCGGAGAAGGCGGGCCGAATGAAGCGCTGGTACGGAAAACTGCTGGGATTCGTGGCGGGTTGGCTGCTGATGCGCCATCCGTTGGGCGGCCTGGTGGGCCTGATCATCGGCCACGCCTTCGACGAGGACTGGTTCAAGCTCAGTCGCGACAATCCCTACCGCGTGCTCGGCCTGACCAGCGACGCGGACGATGCCGAGATCGACCAGGCCTACCGCCGGCTGATCTCCCAGTACCACCCCGACAAGATGGCCGGCGCCGCGGAAGATCTGCGCCGCCAGGCCGAACAGAAGGCCGGCGAGATCAACGCCGCCTACGACCGCATCAAGACCCTGCGCAAGCGCAAGTGAGCCCCTCCATGTCGAACTGCATCATCGCCCCGTCCATCCTGTCCGCGAACTTCGCCCGCCTGGGCGAGGAAGTCGACAACGTACTGAAGGCCGGCGCCGACTGGGTGCACTTCGACGTGATGGACAACCATTACGTGCCCAACCTGACCATCGGCCCGATGGTGTGCAGCGCGCTGCGCAAGCATGGCGTCACCGCGCCGATCGACGTGCACCTGATGGTGGAGCCGGTGGACCGCATCGTGCCCGACTTCGCCGAAGCCGGCGCCAGCATCATCAGCTTCCACCCCGAAGCCTCGAAGCACGTGCACCGCACGATCCAGCTGATCAAGTCGCTGGGCTGCAAGGCGGGCCTGGTGCTCAATCCGGGGACGCCGGTCGAGGTGCTGGACTGGGTGCTGCCGGAACTGGACCTGGTGCTGCTGATGTCGGTGAACCCGGGCTTCGGCGGCCAGGCTTTCATCCCGTCGGCGCTGGACAAGCTGCGTGCGGTGCGCGCCATGATCGACAAGACCGGCAAGGACATCCGCTTGGAGATAGACGGTGGCGTGAAGGCCGACAACATCGGCCAGATCGCGGCGGCCGGCGCGGACGCCTTCGTTGCCGGCTCGGCGATCTTCAATGCACCGGACTATGCCGATGTCATTGCCCGCATGCGCCAGGCCGTGGCCGAAGCACGCGGCTGATCGTGTGCTGTAGAGCCGGGCTTGCCCGGCTCATCCCGCGGCCCTCTGTGGTGTGCCGGGCGGAGCAAGCTCCGCTCTACCCACACAAGAAAGGGCGATGGCCTGCGCCACCGCCCTGGAAGAATTGGAGGCTGATCCTGCCTCCGCCCGTCGTCCCTGCTATGGCCTTCCACGCTACGCATGATCTGTGACGGGCAGATGACGATGGCTGGGCTGTTGTAAGAGCGACGTGAGTCGCGACCGCAGATCATCAGTTCCAGGGCTCTTGGGTCGACAGGTGCGCTGGCCGCTACAACGTGCGGTCGCGACTCACATCGCTCCTACAGATGAGCGGCTATTCTCGCGCGACCTACAAGGAACCCCCATGCTCCCACCCCGCTGGCGCCTGATCCTCAACGGAAAATCCGCCGGCGACGAAGACCTGCGCGAGGCCGTGCAGGCCCTGCGCGAGGACGGCGTGGCACTGGACGTACGGGTGACCTGGGAGGACGGCGATGCCGAACGCTACGTCGGCGAGGCCATCGACGATGGCGTGGACACGGTCATCGCTGCGGGCGGCGATGGCACGCTGAGCGAAGTGTCCACCGCGCTGGCCTGTCGCGATGCAACGGCTGGAGTGCTGCCCTCGCTGGGTCTGGTGCCGCTGGGGACGGCCAATGATTTCGCCACCGCCGCCGGCATTCCCGATGCGCCCCTGGAAGCCTTGCGTCTCGTGCAGGGTGCCAGGCCGGTTTCCATGGACCTGCTGCGCATCGAAGCGGAAGACGGCGACCACTGGTGCGCCAATCTCGCCAGCGGTGGTTTCGGCACCGAGGTCACCGTGGAGACCGACGAAGGCCTCAAGAAAATGCTCGGCGGCCTGGCCTACCTGATCACCGGCATCGCCAGGCTGGGTCGCATCGAGCCGGTGCGCGCACGCGTGCACGGTCCGGACTTCGACTGGCGCGGCGACTTCATCGCCCTTGGTGTCGGCAACGGGCGACAGGCAGGCGGCGGGCAAGCGCTCTGCCCCGATGCGCTGATCGATGACGGCGCACTGGACCTGACCATCGTCCCCGAGCTGTCGGGGGAAGTCGCCTCGACCGTCGGCGCCCTGCTGAAGGACGGGAAGCACGCCGCGCTGGACCGCGTCGCGACCCGCGCACGGCTGCCATGGGTCGAACTGGAGGCCGACCAACCGCTGACCCTCAATCTCGATGGCGAGCCCGTCCTTTCGCGACGGTTCCGGATCGAATGCGTGCCCGGCCGGGTCCGCATGCACCTGCCGGCGGAGTGTCCGTTGCGCATGCAACCACCCGCATAGTGGCCCGCGGGTCCGCGCGTCGGGTAAAGTAGGGCGGTGTCCCATCCCGCGCTCCCGCTTTCCAAAGATTCCGCACGCCCTGGCGGGCGATGGTGGCCCGTAGCCGTCGCCCATACCGCCACCGCGTCCCGGAAGGAAAGCCCGCTTGATCTCGCACGACCAGTTCCAGCAGTTTGCTGCTGAAGGCCACACCCCCGGCTCCTACAATCGTGTTCCCGTTGTCCGGGAAGTGCTGTCCGACCTGGACACGCCGCTTTCGGTCTACCTGAAACTCGCTGACGCGCCGCACACCTATCTCTTCGAGTCGGTGGAGGGCGGCGAACGTTTTGGCCGCTATTCCATCATCGGCCTGCCGGTGCGGCGCGTGGCAACGTTCCGTGGCCATACGCTGCAGATCCATGACCACGGCCGCCTGGTCGAAACGCGTGACGTGCAAGATCCTTTTGCCGAAGTCGAAGCGCTGCGAGCGGCCTATTCCGTACCGCGACTGGAAGGCCTGCCGGGCTTCACCGGGGGGCTGGTCGGCTGGTTCGGTTTCGAGTGCATCGGTTACATCGAACCGCGCCTGGCGAACGGCGGGAAGCCCGACGAACTCGACACGCCCGACATCCTGCTGATGCAGTCCGAAGAAGTCGCCGTCTTCGACAACCTCAAGGGCCGCCTGTACCTGATCGTGCATGCCGATCCACGCGAGGACGGTGCATGGGACAAGGCGCAGGCGCGCCTCGACGAGCTGGTGGCCAAACTGCGCCAGCCGGGTTCGTATCCCACGCCGATCACCCGCGACGTGCTGGATGAAAGCCACTTCGTTTCCGGCTTCACCCATGACGGCTTCATCGCCGCGGTGGAGAAATCCAAGGAATACATCCGTGCCGGCGACATCTTCCAGGTGGTGCTGAGCCAGCGCCTCAGCGTGCCGTTCAACGCACGCCCGGTGGATGTCTACCGCGCCCTGCGCGCGCTGAATCCGTCGCCGTACATGTACTTCCTCGATGTCGGCGACGTGCAGGTGGTGGGTTCCTCGCCGGAAATCCTGGTGCGGCTGGAACAGGGCGAAGTCACCGTGCGCCCCATCGCCGGCACGCGCCCGCGCGGGAAGACGCACGACGAGGACCTCGCGCTGGAAGCCGAACTGCTGGCCGATCCGAAGGAGCGTGCCGAGCACCTGATGCTGATCGACTTGGGCCGCAACGACACCGGTCGTGTGTCGGAAGCCGGAACGGTGCAGGTGGGCGAGCAGTTCGTCATCGAACGCTACAGTCACGTCATGCAC
Source organism: Pseudoxanthomonas sp. CCNWLW251 (assembly GCF_037402255.1). Lineage (NCBI taxonomy): Bacteria > Pseudomonadati > Pseudomonadota > Gammaproteobacteria > Lysobacterales > Lysobacteraceae > Pseudoxanthomonas > Pseudoxanthomonas sp. CCNWLW251. The sequence goes on along the minus strand of NZ_JBBEGA010000001.1, from coordinate 1,180,740 downwards.
ATCGTCAGCGAGGTGACCGGCAAGTTGTTGCCGGGCCTCAGCTACGCCGACGTGCTGCGCGCGACGTTCCCGGCCGGCACGGTCAGTGGCGCGCCCAAGATCCGCGCGCTGGAAGTGATCCGCGAACTGGAGCCGATCAAGCGCAACGTCTACGCGGGCAGCATCGGTTACATCGGCTGGCATGGCGATGCCGACACGGCCATCGCCATCCGCACCGCCGTGATCAAGGACGGCCGACTGCACGTGCAGGCGGGTGCGGGCATCGTCTACGACTCCGACCCAGAGAAGGAGTGGGACGAGACGATGAACAAGGGTCGCGCGCTGTTCCGCGCGGTGGCGGAAGCGGCGAAGGGGTTGTGACCGTGACGCCGGAAACCCCATCCGCATCCTCAGCGCGTTGTAGGAAGCGTCGCATCCCGATACCCCTACCACCCATGAAGGCAGGCCATCCATGAAAGCCATCCATCGCGTGCTGCTTGCTGTCGTCGCATTGGCATCGGGCCATGTGCAGGCGCAGGTCAACGCGCTCCCGCCGACCCGGCACATCCTGGTCTATGGCGATGCGCAGGCACGCGCGATTCCGGACCGCTTCAAGATCGCCATCCAGTTCGAAGCAACGGACATCAACCCCGATACGGCCCGGCGCGCGGTGGAGCACCACGTGACCAGCACGCTGGCAAAACTCAAGGACGCCCATGTTCCTTCGGACGAGATCGTGGCGACGTCCTTGCAGATCGGACCCCGGCACCACTACGACCAGAAGCTCCAGGAGCAGGTGTTCGTGGGTACGCAGGTGTCGCGCTCACTGACGGCCCGGTTCTCGCGGCAGGCCGACCTGGAGCGTTTCCTGGCGACTGTGGAAACCTCCCAGAGCCTGCGCATCTCCGACGTCACCACTGAGCTGAGCAGCGAAGCAGAACTGCGCAGGGCGCTTCGGGACAAGACCATTGCGTCGGCGAAAACGAAGGCCGACGACATGGCGCGCGCCTATGGCGCACGCCTCGGTCCGGTATACAGCGTGTCGGACGTGGCGCCGCAGTTCGAGTACGGCATCCGCGAGGGCGAGTGGCCCGTCCGCTATGAATGGAGGAGTGGTGGACTGGACCGCATCGAGGTCACCGGAAGCAGGCTCGAACGTGCCGGCGTCGACACTTCGTTGCAATCCGGTTACGTCACCTATACCGACAAGATCTACACCGTGTTCCTGCTGGCGGACTGACCCATGCTGTTGATGATCGACAACTACGACAGCTTCACCTACAACCTCGTGCAGTACCTGCAATCGCTGGGTGCCGAGGTGAAGGTGGTGCGCAACGATGCGATGACGGTCGACGAGATCGCGAAGCTCGCGCCCGAGCGCATCGTCATTTCGCCCGGCCCCTGCACGCCGAACGAAGCCGGGGTCTCGCTGGAAATCATCGAGCGGCTGGGTGCGAACACACCCATCCTCGGTGTCTGCCTCGGTCACCAGAGCATCGGCCAGGCCTATGGCGGCAACGTCATCCGCGCCGGGCGCATCATGCACGGCAAGACCTCGCGCATCCGCCACGAGGGCAAGGGCGTGTTCGCCGGCCTGCCGGATGCCTACGAGGCCACCCGCTACCACTCGCTGGTGGTGGAACGCTCCAGCCTGCCCGCTGCGCTGGAAGTCACCGCCTGGACCGAGAACGAGGACGGCAGCATGGAGGAGATCATGGGCCTGCGCCATCGCGAGTACCCCGTGGAGGGTGTGCAGTTCCACCCCGAGTCGATCCTGACCGAGCACGGCCACGCCCTGCTGAAGAACTTTCTGGAACGATGACGTAGGGCGGGCCTCGGCCCGCCATCGCCATGCCGGTGGGCCAGGGCCCACCCTACGGAGCCGACATGCCACTGACCCCCCAAGAAGCCCTGCAACGCACGATCGAGCACCGCGAGATCTTCCACGACGAGATGGTCGACCTGATGCGCCAGATCATGCGCGGCGACGTGTCGCCGACCATGACGGCCGCCATCCTGACCGGCCTGCGCGTGAAGAAGGAAACCGTCGGCGAGATCGCCGGCGCGGCCACCGTGATGCGCGAGTTCTCGCGTACCGTGGATGTCGCTGACCGGACTCATCTTGTCGACATCGTCGGTACCGGCGGCGACGGTTCCCACACCTTCAACATCTCAACCTGCTCGATGTTCGTCGCGGCTGCGGCCGGTGCGCGCATCGCCAAGCACGGCAACCGCAGCGTGTCGTCGAAGTCGGGCAGTGCCGACGTACTGGAAGCCCTGGGCGTCAACATTGAACTGCAGCCGGAGCAGGTGGCGCAGTCCATCGCGCAGGCCGGCATCGGCTTCATGTTCGCGCCTGTCCATCATCCCGCGATGAAAGTCGTTGCGCCGGTGCGCCGCGAAATGGGCGTGCGCACCATCTTCAACATCCTCGGCCCGCTGACCAATCCTGCCGGCGCACCCAGCATCCTGATGGGGGTGTTCCATCCCGACCTGGTCGGCATCCAGGCGCGCGTGCTGCAGGAACTGGGGGCCGAACGCGCGCTGGTGGTCTGGGGTCGCGACGGTATGGACGAACTTTCGCTGGGCGCAGGCACGCTGGTTGGCGAGCTGCGTGACGGCGAAGTGCGCGAATACGAACTGCACCCGGAAGACTTCGGCATCGCGATGGCCGCCAGCCGCAACCTGCGCGTGGCCGACGCCGCGGAATCGAAGGCGATGCTGCTGGGCGTGCTGGACAACAAGCCCGGTCCCGCCCGCGAGATCGTGGTGCTGAATGCCGGTGCGGCCCTGTACGTGGCCGGTGTGGCGGTGAGCATCGAGGACGGTATCGCCCGTTCACGCGATGCGATCGCCAGCGGCAAGGCACTGGAGCGCCTGCAGCAGTTCATCGCGACCACACAGGCCCTGTGCCTGCCGCCAAGGGAGGCTTGAGATGGCCGCCAGCGGATTCGCCAGCCTGCCCAAACCGCCGTATTACGCGGTGATCTTTTCTTCGCTGCGCAATGGTCAGGATGATGCCGGCTACGGTGCCATGGCCGGGCGCATGGTCGAGCTGGCGCAGCAGCAGCCAGGCTTCCTCGGCATGGAGTCCACGCGCGGAGCCGATGGTTTCGGCATCACGGTGGCCTACTGGGAAAGCGAAGCCGCCATCCTTGCCTGGCGGCAGCACGCCGAGCATACGGCGGCGCGCGAGCAGGGCCGGCGCGACTGGTACGACCACTTCGAGCTGCGCGTGGCCAAGGTTGAGCGGGCTTACGGGTGGGATCGGAAGAAAGGCGTGTAGGAGGGGCTTTAGCCCCGACCGGACTTCGCAAACGCTCCGCGGGCGTGTGCGACCGTCGTTGGAATCGCGTTCTGTCGGGGCTGAAGCCCCCCCTACAGAAGAGCGGATGCGACAATGCGCGGTGCCCTGCACCGGCACGGGAACCGAACCAGGATCTACATGAGCGACATCCTCACCACCATCCTCTCCCGCAAGGCGGACGAGATCGCCGAGCGCAGCGCCCGCGTGCCGCTGGCGGACCTGCGCGCAGGCGCGGGCGATGCATCGCCGACGCGCGGCTTCGCCGATGCGCTGAACGCGATGATCGCGCAGGGCGATCCGGCGGTGATCGCCGAGGTGAAGAAGGCCAGCCCGTCCAAGGGCGTGATCCGTCCGGACTTCCGCCCGGCCGACATTGCGGTCAGTTACGAGTTCGGCGGCGCGGCCTGCCTGTCGGTGTTGACGGACGTGGATTTCTTTCAGGGCGCCGACGACTACCTGAAGCAGGCGCGGGAAGCGTGCACGCTGCCCGTGCTGCGCAAGGACTTCACCGTCGACCCCTACCAGGTGTACGAAGCGCGCGTACTGGGTGCGGACTGCATCCTGCTGATCGTCGCAGCGCTCGACGATGCACAACTGGTCGAGCTGTCCGGGCTGGCGATGCAGCTGGGCATGGACGTGCTGGTGGAAGTGCACGACATCGACGAACTGGAGCGTGCCTTGCAGGTGCCGGTGCCACTGGTCGGCATCAACAACCGCAACCTGCGAACCTTCGACGTGTCGCTGGAGACCACGCTGGCGATGAAGGACGCAGTGCCCAGGGACCGCCTGCTGGTGACCGAGAGCGGCATCCTGGTGCCGGACGATGTGGCGACCATGCGCGCTGCCGGCGTCAACGCGTTCCTGGTCGGCGAGACCTTCATGCGCGCCGAGGAGCCGGGCGAAGCGTTGCGTCAGCTATTCTTCGCCGCATGAGCGACACTTCCTATCCGACGCCACGTCCGGACGCTCCGGTCGTCGTTTTCGATTTCGATCACACGCTGTACGACGGCGACTCCGGCGGACACCTGGTCAGGTGGCTTATTCAGCGCAATCCGCTGCGCGTGCTGGTGGCATTGGTCGCCACGGTGGTGCTGGGCCCGATGGTGGCGTTCCTGCCCACGCGGCGGCGCGGGATTTCCGGCTACATCTGGATCGGCACGTTCGGTCTGCATGGTCGCCGCAGCTTCGACGCACTGATAGACAAATACGTCGCCACCCATCAGCAGGAGGTCCAGCAGCGCCTGTTGCCGATTGCGCTCGAGGTGTTCCGCGAACACCGCGCCAGCGGCGACAGCGTCGTCGTCGCCACCGGTGCGCCGCCCGAACTGGCACGCGCCATCCTGAGCTTCGTCGCACACGAGGACGTGCCCGTCATCGGCACGGCCGTCGGTCCGCGCTTCGGAGCGGTAGTGGCCACGCGCCACTGCCACAATGAAGAGAAGATGCGCATGTTGCGCGAGCGCGGGTATGGCGAAGTTGCCGTCGCGTATTCGGACAGCAGCGCCGACCTGCCCTTGCTGAAGGCGGCGCGCGCACCCGTGGTAGTCAATCCGAAGCCTGCGCGCGTGGAAATGTTCCGCCGCGTGTTGCCGCCGGGGACACCCATCCTCAACTGGGGTTGCAAGGACCGCGGCGGCGCGACCTGACCGGCACTTGCCGGGTCAGATCCGTTCGGGTGCCTTCCAGTCCTTGATCAGGTCGGCGAACTCGATCTCGGCGAAATCCTGGTATTCGCCCGCATCGTAGAAGCGGCCGTAGCAGTTCTTGCAACTCTCGAACCAGATATGCGGTTGCTGCGGATCCACCATCCGGATCAGGTCGCGGTTGCCGATACAGACCGGGCACTTGATGCGGTCGACCTTGTTGCATTCCTCACCCTGCACGGGGTCGCCCGTGTCGATCTCCTCGGCGCGGTGCTTGAGCGTCTCGTGCGCCATCATTTCGAACCAGAGTCCCCTGCAGCGCGTGCAGCGGTGCGCACTGGCTTCGGGTTCGACGATGAGTTCCATCGTGCCTTGGCATTTGGGGCATTGCATGGCGGGGTCTCGTGAGGGCCGGGTCGCCGGATTCTACCGCGGACGCCCGCCGTTGCCAGCGATGGCAAGCCCTAGAGCCGTAGAGGCTCGACATCGACCTTCGGCATCAGCCGCCTGGTGAAATAGCCGTCCTGGTAGTAGCGGACCTTGCGGCACAGGATCGGGTGGGCAAGGCCTTCGTAGAGCACGATCTCCTTCTCCGGTCCCATCGCCTTGAGCTCCTGCGGCAGCATCAGCGCACGTTTCTCCAGCACTTCGTTGTCGGATACGTTGCGCCCCTGGCCATGCGAGCGCGTGCGGGCGCGCCGCCGGATGGTGGTGTAGCCGAGCATCTCCGAGTAGTCGTTTGCGTCCTGCTGTTCGCGCGGTGCATAGATGATCTGCAGCGCGTGATTGGTGATGATGGTGCGTGAGACCTCTTTGCCGTAGACGGCATCCAGCTGCGCCATCGACTGGATGATCGGCAGCAGGCGCAGGTTGTAACCCGCCATGTACGCGACGGCCTTGGCGATGATGTCGACCCGCCCGATCGCCGTGAACTCATCCATCAGCAGCAGGCACTGGTGCTTGAGCGATGCATCGTTCTGTGGCAGGACCTTCGTGTTGACGTTGATCAGCTGGCTGAAGAACAGGTTCACGATGAGCCGGCTCTCCGCCAGCTTGTTGGGCTGGATGCCGACATAGATCGTCATCCGGCGCCTGCGCACGTCGTCGAGACGGAAATCATCGGCGCTGGTGGCGGCATCGAGCACCGGGTTCAGCCACGGATTCAGTGGCTCGCGGAACGAGCCGATGATGGACGCGAAGGTGACGTCGGCTTGCGAGAGCAGGCCTGCAAACGCGGTCTGGGCGTGACTGCTGAGGAAGGGCGCCTGCACTAGTTTCTGCAGGTAGGGCTTGAGTTCGCCGCCGTCCCCCGACGCGACGCGCAGCACCGCGCCCAGCGTCGGCTTCTCCGCGCTGCGATCCTGCTCGTATCGCTCGAACAGGTACAACGAGAAGGCAAGGAATGCGTTGCGCGCCTGGCTGACCCAGAACTTGTCCTTGTCATCGGCATCGGGATAGAGCATCGCCGCGATGCTCTGCAGGTCCGACACCCGGAACGCGGGATCCGGCGAGACGTAGGTCATCGGATTCCAGCGATGCGTGCGCCTGTCCTCCGCGAACGGATTGAACAGATACACCTCATGACCAATCGACTTTCGCCAGCCAGAAGTGAGGTCGAAGTTCTCCTGCTTGATGTCCAGCACCACTGCCGATTCGCGGTAGTCCAGCAGGTTGGGGATCACCACGCCGACACCCTTGCCCGAACGCGTGGGGGCCGCGAGGATCACGAACTGCTGTCCCGGAAGCCTCAGCAGCTTGCCGTTCAACTGGCCGACGACGATGCCATCATCCCGGCTCCCCAGGAATCCTTTTCTCGCCACGTCGACCATGCCGGCGAAGCGTGCGCGGCCATGCAGGTTGCGATGGCTGCGCAGCTTGAACAGCATCACCACCAGCGCTGCCCATGCCAGCAGCATCAATCCACCGGCGATGCCGCCCGCTGCCTTGATCCGCCATGCATAAGGCTGCACGCGCGGGTGTTCGAGATGCTTCAGATAGTCGAAATAGGTGCCGAAGCGGAGCAGGTCACCGTCCATGCCGAGGAACAGCAGCGCCAGGTAGCCGGAAAGATAGATCGCCGCCGTGGTGGCCAGTAACGCCAGGACCAGTGCGGTCAGAACGCGAACGTTGCCCAAACATCCCCCTTTTGAAGCGCGTCAGAACAGTCGGACGCAATCACATGTGTTCGCGGTGAGCCTCAGTGGCCGGCGCCAGTACGGTTACCGTCATCGCGGCGTGCCGCAGTGTCGATCAGTACGTACTGATCGTTCTTCCCCCAGCGTGGCAGCCCTTCCTGAAGCTTCAGGCAGGGCGTGCCGCTGCACGACGTGATGGTTACCTGCTGCAGCGCTTCAAGGACCTCGGCATCCACATGTGCGCGCTTGGCCCGCTCGAGGTTGTGCCAGGCCGCATAGCCGGTGCCGGCTACCAGAAGAAGGCAGCCAGTCGACAGGACGCCCAACGACTTCCATCCCAGGAATCGCGCGCGCTGTGACAATGCCATCTGCTCACGCTGGAGATGGTCGGCGACCTGTTTCAGGCGGGTGGCGGTGTCGCCGATATCCTGCGTGGCGCGTGGAATCTCCTGCGCCAAGGCGTCGCGGACCGCGATGCGCGCCTGCTCCGACATCTCGCGTTTGCCTTCCTCGATGGTCTTCCTCACGACGATGGCGGAACCCTGCAGCTCCTGCGCGGAGGCTTGCTGCGCGGCGGCGGCCTTTTCGCATTGTTGCGTGAGGTGCGCGGCCAGCAGTGCCGAGTTGGCAACGAACTCTTCCATCTTCGACGGTTCCATATCGCTCCCTGCATCCGCGTCGTGTATCGCGCTGCGCAAGAATGACGCGATACGCACCCGTGTTTCAAGCGGGGTGCTGGTGCTTCCCTTCATTCGGTAGATGTCCACGCAGGGCGCGGTTGTAAATGTGAAAGTCGCATTCGTTCATCGCGGTGAAGAACCATTTCACGTGAGTATGTGACGTGGTTTCGTCTTTAACCTTGATCTTCACATTCATGATTTAAGAAATCTGTCCTGCTTCATTTTCCTGCAATAAACAGCTTGTTTTATGGGGTTTCTGCATTTCGACAGGCGGCACTTGGCGAATGCTGTAAACAGATTTACTTCCAATGTGGGTTGACGACACAAAATCGCGTGGATATGTTCGGCTCGACTGTCGTGATGCAGTACCGGATCTGATGTGCAACGCGTATTAACGCTTGCATGAAGACCAAAGGAGCGGGAAAGCATGGATGCCATTACAGGGGGTAATGCACGGGCGCATGTTCCGTGCACGGCGGCGACCGCGGAATATCTGCGGCCCCGGGCGCGTTGTGGCGCGCTTTGCCACCCGGAAACAATCATCAGTGCCGTGACGCACTCCCTTGGGAGCGCGCATCGGGTGTGTGTTGCCGACGATTGCAGGATGGTGGATGCGTGAGCCGGAACGTCGTTATTCGCGGTGTGATGTTGTCGTTGATGGTGATGGTGCCGCTGGCGGTGGCCGGATGCGCCGCGCCCAGGGCGGCGGATGTCGGTGGCCGGTGGAGGCCCGTCAATCGGTTCGCAGAGGCGCCGCAAGCCATTCCGCTGCAGCAGGGTTACGTTTACCAGGCGTCGCCTGTCGACGGCACATTGAAGAACATGCTCGGTCGCTGGGCGAAGGATGCACGCCTGTCGCTGGCGTACTTGCATCCGAACGACTACACCCTGCATGCGCCGGTGGCGCAGATCAGCACGGGCAGTCTCGAGGATGCGGCGGCCCAGTTATCGGCAGCCTACGCGTCGCAGGGCGTCCAGGTGGTGGTCGAGCGCCCGCGGATCATCGTCAGCCAGGCCTCGCACGCTGACACCGATTCCGCGCCCGCCGCGGCGATGGGCGAGTAGGGGTATCGGGCCGCCCATGTTCTCAAGAAAGAAAACATCGTCCCCCGACATCGACCGCGCCGTGGCGCAGGGCGTTAGTTTCGAGCTGACCCTCGCGGAGCGTGCACGCAAGAGCGAGCGTCGCGCATGGCTCGTGGCATGGTCGGCCATCGTGATGTCGCTGATCCTAGCGGGCGGCTACTTCCTGTTCCTGCCGCTCAAGGAAAAGGTGCCGTACCTGGTGATGGCCGATCCGTATACCGGTACCGCGAGCGTGGCGCGGCTGACGGGCAATTTCCAGGATCGTGATGTCACCACCGAGGAAGCGATCAACAAGAGCAACGTGGCGCAGTTCGTCCTCGCCCGCGAATCCTACGATTCCGGCCTGATCGGCCAGCGCAACTGGCGAACGACCCTGGCGATGGCGGGACCTGCCGTCTCGCCTGCCTACATCGCGCTGCATTCGGAGAGCAACCCCGAACGGCCGTTCCGCCTGTATGGTGCGTCCAGTTCCGTGCGCGCGCGGATCCTCAGCATCGTCCTGATCGGCGGCGGCGCAGGCACTCGGCCCACCGGTGCGACGGTGCGTTTCCAGCGCAGCCTGTACGACAAGGGACGTGGTCAGGTACAGCCGCTGGACAGCCGGATTGCGACGCTGGAGTTCACCTACAACCCCGATCTCCGCTTGAGCGAAGAGGATCGCCTGCTGAATCCACTGGGATTCCGCGTCACCAACTACCGCGTGGATGACGACTTCGCTGCCGCCAGCGTGCCGGAGCGGGAGTTCCCAGCACCGCCCGCCGTGCCGGTTCCACCCGCGCAGCCAGTGCCAGCACCGGCCGCCGAGCCTGCCGCCGCCGCGCTCGACGGAGCCGTTGCCCCCGCCAACGAGAACGACGTATCGACGGCGCCGCAGCCTGCGGAGCAGTCGGAAACCCAGACTGGACCCGGAGTGCCCCAACGATGAGGTGGAAGGACGCGCTGCGTTTGGCTGTCATCGGCCTGCTGCTCACGACATGGCCGGCGATGGCGCAGGTGATCGAGGAGTACATCTACGCGCCGGACAAGGTGTATCCGGTGCGCACGGGCCTCGGCATCACGACCCAGATCGAGCTTTCTCCGCATGAGGAGATCCTGGACTTCAGCACCGGTTTCAGCGGGGGCTGGGACATCAGCCGGCGCGGCAACGTGTTCTACCTGAAGCCGAAGAATGTCGACGTGGATACCAACCTGCTGGTACGCACGGCGGCCCACGCCTACATCTTCGAGCTCAAGGTGGTGGCCACCGACTGGCGCGTGCTGGACCAGGCACGGGCGGCGGGCGTGCAGTACCGCATCAAGTTCGCCTATCCCGGCGACACCAGCTTTGCCGGTACGGTCAACAAGCCTCAGGACGTCGCATCCGAGCTCAACACCGATGTCGAGCCGGGTCGCGCCTATCACTTCAACTACGACTACGCCCAGCGCAAGCGCGGGCCCACATGGCTCGTGCCGACGACGGTCTATGACGATCGCCGTTTCACCTACATCAGGATGGGGGACCGGACGCGTTTCCCCAGCGGCAATTTCCCCGTGGTGTTCGCACGGGACAGCGAGGAGGGCGAAGAGTTCGTCGTCAACTCCACGGTGCAGGAAGACACCATTGTCGTGCATGGCACGTACCCCTACTTGGTCATCCGCCACGGCGACAACGTGGTGGGCCTGCGCAGGAGCCCGGAACGATGAACCAGACACCGCACGACCACTCGGACACGGGGCCTGAGCGCGCGGCGCCGCAGAGTCCCTATCAGACCGCGCGTCCCGCAGCAGATCCCGACCTGGATGCAAACGCACCCTACCTGCGCTCCGCTGACGTGCAGCGGCTCAACCGCAAGGCGTTGCTGTTCCTGGCTGGCATCGTTCTACTGTTGCTGCTAGCTGCGCTCTGGATATTCAATAGCGTCGTGGCGGATCCGGAGAATGATGCATCTAGGAAACCACCGGGCGAACAGGTCGTGATCCCGGCAGCCCCCAAGGACCTGCCAGAACTTCCACCTGAGCAGCCGGTTATGGTCGCTGAGCCGGATCTGCCGCCATTGCCTGTCATTGACGATGCGCCGCCACCGCCCAGTGGCCTTGGGCTTCCAGATATAGGAAACACGAAATCAAATGAGTTGACGCTGCGCGATCGGCGCATCATGGATGGATCGGGGATGAGCGGTGGAGCGTCTGGCCAATCCGGGGCTATGGCTGGCGTGATGTCGCCGGACGAGTACGCGCGTCTGATGATGCAGGCGGGTGCGGAACCCGAGGCGACTCCGCCCGTCAAGGCTGAAGACCTGACCAGCGCCAAGCCGCTCTACAATCCCAACACCCTGCTGATCCGCGGCACCTACATCCGCTGCGTGCTCGAATCGCGCGTCATCACCGACGTCCCGGGCTACACGTCCTGCGTGGTGACCGAGCCGGTGTACTCCGTCAACGGCAAGCGCCTGCTGCTGCCGCGTGGCTCGAAGGTGATGGGCAGCTACAACTCCGATGCCATCATCGGCGAGCGCGCGGCGATCGTATGGGACCGCATCACCACACCCACGGGCATGGACGTCAACATGCGCAGCCCGGGTACCGACATGCTGGGCGCGGCCGGGAATCCCGGCCACTATTCCGCGCACTGGGCGCAGCGCATCTCTTCCGCGCTGCTGATCAGCATGCTGAGCGATGCCTTCAAGTACGCCGGCGCCAAGCATGGTCCCCAGGAAACCTCGATCGTCAACGGCGCCGTCGTCCAGAACCCCTACGAGAGCAATACCGCCAGGACCATGGAGCGCTTGGCCAACATGGCGCTCGACCGCAACATGGCACGCCCGCCGACGGTGACGATAAACCAGGGCACCATCGTCAATGTCTACGTCGCCCGCGATGTCGACTTCTCTGCGGTGATGCGCTGACAGGCGGCACGATGGACACGCAGAACGAACCTCTCGCCCGCGTTTCGAACGAGTTCCTGGACTACCAGTACCAGGTGCTCGGGATCGGCGAGCACATGCATTCCTCGGATGTCACCGAGATCTGCATCAATCGCCCGGGGGAGCTCTACCTCGAAACGGCGCGTGCGGGCTGGCTGAAGGCCGACGTGCCGACGTTGACGTTCGAGCGGGCGAGGCAGTTCTGTACGTCGGTGGTCAACGAGAGCAACACGGGCCAGCGCATCACCGACATCGATCCGATGGTGTCGCTGACCTTCCCGACCGGCCAGCGCGCCCAATTCGTGATTCCACCCGCCTGTGATGCCGGCAAGGTGTCGATCACCATCCGCTTGCCGGCGAAGTTCAGCAAGACCCTGGAGCAGTACGAGCAGGATGGCTTCTTCGACGAGATCCTCGAGCAGCAACAGGCGCTCGGTGACCACGACCAGGAACTGCTGGAACTGCGCCGCAGCCGGAACTACGCGGAGTTCTTCCGGAAAGCGGTGCACTACCACAAGAATATCGTGGTGGCCGGCGCGACCGGCAGCGGCAAGACGACCTTCATGAAGTCGCTGGTGAACCACATCCCCGACCAGGAACGGCTGGTGACGATCGAGGATGCGCGCGAGCTGTTCATCCGCCAGCCGAACGTGGTGCACCTCCTCTATTCCAAGGGCGGCCAGAGCGCCAGCAATGTCACCGCAAAGAACTGCATGGAAGCCTGCCTGCGCATGAAGCCGGATCGCATCATCCTGGCCGAGCTGCGCGGCGACGAGTCGTTCTACTTCATCCGCAACTGCGCCTCGGGCCACCCCGGTTCCATCACCAGCTGTCACGCGGGCAGCACGGTGCAGACGTGGGACCAGCTGGCGCTGATGGTGAAGGCGTCCTCCGAAGGTGCCGGGTTGGAGTTCGACGTGATCAAGCGTCTGCTGAAGATGACGATCGACATCGTCGTGCATATCAAGGCGCACGCGGGGCGCCGCTACATCACCGGCATCGATTTCGATCCCGCCCGCGCGCTGTCGTCCTGAAGGAGGAAGAACATGAACCCCCTGAACGCACTTCAAGGTTGGGCAACGTACGCGGGGCGTGATGGCGCCCCCGTCTCGTCTGTTGAAGGAGGGGAGCGCTGATGCTGCCTGGCATGGAATTGATGGGATGCACGGGGCTGGCGGTTCCGCCCTCCGTGATGCAGCACGTCGTACAGGTTGAATCCTCGTTCAACCCCTATGCCATCGGTGTGGTGGGTGGGCGGCTGGCGCGGCAGCCACGCAATCTCCCGGAAGCGCTGTCGACTGCCCGCATGCTGGAGGACCGGGGCTACAACTTCTCCCTCGGGCTGGCACAGGTCAACCGCTACAACCTGGCGCGGCAGGGCCTGGACAGCTACGAAAAAGCGTTCGACGTCTGTCCCAACCTGCAGGCGGGCTCGCGCATCCTGGCGGAGTGCTACTCCCGTTCCGGGAAGGACTGGGGCAAGGCGTTCAGCTGCTACTACTCCGGCAACTTCACCACCGGCTATCGGCACGGATACGTACAGAAAGTGTTCGCGTCCTGGCAACGCCAGTCTGGCGACGATGCCACGCCCGCCATCCCGGTGATAGATCGCGGGACCACGGCGCAGCGCAGCACTGCCCCGCGTGCGCGCGCAGCGAGCGTGCCGTCGTCCCGCGTGACGCGCCGCATCGAGGAGGCACGATCCGATCGGAGCGCCATGCCCGCTCCCGCCATGTCCGTGGCGAGCGCGTCCATGCCACTGCCCGTAGCCGCGCCCGCACCCACCACCCACGTTGCGCCCGCGGTCGCGCAGCCGGCGGCCGACGCACCCGTGCTGGTGCAGGCCTATCACCAGAACACAGCCGCGACGCCATCGGCGCCGCAGGTCGTGCAGGCATCCGGGAGGGACGACGCTTTCGTCTTCTAGCAGTACCCGCCAGGGATGGCTTAACGGCACGCGAAAGTGCCACCCACCACTGCAACCACCATTTGGGGTCGACTATGAACAACATGCAAGCCACTCAAGCCAAGCAGGCATCCACCGCCTTGATCGTGATGATTGTCGCAACCACCATGTTGGCAATCCCAGATCCCGCGTTCGCCCAGAGTGTGACGGGCGCGCAGGGACGTGTCACCACGTTCTTCACCAATATCAATGCGTTGTTGAACGTGGCGTCCATCGCCATCGTCACCATCGCCGTGATCTTCGCGGGCTATCAGATCGCGTTCAACCACAAGCGCGTCGGTGATGTGGCGCCGGTGCTGATCGGCGGGTTCCTGATCGGTGCAGCCGCCCAGATCGCGAAGATGCTGCTGCCGTCCGACGTCACCTCCACGGCGATGGCCGTCGGTCAGATGCTGACGCAGTATGCATAAGAACGTGCTGTTCAGGGGCTGCACACGCCCGCCCATGTTCATGGGGGTTCCCTACGTGCCCTTCACGATCGGGGCGGGCGGCTGCCTGCTGCTCACGTTCTACTTCAACATGTTCTTCCTGGCCCTGCTGCCGGTGGTCATCTTCATCATGCGGCAGATGGCGCGCCGCGACGAGATGATCTTCCGGTTGCTGGGGCTGCGGTGGCAGTTCCGGACCAAGGTCCGGAACCTCCGCCATCACGAAGGCATGTGGGTATTCACGCCCAACGCGTACCGCACGCGTTTCGACGAATCGATTCCGGACTGACTCATGCTCGCGCCCGACCTATCCATCGCCGAGTTCATCCCACTGTCCGCCCACGTGTCGCCGCATGTGGTCAAGACCACGGGTGGCGATTTCCTGCTGACCTGGCGGCTTGATGGGCTGCCCTTCGTCGGGCGCGAGGAATGGGAACTGGAGCATCGCCACAACACGTTCAACCGAATGCTGCAGACGTTGCGCGCACCGGACTTCGTCAATGTTGCGTTCTGGGTGCACGACCTGCGACGGCGCGGGCGGATCCGCTCGGGCGCGCGCTTTGGGCAGGCGTTCAACCAGGCGCTGTCCGACGGCTACTTCGACGGGCTGTCCGCACAGAAGATCATGCAGAACGAGCTGTACCTCACGATGATCTACCGGCCCATCGTGATGGGCAAGAAATTCGTCGAGAAGTCCGCGAACATCCCGCGCCTGCAGGCCGAGCAGGAGCAGTCCGTATCGAAGCTGATGGAGCTGGCCGGCAACGTGGAAGCTGTCCTGAAGGATTACGCGCCGATGCGGCTGGGCATGTACGAGTCCGACGCGGGCGGCGTGTTCTCAGAGACGCTGGAATTCTTCGGCTTCTTGCTCAATCGCATCTCGGAGCCGGTGCCGGTGCTGCGGGCGCCCCTCTACGACTACCTCGCCGTCAGCCGGCACATGTTCTCGTCCAAGACCGGCGACTTCGTGGTCAGCACACCGGACGGACAGAACCATTTCGGCGCGATCCTGAACATCAAGGAATACACCGACGGCACCTGGCCCGGCATCCTCAATGGCCTGAAATATCTCGACTTCGAGTACGTCATCACCCATTCGTTCAGCCCCATGGGGCGGCAGGACGCATTGAAGGTCTTGGATCGCACCAAGGGGATGATGATCTCGTCCGGGGACAAGGCGGTCAGCCAGATAGTGGAACTGGATGGCGCGATGGACCAGGTCGCGTCCGGCAACTTCGTGTTGGGCGAATACCACTTCATCATGACCTTGTATGCGGAGGACCAGTCCCGCCTTTCGCAGAACGTCGCGGTGGCCCGGGCGGAGCTGTCCAACGCCGGTTTCGTTTCCACCAAAGAGGACCTGGCGGTGTGCTCGTCCTTCTACTCGCAGCTGCCTGGCAACTGGCGCTACCGGACGCGGTTGGCGAACGTCAGTTCGTTGAACTTCCTGGGCCTGTCGCCGTTGCACAACTTCGCCACTGGCAAGCGGGACAACAATCCCTGGGGCGAATGCGTCACCGTACTGCAAACCACCAACGGCCAGCCCTACTATTTCAACTTCCACGCCACCCATCCCGCCGAGAACTCGCTGGGTGAGAAGGCCATCGCCAACACCATGGTCATCGGCAAGTCGGGTACCGGCAAGACGGCACTGATCAACTTCCTGCTCAGCCAGGTGCAGAAGTTCGACCCGGTGCCGACCATCTTCTTCTTCGACAAGGACCGCGGCGCCGAGATCTTCGTGCGCGCCTGCGGCGGCAACTATCTGGCGCTGGAGAATGGCCAGCCGACCGGCTTCAATCCGTTCCAGTGCGAACGCACGGATGCCAACGTGCAGTTCCTGGCGGGATTGATCAAGGTGCTGGCGGGCAAGACGCACTACACCGCCCGAGAGGACGAGGATGTCTTCCGCGCGGTAGAGGCCATGCTCGACATGCCGTTCCACCTGCGCTCGATGACCAATTTCCAGAAGAGCCTGCCCAATATGGGCGACGACGGTCTCTACGCGCGCCTGCGCAAATGGACGGCCGGGAATGCGCTGGGCTGGGTCTTCGACAATCCCATGGACACCGTCGACCTTGGCCGGGCCAGCATCATCGGTTTCGACTACACCGATGTCATCGAGAATGCCGAGATACGCGTACCGGTAATCAACTACCTGCTCCATCGCCTGGAGGAACTGATCGACGGGCGCCCGCTCATCTACGTGATGGATGAGTTCTGGAAGATCCTCGACGGCGGCGGTGCGCTCAAGGATTTCGCCAAGAACAAGCAGAAGACGATCCGCAAGCAGAATGGCCTGGGCATCTTCGCCACCCAGAGCCCGGAGGATGCGCTGGCGAGCGACATTTCAGCCGCGCTGATCGAGCAGACCGCCACGCTGATCCTGTTGCCGAACCCGAATGCCTCCCGCGATGACTACATTGAGGGGCTGAAGCTGACCGATGCCGAGTTCCAGGTGATCAAGAGCCTGGACGAGCGCTCGCGCTGCTTCCTCGTCAAGCAGGGGCACGCATCAACGGTCTGCCAGCTCAACCTGCGCGGAATGGATGACGCGCTGGCAGTGATCTCGGCCAGCACCGACAACATCGAGATCATGCACCGCATCGTCGACGAAGAGGCTCAGCGTCTCGAGGTCGACAGGGCAGATCTGCTTCCCGAGCATTGGTTGTCGCGGTTCCAGAAGGAACGGAAAGGGTCGGGCCGATCAACAACGAGTCAGGTGCGACGGAGTGAACGAGCATAGCGTCAGTGTTTCTTGCAATTTCGATTTGTGAGCGGACCCAACGACAAGCAATACCCTTAGAAAAAATGCAGAAGGATACTTATATGTCATGGGATTACACGACAAGCAGGGTTGGTCTCAGGCGTGCACTTATGCCGCTCTTGATTGCTGGCTTCCTGTTGCCGATGACGGACGGCAAGGCATCAGGAGTGCCCGTCGTTGATGGGGCCCATATCGGGATCAACAAGTTCGCATGGGTTGCTCAGTACCGGCAGATGTATCAGGAGTTGCAGCGCCAGATGGAGCAGTACCGGACACAGATCCGCGAACTGGAGCAGAAGTACGTCAATGGGCCATCGTTCAATGGCGGATTGGGATACCGGGAGACATTGTCAGAACGGGGTCTCAATGACTATGTCGCCGAACGCTGTGGTAGCGGCAGTGGTTTGCGCACTGGTCCGGCCCAGATCAAGGACATCGCTGAGCGTCAGTTCCGAAACTGTGTGGCCATCATCCAGACAGAGAACACACGTTACAACGTGATGGTCAGGATTCTCAAGAATCTTGACGTGCGGGACAGGCAAATGGAGGAACTCAAGCGGCAGGCCGCAGGTGTGCCGGCGGACCAGCCTGGTGCGCTCGAACGAGTGAAGGCGAACATAGCACAGTTGGAAGCGTATGTTGCTCTTGATATCCAGAACGCGAACACGCTTCTAAATGCCTATGACGCAAGTCTCAAGGCACTGAACACGGAGCAGGTTTGGCTCGGGCAGGCGGCATTCAATGGAAAAGGCCGGGGTCTTCTTGATGAAGTCGTTCAGTACGGTGCGCTGAAGGGTGCCTTGCAGGTAGCTCGTAGTCGCGAGCGTTAGTGCTAGGCGTGCCGTATCGGGATGGATTCATGGCTCAAACTTTGAAACAGGCCAATATATAAATGGACGGCGCATTGCTCTCAGTCATGGACTCGGTACGGGAGTGGGTTCCCTTGAATGCCTCTCTGCCAAACATGGTCTTCTTCCATGAGATCAATGATTTCATCGATGATGAGTTGATCAACGAGTACCTGCCGAATCTGGGGCGACGGGTCATGCGCGTGGTGGGCGGGCTGGGAACCGTGCTGCTTACCTTATGGATCATGATTCAGGGGTACCGGATCGTTACGGGCCAATCACGAGAATCCATGATGGCGCTGGTAGTCAGTTCGCTACGCGCTACGTTCATCATAGGGATCGCGCTCGGAACAGCAGTCTCCTGGGGGCCGATCTATCAAACATTGACGGATGGTCTGACGAGGACCGTCAACGAGACGATGACGGGCGAAGAGGATGATGGTGGGGCATACGGGGATATCGACCGTACGTTGGCCATCATGCAGGCAGCGCTGTCGGCCATCGATACCGTCGACAGCAATCACGACATGGTCACAGAGAAACAAAAGGACAGGGCTCTGCTTTTCACGGGCGTAGGGCTCGGAGCGCCCGCCATCATGGCGGCTGTTGCGATGATGTTGAACAAGGTAGCAATTGGTTTGATCGTCGCAATGGGGCCTGTGTTCATTCTCTGCCTGCTGTTCGAGCAAACCAAGTCTCTTTTCCAGAAGTGGCTCATGTATGGAATAGGGACGCTATTCTCAATGGCGCTATTGACTGTGATGGTCACGCTTGCCTTGGATATGGTAATTGCCGTGGGAACCGCATTCTGGATTACGAGTGCGGTGGGCATGGGGGGGGAGAACGTCACCAATATGGCCATGCAGCAAGGTGGGCTCGGGTTGATCTTGACCGCCCTCATCGTAAGCGCGCCGCCGATGGCCGCGATGCTGTTCCAAGGCACGCTCGGCCAGTTCACACCCTACAGCGCCTTCTCGCCATCGCAACAACCAGGTGCTCCAGGGCAGCCCGGATACTCGGGTGTGAGTGGAGATACGCAGTCGTCGGCACGTTCATCATCGATGGCGGACTATCCGGCCCAGTCAACACGCAAGGCTTACAGCTGAGGTTGATCGTTCATGTCGCGCAAAACAATTCTTCTCTTCTTGCTTATCTTCCCCTTGGAGTCCTATGCACAGACAGCATGCCCTCAAGGTGTAGCGCCGGGTGATCCGCGTTGTGGCCCCGGTGGGGGTGGGGGCGGCGGATGGGATCTACCTGCCGGGAAGGTATACACCCGATGGAAGTCAACTTGGGGCGCGATGGTGGAGGACACTGCCACCGGGAATGTGGGCACGTCGACCGGTCAATCGAGTCGCCGGAAAGCGGTCCGCGAAGCGCTTGCAAAATGCAAGGCCATGGGGGCAGGGCTGGAATGCAAATACATCTACACCTACACGAACAGCTGCGCGGTCGTTGCCGAGCCGATTGAGGTGCTAAAGAATTCGGTCTCTGCCTATCAGAACGGAGAGACGGTGGAGGCTGCATCAAAGCTCGCCATAGCCGGCTGCTCAGTTCGAAACGGAGGGCGTGCCTGTCAAGTGTATTACTCGAACTGCACGGCGCCGATACTGATTCGCGAGTGAGGGAAAAGGACCATTGCTTCCAGCTCTCCCTGGGTAGCCATCAACGAGGATACACGGTTGCCGGGAGGCATCTAGGCGTGCTGGCCTGCAAGCGTCGTTGAAGTTGAGCGATGCTTTCCGTGCCTATGACTATCTTGAACGAGATGTTCTTTCTCCGGCTTTATGTTCGGCTGCCAAATCGCGACAGAAGCAAGCAGGCAGATCCGATTGGCAGTCGCTAGCCCAGTCGGCGGTATCGAAGCGCCGATATCCAGTATGCAAGCCGTCAGACCAAGTTGTACTTCCAACATGAGGTTGCAGCGCATGACAAAGCTATCTCCCCTGCTCCTGGCCGCGATGGCCACCATGGCCGCGATGGCCGTCGGTTGCGATGCGCAGGCGCCGCAAAGCATGGATGAGGCGACCCAGCCAACACCCCCTCAGACGAAGGAACAGGACATGTCAGAGCTGAAATCGCCAACCGCGGACAGCGTGTTGTATTTCATCTATCAGCGCGACGGCGACGGTGCGGTCAGCTACAAGGTCGACGGCGGTGCGACCGTCAGCTACTGGTACGGCCATGCGTTCGATCTCAAAGGAAAGCATTACTTCACGGGCTTCGGCAGCAAAAGCGAGGGCGAGGGTCCAGAGGGCGAGAACGGGATGATGGATCCCGAGCATGTCGCCATCTCCCAGGCGACGTTCACGCGCGTGGAGAAGGAGGGCAAAGCCGAGTGGTCCAAGCCCGACACGGACGGCTATGTCGGCGAGTTCGGCAGGATGGGGCGGGCAGAGCAGATCGACGAGTCGCGAAAGGCACAGTCTTTCACCACCGGCGACGGCCGCTACCTCTTGGCTGTACCGACGTTGGATTTCGTGAACGGCACGGACGTACGCATGTTCGCTTTGCTTCTCTTCGATCCCGACAACGTGGACGCACTTGGATTCAGGCAATGGGGCTATCTCGGGAGCATTCCCGTCAGCTACGACAACAGTGATGCGTGCGATGGTGGGGAGGTGATGCCTTGCGCGGCGAGCAGCGGGACACTCGCATTCGAGCAGACCGGTGCGGGTCTGCCTGACCTCAAGGTTGTCTCGAAGGGAACCACCATCGCCGCGCCCGGAAAGGTTCGCGACATGACGGAAGCAGACACGGTGGTCTACACCTTCGACCAGTCCAAGCAAAGCTACGAGAAGTAAGCCGATTCAGAGTTGACCGAGTTGCATCAGGCCCATGGAGGGGCCCGGTTGACGTCCAGCGACCTTGGGTCGCGTACCTCAGCAAAGGAGCCAACGATGGCCAGTCAGTACACACGTGAGCAGATTCTCGACATCATCGAAAGACAAGCGCAGGAAAGCGGCATTCCGCGGGAAGATTTCCTGCGATTCGCCTACATCGAGACAGGCGGTCGCTTTAATCCGAATGCAAGCAATCCCAGTGGCGCGAAGGGACTTTTCCAGTTCGTGCCGGGCACTGCCGAAGATTACGGAATAGCAGGGCGGGAGTTCGATCCGGTGGCGAACACCCGAGCGGCGGCGGCGTTGTATTCGGACAATTTGGCCGACATCACGCGTCGGCAGGCCCGCAGCGGACACGACTTCCTCTCCGGGAACGAGACGCCGAGCGGGCTGGACTTGTACCTGGCCCATCAGCAGGGCGCGGCCGGCTATGCGTCCATCCAGAATGCGATCGAGGCGGGTGAATTCACACGCACCAATACGCGCAGAAATATCCTCAACAACATCAGCGAGCTTGACGTCGAGCGGCTGACAGGTCGTGCTTACGCAGACCTGCGCGGGCTCGATGATCGCGAGCTGGCAAGTACGTTCTCGCAGTACTGGAATACCAAGTACGCCGCCATCAGCATCGCGGACCGCGGTATCCAGGCGAGCCGGCCCGACGCGGCTGTCCGCGAGCGCACGTCGCCACTGGCGGATGGTGTGCTGCAGCGTGGTGAACGCGGCGAAGAGGTGCGTGGCTTGCAAACCTCGTTGAACCAACTGGGCTTCCGCGACGGTCAGGGTGCGGAACTGGAGACGCGCTCCGGCATCTACGGGGGCAAGACGCAGGAAGCCGTGCGTGCATTCCAGGCTGCGAACCAGCTCGAAGCCACCGGCAACGCCGACGCACGTACGCGCGAAGCGATCGCGCAGCAACTCGCGTTACCCGAACAGGATCGCAATCGTGCCCCAGCCGCTGAAACACGGCAGCAAGAGGGCGGATTGGCCTGGCCGACCCCAGGCAACCATGACATCAACCTGGCCGACAAGCCGCGCGAGGGCCGGGGTGAGTTCGGTGCGCCGCGCAGCGGTGGGCGGCGCCATGGCGGCATCGATATCGAGGGCAATGTCGGCGATCCGGTTGTGGCCGTTGCGAGCGGTACCGTGGTGGTGCGTCCGAACAATGAGGCGGCCGGCAACACCGTGCACGTCCGGCATGACGATGGTTCGCTAAGCAAGTATTTCCATCTCGACGAGTTCAGCGTACGCAACGGTCAGCGCGTGGAAGCCGGGCAGCAGATCGGCACCATGGGCAGGACTGGCAATACGCCTGCCCAGGGCGATACACACCTGCACTTCGAGATGTGGCGGGACGGTCGGCAGGTCGATCCGATGCCGCACCTGCGTGGCGCCGAGCGCGACACGGCGGTACCCGCACGTCCGGCCGCGCCCGAGGCGTTGCGTGATGGAGCATCGGGCGCATCGGTGCGCGAACTGCAGCAGCAGCTCAATCAGCTCGGCTATCGGGGTGCCGATGGCAAGCCACTGGAGACCACGTCCGGCAAATTCGGCCCCCAGACCGAGCACGCACTGCGCACGTTCCAGGCCGATCAGGGATTGAAGGTGGATGGCGTTTACGGCGACCGTTCCCGCGAGGCCATCGCTGCCGCGACGCGTGATGTGGCTCGCAGTCCGGCGGAAGCGGGTGCCTCGCCCCAGGGGGGGCGCAGTGAAGATGCGCAACGCTCGTTCGTCGACCGCATGTTCTCCGCCATGCACGGCGGAGACGACCGCGCCATGCGCCAGGCCCTGGACGACTACCTGAAGACGCCCGCTGGCCAGGGGTGGCAGAAGGAACAGATCGTGACCGACCAGCAGGCGGCGCAGTCACGCGAGCAGGCGGGCCCTTCCCGCTGACAGCGAGGCAGGATGGCGGATCGGGTCGCGTGCCCGATCCGCCCTCTCGCGGAACGCACCGGCATCGGGGACGGCTCAGGGCATCCGAACGCGGCCCATGTGGCGGCCGGCGCCCGGGTCACCCGCGCTCAGCGCTCCGCTGAAACGCAGCGGGGTGCCAGCCAAGCCGGAAGGTACGGTCGCGCGCGTGGGCATCGGAGCGGTGGAAGGCGATGGTCGGTAGACGCCGCACGCATCCAGCGTGGCGCGTGCGGTGCGTGGCTTAGCGTCGCGGGCGCCAGCCCATGTCGCAGCGTTGGCAGTTCGGGTCCATCACCAGCGCGGTGATCCAGTCGATGGATGCGCCGAGCGGCGAGGGAGGCGAAGAGCAGTCCCGGCAGACCACGGGCACGGTCATGTTCGACGGACCAGCAGCAGGGACCTGGGAAGCATCGGTCGCGTTGGCGTTGACGCGCAGACTGGCTTCGAACGAGGGGCAGGAATAGCCCCGACGGATCGTCCGCCCGGCGACATCATCGGCGTCGCCAGGCTGTGCATTGCGGATATCGAGCAGATCTGCGGTTGCAGTCCCGAAGGCGGCAGGCCTCGTCGGGCCGGCCGCACACCTGGCGGGGTCAGCGGGTACCGTACAGCACGACGGTCTTGCCGCGCGCATGCAGGGAGCCATCGGCCTGCAGCTTTTTCAGCACGCGTCCCGCCATCTCGCGCGAGCAGCCCACCAAGCGTGCCAGCTCCTGGCGAGAGACGCGCAGCTGGGTGCCTTGGGGGTGACTCATCGCTTCCGGCTCGCGGGCGAGGTCATGCAGGGTGCGTACGATCCGGTCGGTCACGTCGAGGAACGCGAGGCGGCTGGCTTTGCGGCTGGTGTCCAGCAGGCGCCGCGAGAGCTGCGCGCCGATCGCGTACAGCAGCTTGGGGGCATCGGCCGACAGCGTGCCCATGAACAGCTGGTGCAGGCGTTCGTAGCTGATTTCGGCCAGTTCGCACTGGGTGCGGGTGCGCAGGATCACCTCCCGACGGTCCGACTCGATGAACAGTCCCATCTCGCCGACGAACTCGCCGGAACCGAAGTAGCCAAGCACCAGCTCCCGGTCGTCGTCTTCCTCGGTGATGATGCTGACCGAGCCGCTGACCACGTAGTACAGCGTTCCTGCCGGGTCGCCGGGGCGGAAGACGTCGGCGCGGGCGGGGTAGCGCCGGCGGTGGCTGTGGGCCAGAAAGCGCTCAAGCGTGGCGTTGTCCGGCGTCAGGGGGCTGGCGGCGGGGCGAGCGGGGGCTGAAAGGGGGATGCCTGGGCTCATGATGGTCGCGGCTTGTAATTCCGGAAGCTTAGTCCGAATACGTAGCCGACGGCAAACGCAGGCCATGCAAGGGCTGGGCCAGTCCCGCGCCGGCCGGCCGACGGGTGGTGGCGGACATTTCGCTGTCACCCCATATGGCGCATAATCCGCCCCCTCATCCGACCCCCCCAGAGAGGGACCACCGCCGTGGTAAAACCCCTGCCTCGCCTGCGGCTGCAAGGCTTCAACAACCTCACCAAGGCGCTGAGCTTCAACATCTACGACGTGTGCTATGCCTCGTCCGAGGACGAGCGCCGCCGGTACATCGAGTACATCGACGAGGAGTACAACGCCGATCGCCTGACCCAGATCCTGACGGATGTGGCGGAGATCATCGGCGCCAACATCCTGAACGTGGCCCGCCAGGACTACGATCCGCAGGGTGCGTCGGTAACGATCCTCATCTCCGAGGAGCCGGTGATCGACAAGAAGGATGCAGGCAAGGAGATCATCTCCGATGCGGTGGTCGCGCACATGGACAAGTCCCACATCACGGTGCACACCTACCCGGAGACCCATCCGGACAACGGCATCGCGACGTTCCGTGCGGACATCGACGTGGCCACGTGCGGCGTGATCTCGCCGCTGAAGGCCCTGAACTACCTGATCGAAAGCCTGGAATCCGACATCGTCATCATGGATTACCGCGTGCGCGGCTTCACCCGCGACGTGAAGGGCAAGAAGCACTACATCGACCACAAGATCAATTCGATCCAGGATTTCCTGGCCAAGAACATCAAGTCGCGCTACGAGATGCTCGACGTGAACGTCTACCAGGAGAACATCTTCCACACGAAGATGCACCTGAAGGAGTTCGACCTCGACAACTACCTGTTCGAGGAGAAGGCCAAGAACCTGTCGTTCAAGGAGCGCATGAAGATCGAAGCGCGCCTGAGGCGGGAGATCGAAGAGCTGTATCACGGCCGCAACCTGCCGGAATGACGGGTTGCGTGCTGCCGCGGGTTACACCCGGTTGGGGTGGACCGCAGTAGCCTTGCCCTGAAAACAAGGCGGGACGACCCGCCCGCGGCGCGAGCCGCGCATCAGGACCGACGGCGGTCCGGAACGCAAGTTCCGGGCCGTTCTGCGTTATGGCCCGGGCATCGACCTGAGGAGGTGGCGTATGGCGTGGTTCTATCTGGTGTTGGCGGGCGTGCTGGAAGTGGTATGGGCCGTGGGACTGAAATACTCGGAGGGTTTCAGCCGGCTGTGGCCCAGCGTGGTGACGGGCGTGGCGATGGCGGCCAGTTTCTGGCTGCTGGCCGCAGCGCTGAAGCACATCCCGTTGGGAACGGGCTATGCGGTCTGGGTGGGCATTGGTGCCGTGGGCACGGCCTTCGTCGGCATGTGGCTGTTCAAGGAGCCGGCAACCGCGGCGCGGCTGGTCTGTGTGGGGCTGATCGTGGCCGGCATCATCGGCCTGAAACTGGCCACGCCGTCATAGCGGCGCAGGGGCGGGCTCAAGCCCGCCTTCCTGGCCTTGCCGACGATACTGCGGCCCGGAGAAGCGACGTCAGTGAGGATCGTCGGACGCGTGGACGTGGCGACGGTGCGCCTGGGCGCACCCTACAGGCGGTAAGCCACTGCCTTCATCAGCTTCGAGGCGCCCGCCATCAGGGTCGGGATGGGGGCTGGCAGGACGGTCGCGCCGGCCTCTTCGGCATGTTCGGCATGGCGGGCCTCGTCGGCCTTCATGACGGTCAGGATCTCGCGGCTGCGCAGGTCGGCAGGGGGGAGGGTTTCCAGGTGTTCGTCCAGGTGGGCTTCCACCTGGCGCTCGGTTTCGACGACGAAGCCCAGGCTCCAGCCGTCGCCGCGCAGGCCTGCCAGGGCTCCCAGGGCATAGCTGCCGGCATACCACAGCGGGTTGAACAGGCTGGGGCGGCTGTCCAGCTCCCGCAGCCGGTCGGCGCACCAGGCCAGATGGTCGGTTTCTTCCTGGGCGGCCTCCATCAGGTGGGTGCGCGTCGCGGGGTCGCGGGCGACGGCGGCCTGTCCGAAGTACAGGCCCTGCGCGCACACCTCGCCGACATGGTTGATGCGCATCAGGCCGGCGGCATGACGCTGCTCGGCGGCATCGAGCGCAACCTCGGGGGTGTCGCCGGCCGGGTTGGGGCGATGGGCCGGCGGATTGCCGAAGACCGTGTCCAGGCCGCGCTGGGCTTCCACCAGCCAGTGGTCCAGGAGAGAGAAGGTCCGTGTGTTCATGCCGTCATTGTGCCGGCTCGCCGCACGGGCGTCTGCCGGTCCAGCGCGTGCCGGCAGGGACGCCCCGGCGACTTGCGCGTGGCGGCCTCGCCCCGTACAATCCCGCCTCTTCCGTTTCACCCTTCACAACGCGTGGCAAAGTTCCGCCGGGGTAACCGCGGAATCCGCCCGACCAGACACATGAGATCCACATGAGCACCTTTACCGCCAAGTCCGAGACCGTCCAGCGTGACTGGTACGTCGTCGACGCAGCAGGCAAGACCCTTGGTCGCCTGTCCACCGAGCTGGCCCGCCGCCTTCGCGGCAAGCACAAGCCCGTCTATACCCCTCACGTTGATACCGGCGACTATCTGGTCGTCATCAACGCCGAGAAGATCCATGTCACCGGCAACAAGCTGGCCGACAAGAAGTACCACCGCTTCACCGGCTACATCGGCAACCTGAAGACCGAGACTCTGGCGCAGGCGCTGGAGCGCCATCCGGAGCGCGTCATCGAAACCGCCGTCAAGGGCATGCTGCCGAAAGGCCCGCTGGGCCGCGACATGTATCGCAAGCTCAAGGTCTACGCCGGCCCGAATCATCCGCACGCCGCCCAGCAGCCGCAGGTCCTGGACATCTAATCATGGCTATCACTCAGAACTACGGCACCGGCCGTCGCAAGTCCTCCACCGCCCGCGTGTTCCTGCGCAAGGGCACCGGCAACATCACCGTCAACGACCGTCCGCTGGACGAATTCTTCGGCCGTGAGACCGCGCGCATGATCGTGCGCCAGCCGCTGGAGCTGACCAAGAACACCGAAAGCTTCGACATCAAGGTCACCACGACCGGCGGCGGCACCACCGGCCAGGCCGGCGCCATCCGCCTGGGCATCGCCCGCGCGCTGGTGGAGTACGACGAAACCCTCAAGAATGAGCTGCGCAAGGCGGGCTTCATGACCCGTGATGCGCGCGAAGTCGAGCGCAAGAAGGTCGGCCTGCACAAGGCGCGTCGCGCCACGCAGTTCTCCAAGCGCTAACAGACGCGCTACACTACGCGTCACTGGTTATACAGCCCCGTCGCCAAGCGGTAAGGCACCTGACTCTGACTCAGGCATTCGGTGGTTCGAATCCATCCGGGGCTGCCAACTCGAAGTCCACTGGACATCCGCAAAAGCCCGCCTCTGGCGGGTTTTTGCGTTGAGGGATCCCGCCTATGGTTGCCATGTTCCAACCCCCGTTCTGTCCGCCGGACGAGGCCCTGCGCCGCATGCAGGAGCGCGGCTACGTGGTGCTGGAGCCACGCGCCATGGCGGAGGCGACCGGCACCGGTCTCGATGCCCTCGACGAACTGCTTCCGAGTTGGGGGCGGCTGGAAGTGGACGAGTACCTGAAGGACGGCGGCCGTTACCGGCGCCGCCGGCATTCCTGCTTCATCGTCGACGCGGACGGGGTGCGCCAGGTGCCGCATCGCGCGCACTGGCAGTCGCTGGACTACAACGCCCTCCACGGCGGCATGCAACGCTGGTTCCAGCCGATCGAGCCTGCCGTCAGCGGTGCCATCGCCTGGCGGCAACTGCTGTCGGGGCTTGCGCGATGGTGCTCTACGCTGAGGGGCGAACGGACCTGGTTCGTCGAGGCACACCAGTTCCGCATCGACACGACCGATGGCATCGGGCGGCCCACGCCGGAGGGCGCGCATCGCGATGGCGTGGACTTCGTCGCTGTGCTGCTGCTGGACCGCGAGGGCATCAAGGGCGGCGAGACCCGCGTGTTCGCCGCCGCCGGACCGGACGGCCAGCGTTTTACCCTGGAGGCGCCGTGGTCATTGCTGTTCCTCGACGACGAGCGAGTGATCCACGAGTCCACGCCGATCCAGCCGCTGGACGCGCAGGGCCATCGCGATACGCTGGTGCTGACGTTCCGCCGGGACGGCTTCCAGGGTGAAGCGGGCGCAGGCTGATCGCGGCGCGTATTTCGTTACAATTGAAACCATGGCGCGTGGGCGCCGGCATCCTGGAGTTCCGATGAAGCTGGGTTCCCTGAAGGAAGGCGGTCGTGACGGCACGCTGGTGGTGGTGTCCCGCGATCTGGCGCGTGCCGTGCGCGCGACGGGCATCGCATTGACGTTGCAGCAGGCGCTTGAGGACTGGAGCAACATCGCGCCGCGCCTCAATGCAGTCTACGAAGCACTGAATGCCGGCAACGTCGATGGCATGTTCGACGTGGACTTCCACGCGCTGGCGGCCCCGTTGCCGCGGGCCTACGAGTTCGTCGATGGCAGCGCCTATTTGCCGCACGTCGAACGCGTCCGCCGCGCCCGCAATGCCGAGGTACCGGCGAGCTTCTACACGGATCCGCTGATGTACCAGGCCACCAGCGCCGCCTTTCACGGCCCGCGCGATCCGGTGAAAGTGGTCAGCGAAGACTATGGCATCGATCTGGAAGCGGAGATCGTGGTCATCACCGACGACGTGCCGATGGCGGTCACGCCCGCTCAGGCAGCCGGCCACATCCAGTTGATCGGTCTGGTGAACGATGTGTCCTTGCGCAACCTGATCCCGGGCGAACTGGCGAAGGGTTTCGGCTTCCTGCAATCCAAGCCGCGCTCGGCGCTGTCACCGGTATTCGTGACCCCGGACGAACTGGACGATGCCTGGCGCGACAACAAGGTGCACCTGCCGCTGGTGACGCATATCAATGGCAACTGGTTCGGCGCACCCGAGGCCGGCGTGGACATGCAGTTCGATTTCGCCCAGCTGGTCGCGCACGCGGCCAAGACCCGGCCGCTGTCGGCGGGCACGATTGTCGGTTCCGGCACCATCGCCAACGAGGACACGTCCAGGGGCGCCTCGTGCTTTGCCGAGCAGCGCACCGTGGAGACCCTGCGTGACGGCAAGCCATCGACGCCTTTCATGAAATTCGGCGATCTGGTCCACATCGAGATGAAGGATCGTGACGGTCATTCCATTTTCGGTGTGATCGAGCAGAGGATCGAGCCGCAGCCCTTGCCTTGAAGGCGCGCGCGGGCCCAGTGTGAATACAGGAAGGCTCGAGGTGGACATGGACGCGTATTACAGGCAATCGAAGGGGCAAACCGCGGGAGGCGGCTTGCATGGCTGAGCAACTGCGGCTTTATTCCTATTGGCGCTCCAGTGCCGCCTACCGCGTGCGCATCGGCCTGAACCTCAAGGGGCTGGCATACGAAACGGTGCCCGTGCACCTGGTCCGTGAGGGCGGGCAGCAGCACAAGCCGGATTACGTGGCCAAGAACCCCCAGCACATGGTGCCCACCCTGCAGCACGGGGAGCGCGTTATCCGCCAGTCGCTGGCGATCCTCGAGTATCTCGACGAAGCCTGGCCTTCACCGCGGCTGCTGCCCATGACGGCACGCGACCGCGCCCGCGTGCGTGCATTGGCGCAGATGGTCGCCTGCGACATCCATCCGCTCAACAACCTGCGCGTGCTGCAATATTTCGACGGCACCTGGAACGTGCCCCAGTCCGAACGGGACGAGTGGGTCAAACACTGGATCATCGAAGGATTTGCGGCGGTCGAATCGCTGCTCGCCGAGGATTCCGCGACCGGCGCCTACTGCCATGGGCAGACACCGGGACTGGCGGATTGCTGCCTGGTGCCGCAGGTGTTCAATGCGCGTCGCTTCGGCGTGGACATGGCCGCGTTCCCGACCATCGTCCGTATCGAACAGGCTTGCCTGGCCTTGCCCGCATTCGACCAGGCGCGTCCCGAAAGCCAGCCTGACGCAAATGCCTGAATGAAAAAGGGCGGAGAACTCCGCCCTTTGGGATGCTTCTTCGCAGGCTATGGTGCCGTCAGCCGAAGCCGTGGGTGATGCGCGGCGAGCTTCCCGACGTGTCGTAGTCGGCGTAGGGGTCGTGCTCGCCCTTGCTGCCTTCGGACAGGCGGAACTTCAGCGCCAGGCCATCACGCGAGTCGGCGGCGCGCAGTGCCTCTTCCTGTTCGATCTGGCCTTCCTTGACCATGCGGAACAGGCACTGGTCGAAGGTTTCCATGCCTTCCTCCAGCGACTCCTCCATGGCCTGCTTGATCTCGTGCACCTGGCCGCGGCGCAGCAGGTCGCGGATCATCGGCGTGTTGATCAGCACTTCGGCGGCCGGCATGCGGCGACCGTCGGTGCCTTTCACCAGGCGCTGCGACACCACGGCGCGCAGGTTCAGCGCCAGGTTCATCAGCACGTTCTTGTGCGCGCTTTCCGGGAAGAAGTTCAGGATGCGCTCGATGGTCTGGTCGGCGTTGTTGGAGTGCAGCGTGGCCAGGCACAGGTGGCCGGTCTCGGCGAAGGCGATCGCGGCCTCCATCGTGGTGGCGTCGAGGATTTCGCCGATCAGGATGACGTCCGGCGCCTCGCGCATCGCGTTCTTCAGCGCGTTGTGGAAGGCGTGCGTGTCCAGGCCCACTTCGCGCTGGTTGACGATCGACTGCTTGTGCTTGTGCAGGTACTCGATCGGATCCTCGATTGTGAGGATGTGGCCGGTGCTGGTGGTGTTGCGGTAGTCGATCATCGATGCCAGTGACGTCGACTTGCCCGAACCGGTGGAGCCGACGATCAGCACCAGCCCGCGCGGGGTCATGATGATGTCCTTCAGCACCGGAGGCAGGTTCAGCTCTTCGATGGTCGGGATCACGCTGCGGATCGCGCGGATCACCATGCCCACCTCGCCGCGCTGCTTGAATACGTTGACGCGGAAGCGCCCCGCATCCTGCAGGGCGATGGCCATGTTGAGCTCCAGTTCGCGCTCGAACACGGGCACCTGGCCCTCGTCCATCAGCGAATAGGCGATCTTCTTCACCATGCCCGGCGGCAGGCCGGTATTGCCCAAGGGATAGAGCTTGCCCTCGATCTTGATGTACACCGGCGCCCCGGTGGTGAGAAACATGTCCGAGGCGTTCTTCTCGGTCATCAGCTTCAGGAAATAGCCGATGTCCATGTGCAAAGCTCCCAAGATGCGCGGCGCGACGTTGCAACGGCGCCAAAGGCTTCCGACAATGGCCGCGCGCACCCCTCAACGTCACGGCACCCCAATGACAGTTAGCTTCTCACACTTCCGCTGGCCCCTGCATGTGATGGCGGCCGCAGTAGCAACACTGGCCTTGGCCGGCGAACCGGCACGCGCCCAGAGCGCAGCGCCGCCGGAACTGGAAGCCGCCGTGCAGGCGGTGCAGCGCGCGGACCAGGCGGATGCCGACCAGTACGCCCCGCAACCGCTGGAGGCAGCGCGGCAGGCGTTGGCGCAGGCGCAGGCCGCACACGCTGCGCGGGACAAGAAGGACGCCCTGGACCTGGCCCTGCGGGCCACGGTGGATGCCGATCTTGCGCGCGCGCGCAGCCTGGAAGCCGTGGCGACGGCCGAAGTCGCGCAACGGAAGGCGGAGATCGCCGACCTCCAGCGCCAGATCGGCGCGGAGGGTGGGCGATGAAGGCGTCTCGCAAGGTGACCCGTGCCGGCATGCTGGGGCTGATGCTGATGTTGGGCTCCAACACCGCGTCAGCGGCTGACAATCCCGTGGTCGTGCAGCTCAACCAGCGGTTGTCTGCGCTGCATGCCGATCCGGCGCTTGGGGAACTGGCGGCCTACGAGAAGTTGCAGGCACAACACGCCATCACCGCCTTCGACAAGGCGCGTCGCAGTCAGCGCGAGACTGCCCAGTACGTGGCGGAACGCCGGGTGGAGATCGCGGAGATCGCCGCACGCACCCAGGCGGCCCGTCGTGAAGTGGATCGGTTGGACCGGACCCGCAGCGAGTTGCTGGTGGAAGCGAGTCGCCGCGAAGCGGAGCGCGCGCGTCGGGAGGCAGAGCGCCTGCGCGTGCAGGCGCAGATCCAGGCCGAGGAAACCGAACGCCTCCGCATGGCTGCCGAGGCCGAGGCACTGGCGCGCCAGGAAGCGGAGATCACGCTGGATACCGTCGCGGGCCAGCAGGCGAACCGGCTGAGTGCGGCCCGTCAGCGCGAACTGAAACTGGCGCGCGAGGAGGCGGAACTGGTCTCGGGTGCCAAGCTGCCGCCTTCGAAGTTCGAAACCCGCGGTGAGGTCTTCACCCTGGGCGCCGACGTCTTCGCTGCCAATTCGGCGAAGCTGTCCGCCGGGGGCGCGTCGAGTGCTGCCGCGCTCGCCGCCTACCTGCAGGCCAACCCCAAGGCCCGGGCCCGCATCGACGGTTACGGGGACAAGCAGACGCCCGGACAGCGCCGGGCTGATGTGCTGCGAGACGCGCTGATGGCGGCCGGTGTGGCGAAATCACGCCTGCAGAGCGCAGGCAAGGGCACCGGCAGCAAGGCACGCGCGCTGGAAGTCGTCATCACGCATTGATAACCCCATGTAAATCATGGGGTTATACGAGGTTGCAAGGCTTCGGCGAGGCTGGGCTGAATCCTGTTCTTGCGGGCTGAATCCTGTCGGATCAACCACTTGCAACGGGCCTTGTCGGGCCCGGCAGTGAGGAGTAGGGTCGTATACCCAAGCGATCCCCGTCGCTTGGCTCACCGGAGAATCGACCCGATGACGCCCGTACCGATCCCGCAGGAGACCGCCGCCGGCAGCCAGGCCGCAGCGGGCATTCCGGTGGGAAGTGCCCGCGCTGCCGGCCAGATGCTCCGCTCCCAAGCCAACGCCCCGTGCCTGCAAAGGCCGGGGCGTTCGTATTTCCGCTGAAGGAGGTAACGATCATGTTCGAAGGTCAACCGCAGGCCGAAATCGATGCACTCATCAAGGCCGATCCGGAGTTCAAGCAGCTGTACCAGCGCCATCGCGAGCTGGACAAGAAGGTCACCGACGCCGAGCTGGGTGTACTGCCCATCGACGACAACCGCCTCGGGCAGATGAAGCGCGAGAAGCTGCACGCCAAGGAGCGATTGCTCCGGATCTACGACGCCAAGCCGCACTGACGCCTGCCCCGCCACTTTCTTGTCGCGGGCGGCGGCGGCCTCCTCGTCGGCCGTCGCCGTCCGCGTCACCCTAGTGCGATAATCCGGGCCACGTTCCGCACCGGATGCACGGCCGCATGGCGATCCACTCCTCAGTACTCGAGCTGATCGGCGACACGCCGATCGTCCAGGCCAGGCGCCTGGACACCGGGCTCTGCACCCTCTACCTGAAGCTCGAAAGCGCCAACCCCGGCGGGTCCATCAAGGACCGCATCGGCATGTCGATGATCGAGGCCGCCGAAAAGCGTGGCGACCTGAAGCCCGGCGCGACTCTGGTGGAAGGCACGGCCGGCAACACCGGTATCGGCCTGGCCCTGGTAGCCCAGCAGAAGGGCTACAAGTTGATGCTGGTGGTCCCGGACAAGATGAGCCGGGAGAAAATCTTCAACCTGAAGGCCATGGGCGCCGAGGTCATCCTGACCCGTTCCGACGTGGCGAAGGGGCACCCGGAGTACTACCAGGACCTGGCCCAGCGCATTGCGCGCGAGACCCCTGGGGCCTACTTCATCAACCAGTTCGGCAACCCCGACAACCCGGCGGCGCACGAGTTCGGCACCGGCCCGGAAATCCTGCGCCAGATGGAAGGCCAGCTGGACGCCATCGTCTTCGGCTGCGGCAGCTCCGGCACGATGACCGGCCTGTCGCGCTGCTTCGCCGAGCATTCGCCGCAGACGGAGATGGTGCTGGCCGACCCGGTGGGCTCCATCCTCACCCAGTACATCAACGAAGGCACGTTGAGCACCAAGTCAGGCAGCTGGCTGGTGGAAGGCATCGGCGAGGACTTCCTGCCGCAGATCTCGGATTTCAGCCGGGTCAAGAAGGCCTATGCGATCAGCGACGGCGAGAGTTTCCACACCGCCCGCGAGCTGCTGGCGAAGGAAGGCATCCTGGGTGGTTCGTCCACCGGCACCCTGCTGGCGGCCGCGCTGAAGTACTGCCGCGAACAGACCACGCCGAAGAAGGTGCTGGTATTCGTCTGCGATACCGGCAACAAGTACCTGTCCAAGATGTACAACGACTACTGGATGCTGGACAACGGGTTCATCGACCGGCCCCAGTACGGCGACCTGCGCGACCTCATCCTGCGCCCCTACAGTCAGCGCGACACCGTGGTGGTCAGTCCGACCGACCTGCTGACGACGGCCTACCAGCGCATGAAGCTGTACGACGTGTCGCAGCTGCCGGTGATGGAGGGCGACAGGCTGGCCGGCATCGTCGACGAGAGCGACGTGCTGCTGCACGTGTATGGCGACGAAGCCCGTTTCCGCGACCCGGTCTCCACCGCCATGGTCAGCAAGCTGGACCGGCTGGACGTGCATTCCCCGATCGAGGCTCTGCTGCCGGTATTCGACCGGGGCCAGGTGGCCATCATCACGGATGGCGATGCCTTCCTTGGTCTGATCACCCGCATCGATCTGCTCAACTACCTGCGACGGCGCGCACAGTAAGAGGACGGCCCGCCCGCCAGACCGCGGGCGGAGTCTTCGCATG
The DNA here is from genome assembly GCF_037402255.1 of Pseudoxanthomonas sp. CCNWLW251. Lineage (NCBI taxonomy): Bacteria > Pseudomonadati > Pseudomonadota > Gammaproteobacteria > Lysobacterales > Lysobacteraceae > Pseudoxanthomonas > Pseudoxanthomonas sp. CCNWLW251. The sequence goes on along the minus strand of NZ_JBBEGA010000001.1, from coordinate 1,146,275 downwards.
GACGGTACGTTAAGACCCGGCTGGTAGAATGCCCGGCTGTTTGAAGGAACATGAACATGGCGCAATCTTCGAGCCCCGCCAGTGGGGCGCCCGGCGACCTTGCCCTGGGTACACTGGCTATCCACGGTGGGCAGTCTCCGGACCCCAGCACCGGCGCGGTGATGCCCCCTATCTACGCTACGTCCACGTATGCACAGAGCAGCCCGGGCGTACATCAGGGCTTCGAGTATTCCCGTACGCACAATCCCACGCGCTTTGCCTACGAACGCTGCGTGGCGGCGCTGGAGGGCGGCAGCCGCGGCTTTGCGTTCGCGTCCGGCATGGCGGCCACCTCGACGATCCTGGAACTGCTGGACAGCGGCAGCCACGTCGTGGCGATGGACGACCTGTACGGCGGCAGCTACCGCCTTTTCGAGCGCGTGCGCCGACGTACCGCGGGGCTGGATTTCAGCTTCGTCGACATGACCGACCTGGCGGCGTTCGAGTCCTCGATCCGACCGGAAACGCGAATGGTGTGGGTGGAAACCCCCACCAACCCCATGCTGAAGATCGTCGACATCGCCGCCATCTGCGGGATCGCGCACAAGCGCGGCCTGCGCGTGGTCGTCGACAACACTTTCGCCTCGCCGATCCTGCAGCGGCCGCTGCAGCTCGGCGCGGACATCGTGATGCACTCCGCCACCAAGTACCTCAACGGCCACTCCGACATGGTCGGTGGCATGGTCGTGGTGGGAGATGATGCCGAACTGGCCGAACAGATGGCCTTCCTGCAGAACTCCATCGGTGCGGTGCAAGGCCCGTTCGACAGCTTCCTCGCCCTACGTGGCCTGAAGACCCTGCACCTGCGCATGAAAGCGCATTGCGAGAACGCCCTGGCACTGGCGCAGTGGCTCGAGACGCATCCCGCGATCGAGAAGGTCATCTATCCCGGGCTCGCCTCGCATCCGCAGCATGCGCTTGCCACCCGGCAGATGCAGGGTTATGGCGGGATCATTTCTGTCGTGCTGAAAGGTGGCTTTGAGGTTGCCCGGAAGTTCTGCGAGAACACCAAGCTGTTCACGCTCGCCGAGTCGCTGGGGGGCGTGGAAAGCCTCGTGAATCATCCTGCGGTGATGACGCATGCGTCGGTGCCGGTGGAGCGGCGGGAGAAGCTGGGGATCAGCGATGGGCTAGTGCGGTTGAGTGTGGGGGTGGAGGCCGTAGGAGACCTATGCGCTGATCTGGATGCGGCATTGAAATAGGCGAGTCTCGCGTACCTGACATCCTCTCGCTTTTCTTTAAATGGCTCATCTAAATGACGAATTGGTCCCCCATCTCGCTAATCCGCAGCCTCGGCAAGCACGCTTCCCTCATCCGGCAGATGACCTGGCGGGAGGTAGTCGGCCGTTACCGGGGATCATGGCTTGGACTTGCTTGGTCTTTCTTCAATCCCTTGCTGATGTTGGGCGTGTATACCTTCGTATTCTCTGTGGTGTTCCAAGCCCGCTGGGGTACCGGCGCCGAGGAAAGCAAAGCGGATTTCGCGATCATCCTGTTCGTGGGACTTATCGTCCACGCCATGTTCGCCGAACTGATCAATCGTTCACCGACATTGGTGACGTCGAATCCAAGTTACGTTAAGAAAGTGGTGTTCCCGCTTGAGATCCTGCCATGGATGGCTGCTGGGTCAGCGCTTTTCCATGCGGCAATCAGTACCATAGTGCTGATTGCGATGCAGCTTGTGCTCAATCATCACCTGCCGTGGACTGCTGCGCTCTTCCCTTTGGTCCTGTTTCCGCTGGTGCCCATCTCCATCGGGTTCTCCTACATGCTGGCTGCGTTGGGCGTGTTCGTGAGGGACATCAGCCAGATCACGGTCATGTTCACCACCGTGCTGTTCTTCATATCACCCATCATCTACCCGGCTTCGGGTGTCCCGGTAGAGTTCCGTGGCTGGTTGAAGTTCAGCCCTCTCACATTCTTCGTTGAGGAAGGGCGCAACACGCTGCTGTTCGGTCAATTGCCCGACCCTACGAATCTCGCTTTAGCATACGCCGCGGCTGCAATTGTGGTGTGGATCGGTTATGCCTTCTTCCAGAAGGCTCGTAGGGGGTTCGCGGATGTCCTCTGACCATTGCGCCGATGCCCTAGGCGTCGTAGTGAGCGTATCGGCCCTGTCCAAGATCTATCCAATCTACGAGAGGCCGCAGGACAGGTTGCTGCAGTCGATCATGCCCAGGCTGCAGCGGGTCGTAGGCGCGGACGTGAAAAGCTACCACCGCACATTCAAGGCGTTGGATCAAGTGTCTTTCGAGGTGCGTCGAGGCCAAGCGCTGGGTATCATCGGTCGCAACGGATCTGGAAAATCCACGCTGTTGCAGATGATCTGCGGGACGCTGCAGCCTACGTCAGGTAGCGTCCAGCTGCACGGTCGTGTAGCAGCGCTCCTCGAACTGGGTGCCGGCTTCAATCCCGAATTCACCGGGCGCGAGAACATCCACATGAGTGCGTCGGTACTGGGAATGACATCGGCGGAGGTCGCGGCAGTCTACGACGACATCGTTGAATTCTCGGGCATTGATCCTGTTTTCATCGAGCAGCCGGTGAAGATCTATTCGAGCGGCATGTACGTTCGGCTCGCTTTCGCCGTGATCGCCCACGTCAATGCGGACGTACTCATCATCGATGAAGCGCTGGCAGTGGGGGACGCGGTCTTCGTACAGAAGTGCATGCGCTTCCTGCGTGCGTTCCGCGAGAGGGGGACGCTTCTGTTCGTCAGCCACGACACTGGTTCCGTGATTAATTTCTGCGATTCCGCGATCTGGCTAGATCGCGGGGAAATGCGGATGCATGGCGATGCGGAAAGCGTTTCAAATGCTTACTTGGAATACTGCGCTCAGCAGTCTTATGGTGAAGCAGTGAAGATACGCAGCATCAAGCGATCCAGCGAGGCTGGCAATGGCACGGCTAAGGCGCTGCCCGCAGACCACGACGTGAAATTCGCCCTGTTCGACAATATCGCCAACTCGGATGGCTGGACGTCTGATCGCGCCGAGATACTCTCTTCCGTGGTGACTGGCAAAGATGGGGCCGTATTGAATGTCGCCGCGGGTGGCGAGCGCGTGCGCTTGACCATAACGGCGCGCGCCAACGGAGCCATCGTCAGCCCGATCATAGGATTCTTCGTCAAGGATCGGCTCGGCCAGTCGCTGTTCGGCGACAACACCTTCTCGCACATGCAGGAGCCGTTGACGGTGTCGGAAGGCCAGATCCTCGAGGCCGAGTTCGTGTTCCAACTGCCTATGCTCCCGGATGGCGATTATTCCATGACGGTAGCGATAGCCGAGGGCGACCCTTGGGTGAACATCCAACATCACTGGGTGCACGACGCGGTAATGATAAAAGTGGCGTCGACCAAGCTCCGTTACGGTCTCGTGGGAATTCCTTTCGAAGCCGTGACGATGAAAGTGGTCTAGTAGCCGGAATCGCTTCTGCTGTCTTGAAAGATGGCCAAACCCACAAAGAGGACTTGCTGGTGCATCTCAGTTCCTACCAACACATGACCAGTCTGGTGCAACGGCATCTGGACCCGGATCAACCGCTCAAGGTCATCGATATCGGTTCGTATGATGTGAACGGCTCGTACCGCACGCTGTTTGGTAGTCCGCGCTGGTCGTACGTCGGCATCGATCTTTCCGCGGGACCAGGCGTGGACATTGTGCTGACAAGTCCTTACACCTTCCCGCTGCCGAGTGCATCCGTCGATCTGGTCGTCTCGGGTCAGGCATTCGAGCATGTCGAGTACTTCTGGGAAACGTGGCTGGAAATGCTCAGGGTTCTACGCCCGGGGGGGAAGGTGTTCCTAATAGCGCCATCGCGCGGCCCGGAGCATCGATATCCCCAGGATTGCTGGCGCTTCTACCCGGATGGCTATCGGGCGTTGGCCCGCTATGGCAACTGCAACCTCCTCGAGGTATCCACGGATTGGCAGCCACACGAGGACCCGGGCAGCAGCCACTGGGGCGATACGGTGGGCGTCTTCATTAAGAAGAGTGACGAGGACCTTCGGCAGCGGATCGCGCTTTGGTTGCTCCGTTATGCCAGCCGCTTGAACGGGCGGGTTGCGAAATGAGCCGCCTGCTCAGGCGAGGGATGCTGATCGAGCCCTTGCTAATCCCACCAAGTGCGTGGACGGGACATGTCCCGTTCGCTGGCTGGATCGTGGAGACCGTGGCCCCGAAAGTACTGGTGGAGCTCGGCACGCATCGGGGTACGTCTTACCTGGCCTTCTGCCAAGCAGTGCAGGAGCATGGCCTGTCTTGCGCGTGCTACGCCGTTGATACATGGAAGGGCGACGAGCACAGCCTGAACTACGGCGAAGATGTTTTTGAAGGCCTTCGCGAGTACCACGACAAGATGTATGCGGGGTTCTCGCACATGCTTCGTTGTACGTTCGACGAAGCGCTGCCGTACTTCGGCGATGGCGGCGTCGATCTACTGCATATCGATGGGCTCCACACCTACGAGGCGGTCAAGCACGATTTCGAGAGCTGGCTGCCGAAGATGTCGACGCGCGGCGTCGTGCTGTTCCACGACATCATGGAGCGCGAGCGTGGTTTTGGCGTCTGGCGGCTGTGGGAGGAGGTTTCCGCGAGGTATCCCTCGTTCTACTTTCGCGCGGAGCACGGCCTTGGCGTGTTGCTGGTCGGCGAGGATCAGCCGGAGGAACTCCTCCAGCTGAACGAGGGCGGCGATGACGCGCGCGTCTTCGAAGGCATCCTGACAGCGCTGGGCGCGCGCATCAAGGTGCGCCAGGACGTGGAATGGTGGCGCAACGAGGTGGCTGGCCTGGGTTCGATCGTTGCTTCTTTGCGAGGTGAGCTGGACTATGAATCATCGCTTCGCACGTCCGAGACCGATGGTCTCCGCGATCAGCTCAGGGAGCTGCAGGCGCAGCTTACCGAGGCGCGCGATACCCTGCTACTGCGCGAGACGGAAATCACTTCGCTCGCGGCGCGCCTGAGCATCAGTGACTCCGAGAAGGAGCGCGCAGACGCACGGTTGGGGGAGCAGGTGATGGTGCTAGCCTCTTCGGTGGAGGAGCTGCGCGACATCAAGCAACGGATCACGCATCACATGGAGGTATTGACCTCGCTAGAGGTGGCAGCGCACCAAGTCCAAGAGGCCGAGTCCCAAGTCGTAGCGCTGAGGCAGGAACTCTTGCTCGCCCGCGAAGCAGCTTCGGAGCAGGCGCGCCTCGCCGGGGCGGAAGTTGACGGTCTTCGTCAGGAGATTGCGGCGTTGCAGGAAGGGCGAGCTCAGCTGGCCCACGAGTCGTCCGAGGAGGTGGCACGCCTGCGGGACGCCTTGGCGGCGGAGAGTGCGCGCGCTGCGATGGCGTCGGAAGGCGATGCGCGCGCGCAAGCGAAACTTTGCGATGCGTTGCGTGCAATGCAGGATCAGGCCAGCGGCATGGGCAAAGTCAAAGCCGCGCTCGAAGAGCGAGATCAGCTGGTCGTGGAGTTGATGCTGCAGACGAGGCGGCAGGCTGCGGAGCTGGATTCACTTGCATACAGGCTCTCGCGAAAAGTCGTTAGCTTGGCGCGGCGGGTGGCGCCACGCGGGACAAGGAGGGAGGATCTCGTCCGCAGGATGCTAGGCCGTACCCCGACATCAGTGGAGATGCAGATCGCGGGCCACGCCCGTACCGACCACCCTCAGCTCGCTTCCCATATCGCGGCGTCGGAACCCGACAAGGAAGAAATCGCCTTGCAGGTCGCCAGGAGCGCCGACTTCGTGCGGAAACCGGTCATCAGCGTCATCACTCCGATCTACAAGGTGCCACGGGACGTCCTTGATGAAACCTTGCGGAGCATAGAAGATCAAAGTTATCCGCACTGGCAGGCATGCCTGGTATGGTCGGACGACGCCGATGATGACGGATGGGAATGGCTGCAGGCGCGGACCACGGACTCCAGATTCTCAGTGAGACGCGTCGAGAATGGAGGTATCTCGCGCAATTCAAATGCCGCCTTGGAGATGGCCGATGGCGAGTTCATCGCGCTGTTGGACCACGACGATACGATTGCGCCGTGGGCGTTCTTCAAGCTCGTAGAAATGCTCCAGGAGCAACCAGAGCTCGACTTCATCTATTCTGACAAGGACTCGATATCGGCTGACGGCGGCGTTCGCATGAACGCGCTGTTCAAGCCGGCCTGGAGTCCGGAGATGCTCAATTCGGTCAATTACCTCACACACCTCAATTTCATTCGCACGTCCGTACTCCGCGAGATCGGTGGATGGGACCCGGAGACGGACGGGGCGCAGGACTGGGATATCTTCTTCCGCATCACAGAGCGCACCGAGAAGATCGCGCGGCTCAGCTCCATCCTGTATCACTGGCGCATCCTTCCGACGTCCACGGCGACCGGTCTGCAAGCCAAGCCCTACGCCGCCCTGGGTCAGCTGAGGTCGCAAGAAGGTCACTTCCGTCGACTCGGGCTTCCGGCAAGCGTGCAGCCAACGCCGGAGGGGCTCTTCCGGGTCTCGTGGCCAGCTGAGGCCAAGGGATTGGACGTCGTGGTCGTCCAGACCGGCGATGCCACCCAGTTGATGCATGTGCTCGATGGGCTTCGCGCGGGCGACCAGTCGCTACTTCGCCGGATCACCGTGTTCACTCCCACGCCGGATGATGCGCAGCTTTCGCCTTTCGTCCCTGTCTGGGGAGATGTCATCCGTTTCGTGCAGCACAGCTCTCCGAACTGGCGCGACGCTCTGGCTTCCGTGCTTGACGAGGATGGTGTGGTGGCGCCCTCGCTGTTGCTGCTTGACGGCACTTTGCGTTACCTATCGCAGGACCTCCTGACGGAGATGGCGGGTTGGGTCACGCATCACCCCGACGTTGCTTGGGTAAGCGCGCTGGCGATGGACACCCAGGAAAGGGTGGTCGAGTGCGGGAGGGTGGTGGGGAGCGGATCCTCGGCCCCGTTGTTCAAGGGTGTCGGGATCAACTCGTATGGATGGTTCGGTGGTGCGCAGTGGTACCGCAACATTAGTGCGGCATCGCCTTATGCGCTGGCGTTCAAGAGGGCACTGTTGGTGGAAGCCCGTGCGTCGCTGCATGCCGCCGATTTCGGAATCGAGCAGCTCTGTGCAATCACACGCAGCGGCGGCGCACGTGGACTCGTGAACCCGTTCGCCCGGGTTTACTTCGAAGGGGACCCCGAGCCGGTCTGGCGTAATGATGGCTACTTGTACGCGGATGACCCATACTTCAATCCGAGCTTCACCAAAGTAAATCCTCTGGGCCTTTGAAATGAAAGAGAAACTTCCGGCAAGCGTGCGCCGGCTAGGCGGACGCGTCTTGCGAAAGGCGGGTTTACTTCCAGGGAAGGCGCCGACCTGGGCGGGATACACGAGCGATGCCATGCAGTTGGCGCAGATAATCAATTGCACCCCTAGCCAGTTACTCGCCAGGCAGCAGTATCCCGAGCGGGTCGCCGAGGACCCGGCGAAAAGGATGTGTAATTGGTACCTGCCAGAGTTTGACAGTCCGTTCTACGGCGGCGTCATGACGATTCTGCGGCTGGCAGCGTTCCTGCGCCGGGATGGCATGTCCCATCGCTTCCTCATCTGCGGATCAACGAATGCGGAAGACATGCGGCTAAAGATCGCGTCTGCCTTCCCCGTCCTGGGCGATTCGGAGGTGCTGGTGCTGGACAGCGCGCATGCGCTGCAGAACATTCCGGCGTCCGATTACTCCGTGGCCACGTTGTGGACTACCGCCTATGTGGTGCTCGGCGTCGAGAACACGGGGCTCAAGTTCTACATGATCCAAGACTTCGAGCCGGCGTTCTACCCCGCTGGTAGCACCTATGCGCAGACCGAGCTGACCTACCGGTTCGGCTTCTACGGCATCTGCAATACCATCACGCTCAAGGAGACGTATGAGCGCGAGTATGGTGGGCGCGGCGTGGTGCTGGAGCCGAGCATCGACAAGAACGTGTTCCACCGACGGGGACGCACCGCTGCCCTGGAGCGCAAGAGGATCTTCTACTACGCCCGCCCCGGCACGCCGCGCAACGGATTCGAGCTGGCGGCGGCCGCGCTCAAGCAGGTCAAGGCAAGGTTCGGCGATGGCGTCGACATCGTGTGTGCCGGCACGGGCTGGTCTCCGGCGGATTTCGGCCTTGAGGGCGTCGTGCGAGTCGTCGGCATGCTGCCCTACGCCGAGACCGGTGACCTCTACCGGAGCTGCACCGCTGGCTTCGTCATGATGATGACCAAGCATCCGTCCTACCTGCCATTCGAGTTGATGGCGTGCGGCACGACCGTCGTGACCAACTACAACCCGGCCAACAGCTGGCTGCTGCGGGACGGCGAGAACTGCCTCCTTGCCCCGCCGTCGGCTTCCTGCATCGCGAGCACGCTGATTTACGCGCTCGAGCACGATGACGAGTTGCAACCGATGCGAGACAGGGCCTCCGCGGGCTTGGAGGAGGGGTTGTCGGACTGGGACCAGAGCATGCGTCGGGTCGCCGATTTTGTTTATGCTCCGCCGGACGAGATCGTCCACCAGCCTGCCTTCGGACGGGCTTTCCTGGCTCTTAACCGCCAGACACCTTAACCAGGAGAAAATCCATGCAGGTCCATCGCACCGTCGTAATGGCATCCTTGATCTTGTTCGTCGCTGCGTGCGCCGAGCCAGCGACGCCGCCGGCATCCGAGCCGGTCGTCGAGCCCGCCCCGGAAGCGTCCGCACAACCCGTCCCCGCACCCGTGGAAGCCGCCGCGCCGACGGCAGCACAGAAGTACGAAGGCAAGATCATCAAAAGGCCGGCGGCCCAGGGTGGCAAGGAAGACGGTTGGTACGTGGTCAAGGATGGTGAACGTCGCTGGATTCGCGACAGTTCGTGGCTCAGCCAGAACGGGTTCAAGCCGGAAGACGTGATCCAGGTCACCGTCGAGGAGTTCGACTCGATCGCAGAGAATCCTCTTCCGGCGGACGTGGTCGTCGCGCCTCCCGCACAGTAATCGGACCACCCTATGGCCAGCCTTCCAGGCATCCTGCTTCGCTCGGACTCCGCTGAGTTTGGCGATCGCGTTTTCTACGTCGAGTATGGAAGGCGTCATTGGGTCAGGGACGCTTCCTGGCTTGCCAAGAACGGTTTTCGTTGGCCGGACGACGTTCTGATGGTGCCGGAGTCGGTGCTGAAGAGCTATGCCAATGGTAGCGCCGCTCCACTGAGAAGCGGTGCTGATCTCGACTGGCTGGGTGAGGCGGCGGACAGTACCGACGTGAGGGAAGTACTCGCTTCCGAATTGCGTGGGACCGGGATCGAGTTCGGCTCTGGCGCGTCGCCGTTCCCGATTCCGTTGGAGTGCCACACACTCTACGCTGACGCCTATTCGTACGCGACGTTGCGCGATAACCTCTATCCTGGCCAGACACTGACCCAGATCGTTCGGCCCGATTTCGTCACTAATCTACAGACGCTTGACGGTATAGCCGACGAATCCCTGGACTTCGTGGTGGCCTGCCATGTCATCGAGCACACGGTCAGCCCGATTACCGCCTTGCAATCCTGCTACCGTGCATTGCGTCCGGGAGGGCAGCTGTTGCTGGTTGTACCGGACATGCAGAAGACATTCGACAGCGGGCGTGAGAAGACGCCGCTCTCGCATCTGATAGAGGATCACCAGCATCCAGATGCGGCTCGCGATCTGGGTCACTTCATCGAGTTCTTCTCCAAGGCACTCCCCGTTCCCGAGGGCAGGCCGCTGCGGGAATTCGCGGAAGAAAAACAGCGTGCCCACGCGGACATCCACTATCACTGCTGGGATTACGAGTCGTTCGGCCAGATGGTGGCTTGGATCACGGAGAATGTAGCGCCGTGGAGCTCGGTCTGGTCGCACCCAACGCTTCCCGGGGACGGGAACATCGAGTTCTATTTCCGTCTCACTAAGTAACGGTCCTTGTGTACGGCGCCGGGGTCCTGACGACGCCCGGCGCTGCATCCTTCATCAGTCCAGGGTGGCCTCCAGCTCAGGCAACAAGGTGAACAGATCCCCCACCAACCCGAAATCCGCAATCTCGAAGATCGGCGCTTCGCCGTCCTTGTTGATCGCCACGATGGTGCCGGCGTCCTTGATGCCGGTCAGGTGCTGGATGGCGCCGGAGATGCCGACAGCCACGTACAGCTCGGGGGCGATGATCTTGCCGGTCTGGCCGACCTGCAGTTCGTTCGGCACGTAGCCGGCATCGACCGCGGCACGCGAGGCGCCGACGGCGGCGCCCAGCTTGTCGGCCAGGGCGTAGATCACCTTGAAGTTCTCGGCCGAGCCCACGCCGCGACCACCGGAGACGACGCGCTTGGCGCTCTGCAGGTCGGGGCGGTCGGACTTGCCGGCGGCGAGGCCGACATAACGCGTATGCGTCGGCAGGACCGCATCCGCCCTGGCGGCTTCGACCGTTGCGCTTCCACCCTTGGCGGCTTCCGGCCACGAGGCCGTACGCACGGTGGCGACGACGGTCTGGTCGGCCGGGGTCTCGACGGTGATGATCGCATTGCCAGCGTAGATCGGGCGCTTGAAGGTGTGCGGGCCTTCCACGGCCATCAGGTCGGAGACCTGGTTGACGCCGAGGAGGGCGGCGACGCAGGGCAGCACGTCCTTGCCGAACGTGGTCGATGGGGCGAACACGTGCGTGTAGCCTGCGGCGAGCTTCGCGATCTGCGGGGCCAGTACCTGTGCGATGGCATTCGCGTTGGCGGCGTTGGCGACGGCCAGCACCTTGGCGACGCCGGCGATCTGCGCGGCTTCGGCGGCGACGGCCGTGGGGTCGGCGGCCAACACGATCACGTCGATGGCATCGGCCTTCACGGCGGCGGCGGCGCTGACGGTCTTGGCGGTGGAAGCGTTGAGCTTGCCGTCCAGGTGTTCGGCGATGACGAGAACCTTGGCCATTACAGCAACCCCTTCTGCTTGAGTGCGGCGACCAGTTCGGCCGCGTCCTTCACCATGACGCCCTTGCTGCGCTTGGCCGGCGGGGCGTAGTGGGTGGTCTTGTGGGTGTCGGCGGATTCGACGCCGAGGTCGGCCAGCTGCAGCGTTTCCAGCGGCTTGCTCTTCGCCTTCATGATGTCGGGCAACTTGATGAAGCGCGGCTCGTTGAGGCGCAGGTCAGTGGTGACCACTGCCGGCAGGTCGACGTCCAGCGTTTCCAGGCCTGCGTCGACTTCACGCACCACCGTGGCCTTGCCGTCGGCGATGTCGAGCTTGCCGGCGAAGGTCGCCTGCGGGCGACCCCACAGCGTGGCCAGCATCTGGCCGGTCTGGTTGGCGTCGTCGTCGATGGCCTGCTTGCCGAGGATGACAAGATCCGGCGATTCCTTCTCGACCAGCTTCAGCAGCGTGCGGGCGGCGGTCAGCGGCTGGATGGCCTGGTCGGTGACCACGTGGACGGCGCGGTTGGCGCCCATGGCCAGACCGTTGCGCAGGTGGGCCTGGGCGTCGGCGGGGGCGATGGTGGCGACCACGACCTCGGTGGCGATGCCCTTGTCGCGCAGGCGCAGGGCCTCTTCCAGCGCGATCTCGTCGAAGGGATTGGGGGACAGCTTGACGCCGTCAGTGACCACGCCGGAGCCGTCCGGCTTGACCTGGATGCGGACGTTGTAGTCCACCACGCGCTTGTAGGCGACGAGAATCTTCATCCTGCGGGAATTCCTGTATGCGACGGTGAGGCCCGGCCGCGGCGGCTGGCCGAGGGCAGATTTGGGATTTTAGCCGTCAGGCGGGGGCCATGCGAGCCCGTACGGTGCCGTCCGCCAGCTGTTCCGCCAGAACACCGGCAAAACGTGCCGCGCTGCCGGGCGCCTGGGCAAAGAACAGCGAGGGTTCGGTCAGTTCCAGCTCAAGCAGGCGGGGCTGGCCTTCGGCGTCGATCAGCAGGTCGACGCGCGCATAAGACAGCGGTGTGTCCAGTTGGCGCAGGCGCGCCGTGGCGGCGAGTACGCGTTCGGCCAGTGCTTCCTCGGCCTGGGTGACCTTGCCTGGCAGGATGTCGCCCAACGCCATCGGCGTCTGGCGCGCGCCTTCGCCGGCTGCCAACTGGGCGCCCTTGCGGGCCGCGTGACTGAAACGCCCGCCGAAGTAGAGCAGCGCGGTTTCACCCTGCTCATCCACCGAGGCGATGTAGGGCTGCAACATCACGCTCCGCTCCTGGTCGAGCAGGCGCGCGACATGGTTGCCGGCCGCGAACTGCTGGTCGCGCGCGTAGCGATGGGTATCCCGGGCGCCAGCACTGACGGCCGGTTTGACGACGAACTCCGGGCAGTCGAATGCCTCCAGGAAGGCTGAGAGCGCTTCCATGGGTTCGGCATCGGGTTCGACGAAGTGGGTGGGGACGGTCGGGATGCCGACGGTCGCCAGGTCCGCGAGGTAATGCTTGTCGGTGTTCCAGCGCACGACATTCAACGGATTCATCAGGTGCGTGACCCGGTCCACGTGCTCGCACCAGGCCAGGAACCCGGGCAGTCGCTCGGTATAGTCCCAGGGCGAACGCAGCAGGACCGCGTCGAAGCGCGCCCAGTTCACGGTAGGGTCGTCCCAGGCCACGGCGCGCGGGTGGAAACCTGCATCGGCGCAGGCTTCGAGCAGCGGGACGAGATCATCGTCGTGGCCGGTCGCGGCGACAGCGGTGACAAGCGCTAGGGTCTTCATGCGGGCAAGTGTACGCGCACGTCCGGTGCCGGATTCCCATTGACCGAAAGTACCTGTGTGGCCCTTGGGGGCGTGGGTAGAATGCAGGCTTCCTCAACGAATGGATCACGCCATGGCGGGTAACCCGGCCTCCGGAGGCAAGCAGAAGCTATATCCCAGTGCCGCGGCCGCACTGCAGGGCGTGGTGGCCGATGGCCAGACGCTGGCGGTCGGCGGCTTCGGCCTGTGCGGCATCCCCGAGGCGCTGATCGGCGCGCTGCGGGACAGCGGCGCGAAGGGGTTGACGGCGATCTCCAACAACGCGGGCGTGGACGGCTTCGGCCTGGGCCTGCTGCTGGAAACCCGGCAGATCAAGAAGATGATTTCGTCCTACGTGGGCGAAAACAAGGAATTCGAGCGCCAATTCCTTTCGGGCGAACTGGAACTGGAATTCAACCCGCAGGGCACGCTGGCCGAGCGCCTGCGCGCAGGCGGCGCAGGAATCCCGGCGTTCTTCACCCGCACCGGTTACGGCACGGTTGTTGCCGAAGGCAAGGAAACCCGCCAGTTCGGCGAGCACTGGTACGTGATGGAAACCGCGCTGGCCGCCGACGTATCGCTGGTCAAGGCATGGAAGGCCGACAAGGCCGGCAACCTGGTCTTCCGCAAGACAGCGCGCAACTTCAACCCGGCTTGCGCCATGGCCGGCAAGGTCTGCATCGCCGAGGTCGAGGAAGTGGTGGAAATCGGCACCATCGATCCCGACCACGTGCACCTGCCCGGCATCTACGTGGACCGCATCGTCCACAACCCGTCCCCCGAGAAGCGCATCGAGCAGCGCACCGTCCGCCAAGGAGACAAGTGATGCCCTGGACCCGCGATGAAATGGCGCAGCGCGCCGCCCGCGAACTGACCGACGGCGCCTACGTGAACCTGGGCATCGGCCTGCCGACCCTGGTCGCGAACCATATTCCGGCCGGCATGGACGTGTGGCTGCAGTCCGAGAACGGCCTGCTGGGCATCGGTCCGTTCCCGACCGAGGACGAGGTCGACGCCGACCTGATCAACGCCGGCAAGCAGACCGTCACGGCCCGCGCCGGTGCCAGCTACTTCGGCAGCCACGATTCTTTCGCCATGATCCGCGGCGGCCACATCGACCTGGCCGTACTGGGCGCCATGCAGGTCACCGACAAGGGCGACCTGGCCAACTGGATGGTCCCGGGCAAGATGGTCAAGGGCATGGGCGGCGCCATGGATCTGGTGGCCGGCGTCAAGCGCATCGTGGTGCTGATGGAGCACGTGGCCAAGGACGGGAGCCACAAGATCCTGCCCCAGTGCGACCTGCCGCTGACGGGGCTGGGGGTTGTTGACAGGATCATCACGGACCTGGCCGTTTTCGATGTCACCCCCGACGGACTGGCGCTGATGGAGATGGCAGATGGCGTAACCGAAGCGGAGCTCGCCGCGAAAACCGGCGTGCCTTTCCGGTCCGGCCACTGAAGCACGCCATGCCGTGATGCAGGTCCGGTTGCAATGCGCGATGGTGCACGTCTGACTTCCAGCTGTACGCTTTCTGGCCGATAACGCGGAGAGGCGAACCTGTTGGCTATTTGTGGCCCGGCGGCTGGGCTATAGTGTTAGCTCAGGGGCTCTATCCGTTTTTTTTCAGAGGCGTACGTATGAAACTCCGGGTCGGCGCTTGCGCCTTGATGTTGGTTTTGGCCGGGTGCAGTGGGGAAAGCCCTGAATCGGGCGTGGCAGGGATGCGTGGTGTCGCCGCAAGCAAGGCGACTGGCAGCCTGCCGACGTCGCTCCCCCTGGCTCGAGCGATCGGGGCGTCCATCGCCAACGCGCCTGACCGCGGTTCGCTGTTGTCCTACCCCAATAAAGCGGCGCCAACCAAGCAGGAAGGTGCCTACACCTGGTACCCGACCGCGATCAGTGAAGCGCACGCCTTCAAGGGCATCGCTGCCGGCGAAATGACCGTGCCCTCGCCGGATGGCAGCCAGGTCAAGCTGCGCTATGAGCGCCACGTTGAAGAGATCGACGGCAATTGGACGTGGATCGGCCGAGTGGTTGGCGGCGATCCAATGCAGGAAGCCATCATCACGTTCGGTGAGAAGGCCGTGTTCGGCTCGATTCCACAAGCCAATGGCAAGCCGGCCCTGAGCCTGCAGACCCGCAATGGCAAGGTGTTCGCGGTGCAGACCGATCCGTCGAAGGTTGTGTCCGCAACCAAGGGTCATGTCGACATCATGGTGCCTGAGGCAGCTTCGCTGCGCTCGTCCATGGCGGCGGCCGTCGGCCAGTCGGCGCAGGTCAGCCAGAGCGCCACCGTAGTGGCGCAGGCAGCGCCGCCTACGGCAGCCAATACGATCGACGTCGCGGTCGGCTACACCCCTGAGTTTGCGACGGCCAACGGCGGAGCTTCCGGTGCCGCGACGCGTCTGGTGTTCCTGGTTCAGGTAGGCAACCAGGCCTTCGCCAACAGCGACGTCAATGGCTACCTGCGAATCGTGAACGCCTTGCAGGTCAACTACACCGATACCAACACCAATCAGACAGCGCTGCGGGAATTGACCGGTAGCACGGGCAACTCACCCGTCACCATACCGGCCAGCTTGGCGCCCCTGCGGACGGCGCGTGACCAATACGGTGCCGACATCGCGATTCTGGTGCGCAAGTTCAACACGCCGGAAAACGAAGGTTGCGGCATCGCGTGGTTGAACGGTGCAGACCAGAGGGACATCACGTCGGCGGACGCGGCTTGGGGCTATGCCGTGATCAGCGATGGTTACGACACCGGCACCGATGGCAAGACGTACTACTGCGCCGACGAGACGTTGGTGCACGAAGCCGCGCATCTGATGGGTTCGGCACATGATCGTGCCAACTCCACAGCCCCGGGGCCCAATGGCACCACGGTTCTTCAGTATGGTCGTTATCCATACTCCTTTGGCTATAAGACGTCCGCCGCCGCCGGTAACTTCTACACGGTGATGGCTTATGGCGACACCGGGCAGATTGCACACCGCATCTTCTCTACGCCGCTCAAGACCACCTGCGGTGGTTCAGGCAACTTGGCCTGCGGCGTGGCGAACAGTGAGGACAATGCACGAAGCTTGAACCAGACGATTCCTATCGTGGCGCAGTTTAGGTCAACGATTGTCCCGTTTGAAGGTGCAGTTGAGCTTTACGCGATATCCAAATTGGGTGCTTCTGGCAGGACTGAGATGTTCGAGTTCGGTCAGGCCAGTACCTACCAGACAATTGAGAAGGCGATATCGACCAATTTGGGACAGACGGGCTCCGATAATTCCTGGAAATTCTTGCTTGGCGACTACAATCGGGATGGTAGGTTGGATCTTTACGCCATCTCGAAAAATGGAGCCTCGGGAAGAACTGAGGTGCATGTGCTGAGTGGAGCTACCAACTTCAGCACGTTCCTTGCAAACGTCGCTACACCGCTAGGCCAGACTGGCTCTGACCGCTCCTGGGACTTTCAGCTCGGGGACTATAATCGGGACGGAGCCCTTGATCTCTATGCCATCAGCAAGCAGGGTGCTTCTGGTCGTACGGAAGTCCATGTACTCAATGGCGCTAGTTCCTTTCAGGGTTTTCTAGTGAATTCGACAACTCCGCTTGCTCGCACGGGGACTGGATACGAATGGAATTTCGAAGTTGCTGACTACAATGGGGACAATGCCCCAGACCTGTATGCGATTCATCGTGCCGGGGCTTCTGGTCGGGTTGAAGTCCACGTAATGAGCGGGGCCACGACCTTCCAATCGTTCCTACTGAATGCAGCGACGCCGTTGGCTCAGGTGCCGGCTACGAATGCGTATGAATTCGAGCTTGGAGATTATGATCGGGACGGGAAGGTCGATTTGTATTACATTCCGCTGCGTGGCGGCTCAGGCAGGGTTGAGGTTCATGTCTTGTCTGCAGCTAGCACGTTCCAGACCTTTGTGGCTAATGCAGCCACTTCCCTGACCATTTCGTCGACGCAGACGGTGTGGGACTTCGAGTTGGGCCCCGCCTACTGAGTCGGCTATCCGCCAGTAAGTTATTGCGAAGGTCGCCAATGGCGACCTTCGTATTTGTACCGGTTCGGCCTCATGCTCAGTGGATTTGGTCATCAAACGTGGGGAGAGTTGGCGGGGGGATGTCCGTTGCTCCTGATGACCTCGGTGGTTGTCGCCATCCGGTAGCCCGAGTCTTCAATGCAGGCGGCAAATAGGCGCTCAATCGCATGCGCGACAGTCCCATCGATTTGTCCTCGCTCTTGCTCGAAGTCAGAAGTGCGCAGGCCGCATTCGATCAATGGTGCCAATGCCTTCAGTCGCACCCAAAACATGCTACCAGCCGCGAACCACTTGCTGTCACTCGGTTTTAGTGCCGTCAGCCAAGAGATGTGCTGCATATTTGAGGCGTTGGCTCCCAAATGACGCTTAACATCGAAGTGGTGCGCGTGTGGGCTCACTAGCCCCAGTGTGCGGTCTCTAGACAGTGCGGACAGGATCGCGTCTCCGTGCCCTTTTAATGCAAGTGCGTCAACCATCTTGCGCCGCCATTCATCACCAGTAGTGAGATGTATAGACTTTTTAGTGTGTAGTTTAAGCACCACTTCAACGCCCTGCCCTAGTAGGCGGTTTGCGGCTTGCAGGAATGGCTGAATATCTCGGCCCCGATTCTCGACTTTCATCAGCTGATACGGAAAGCCCGAAGCTCTTAGTCGCTCTTCGACTTGCTGGAATACCGGCTCTGCCGCAGTAACAAACAATGGCGGGGCAGAAGGCCAATCGCGGAGCTGCTCGAGAAGGTCGTCTAGTACGTCCAGGTACCAAGCATGGATGACAATTCTTGATTGGTTAGCGACGCTGCTGCTGCATAGTGCGCGACGAGTGGCGTCGAGATATGCATATCCTTGCGAAGCATCAGGTTCGAGTATCGCGCCTTCTGCCCACTCATTCCATGCGTTAATGAAAATAGGATTGTCCACTGACGACGAACGCACGTTCTCTACGGTGTCCGCCAACCACTTGCCATACCGGCTAGGCGATGCGCCGTGCAGGCACCTACCTCGCCCGGGTCGCCGAGCTTCATTGTCCCAGCTTGGGTTGACGCCTTGGTAGAGAGGGTAACTCGTCGCTGCCGCATGGCGGAAGTGTTCACGCGCCTCGCGCCAAGACACGATATCACCGGCATAGCCGGGGTTGGTCAGTATTGCAGAATCAGTCATGAGGCATGGATTGGACTGCAGAGGGGGGAACTGCACTGCTGCATCAAAACCCAAGTCCCGAGGATTTACCTTGTCGAAGGCTTGGACGTATATCAACTGTACTTCTCCCAGATCATGTGCGAGGCACCACGCACGCCAGCGTGCCGTGGTGGATATCGCGTCAGGAAACATCCCGGGTCGATAGATTAGTAGCGCAGGCCTCCCATCCACCCGCAGATATCGCGGATCCCGCATGTACTCCGCGACATGTTCAATGAACGCGATGTCATCCTCGGGCGAATGTTGCTGATCGATCAGGATCTCGTCGCCACGCCCATCCCACGTGCGGGTCCACTTCTCGTTGGCCCAGCACAGGCAGAACTTCAGATCGATGGTCTTGTCGTTCAGCCAGTTGCGAAGCGGCGTTTCCAGCAGGGTCTTGCCGCCGAACCAGTAGAAGTAGAAGCAGAACGCGCTGATGCCGTATTCGCGGGCAAGGCGTGCCTGCTCGTGCATGACCTCGACGTTGCGCAAGTCGTAGAAGCCGAGGTCACCGGGCAGTCTGGGCTGGTAGTGACCTTCGAATTGCGGAAGAGCGCGAGTGACGTTGCGCCACTCGGTGAAACCCTTGCCCCACCATTCGTCGTTCTCGGGGATGGTGTGGAATTGCGGGAGGTAGAAGGCGACGAGCGTAGCGGGTAGCGGATCCGGCAGTTCGCCTTTCTCGTAGGGCACGTAGCCGATGGCGCGTTCATCGGAACGCACATAGGGCCGTCGTGGCAGGTCGCCTGTCGGAGCTTGGCCTTTCGGTCCTTCAGGCACCCAATGACCTCTCGTGTCCAGGAAGCGTTGGCGCAGGCGGTCGCGCGTGCCTTGCGGCATGGGCGTCAGGCGGAAGGCGGTCCGCAGCGCGTAGAACAGCGTGGTGCGAAGGCGTCGGGACAGGGGGTTCGACACGGTGTTCCTACAGATTCTGGTAATTCGGCCCCGAGCCGCCTTCCGGCGTCACCCAGTCGATGATCTGGTAGGGGTCCTTGATGTCGCAGGTCTTGCAGTGCACGCAGTTGGCAGCGTTGATCTGCAGGCGCTTGCCGGTGCCGTCGTCGACGATCTCGTACACGCCTGCCGGGCAGAAGCGTGTGCAGGGGTTGTCGTATTCGGCGGCGCAGCGGGTGACGCAGACAGAGGTGTCGTGCACGCGCAGGTGCACGGGCTGGTCCTCGTCGTGTTCGGTGGCGGCGTAGTAGACGCCCTGCAGGCGGTCGCGCGGGGCGAGCGTACGGTCCACGTAGTCGCGGCTGGGTTCTTCGTACTCGCCGATCTTGTCGAGCGAGGACCAGTCAGGCGTGACTTTCAGTGTCCACGGCGAACGACCACCGACGGCGGTTTCCCACGCGGCGTTGGCCATGCCGAACCACAGGCCTTTCTTGAAGCCGGGCTTGATGTTGCGGACGGACTTCAATTCGGTCACTGCATCGGATGCGCGCAGTTTCGCGTCGAAACCCTCGGGCGCCAGCTGCGACGACACCAGGTGCTCGGCTGCCAGCATGCCGCTGCGGATCGCCTGGTGCGTGCCCTTGATCTTGGGCACGTTGAGCAGGCCGGCGGTGTCGCCGATCAGCAGGGCGCCGGGCATCTCCACCTTCGGCAGCGACTGCCAGCCGCCAGTCACGATGGCGCGCGCGCCGGCGGAAAGAATGCTGCCGCCTTCAAGGATCGGCTTGATCAGCGGGTGGTTCTTCCACTGCTGGAAGGCCTCCCATGGTTTGTACTCGGGGTCCTTGTAGTCCAGGCCGCTGACGTAGCCGAGCGCGATCTGGTTGTTCTCCAGGTGGTAGAGGAAGCTGCCCCCGTAGATGTCGTTGCTGGCCGGCCAGCCGAGCGTGTGCACGATCTTGCCCGGGGTGACGCGGCCTTCGGGCACCTGCCACAGTTCCTTGATGCCGATCGAGTACGCCTGCGGGTCGCTATCCTGGTCCAACGTGAAGCGCTTCACCAGTCGCTTGGTCAAGTGGCCGCGCGCGCCTTCGGCCAGCACGGTGACCTTGGCGCGGATGTCGATGCCCTGTGTGTAACCGGATTTGTGCGTGCCGTCCTTCGCGATGCCCATGTCGCCGATGCGCACGCCGACGACCTTGCCGTCGTCGTCATGCAACGTTTCGGCGGCAGCGAAGCCCGGATAGATCTCGACGCCCAGCGCTTCGGCCTGCGGCGCCAGCCAGGCGCACATGGCGCCGAGCGATACGATGAAGTTGCCGTGGTTGCGCATCCCGGGCGGCACGATCGGGAACTTGCGGCCACCGTCCTTGCTGAAGTACCAGAACTCATCGTCCGTGGCCGGCACACAGACCGGCGGCGGATTGTCGCGCCAGCCCGGGAGCAGCGCGTCCAGCGGCGCCGGTTCGATCACGGCGCCCGACAGGATGTGCGCGCCGATGGTGCTGGCCTTCTCGATCACGCAGACCGAGGCATCCGGGTTGAGCTGCTTCAGCCGGATGGCGAACGCGAGACCCGCAGGGCCCGCGCCGACCGTCACGACGTCGTACTCCATCACATCGCGTTCGACATCGGACATCGGGTTCAGCTCCAGCGTGGCATTAGGCTGCCGGTATTTTCGGGGTTTGCACCGGGCGGGGCAAATCCGCCAGCATCCTCCCCATGACCATACCGCTGCCGCTGCCTGCGAATGGAATCGATGTGGCCCTGCCTGGCGCGTCGCTGACACTCCTGCCTGACTGGCTAGAGCGCGAGCGGGCTGACCGGCTCTTCGACGAGTTGCGCGACACCTTGCCCTGGAGCGTGCACCGCCTCCGGATGTTCGGACGTACGGTCGACTCCCCACGGCTCAGCGCGTGGATCGGCGACCCGGCCGCGACCTACCGGTACTCGGGGACCGACTTCGCGCCGCATCCCTGGACGGAGGCATTGTCGGCGCTGCGGGAGCGTCTCGAGAGAGAGCTCGAGATGCCCTTCAACAGCGTGCTGGCGAATCTGTACCGCACCGGGCGCGATGCGATGGGGTGGCACAGCGACGACGAGCCGGAGCTTGGACCGCAGCCGGCCATCGCATCGGTCAGCCTGGGCGGCGTGCGCCGCTTTGCGTTGAAGCATCGTCAGGATGCGACATTGCACCGCACGTTCGAACTGCCTCACGGGAGCCTGCTGGTGATGGCGGGCGATACACAGCATCTGTACCGGCATGCACTCCCGCGCACGGCGCGCGAGGTGGCGCCGCGCATCAACCTGACGTTCCGCTGGATCGAACCCGCGCGTCGCCGCTGATGCCGGCTCTGCGCGCTGCGTGGATCAGCGGGCAGCCTTGGGATCGCCGTTGCCGGACACGAGCACCCAGCCGACGATGTCGGCGGTCGCCGCTTCCAGCGCCTGCTCAAAGGCTGTCGCCACCTGGGCGACGTCGATCCCGCCCGCAGGACGCTGCTGCAGGAAGGTGCGCGACGCGACGACACGCTGGTCGCGGTTGTTGACCAGCTTGGCGTTCACTTCGACGACGGCCTCCGGCTGTGCGCTACCCGCGTAATCGGCCTCGAAACGGCGCAGGTCCATGACCAGCCGGTAGTCGCCCAGGATGCCGGCGTCGGCACTGGCGACGGCGGGAATCCGGCCCGAATCCTCCAGCGTGCGCTGCACCGCATCCTGCAACATGTCGGTCGCCGGCAGTGCCCATGACACACCGCGATAGACCTGCAGTTCGCCGGGCATCGGCCGCACGCTGATGCGCGGGCTGTCGATCACGCGTGCAGCCGTGGGCTTGGCGATGACGAGCGACCACGCAACGTTGGGCCAGTCCGCCCGCGCGGGCACGCGGACATCGGGCGCGTAGATGGTCACGGGGTCCCGCTGTTCGCTGCCCAGGATGGAGCAGCCAGCCAGCGCGAGCGCAAAGGGCAGGGCGAGGAGGAATCGCTGCGGCTTCATTTCGGGTCGAACTCCTTGGGTGCGTCGCGGCCGAGCAGGTAGCGTGCGGGGTTGCCTTCGAGGCGGTCGCTGACGCGGCGCAGGTCGCGCACCAGGCCGCGCAGTTCGGTCAGCGTGGGGCCGAGCTGGCCCAGGCCATCGTTGGCGAAGCTGTTGATCGCGGCGCGGTTCTCTCCCAGGATCGCATCGGCGTTGCCGGCGGCGGAATCCAGTTTCGCGAGCGTTCTTTCCAGCTTGTCGAGGATCCCCGGCAATTCGCGCACCAGGTTCTTGTCCAGGCGTTCGATGGTGCCGTTGGTGGTGGTGAGGGTCTTGTCCAGGTTCTGGGCGGCATCGCGGGCGCTGACGATCAGCGACTCCAGGCCATCTTCGCGGCTGGCCAGCGAATTGCTCATCGACTCCAGGTTCTCCAGCGTGGCCGTGATGCTGGCGACATTCTTGTCGCTGAGCGCCTGGTCGAGGCGTTCGACGATGCGGTTGGCGGTGTCGGTGATGTTCTGCAGCGCGGATGGCGCGGTCTGGATCACCGGCGCCTCGCGCGTGTCGACGCTGGTCAGCGAGGGGGCCTGCGGCGTGCCGCCGCTGAGCTGGATGATGGTGGGGCCGGTGAGGCTGGTGATGGCCAGTTTCGCGCGAGTGTCGGTCTTGACCGGTGTGTAGGACTCCACCCGGATGCGCGCGATCACCTGGCGCGGGTCGTTGGGCGCCAGCGAGAGCTTGGTGATCGAGCCCACCGCGATGCCGTTGTACTGCACCGGGCTGCCCACGGTCAGGCCGGTCACCGCCTCGCGGAAGACCACCTGGTACTCCTGCCAGGTCCGTTCGGAGGAGTACTTCGCCGCCCACAGGCCGAACAGCAGCAGTGCGCTGGCGATGATGAGGGTGAAGGCCCCGATGAGGACGTAGTTGGCGCGTGTTTCCATGGATCAGACCGCCGTTTGCGTGTTGAGGGCCCCGGGGGCCTGCTGTCCGTCGCGCGCGGCGCGCGCGCGGGGACCGTGGAAGTACTCCTGCACCCAGGGATGATCGAAGCGCTCCACTTCGTGCAGGGGCGCTATCGTGATGACCCGCTGGTCCGCCAGTACCGCGACGCGGTCGCAGATGGCGTACAGCGTGTCGAGGTCGTGGGTGATCAGGAAGACCGTCAAGCCCAGGGCTTCCTGCAATGTCTTGATCAGGCGGTCGAACGCCGCCGCGCCGATCGGGTCCAGGCCGGCCGTGGGCTCGTCCAGGAACAGCAGCGGCGGGTCCAGCGCCAACGCACGCGCCAGGCCGGCACGCTTGCGCATGCCGCCCGACAGCTGCGATGGCAGCTTGTTGATGGCGTCGGCGGGCAGGCCTGCCAGCTTCACCTTCAGCAAGGCCAGTTCGTAGCGCCAGCTGTCAGGCAGCTCCGGGTGGTGTTCCTTCAGCGGCACCTGCACGTTCTCACCCACCGTCAGCGAGGAGAACAACGCGCCATCCTGGAACAGCACGCCGGTGTTGCGTTCGATGTGCTGGCGTTCGGCCTGGTCGCCCGAACGTGCGTTCACGCCCAACACGGAAATCTCGCCCTCGTTGGGCTCGCGCAGCCCGAGGATGGAACGCATCAGCACCGATTTGCCCGTGCCGGAGCCGCCGACCACGCCGAGGATCTCGCCGCGCCGGACGTCCAGGTCCAGGCCTTCGTGCACGGTCTGCTCGCCGAAGCGGTTGACCAGACCACGCACCTGGATGATGGGGGATTCATCGGCCATGTGTCGTCACCAGCCCATGTGCATGAACCACAACGCGGCCAGCGCGTCGATGATGATCACCAGCGAGATGGTCTGCACCACGCTGGACGTGGTGCGTTCGCCGACGGACTGGGCGGTTCCCTCCACCTGCAGCCCCTCCAGGCAGCCGATCAGGCCGATCACCAGAGCGAATATCGGCGCCTTCGACAGGCCCACCAGGAAATGCTTCACCTCGATGGTGTCGTGCATCCGCGCGATGTACATCTGCGGCGGGATGCCGAGGTCGAATGCGCCGACGGTGACACCGCCGGCCAGGCCCGCCATCATCGAAATGAAGGTCAGCAGCGGCAGCATCACCAGCAGCGCGATCAGGCGCGGGATCACCAGCAGGTCGATTGGATCCAGGCCCAGCGTGCGGATCGCATCGATTTCCTCGCGACTCTTCATCGCGCCGATCTGCGCGGTGAAAGCCGAGGCGGTGCGCCCGGCGAGCACGATGGCGGTCATCAGCACGGCGAATTCACGCAGGAACGCGATGCTGACCAGTTCCACCACGTAGATTTCCGCGCCGAAGTCGCGCAGCACGGTGGAGCCGAGAAACGCGATCACCGCGCCGACCATGTAAGACAACAGGATCACCAGCGGCACGGCATCCAGGCCTACGGCTTCCATGTGCGCCACGGTGGCGGTGGGACGGAAGCGGCGGGGCTCCTTCACCATGCGGACCAGCTTGACCAGGTTCTCGCCCGTGAAGCTCAGCAGTGCGACGATTTCCTGGCCGTTCTCGTGCACGCGGTAACCCAGGCGCGAGAGTGCGGCCAGCACACCGTAGTCGCGCTTGCGTGGCGGCCGGTCGTCGGCGACATCTTCAATGGTGCTGACCAGCGCGCGATGGTCGGCGCGGAACTCGATGTCCGACAGTTCCATCCCGCGGCGCTTGGCGAACCTCAGCAGTTGCAGCACGCCGGCCGAGTCGATCCGGCCGATGGCGGTGGCATCGAGCCGGTTGACCGCGTCCGGCAGCGTGCCCAGCTGCTCGGCCACCGTCAGCGCGCTGGCAAGCGTCCAGTCGCCCGCCAGCTTTGCGCGCCGGGGGTCGCCGGGATCGGATTCGTACTGCGGGCGGGCAAGGGCGGGGGTCATGGCGTCGCTCGGCCAAGGAGCATACAGGCTATCCCGCTGAACGTGAGCAGCACGCCTACAAACGCACGATGGCCCATGGGTTCGCGCAGCCACAGGGCGGCGAGCACCACAAGGAAGACCGAGGCGGACTCGTTGAGGATGGCCGCCACGGAGGCCGAGGTGAACTTGTAGCCGCCCAGCCACAGCACCATCGACAAGCCCTGGCCCACGAGCGCCGCCAGCACGAGCCGATGCCAGGCGACATCGCGCGGCACGAAGCGCATGCGCTGGCGCATGGAGGGCAGCGACGCAAGGAACAGCAGGCCCACCATCGCGCCGCACAGGCGCAGCAGCGTCACCCACAGCAAGGGTTGCGTCTCCAGCGTGCGCTTCACCATCACGATGGCGACCGCCATCAATGCGATCGCCAGCAGGCCCAACAGGATGCCGCGCAGCGTGTGCTGCGGACGGGCCGCCTGCCCGCGCGCGGGAATGCTGACCAGCAGCACGCCGCCGGCCACCAGGGCGAAGCCCAGCCATTGCATGCCGCCGAGGCGTTCGTCCAGGAACACGAAGCCCAGCAGCAGCACGAGCGGACTGTAAAGATTGCCGATGACGCCCATGCGCCCGGCGCCGAGTTCGTTGAGCGCGCGGAAATACAGCGTGTCCGCCAAGGCGATGCCGATCACGCCGCTGGCCAGCACGATGAGCATGTCGCGCACCGGCATCACGGGCCACGCACCGGCGTACAGCAGCAACGCCACCGGCGCCAGCACGCACAGCACCAGTCCGTTCTTGAGCAGGTTGAGGGTGAGCGGAGGCAGGTGCACGCCCAGTTGCCGCGCAAGGATCACGCCCACCGCCCACGCGGCGGCACTGCCGAGCGCCATCGCTTCGCCGATTCCCACCGTGCCCCCTGACCCCATCGCCGATGCGTAGTGTAAGCAGGCATGCGTGAAGCCACGGGATGGCACTTGGGCGATACTGTGCCGATGGCCGACGACATGCTGCTTTCCGCCACTTACGCCCAGCGCATCGCCTTCGTGTGCGAGATCGCCGGGCGCCTGCACAGCTACGGCACCACCGCGCAGCGGCTGGAGGGAACGGTAGTAGGCCTGTCCCAACGCCTCGGCCTGGACTGCGAGCCGTGGTCGAATCCGACCGGCCTGATCCTGAGTTTCAGCGATCCCGCGCGCCCGCTGGGGGCGAGCGACAGCACCCGGGTCATCCGTTTGGCGCCCGGCGAGACCGACCTGCACAAGCTGAGCGAGGCGGACCGCATCGCGGATGCGGTGTCGTCCGGGCAGATGAGCATCGCCCAGGGCCACACCGCGCTGCGCGCGCTGGACCGCACGCCCAGCCTGCGCTGGAGGGCCATGCAGATCTTCGCCTCGGGGCTGGCGGCAGCGGCCGTGGCAGGGCTGTGGCGGCTGCCGTGGCTGGACATGGCCACCGCGGGCCTTATCGGCGTGATCATCGGGGTGCTCGGTGAACTGATCGCCCGTCGCCCGCAGATGAAGGAGGCCAGCGATGCGATCTCGGCGCTGGTGGCCGGCTTCGTGGCGATCCTGGTGGCCAACTTCATCGCGCCACTGAATCTCAACACGGTGATCATCGCCTCGCTGATCGTGCTGCTGCCCGGCATGGCGCTGACCAATGCAGTGAACGAACTGACCAGCCAGCACCTTGTATCCGGCGTGGCCCGTTTCGCGGGCGCGATGGCCACGGTGCTGAAGCTGACGGTGGGCAGCATGATCGCGGTGACGTTGGCGCAGCTGCTGGGCCTGTATCCGGAGGTGCGCGCATCGCGGCCACAGCCGGAGTGGGTGGAGTGGGGCGCGATGATCGTGGCGGCGTATGCCTTCGCCGTGCTGTTCAAGGCGCACCGCCGCGATTATTTCTGGGTGATGGCAGCGGCCATCGCCGGCTACAGCATCTCGCGCTACGCCGGCCAGGCGTGGGGCAGTCCGGTAGGCATCTTCCTGTCGGCGCTGACGCTGACCGCAGCAGGCAATGCGTTCGCGCGCTGGGCCAACCGTCCCGGGGCATTGATCCGCGTGCCCGGCATCCTGATGCTCGTACCCGGCAGCACCAGCCTGCGCGGCCTGCTGACCCTGGTGCAGCAGCAGGATGTGGGCGTGGGACAGTCGGCGCTGCTGGCCGTCACCAACGTGGTGATGGCGCTGGTGGCAGGTCTTCTGTTCGGCAACCTGCTGATTTCGTCGCGCAAGAATCTCTGACGATACCGTTGGAGATGCGCGGGAGTGCACGCCCGGCAGGGTGGACACCCATGAAAAACGGGAGGCCAAGCCTCCCGTTTCCCTGCCGCATCGTCGCGACTACTTTTTCTTGATCAGGAAGTCGTCGGCCTTCTTGCCCTTCGCGATCAGCGCGGCCATCCAGCGCGGATGCTTGCCGCGACCGGTCCAGGTTTCCTTCGGGTTGGCCGGGTTGCGGTACTTCGGCGCGACCTTGCCGAGCTTCTTGCCGGCCCGCGGACCGGGCTTCGTTGCCGCCTTGGCGGGGCGCGTGCCCGCCATGCCGAACAGTTCCTCCAGCGTATAGCCCTCGGCCTTGGCGAACTTGGTGATCTTGCCGCGGACGGTGGCAATGGGGGTTCGTTTGGCCAGCTTGGTCTGCTGTTCCTTGGCCTTGGCGATCAGGGCGCCAAGTTCCTTGGCGGACAGGTTACGCAGGTCGATCGACATCAGTATCTCCAGTCAGGAAGGGAAAGCCCATCCTTGGCCGAATAATCATCTTAATCGACGAGTTAATCGCGGCACAAACCACGGAGATGCGTGGACGCGCGATGGCGCCCACGCATGCGTACGCGCGATCAGCCGCGCAGGCGCGCGAGCAGTTCGTCCCGGCCGATATTCTCGGCGTCTTCGGCGCGACGTGCGCGATACTCGAACGTGCCTGCCGCCAGTCCGCGCTCGGACACCACCACGCGGTGCGGGATGCCGATCAGTTCGATGTCGGCGAACATCGCGCCGGGGCGCAGTCCACGATCGTCCAGCACGGCCTCGATGCCGGCCGCCTGCAGGTCCGCGAGCAACTGCTCGGCCGCAGCATTCACAGTGGCATCGTTCTTCGGGTTGATCATGCATACGGCAACGGCCCACGGGGCCATCGGCACGGGCCAGATGATGCCGTTGGCGTCGTGGTTCTGTTCGATCGCCGCCGCCACGATGCGCGATACGCCGATGCCGTAGCAGCCCATCGCCGGTGCGGCAGCCTTGCCGGTTTCGTCGAGCACGGTGAACTTCATCGCTTCGCTGTACTTGCGGCCGAGCTGGAACACATGTCCCACCTCGATGCCGCGGACAATGCGGATCTCGCCGCCGTCGGCGGCCCTGTCGCCTTCCACCACGTTGCGGATGTCCGCCACGGTTTCAGGTTCAGGCAGGTCGCGGCCCCAATTGACGCCGGCAATGTGGAAGCCGGCCTCGTTGGCGCCCACGACGAAGTCGGCCATCGCCGCCACGTCGCGATCGGCGACCACGCGGATCGCCTGCTTCGCGCCGATCGGGCCGAGGAAGCCCGGCTCGCTGCCCAGGTGGGCGAGGATCTCGGCCTCCGTCGCCAGCCGGTAATCGGCCAGCCCGGCGACCTTGCCCAGCTTGATCTCGTTGACGGTGTGGTCGCCGCGCACCAGCGCCAGCACAAAACCGGCGTCGGTCATGACGGCCACCGACTTCACCGTCCGCTGCAACGGGATGCCCAGCAGCGCGGCGACGTCCTCGCAGGTTTTCTGTGTGGGGGTGGCCACCTTGTTCATCGTCTCCGACGCAGTGGCGCGTGGGTCCGGCGCCGCAGCCTGCGCCTTTTCCACGTTGGCGGCGTAGTCCGAACCGGTGGAGAACGCGATGGAGTCCTCGCCCGAATCGGCCAGCACGTGGAATTCCTGCGAGGCATCGCCGCCGATGGCGCCGCTGTCCGCCTGCACCGCGCGGAAGTCCAGCCCCAGGCGGGTGAAGATGCGCGTGTAGGCCGCATGCATGTTGCGGTACTCGCGGACCAGGTCTTCATCGGTGATGTGGAAGGAGTAGGCATCCTTCATCACGAACTCGCGCGCACGCATCACGCCGAAGCGCGGACGGATCTCGTCGCGGAACTTGGTCTGGATCTGGTAGAAGTTGACCGGCAGCTGCTTGTAGCTGGACAGCTCCTGGCGCGCGAAGTCGGTGACGGCTTCTTCCGCCGTGGGGCTGTAGCAGAACGCCTGTTCCTTGCGGTCGGTGATCTTCAGCAGCTGGCCGCCGAACTTCTCCCACCGGCCCGTCTCTTCCCACAGCTCGCGCGGCTGGATGGTCGGCATGATCATCTCGATCGCGCCGGCGTGGTTCATTTCCTCGCGCACCACGGTTTCCACCTTGCGCAGCACGCGCAGGCCCAACGGCGACCATGTGTACAGGCCGGCGGCCAGCTTGCGGATCATGCCCGCGCGCAGCATCAGCTGGTGGCTGACCAGTTCGGCGTCGGCCGGGGTTTCCTTGGTGGTGCGGAGGTGGAACTGCGACAGGCGCATCGGCATGGGGATCCGGGAGGGACGAACCGCCTATTTTGCCAGCGTTGGCCGCACCCGGGGCGGCGGCGGGTCAATCCGCGTCGGTCGCCGCGTCCCCGCTTACGCGGATGCCGGCCGGGACTTCGCGATCGATGCGCTCGAAGCGGCGGTCCTTCGGCGGCTGCTCGGTGATCTGCAGCACGCCGGCATCGTCGCGCCAGCGATACAGCGAGGGGCGGGCGTCGCGGGCCTGGGCAGCGACCGCCTGGTCCGCGCGGGCCTGCTTGCGTGATCCGGCATCCGGTGATTCGCGGGCCAGCCACCAGGCGACGCCCACGCCCAGCGCCACGCCCGCCACGATGGCCAGCCAGGCGCGCATGGAACGGGTCAGGCTCCGGCGGCAGGCTTGCAGTAAGCCTTCACGGCGGCTTCGGCCAGGCTCTGCTGGTTGGCACGCCCGGTGTCGTCAAGCGTGGTATCCGCCTTGCCGTCGCCATCGGTGTCCTGCTGCACGGGGCCCTTGCTGGTCGCCAGGACCTGCAGGTTCATGCGCGCGGTGGTGCACTGCGGATTTTCGACCGGCTTGCCGGCGGGCTGCGCATCGGCCGCCGGGGCACCGTATTGGTTGATGCGCCGGTTCTGCACGGTCTGGTTCGGCGGCGGGCTGTCCGAGTAGTGGGTCACGCCGTTCTTGTCCTTCCACTGGTAGACCTGCTGGGCCTGCGCGGTGGAGGCGGTCGCCAGGCAGAGCGCCAGCACGGACAGGCAGGGCAGGAGGCGCATGGGAAGCTCCGGGATCACGGGAACCGCGATTGCAGCACCCCGGGGCCGCGCAGGCAAGCCGGGTGGCGGACCGCTGGGCTAAACTGCGACCCATGAACGAAATCAAGCCGCCCCCGCGCTCCCGCGGGATTTACCTGTTGCCCAACCTGTTCACCACTGCGGGCCTGTTTGCCGGCTTCTTCGCGATCATCGCCGCGGCCAACGGTCAGTTCGTGAACGCCGCCATCGCGGTATTCGTGGCGGGCCTGATGGACGGCATCGACGGCCGCGTGGCGCGGTTGACCGGCACCAGCAGCGAATTCGGCGTGCAGTACGACTCGCTGGCCGACCTGGTCAGCTTCGGCCTGGCGCCGTCGCTGGTGATGTACCACTGGTCGCTGGCGGCGCTGAAGTTCGACGGCGGCGTGATGGGGCGCGTGGGCTGGGTGGTCGCATTCCTCTATGCGGCTTGCGCGGCTCTGCGGCTGGCCCGTTTCAACACGCAGGTCGGCACGGTCGACAAGCGCTGGTTCGTCGGCCTGGCCAGTCCGGCCGCGGCGGGCCTGATGATGTCCTTCGTCTGGGCCTTCGCCGATGGCGAACTGGGCTGGACGGGCGAGGAGCTGCGCTATGTGGCCCTCGGCGTGACCCTTGTGGCGGCGCTGTTGATGGTCAGCCGCATCCGGTTCTGGAGTTTCAAGGGAACGGGCGAAGGCGGGGCGAAGGCCGACCGCATCCCGTTCGTCGTGCTGGCGCTGGTGCCGCTGGCGTTGGCGATCCTGTTCATCGACCTGCCGCGCACATTGTTGGCGGTGGGCGTGGTGTATGCCTTGTCCGGTCCGGGCTACTGGCTGTGGCAGCGCGTGCGCCGGCAGAAGGATGCCGCTGCATGACGCTCGCGGCGGACCGGTTGTGGTCGGCCGAGCAGCAGGGTTGGCTGCGCGCGCTGGGCCATACGGTGTACCTGCCAGCGGATTGGCCGACGGAAGCCGGTGCCGCTGTCGCGCAGGCCGTGGAAACGCCGCCTGCCCGTGTTGCGCCCGATGTTCCTCCGCCCGCTGCCGTGCGTGCGCGTCCGCCTGCGCGTGAGGCCGTCGACGCGCCCCCACCCGTGCGCCAGGCACCAGCGCCGCGAGCGCCCGGATCGCGGCTGCCGGACCGCCTCCACTTCGCGCTGATCCGCGCCTCGGGCTGCAATCCCAATGCGCCCGGCGCTGCGGAACTGTTCGCCCAATGGCCCAGTTCTGCCGAGCTGCGTGGCAACCCTGCCGCCAAGCGCGCGTTGTGGCCCGCCCTGAGGCGGCTGCGGCGCGGAGCCTCCGCGTGAGTGCGCGGGGCGCCGAAGCGTCACCGGCGTCCGCTTCCAGCCTGCGCCCGATGCGCGAGGGCGACCTTGACGCCGTGATGGCGATCGAACAGCGCGCCTATCCCTTCCCGTGGACGCGCGGCATCTTCCGCGACTGCCTGAAGGCGGGCTATCCCTCGTGGGTGATGACGGAACACGGCATGGTCATCGGCTACGGATTGCTCAGCATCGCCGCCGATGAGGCGCATGTACTGAACATCTGCATCGCCCCCGAGCGCCAGGGCCGCGGACTGGGCCGCCATCTGCTGCGCGCGCTGGTGAAGATCGCCCGCGACCTGCGTGTGCAGCGCGTGTTCCTGGAAGTGCGTCCATCAAATCCGGGCGCGATCACGCTGTACCACAGCGAAGGCTTCAACGAGATCGGCCGCCGCCCGCGCTACTACCCGGCCCGCGACGGCCGCGAGGATGCGCTGGTGATGGCGATCGAGCTGGTGGCGGACGACATCACCACGATGCCGCCGCTGTAGGGCGGGTCCCGGCCCGCCGCGGCACATGGCGAAACCATCCAGCCTTCATCCCAGCTTTCGCCGGAAGAACAACCAGTCCGACTCCTGTTCGTCATTCCCGCGAAAGCGGGAATCCATCTTGCTTCCAACGCTTCCGAAGCGCGAACTGCAACGTCAAGGTGGATCCCAGCTTTCGCTGGGATGACGGCTGCAGTCGGATGCGATGACGCGATCCCGCACAGCCAGGCGACGGCTGCCCGACCGTTGCGGGGAGGAGCGAAGCGTCAGAGCTTCGCGCGCTGGCCATGCAGGGCAGCGAGCTGGTTGCTCCAGTCGACCAGGCGCTGGCGCTCCTGCTCGACCACCGCTGGCGGCACCTTGTCGGTGAACTTGGCCAGCTTGGCTTCGCTCTTGTCCTTCTCGCCCGCGACGCGGGCGATTTCCTTGTCCAGGCGGGTACGCTCGGCGTCAAGGTCGACCAGGCCTTCCAGCGGTACCAGCAGTTTCAGTTCACCCACCATCGCGGCAGCGGAGGCGGGGGCATCGGCGCCGACGTCGAGCCAGGCGATGTCGTCCAGCTTCAGCAGGAACGACAACGACGAGGCGAAGCGCGCGATGCGCGTGCGGTCGTTGTCGCCACCATCCTGCAAGAGCAGGCGGATGGTCTTCGCGGGCGAGACGTTGAGTTCGCTGCGCACGCGACGCAGGGTGGACACCATCGTTTTCAGCCATTCCACGTCCGCATCGGCCTGCGCATAGTCCTGGCCGGCGAAGTCGGCGGCGACCGGGTAGGGGCGCAGCGAGACCGTGCCACCGTCGATGCCCAGCTTCGGCGCGACCTGCTGCCACAGTTCTTCGGTGACGAATGGCGTCAGCGGATGCAGCAGGCGCAACAGCGATTCCAGTACGTACAGCAGGGTATGACGGGTGCTGACCGCCGAGGCCAAATCATTGCCGTTGAGCGCAGGCTTGGCCAGTTCGACGAACCAGTCGCAGAACTCGTTCCATGCGAACTCGTACAGCGCTTGCGCCAGCAGGTCGAAGCGGTAGGCGGCGAACTGGGTTTCGACCTCGGCGGTGACCTTGGCCAGGCGCGACAGGATCCACTTCTCGGCGTCGGTGTTCGGCTGCGGCACGCCCTGCGCATGGAAGCCGTCAGTGTTCATCAGCACGAAGCGGGTGGCGTTCCACAGCTTGTTGCAGAAGTTCTTGTAGCCCTCGGCGCGGCCCATGTCGAACTTGATGTCGCGGCCGTGCGTCGCCAGCGCGGCGATGGTGAAGCGCAGTGCGTCGGCGCCGTGCGGCACGATGCCGTCCGGGAATTCCTTGCGCGTGGCTTTCTCGATCTTCTCGGCCATCTTGGGCTGCATCAGGCCGCCGGTGCGCTTGGCCACCAGGTCTTCCAGCGAGATGCCGTCGATGATGTCGAGCGGGTCCAGCACGTTGCCCTTCGACTTGGACATCTTCTGGCCGTCCTTGTCGCGGATCAGGCCGGTCATGTAGACGTCGCGGAACGGCACCTGGCCGACGAAGCTGTCGGTGGCCATCACCATGCGCGCCACCCAGAAGAAGATGATGTCGAAGCCGGTGACCAGCACCGACGACGGCAGGTAGCGGTTGAAGCCGCGCTCGGCCATCGCCTGCGTGTCCGGCCAGCCCATCGTGCTGAAGGGCCACAGCTGCGAGGAGAACCAGGTCTCCAGCACGTCGCTGTCCTGGGTGAGAGCGACGTCGGCGGACAGGCCGGCCTTCGCGCGCGCTTCGGCTTCATCGCGACCGACGTAGCAGTTGCCGGCGCCATCGAACCACGCCGGGATGCGGTGGCCCCACCAGAGCTGGCGGCTGATGCACCAGTCCTGGATGTTCTCCATCCAGTGGCGGTAGGTGTTGATCCAGTTCGGCGGGACGAACTTCACTTCGCCCGACTCCACGAGTTCGAGACCGCGCTTCGCCAGCCCGTCCATCTTCACGAACCACTGGTCGGTCAGGTAGGGCTCGATCACCTGATTGGTGCGGTCGCCGCGCGGCACCTGCAGCTTGTGCGGCTTGGTCTCGACCAGCAGCCCCAGGTCTTCTAGATCCGCGAGCACGACCTTGCGTGCTTCGTAGCGGTCCAAGCCGCGGTACTTCGCAGGGATGACGTCTACGATTTCCGAATCGGTTGCGGCGACGACTAAAGAGTCGAACGATCCTGCTTGAACGCTTGAGCGTGCTGTAGCGCCAGTACCTGACTCAATGATCCGCGCAGACTGGTCAAACAGGTTTATCAGTCCATCGTTGGGAACGCCATCAAATGCGTCTTGGCCAACGTGGCGCTGCCACACTGCATAGTCGTTGAAATCGTGCGCGGGAGTCACCTTGACGACGCCCGTGCCGAACTCGCGCTCGACATAGTCGTCAGCGATGATCGGGATCTCGCGATCTGTTAGCGGCAGCCTAACTTTATTGCCGATCAGGTGCGCATAGCGTTCATCGTCTGGATGCACCATCACCGCTGCATCGCCGAGCATGGTTTCTGGACGCGTCGTGGCGACCACCAACGAACCGCTGCCATCGGCGAGGGGGTATTCGATCGACCACAGGAAACCGTCTTCCTCGACGTTCTCCACTTCCAGGTCGGAGATCGCCGTCTTCAACACCGGGTCCCAATTGACCAGGCGCTGGCCGCGGTAGATCAGGCCCTGCTCGTGCCAGCGCACGAACGCTTCGATGACCGCCTTCGATGCCGCTTCGTCCATGGTGAACGTGCTGCGCGACCAGTCGCCCGATGCGCCCATGCGGCGCATCTGCCGTTCGATGGTGTCGCCGGACTGCGCCTTCCACTCCCACACCTTGGCGATGAAACCGTCGCGGCCCAGCGAATCGCGCGTGTCGCCCTTGCCTTCCAGTGCCAGGTTGCGGCTGACCACCATCTCCGTCGCGATGCCGGCATGGTCGGTGCCCATCTGCCACAGCGTGTCGTAGCCGCGCATGCGGTGGTAGCGCACCAGCGCGTCCATCAGCGTGTGCTGGAACGCATGGCCCATGTGCAGCGTGCCGGTGACGTTCGGCGGCGGCAGCAGCACCGTGTACGGCTTGCCTTCGCCACTGGGCTTGAAGTAGCCGGCGGCTTCCCACTGCGCGTACAGGCGGGATTCGAAGGATTTCGGGTCGTAGCTGGAGGCGAGGTCGGTCATGGGGTTCCGGGATTTTTGAGTCGTCATCCCGGCGGACGCCGGGATCCATCTTGATCTTGCCTTTGCGTTGCCTTGTCTATGGCCACTGCAACGGCAAGGTGGATTCCAGCGTTCGCTGGAATGACGGGTGTTACATGTCGTGCTTGTTCACGTCAAAGCCGCGCGCCTTGTACTGCTTCCAGCGCTCGCGCAACGGCTCGCGCGCGGACGGGTCGGCCGGTACGACTTCCAGTACGCGTTCGCAGGCGCCGGCGAACGCGTCGTCGCGCAGGTTGATGACCAGTGCGCGCGCCGGCACGTCGATGTCGGGCGTGGCGATCAGCACGGGCGTCAGCTCGTCCTCTTCGTCCCCGGCGATCTGGTGCGGGATGTACGCATCGGGATCGAACTCCCACAACAGCTCGTCCAGCTCCTCCGCCTGCGCGGCGTCGCGCGCGAGGATCAGGGTCCACTGGTTGCTGTCGTAGGCCTTGCGCACCAGCTCGCACACCAGCTTGAGGGGTTCCTCGAGAAAGCGCGGCTTGGCGATCAGGTAGAAGTCGGCACGGGCCATGGCGTAGGGGCAGCGTCGCCGGTCAGGCGACGCGGTCCAGCAGCCACTGGCTCAGCAGGCCGACCGGGCGACCGGTGGCCATGCCGCGCTTGCCTTCGTCGTTGGCCACGCCGGCGATGTCCAGGTGCGCCCAGCGCTGGCCTTCGGTGAAGCGGGCCAGGAAGCAGCCGGCGGTGATCGCACCGGCCCAGCGGCCACCGATGTTGTAGACGTCGGCGAAGCTGGATTCCAGCTGGGTCTGGTATTCGTCCCACAGCGGCAGACGCCAGGCGCGGTCGAATACGGTCTCGCCGGCGCCCAGCAGTTCGTTGCTGAGATCGTCGTGCTTGCTCATCAGGCCGCTGGCGTAGCGGCCCAGCGCCACGATGCAGGCGCCGGTCAGCGTGGCCACGTCGACCAGGGCTTCGGGCTTGAAGCGTTCGGCGTAGGTCAGCGCGTCGCACAGGATCAGGCGGCCTTCGGCGTCGGTGTTGCCCACTTCGATCGTCTTGCCGGACATGCTGGTGATGACGTCGGAGGGACGGTACGCATTGCCGTCGATGGCGTTCTCCACCGCCGGCACCACCACCACCAGGTTCACCGGCAGCTTCATCTTCACCGTGGCGACGAAGGTGCCCAGCACGCTGCCCGCGCCCAGCATGTCGTACTTCATTTCCTCGATGCCGCCCTGAGTCTTCAGGTTGACGCCGCCGGTGTCGAAGGTGATGCCCTTGCCGACCAGCACGTAGGGCTTGGCGTCGGCGGCCGCGCCATTCCACTTGAGCACGATCAGGCGGGGGCGGTTGACCGAGCCGCGGGCGACGGCCAGCAGCGAGCCCATGCCCAGTGCTTCCATCTGCGCCTCCTCCAGCACTTCGCATTCGGCGCCGTTGTCGGCGGCGAACGTCTGCGACTGCTCGGCCAGATACGCGGGAGTGCAGATGTTCGGCGGCAGGTTGCCCAGCTCGCGGGTGAACTGCACGCCGGCGGCGATCGCCACGCCCTGCGCCAACGCCTGGGCGTCGTCGCCACGGATGGCGAGCTGGGCCAGGCCGGCGTCGTCGGCCTTCTTCTTGCCGAGCGTGGCGGTATAGCGGTAGCAGGCGTGGTCGACGGCGATGACGGCCTGGCGGATCTTCCACGCGGCGTCGCGGTCCTTCACGTCCACGTCGGACAGGGTGAACAGCGCGCTGCGCACCGGCCCGACCTTCAGGGCGCGGGCGGCATCGCCGGCGGCCTTGAGGTACTGCGGTACGCCGAACTTGGCGGCCTCGCCCAGGCCGACGACCAGCACGCGCGGTGCGGTCACGCCGGGCAGGTCGTGCAGCAGCGTGGTCTTGCCGGTCTTGCCGCCGATGTCCCCCCGCTGCACCAGCGCCGACAGCTTGCCGCCGCTGGCCGCGTCCACGGCCTGCGCGGCGGCGGTCAGGCTCTTGTCGGCGTAGGCGCCTACCACGATGCAATCGACGCCGGCCTGGGAGGGGGCTTCGTGGTTCAGGGTGAATTCCAGCGTCATTGATCAGATTCCCGGTTCAGTTACGTACAATCGCAGGCCGGATGAAGGTGGCTGACGCCATCCCGGACCGCAGAGACTGCCGCCATCGATGCGGCGCACAAGCCCGAGATTGTAAATCAAGCCCCCCTGATGCCGAAGCTGGACCGCTACCTCTTCCGGGAATTCACCCAGAGCTTCCTGGCCACCCTGATCATCCTGCTGATGGTCAGCGTGGGCGGCGTGATGGCCGATCTGCTGGGCGATGTGGCGGACGGCAAGGTGCCGGCGCGGTTGCTGCTGTCCCAGCTGGGGCTGCAATTCCTCAACTACATGCCCTACATCATCCCGCTGGCGTTGATGCTGGGCCTGCTGCTGGCGTTCTCGCGCCTGTACCGGGACTCGGAAATGGCGGTCCTGACCGCAGCCGGCATCGGCCCGCGCCGCCTGTTGCGCCCGCTGCTGATGCTGGTGATACCGGTGGTGGCGGTGGTGGGCCTGTGTTCGCTGTGGCTGGGGCCATGGGCACTGCGCACCGCGCAGGACATGCTGGACCACGCCAACCGCAGCCTGGTCGTCTCGGGGCTGGATGCGGGCAAGTTCACTGTCATGTCCAGTGGCGCCGTGGTCTATGTGAGCGCGTTGTCCCCGGATGGCACGGGCCTGAGCAAGGTGTTCATGCACCGCTCGGACGAGGGCCGCATCGACGTGGTGACGGCGAAATCCGGGCAGATGTTCTTCGAAGGCGAGCGCAACCGTTACCTGCGCCTGGACGACGGTTTCCGCGTCGAAGGGCCGGATGGCCCGGGGCTGGATTACCGCCTGATCCGCTACAAGGCGAACGAGGTCGCGCTGCCGGACCGGGCCGACACGATGGACAAGGACGATCCGGAACTCCTGCCGACGCCGCAGCTGCTGTCCGATCCGCGCCCGGATGCGAATGCGCAGGTCCATGCCCGTCTCACCCCGCCGCTGCTGGCGCTGGCGTTCGCCCTGCTGACCCTGCCGCTGTCCAGGAGTTCGCCGCGACAGGCGAGATATGGGCGCGTGATGCTGGGGTTCCTCGCCTACCTCGTGGGCATCAGCCTGATGTTCAATGGCACCCAGCTGCTGGCCGACGGCAAGTTGCCGGGCATGGCCGGCCTGTGGTGGTTGACGCTGCCGCTGCTCGCGGCGGCCATCTGGTTCTACCTGCGTGACGGCCAACTGTCGCGCAAGCGGAGGGTGGCATGAGGCTGATCCCCCGCCTGCATGACACCTACGTGGGCCAGGTCGTGCTGGTTACCGTGCTGCTGACGTGGGCGGTGCTGGTGGGACTGGACGTGGTGATGGCGCTGTCCGGCGAAATCGGCGACCTGGGGACGGGCAACTACACCTTCGGCCATGCCGTGGCCTGGGTGCTGTACACCGTGCCGCGCCGGGCCTACACGATGTTTCCCACGGCGGCCGTGATCGGTTCGCTGATGGGCCTGGGCCAGCTGGCGGCCAGCTCCGAACTGACCGCGCTGCGTGCGCTGGGCCTGTCGCGCCGCCGCCTGAGCATTTCGGTGGCAGCGGCGTTGGCCATCCTGACCACCCTGATGGTGTTCAGCGGCGAGACGCTGGGCCCGTGGGGCCAGCGCCAGGCCGACGTGCTGAAGATGAGCGCGCGTACCGGCAACGTCGCGATGGACCGCTACTCCGGCCTGTGGGCGCGCGAAGGAAACACCTTCCTGTACGCGCAGAGCGGCGAAGAGAAGGACCAGGGCGGCGGCAAGGTGTCGCTGCAGCTGCGCGATGTGCGCATGTACGAACTGGCCGATGACGGGCGACTCGCCTCCATCGCGCACGCCGCCGTCGCCGAACACCTGGACGGCTACTGGCTGCTGAAGAACGTGCGCCGGACGACTTTCAACGAGCGGTCCGCCACCCAGGTCACCGTGCTGGGCGAACGCTGGGAATCGGAACTGGACGCCTCGGTGCTGTCGTCCAGCCTGGTGCGTGCACGCAACATGCCCAGCCATGAGCTGAGCCAGAACATCGACTACCGCAAGCGCAACGGGCTGGACGCGCGCGATTACGAAGACCAGTACTGGGCGCGCTGGTTCTATCCGCTCAACGTGCTGGCGCTGTGCCTGGCCGCCATCCCGTTCGCCTTCGGCAGCCTGCGCAGCGGCGGCATGGGCAAGCGGCTGTTCCTGGGCATCGTGTTCGCTGTGGGCTTCTACGTGCTGCAGACGATGTTCGTGCGGCTGGCCGGTGCGTTCCGGCTCGACTACCGCCTCGCGTACGCCATCCCGCCATTCGCCCTGCTGGGCATTTCCTGGCTGATGTTCCGGCGCAGGAGCCGCTGAGGCGCCGTCAGGCCCGCTTCGGCAAGCGCACCAGGCGCGTGCCGCTGAAGCGGTCGTGGAAGGTCAGTCGTTCGCGGTCCAGCCACGCCCACCAGAACCCCAATCCCGCCGCCAGCGTCGAGACCGTCGCCAGCGTGTAGCGACGCCACAATGCCGCGCGTGTCGGCGCATCCCCTGCGGCGGTGACCACTTTCAGTCGCCAGGGCCGCATGCCGAGCGTCTGCCCGCCGCGTTGCCAGCTCCAGGTGGCGTACACGCCGGTGACGGCCCAGCAGCAGATCCAGAGCAGCCACCACAACGGGCTGAAGGGTTGGATGTTGTGACGGACATTGCCGCTGGCCACCACGTCGATCAGTACGAACGGGACCGCGACGGCGATCCACAGCGCCAGCACGGGCCAGAAGTCGTAGAGCAGCGCGAGCAGGCGCCAGCCGATCAGGGCGCGGGGTTTTCCGGGGAGGGGGGCGGGATGCGTCATCGCGACAGGATACCGGCTAAGGCCCAGCCGCCCATTGGGGAGCCACGTCAGTCGCGATGGCGAGGCTCCTTCAGACAACTCCGGACAAATGATCCCGCTCGTGGTGAGCCTGTCGAACCCTGCACTTTGCGCTGCATCGACAGGTCACGACAGCCTGCTCTCCCGTGGAAAGCGCGGTTCGACAGGCTCGCCACGGACGATATCCGGGGCACCTGTTAACGGAGTGATCCAGACCTCCGTGGCTACGCCGGGAAAGGCTGTCCGCGTTCATTCCTGTAATCGCGGGGTCTCTCGCGAATGACGTCGCTCCCACAAGAGGGATATGCATCGCCTAAGCTTGCCGCATGACTGCCCGCACGCCCGCCGAACGCCGCCAGCAGGCGAACGCCCTGCCGCCCGTCCCCGACGCCGACGCCGACGCCATCGCGGCATTCCTCGACGTGATCTGGGCCGAGAACGGCTTGGCGAAGCCCTCGCTGGACAGCTACCGGCGCGACCTGGAAGGCTTCGCGCGCTGGCGGAACGGACGTGCAGGCGGACTGGCCGCCGCGGATCGCGCGGCCCTGTTCGATTACCTGGCGTGGCGCACGCGCGAAGGCTATTCGCCACGCAGCAACGCGCGGCTGCTGTCGGCCCTGCGCGCGTTCTACGCGCAGCGGTTGCGCCGGGGCGAACGTGCGGACGACCCCACCGCGCTGCTCGATCCGCCGCGCCTGCCGCGCTCGTTGCCGAAGGCCCTGGCCGAAACCGAGATCGACGCACTGCTGGCCGCGCCCGACACCGCCACGCCGCTGGGCCTGCGCGACCGCGCGATGCTCGAACTGATGTACGCCGCAGGCCTGCGGGTCAGCGAACTGGTCACGCTGCCCGCGACGGCGGTGAACCTGCGGCAGGGCGTATTGAGGGTCACCGGCAAGGGCAGCAAGGACCGG
This sequence comes from Pseudoxanthomonas sp. CCNWLW251, assembly GCF_037402255.1. Taxonomy (NCBI): domain Bacteria; kingdom Pseudomonadati; phylum Pseudomonadota; class Gammaproteobacteria; order Lysobacterales; family Lysobacteraceae; genus Pseudoxanthomonas; species Pseudoxanthomonas sp. CCNWLW251. The sequence continues at coordinate 1,105,576 of NZ_JBBEGA010000001.1, read as the reverse complement.
CTGGTGCCCTTGGGCGAGGAGTCGCAGCACTGGCTGGAAACCTACCTGGCACAGGCGCGCGCCGTCTTGGCCGGCAAGCGCAGCACGCCCTTCCTGTTCGTGGGCGCGGGTGCCGACCCGCCGACCCGGCAGCAGTTCTGGGGGCTGGTGAAGCGTTACGCGGCGCTGGCCGGCATCGATCCGGTCCGGATCAGTCCCCACGGGCTGCGGCACAGCTTCGCCACCCACCTGCTCAACCGGGGCGCCGACCTGCGCGCGCTGCAGATGCTGCTGGGCCACAGTTCGCTGTCGACCACGCAGATCTACACCCTGGTCGCTCGCGAACATCTCAAGCAACTGCACGGCCGGCATCATCCGCGGGCATGACGCGGGTCACGCTGGCGGGCGGTTAAGCCGCCTGCGCGGCGCCATGTGCCAGAATCCCCGTCTGTTCCTGCCACCCAGCCGCACCGCGGCATACCCGGATGCCCTTGATGCCCCGCCTGATGACCGCCGCCCTTCTGGGTGCCCTGAGCCTGACCGCCTGTGCGCAGGCCCCCCAGCCACCCGTGCAGGACGGTGCCGCTGCCGCGCCCGCCGCCCCGCAGGCGGCCGTGCGCCAGATCAAGGCAGGCGTGGGCGCCACCCCCGACGCACGTGCCCGTTCCGCGATCGCCCAGCTCAACCCGCAGGCGAAAGTGGAATACGTCGGCGCCGCACCGTTGCCGGGTTTCCGCGAGGTGATCGCGGGCGGCCAGTTGCTCTACATCAGTGACGACGGACGCTACCTGATGCAGGGCACCGTTCTGGACCTGGACCAGCAGCAGGACCTGATGCAGACCAGCCCGGCGCTCGCCGGCTACCGCAGCAAGCTGATCGCGACCATCCCGCACGCCGAACGCATCGTGTTCGCACCGCCGAACGCCAAGTACACGGTCACCGTGTTCACCGACATCGAATGCGGCTATTGCCGCAAGCTGCACGGCGAAGTGGGCGAGCTCAACCGTCTCGGTATCGCGGTGGAATACCTGGCGTTCCCGCGCATGGGCCTGGGCAGCCAGGACCACAAGGACATGATCTCGGTCTGGTGCGCGCCTGATCGCAAGCGCGCGCTCACCGACGCCAAGGCCGGCAAGCCGGTCCCCTCGCGCGACTGCAAGAATCCGGTGACGATGGAATTCGACGTCGGCCAGCGCATCGGCGTCAGCGGCACCCCGGCGATCTATTCGGCCGAAGGCGTCCAACTGGGCGGCTACCTGCCGCCGGCCGCCTTGAAGGCCAGGCTGGACGAACTGGCCGCCAAGGCGGCGCCAGTCGCCGCTGCCGGCGCCCTGTGACATCCCCGAAGCCGGCCTTGCGCCGGCTTCGCTACAATAGCGGGCCCCGTCCTGACGGCTACGCCCCCACGGTTCCGGACATGATCGTCCTCGAAGGCCAACCGGCCTTGTCGCACTTCCGCCGCGCGCGGCTCGAATCCAAGCTCCAGTCGATGGCCTCCGGTGTCCGCATCTGCGGTGCCTGGCATGTCTATTTCATCGAGCCGGAGGCGGGCGCGACGCCCGATCTGGCCACGTTGCGCCGCATCCTGCAGGCGGGTGACGAGGCGGCGGCGCTGGCCGATGGCGCGGTCTCGCGCTTCGTCACCCCGCGCTTGGGCACGCTGTCGCCGTGGGCCAGCAAGGCCACCGAACTGCTGCGCGGCGCCGGCCAGCCGGTGAAGCGCGTCGAGCGCGGCTTGCGCATCGATCTTGAAGGCTGGGACGACGGCCAGCCGGCGCTGGCCAAGGCGTTGCACGACCCGATGACGCAGTCCCTGCTGACCACCCGCGACCAGGCGCAGGCCTTGTTCACCGCGCCCGCGCGCGGCGAACTGGAGCGCATCCCGCTGGCGCAGCTGGAAGCGGCCAACACCCGCCTGGGCCTGGCGCTGGCGGACGACGAGATCGACTACCTGCGCACACGCTACACCGAACTCGGCCGCGACCCCTCGGACATCGAACTGATGATGTTCGCGCAGGCGAACTCCGAGCACTGCCGGCACAAGATCTTCAACGCCAGCTGGACCATCGACGGCAAGGACCAGGACCGCTCGCTGTTCCGGATGATCAAGCACACTCACGCGCAGACACCTGAGCATACGCTCAGTGCGTACAGCGACAACGCGGCGGTGGTCGAAGGCTATCCGGCGGCGCGCTTCCGTCCGGACGGAAGCGGCCAGTACCGCCTCGAGGCGACGCTGGATTCGGCCTTCTGCATCAAGGTCGAAACGCACAACCACCCGACCGCGATCGCGCCGTTCCCCGGTGCCAGCACCGGTGCCGGCGGTGAGATCCGTGACGAAGGCGCGACCGGCCGCGGTGGCAAGCCCAAGGCCGGCCTGACCGGCTTCTCGGTGTCACACCTGCGCATCCCCACGCTGCCTCAGCCGTGGGAAGCGACGCGCGCGCTGAATCCGCGCATGGCGCCAGCGCTGGACATCATGCTCGACGGCCCGTTGGGTGGCGCCGCGTTCAACAACGAATTCGGCCGGCCGAACCTGCTCGGCTACTTCCGCAGCTTCGAATTGCCGGAAGGCGCGGGCCTGACGCGCGCCTATGACAAGCCGATCATGCTGGCCGGCGGCCTGGGCGCGATCGACCGCATCCAGGTGGAGAAGCGGACGCTCTCGTCTGGCGATGCCGTCATCGTGCTCGGCGGCCCGGCGATGCTGATCGGCCTGGGCGGCGGTGCCGCCAGTTCGGTCGCGTCGGGCGAAAGCGCCGAGGAACTCGATTTCGCCAGCGTGCAGCGCGACAACCCGGAAATGGAGCGTCGCTGCCAGGAAGTCATCGACCGTTGCGTGGCGATGGGCGAGGACAACCCGATCCTGTGGTTCCACGACGTCGGCGCGGGCGGTCTGTCCAACGCCATCCCGGAACTGCTGCACGACTCCGGTGTGGGCGGCGTGATCGACCTGGCCAAGGTGCCCAGCGACGATCCCTCGCTGTCGCCGATGCAGTTGTGGTGCAACGAGTCGCAGGAGCGCTACGTACTCGGCGTGCCGCAGGCGCGGCTGGCCGAGTTCGCGGCGATCTGCGAGCGCGAGCGCTGTCCGTTCGCTGCCGTGGGCGTGGCCACGAAGGAAGAACATCTGGTGGTCGCTTACGGTGCCACGCCAGGCAACATCCCGGCGGACGCCCCGATCGACCTGCCGATGGACGTGCTATTCGGCAAGGCGCCGAAGATGCATCGCGACACCGGCTATCCGGAAGCCCCCAAGTGGCCGTCGTTGCAGACCGCGTCGCTGGACCTGCGCGAAGCGGGCCTGCGCGTGCTCGCGCATCCGACGGTCGCCTCCAAGCAGTTCCTGATCACCATCGGCGACCGCAGCGTCGGCGGTCTGACCGCACGCGACCAGCTGGTCGGCCCGTGGCAGATGCCGGTGGCCGATTGCGCCATCACGCTGAGCGGCTATGAAGGCTTCGTCGGCGAAGCGATGGCCATCGGCGAACGCACGCCGCTGGCCCTGCTCGATGCCGCTGCCGCCGCCCGCATGGCGGTGGGCGAGGCCATCACCAACCTGTGCGCCGCGCCGGTGGAATCGCTGCATCGCGTGAAGCTGTCGGCCAACTGGATGGCCGCCGCCGGCCATCCCGGCGAGGACGCGCTGCTGTTCGATGCGGTGAAGGCCGTGGGCATGGAGCTGTGCCCGGACCTGGACATCAGTATCCCGGTGGGCAAGGACTCGCTGTCGATGCAGGCGCAGTGGCACAGCGATGGCCAGGCACAGAAATCCGTATCGCCGGTGTCGCTGATCATCAGTGCGTTCGCGCCGGTCACCGACGTGCGCCAGCAACTGACGCCGCTGCTGTCGCGCGAAGACGACAGCGAGCTGTGGCTGATCGGCCTGGGTGCGGGCAAGAAACGCCTTGGCGGTTCCGTGCTGGCGCAGGTCTATCCTCAGTCCGGTGGCGAGGGTGCGTGGCCAGCGTTCGCCGGCGACGGCCGCGACGAAAGCGTGCCCGATCTCGACGACCCGCAACGCCTGCGCGATTTCTTCCATCTGATCGCCGACGCACGCGAAGCCGGGCTGCTGCTGGCCTACCACGACCGCAGCGACGGCGGCGCCTTCGCCGCGTTGTGCGAGATGGCATTCGCCTCGCATCGTGGCCTGGACATCAACCTGGACGGCTGGGGCGACGATGCCTTCCGCACGCTGTTCGCCGAGGAACTGGGCGCGGTGGTGCAGGTGGCCGACGAGGACCGTGCCGCCTTCGCCGACCTGATCGAACACCATGCGCTGACGGAGTGCGCGCAGCGCATCGCGCGCCCGACGACCGCCGCCGTGGTGCGCGTGCAGCAGGAGGGTGACGTGCTGGCCGAGTGGCGCTGGGAAGAGCTGTTCGATGCCTGGTGGTCGGTGACGCACGCGATGCAGAAGCTGCGCGACAACCCGGAGACGGCCGATGAGGAGCGCGAGACCACGCGCCAGTTCGGCCGCGCCGGGCTGAAACCGAAGCTGTCGTTCGATGCGGGCGACGATGTCGCTGCGCCGTTCATCGCCACGGGCAAACGCCCGAAGGTCGCGATCCTGCGCGAGCAGGGTGTCAATGGCCAGATCGAAATGGCGTCGGCCTTCACCCGTGCCGGTTTCGATGCGTTCGACGTGCACATGAGCGACCTGATCAGCGGTCGCGTGGCGCTGGATGCTTTCAGCGGCATCGCGGCGTGCGGCGGTTTCAGCTACGGCGACGTACTGGGCGCCGGACGCGGCTGGGCGACCTCGATCCTCGAGCGCAGCGCGCTGCGTGATGCGTTCGCGGCGTTCTTCGCGCGCGACAACACGTTCTCGCTGGGCGTCTGCAATGGTTGCCAGATGATGAGCCAGTTGAAGGACATCATCCCTGGTGCGACGCACTGGCCCCGCTTCCTGCGCAACCGCAGCGAACAGTTCGAGGCGCGGGTGTCGTTGCTCGAAGTAGTGGAATCGCCGTCGGTGTTCTTCCGTGGCATGGCCGGCTCGCGCATCCCGGTCGCGGTCGCGCACGGCGAAGGGCGCGCGGACTTCGCCAGTGCGGCCGACCAGGGCGCGGTCCGCGTCGCGTTGCGCTTCATCGATGGCGATGGCCAGGCGGCTGCGTCGTATCCGCAGAATCCGAACGGTTCGCCCGACGGCATCACCGGCCTGACCAGTGACGACGGTCGCGCCACCATCCTGATGCCGCACCCGGAACGCACTCCGCGCAGCGCCAACCACAGCTGGCATCCGGCCGACTGGCCGGAAGATTCGCCGTGGCTGCGCATGTTCCGCAATGCGCGGGTGTGGGTGGGGTAGGCGCTTTCCGACGATTCCGGGTAGGAGCGCCTACGGGCGATTCCGGACAGGACGGTACTGTCCTTCCTCGCCGAACTCGTCGCCCTTGGGGTCGACGTTGGCGCACAATCTGCCACCGCACAGGGTCACGTCCGCGGCGTCGTAGGCTTTCAGCAATTCCGCCGATAGTTGGTGTCGGCGGATTTCGTTGTAATAGTGGTTGGAAAGCCAGCCGCCGCCCAGGACGATCAGGACGAGACTGGTGAGACAGACGCCGACTACCTTCCATAGCAGATGTCGGTAGAGGGTACGCGCGGCGTGGATTTGCGCCGCCAGCGCATGCGAGGCTTGCCTTACATCTTGTCCGGACGTCTCCAGGCGTGTCTGATAGGTCGAGATGGATTGTCCGAGGCTTACGTCGACGGTGCCCACGACACTGTCCCGCAGATGCCTCATTTCCGCGTCGGCAGCCCGGTGGAGCGTTTCAGGCAATTGTTGCGAGAGGTCCTGGAACTGCCGGTGCGCAGCCTGCAAGCTGCCCTCGATCTGCTGCGTGCGGCGCTCGAACCGCTCCATGAGGGCTGACACACTGGCGACGAGGTCGGTGATCCGGTCGGTGTCCATCGTGCTTTCCTTGGCAACGGTATAGTCAGATCGTGCGTGCGATGCCGGCCGACACCGCGACCTGCCTCTGCTCCGCACTCTGTTGTTCGGCGACCTGTGCCAGCAGCGCCTGCTGCCGCTCTTCGGCATCCACCTGCGCCGTCGCAGTCGCGCTCACCAGCCTCGCATGAGGATCGTTGGCCGCAGCCTGGGTCATCCGGCGGAAGGCGCCTTGGTCGCCGGCATCGTAGGCGGCCACCATGCTGTCGATGTAGGCGAGGGGATCATCGCGCAGCGAGACCGGCGACGGTGTGGAATCGCCGGCGGGCCGCGAGGGCCAGCCACTGCCGCGCTCCGGCTTGCACTGGCTGTCTTCCAGCGTGGGTGCGCGGCGAAGATCCTGTATCCGCCCGTCGATCTGCTCCAAGGGGCTGCCGGCACCATTTGGATAGATCAACGGTCGATCCGGCGGCACCAAGTCGCGATTCTTCTCCTCCGTCGCGCGTTGCGCCGCCAAGCGAAGCTCCCTCAGTTCGTCGTGAACTTCGTTGCCCATCAGGCCGTGCCGCACCTTGTGCATCGCGTATTGTGAGCCGATCGCGGATGTGTAGACGACGCCTGCACCGGTAAGCTTCGTAGCCAGCGCCACGTCCTCTGCGGCCGAGCGTATGCTCTCCCGATAGGCGTCGAACTCGGGCTTGTGCTGCTGGTAGAGCACCTGGCTTTCGTGATTGATAAGCGAGTTCGGGCCGTAGACGGCCAGTTGCTCGGCGGTGCGGTGGTCGCCGTGGAACTGCACTGCACCGTGGGTCTCGTCCGGGCCGAGTGTGCGCAGATCGCCGATGAGTTCCCATCGGTTCTGCTGGCTGGGTACGGGGCCCTGCTTGAGCAGTACGTCGACATCCTGCTGCGTGGCGTAGACACGTACTTCGCCCAAATGCCGGTTGGCCGCGCCCACCATGTCGGTGGCGCGGACATGGTTGATCACCTGGGTTCCGCCGTCGGGGACGCCATACAGGCCTGCCGCGCCGTACGCATTGAAGGTCTCGCCACGCAGACCGTACTCGTGGCAAGTGACCTGGGTATGGAATCCACCCAATGAATGCCCGGTGACAGTGACCTTGGTGCCGTCCCGCTTGGCCATCTCGATGGCAAGCTCCACCAGGTCCCGGGCGTCATCCAGTTGCTGGTTTACTTTCAGCAAGGCCATCTGGGCGTCGGTCAGCAATCCGTCGCGGAGCTTGTCGGTATCGAACTCGGTGCCGGTGTGGGATACGACGTAATCTCCTGTCTTAACATTTCGATAGATCACTCCGTGATAACCGGACGAGGTGCCAACTTCTTTGACCAGTTCGAAAGCCTCGATGTCGATCCGATCACCATGGGGCGAGTACGATTTTTCTGACAACCTCGCATGCGATTCCGTGAGCGTTGACATGTCAGTCCTTCCTTGAAGATATCTTCATCTTGTATGAGATGGGATCCAGTTCCTGGATAAGTTCTTCATCGAATGGAGTGAAACAAGTGAAGTCGTATTTGTCGCGCATCAATGTTCTGCAATAGCCAACAGTTTCCTCCTCGCCATTGAGTTCAGCGAGACTCAGTCGGGTACTCTGGTGAAAGGTGTTTCCGCGCGCGACAATTGCACTTGCATAAGCGAACTTCCACTTGCATAGCCCAAGCCCGTAATAGTCCTCGTCGATGGGCCAATCGAGAAAGACGTGGCCGTTGTAGGTGTTGTTTCCGGTCGAAACGAGAGAGAACCTCTTCTCGTAGCGGGAACCAGGGGCATATCCGGCGATACGGTCCGGCGTAGGCATGCAGGTGACATCAGGAATACTGAAATAGGCAATACCGGAGATGTTCTTGACGTCGGCCGGTGGATCGACCAATTCCACCGTGATCTCGTAGCGCTGAGTGGGATTCGGGTTGGTCTTCGCGACGGGTGGTTCGAATTTGCTTGCGCTCCAGCATCCCGCGATCAGGAGGGATGCGAGGATCGGGCAGTAAGGCAGGAATCGGCGACTCACGGATTGCTTCCTTGTAATGGGTTGCCGTTTCGGAAACTACTCGAACACCCGGTGTTGCTTGTGCAGAGACAACCTTGGCACAAGCGCCAAGGTAGGACGGGCCTGGCTCGTGAACCTGACAACACATGCAGGCAGAAAGAGCCTGGCAAGTTCAATCCTGGTGTACCGGGCGTACGTTCGGGCAATCTCTGCCACGAATGCGCGAGTCGCACAGACGGACTCCCGCAAGATGCCGGAGCGCCAGGTTGGTGTCACGCTCCGACGGCGCGTGCCGGAATGCGAACTGGACGGAATAGAAGGCATCGTTGCCTTCGATGGTCTTCGACCAGAAGTGTTCCGGCTTGCCGGTTGCAGGATTCAACGGGCAGACGTGCTGCCATAACGCATACGTGTATCCATCTTCCTCCCCCGCATCGATCTTGACAGCGTTCGCGCTGGAGCAGGCACCGGAAAGGTTGGCTGCAAGCCGTTGCTGGAAGGCGTCCGCCGGGATCCGTGCCCCGTGGAAGACCTGGGTGGTGACCATGCTGGTCCAGCTTTCGACGGATTCATCCGATGGCACCATTTCGCTCATGCTCATCTGGCCTTGGCGCGTCTGGTAACCGATCTTGTAGCCGTGTGGCAACGCCTGAAGCAGATTTTCTCCCTGCATTGCGCTGTCTGCGATTGCCGATGCGGCGGGAAGAAGAGCGGAAACAAGAAGTGCGAAGCGAAGATGCGACATAAGGCCTCCTTGGCCAGTGGATACCATGTCAGGGGATGAGAGTCGCCATAATTTGTTGGGTGAGTAAGCGGTCCTGGCGGCCATGCAATGAGGCTCTTGCTACGTGCGATGTTCCATGCGACTGCTTGGCGTTTGTATCAGATGCATATCAGTGCGTGCCATTAACATTCTCGCGGAATGTCCCACGATTGCGTGTGCAGCGTCCATCCATGCACGGGACGTCTTGGGGTTGCGGCGTGACGGCATCCTCGCAAGCGACAGCGGGTGTAGTAATCCTCTCCAAGGAGCACGGGGCTGCCTCGAAAAGTTCCCCACGCGCCACGCGTCGCGTGGCTCGACAATCCCTCCCGCCCGGACCTGATAAAGTCCGGACCTTCAAGGAGGCCCCCGTGAACGCAGTCGTGTCCGACCCCTCGCTTTCCGACGACGAGCGCATCGTCGCGGCCCTGCTGGCGCGCGGACGCCTGAAGGAGGCCGACCTGGCGCGTGCCCGCCGGCTGCAGGACGAGACCGGTGGCGATCTGCTGGCGCTGCTGTCGCGGCTGGGACTGGTCTCCGAGCGCGACCATGCCGAGACCGCCGCCGAGGTGCTGGAGCTTCCCCTGGTCGCGGCGAAGGATGCGCCGGACGCGCCGCCGGAATCGGTGGTGCTCTCGCAGCGTTTCCTCAAGCAGTTCCATGTCTGCCCGGTGGGCGAGGACGAGGCCCACGTCGATCTGCTGATGGCCGATCCGCAGGACCGCTACGCGCTGGAAGCGGTGCGCCTGGCGACCGGCCGCGCAGTGCGGCCCCGCGTGGCGCTGCGCTCGGAGATCAGCGACCTGATCGAGCGTTACTACGGGCAGGGCCGCAGCGCGATGGGCGCCATCGTTGAGAACGCGGATGGCGAAACCACGGCCGATCTGGACGATGTCGAGCACCTGCGCGACCTCGCTTCCGAGGCGCCGGTCATCCGCCTGGTCAACCTAGTCATCCAGCGTGCGGTCGAGCTGCGCGCGTCGGACATCCACATCGAACCGTTCGAGAACCGCCTGAAGGTGCGCTACCGCATCGACGGCGTGCTGGAGGAAGGCGAAAGCCCGCCCGCCAACCTGACTGCGGCGGTCATCAGCCGCGTCAAGATCATGGCCAAGCTCAACATCGCCGAGCGCCGCCTGCCGCAGGACGGGCGCATCATGCTGCGCGTGCAGGGCAAGGAACTGGACCTTCGCGTCAGCACCATGCCCACCGCGCACGGCGAAAGCGTGGTGATGCGCCTGCTGGACCGCGAGACGGTGGTGTTCGACTTCAAGAAGCTGGGCTTCACCGATGCGTTCCTGCCGCAGTTCCAGAAGGTGCTGGAACAACCCCACGGCATCCTGCTGGTCACCGGTCCGACCGGCTCGGGCAAGACCACCACGCTGTACACCGCGCTGAGCAGGCTCAACACACCGGACGTCAAGATCATCACGGTCGAGGACCCGGTCGAGTACCAGATCGAAGGCATCAACCAGATCCAGGCCAAGCCGCAGATCGGTCTGGATTTCGCGCATGCGCTGCGCAGCATCGTGCGCCAGGACCCGGACATCATCATGATCGGCGAAATGCGCGATCTTGAAACCGCGCGCATCGCCATCCAATCCGCGCTGACCGGCCACCTAGTGCTCAGCACGCTGCACACCAACAATGCGGCCGGCGGCATCACCCGCATGCTGGACATGGGCGTGGAGGACTATCTGATGACCTCCACGGTCAACGGCATCCTGGCCCAGCGGCTGGTGCGGCGGCTGGAGCCCACGCATGCGGAGCGGTACCCCGCATCGCCCGAGGAAATCGAGAAATTCGCCCTGCGCCGCTTCCAGCCGCATGGCGAGATCTACCTGTATCGCCCGCGCGGTTCGGCCATCGCGCCGACCGGTTACCTGGGACGCACCACCATCGTCGAGTTCCTGGTGATGAACGACGAAATCCGCCGCGCCATCATGCGCCACGCCGGGATGGGCGAACTGGAACAGCTCGCGCGCGACTCGGGCATGCGCACCATGTACGAGGACGGCATCGTCAAGGCGCTTGCCGGCGAGACGACCATCGAGGAAGTGCTGCGCGTGACCGAGGAGGGCTGAGGCGATGAACAGGATGCGTGCGGGCTGCCTGGTCGTGGCGATGTGCGCGATACCGGCCGTCGCGTCGGCCGGCAAGGCCGCGCCGAAGACGCTGGCGCGGGGCGAGCTCCCGGCCGGCTTCGCGGTCGGCACGGCATCGCCGTCGCTGGCGCTGCAGGTCGAGATCGTCGACGGCAAGGTCACGGCGTCCGCGCCGGCCGGCGGTGAACCGGGTAACCTGCGCGCCGCGCGCAGTGGCGACGCTGCACAGACCACCCTGATGGTCAGCAGCACGTTGCCGGTGGCGATCAAGTTCGATCTTTACGTCTCGATGGACGGAGAGCAGTTCACCTACGCCAGCAGCTGCGGCGTTACCCCGGGCATTTCTTCCTTCGAGATGTGGGAACAGCCGGTAAAGCATTTCGCGCTGGGCAATCCCCGCGTCCTGCCGGCCGGCCGCATGGCCTGCGACTGAGTCCGGGCTTCCGGCAGGGAACAAGGGCCCGGCAATGCCGGGCCCTTGTCTGTTGCGCAAACGGAACTTACAGGTCGATACCGAAACCCACGCCGGCCGACTTCTCGTCACCGCTGAATGCGCCGCCGATGCTGAAGGACGCACGCTCGCCGATGGGTTTGGAATAGCCCACCGACAGCGCGTTCTCGCCGTTCTGCCAGCCCGCGCCCACGGCCACGCGGCCGCGCGGGCTGCGGCTGCCCGCTGCATTGATCGCCATGTTCAACATCGCCGAGCTCATCGCACCCATCCTGTCGAGCCTGCGATCCTGCTCGGAGAAGCGGCGGTCCACGTCACCACGGAAAGCATTGAAGTCGTCCTCCAGCGCCTTGACCTGGAAGTCCGCATACGCTTTCGCGCTGGCCAACGTGCTCGCCGAGGATTGATCCGTATAGGACTGTGCGCTGCTGAGCGTGTTGGCATCGCCCGCATCGGCGTAGGACGCGGCCGCTGCCGGCACGTCCGCTGCCGCGGTGGCGTCGGTCGGTGCCGCGACCGCAGGTTGGCCACTGGCCACGGCGCCGCTGCCGACGGCATCCGTGGTCGTCGCCGTGCCGCGTGTCGGCGTCGACGCGGTCCCGCCGGTGCTCGGCGCGGACGCCGTTTCGCCGGCGACCTGGCCCTGGCTGGCCTGCGTCGGCGGCGCCGCACGGGTGGATGCCGTGGTGCCGCTACTCGATCCGCTGTACATCCCGTACAACTCGTTGAGCTTGGCGTCGACGGCGGTGAATGCCGCGCCCACATTGTTGTACGACGTGCCCTGGATCGTGTAGCTCGGCGCGATGAACACGCCGCCGGAGAAGCCGGCGCCGCCGCCCAATGCACTGGCGACGAAACTCAGCTGCGACAGGTTCACGGCATCGGTGGCCTGGGTGCCGGCCGCGACGTTGGTGATCTGCCGCTCGCTGCCGGCGCTGCCGACCGAGACGGTGTCCTCGCGGTCGGCCACCGAATCGCCGCCGATGGCGACGCTGTTGTCGGCTTCTGCCGTTGCCAGGTTGCCCAGCGCGACGGCATTGAATCCTGGCGTGTACGCACCGCCGCCGACGGCAACGGAGTAATCACCCGAGGCTTCCGTCGCCAGCGCGCCGAAGAATGCGCCACCCACCGCCACACTGTTGTCGCCGCTGGCGATGGCGCGAGAGCCTACTGCTGTCGCGTCGAAGTTGCTGGCGGTGGCGGCGAAGCCCAGCGCGGTGGCGCTGTCGCTGCCGGCCTCGGCGCCATACCCGAACGCGGATGCACCGAAATCGGACGCGCTGCTGTATCCACCGACGGCGGTGGCGGCGTCACCCGACGCATCGCTGCGGAAACCGCTCGCAGTGGCCTGCAGGCCCGACGCGGCGCTTTCCGTGCCGGTTGCGGTGGCATAGGCGCCCGACGCCGTGGCGCCCGCGCCGGTCGCGGTCGCGCCGGTGTCGCCGGCCACCGCGCCTGCTCCCACCGCCGTGGCGTCATCCGCCGTCGCCTCGGTGCTCGCGTAGACAGGATTGCCGTCTTCATCGAGCAGGGGATCGCCGTTGTCGTCGAACAGCTGGCGCTGTCCGCCCAGTGCGACCGCACCGGCGCCCGTCGCCTGCGCACCCGCGCCGTTGGCGATGCTGTTCTCGCCGGTGGCGGTGGCATTGAAGCCGCTGGCCGTTGCGCCGTTCGCGAGCGCGAAGGCGCCCGAACCCGTGGCGGTCGCGCCGACACCGTCGGCCAGCGCCGCCGAACCCGATGCCGTCGCGTAGTCGCCGCTCGCGTTGGCGTCATCGCTGCCGTCGCCTGCGCCATTGGCCTTGAAGTAGCGCGTGGCATTTTCCGATGCATCGGCGAGGGCGTTGAGCTGGTCCAGGTTCACCGCATCGGTGCCTTCGGTACCTGCGGCCACGTTGGTGATCTGGCGTTCCGCCCCGACATCGCCCACCGACACCGTGTCGTCGCGGTCATTCCACGAATTGGCGCCGATCGCCACGCTGTTGGTCGCGCCCGCGACCGAGTTCACGCCCAGCGCCACGCTGTCGTCACCATCGGCGTAACTGTTGTGGCCGATCGCGGTGCTGTACTCGCCCGTGGCCCACGCCCCGTTGCCGAAGGCGGAACCGCCGGTGCCGCTTGCGCGCGTGTTGATCAATCCGAAGAACGTGGTGCCGCCGACGGCCGTGCTTTCCTCGCCGCCGGCACTCGCGCCTTCGCCCACCGCAGTCGCGCCGCTGCCCGCCGCGTCGGCGCCGTAGCCGAATGCCGAGGCGAAATCGCCGCCTGCGCTGCTGTAGCCGCCCATGGTGGTGGAAGCGAGACCGGACGCATCGCTGCGGAAGCCCACCGCGGTGGCCTGCGTGTTGGATGCGCTGGCTTCCGTGCCCGAGGCGGTGGAATAGGCCCCGGATGCGTTCGCACCTGCACCGGTAGCCGTTGCACCGGCTTCGCTGGCGATGGCGCCGGCGCCGAGCGCGGTGGCGTCCTCCGCCGTCGCTTCCGTGCTGGCGTAGACAGGATTGCCCTCTTCATCGAGCAGCGGGTCGCCGTTCTCGTCGAACAGCTGGCGTTGTCCGCCGATCGCAACCGACCCAGCACCTGCCGCCTGTGCGCCGGCACCGTTGGCAACGCTGTTCACGCCGGTGGCGGTGGCGTTGAAGCCTGTGGCAGTGGCGCCATCGGCGAGCGCGAACGCACCGGAGCCGGTAGCGGTTGCACCCACGCCGTCCGCCAGCGCGGCAGAACCGGAGGCGGTCGCGTAGTCGCCATTGGCGGTGGCATCGTCGGTGCCGTCATTGGCGCCGTTCGCCTTGAAATAGCGCGTGGCCTCTTCGGAGGCCTCGGCGACTGCGGTCAATTGGTCGACATTGACAGCGTCGGTGCCTTCGGTACCGGCCGCCACGTTGGTGATCTGGCGTTCGCTGCCCACGTCACCCACCGACACCGTGTTGTCGCGATCCGCCACCGAGTTGGCGCCGAGCGCCACGCTGTTGTCGCCCAGCGCGGTGCTGTAGAAGCCGACCGCCGTGCTGCTGTCGCCGCTGGCCCACGACTCCGCGCCCAGCGCCGTGGCGTAATCGCCGGGCGCGTACGAGAAGAAGCCTGCCGCGGTGCTCTCCAGGCCGGAGGCTTCCGACAGGCTGCCGGCGGCCAGGCTGTAGTCGCCCGCCGCGATCGCACCGGAACCGAACGCCGCTGCGCTGAAGCCGCTCGCCTGCGTATAGACGAGGAAACCGAACCCGGGAAGCAGGTCTGCCGGGCCGCCGACGGCCACGCTGTAGTCCCCGGTCGCACCGCTCGCATGGCCGAAGCTGGAGGCGTATGAACCCGTGGCCGTGCTGCCGTAGCCGAACGCGGAACTGGCTTCGCCACTCGCTTCGCTGAGTACGCCGAACGACGAGCTGCCGAGGGCCGATGCCAGGCTGCCGGAGCCCACTGCCGTCGCGCCGAGGCCGGACGCCACGGTGTTGACGGTGATCGGATTGCCGTCGGCATCGAACGCATCCACCTGTCCGCCGACGGCAATGCTGGATTCGCCACTGGCTTCGGCGCTGCTGCCGTTGGCGAGGCTGTTGCTGCCGGTGGCGGTGGCGTTGAAGCCGGTCGCCGTCGCACCGTCGGCCAGGGCGAACGCGCCGGAACCCGTCGCCGTCGCACCGGCACCGTCGGCAAAGGCCGCCGAGCCCGATGCCGTCGCGTAGTCGCCATTGGCGGTCGCATCGTCGCTGCCATCGCCTTCGCCATTGGCCTTGAAGTAGCGGGTGGCGTCCTCCGATGCCTCGGCGACGGCGTTCAACTGATCCAGATTGACCGCATCGGTGCCTTCGGTACCGGCGGCGACGTTGGTGATCTGCCGTTCGCTGCCGGCACTGCCAATGGAGACCGTGTCCTCGCGGTCGGCCACGGAGTCGCCACCGATGGCCACGCTGTTGTCGGCTTCGGCGGTGGCCAGGTTGCCCAGCGCGACGGCATTGAAGCCCGGGGTATACGCGCCGCCGCCGACGGCGACGGAGTAGTCGCCCGAGGCTTCGGTCGGAATGAGGCCGAAGAATGCACCACCGACCGCCACGCTGTTGTCGCCACTGGCGATCGAATTCGATCCGAGCGCCGTCGCATCCCAGTTGCTCGCCACGGCACCGAAACCGAGCGCGGTAGCGCTGTTGCCGCTGGCCTCGGCACCGTAGCCGAACGCGGAGGCACCGAAGTTGGAGGCACTGCTGTAGCTGCCGATGGCAGAGGCGGCATCGTCCGAAGCATCGCTGCGGAAGCCGACGGCCGTCGCCTGGATGCCCGATGCAGCAGCCTCGGTACCGAGCGCGGAGGAATACGCACCGGACGCATTCGCGCCTGCGCCCGTCGCCGTCGCCCCGATGTCGCTGGCGACCGCGCCGGCACCCAGGGCCGTCGCATCGTCCGCCGTCGCCTCCGTGCTGGCGTAGACCGGATTGCCGTCTTCATCGAGCAGCGGCTCGCCGTTCTCGTCGAACAACTGACGCTGTCCGCCGAGCGCGACCGCGCCGGATCCGGATGCCTGCGCGCCCGCACCGCTGGCGACGCTGTTCTCGCCGGTCGCGGTCGCGTTGAAGCCGGTGGCCGTCGCTCCGTCGGCCAGTGCGAACGCGCCAGAGCCCGTCGCGGTCGCACCGACGCCGTCGGCCAGTGCCGCCGAGCCGGACGCTGTCGCATGGTCGCCATTGGCGGTGGCGTCGTCCGTGCCATTGTTGGCGCCGTTCGCCTTGAAGTAGCGCGTGGCGTTTTCCGATGCCTCGGCGACCGCGTTCAATTGATCCAGGTTCACCGCATCGGTGCCCTCGGTACCGGCGGCGACGTTGGTGATCTGCCGTTCGCTGCCAGCGCTTCCGACCGAGACCGTGTCTTCGCGATCGGCAACCGAGTCGCCACCCAGCGCCACGCTGTTGTCTGCGGTTGCAGAGGCGAGGTTGCCGATGGCGGTCGCATTGGTGCCCGGCGCCCACGCGCCGCCACCGACAGCAGTGGAGAAATCGCCCGACGCTTCGGTCGGCAGGAAGCCCAGCAGTGAGCCGCCGACTGCGACGCTGTTGTAGCCCGTTGCGATGGAGCCCGAGCCCAGTGCCGTGCTGTCGCCGCCGCTGGCATCGGCGCCGTAACCGACAGCCGTGTCGAAATCGCCCGAGGCACTGGAGAAGCCGCCGAGCGCGACGGTCGCGATGCCGGTGGCGGTGCTGGTGTGGCCGGCCGCCAGGGCCTGCGTGCCCGAGGCGGTGGAGGAACTGCCGAAGGCGCCGGCGTACGCACCGGTGGCCTGGCTTCCCGTGCCCACCGCGCTGGCGCCGGCGCCCGTCGCGTTCGCCTGCGTGCCGACAGCGGTCGCATTCGCACCGGCGGCGTTGCTCTGGCTGCCCAGCGCCGTCGCGCCTTGCGCGGTCGCGCTGCTGTCGTACCCGACGGTGGTGGCATTCACGCCCGTGGCTTCGGCGTAACCGCCTACGGCAGTCGCTCCTGCCTTGCTGGCAATGCTCTTGTAGCCGACCGCAACCGCATGGCGCCCGGACGCATCGACGCCGTCGCCGCACGACACCGCATTCTCGCCGGGGCGTCCGTCCTTGATCGGATTGCCGCGTGCATCCACACAGTAGGCAGGTCCCGTTCCGATCTGCGGCTTGTCGTTCTGCGGCGGGCCCTTCTGCTTGTCATGGGCCGATGCCGCGCCGAGCGGCGCGCCCGCGAGCAGTGCCGAAGCGAGCAGCGTCACGCCAAGGCGCGCACGCACGCGGGCGCCGGACGACATGACGCCATGCGCGCGTCGGGCGAACTCCGATGCCACCACCAGCATGCCGAGGGAAGGGTTCCACACCTTGCTGTAAATCCTGTTCATGGATCACGTCCTTCATTCTGTGTTTTCGGGGGAATGCGACAGCACCCGACGCCGCGGCGACGGGCGTTCTACGGTGGACTACGTCAGGGAAACAGACAGCGCGGCGCGCGACAGGGGAGGCGCGACGCCGGATTGCACGAGGTGTTCTGCGGAAGCGGGAGAAGGAGATGCGGATGCGGTGGCCGGGCGTGGCCATGCCTCGTTTCGCGTGCGTCATGCAACGCGAATGGCGTGTGGGCCGAGACGTAGTGACGTGAAGATGCGAAGAAGAACATCGCATCGGTAAAGGCTTCCCGCATTCCCCATCCCCTGATCCGAGATGATGCAAAACAGCTCCGTGTGTCAGAACACTACATGCGCGTTGTGCAATTTGCGAGAGATTTGCTACGTTCGACGCAACGCGGGGAAACAGCTGAAAACAAGGCGTTAATGCCATGTGTACGCGGCGTGTTCCCTGCGTGAAGAGTGTCGTTGCAGGTAAACAGGGGTACCTGGACGATCCGCTTGAAATGGAAATCGCAAGTCGTTGAGTAGGCACGTCGTAAACGCGTTACCCAGTTCGTTCTTCCTTGCAGACATGGAGCAGGTCAAGTGAATCCACATTCCTCTTTCCGCAATTCGCGTCGTCGCCCCTTGGTGGCGTCGCTCACCGCAATCATCGCGTTCGGAGCGTTCGCCACATCGGCATCGGCGGGCGATGTCAGCACTGCCGGTCTGCGCGACGGCGAAACCTATGATCGGTTCATCGTGAAGTACCGGGACGGCAGCGTCGCGCGTACCAACGCCGCCACGCTGCAACGTTCGTTGCTCGGTGCGGTATCCCGGGCGGCCCTGGGATCCGCGAACGGGAAGGCGGTGAGCGCTTCGAAACTCCGTCGCCTGGGGATCGGCGCGGAACTGGTGAAGACGTCGCGCAAGCTGGATCGCGTGGAGGCGGAGAGCCTGCTGCGGCAGCTGGCGATGGATCCGGAGGTGGACTTCGTCGAAGTCGATGCGCGCCGCTACGCACGCCTCGTGCCGAACGATACCTACTACAACCAGTATCAGTGGCACTTCAAGGATCCCGTCGGCGGCATCAACCTGCCGGCTGCATGGGACTACGCGACGGGCGCAGGCGTGGTGGTGGCCGTGCTGGACACGGGCATCACGCCCCACAGCGATCTCGATGCGAACATCCTGCCCGGCTACGATTTCATCAGCGACACCTTCGTGTCCCGCGACGGCGATGCGCGCGATGCGAATCCGCTCGACGAGGGCGACTGGAATCCGGTGGCGGGCGAATGCTATGCCGGGTCGCCCGTGCAGGACAGCAGCTGGCACGGCACCCACGTGGCGGGCACGGTGGCCGAAGTGACCAACAACGCCAAGGGCATGGCGGGCGGTGCATTCAATGCGAAGGTGGTGCCCGCACGCGTGCTGGGTCGCTGCGGCGGTTACACCTCGGACATTTCCGATGCGGTGATCTGGGCCTCCGGCGGCACCGTCGCCGGCGTGCCCGCCAACGCGAATCCCGCGGAAGTGATCAACCTGAGCCTGGGTGGATCCGGTGCCTGCAGCACCGTCGAACAGAATGCCTTCAACCAGGCCATCGCGAACGGCAGCACGGTCGTCGTGGCAGCCGGCAACGATGCCGGCAACGTGAGCGGATATTCGCCCGGCAACTGCGCCGGCGTGATCACCGTGGCCGCGACGCGCATCACCGGCGGCATCGCCTCGTATTCCAACTACGGCACGCGCATCGACATCTCCGCGCCGGGTGGCGGTGGCAGCGTGGACGGCAATCCGGGCGGCTACGTCTGGTCCACGGGCAACGCGGGCACCACCGTGCCCACCACCGAGACGTATTTCGGCATGGGCGGCACGTCGATGTCGGCGCCGCACGTGGCGGCGGTCGTCGCGTTGATGCAGAGCGTCGCCGAAACACCGCTGACGCCTGCGCAGATCCTGGCCACCTTGAAGTCGACGGCGCGTCCTTTCCCGGTCGCACCGCCCGCCAACCGGCCGATCGGTGCGGGCATCGTCAATGCGGCCGCGGCGGTACAGTCCGTCATCGACGGTGGGCAACCCCCGACGGCGACCTTGCTGACCAACAACGTGGCCGTCGGCGGCAACACGGGCGCGAAGGACGCCGTCATCCAGTACGCCCTCGTCGTGCCGGCCGGCGCCACCAGTCTGTCGTTCATCAGCTTTGGCGGCAGCGGCAATGCCGATGTCTACGTGAAGTTCGGCAGTGCGGCCACGGCGACGAACTACGACCTGCGGTCGGCGCGTCCCGGCAACAACGAAGTGGTCAACATCGCCGCGCCGCAGGCGGGCACGTACTACGTGTCGCTGGTGGGCAAGACGAAGTTCGCCAACGTCAGCCTGAGGGGAAGCTTCACCGCGCCGTGAGGCAAGTGCGGGTGCGTTGCGACGGCCCCGGCATGCCGGGGCCGTTTCATGTCGCAGTCGCGTATCCCTGCATGACGTTGCCCGGCGGAATGCGGTAACTTTGCGCATTCCCCGGCCAACGTCCCGCATGCCGCTTTTCCGCTACAAGGCACTTGATGCACACGGCGAGATGCTGGAAGGCCAGATGGAGGCCGCCAGCGACGCCGAAGTGGTGGCGCGCCTGCAGGAGCAGGGCCACCTGCCGGTCGAGGCCGCGCTGGCCGTTGCAGGAGGTGGGCGCAGCTGGGGCCAGTTGTGGCGGCCGAATGCATTCGCGGGTGGCCGGCTGGTGCAGTTCACCCAGCAACTGGCGACGCTGCTGGGCGCAGGCCAGCCGCTGGACCGCGCGCTGGGCATCCTGCTGGACCTGCCCGAGGACGAGAAGGCGCGACGGGTCATCAGCGACATCCGCGATGCCGTGCGTGGCGGTGCGCCGCTCTCCACCGCGCTGGACCGCCAGCACGGTCTCTTCTCCCGCCTGTACATCAACATGGTGCGCGCGGGAGAAGCGGGCGGCAGCCTGCACGACACGCTGCAGCGGCTGGGCGATTACCTGGAGCGCAGCCGCGCGCTGAAGGGGCGCGTGGTCAATGCCCTGGTGTATCCGGCCATCC
Organism: Pseudoxanthomonas sp. CCNWLW251; assembly: GCF_037402255.1. Lineage (NCBI taxonomy): Bacteria > Pseudomonadati > Pseudomonadota > Gammaproteobacteria > Lysobacterales > Lysobacteraceae > Pseudoxanthomonas > Pseudoxanthomonas sp. CCNWLW251. Next base: position 1,085,490 of record NZ_JBBEGA010000001.1, on the reverse strand, counting down.
TGCTGGTGGTGGTCGGCCTGGCGCTGTTGTTCCTGCTGGGCTACGTGGTCCCGCAGTTCGCGGTGATGTACGAAAGCCTGGATGTCGCGCTGCCGTGGTTCACGCGCGGCGTGCTGTGGGTGGGCAGCTTCGTGCGCGATTTCTGGTTCGTGCTGGTCGCGCTGCCGCTGCTGGCGGTGCTCTGGTTCGACCGTCGCCGCCGCGATCCCGTCTTCCGTGGCCGGCTGGATGCGTGGTTGCTGGACAGGCCGCTGGCGGGGCCGCTGCTGGCCCGGCTGGAAACCGCGCGCCTGGCGCGTACGCTGGGCACGCTGCTGAAGAACGGGGTGCCCCTGCTGACCGCGTTGGGCATCGCCCGCAACGTACTGGGCAATCGGGCTTTGGCGGCCGATGTCGATGCCGCCGCCGAGGATGTGAAGAACGGCCACGGCCTGTCCGCGTCGCTGGCCAAGGGCAAGCGCTTTCCGCGGCTGGCCCTGCAGATGATCCAGGTGGGCGAGGAGTCCGGTGCCCTGGACAGCATGCTGCTGAAGACGGCCGAAACCTTCGAGCAGGAAACCGCTCAGGTGCTGGACCGTATGCTGGCCGCCCTGGTGCCTGCCATCACGCTGGTCCTGGCGGGCGTGGTGGGCATCGTCATCGTCGCCGTGCTGGTCCCGCTGTACGATCTGACCGGCGCCATCAATTGAGAACACTGGAGAGTCCGCCACCATGTCCCGCATGCGCCCCATGAACGCGTTCCATTCCCCCAGGTCGCAGCAGGGCTTCAGCCTGCTGGAAATCATCATCGTGCTGGTGCTGATCGGCGGCATCCTGGTGCTGGTGGGCAGCCGCGTGATGGGCGGCGCCGACAGCGGCAAGGTGAAGCTTGCGCAATCGCAGCTGCAGACGCTGTCCGGCAAGGTCGAGACCTATCAGCTGGATACCGGCCATTACCCCACGCAGCTCTCGGACCTGGTGACGCAGCCGGGCAACGCGGCCGGCTGGCTGGGACCGTACGCGAAGGAAAGCGAACTGCAGGATCCGTGGAAGAATCCCATCGAATACCGCATTCCCGGCGAAGCGCAGCGCTTCGACCTGATCAGCCTCGGCGCCGATGGCAAGGCGGGCGGCGACAGCGTCAATGCGGACATCAAGAACGAATAAGCACCTGCGCCTGCGATCGTGGCATTCCGCAGCGCCACTTCACCGGTGACCGCCTCCAGGCCCGTGGGCTCCAGGACGCGGATGGGTGGCTTCACCCTGCTGGAAACGTTGCTCGTCATGACCTTGATGGCGGCCGCCACCTTGCTGGCGGCGATGATGTTCACCGGAGGCATGGAGGGCATGCGCCTGCGGTCTGAATCCAAGGAGATCGCCGCGCAACTGCGCTACACGCGTGCACGCGCCATCGCCACGGGGCAGCCGCAGCGTTTTCTCGTGGATCCGCGCGCGCATCGATGGGAGGCCGCCGGTGATCGCCATGGCGACATCGATACTTCGTTGTCGGTGCGCTTCACGGGCGCACGGCAGGCGCAGGAACGCGCGGGCGAAGGTGCGATCCTCTTCTTTCCCGACGGTGGCTCGACCGGCGGACGCGTGACCCTCGCGGCTGGACAGGCGGCGTGGAGTGCCGACGTGGCATGGCTGACCGGTGAAGTGCGCCTGGTGCGCGATGCGGTCGCTGCGCGATGAGCATTGGCGCGCGACGGCAGCAACGCGGCTTCACCCTGCTCGAAGTCATCGTCGCGTTCGCGCTGCTGGCGCTGGCGTTGACGTTGCTGCTCGGCGCGCTCTCGGGCGCGAGCCGGCAGGTGCGGACATCGGCCGACAGTAGCCGCGCCACGCTGCATGCGCAGTCGCTGCTCGCCCAGCTGGGTACCGGCGAAGTCCTGCAGCCCGGTCGGCAGGAAGGCAGCTTCGATGGCGACCGCTACCGCTGGCAACTGGATGTGTCGCCGTTCGCCGACCCATTGGCCGCGCGGGCGCAACGCGACGCAGGCGCACCGCAACTGCTGGATGTGCGCCTGGTGGTGAGCTGGGGCGATGCGCGCGACCAATCCCTGCAGTGGCGGACGTTGCGGCTGGCACCGCGCGACATCAACCAGGCGACGCTGCCATGAGATCACCGCAGCGCGGCTTCACCCTGATCGAGGTGCTTGTGGCGCTGGTATTGCTGGCCGCCGGCCTGGCACTGGCATTCGCCACCCTGCGTTCGTCCACTGCGGTCGTCACGCGCGGCGAGAACATGGCGCAGGCCAGCGAACGCATGCGTGCCGTGCATGGTTACCTGCGCGCACGGCTGGCATCGGCGCAACCCATCGTGTTCGCGACCGATCGCGGCACCCTCCGCGAGGCGCGTTTCATCGGCACGCCGCAGCGCATGCGCTTCGTGGCCGATCTGCCGGACTACCTGGGATACGGCGGGCCCTATCTGCACGACGTGGCATTCGACGGAGAAGGGCGCCTGCAGGTCGCGTTCGCCGTCGCGCAACCGGATGCCTCACTGGAAGATGTGGACCTGTGGGCGCGTGGACTGCGCGCCGAGCGCCTGACCGACGGCCTGCGTGCGGTGCGTTTCCGCTACCGCGGGCTGGATGCGGACAACCGGCTTGGCCCATGGCAGGACCGCTGGGAAACATCGGAGATGCTGCCCCTGCAGGTGAAGATCGAAATGGATGCGGTGCGTGGAGGGCGCTGGCCCGACCTGGTGGTCACGCTGGCGCGCAGCGAAGGTGGTGCGGGTGGCGGACTGCTTCCCGGTGGCGCGAATCCGGTGCTGCCATGAGATGGCAACGTGGAGCGGCCCTGTTGATCGTGCTGTGGCTGGTGGCACTGCTCACCGCGCTGGTCGGGGCGTTCGCGTTGACTGCAAGGATGGAAGCATTGCAGGGACGGGTGGGGAGCCGCGGCGCGGTGGCGCAGGAGATCGCGCGCTCCGGCATGGAATACGCGCTGGTGCGCGTGGCGGACCGCAATCCGGAAACGCACTGGCAACCCAATGGCCGTGCGTATGCCTGGAAGTTCGATGGCCATGACGTGCAGGTACGCATCATCGACGAAACCGGCAAGGTGGACCTCAATCAGGCGGATGTGTCCCTGCTGTCGCGCCTGATGCAGGCGCTCGGGCAACCGTCCGACGCGAGCGACCTGATCGCCGCCGCGATCGTGGACTGGCGCGATGCCGACAACCTGAGCCAGCCCGTCGGGGGCGCGGAGGATGGCGACTATGCAGCGGCGGGGCGCGACTATGGTGCCAAGGACGCGCCGTTCGAAACCATCGCGGAAGTCGAACAGGTCCTGGGGATGACGCCGGCGCTGTACGCGCAGCTGGCGCCCTTCCTCACTCTGTATTCGGGACGTGGGCAACCCGACGCCACCTATGCGCAGGGGCCGGTACTGGCGGCGATGGGGATGGACGCGACGGCATGGCTAGCGCAGCGCAACGCGACCGGTGTCACGGGCAGCAACGAACTCGTCGGTACCGGCAGCGGCACGTATAGTATCGAGAGCCGTGCGCGGCTGGCCGATGGCCGCGAGGCGTCGTTATGGACAGTGGTGCGCGCGGGAGCCAGCCCGGTACCGGGTTCGGCCTATACCTTGTTGCGCTGGGAGGAGGGAGCGGCACCACAATGAGCGGCGTACGCGACACCTTGCAGCAGTTCCGGGCACGTCTGGGGCCCGGGCCACGCAGTTTCCTGGCGTGGTGGGGACAGGCACTGGCGACCTGGTTGCCGGCGCGCTGGCGCGTACTGCTTGGCCTGACCCGCGACCGGCTGTTCTTCCGGCAGCAGGACGACGAACTCGAGATGGCCTGGGTGGAGGGTACGCAGCGCCACGTGCTGGCGCGCCTGCCTGCCACGACCACGCCCGACGAACTGCGCATGCTGCTCGGCAGCCGCCTTGCGAATCTTCCGCGCTGGTGGTTGGTGCCGGCGGGCATGGTGCTGCGTCGCCGCGTGCTGTTGCCGGCGGCGGCGGCGGATCGCCTGCGCGACGTGCTGCGGTTCGAACTCGACCGGCAGACGCCGTTCACCGCGAACGAGGCCTGTTTCGATGCGCGCGTGCTGAGCGTCCGCGACGACGGTCAACTCGATGTCGAACTGGCGGCGGTGCCGAAATCCGCATTCACCGGCGGCCTGGCCCGGCTGGGGTCGTTGGCGGGCGAGCTGGCGGGCGCCGATGTTGAAGATGCCGACGGCGGGCCGCTGGGCGTGAACCTGTTGCCCGAGGAGGCGCGCGTGGCCCGCCAGGCACCGCAGCGCGGTGTGCACCTGGCGCTGGCGGCGGTCGCGCTGATCGCCCTGGTGTTCGGTGCCTGGGCGGTACTCGACAACCGGCGTGCGGCGGCGGAGGCCTTTGCCGCGCAGGTGGACAGCCGCGCCGACGAGGCGCGCCAGGTGGCATCGCGCCGCCAGCAGCTGGTCGATCTCGTCGCCGGTACGGCCACGTTGAACCAGACCAGCGCACGACGTCCCACCGCGCTGGAAGTGATGGACGACGTGACCCGGCGCCTGCCGGACAACACCTATCTCGAGAAACTGGCCATCGAGGGCGATCGACTGACGCTGATCGGCTTCAGTCCGGAGGCATCGGGGCTGGTCGCACGGCTGCAGGAATCGCCGCTGTGGCGCAATCCCGCCTTGAGCGGGGCGCTACAGCCCGACCCGCGCACGCGCATGGATCGCTTCACCCTCACCGCCGAGTTGCTGGGCAAGCAGGAACCCGCCACCGCGGGTACGCAGGGAGGCGCCGATGCCGCTGGCCGTGACTGAACGTGATCGCTGGCTGGCCCTGGTATTGCTGCTGGTGGCGCTGCTGCTCGGCTATCTGGTGCTGGTGCATCCGTGGTGGACAGTGCCGATGCAGGAAGTGAACGTGCGCGTGGCGGAACTGCGCGACCGCGAGCTGCGCATCCGCACCCAGCTCGAGCAGGCGCCGCAGGTGCAGCGCGAACTGGCTGCCGCGCTCGCGCAGCAGGCGCAGCGTCCGGGGTTCCTGCCCGAGGCGACGGTGGAACTCGCCACCGCCGGCCTGGTGCAGCGACTGGAAACCGTCGTCAGGCAGGCCAGTCCCGGCAACCGCAGTTGCGCCATCGCCAACCAGTCGCCGCTGGCGATCGCCGGCCGCGAGGTCTATCCGCGCGTGGTGGTGCAGGTACGCCTGCGCTGCGGTGCGCCCGAACTGGCGTCGGTGCTGCACCAGATCGAGTCCGGCAGCCCGCGGTTGTTCGTCGAGAATCTCAACATCCTCGCGCAGCGGTATGCGTTCCAGGCCAGCGAAAGCGGTGCAGGCGGGCTGGACGTGAACTTCGACCTGTACGGTTATCTCAAGCCCACGCCCGCCGCCGTGCAGGAGCCGCCCCGTGCGCCTTGAGGCCTGGACCGCGCGCACCTGGATCCTCGCCGTCACGGCGGGATGGGCGGTGCTGGTCGCGCTGCTGGCGTTGTTCGGGCTGGGTGGCCGCATCACACCGTTGCCCGCCGATCCCGCGCTCGTCCAGGCGTTGCCACGCCTGCCTCCCGGTCCGCCGGAACGCCTGGGTGCGTTGACCCGCTACGCGGAGGTCGGCGAACGGCCGCTGTTCTCGGAGGACCGCCGGCCCAAGCCGTTCTTCCTGTCCGGCGAGGAAGCCGCTGCACCGGCCTTCGACCTGGTGCTGAGCAGCGTGCTGATCACGCCATCGCTGGAGTTGGCCATCGTCCAGCCTGCGCAGGGCGGCGAGGGCTTGCGGGTGAAGGTGGGCGAATCCCCTGCAGGCTTCCCGGGCTGGCGATTGAGCGAACTGGCACCGCGCCGGGCCGTGTTCGATGGCCCCGAAGGTCGGCGCGAGCTGGAACTGCGTGTCTTCGACGGCGCCGGCGGCCAGCCGCCCACGCCCTTCGTGGGCGGGGCGCCAGGCGGACCCCCACTGACGGCCGTCCCGCCGGCCGGTGTGCCCATGCCCGCGCCCATGCCGGGCAGCCGCACGACCGGTGGCAACAATGCCCCCGCCGTCATGCCGACCGTGCCGTCGCCGGCTGCGCAGGGGCCGGCGCCAGTGCCTGCACCCTCGCCGCCACGCGCCAACGACGCGACGGCCGCACCGGCCACGACCACCGACCAGCAGATGGAAGCCATCCGCCAGCGCATCGAGCAGCGCCGTGCGCAGCTGCGCCAGCAGCAGGCGCAACCCACCACGCCGCCGGCAACGCCCGGCAAGACACAGTAGAGTGCCGGCATGACGCCACGTGTGATCCTGTTTTCCCTTTGCCTCGGCCTGCTGGCCGGCTGCGCCAGCGCGCCGGTGCCGGATGTGCGCCGCTCCGCGACCACCCCGCCGGGCGAGGTCGTGCCCGGCAGCGCGCAGACCGCACCCTTGGCGGAAGCCGAGGCGCCGGTCGGTGGTCCGCAGGCGCAGATCCGTCGTGGCAGCGGCCAGATGATCAACCGCAGCGCAGCGGCCGCCCCGATGCCGTCGCTGGGCAGCGCAAGCAGCGGATCGGCCACCTTCAATTTCGAAGGCGAATCCGTGCACGCCGTGGTCAAGGCGATCCTCGGCGACATGCTGGGGCAGAACTACGTGATCGCCCCGGGCGTGCAGGGCACGGTCACGCTGGGCACACCCAAGCCGGTGTCGCCGGCCGAAGCGTATAACCTGCTGGAAATGGTGCTGGGCTGGAACAACGCCCGGCTGGTCTACAGCGGTGGCCGCTACAACATCGTGCCCGCCGACCAGGCCCTGGCCGGCAGCGTGGCGCCCGGTACCGGCAGCCCCGCCAATGCGCGTGGTTTCGAGGTGCGCGTGGTGCCGCTGCGTTTCATCTCCGCCAGCGAGATGAAGAAGGTGCTGGAGCCCTACGCGCGGCCCAACGCCATTGTCAACACCGACGCCACCCGCAACGTCATCACGCTCGCCGGCACCCGCTCGGAACTGGAGAACTATCTCCGCACCGTCGAGATCTTCGACGTGGACTGGCTGTCGGGCATGTCGGTGGGCGTGTTCCCGCTCCAGTCCGGTCGCGCCACGCGCGTGGTCGCCGACCTGGAGAAGGTGTTCGGCAACGACAGCAAGACGCCCAGCGCCGGCATGTTCCGCTTCATGCCGCTGGAAGGCGCGAATGCGGTGCTGGTGATCACCCCGCAGCCGGCCTATCTCGACCAGATCCAGCAGTGGCTGGAGCGCATCGACGGTGCGGGCGAAGGCAGCCGGTTGTTTTCGTACGAGCTGAAGTACGTCAAGGCGCGCGAACTCGCGCAGCGGCTGGCGGAAGTGTTCGGCGCGTCGGGTAGTGGTTCCGGAGGCGATGACCGTTCCACCGGCGGGCCAGGTAATGTGTCGCTGATGCCGGGCACCGATCCCGTGCAGATCAACGACGGCGGCATGGGCGGTACCGGCGGCTCGGTCGATTTCGGTGGCTCGGGCAGCAGCAGTTCCGGCAGTGCCGGACTGGGTGGCGGGTCGCTCTCGCTCAACCAGCGTGACAGCGGCAACGGCGCGGTGACGCTGGATGTCGACGGCAGTCGCGTGGGCGTGGCCGCCGTGGAAGAGACCAACACCCTGCTGGTGCGTGCCAGCGCCAGCGCCTGGCAATCGATCCGCGAGGTGGTCGAGAAGCTCGACGTGATGCCGTTGCAGGTCCACATCGAAGCGCAGATCGCGGAAGTGTCGCTGACCGGCGACCTGAGCTACGGCGTGAACTGGTACCTGGAACGCGCGATGACCGACAACGGCCTCGGTCCCTTCGCTGCGCCCGGTGCGGGTGGGCCCAGCAAGTGGAGCACGCTCGCCGGCAGCATCGGGGGCGTAGGCGGCGCGGGGGCCGTGTGGACGCTGGTCAAGAACGACGCGGCGGCCGTCATCACCGCGCTGGACGAAGTGTCCGACGTGCGCCTGCTGCAGACGCCCTCCATCTTCGTGCGCAACAACGCCGAAGCCACGCTCAATGTGGGCAGCCGCATCCCGATATCGTCCGTCACCGTCAATCCGGGACTGGGCACCGACAACACCTACAGCCAGGTGCAGTACCTGGATACGGGCGTGATCCTCAAGGTGCGCCCGCGCGTGACCCGGGACGGCATGGTGTTCCTCGATATCGTGCAGGAAGTCAGCTCGCCCGGCAGCGAGCCGGACGCCAACGGCAACGTGCGCATCAACACGCGCCGCTTCAAGACCGAGGGTGCCGTGCAGGCCGGCAACACGGTGATGCTGGCGGGCCTGATCAGCGACACGGCGACCCAGGGATCGTCCGGCATTCCGGGCCTGAGCCGCCTGCCGATCATCGGTGGCCTGTTCGGCAGGAAGACCACCGGCACCGAGCGCAGCGAAGTGATCGTGCTGCTGACGCCGACCATCGTCAGCAACCCGCAGGAAGCGAACGACCTGACCGACGAGTACGGCAAGCGCTTCCGCGCGCTGGAACCCCTGAACACGCCGCGCGACAAGTGACACCATCCGTCGCATCGTCCCTGCCCATCGTCCTGCTGCCCATCGGCACCGATGACGATGCACTCGACGCCTGCCTGGGTGCACTGGAAGCCGGGACACCGGCCGGGACGCGCCTGTGGCTGGCCGACGACGCGCAGGCCGGTCCTCGCGGCCTGGCCATCATCGAGCGCTGGCTGACGCGTACGCGCCTGCAGGCCGACTACACGCGACGGCCGCGCATGCTGGGCGAAGTCGCGCATGTGGACCAGATGCTCGCGGCCTGCGGCGATGCCGACGTGGTGGTGCTGGCACCGGATGCGCAGCCCTTGCCGGGTTGGCTGCAGCAACTGGCCGCCTGTTTCGCCCGTGATGCCGCCATCGCCACCGCCACGCCCTGGTGCAATGCGGGCGAAGCCGCTGCCTGGCCACGGCTCGGCGAAGTGAGCCCGCCCCCCACGGATTTCGAACGCACGGCGCATGCCTGCGCGGCGATGGCGCCGCTGCATCCGGAGCTTCCGGCGGCTGTCGCGCACGCGGTGGCGTTGCGTGGCAGCGCCCGCAAGCGCGTCGGCGGCCTGGATGCCGCGAGCTACGGCTCGTGGTACGCCGCGCTGGTCGACCTGTCGCTGCGCCTGGCCGGGCTGGGGTGGCGCAACGCCCTGTGCGAGACCGCCTTCGTGGCGCGCGGAGGCGAGGGCGGTCCTGCCGATGGCGACATGGACGCCTTGAACGCACGCTGGCCCGCCTTCACGCCGCGGCTGGCAACGTTCCTGATGGAGGATCCGTTGCACGAGCCGCGCGAACGGTTGGGTGCGCTGTACGCCGAAGCGGGATCACCGGAGCGCCAGCGTGACCTCTTCGGTTGAGGCGGCCGGCATCGCTGTGGTGGTGGTGACGCATGAGAGCGCCACCAGCATCGACGACTGCCTGATGCGGCTGCGCACGGCGCATGGCGTGGACGAGATCCGCGTGGTGGACAATGCCTCCACCGACGACACGATGGAGATCGTGCAGCGCCACGCGCTGCAGGATGCGCGCTTGCGCTTCATCGCCAATCCCGACAATCCCGGCTTCGCGGTCGGCTGCAACCAGGGTGCACGCGATACGCATGCGCCCTGGTTGGCGTTCGTGAATCCCGATCTGATGGTGGAGGCCGACACGCTGTCGCGGTTGCGCGCGCACGCCCGCCATGCGGCGGGCGAGGTGTTGCTGGGCGTTGACCTGGTGGACGAGGGCGGCGTGCGCGATGCGGCAGCGCGTCGTCGCGATCCTCTGTTCACCGCGATGCTGCGTTCGCCGGGCGCGGCGTCCAGGCTGGCGGTGCCGGTCGATGACGGGCAAGTGCTGCAGCCGGTGGACATCGTGTCGGGCGCGTTGATGCTGATGCCGCGCGCGCTGTTCGACAGGATCGACGGGTTCGACGAAGGCTATCGCCTGCATGCCGAGGACATGGACCTCTGCCGTCGCGCACGCGCGGCGGGTGCGAAGGTCGCCGTCGCCAACGACATCCGCGTGCTGCATATCCGTGGCGTATCGAGCCGTGCGCGGCCGGTGTTCGTGGAATGGCACAAGCACCGCGGCCTGTGGCGCTACTTCTGCAAGTTCGAAGCCGCACGATGCGGAATGGCTACCCGGGTGGGCGTGTTTGGTGCGATCTGGTTGCACTTCGGCGCGGTGGCCGCGCGCATCCTGCTGCGGCGCCGGTGACGTAGCGGCGGTCCTTCAAGCGTCGATGCGGTGACCAGCGTCGCGCAACGCCGACAGGGCTTCGTCCAGCCGAGGTGCCTGCACCAGCACGTAATCCGTGTCGTAAGTCGACAGTGCGAAGATCCCGATGCCCGCTGCCGCCAGCGGATCCAGCACCGCCTTCAGGATGCCGGTCAGGGCGAAATCGAAGGGCCCCTGCAGCTTGAACATGCGCCAGCCACGCTGGCAGCGCACGTTCCCGGGGACATGCGCTTCTTCGCAGACCAGCGACAGTTCGTCATCGGTCCAGCCGGCGTGTCGCATGCCGGTGCTAGGCCACCACGCCGGTAGCGCGGAATCCGCAGGCAGTTGCGCGACCGCGTAGCGACCGGGAAGCAGGGACAGCGCCAGCGACGTCATCCTGGGCGTCCGTTCCACCAGAACAGGGCGTTGACCGCGAGCACGACGACCATGGTGTAGATCAGCGACAGGGGGCCGCCGACGCGCCACAGCTGGCGCGAGGTGTAGTTGGCCGGGCCGACGATCATCGAAATCACCGGATTCGAGGCCGTCATCAGGTTGTTGGACGCCGACAGCGCCACGATCAGCGCGAACGCGGTGGGATTTCCACCCGCCGCCAACGCCAGGTTGATCGCCATCGGCACCATCACGATGGTGGCCCCGACATGGCTGATGACCAGCGAGAAGGCGGTGGTCAGCAGCGCGATGGCGATCTCCAGCGCCCACACGGGGATGCCCTCGGGCAGTCGTTCGACCGTGTGCCCGGCCACCCAGGCGGCAGCGCCGCTGCTGTCCATCGCCCAGCCCAGCGGGATCAGGCCGGCCATCAGGAACACGGTCTTCCAGTTGATCGCGCTATAGGCTTCGTCCATGCGCAGGACGCCGGTCAGCAGCATGCCGGCCACGCCGGTCATCAGGGTCAGCGCGACCGGCAGCTTGGACGTCAACGCGATGATGATGGTGATGGCGAAGATGGTCATCGCGATCTTGAACTTGTGCGGACGCTGTTCGCCCTTCGGATAGTCCGTCACCACCACGAAGTCGCGGCTCTCGGCGGCCAGTCCCAGGTCCTGCCAGATGCTGTGGAACACCAGCATGTCGCCGGCGCGCAGCTTCTCCTCGCGCACGTTGTCACGGATGACCTTCTTGTCGCGGTTGATCGCCAGCAGGCTGATGCCGTTCTGCTTGCGCAGGCGCAGCTCGCGCGCGGTCTTGCCGATGAACCTGGAGGTCGGCGGCACCACGGCCTCGGAGATGCCGGCGCGGCTCGGGTTGAACAGGTCGCCGAAGTGGCGCAGGCGCGAGGACATGCGCAGGAACTGGTTCTGGGCGAAATCGCCCACCTCCTGCCGCGTGCCCATCACGCCCAGCACGCTGCCCACCCAGATCCGCATGTCGGCCGGCGGTGCGAGCCGCGTATCGTTGCCCGTCTGCAGGGCCAGCATCAACGGCGCATCGTGAAGCGCTTCGGCCTCGCCCAGCGACATGCCCACCAGCGGGCTTTCCGCGGTGACCACCAGTTCGAACACGTCGCCTTCGATGCCGTAGGTATTGGCGAAGTAGCTCTCGGTGCGTGCCGGGGTGACGGCACCGTCAGCGTCAGGGGTTTCCTCCTTCAACTTCCGGTCGCCATGGAAGCGGAAGTACAGCAGCGACGCCGCGACCAGCGCCAGTCCGATCGGCAGCGGCGCGAACATGCGCAGCGGCTCCAGCGTGGCCATGCCGGAGGGCAGGTTGTTGTTGGCGGAGACCAGCAGGTCGTTGAGCAGGATCAGCGGCGAGTTGCCGACCATGGTGAACGCGCCGCCCATGACGATGGCGGCGGCAATGGGCAGCAACAGGCGCTGCAACGACAGTCCGGTGCGCGACGACAGCCGCGAGGCGACCGGCATGAACAGCGCCATCACCGATGGGTTCTGCATGAAGGAGGAGTTGAGGCTGGCGATGGCGGTGGTCATCAGCAGCAGCCGCTGCTCGATGCCATGTCCACGCCGCAGCAGCCAGGAGGCGAGGCGGTTGAGCGCACCCGTGCGGTCCAGTCCCGCACCGAGGATCATGGTGGCGATGATGCTCATCACCGCGTTGCCCGAGAAGCCGCCGAAGATCTCTTCCGGCGCGATCAGCCCGGTGATGCCCAGGACCACCAGCACGACCAGGGCGACCAGATCCGCGCGGATGCGTTCGAACAGGAACATCGCCATCGTGAAGCCGACCAGCCCGAGGACGAGCTTCATGTCGTTGGTCAGCGTCAGCGCGTTTTCCATGTCGCGGTCGGTTTCCTGGTGCGTGCTGCGGTATTACTCGCGGTCGTACAGAAGATCCCACACCCCGTGGCCGAGCTTCTGGCCGCGGGTCTCGAAATGCGTCTGCGGCCGCCAGTCGGGGCGCGGCACGCTGCCGCGCGGGCCGGCGCGGTTGGCCAGTCCCGGCGTCGCGTCCAGCACGTCCCACATGTGCTCGGCATAGGCTTCCCAGTCGGTGGCGCAATGCAGGCGGCCGCCCGGGCGCAGCTTGCGCGCGATGAGCGCCGCGAAGTCGGGCTGCACCAGCCGGCGCTTGTTGTGGCGCTTTTTGTGCCACGGGTCGGGGAAGTAGATGCGGACTTCGTCGAGAGAGCCGTCGGCCACCTCGTGCTGCAGCACTTCCACCGCATCGTGGTGGTAGACACGGACGTGGTCGCTGCCGTCTTCGGCCAGTGCATTCAACAGGCGGCCCACGCCGGGCGCATGCACTTCCAGACCGAGGTAGTCGCGGTCCTTGTCGCGGGCCGCCGCGAAGCGCAGGGCTTCGCCGTTGCCGAAGCCGATCTCGAGCACGCGCGGTGCGGTGCGGCCGAACACAGCGTCGTAGTCGCGTGGCGCGCCCGTGTAGTCCAGCCCGAAGCGCGGCCATTGCGTGTCGAATGCGCGCTGCTGGGCGTCGGTGAAGCGGCCCTGCCGCAGCACGAAGCTGCGGATTTCGCGTCGGCCTTCGCTGATCGTGAAGGGCTTGGGCGGGGCCTTGGCGCCGGAACTGGAGAACGGGTCCGTCATCGGTTCAGCCGATCAGGCCGTCGATCGGGCTGGAGGCCGAAGCGTTGCGCTTGCGCGGAATGCGTCCGGCCAGGAAGGCTTCGCGTCCTGCTTCCACGGCCTTCTTCATGGCGCTGGCCATCAGCACCGGGTACTTCGCGCCGGCGATGGCGGTGTTCATCAGCACGCCGTCGCAGCCGAGTTCCATCGCGATGGCGGCGTCGGAGGCGGTGCCGACCCCGGCATCGACCAGCACGGGCACCTTGGCGTTCTCGATGATTTCCAGCAGGTTGTACTTGTTCTGCACGCCCAGGCCGGAGCCGATGGGGGCGGCCAGGGGCATCACCGCGACGCAGCCGATCTCCTCCAGGCGACGGGCCAGGATCGGGTCGTCGCTGGTGTAGACCATCACGTCGAAGCCGTCGGCCACCAGCTTTTCAGCTGCGGCCAGGGTCTGCACGACATCCGGGTAGAGGGTCTTCTGGTCGCCCAGCACTTCCAGTTTCACCAGCGTGTGGCCGTCGAGCAGTTCGCGCGCCAGCCGGCAGGTGCGTACGGCATCGTCGGCCGTATAGCAGCCGGCGGTATTGGGCAGGATGGTGTAGCGGTCCGGCGGCAGCACGTCGAGCAGGTTGGGCTCGTTGGGCGACTGGCCCAGGTTGGTGCGGCGGATGGCGACAGTGACGATTTCGGCGCCCGCGGCCTCGGTGGCCAGGCGGGTTTCCTCGAAATCCTTGAACTTGCCGGTGCCGGTGAGCAGGCGGGAACGATAGGTCTTGCCCGCGATCACCAGCGGGTCATGGGGGGCGGTGTTGGACATGCGGCGATTATCGCCCATGTCATGCCGGTGCGTCCCGCCGACCCGGATCGATCCGCAGTTTCAGCCGCCGCCCAGTGCGTGCACGATCTCGACACGGTCATCCGCCTGCAGCACGCACCGTGCGTGCTGTCCGCGCGGGATGATCTCGCCATTGACCTCGATCGCCACCCGGCGCTCGGCCAGGCCTTGCAGGTGGAGGAGGGTGGCGACGGTACTGTGGTCCGGCAGCGCCAGCGGCTGCCCGTTCAAGTGGATGTCCATGCCGCCATTGTCGCCGATGGCCCGGGCGCTTGCCGCATTGCAGCGTGTGCGCCGGCGGGCTTGGTGGAACGATGCGCGCCATGCGCAGCCGTACGGCAGAGCCGGCGCGCAGTCGACCATCCCTTGCCCCGGAGATTCCATGAAGCGTTCCTTTTCGCCCGTCCGCTCGCTGCTGACCGTTGCGCTGGCGGTGGCGGCCGCCCCTGCCCTGGCAGGCGACAACCCGTACTCCCAGACCATCTTCTTCGGTGACAGCCTGACCGATTCCGGCCACTTCCGCCCGGCGCTGGTCCAGGCGGTGGGGCCGAACGGCGCCTTGCTGGGCCGCTTCACCACCAATCCGGGCCTGGTGTGGTCCGAGTACCTGGCCGAGTACTACGGCACGGGCGCTGGCAGCGCCAACCAGGGCGGCACCAACTACGCCGTCGGTGGTGCGCGCGTCGGCACCAATACGGCGGGTGCGCTGGGCCCGATCCCGTCGATGACCACGCAGCTGACCAGCTACCTGTCGGCCAATGGCGGCCGCGCCGATCCGAACGCGCTGTACACCGTCTGGGGCGGGGCGAACGACCTGTTCGCCGTGGTTGCCGGCGCCAACCCGACCACCACCATCGGCGGCGCGGTCACGGCGCAGGTCGGCATCATCGGGACGCTGCAGAATGCGGGTGCGCGCTACATCCTGGTGCCGACCGTACCCGACCTGGGCGTCACGCCGTCGTTCCGCGCACAGGGACCTGCGAGCGCGGCCGCCGGCACGCAGCTGGCCACGACCTACAACAATGCGCTCTTCGGGGCCATCAACACGGCCGGCCTGCGGGTGATCCCGCTGGATACCTTCACGCTGCTGCGCGAGATCGTCGCCAGTCCGGCGGAATACGGCTTCGGCAATGTCACCGGGACCGCCTGCAATCCGCAGATCACCGCATCCTCGGTCACCTGCAGCCCGCTCAACTACGCCACCCCGAACGCGCCGGACGTGTATGCCTTCGCCGATGGCGTGCATCCGTCGTCGAAGGCCCACGGCATCCTGTCGCAATACGCGGTGGCGATGCTGGAAGGCCCGCGCCAGATCGCGCTGCTGCCTTACACCGCTTCCGTGCATGGGCGCGCGCGCGCAGACCGCGTGGCGTCACACGTGGCCGGCAAGCCGGACGGCGACGGCATGCGCTGGTGGGGTGACGTCCGGGGCGACTTCCTGCGCTACGGTGATGGCGACCTGTACGACGGCGCGGGCCCGATGGGAACCTTCGGCGTCGACTGGTCGAAGGGCTCCTGGGTCTACGGCGCCTTCGCCGGTTACGGTCGCGCGAAGTACGACTTCGGCCTGCGTCGCGGCAGCTTCGACGAATCCGATGCCACGCTGGGCGGTTTTGCCGGCTGGTACGGCGACCACCTGTGGACCAACGCGCAGGTCAGCTACAGCTGGCTCTCGTACGACGTGGACCGCGAAGTGCAGCTGGGTGGCGTGACCCGCCGGCACAGCGGCTCACCGGACGGCACCAACCTGACGGTGGGTGCAAGCGCCGGCTACGAATTCGGCGAGGGTGCGTTCCGCCATGGTCCCATGGTGAGTGTCGTGTCCCAGACCATCGAGATGGATGGCTACACCGAAAGCAACGTCAATTCGACGGCGTTGGCGTATCCGGACCAGGATTTCGATTCATTGATCGGCAGTGCGGGCTGGCAGGTCAGCTACGCGATCAACGATCACTTGGCGCCCTATGCCCGGCTGACGGTGGACAGGGAATTCGAGGACCCGGCGGAAGAAGTCTTCGCGCAGGCCCTGTCGTTGCCGGGCACCGCGCCCTATGCGGTACCTGGCCTGGACACCGATGACAGCTACGGGACGTTGCTGTTGGGTGCGCGCACGCGGCTGTTCGGCTTCGACGCCAACCTGGGCGTGAACACGACGGTCAACCAGGGCGGCGGGACCAACACCACGGCGTTCATGACCTTGAGCGGCAACTTCTGATGCACGACCCGCGATGCGGCGCCGAATGACGGCGCCGCATTGCCTTGCCGCGTCCTGCGGCATAGACTCGCCGCATCGTGCGGGTGTAGTTCAATGGTAGAACTGCAGCTTCCCAAGCTGCTAGCGTGGGTTCGATTCCCATCACCCGCTCCATCTCCGCATTCCCTTTCCCGCGTCCTGTCATCGCCCGGTATCCCGTGCGTGGCATGCTGTGCCCGGCCCCCGTGATTGCCCACCCATGAAGCTCGCCATCCTGTCGCGCAACGGCAAGCTGTATTCCACACGACGTCTCGTCGAGGCCGCGCGCCAGCGTGGCCACACGGCGCGGGTGCTGGACCCGCTGCGCTGCTACATGCGCATCGCGTCCACCGGCTTCCAACTGCACTACAAGGGCAGGTCGCTGGCGGACTACGATGCGGTCATCCCGCGCATCGGCGCCTCCATCACGCGCTACGGCACGGCCGTGCTGCGGCAGTTCGAGCTCATGGGGACGTACAGTCCCAACCCGTCGGATGCCATCCTGCGTGCACGCGACAAGCTGCGCACGCACCAGTTGCTGGCGGCGCAGGGGATCGATCTGCCGGTGACCGTCTTCGGCGACAACCCGGACGATACCCACGACCTGCTTTCGATGCTGGGTCCCCCTCCGCACGTCATCAAGTTGAACGAAGGCGCCCAGGGGGCCGGCGTGATGCTGACGGAGAAGCCATCCGCGTCCCGCAGCGTCGTCGAGGCCCTGCGCGGCCTGTATGCCAGCTTCGTGGTACAGGAATTCATCGCGGAGGCCGAGGGGGCCGACCTGCGCTGCTTCGTGGTCGGTGACGAGGTGGTGGCGTCGATGCGCCGCCAGGCCCCGGAGGGTGACTTCCGGTCCAACCTGCATCGGGGCGGCACGGCCCAGCACGCGGTGGCCACGGAAGAGGAATGCGCCGTCGCCATACGGGCGGCACGGGTACTGGGTCTGGGCGTGGCGGGCGTGGACCTGATCCGCGCGAAGCGTGGCCCCTTGGTCCTCGAGGTCAACTCGACCCCGGGACTGGAAGGCATCGAGGCGGTGTGTGGCGTGGACGTCGCGGGGCGGATCGTGGAGCACCTCGCCGCACGCGCTGAATAGGGTGACGGGGCGCTTTGCAGCCCCCAACATCCTGTTTTCACGTGAAATTAACGCGCTCTTTAACGGTGGTTTAATCGAAACCCGCGTAGCCTTGTCCGAACCGCAGCTCTGCGTTCCTCCCGGTGTTTGCATCTGGAAAGCACAGGTTTACGGTAATCGGGGCATTAGTTTGGCCCAAGCGGGTGGAAGCCCGCTTGGGCCTTTGTTTTTCTCAGCCAGCCCTTCCGATACTTGCTGGCATGGGTCCCGTTGGCTAAATTCGGTAATCCCCATCACGTAAGGAAGCAGCATGCGTCGCCCTCCCTTCATGGCATTGATGCTGCTGCTGTTGGCAGCGACCGCCCACGGCGCTCCCCGCGACAAGTCCACCAAACCGCAAGCGCTGGATCTCGACAAGCCGCTGCCCGAACAGGTCGAGCTGATCCAGAAGCAATTGGACGACGGCGAAACCTATGTCGAGATCGCGACCGCCGACCGTGCCAAGGTCAAGGAATCCCTTGCCCGGTTTGCCGCGATCATCAACGAGAGTGGCGGGTCCTTGAACCCCGAGCAGAAAACCCAGCTGGTCAACGAGCAGAACGAAATCAACCAGATCCTGTCCCAGGCCGCCGCCGACAGCCGTCTTGTCTGCCGTCGCGAGGCACAGATCGGGTCGCTGCGGACGACGACCCAGTGCAAGACGGTTGCGGAACGTCGTCGCGATGCCCAGGACGCGCAGGAAGTGATGCGCCGTAACCCCTCGGGGACCTACAACAAGGGCAGTTGAGGGGCGAAGGTCCAGTGCCGGTCGTTCAGGCGACCCTGCAGCCGGGCCATCCCAAGATAGTTTTTGCGACGTGTTCGACCGTGCTTCCAAGCCACCCATCAGGAGATTCAAAGCATGCACAAGGCGATTGTTCTGGGCGTATTGCTGGTCACATCCTCGGTAGCGCATGCCAAGATTGATTCCCTGTCTACACGCGAGGGCTCCCGCAATGCACTGGATATCCAGTCGCCCTTTGAAGCCCAGCAGCAGCGGATCCTGAATGATCTGGCCGGAGGCGAGAAATATGGTGAGATCAGCCCCCAGGATTCGGCCAAGGTGAAGGAAGCGTTGAGCCGCATGTCCAGCCAGCTGGACAGAGCCAATGGCTCAGTAGACGGACTGTCCGCCGAGCAACGGGTGGCAGTATTGAATGACCAGGAGTTGATCAACGCCATCCTTACTCATGCAGGCGAAGAGAGTCGACTCGTGTGCACGAGGGAGAAGCCTGTCGGAACCAGGCGCGCCACCACCCATTGCATCACGGTCGCGGAGCGTCGACGTCATCGTGAAGAAGCGCGGAACGAGATGGACAAGAATTTCCGCTCCCCCATTATTGACTGAAGCCTGACATGCGAATCCTGGTTATCGAAGACAACAGCGACATCGCCGCCAACCTTGGTGACTACCTTGAGGAGCGGGGTCATACGGTGGACTTCGCGGCCGACGGTGTGACCGGACTGCACCTGGCGGTCGTGCATGAGTTCGATGCGATCGTGCTCGACCTCAACCTGCCCGGCATGGACGGACTGGAGGTCTGCCGCAAGCTGCGCAACGAGGCTCGCAAGCAGACGCCGGTGCTGATGCTGACGGCGCGGGACTCGCTGGACAACAAGCTGGCCGGCTTCGATTCCGGTGCCGACGACTACCTGATCAAGCCGTTCGCGCTGCAGGAAGTCGAGGTGCGCCTGAATGCGCTGTCCCGGCGCGGCAAGGGCGTGCAGACGCGGGTGCTGGAGGTCGGCGAGCTGGAGTACAACCTGGATACGCTGGAAGTGCGCCGCCAGGGCAAGCTGCTGCAGTTGAATCCCACTGCGTTGAAGATCCTGCAGGCCTTGATGGAGGCGTCTCCCGCCGTGGTGACGCGCCAGGAGCTGGAAACGCGGGTCTGGGGCGAGGAATTGCCCGACTCCGATTCCCTGCGCGTGCACATCCATGGCTTGCGTGCGGTAGTGGACAAGCCGTTCGACAGCCCGTACATCCAGACCCGTCACGGCATCGGATACCGCATCGCCGCGCCCGATGCCAGCAGCTGAGTCGCCGAAACCCCGTCGCCACCGCCGCTTCCGGCGGCGGCTGCGCACTCGCATCATCCTGTCGTTCGTGCTGTTGGGTTTCTGCCTGACGCTGCTTCTCGCGTTCTCGGCGAACTGGGTGCGGAATCGCGTCGAGGAAGACCTCGTGGTCGATGCGATGAGCCAGAACATCAGCGAGTACCAGCGGCGCTATGTCGAGAGCGGAGGACGCCAGCGCGACCTGCGTGTCCAGACGATGCGCGCCTACGCGTTTGCGCCGGACAAGTTCGATCAGCTCAAGAACGAGCAACCCGACTGGTACGAACTGGCGAACGGCATACACGCGTTGTCCGGCACGGACGAGGACGGGTCGCCGTTTTCCTATTGGCTTGCCGTGCAGAAGACGCCGGACGCGTGGTTTTTCCTTGCTTACGACATGACAGAGTCCGCCAAGGGCAAGGACAAGTTCAATCGTGCATTGATCGGCGTGGTGGTGGTGTTCACTGGTATATCGTTGTTGATCGGCTGGTGGTCCGCTTCGCGCGTGATGAGCCCCGTATCCGAACTCGCCGCACGTCTCCGTTCCTATCGCGGCAGCAGCAACCCTCGCGCGCTGGCATCCCACTTTCCCGAGGATGAGGTCGGTGAACTCGCCAAGGCGCTGGACGACTATTCCGGCCGCCTGACCGAAGTGGTCCAGCGCGACCGCGAGTTCAACGCCGACGTCAGCCACGAGCTGCGCACGCCACTCGCCATCATCCGCGGCTCGGTCGAGCTGATGCTGTCGCGGCCGGACATGGACGAGAAGACGCGCACCCGCATCCAGCGCATCCAGCGCGCCGAGCAGCAATGCACGGACCTGATCAGCGCGCTGCTGCTGCTGTCGCGCAACGAGCGTGGCCATGGCAACACCGATGTCGCGCGCGTGGTCGACCAGTTGCTCGATGCCCATCGCGCCACGCTGGGAGGAAAGCCGCTGATCCTCCGGGTCGAAGGCGAAGGTGGCATCACCGTGGACTCGCCCGAAGCCGCACTGTCGGTGGCGTTGGGCAACCTGATCGGCAACGCGGTCAAGTACACCAAGGATGGCGAAGTGGTCGTCCGCCTGTTGCCGGATGCCGTCGAAGTCGTCGATTCCGGGCCCGGGCTGAGCAAGGAAGACGCCGCGCGGCTGTTCGAGCGCGGCTATCGCGGCACGCATGCCGGCCATTCGCAAGGCGGCGGCATCGGCCTGTCCATCGTCAGTCGCCTGTGCGCGCTCTATGGCTGGCAGGTCGGCGTCCGTCCGGGGGACTCGAAAGGCGTTGTGGCCACGTTGCGTTTCTCGCCAGCGCGGGACA
Organism: Pseudoxanthomonas sp. CCNWLW251; assembly: GCF_037402255.1. Lineage (NCBI taxonomy): Bacteria > Pseudomonadati > Pseudomonadota > Gammaproteobacteria > Lysobacterales > Lysobacteraceae > Pseudoxanthomonas > Pseudoxanthomonas sp. CCNWLW251. The sequence goes on along the minus strand of NZ_JBBEGA010000001.1, from coordinate 1,064,842 downwards.
CGTCGCCGGAGTCGCCGGGCGCTGCGCCGCAGGGCGCGTGAGGCCCCGGGGTTTCTTACAGCGTTATCCAGAAACAGTTGTAGGCCCTGCGCAGGCCGAACGTGGTGTCGGCGGGTGTGGCGCTGTTCTTCAGCGTCTGCACCACGCGCAGGCCGATGGGACGCTGCCGCTGCGCGGTATGCGGGTAATAGCCATCCTGGTTGGCGTCGACCACCTGTCCGGCGGCATCCAGCACTGGTGCAGGTGCTGGCCGGACCGGGACGATGTCGACCAGCGGACGCTGGGTGACCGCATCGAGCCGGTCGAGGATGCGCAGTGCGGTGGCGTCTGATGTGCCGGTCCAGTGGTAAACGCCGGCCAGGCGGTTGACGTCCTTCGCCTGGATCGCGGACGAGACCTGCATCACCAGGTCGCTGAGCGTGCGGGAGCAACCTCCACGGTAGAGGGCGCCCGTCGCGGCGGCGGGCGTGTCGCCCGACGGCAACCGGTCCATCGCGCCGATGTCCTCGCAACGCTTGTCGGTGTAGACGGTCTGGCCGGACATCGTGCTGCAGCGCTGCACGCCCTGCTGCTGCGCACGTGCGTCATGCACCTTCAGGCAGGTCCACGGGGCCAGGCAAATCAGGGCAAGACAGGGCAGGGAACGCATGTGGCCAGCCTAATCCGCGCCTGCGTCCAGGTCATGGCGCAAGCGCACGGAATGGGAGGTCGTTCACCTGCCGGAAGGACGGACCCGGTGGCCGACGCTCAACGGGCCCAGCCCAATCGCGCCAGCACGGTCTGGGTGGGCTTGGCCAGGTTGAGCGTGTAGAAGTGCAGCGAGGGTGCGCCGCCGGCGACGAGGCGTTCGCACAGGCTGGCGACCACGTCGGCACCGAAGTCGCGGATGGCGTCCGCATCGTCGCCCAGTGCCTGCATGCGCTTGCCGATCCAGCGCGGGATCTCCGCGCCGCATGCTTCGGAGAAGCGACGCAGCTGGGTGAAGTTGGAGATCGGCATGATGCCCGGGATGATCGGGATCTCCACCCCGAGCTTGCGCACCGCATCCACGAAGTGGAAGTACGCATCCGGGTTGTAGAAGTACTGCGTGATCGCGCCGTCGGCACCGGCATCGACCTTGGCCTTGAAGTGGTGCAGGTCCGTCAGCGCGTCTTCTGCCTGCGGGTGCGTCTCGGGATACGCACCGACTTCGATATGGAAGGCATCGCCGTGTTCGGCGCGGATGAATTCGATCAGCTCCGACGCGTAGCGCAGATCACCCGGATGCCCCATGCCGGAAGGCAGGTCGCCGCGCAGGGCGACGATGCGCTTGCAGCCGAGCGCGCGGTACAGGCGCAGCAGTTCGCGGATCTCCTCGCGGCTGCCCCCCACGCACGACAGGTGCGGCGCGGCGTCGAAGCCGTGGTGCTGGTTGAGGTGCCGGACCGTTTCCGATGTGTAGCTGAGCGTGGAGCCGCCGGCGCCGAACGTGCAGGACACGTAGTCGGGCGCATGCGTCTTCAGCTTGTCCGCGGTGCGATCGAGCTGCGTGCGCTGCTCATCGGTCTTGGGGGGATAGAACTCGAAGCTGATGGATGGCATGGAGGGCGCCCGTCGGATCGTGGGGGCATTATATCTCTTCATCCGGATGAATGATGCATCTTTGTGGCGCCGGGCCGTATCCCACAGCGGGCCCGCGCAGCTACCCTGTCGCCCTCCCACCTTCGCCTGCCGCATGACCATCGTCCTGACCCCTTTCGCCCGTACCCGCCTGTTCCCGGCCGACAGGCGCCGCAATGCCATCCAGGACTGCACCCCGGAGGCATTCGAGCAACGCCTGAACGATGAGAAGCCGTTCGAAGTACTCGCCGGCTATGCGCCGTTCTGTCGCCTGCATGTGCACCGGAACTGGACGGCGACCCGCTGCCTGACCGTGCCCATCACCGACGACAACCGGCATCTGCTGCGGTCGGCCTACGAAGCGCGTTCGTCGGCGGAACTGCCCGTGCTGGTGCGCTGGTTCGAAGGGGTCGAACCGCCGGTGGCCGACTACCTGATCGTCATCCTGTACAGCGCCGCGCAGCTGGCGAAGGAGAAGGCGCCGATCGACGGCGACTGGGGCGTGGTGGGTTGCCTTTACACCGCCACGCCGCACGAGATCCCCATGGCGCCCATCACGATGATGCGCAATGCGCTGGGCGTGGAGGAGGGTGGGTCGGGCGTGCCGCTGGATGCCGAGGCCTACCGGCAGAGCGTGGCGTTCTGGGACCGCAACGCCAACTGGCGCCCCTGATGCGCGATGCGGGAAGCCGTGCATTCACGCGGTGGCCATCTACTGCACGCAGAACGTCATTGCAGCTCTGCCAACGCCTGGTCCAGCTGCACTGCCGGTGACTGTTCAATGCCGAGCCGGACTACATCGGTCTCCGCAGTGGGTTCTTCCAGCGCGGCAAACTGGCTGTCCAGCAGCGACGCGGGCATGTAGTGGCCGCTGCGCGCGTGCATCCGTGCGGCGATGAGCCGCTTGTCGCCGTGCAGGAACAGGAAGCGCAACGGCAACCCGGTCGCACGCAGCCTATCGCGGTGACGTCGGCGCAGGCCGGAGAACGCCAGCACCACGCGTTCGCCTGCCGCCACGCGGCGCTGCAGCTCCAGGGCGATGCGGCGCACCCAAGGGGCCCGCATGCGGTCGGTGAGGGGAAGCCCGCCGGCCATGCGCGCCTTCGCGGCGATGCTGTGGAAATCATCGGCATCCAGGAACGTCGCGGGCCAGGCGTCGGCCAGTGCGTGCGCCAGTGTGGTCTTGCCACTGCCGGATACACCCATCACCACCGCGACCCGAATGCCGCTCATGCCGGCAGTTCCACCCGCACCTGGTACGTGCGTCCGGCTTCGATACCTTCGATCGCATTGTCGTCCTGCCACTGCCCGTCCAGTGCGACGCGCATCCGCGCGAGCCCTGTGACGCGTTCGATGTGCGTCTCGAACACGGCGCCCCGGAAGCGGCGCGTTGCGCGTGCCGATGGCCAATGGGAAGGCAGCTGGGGCGCGATCCGCAGCCCATCGCCATCGCCACGCATACCGAACAGTTCCTCCACCAGGCAGCGGTACAGCCAGGCGGCCGTGCCGGTATTGAAAAGTTGGCTGGAGCGGCCGGCGGTGCGCGGGTGCAGGCGCCAAGCGCCGCGGTAGTAGTTGGGCACAAACACCGGCAACTGGCCACGCTGCAGGCAATCGGCGGCGTCCGGCGTCGGCAGCATCGCGCGCAGTACCTGCCATGCACGGTCGGCGTCGCCGGCCTGGTACAGGCTGTACAGATAGAACGCCGCCGCATGGTTGTAGACCGCGCCATTCTCGGCCGTGCCGGGGAATTTCTGCGTTACCCGTCCGACATCCTCGCGCATGCGGGTGTACGGCGGGTCATACATGGTCACGCCGTAGGGCGACACCAGGTGCGTGTCGACGGCGGCCAGCATGCGCGCGCGCTTGTCGGCGTCGGCCGCGCCACTGAGGATGGCCCAGCTCTGCGGGTTGAGGAAGATGCGGCCTTGGCCATCCCCGCTGACGCCGAACGCGACACCATCGTCGGTGATGCCGCGCCCGTACCAGTCTCCGTCCCACAGGTGTGTGTTCATGGCGGCGTTGCACGCCTGCGTGCCCACGCGGAACTCGCCGGCGAGCATGTCATCGCCGCGGCGCGCGCAGATCTCCGCCCACTGCTTCAATGCATAGGCGCTGGCCAGCGTCAGCCAGCCGGACACGCCGCGTCCGCGCCAGCCGACCATGTTCATCGGGTCGCACCAGTCGCCCTGCGCGATATAGCTCAGGCCGCGCGCGTCGCGTGCCTGCAGCAGCCAGCGCATGGCGCGCGTGATGCGCTCGGACACGCTGACCGTTTCTCCATGGCGGTCGGTCACCAGGGCGTCGAGGATGGCGTCGTCGCCGGTCTCGTCCAGGTATGCGCGCAGGCAGATCGGCAGCCACACGCAGTGGTCGGTGTGCGGGATCTGGTTGATGTACTTCAGCTCGGCACCTTCCACCAGCAGGATGCCGTCCGGCATCGCCCCGGAAGGCTCCTGCTGCGACAGGGCGTGCAGGAACGCCGCCCGTGCGGCTTCCGGACGCAGGAAGCCCATCCCCATGTGGTCCTGCAGGTAGTTGCGCGTCTGCGGGTCCGTGGTCAGGCGGTTGACGTCACCGTGGTAGTAGACCTGGCGCGGCAACCAGTGGTTGGCGAACGCATCCAGCCACGGGTCCGGTGTCTCGATGCGCAGGCATCCCGTGCCCGCGTCGACGTAGGCCGCGCTGCCTGTCGCCGCCCCTGCGAACGCTTCCTTCGACAGATGCCGTTCGCGCAGGCGCCGGATCTCGTCGTCATCGCGCGCCGGCGCGAACAGGAAGCGGTACTCCTGTACCTCATCCTCCGCGAGGTCCACCCGGTACTGCAGCACGGCGGTGGGCATTTCGTAGGCCGCGTCGCCGCCGCCCAGCAGTTCCTGGCCGACGATGGCCTGCGGCGCATGCAATCCGCCTTCGCCTTCGAAGTTCGCCTGGTGGGCTTCCCATGCATCCGGCGTCCGCTCGTAGAGCAGGACGGTGCGGTCTTTGAAGTCGCGGTTGCGGAAGTAATCCTCGACCTTCTGGTAAGGCGTGACGCTGGCGCAGACGATGCCGCCCAGATCGGCGCGATGGCTGCCCGACTGGTTCATCCACGACATGTAGCCGACCGGAAAGTAGGGATACAGGCTGAGGCGTCGTCGACGCCCCGACCGGTTGCGCACGCGCACCGTCCACAACTCCGCCACCTCGTCGACCGGCAACACCACGCCCATTTCGACCTCGATGCCCGCGCATCGCACGCGCCACGCCACATCGGCCAGGCCGACGGAGAACGCGAATGCCTCCGGCATCCGTCGCACCGGTTCGTGCGGCACGGAGAAAAGTCCGCCGTCCTCCTCGTCCTTCACGTAGCAGAAGCGGCCCGGGTGATGCGCGTAGTACGGCTGCTCCGGCTGCATGAAGGTCTTGGCCTCCAGCGTCGGTGCATGCGCGTATTTGGCGGGCTCCGGCTGCATGAACTGCGCCGTGGCGAACCCGCGGCAGTTGAGCTGCAGCAGCATCCTCCGGTTCCACAGGAACGTGGACGCGGCGGGCATCGCCGTGGGGCTGGTCAGGACGAAGCGGCGGCCCTGCTCCTCGAAGCCGCAAGGCACGTCCGTCATGCCGATGCCTCCCGGCGGGACTGCAGTTCGGCCTGGACCCGCGACAACGTGGCGCCATCCAGCGGATAGAACCGCATGACCCACGCGGCCAGCAGGGCGACGGCGCCCGGAATCACGGTCAGCAGCAGCACGATGCCCAGCCGCGAGGCGTCCGACTGCGCTGCGTTGGCCACGTAGCCCATCCCGGCCAGGATCCAGGCGATGGTCGCCGAAGCCAGCGCGCCGCCGAGCTTCTGCGAGAACGTCGCCGCGGCGAAGGTCATCGCGGTGGCGCGCCGACCGGTCTTCCATTCGGTGTAGTCGGCGCAGTCGGCGTACATCGAAAAGGCCAGGGGTGACTTGGGCCCCAGCATCAGTCCGACCAGAAGGTTCAGCGCGAACATGAGCCAGACCGCGTCAGGGGGGATGAAGAACATCGCACAGCTCACCACGCCGACGCCCGCCATCAGCCATGCCATCAATCGCCGCTTGTCCACGTAGCGGGTCATCAGGGGCGTCAGTCCGGCGCCCACGGCCAGGGCCAGCGCATAGGTGCCAAGGAAAAGACCGGTCAGCTCCGGCCGCTCGAGGTGGTACTTGAGGTAATACGCCAGCGAGCCACCACGCATCACGATGGTCACCATGATGATCAGCGCCAGCGCGAACAGCACCATCCACGGCCGGTTGTGCAGCAGGTCCGCGATGTCCTGCCGGATCGCACTGCGCTGCTGCGGTGGAGGCGCGACGCGCTCGCGCGTGGTCAGGAACACGGTGACGAATGCTGCCGTGGCGATCACGCCGTACAGCGACAGCGTCAACTGCCAGCCCAGCGCCTCGTCGCCGCGTCCCAGCCACCGCACCAGATCCAGCGTGAGCCAGTTCACCGCCATCGTGCCGGCGAAGGCGGCGATGAAGCGGAAACTGATCAACTGCGTGCGCTGCTGGCTGTCGGCGGTGATCACGCCGGAGAGCGCGGAGTAGGGAATGCTCAGCACCGTATAGGCGAGCATCATCAGGGTGAACGTCGCGTACGCCCACACCAGTCTTCCCCCGTCGCCCAGGTCGGGCACGGTCCAGGTCAGCACGCCCGCGCATGCCATCGGCAATGCGCCATAGAGCAGGTAGGGCCGGAAGCGGCCGAACCGGCTGCGCGTGCGATCGGCCAGCGCGCCCATCAGCGGATCGGTGATGGCGTCCACCACCTTGGTGACGAGCATCATCGTGCCGACCGCAGCAGCCGCCAGTCCCATCACGTCGGTATAGAAGATGAGCAGGAACGCCGAGATGTTGGCCCAATACAGATTGAAGCCGAAATCGCCGACGCCGTAGCCGAGTTTTTCGCCCAGGCGGGGTTCCGTTGCTGGTGTTGCCTTGCTTGCGGGGTGCGCTGTGCCGCCGCTCCCCTGGTCGCGTTGCATGTCCACTCCCGGATTGACGTCGTTGCGCGACGGGTCACGAAGGACAGTGCCCGGCGCAAACCGAAACGGCGGCCAAGCTTGCGATGATCGCGCCGGGGAGGCAAGCGCCGGGGTGTGGTGACGGTGACGGTAAAGCGCATTCCGTCACGCAATGCAGAACGGGCGCCCTGGGGCGCCCGTTCCGGTAGTGCAGCGAAACCGCCGCCGCGATCAGTAGCGGTAGTGGTCCGGCTTGTACGGGCCTTCGACCGCCACGCCGAGGTAGTCGGCCTGGTCCTTCGTGAGCGTGGTCAGCTTCACGCCGATCTTCTCCAGGTGCAGGCGCGCGACTTCCTCGTCGAGCTGCTTCGGCAGGCGGTACACGGTCTTCTCGTACACGTCCTTGTTCGCCCACAGGTCGATCTGCGCCAGCGTCTGGTTGGCGAAGGAGTTCGACATGACGAAGCTCGGGTGGCCGGTGGCGCAGCCCAGGTTCACCAGGCGGCCTTCGGCCAGCAGGAAGATCGCGTTGCCGTTGGGGAACACGAACTTGTCGACCTGCGGCTTGATATTGATGCGCTTGGCTTCCGAGGCGTACAGCGCGTCCACCTGGATTTCGTTGTCGAAGTGGCCGATGTTGCAGACGATGGCCTGGTCCTTCATCGCCTTCATGTGCTCGAGGGTGATGATGTCCTTGTTGCCGGTCGTGGTGACATAGATGTCGGCCAGACCCAGGCTGTCTTCGACCGTGTTGACCTCGAAGCCTTCCATCGCCGCCTGCAGCGCGCAGATCGGATCGATCTCGGTGACGATGACGCGGGCGCCGTACGCGCGCAGCGAGTGCGCCGAGCCCTTGCCCACGTCGCCATAGCCGCAGACCACGGCGAGCTTGCCGGCCAGCATCACGTCCATCGCACGCTTCAGGCCATCGGCCAGCGACTCGCGGCAGCCGTACAGGTTGTCGAACTTGGACTTGGTGACCGAGTCGTTGACGTTGATCGCAGGTACCAATAGCTTGCCCTGCTCGGCGATCTGGTAGAGGCGGTGCACGCCGGTGGTGGTCTCTTCGGACACACCCTTCCAGTCCTTGACCACGCGGGTCCAGTAGCCCGGACGCTCCTTGGCGACGCGCTTCAGCAGGTCCTTGATCACCTGCTCCTCGTGGTTGCCCGACGCGGTGTTGACCCAGTCGCTGCCGTTCTCGAGCTCATAGCCCTTGTGGATCAGCAGGGTGACGTCGCCACCGTCGTCCACCACCAGTTCCGGACCGGTCTGGGTGCCGTCGGGCAGGGTGAAGGTCAGTGCGTCGAGCGTGCAGTCCCAGTATTCCTCCAGCGTCTCGCCCTTCCAGGCGAACACCGGCGTGCCGGTGGCAGCGATCGCGGCGGCGGCGTGGTCCTGCGTCGAGAAGATGTTGCACGAAGCCCAGCGCACGTCGGCGCCGATGTCCTTCAGCGTCTCGATCAGCACCGCGGTCTGGATCGTCATGTGCAGCGAGCCCGTCACGCGAACGCCCTTCAGCGGTTTGGTGGCGGCGTGCTTGCGGCGGATCGACATCAGGCCGGGCATCTCGTGCTCGGCGATGTCGAGTTCCTTGCGGCCCCAGTCGGCCAGGGAAATGTCGGCGACCTTGTAGTCGCCCTCGGTCGAAAACGTCCGTACTGCGTTCATGGCTCTTGCTCCGGTCTGTGCGATCAGGGTCGCAGGTTATCCGGGCGCCGTTGCAGGTTCATTCCACCGAGCCTGGCCGGACTCCATGGTCACGGTCGCAGCGCCCCTCGGCGAAGGGCGGCCATTATATATCGCTTGTTCCGGATGAAACGATGGCGCACGGGTTTGCCTGATCGGGTAGGCTTGGATTGTTGCCCTGCAGCAGACCAATTGTCCTTCTGGGCAATACCAATACAAGCCAAACGAACGACGGGATCCACGCGCCGCGCATGAACAGCCCCCGCAGTCTCGAATTCGCTCCACCCGACGTCCCCCTGCGTGAAGATGTGCGCCGGCTGGGCGCCCTGGTCGGCGACATGCTGGCCGAACAGGTGTCACCGGACTTCCTGGCGGGCGTGGAGCGCGTACGCACCACGGCCATCGCGCGCCGGCAGACCGGCGAGCCGCCGCAATCATTGGCCGGGCTGCTGGATGGCCAACCGCCCGAACAGGCGGAATCGTTGATCCGCGCCTTCAGCACGTACTTCCAGGTGGTGAACATCGCCGAGCGCGTCCACCGCATCCGTCGCCGCCGCGACTACCAGCGGGCCGGCAGCGCCCGGCCGCAGCCCGACGGCCTGCACGACACCCTGTCCAAGCTCAAAGCACAGGGCGTGACGCTGGACGAGCTGGCGCAGTGGCTGCCGCGCATCGATGTGGAGCCGGTGTTCACCGCCCATCCGACCGAAGCCGTGCGCCGGGCGCTGCTGGAGAAGGAGCAACTGATGGTGGCCAGCCTGATCAACGGGCTGGATGGCACGCGCACGCCGGGCGAGCTGGCGACCGACACGGCACGCTTCCGCATGGCGCTGACCTCGGCCTGGCAGACGGCCGACTCGTCACCCGTACGCCCGGGCGTTGAAGACGAGCGCGAGCATGTCGGCTTCTATCTGATCGAAGTGCTCTACCGGGTCATTCCGGTGCTGTATGAAACGCTGGAGAACGCGATCACCGAGGTCTACGGCGCTGCGCCGCAGGTCACCGCGCACCTCCCGCGCGTGCTGCGTTTCGGCACCTGGGTCGGCGGCGACATGGACGGCAATCCCAACGTCGACGCCGGCACCGTCACCGCCACGCTGGATGCGCAACGGCGCGCCATCCTGACGCGCTACCTGAAGGAACTGCGCCAGCTCACCACGCTGCTCAGCCAGTCCAGTTCCATCATCGGGGTGTCGTCCGACGTGACCGCGCGCGTGGAGGCGTATCGCGCGCTGATGCCGGAGGCCGTGAAGAAGTCGCGCCCACGCCATGGCGACATGCCGTACCGCCTGCTCAACGACCTGATGCGTGCGCGCCTGCAGGCCACGCTGGAAGACCGCGCCGAAGGCTATGCCTCGCCGGAGGAACTGGCGCACGACATCGATCTGATCCTGCACAGCCTGGAAGCCAACCGCGGCATCCATGCCGGCTGGTTCGCCGTGCGCCGGCTGGCGTGGCGCGTGCGGACCTTCGGCTTCCATCTCGCTCGGCTGGATGTGCGCCAGGAATCCAGCGTGCACGCGCGCGCCGTGGCGGCCGCACTCGGCGATGGCGGGTGGGAAAACCGTGACGCCGTGGAACGTGCAGCGCTGCTGGGGCCTTACGCGCACGGCGACAAGGCATTGCCCGCATCCGATCAGGAAGGCAACGAACGCCTCGACGCCGTGTTCCGTGCATTGGCCGATGCGCGCACGCGCCATGGCACCGACGCGCTGGGCACCTACATCATCAGCATGGCGCACAGTCGCGCCGACGTGCTGACCGTGCTGGCGCTGGCGCGGCGGGGCGGGCTGGTCGACGATGCAGGGCAGGTGCCGCTCGACATCGCGCCGCTGTTCGAAACCATCGACGACCTCGGGCACGGCACCGACGTGCTGCGCGACCTGCTGGCCGACCCCGTCTACCGCGCCCACCTGGCCGCGCGCGACAACGTGCAGATGGTGATGCTGGGCTACTCCGACAGCGGCAAGGACGGCGGCATCGCCGCCTCGCGCTGGGGCCTGCAGCGGGCACAGGTGGATCTCGTCGATGCCGCGCATGAACTCGGCATCAAGCTGACGTTCTTCCATGGCCGTGGCGGGTCGATCATCCGCGGGGGCGGCAAGACCTCGCGCGCGCTGGAAGCGGCACCGCGCGGAAGCGTCGACGGCCGCCTGCGCGTGACCGAGCAGGGCGAAGTGATCCATCGCAAGTACGGCATCCGTGCGCTGGCACTGCGCTCGCTTGAACAGTCCGTCGGCGCCGTGTTGCTGTCCAGCCTGCGCCCGCGTCCACCGGAACCGCGCGAAGCACGCTGGCGCGAAGTCATGGCGCTGGTCGCGAGCGAGAGCACGCAGGCCTACCGCGCGTTCGTGCAGTCGCCGCGCTTCATGGACTATTTCCGCAGCGCCACGCCGATCGATGTGATCGAGCGGATGACGCTGGGCTCGCGTCCCTCGCGACGCCTGGGGCAGGACGCGGCACTCGGCAACCTGCGCGCGATTCCGTGGGTGTTCGCCTGGAGCCAGGCACGCGCGGTGATCCCCGGCTGGTACGGCGTGGGCGCCGGCCTGCAGGCAGCTGCGGACGCCTACGGCGAAGACGCGCTGCGCGAGATGGCGCGCGACTGGCCGTTCTTCAAGACCTTCCTGGACGACGTATCGATGGTGCTGGCCAAGGGCGACCTGAGCATTGCCGAGATGTACTCGCGCATGGCGGGTGACCTGCACGACGTGTTCTTCCCGCAGGTGCAGCGCGAACATGCTTCGGTACTGCACTGGGTGCTGGCGCTGAACGGCAACGAATGGCTGCTGCAGCACGACCAGCGCCTCGCGCTGTCCATCCGCTTGCGCAACCCCTACATCGATCCCATCAGCGTCATGCAGGCCGACCTGCTGAAGCGCTGGCGCGCGAGCGGGCGCGAGGACGAGGCATTGCTGCACGCACTGGTGGCGAGCATCAACGGCGTGTCACAGGGCGTACAGAACACGGGGTGAGCGAACCTGCCGTTGTAGGAGCGACGCAAGTCGCGACCGCACGCTATCCGGTCGCGGTGGATCGAAACAGAGAGAAGACGTGATCGATGGGCCGGCGGATGCAACGACGGCCACCGGCAGTCAACGCCTGCGGTCGCGACTCACGTCGCTCCTACAGTGAAGCCATTGCTCACCCATCCAGCTCCGACCAGCGCTGGTAGGCGTGGTCCAGTTCCGCCTGTTTCGCCGCGAGTTCGTCGTTCGCGCGTTGGAGGTCGGCAGGAGGCTGCTGATAGTAGGCCGGGTCATTCATGGCCTGCGTGCGTTTCGCGACCTCGCCTTCCAGTGCTTCGATGCGTGCAGGCAACTGTTCGAGTTCGCGGGCTTCCTTGAAGCCCAGCTTGCGCTTGGCGGCGACAGGTTCGGGCTGCTGCGAGAGCGTCGGCTTGGTGGGTGATCCGGAGGTCGCGGCCGGCATGCGGCGTTGACGCAGCCAATCCGAATAGCCGCCCACGTAGTCGCCCAGCCTGCCTTCGCCTTCCAGCACCAGGGTGCTGGTGACCACGTTGTCGAGGAAGTCGCGGTCGTGGCTGACCAGCAGCAGCGTGCCCTTGTAGTCCAGCAGCAGTTCTTCCAGCAGCTCCAGCGTTTCCACGTCCAGGTCGTTGGTCGGTTCGTCCATTACCAGCAGGTTGGATGGCTGCGCGAACAGCTTGGCCAGCAGCAGGCGGTTGCGTTCGCCGCCGGACAGGCGGGTGATCGGCGCGCGTGCGCGCTCGGGCGAGAACAGGAAGTCCTGCAGGTAGCCGATGATGTGCTTGCGGCTGCCATTGAGTTCGACGAAGTCGCTGCCTTCGGCCACGTTCTCCAGCGCGGTGCGCGATTCATCCAGCTGGCTGCGGTGCTGGTCGAAGTAGGCGATCTGCAGCCCGGTGCCCAGCTTCACTTCGCCGTGCTGCGGGGCGAGTTCGCCCAGCAGGATCTTCAGCAGCGTCGACTTGCCGGCGCCGTTCGGGCCGACAATGCCGACACGGTCGCCACGCATGATGGTGGCCGACACATCGTCCAGCAGCACGCGTCCGTCGTAGGCCTGGGTGATGCCTTTCGCCTCGATGACCTTCTTGCCGGAATTCTGCGCACTGGCCACTTCCATCCGGACGTTGCCGGACAGTTCGCGCCGTTGCGCGCGTTCGCGGCGCATCGCCTTCAGCGCGGTCACGCGGCCTTCGTTGCGCGTCCGGCGCGCCTTGATGCCCTGGCGGATCCACACTTCTTCCTGCGCCAGCAGCTTGTCGAAGCGCGCGTTCTCCTGCGCTTCGGCATGCAGGCGCTCCTCGCGCCGACGCAGGTAGTTGTCGTAGTCGCCGGGCCAGCTGGTCAGCTGGCCGCGATCGATCTCGACGATGCGCGTGGCCAGCGAACGCAGGAAACTGCGGTCGTGGGTGACGAAGACGATGCTGCCGTCGAACTGCTTGAGGAAGCCCTCCAGCCAGGCGATCGCTTCGATGTCCAGATGGTTGGTCGGCTCGTCCAGCAGCAGGATGTCGGGCTTGCGGACCAGGGCCTGCGCCAGCAGTACGCGCCGCTTCATGCCGCCGGACAGGGCGGCGAAGTCGGTCTCCTCGGGCAGTTCCAGGCGCGTCAGCACCTGCTGCACGCGCAGATCCAGGTCCCAGCCATGCTGCGCCTCGATCTGTGCCTGCGCCTCGCCCATCGCGTCCATGTCGCCGTCGTGCAGTGCATGGTGGTAGCGCGCCAGCAACTGGCCCAGGTCGCCCAGCCCTTCGGCCACCACATCGAACACCGTGCCCTGCGTGTCCTGCGGGACTTCCTGCGCCATGCGCGCGACGACGACACCGTTCTGCACGCGGATTTCGCCGTCGTCGGGCTTCAGCTCGCCGGCCATCAGCCGCATCAGCGTGGATTTGCCCATGCCGTTGCGGCCGACGATGCAGACGCGCTCGCCGGGTTCGATGAAAAGGTCTACGTGTTCGAGGAGAAGCGGCCCGCCGACACTGAAGTCGACCCGCTGGAATTGCATCAAGGACATGTGCGTATTGTAGCCGGCGCGCGCCGGCCGAAACGGCGGTTCAGGCGTTTTCCGCTGCCCGGATGCCCAGTTCGGCGTGCCGCCGTTCCATTTCCTCGCGCAACTGGCGGCGCAGGCGTGCGGCGGCGAAGCGTCGGATCTCGTCCGGTGTGGTGGGCTCCAGCGGCGGCACCGGGGTGGTGCGGCCCTCGTCGTCCACGGCCACCATGGTGAAGAAGCAGCTGTTGGCGTGGCGCACGCTCTGCTTGCGGATGTCCTCGGCCACCACCTTGATGCCGATCTCCATCGACGAGGTACCGGTGTGATTGACCGAGGCGAGGAAGGTCACCAGCTCGCCCACGTTGATGGCCTGGCGGAACATCACCTGGTCCACCGACAGGGTGACCACGTACTTGCCGGCGTAGCGGCTGCCGCAGGCGTAGGCCACCTGGTCCAGCAGCTTGAGGATCGCGCCGCCGTGGACCTTGCCGGAGAAATTGGCCATGTCGGGCGTCATCAGCACCGTCATCGTGAGCTGGTGGCTCTTCAGCGATTCCATGGCACGCCTCCGCAAGGTGAGGCGCGCAGGCTAACCGATCCCGGCGTGGGGCGTGCGGCCCGTCGCCGGAAAAGAAAACGGGCCGCGTGAGCGGCCCGTTCCGGTCGTCGCGATGTCCGGCGGCGGTTACTTCAGCTTGGCGTCCTTGCGCAGGGCCTCGGCGCGGTCGGTCTTCTCCCAGGAGAAGGCGGTCGCGGTCTGCTTCTTGCCGGCGCCGTCCACGTAGCTGATCTCGCGCGGCTTGCGGCCGAAGTGGCCGTAGCTGGCGGTCGGCTGGTAGATCGGGTGCTCCAGGTCCAGCATCTTGGTGATGCCGTACGGACGCAGGTCGAAGTGCTTGCGGATCAGCTTCTCGATCACGTCGTCACCGACCTTGCCGGTGCCGAAGGTGGTCACCGAGATCGAGGTCGGCTCGGCCACGCCGATGGCGTAGGAGACCTGCACTTCGCACTTGTCGGCCAGGCCGGCGGCCACGATGTTCTTCGCGACGTAGCGCGCGGCGTAGGCGGCCGAACGGTCCACCTTCGACGGATCCTTGCCCGAGAACGCGCCGCCGCCGTGACGGGCCATGCCGCCGTAGCTGTCGACGATGATCTTTCGGCCGGTCAGGCCGCAGTCGCCCACCGGGCCGCCGATGACGAACTTGCCGGTCGGGTTGATGTGCACCTTGTTCTTCGGCAGCGCGTCCAGCCACTTCTTCGGCAGCACGGGGACCAGGATCTCGGCGCGCACGGCCTCGATCAAGTCCTTCTGCTTGATGTCCGGATCATGCTGGGTCGACAGCACCACGGCATCCAGGCCCAGGACGGTGTTGCCGTCGTAGCGCAGGGTGACCTGCGACTTGGCGTCGGGGCGCAGCCACTTCAGCTTGCCCTTCTTGCGCACCTTGGCCTGCTGTTCCACCAGGCGGTGGCTGTAGTACAGCGGGGCCGGCATGAATTCCGGCGCCTCGTTGCAGGCGTAGCCGAACATCAGGCCCTGGTCGCCAGCGCCCTGTTCTTCCGGCTTCTTGCGATCCACGCCCTGGTTGATGTCCGGCGACTGCTTGCCCAGCATGTTGATGATGGCGCAGGTGTGGCCGTCGAAGCCGACGTCCGAATTGTCGTAGCCGATGTCGTTGATGACCTTGCGCGCCAGCGACTCGATGTCCACCCAGGCGGTGGTGGTGACTTCGCCGGCCACGATGGCGGCGCCCGTCTTCACCAGCGTCTCGCAGGCAACGCGTGCGCGCTTGTCCTGGGCCAGGATCGCGTCCAGCACGGCGTCGGAGATCTGGTCGGCGATCTTGTCCGGATGGCCTTCGGAGACCGATTCGGAGGTGAACAGGTAGCTGGACATCAGGCTTATATCCTTTGATTCGGATGAAAAGATGGGCGCGCATGATACACGCCGGAGGCGGTGCGTGCATTCTGCGTCGTTCAGGGTTGCCGCGGGTTAAGCGGGGATCACGGCTCCGCTGTCACCTGACTGCCAGAAAACGGAAACCGGGCTGTCGCCGGCCAGGCGCAGGCTGCGCGGCGAAACCCCGCCGCCAGGCTTTGCCACGACCATGCGCCCCCTGGAACAGCAGATCGTCGAACGCTATCCGCACTGGTTCCGCGGCCGTCGCGCCGGGCTGACCCGGCCACTGCTGCGCACCCTGGGCCGCTGGTCCCGCTTGGACCAGGCGTATGCCTTCCTGGCCGATCACGGCCACCTGCACGGACTCGACTTCGTCGATGCCGCCATCGACCACCTCAACCTGCGGCCGACCGTCGACCCTGCTGCGGAGCGACGCATCCCGGCGCAGGGCCGGTTGCTGATCGTGGCCAACCATCCTTCCGGTGCGCTGGACGCCCTGGCGCTGCTGCAACTGGTCGGTCGTGTGCGGCGTGACGTGAAGATCGTCGCCAATGACTTCCTGACGGGAATCGCACCGCTGGCCAGCCTGTTGCTGCCGGTCCGCATCCTTGGTGGCAAGCCGGGCGCTGACAGCGTGCGCGCGGTCGAACAGGCGCTGGAAGCCGAGCAATGCGTGATTGTGTTCCCCGCCGGCGAGGTGTCCCGGCTTGGCCCGCGGGGCGTGCGCGATACCCGCTGGCGCCGGGGCTTCCTCCGTTTCGCCCGCACGACAGCCGCTCCGGTACTGCCCATCCGGGTGGAAGCGCGCAATTCGGCGCTGTTCTACGGTGCATCGGCGCTGTTCAAGCCGGCCGGCACGGCGTTGCTTGCGCGCGAGATGTTCCGTCGCCATCAGCGGCGCCTGCGGTTGCATGTGGGGCAGTGCCTGCGCATGGATGCGCAGGAGGATGCCGCTGCGCAGATCCTGCGCGTGCGCAAGGCGCTGTATGCGTTGGGGGGCGGGGTGGAATTGCCCGCGCCGGACGCTGGCGAGCCACTGGAGCCCCTGGTCGATGCGCTGGCGCCGGAAGCGCTCGAAGCCTGCATCGCTTCGCTCGACGTGCTGGGCGAAACCAGCGATGGAAAGCGCATCTGCGTGGGGCGCCTGGCCGGAGGCTCGGCGCTGCTGCGCGAGATCGGGCGTCTGCGCGAGCTGACGTTCCGAGCCGTGGGCGAGGGCACCGGCAAGCGGATGGACGTGGATGCCTTCGACGCGTGGTACGAGCACATCGTGCTGTGGGATGCCGCGCAGCGGAAGATCGCCGGCGCCTACCGGATCGCGCGCGGCGCGCCGGTGCTGGCGGCGCAGGGCCTGAAGGGCCTCTACACGGCCTCGCTGTTCGACTATGCGGACGACGCCCTGCCTCGCCTGGCCGCCGGCATGGAACTGGGGCGCAGTTTCGTGGTGCCCGACTACTGGGGCAGCCGCAGCATCGACTACCTGTGGCAGGGCATCGGCGCGTACCTGCGCCGCCATCCGCGCGTGCGCTACCTGTTCGGCGCAGTGTCGATGAGTGCGGCGCTGCCGCTGGATGCGCGCGAGCAGATCGTCGCGTACTACGCCCACTACTACGGCGACCCGAACGGCGAAGCAAGCTCGCGCCATCCGTTCCGCTACACCGCCACGCCCCCCCGCTTCGATGCGCTGGATGCCGACACCGCATTCCGCGTGCTGAAGACCAACCTGGACACGCTGGGGGCGACCGTACCGATGCTCTACAAGCAGTACACCGACCTGTGCGAACCCGGTGGTGCACGCTTCCTCGCGTTCGGCGTCGATCCTGATTTCAGCGACTCCATCGATGGCCTGATCGAAGTGGATCTGCACCGGATCCGCCCGAGGAAGCGGGAACGCTACCTCGGCGACGCGTGGCGTCCGATGGAGACGGCGGCATGAGCCCGCTGGCCGCGCCACCCCCGATGCGGCGCGCGGTCTTCGTCTCCGACGTCCACCTCGGTTCCAAGCACTGCCACGCCGCTGAGTTCGCCGACTTCCTCGCCGGCCTGCGCTGCAGGCGCCTGTATCTGGTGGGCGATATCGTCGACCTGTGGTGGATGGCGCAGCGCCGCGCGTCGTGGGATGCGGCCCACAATCGGGTCGTCGAGGCGCTGCACGCGCTGGCACGCAACGGCACCGAGCTCATCTATGTCCCCGGCAATCACGACCGGCCCATCCGGCGGTTCTGCGGCCTGATGCTGCCCGCCATGCAGGTCAGGCGTCGCGCGATCCACACCACCCTGGACGGACGCAGGCTGCTGGTGACGCATGGCGACGACTACGATGGCATCACCCACTTCGGCGGGCTGCAGGAGAAGTTCGGCGACTGGCTCTACTACCGCATCCTCACCGGCAACCGGCTGACCAACCAGCTGCGTCGCCGGCTCGGCCTGCGCTACTGGTCGCTGGCGGAATACCTGAAGCGGCAGAGCGATGCGGCCGAGCGCTATATCGCCCGCTTCGTGCAGGCGGGCCTGGACGATGCGCGGCGCCGCGGGCTGGACGGCATCGTCTGCGGACACATCCATCGCGCGTCGCTGTTCCAGCGCGATGGTCTGCTGTACGCGAATGACGGCGACTGGGTCGAAAGCCTTACCGCGCTCAGCGAGGAGGCCGACGGCACCCTGTGCCTGCTCTCGCATACCGGCAAGGTGCTGGCCGAGGTTGCGCCGCGCCTGCGCCTGGTCCCGCAGGACGTGCCGCGCGCGGCGTGAGGAATCCCTTCGGCGGCTGCTAGGATCGCCGCATGGATTCCCTCAGCCAGATCTTCCTCGGCGGTGCCATCGCCGCCGCCATCGCCCCCGCCGCGCATCGCCGTGCCGCGCTGCTCGCCGGCGCGGCCCTCGGCACGCTGCCGGACCTCGACAGCCTGCCCATCGCATTGTTCTCGGACAACCCGGTCACGCTGATGACCGTGCATCGCAGTTTCAGCCATTCGCTATTCGTGTTGCCCCTGGTCGGCTGGTTGGTCTGGTGGCTGTTCAAGCGGTTCGGCAATGGGCGGGTTGCCGCATCGCCGACGCGGTGGTTCTGGGCCATCCAGTTGGCCCTGGTCACGCATCCGCTGCTGGACGCCTTTACTGTCTACGGCACGCAGCTGTGGTGGCCACTGACGCCGCCGCCGGTCATGTGGTCCAGCGTCTTCATCATCGATCCGCTGTACACGGTGTGGTTGCTGGTGGCCTGCATCGTGGCGTGGTTCCTGCGCGAACGCGCCGCGGCGCAACGCGCGCTCGCGGTCGGTCTCGTGTTGAGCAGCGCATACCTGGGGTGGTCGCTGCTGGCCAAGGCCATGGTCGATCGCGAGGCGGAGCGGACGCTTGCCTCGATGGGGCTGGGCGCTGCGCCTCGCTTCTCCGTGCCGATGCCGTTCAATACGCTGCTGTGGCGCGTGGTGGCGATGACGCCGTCCGGATACGTGGAAGCGGAGCGATCCGTCCTGGCCGATGACGGTCCGCTGCGGTTCCGCGGCTATCCGTCCAACGTGCAGGCACTGGCGGAGGCGCACGCTGTTCCAGCGGTCCAGCGGCTGTCCTGGTTCAACCGCGGCTTCATGCGCGCGCGAGTGCAGCAGGATCGCCTGGTGCTGTCGGATCTGCGAATGGGGTTGGAGCCGGACTACAGCTTCAGCTTCGAAGTGGCCGAGCGACGCGACGGAGCGTGGACTCCGGTGACGCCGGTGCAACAGCCCTGGGCCGCACCCGTGTCGGGCACGGAAGGGCTGCTGCAGTTGGTTGCCGCCATGTGGCATCGCATCCGTCATCCATCAACGGAGCCATTGCGGTCCGCCATCGGCTGACGCGTCGTGGAAGCCGGCACGTCAGCCCCGTGGGACAGGCGAGGCGTCAGGAGCCAGTGAGCCGTTCCTTGCGGACGGGGTCCGCGGGTTGCGCTGCCGGCACCGCGTCCACCGCAACACGTTGCTGCGGGCTGGAATCGGTGCGGCGTTCCAGAACGAACGACTCGCCGTTCAACGCCCGCCGGAAATTGTCTTCACCCACCGCGGCACGGAACTGGGTGGCGGCGCGTTGGTAGGAAGCGCGATATTCCGGGAAAGCGGTGCGCGGACCGATCACCATCTGTACCTTGCGTTCGCTCATGCCGGTGTACTCGGCAAGTTGTTTGATGCTGTCGCCGGCCTGCACGGAGAAGGGCAGGGCGAACAAGGCGACGAAGAGCGGGGTTCTTGCATTCATGACAGCCTCCAGGGGAGGTGATTACCGCTTGTTGGCTGCGGTACTCCGCAGGCCGGCGGGGGAACCGGCACGCCCATCCTCGCGCTGCATGGCTGCACGCCCCAGTGCCGGAAAGCACGGTGACTCAGGTCATGTTTAGCGTGCGTATACCTTCATCAGTAAACCGTTGCGCGCGCCTGCACGAACGCATAGAAGAACACCGCATCCGGGTCGTTCTGCACGTCGCGCATTTCCCGGCGCATGCCGTCCACGACGTCCTGCGTCACGCGGCCGGCTTCGACCAGCGAGTCGGCCGCCGACAGCAGCAGTTCTTCCCAGAACGCGATCATGTCCTTGCGCCGTGCCGGCTCGCGGTTGTCGAAGTGCACCGTCTTGATCTCGGTGGCGACGTCGCGGTAGCCGCCGGCGAGCAGCAGGTTGCCCAGCTTCGCGCCGATGAACGGGTCGCCGCCGCTGTCGTACTGGAAGTCGTTGAATGCCATCCAGTAGCGCCATGTATTCGGCGAATAGGGATGCAGAAGGAACGATGAGTTCATCACTTCGGTGATGTAGATCGGCGAACCGGGTGCCAGCACGCGGCGCACTTCGCTCAGCACGCGTGCCGGGTTCGGCACATGCTCCAGGATCCAGCATAGGAAGGCAGCGTCGAACTCGCGCGCGCCGTAAGGCAGCCGGCTGGCATCTGCCTGTTGCAGGGTGTAGCGGTCGCGGCACCAGGGCATGGTGGCCAGGTTCTGCCGCGCGGCCTGCAGTTGCACGTCGTTGAAATCGACGCAGGTCACGTGCACGTCGGGGAAGCGGCGCAACAGGATCTCGGTCTGAGCCCCCACGCCGCTGCCCACTTCCAGCAACCGGCGTGCCCCGGTGTAGTCGACATGGTTGAACAGCGTGCTTTCGAGCAGGCGCGCCTGCTTCATCAGGCGCGCCTGTTCGACCGACGAGAATCCATGAAGGTAGGCAGGGCGTTCATCGTTCTCGGACATGGGCTCTCTCCTCAGGCGGCGGCAGGCAGTACCGGCGCGACGCCGGCGATCAGGGCGTCGAAGTAGTCACGTGTCAGCCGCACCTGCTCGTCCGCGCTCTCGGCGCGATTGACCACCGCGCGGAATGCGAGGTTTTCGGGGCGGTCCCTGGCGTACCAGCCCAGGTGCTTGCGCGCGATGCGCACGCCCTGCGGTTCGCCATAGAAGCCATGCAGTGCGTGCAGGTGCCCCAGCAGGATGTCGCGCACCTCGGGTAGCGACGGCGGCGGCAGGTATTCGCCAGTGGCGAGGAAGTGGGCGACTTCGCGGAAGATCCACGGGCGCCCCTGCGCGGCGCGGCCGATCATCACGGCGTCGGCACCGGTCTGCGCCAGTACGCGCGCCGCCTTGTCCGGGGAATCGATGTCGCCGTTGGCCACCACGGGAATACGCAGCGCGGCCTTGATCGCGGCGATGGTTTCGTACTCGGCGCTGCCGGTGTAGTGCTGGTCGCGGGTGCGACCATGCACCGCCAGCGATGCGATGCCGCTTTCCTGCGCGATGCGCGCGATCACCGGGCCGTTGCGGTGGTCGCAATCCCAGCCGGTGCGGATCTTCAGCGTCACCGGCACATCAACGGCCTTCACCACCGCTTCCAGGATGCGGCCCACCAGCGGCTCGTCGCGCATCAACGCGGAACCCGCCCAGGTGTTGCACACCTTCTTCGCCGGGCAGCCCATGTTGATGTCGATGATCTGTGCGCCGTGGTCGGCGTTGTAGCGCGCGGCATTCGCCAACTGCTCCGGTTCGGTGCCGGCGATCTGCACGCTGACCAGGCTTGGTTCGCCCTCGTGGTCCATGCGATGCAGCGACTTGGAGGTGTTCCAGAAACGCGGGTCGCTGATGGTCATTTCCGACACCGCCATGCCCGCGCCCAGCCGCTTGCACAGCAGCCGGAATGGCTTGTCGGTGACGCCGGCCATGGGGGCCAGCATCACCGCGGGTTCGATGCGGTAGGGGCCGATCTGCATGGCGGCATTATCCGCCGCGCGTGTCGGCGGGGGAACCGGTGACGCGGTTATTCGCCCTGGCGGGCAAGGAGGTCAGCGCGTGTCGGCATCGCCAGCGCAGCGCCCGCGCGCTCGGTCGAGAGCGCGGCATAGCGGTTGGCGAAACGCACGTGGTCGGCGAAGGCCGGCACCGCGTTCTCCGCCAGCGACGCCGCCAACGCACCATTGAAGGCATCGCCGGCGCCGGTGGTATCCACCACGGTCGCCGCCTCGGCCGCGACGCGGTAATGCGGGCGCATGTCGCCGCGCAGTGCGTCTTCCGGATGGGAGACGTAGACGCCGGTCGCGCCCAGCGTCACCACCACGGTGCCATGCGGGAACAGCTGGCGGCAATGCTGGTGCAGGGTCACGCCGTCGAGCGTGGCGACGTCGTCGGCGCTGATCCGCTCGCCCAGGTGGCGCGCGAGCAGGGCGGCGAACTCGGTTTCGTTGGGCGTGATGATGTCGGCGTGCGCAAGCAGCTCGGTGGTCGTCGCGGCATTCGCGGGCGCCGGATTGAGCACGGTCGTCGAGCCGTGGTGGCGGGCCGCCTGCAGGACGGCGAGCACGGTCTCCGCAGGGGATTCCAGTTGTGCAAGCAGCACGCCGGCCGTCGCCAGGACGTCGCCCTGCGCAGCCGCGAAATCGGTCGCCAGGGCCGCATTGGCGCCCGCACCGATGACGATGGTGTTGCGCCCGTGCGCGTCCACGTAGATGCCCGCCGTCCCCGTGGGTTCATCGCTGGCCTGCGCCCGCAGGTCCAGCCGGTCGGCGGCGGCAAGATCGCGTGCCAGCCTGCCGCCGGCATCGTCGCCGAGCGCGCAGACGAAGATGGTCTGCGCCCCCGCGCGGACCGCCGCGACGGCCTGGTTGAAGCCCTTGCCGCCGGGACCGCTCGCATAGCGGCCGGCGATGGTCGCGCCGGCGGCGGGAAGGGTATCGCAGCGCCATACGTGGTCGACATTGAAGGAGCCCACGACGACGACGCGGAAGGCGGAGGATGATGGCGTGTTCATGATGCGGTACCTGCAGTCCGGACCGCAGCAGTGCTACGGTCACGGGAGGGAAACGTAAACGGAAGGAGCGGGGCGGCCGTCGGCCGCCCGGCCCGGATCAGCCGAAGTTCGAGAGCACGCCGGCGATGGTGGCCGTCATCAGCGTGGCGATGGTGCCGCCCAGCACGGCGCGCAGGCCGAAGCGCGCCAGGTCCGAGCGCCGCTCGGGCGCAAGCCCGCCGATGCCGCCGATCTGGATGGCGATCGAGCTGAAGTTGGCGAAGCCGCACAGCGCATAGGTGGCGATCAGCTTGCCTTCTTCCGACAGCGTCACGCCCGGGACCTTGCCGTTGACGATGTCGGCAAGCTGCAGATACGCGACGAACTCGTTGATGACGACCTTCTGGCCGATCAGCGAGGCGACTGTGGTCGCGTCCTGCCACGGCACGCCGATCACCCACGCGATGGGGGCCAGCAGGTAGCCGAAGATCGTGGCCAGGTCGGTCGGCTTGCCGATCGCCGCCGCCAGGCCGGTGGCTTCACCGAACCATGTCAGCGGCCAGTTGAGCAGGGCGATGAGGGCGATGAAGGCGAGCAGCATCGCGCCGATGTTCAGCGCCAGCCTCAGGCCATCGCCTGCACCGGCCGCGGCGGCATCGATGATGTTGCTGGAGGTCTTCTCCACTTCCATCTTCACCGTGCCGCGCGTCAGCGGCGTACCGGTTTCCGGGATCAGCAACTTGGCGACGACCAGCGTGGCCGGGGCAGCCATGATGCTGGCGGCGAGCAGGTGCTTGGCGTAGAAGGCCTGCTGCTCGGCGTCGCCCCCGCCCAGCATGCCCACGTAGGCCGCCAGCACGCCGCCGGCGATGTGCGCCATGCCGCCGATCATCATGGTGATCAGCTCGGACTCGGTCATCTTCGGGATGTACGGGCGCACCGTCAGCGGCGCCTCGGTCTGGCCGATGAAGACGCTGGCGCAGACGCTGGTGGTTTCCGCGCCCGACACCTTCATCACCTTGGTGATGGCCAGCGCCATGATCCGCACGATGAACTGCATCACGCCCAGGTGGTACAGCACGCCCATCAGTGCCGCGAAGAAGATGATGGTGGGCAGCACCTGGAAGGCAAAGATGAAACCGTAGGTTTCGGTGTTCATCAGGCTGCCGAAGATGAAGCTGGAGCCGGCATTGACGAAGCTGAGGATCTTCACGAAGCCGTGGCCCAGCGCGTCGAACACTTCGCGCCCGCCCGGCACCAGCAGCACCAGGGCGGCGAAGGCGATCTGCAGGGTGATGCCGGTGGCGACCAGCTTCCAGTCGATGGCCTTCCGATTGTTGGAAAACAGCCAGACGATGCCGATCAGCACCGCCAGGCCGAACAGGCCAAAGCCAATCCGCCCCAGGACTTCCACCATGCCATCCCCCAGCCATCGTCGTTTTTCTGATCGCGCAGTCTAGCAGCCGGCCCCCGCGCGCGACCGTTCAGCCGACACCCCGCCAGGCGACCCAGCCGGCCAGCGCCAGGAACACCAGGGCGGCCAGCCTCCGGGCCAGCGTCAACGGCAATTTGTCCGCAAAGCGATGGCCCAGCCAGACCACCGGCAGGTTGGCCAGCAGCATGCCGAGCGTGGTGCCGGCAATGACCTGCCACAGCGGTTCGTACCGGGTCGCCAGCAACACCGTCGCTACCTGGGTCTTGTCGCCGATCTCGGCCAGGAAGAAGGCCACCGTCGTTGCCAGGAACGCACCATGCGCGGGCAGGTTGTCGGCCTCGTCCTCCAGGGTGTCCGGCTTCAGCGTCCACAGGGCCACGGCCAGGAAGCTCGCCGCCACGCCCCATCGCAATACTTCGGGCGACAGCCACTCGGTCAGTTCCGCGCCCAGCCAGGCCGAGATCGCATGGTTGACCAAGGTTGCCGCGAGGATGCCCAGCGCGATCGGCCAGGGTTTGCGATAGCGCGCTGCCAGCAGCAGGGCCAGCAGCTGGGTCTTGTCGCCGATTTCGGCCAGGGTGACGGTGCCGGTGGAAACCAGCAGGGCATGCAGGGACAGCATCAGCAACTCCGGGGCCAGGCATTCGCGTCGAACGCGAAGGCAAACGACGCACTGCCCGGCCCGGGTAAGCGCGACGCCTGCCTTCGGTCTTGCCCGGCGAAGCGGATCGCTTCGTCCCGCGCACCATGGTCGGCGACCAAGTGTGTTGACGCGCGGACCCCGTCAGAACGAGTGGGCTACTCCCCGGAGGAGGAAAGTGCGCGCATTGTACGGAGGCACCGCCCGCCGCGGCGGAGTCATTCTCATTTGTGCGGGCATCGCGTGGTCGTCCGGTCGAACGGCGCTAGGATGGGTCGTTGTCACCGGAGCACGCCATGCACTACCGACGCCTGGGCAATTCTGGCCTGCAGATCTCCGCACTGTCCTTCGGTGCCTGGTTGACTTTCGGGCAACAGGTCGGACGCGCAGAGGCGCGCGAACTGATCGCGCTGGCCTGGGGCCAGGGGATCAACTTCTTCGACAACGCCGAGGTGTATGGTCATGGCGAAGCCGAGCGCGTCATGGGCGAGGTGTTGCGCGACCTCGACCTGCCACGCGACGGTTACTGCGTGTCGAGCAAGGTCTGCTTCGGTGCCGTGGAGAATCCGCGCCCGACCCAGCGCGGGCTGTCGCGCAAACATGTGGTTGAAGGCTGTCATGCAGCGCTACGGCGGCTGCAGGTCGATTACCTGGACCTGTACTACTGCCACCGTCCCGACCCGGACACGCCGGTCGAGGAAACGGTATGGGCGATGGATACGCTGGTGCGGCAGGGGAAGGTGTTGTATTGGGGCACATCGGAATGGCCGGCCGCGCGCATCCGCGAGGCCGCCACGATCGCGCGCCGGCATCATCTGCACGGGCCGACCATGGAACAGCCCCAGTACAACCTGCTGCACCGGCAGCGGGTGGAACTGGAATATGCGCCGCTGTACGCGGAACTCGGACTGGGAACCACCACCTGGTCGCCCCTGGCGTCCGGCCTGCTGACGGGCAAGTACGACGCAGGCGTGGCCGCTGACACGCGACTCGGCCAGCCCGGGCACGAGGAACTCCAGCGCATGGTCTTCGGCACGGCAGGCGCGCGTCGCCGGGAGCGCGCCCGGCGGTACGCCCAGGTCGCCGGCGAACTGGGCGAAAAGCCTGCACCGCTGGCGATCGCCTGGTGCCTGCGCAACCCTCACGTCTCCAGCGTCATCCTGGGCGCCAGCCGCCCGGAGCAACTGCGCGAAAACCTCACGGCGCTCGAACTGGCGGCGCGCTACGACGATGCCGTGTGGGCCCGGCTGACCGCAGCGGCCGATTGAACCGCATGAAACCCGGCACGGACCCGTTGACTCCGTAATAAGAATCATTATCATCAAATTCCGTTCCGCCACGGAGCTTCCCGATGATCTCGAACGTCACTGCCTTGCCCACCATCGACACGCCGGCGCTGCGCGAGCGCCTGTCCCTGCCGCAGGCTGCGCCTCGCGCCGAGGAAACGCTGGACAGCGATGCACTGCTCAAGGGGCAGCGCGAAGTGCTGATCCGCCATGGCGATCGCGTCTATCGCTTGCGCCACACCAGCAACGACAAGCTGATCCTCACCAAGTAGCCACGCAGTCCGGCATCGCCCTCCAACGCGGTGTCCGTCGCAGGCCGTCGTCCTGCGGTCACTCCCTCTCTCCACCGGGCGCCAGCCAAGGATTTTCCGGCCGCCAGCCTTCCGGGTTCTCCATCACCCACAGGAAAGCTGTACGCCATGATGCGCCCCACGCTGCTTACCGCGGCCGTGTGGCTGGCCTTTGCCGGGCCCGCCTACGCTGCACCCGAAGCCACCATGGCTTCTCCCGCTTCCGCCGACGCCGGCACGCATGAACTGGAGCGCATCCAGGTCACCGCCATGCGCAGCGAACGCGCGGTCGTCGACGTGCCGAACATCGTCAGCGTGATCGACCGCGAGGAACTGGACGATCACCTGGTCCGCGACATCAAGGATCTGGTGCGCTACGAACCCGGCGTGACCGTCACTTCCAGCTTCGGCCGCTTCGGCCTGGGGGGTTTCCGCATCCGCGGGCTGGAAGGCAACCGTGTGCGTATCCAGACCGACGGCATCGCCGTGTCCGATGCGTTTTCCATCGGCAGCTTCTCGAATGCCAATCGCGATTTCGTGGATCTCGATACGCTGAAGCAGGTCGAGATCGTGCGCGGCCCGTCCAGCTCGCTGTACGGTTCGGATGCACTCGGCGGCGTGGTGTCCTTCATCACCAGGGATCCATCCGACTACCTGGATGAAGGCAAGGACGCCTACTTCGGCTTCCGCCTCGGTCATGACAGCAGCTGGAATGGCCTGTTCGGCAATGCCACCACCGCGTTCGGCGGCGAGCGCTGGAGCGGCCTGGTCAACGTCAGCCATCGCCAGGGCCAGGAGACCGAGAACCGGGCCGATGTCGGCGGCACCGGCGCCACGCGTACGCTGCCGAACCCGCAGGAGCGTGACGGCCGCAGCCTGCTGGCCAAGCTGGTGTTCGCGCCTGGTGAAGGGCAGCGCTTCAGGCTGACGGTGGAAGGCAATGAAGACAGCGTCGATACCGACCTGCTGAACCAGCAGGGCTACCAGTCGCTCACGCGCGCCACCAACGATCGCGTCATCGCCCGCGATCACCAGACCCGCGCGCGGGTGGCGTTTGCGCACGAATGGGACGACCTGTCGGCGGGCTTCGCCGACAGCCTGGACTGGCAGGTGTATCGCCAGGACAGTGAGACCACCCAGTACACGCGCGAGGAGCGCACGCTGGCGGCGCCGACGCTGCGCGACATCCGCGAGCGCGAGTTCAACTTCGACCAGCGGACGTATGGCCTGCAGGCGAACTTCCGCAAGACGTTCGGTCAGGCGGTGCGGCATGACCTCGTCTACGGCGTGGACCTGGCGCGCGGTGATACACGGCAGAAGCGCGACGGTCTGAGGACCTTTCCGCTGACAGGCGCCAGCACGCCGGTGATGTCGCCGGATGTGTTTCCCGTGCGCGACTTCCCGGTCAGCAGGACCACCACGGCGGCGCTGTACGTGCAGGACGAAATCGGCTTCGCCGGGGGCGCGTTCCGCCTGGTGCCGGGCCTGCGCGTTGACCACTACCGCCTGGATCCGCGGCATGACGCGATCTTCGATGCCGACAACCCCGGCGTGGCGCTGGCCGACATCCGCGAGACCAGCGTGTCGCCCAAGCTGGGCATGGTGTGGAAATTCGCGCCGGCCTGGTCGCTGTTCGGCGGGTATGCGCACGGCTTCCGTTCGCCGCCCTACAACGACGTCAACATCGGCTTCACCAACGTGCAGTTCGGCTACACGGCCATCGCCAACCCGGATCTGAAGCCGGAAACCAGCGATGGGCTCGAGCTTGGCGTGCGTTACTCGGGTGATGCGATGTATGCCGAACTGAGCGGGTACTACAACGAGTACGAAGATTTCATCGCCTCCATGCGCAATATCCGATTCGACCCGGCATTGGGGCCGACAGGATTGTCCGTGTACCAGTCGCAGAACATCGCCGAGGCGCGCATCCATGGCGTCGAGATGAAGGCGGGCGTGGATTTCGGCGCCCTGTCCGAGCGCTGGCAGGGATGGTCGCTGCGTGGCGCGATGGCGTGGTCGCGGGGCAAGGGCAGGGGGCCGGAGTCTGTGGATCTTGGCAACGGCAACACCGTCGAACAGGTCGTCACCCGTGACCTGGACAGCGTGGATCCCCTCACGGCGACGCTCGGCCTGGCGTACGACGCCGATGCCTGGGGCCTGGAGCTGGCGGGCCGGTTCGTCGAACGCAAGCAGCGCGTGTCCGATGACCGCTACTACCGACAGCCGGGCTACGGCGTGCTGGACCTGTACGCGCACTGGGACTTCGCGCCCGGGGCCAAGTTCAATGTCGGCGTTTTCAATCTTGCTGATCGCACCTACATCGAGGCGGGCGACATCGCATTGGTCGCAGCCGACAGCACCACGCTGGACCGCTACACCGCGTCCGGGCGCTCGCTGTCGGCCAGCGTGGCGGTGAGTTGGTAGCCGCCATGGCGACACTGCGCGCGGTGCAGGGCTCTGTCACCGGCAGGTCACGGGATGCGTTCCCCACCGCCGCCCAGGTGGCGGCGCTGGGTCCGGTGCTGTGTCTCTACCGCACGCAGCAGGGCAGCGAACTCGCGGGCTGGCAGCAGGCGGTGCGCGTGCAGGCGCATGCCGGACTCGACAGCGATGGCCTGGATGAGCGGCTGCTGTTCTTCGATGCGCAGGGACGTTGCTGCTGGCGTCTTTGCCTGCTTCCGGACAGCGATTTCGTCGCCTGGGACCGCCTGGTGGCCTCGTTGCCGAAGGGGTGCGACGAGGGCACGGCCGGACTGGCCGATCGCTTGTGGCAGCGCCTGGCCGGCCGCCTTCTGGGAGGCCAGTGGCGTGCCTGCGCCCTGCAACTGCACGCGGTGCCGCAGCCTGCCTCGCTGCCGGTGCTGGCGGCGAGCCTGTCGCTGATGTCCGCCCTCGGCGTGGCCACCGCACGCCGCATCGCGCATGCCGAAGGCGCCGAGCTTGAAAGCGGACTGCACGATGGCCGCTGCGCGCCATCCGTGCATCCGGTGAGTGCATATCCACGGAATGAAAAGGAGGCGGACGACAACGTCGTTCCGCTGGTCAGATTGAAATGAGAGAAGCCACCATGAAGAAGCCGGTCGCCGTCATCCTGTCGATTGCCGCCCTGTGCCACGCTGCCTCTGCCTCTGCCGCGGCCGATCCCGCCCGTGACCGCCAGTCCATCCTGGCGATGCAGGGCGACTACATCGTTGATTTCGCTTTCGACGAAACCGTGCTGCTGCAACCCGACTACGAACGCCAGGCGGCCATGCGCAGTGGCGGCGACGAGACGGTGATCGTCGTCGAGGACACGCCGACCAGGATCGTCCTGCAGCACATTCTGGTCGACGCCAGGAGCGGCCATGTCACCAAGCACTGGCGCCAGGATTGGGTCTACCAGGCGCCGACACGCTTCGAGTTCAGTGCCGACCAGACCTGGAGGGTGCGTCCGGTCCCGGCCGAGGTGACCCGCGGTGCCTGGACCCAGTGCGTCTACGAAGTCAGCGATGCGCCGCGGTACTGCGGCACCGGCCGCTGGGACTACGCCCACGGCGTGGCCACCTGGACGAGCGATCTCAGCTGGCGGCCGCTGCCGCGGCGCGAGTACACCAAGCGCAGCGATTACAACGCGCTGTCGGTCGTCAACCGCCACACGTTGACGCCGAATGGCTGGACGCACGAACAGTTCAACACCAAGGTGCTGCGCAAGCCGGATGGCACGCAGGTGGCGTTGGCACGCGAGTTCGGCTTCAACGACTACGTGAAGACCACCGAGGTCGACTTCAGGCCCGCGCGCGATTACTGGCAGGCGACGGCCGGGTATTGGGCCAAGGTACGGGCGCACTGGAACGGTTTCCTGTCCAGGGCGCCGGGGCTGCACCTGAAAACCAAGGTCGATGGCATGGCCATGATCATCCCGCTGTTCACCCAGGCCGGCGATGTGCAGGCCGGCAAGCCGGTACCGGACGCGGACATCGCCAAGGTGTTCACCGACTGGGTGGAGCCCGCGCCGCCCGAACACGCCGGCACCGCGGACACAGTCCGCTGACGCTCTCTCCGGCACAGGGACGTGCCGTTCTTCCTGGAAAAAAGACCCCCGCAGATGCGGCGGCAGGGGATTCAACGCGTCTCTTGTTGTAGTGCGGGTCAGAGCAGAGTGCCGGTTTTGCCGGCGGGTGGAACAGGAGATGCGGGCAGCGGCAACGGGGCGGCTTTCTCGTCTTCGAACGTACGCACGTTGCCGTCCTGGTCGATGATCATCACGCGCCGGCTTTCGAGGACTTTCGGCGCCGTGCCGGGTGTCGCGCCAACGCGCGGCCTTGCTTCCATCCGCGACATGGCGGGGAAATGGAACGACGTGGCTTCGGGGACCGTCAGCGTCGTGGTTTGCGTCCGGCGGTCGCGCAGGTAGTCGATCGACACCTTGGCTTCTTCGGGCCTGCCACGCAGTGCCTGCATGACTTCGCGCGGCGTGGTCACCGGCTTGCCTTCGATCCTGCGAATGACATCGCCTGCCTGCAGGCCCTTCAGCTCTTCCCCCACCGAGAGCACCAACACGCCGGTATCGGTTCCGAAGTAGCGCCCCAGCGATGGATCGACGCGGGCGAGATTCAGGTTGCTCCAGCGGAAAGCTTCGGCCAGGACCGGCAGCCTGCATTCCTGCTCCTTGCAATCCCCGAGCCTGCCGAGTTGCCGGAGCTCGCGCTGCACCTCCGGTGCAATGCCCACCGGCAGATCGTCGAGCGTGATGGTGATGTCTTCATCCAGACCACTGAGCGCGTCCGACCCGGCCATCCGGTGGGTGGAGAAGGCGAACTGGGGACGGATGGGAATGGGCGTGGCTTTGGTCTCGTGGTCCCGACCATCGCGCTGGTAGGAAACCGAAACGGGCACGTCGATCTTCAAGTCCGCGAGGGCCGCGCGTGCGTTGGCCAGGCGCTCGTCGGCACTGGTGCCGGCAATCGGCTTGCCGCCGATGCCGACCAGCCGATCGCCGGCCTTCAGGCCAGCCTTCGCCGCGCCGCTGTCGGGCGTGATGCCGGTGATACGCACGCCGGTGTCGTCATCGCCGGTCAGCAGGACGCCCAGGCGTGGCTTGCGCTGGAGCGGGCTGTGCATGGGAATGGCGTGTGGAAGTACGGCGGAACCCCGCGACAGTTCGGCCACGCGCCTGGCCGCCCGTTGCAGGTCGGCACGCGCCGCTTCCAGCTCCTTCTGTTGCATGGAGCCCGCGTCCTGGCGGGCGAGGCTGTCGAGGGGTGATGCCGCTGCGATGATCAGCAACGAAGCGGTGAGCAGGGCGGGTTTCATGCGTGCCTCCGGCATGGGTCGGTGTCGGGTCAGTAGATCGCGGTGTCGGGGTGCGGATAGGATTCGCCGCGCGCCACCTGCCAGCGCTGGGTGGTTTCCACGCCGGTCAACTGCCGGAGCGTGTCCACGCGCGCCTGCCACAGTTGCGCCTGCGTGTCGTCGGACAAGGCGGCCTGCGACAGCGCCATGTCGATGCTGGCCACCCGCTCCTGCAGTCCGGCGGACAGCGCTTCCGTGGCGGCGTTGGCCATGCGCGATTCGGGCAGCCGTGCCAGCACGGCTTCCAGTTGTGCCGATTCGGCATACAGCGCATCCAGCGGATCAGTGGCGGGGGGCGCGGCGACCTTTGCAGGCTCGATGTCACCGGTGGGACGTGCCGCGCGTTGCCGGGCGACCGGAAGGGTGCCGCGCTGGAGCGTGGACCGCGCGGCTGCGGTGTCCGTGGCGCGCGCGCCGATCGGGGTGGGCAAACCTTTTGCGGCCTCTGCATATAAAGGTGGCGAATCCGTGTCCGCCGGCGGGGCGGGTTGATGTGTCGAGGTGGTCGGGGGTGCGGGTGAAGGCGTGGTTGGGTCCGTCCATCGCAGGGGCAGCACCACGGCGAGTGCAAGCGCGGCGGCCATGGCCACGCGCCGCGGCCAGCGATGGGGCTGTACCACCACGGGCGGAGGGAGGCGGGCAACCAGGGTCGCCCAGCTGTCAGCGGGTGCTGCTTCCAGCGGCAGGCCTGCAAAGGCGTCTCCCCAGTCACGCGGCATGGCATCGCGGGTGCGGACATCAGGCATGGACGGGTTCCTCGATCTGCAGCAACGCGCGCAGGCGACGGGTGCCGCGCGAAAGTTGCGATTTGGAGAAGCTGGGCGTGCGCTGCATCAGTGCGGCGATCTCGTCGTGGGTATAGCCCTCGGCGTGGTACAGCCACAGCACGCTGCGGGTGGCGGCCGGCAAGGCATCGAGTGCGCGCTGCAACAGGACGGCATCGGCTGCTGCAGTGGGTGGCAGGCCCTGGTCTTCGGGCAGGTCGTCTTCGTCGACCGCGATCTCGGCCACCAGCCGCTTCTGCCTGCGCAGGCGGAGCAGCGCTTCGTTCACCGCGATCTGGCGCAGCCAACCCCAGAACGGGCAGTCGGCGCGATAGTCGGGCAGGTGGTGGAACAGTTTCAGCATGGTGTCCTGCAACACATCGCCCGCCTGCTCCCGGTCGCCGCAGATGCGCAGCGCCAGCGTGAACACCGGGCGCTCGAACCGTCGATAGATCTGTTCGAACGCCTCCCTGCATCCTGTGCGCGCACGGGCGACCAGGCTGTCGGGGACGTCGATGGCGAACTGGGATCGGCTCAAGCGGGGGAATTCGTCGGGTCGTCCCATACAGGGATGCGGCAGAGGGCAATACCGTCGCAGCGTGCGGAAAGTTCATCGATCGCCGGCACGCTGCGGCCCCGGACGGCCGTGCCCGCGGGTCTATACTGGGTCGCATCAGGGACCAAGAGGGGAACATCGATGTTCGAGACCAGTTTCGTGGCCATCATCCTGCTGGTGGCCGGCGTCATCATCCTGTTCAAGACCGTGCGGATGGTGCCGCAGGGTTACGAATGGACGGTGGAGCGCTTCGGCAAGTACACCCACACGCTGGATCCGGGCCTGCACTTCCTGGTGCCTATCATCTATGGCGTGGGTCGCAAGGTGAACGTCATGGAGCAGGTGCTGGACGTGCCCAGCCAGGACGTGATCACCAAGGACAACGCCGTGGTGAAGGTCGACGGGGTGGTGTTCTTCCAGGTGCTGGACGCGGCCAAGGCGGCATACGAGGTGTCCAACCTCGAGGTGGCAACCATCGCCCTGGTGCAGACCAACATCCGTACCGTGATCGGTTCGATGGACCTGGACGAGTCGCTGAGCCAGCGCGAAACCATCAACGCGCAGTTGCTCAGCGTGGTCGACCAGGCCACCAATCCGTGGGGCATCAAGGTCAACCGCATCGAGATCCGCGACATCCAGCCGCCGCGCGACCTCATCGACTCGATGGCGCGCCAGATGAAGGCCGAACGCGAGAAGCGCGCGCAGATCCTCGAAGCGGAGGGCTCGCGCCAGTCCGAGATCCTGCGTGCCGAGGGCGAGAAGCAGGCCGCCGTGCTGGAGGCCGAGGGCCGCAAGGAAGCCGCGTTCCGCGACGCCGAGGCGCGCGAGCGCCTGGCCGAAGCGGAAGCCAAGGCCACCCAGATGGTCAGCGACGCCATCGCGAAGGGTGACGTGCAGGCGATCAACTATTTCATCGCGCAGAAGTACGTGGAAGCCTTCAAGGAGCTGGCCACGGCGCCCAACCAGAAGTTCGTTCTGATGCCGATGGAGAGCAGCGGCATCATCGGCTCCATCGCCGGCATCGCCGAACTGGCCAAGGAGGCCCTGGGCAAGCAGCAGGCCGCGCCGCCGCGCGTGCCGCCGCGGGTGGGGGGCTGAGCCATGCGCTGGGACGTTGCGGGTTGGGCGGCGGTGGCACTGCTGCTGTTCGCCGCCGAGACCATGGCACCAGGCGCCTTCATGCTGTGGATGGGCTTTGCCGCCGTAGTGGTGTTCATCGGCGTACTGGTGGTGCCGGGCATCCCGCTGCTGGCCCAGGTGGCGGCCTTCGTCGTGCTGAGTTTCGTGTCCATCCAGATCTACCGCACGTGGTTCCGTGGCAAGGGTCGCCAGAGCGACAAGCCACTGCTCAACCGCCGCGCGGAGCAACTGGTCGGCACGGTGACCGTGCTGGACCAGGCCATCGTGGGAGAACGCGGCCGGGTCAGGATCGACGACGCGTTCTGGGCAGTGGAAGGCCCCGACCTGCCGGTCGGCACGCGCGTGAGGGTGGTCGCGGTGAATGGCATGACGTTGAAGGTGCAGGAGGCCTAGATGGGTGCGACGGGGCTGGCGCGATCGATGTCCGTGCTGGCGACGCTGTCCGTCACGGCAGCGGACCTCGTCGGCCGGGTGATGCCGCCGTATCCCGACGGGCTCGACGAACTGGGCGGGAGTTGCGTTTCCCTGTCCCGGGATCCTGACCGTGTGTGCGAGTACTCGGTCGGCGTGCTGGCCTCGCGCGCCGCCGCCGAGAGCGATGAGCCGGTGCCGCGCTTCGTGGTGGCCGGCCAGTTGGCGGGACGCGATGGGCCTCGCGCGCTATGGCGCATCACCGATGCCGTGCCATACGCGGGCGACCGGCCCGGCTACTACCTGCAGTTCGGTACCTGTCGCGTGAAGGGGCAGGACGATGCCCGCGTCGCGGCCATCGTGCGCCAGCACGACACGGCGACGGAATGGTTGAAGGATGTCGCCTGGGCGGGCCGCCTGCGCCTGCCCGACGCCCGTTTCGAGGTGCTGGATGCGCGCACCGTCGACTGCATCAACGAGGCGTACTACGGGTTGTAGCGACGGCGCACCCTGCTGGTGCGTTCTGGGATAATGCGCTTCTTTGCCCGCCCGGACGCCGCCATGACCCAGAAGACCATCCTCAACGACACCCATCGCGCGCTTGGCGCCAAGATGGTCGACTTCGGCGGCTGGGACATGCCGATCCACTATGGTTCCCAGATCGAAGAGCACCACCAGGTGCGCCGCGACGCCGGCATGTTCGACGTCAGCCACATGACCGTGGTCGACCTGCGCGGCGCGCGCACGCGGGAGTTCCTGCGCCAGCTGGTCGCCAACTCGGTGGACAAGCTGCAGAAGCCGGGCAAGGCGCTGTACACCGCCATGCTCAACGAACAGGGCGGGGTGATCGACGACCTGATCATCTATTTCCTGGACGAGGCGTTCTTCCGCCTGGTGGTCAATGCCGCCACCCGCGAGAAGGACCTGGCGTGGATCACCGCGCAGGCGGTCGCGTTCGATGTGCAGGTCACCGAGCGTCCCGACTTCGCGATGGTCGCCGTGCAGGGTCCGACGGCGCGCGAGCGCGTGCACGGCCTGCTGCGCGAGGAGGACCGTGCGAAAGTCGGCAAGCTGACCCGGTTCGCCGCCACCGACACCACCAGCACCGACGGCGTGCCGTTGTTCGTCGCCCGCACCGGCTATACCGGCGAGGACGGCTACGAGATCGTGCTGCCGCAGGCGCAGGCCGTGGCGTTCTGGAACGCGCTGATCGAGGCGGGCGTCAAGCCCGCCGGCCTCGGTGCGCGCGACACGTTGCGGCTGGAGGCGGGCATGAATCTGTACGGGCAGGACATGGACGACACCGTCTCGCCGTACGAAGCCGCGCTGGCCTGGACGGTCGCGCTGGACGAAGGTCGCGCCTTCACCGGCCGCGCCACGCTGGAAGCACAGAAGGCCGGCGGCGCACCGCGGCAGATGATCGGCCTGGTCATGGATGAGAAGGGTGTGCTGCGCCACGGCCAGAAAGTGCTCACCGCGCATGGCGACGGCGAGATCCTGTCCGGCACGTTCTCGCCGACGCTGGGCAAGGCCATCGCCTTCGCGCGCGTGCCGGCCGGCGATATCCCGCTCGGTGCCGAGGGCGGCGTGCGCGTGGACATCCGTGGCAAAGAGGTGCCA
This sequence comes from Pseudoxanthomonas sp. CCNWLW251, assembly GCF_037402255.1. Lineage (NCBI taxonomy): Bacteria > Pseudomonadati > Pseudomonadota > Gammaproteobacteria > Lysobacterales > Lysobacteraceae > Pseudoxanthomonas > Pseudoxanthomonas sp. CCNWLW251. Next base: position 1,028,981 of record NZ_JBBEGA010000001.1, on the reverse strand, counting down.
GTGCGTGTGGTGAAGTTCCCGTTCGTGCGCGACGGCCAAGCCCAGCCCGGCGTGCTGGCGTGATCGCACCCCGACATTCTTCACCCGCGCATTCCTCCGCTAAACTATCTTCCCCTACCCGACCCCAGCAGCAATCCGGAGCCCCCAATGAGTGAAATTCCTGGCGATCTGAAATTCCTCAAGTCCCATGAATGGGCCCGCCTCGAAGGTGACGGTCGCATCACCGTCGGCATCTCCGACCACGCGCAAGGCCTGCTCGGCGACCTGGTTTACGTCGAGCTGCCCAACGTCGGCGACCGCATCGAAGCGGGCAACGCCAGCGCGGTGGTCGAATCGGTGAAGGCCGCGTCCGATGTCTACAGCCCGGTCACCGGCAAGATCGTGGAGGTCAATGCGGCGCTGGCCGACAAGCCCGAGACCATCAACGAGGACGCCTATGGCGAAGGCTGGATCTTCGTGATCGAGGCCGAGGAGCCGGACCAGCTCAACGACCTGCTGTCGCCCGATGACTATGCCGAACTGATCGAAGACGACGACAACTGAGGCATCCGTACAGGCTGTCCCCCGACGGGGAACCGGCAACGATGGAACCTGGTGTTCCCCGTTGCCGGTTCCCCGTTTCGTTTCCTGCTCCTGTGTGGCGCCACGGATTTCCCGCCACCACCCAGGACGGATCACCGACCGCCAGGCGCGTCACGTCCGCCGTGCGTAGCGCGGAGGGCGACACGCGCGAAGGGCCGTAGCCGACGAACGGCGAAGCGGAATGCCAGGTACGCCTGCCGATGCGAGCGCGTGCAGTGGCGTGCCGAGTCCGCGATGCGATGCCCGTCGTGTCGACTTTCCGGCGCCGGCGATGGCGACGAAGTCGCCGGTGGAAGGAAAAATGTTTGCGCAAATCGGCGCAATCCGACTTGTGCGACGCGAAATCGGACACCCTCGGCAAAAGTTTTTTTTAGCCGCTGTTCAACCCGTCAGGGCGGCAGCGCGCAGCCGTCGAGGACGCATTGCATCGTCGCTCCAACCGGTGGCGTGCAGGACCTCGGAGAAAAAAAAGCGCGTTTTACCGATGTTTTTTTTCAGGCGCATGTCCGTCAGTCGAATCGGGTTCGCCCGTCGGCGGCATGGCGTCGCCGCCATCCACGCTTGCCGGCACCGTCCGGCCATGACGACCAGAGAAAAAAAGTTGAGCGAAGGTGTTGACACCTTGAAAAACCGTGATTAGGTTTCGCCCCAAGCAGAGCGTCCTGCGGAAGCGAGTGAGTCGAATCAACACGACAGCGCGAAAGACAACACAGCCCATCGTCCGCACCGGGATCACGGTGGACGCAGGACTCGCTTCCCCCGGAAAAACGCAAAGCACCTCCTTCATCGCACCCGTGTCGCCTGGCGACACGGGTGTTTTCGTATTTGTAGGGAGCCGGGTTTCGCACGCCTGGCCCCCTGGGGAATCCGCATCGCCGCGCGTGTCGCGACGACGGCTGCCGACGGGTCCGACTCCCGCGGCGTTTCTTGCAGCTGGGCCTGCCTCCGGGCAGATGTGCTGTAACCAGACGTAAAAATCCATAGTTCATTGACGAGGAGCCATCACATGGCAACGAAGAAAGCTGCGAAAAAGAAACCGGCCGCCAAGAAGGCTGCCAAGAAGGCCACCAAGAAGGCGGCTGCTAAGAAGACCGTGAAGAAGGCAGTGAAGAAGGCTGCCAAGAAGGTCGCCAAGAAGGTCGCCAAGGCCAAGAAGGCAGTGAAGAAGGTCGCCAAGAAGGCTGCGAAGAAGGTAGCCAAGAAGCCGGCGAAGAAGGCTGCCAAGAAGACCGCGAAGAAGGCCACCAAGAAGTCGGCCAAGAAAGTAGCCAAGAAGCCCGCCAAGAAGACGGCGAAGAAGGCTGCCAAGAAGACCGCGAAGAAGGCTGCCAAGAAAGTAGCCAAGAAGCCGGCCAAGAAGGCCGCTAAGAAGGCCGCCAAGAAGCCTGCCAAGAAGTCCAAGAAGAAAGCGGCCCCCGTCGCGCTGCCGGCAACCCCGGCTCCGCTGATCTAAGCCAACCCGATTAGCCGTAACACCATGGACTCTCTCCCTGTGCCCAGCGGGGGGAGAGTTTTTTTATGGGCGAACGGCTAGGCTGCCTCCTCTGGAGATGCGAGGAGGGTAGGCATGAGGTTCTTCAAGTGGGTACTGGCGGCCATCGCGGCCATCGGGTTGCTGTTGGGGCTGGGCGGCCTGCTGTTGCCGGCAACGACGCACGTGGAGCGCAGCGTGGTGATCGAACGCAGCCCGGAGCAGGTCTTCGCAACGCTCAACTCGTTCGAGCGCTTCAGCGCCTGGTCGCCATGGGCAGAGTACGACCCACAGGCGAAGTACACGTTCGAGGGTCCGGCCAGCGGCGTCGGCGCGCGCATGCGATGGTCCGGCAATCGTTCCGTAGGCAGCGGTAGCCAGGAGATCACCGCCAGCGAGCCGCACCGGCGCGTCGTGGTGGCGCTCGACTTCGACGGCAGCCAGGCGCAGGCAGCCTACCTGCTGGAGCCGGAAGGAAATGGCACCCGCCTGACGTGGGCGTTCGATACCCAGCACGGCATGAATCCGTTCAAGCGTTGGCTGGGCCTGTTGTTCGACCGGATGATCGGTGCCGACTACGAGAAGGGACTGGGCAAGCTCAAGTCGCTGCTGGAAGGCACGCAGGCCTGACCCGATGGGGGCACGGCGGGCAGCGCCGCCGTGCACGTGCCTCTTAACGCGGAGACGCGGTGCTGCGGTGCGAAGACGTGCCGCTGTCCTTCTTTCCGTCCGCAGGCGTCGCCTCGGGCGACTCGGCGAGCAGCAGGTCGTAATCTGCCGGTGTCTCGACCCAGGGTTCACCGGGCAGGCCCATTGCGCGATCGAGGATGGTCGGCAACAGCCCCGAGGGAAGCGAACTGTCGCTGTTCCACACCATCGCCACGCCCAGATCCTGTCCGGGAACCAGTGCGACCAGGCCGCGATATCCCTGGACGGCCCCCGCGTGGAAGACGACCTGCTGGCCTGCGTAGTCGAACACGCGCCAGCCAAGCGCATAGCTGGCCGAGTGGATGCGTTCGCGTCGCCAGCCACCGCGCATTTCGCCGGGCGTGGTGACCACGGGTGCATGCAGCGTCGCCAGCAGCGGCGCCGGCAGCACGTCGGGGCGATGGCCGGTCTGGGCGATCAGCCACTGCGCAAGATCGCTGGCGCTGGCGTTGACGCCCGCGGCAGGCGGCAACCGGTAATAGGTGGGCTTCGGCGTCAGGGACACCCAGCCATTGCGGCTGCGCACGTGCGGTCGCGCCCAGCGCGTGCTGCCCTGTATGCCGGCCAGGCCCATGCTCGCATCGTTCATGCCCAGCGGCTTGAAGATGCGACGGTCCACCGCCTGGTCGTAGAACGTGCCGGTGGCGGCGAACACCACGTCGCCGATCAGGCTGAAGGCGACGTTCTGGTAGGCATAGCATTCGCCGGGTGCGCACTTCAGCGGCGCGTACGCCAGCTTGCGGGCCACGTCGTAGTACTCCGCATTGGCTTCGATGTCGCGGTCGAAGGCGTTGTGCGCCTGCAGGCCGACGCTGTGGCTCAGCACGTCCGCGACGGTCACATGGGAGGTCGCATTCGCATCGCTCAACTGGAAGCCCGGCACGTACTGGTTGACCTTGCTGTCCCAGCGCAGCGAACCGTCCTGCACCATCAGGCCGGTCAGCGTGCTGGCGAAGGCCTTGGACAAGGACGCCAGCCGGAACACCGTATGCGCGTCGACCTGCTGCGGATTGACCACGTCGGTGACGCCGTAGCCGCGCGCACTCATCACGCGGCCGTTGTGGACGATGGCCATGGCGAGGCCGGGAACCCGCTGGCCCACCGTCAGGTGTTCGGCCATGGTCTCGAAGGCCCGCACATCGAACCCCGCCGCGAGCGGCTGGATGTTCTGTCCCGTCAGCGCCGTGCGGTACGGGCGCGGCTGCGTTGGCGAGACGTAGGCACCCGCGCTCGCAGCCGCGTTGGCGGAGACCGGGGCGGTTTCAGCGCCGTGACTGGCGGACGTCCAGCGCAACGGTGTCTGTGCCGTGGACGACAGCGTCAGCGGAAGCAGCAGCCCGACCAGGCCGATCCGGAAGACGTGCAGCGAGCGCCGGCTTGTCTTGTGTTTCATCGTGCGTGACGCCTGCGTAAGACCCTTGCCTGCTCGGATCATAACGCCGCTTTTTTCGATTGCACAAACAGGGAGAGATTCCATGTCCATGTTGTTCATCCTGCTGCTGATTACAGGTGTGGCGGTCGTCCCAGTTCAGTAAGGCGCGGACGCTTCCAACAGGCGGTTGAACGCATGCGACACGTTCAGGAATGCCTGCTATCCATCGCATGCAATTTCCGCGCCGTTTCGGCCCGATTCGCCGGAGCGCTGCAAGTGCGGAGCGTCGTGGGCGATCGAATGCCGGTAATTGAGGAACATCGCGGCACCGCATTCAGCATGCGCACGCGCGATGCGCTGCGGCGGGCGTCGGACAGGCTGAATGCGGGGCCGGGCCGCAACCGGGGCGAGTCGCAGCCCGGAGATGCGTGACGCGCGAGTGGCGCGCTGCCCGTCCCGTCCTAGTCGGTGGCGGCAAGGGCGGCAGGTGCCGTGGTCGCCGCACGCGCAGGGTGGCCCGACAGCACCGGCAGTCCGCGGATCAGGTCCGAGGCGCGCTCGGCGATCATGATGGTCGGTGCGTTGGTGTTGCCGCCGATCAGCGTGGGCATCACCGAGGCATCGATCACGCGGAGTCCCGCGATGCCATGCACGCGCAACCCGGAATCGACCACGGCGTCTTCGTCTTCACCCATGCGGCAGGTGCCGACGGGGTGGTAGACGGTTTCGGCCTTGGCGCGGATGAAGGCGATCAGCTCGGCATCCGACAGGTCGTTGCGCGCCGGGTGGATGGGGGCGCCACGGTAGGCGTCGAAGGCGGGCTGCGCGAACAACTCGCGCGAGATCCTGGCGCATTCGACCATCATCCTGAGGTCGAACCCTTCCGGGTCGCTCAGGTAGTTCGCCTCGATGCGCGCATCCACGCGTGGGTCGGCGCTGGCCAGCAGGATCTGGCCGCGGCTGCGCGGGCGCAGGAAGCACGCATGGGCGGTGTAGCCGTCCCCGGGCAGGCGGTTGCGTCCGTGGTCGTCCAGCATCGCCGGGACGAAATGGAACTGGATGTCGGGGCGCTCGTCGGGTGCGAGCGCTGAACGCACGAAGGCGCCGGCCTCGGCGATATTGCTGCTGCCCGGGCCGCGATGGCCACGCAGGAAGTAGTCGAAGGCGGTCCTGAGTTCGCTGGTGCGGTCGTAGGTGACGCGTTGGGTGCAGTGCTGCAGCGTGCAGATGTCCAGATGGTCCTGCAGGTTGCGGCCGACGCCCGGCAGCGCATGGCGGACGGTGATGCCCTGTTCCTGCAGATGCTCCGCCGGTCCGATGCCGGACAGCATCAGCAACTGCGGCGAGTTGATCGCGCCGCCGCTCAGCAGCACTTCGCGGTCGCAGCGGACAACGATCTCCTGCCCGCCACGTGCGTACGCCACGCCGATCGCGCGGCCCTTCTCCAGCAGCACACGACGGACCAGGGCGCCGGTGACGATGTCGAGGTTCTGGCGATCGCGTGCGGGATCCAGGTACGCCACCGCCGACGAGCAGCGCGCGCCCTCCTTCTGGGTCACCTGGTACAGACCGAAACCGGCCTGGGCCGGCCCGTTGAAGTCCCCGTTACGCGCGAAGCCGGCCTGGGTGCCGGCCTCGATGAAGACTGCGGACAGTGGATTGGTGTGGCGCAGGTCCGATACGTACAGCGGACCTTCGTCGCCATGCAGCGCATCCGCACCGCGCGCATTGCGTTCGGAACGGCGGAAGTAGGGCAGTACGCCGGCCCAGTCCCAACCCTCCGCGCCCGCTTCGGCCCACGCGTCGTAGTCCTCCGGCACGCCGCGCGTGTAGCACATGGCGTTGATCGAACTGGAACCGCCGAGCACCTTGCCGCGCGGCCACCACAGGCGGCGCCCGTCGAGCTGCGGCTCCGGCGCGGTGTCGTAGTTCCAGTTCACGCCCTTCTGTCCGACCAGCTTGGCCAGGCCGGCCGGCATGTGGATGAAGGGATGCCAGTCGCGCGGGCCGGCTTCCAGCAGCAGCACGCGACAGGCGGGGTCTTCGCTCAGGCGGTGGGCCAGGACACAGCCGGCTGAACCGGCGCCCACGATGATGTAGTCGTACACATGCTGCCCTGTTGCGAAGTACGGCCGAACCTAGCGGCGAGGGGTAGAGCAAATGCTCGGGCTGGCGCGGGGGAACGCATCGGCGCCCGCATCGCCGGTGTTCCGGCGCGGTACGCGGCGCAAGAGGCTGGCGATGTTGCAGTGCATCGGATACCTTGCGCGCCACAGGCGGGCCTCGTCCGCTCCCGATGATGCGATTGGCAGGCCGCACACCATGGACCCGTCTTCCCCAGCGACCACCCGGTTCGGCCGGTTCCGCGCCGCGATGGCCGAATCGCCTCCGCTGCTGTGGGCCTTCGTCTATTTCTTCTGCCTGCTGAGCGGCTATTACGTGCTGCGCCCGGTGCGCGAGGCGATGGGGGCGTCCAACGACGTACAGGCCGTGTTCCCGCCCGCCATGATCGAGTTCTTCGCCGCGCGCGGCATGGCGCTGAAGGACTTCACGTTGCAGGTCCTGTTCACCTGCACCTTCATCATCATGCTGCTGCTGCAGCCGGTGTATGGCTGGCTGGTAAGCCGGTATCCGCGGCGTGTCTTCCTCCCGGCGGTCTACGGCTTCTTCATCGGCACGCTGTTGCTGTTCTACCTGCTGTTCGACAGCGGCATGCCCGGGCGCGGAATGGCCTTCTTCCTGTGGATCGCGGTGTTCAACCTGTTCGCGGTCGCGGTGTTCTGGAGTTTCATGGCCGACGTGTTCAGCAATGCCGAAGCACGCAAGTTCTACGGCTACATCGGGGCAGCCGGCACCGTCGGCGCGATCCTGGGGCCCGTACTGACACGCACTTTCGTGGAGCGCATCGGCATCGCCAACCTGATGCTGGTGTCGGCGGCGTTCCTGTCCGTCTGCGTGGTATGCCAACTTCGCCTGCGCCTGTGGGCAGTGGCGCGCGAGCAGGAGCGCAAGGCGGTCAGTGGCGAACAGCCGATGGGTGGCGAGATCCTGGCCGGCCTGAAGCTCATCGCGCGCGAGCCGCTGCTGCGCTGGCTGGCGTCGCTGGTGGTGATGGGCGTGGGCGTCGGCACGCTGCTCTACAACGAACAGGCCGCGATCGTGCGCCAGTACTACACCGATCCCGCCGCCAGCACGGCGTACTACGCCGGCATCGACATGGCGGTCAACGTGCTGACGCTGCTCATCCAGTTGCTGGTCACGCGCTGGCTGCTGCGCAGCTTCGGCATCGGGCCGGCGCTGCTGATCCCCGGCTGCGCCATCATCCTCGGTTACTCCTTCCTGACCGCCTCGCCGCTGCCGATGATGGTGGCCATCGTGCAGGTGGTGACGCGCGCCAGCGAGTTCTCGCTGGCCAAGCCGGCGCGCGAGACCATCTACACCCGCGTCGGCCGCGAATGGCGCTACAAGGCGGGCGCGGCCATCGATACCGTGATCTACCGCGGCGGCGACCTCAGTTTCGTCTGGCTGCACAAGTTCCTGTCCGCATTCGGCTCGAACGTGGTGTTCGGCGCCGGCCTGCTGGTCGCCAGCGCGATGACCTTCAGCGCGTGGCGCCTGTTGCGCGAGGAGTCGAAGCTGCCGTCCGAGCGCGCCCTCCCCGGGAAGACATCGACCAAGGCGAGCGCCTGACGCCCGTGTGTGTTGACGCTATGCTGCCTGCCACATGACGGGAGGTGCGAATGGACGTGATCGCGACGGGACTGGTGGTGCTGGTGGCACTGCTGCATGGGTACTTCCTGGTCCTGGAGATGTTCCTCTGGACCAAGCCACTGGGCCTTAAGACCTTCCGCAACACGCCCGAGAAGGCCGAGACCACGCGCGTGCTGGCCGCCAACCAGGGGCTCTACAACGGGTTCCTGGCCGCCGGCCTGCTATGGGGCCTGCTGACCTCGCAGTGGAACGTGGTCGTCTTCTTCCTGCTGTGCGTCATCGTGGCGGCGCTCTACGGCGCCTGGAGCGTCAACAAGCGCATCTTCTTCGTGCAGGGACTGCCGGCGATCGCGGCGCTGGGCGCGGTCTGGCTGTCGTAGACGCGGTTGTAGGAGCGACGTCAGTCGCGACCGCACGTTTCGAATCGCCATCGCCGCTTGTTCGCGCGAACGGATGCCGGGCGGTCGCGACTGACGTCGCTCCTACAACGTCAGCACCTCACCGCGCAGGCCTCGGCGACACCCACATGCTGATGCGGGCGCGGAACACCGGTTCGCCCTGCGGGTTGCTGACCACCACCTCCATCGGTAGCTCGTAACCCTCGATGGATTCGCGCGGCTCGAACGCCGGCGTGGCGACGGCGTGCATCGTGCCGACCGCCTTCTTCAGGTATTCCACCGTCATGCCCTTGGGAATCCAGCGCATCGAGCGCGGGATGCTGACGTCGGTGGTCAGCCCGCCGACGAATTCCGCCAGGTTGCAGAGCGCGATCGCATGCACCGTGCCCAGATGGTTGGTGACCGAGCGCCGGTGGCGGATCGTCGCCTCGCCGCGCCCGGGTTCGAGCCGCACCATGCGCGGGCCGATGCTGCCGAAGTAGGGCGCCTTGAAGCAGATCAGGCGCGAGAACAGCCAGGCGCCGAACGGCTTGCGCTCCAGGCGGCGGTAGATCCCGAGGACATTCGCGCTCATTCAAGGCTTCCTTGTCTGCTCCTTCCCCGCTTGCGAGGGAAGGTTGGGATGGGGGGCAAGCGGCGACAGTGATGCCGGTTCACTGCGCACCGCGACCGTCTTCGGATGGCATCACGACCCGCACGGGGAGGGGGCTTCGGTCGCCCCACACCCCAGCCCTCCCCCGCTGGCGGGAGAGGGATCAGATCGCGTCCTCAGGCCGCTTCGCGCGGCTGGCGCTTGTTCTGTGGCAGGTCGTAGTAGCTGGCCGCACGCAACTCGTGGGTCTCGAATTCGTCCACGGTGATCGTGTCCAGGGTGATCGCGCGGAGCTCTTCCAGCAGCTTGCGTTCCTCGACCGTGATCCAGCCCTCGCGCACGCCTTCGTCCAGTTGCGCGCTGTAGTCCAGCGCCTCGATGTCCTTGGTCTTCAACGCCTTCAGGAACTTGCGTTCGACCGGCTCGGCGGCAACGGCGGTCGCCAGGTAACTGTCGATGCGGCCACCCGGGTTGTTCTCGCACGGAGTCAGGAACACGCCCTGGCCCAGGCGGTCGCGTGCTTCGTTCGGCGCCATCAGCAGCATCGCCACGCGATGGCTCAGGCGGTCGCCCGGCGCCACGGCACGGCGGCCGAACGGGAACACCACCGGCCACAGCAGCCAGCCGAGCGGCTTGATCGGGAAGTTGCGCAGCGCCTGCGACAGCGCCAGTTCGATCTCGTACGCGCTGTTGTGGAAGGCCCAGGCCAGCAGTGGCTTGTCGGCTTCCGGCGTGCCTTCGTCATGATGGCGCTTCAGCACGGCACTCATCATGTAGAGGTGGCTCAGCACGTCGCCCAGGCGGCCGGAGAGCGATTCCTTGAACTTCAGCTTGCCGCCCAGTGCGCCGAGCGAGATGTCGGTGAGCAGCGCCAGGTTGGCCGCGTAGCGATCGAGCTTGCGGAAGAACTTCTTCGTATATGCATCGCCAGGCGCGGCGCCGATCTTCGAGCCGGTGATGCCGAACCAGAACGAACGCACCGCGTTGGAGATCGCGCCACCGATGTGCGGATACAGCACGGCATCCAGCATGTTCACGCCGGCCCCGGTGTCCGGATCCTGCGCGGCGCGCATCTCCTTGATGATGTAGGGATGGCACAGGATCGACCCCTGGCCGAAGATCAGCAGGCTGCGCGTCATGATGTTCGCGCCTTCCACCGTGATGGCGATCGGCGAGGCCTGCCACGCGCGGCCGGCGAAGTTGCGCGGGCCCAGGATGATGCCCTTGCCGCCCACGATGTCCATCACGTCCTTGGCCACGTCGCGGCCCATGTTCGTGCAGTGGTACTTGGCGATGGCCGACGGCACCGAGGGCACGTCGCCGCGGTCCACGGCGGCGGCGGTGGCCTGCGACAGCGCACTGATCGCATAGGCCTTGCCACCGATGCGGGCCAGCGCTTCTTCCACGCCCTCGAAGCGGCCGACCGACAGGCCGAACTGCTTGCGGATGCGTGCATAGGCGCCGGTGACGCGCGCACCGGCCTTCGCACCACCGCTGGCGGTGGAGGGCAGGGTGATCGAGCGACCCACGGCGAGGCACTCGTTGAGCATGTTCCAGCCCTTGCCGGCCATCTCCACGCCACCGATCAGCTGGCTGAGCGGGATGAACACGTCCTTGCCGCGCACCGGGCCGTTCTGGAACGGGGAGTTGAGCGGGAAGTGGCGCGGACCGACTTCGACACCGTCGGTATCGCGCGGCAGCAGCGCCAGGGTGATGCCGATGTCGCGCGTATCGCCGATCAGGCCGTCCGGGTCGTACATGCGGAAAGCCAGGCCGATGATCGTCGCCACCGGCGCCAGCGTGATGTAGCGCTTGTCGAACGTCAGGCGGATGCCCAGCACGTTGGCGCCGTTCCACTCGCCCTTGCAGACGATGCCGTAGTCGGGGATCGAGGTCGCATCGGAGCCGGCGAACGGTCCGGTCAGGCCGAAGCAGGGCACTTCCTGGCCGATCGCCAGACGGGGCAGGTAGTAGTCCTTCTGTTCCTGCGTGCCGTAGTGGTTGAGCAGTTCACCCGGGCCGAGCGAGTTCGGCACGCCGACGGTGGAGCTGACCACGCTGCTGACCGAGGCGATCTTCTGGATCACCTTGTGGTGCGCCAGCGCCGAGAAGCCCAGGCCGCCGTACTGCTTGGGAATGATCATGCCGAAGAACTTGTTCTTCTTGATGTAGTCCCACAACTCCGGCGGCAGGTCGGCGTGGACGTGGGTGATTTCCCAGTCGTTGGTCATCCGGCACAGCTCTTCCACCGGGCCGTCGAGGAAGGCCTGCTCTTCGGCGGTGAGCTGCGGCTTGGGATAGGCCAGCAGCTTGTTCCAGTCCGGGTCGCCGGTGAACAGGTCGCCTTCGAAGCCGACCGAGCCGGTTTCCAGCGCGATGCGTTCGGTCTGCGACAGCGGCGGCAGTGCGCGGCGCAGGAAGCCCAGCGCCGGCGCGGTGATCAGCGGCTTGCGGATGGCCGGGATCAGCAGCGGCACCGCGATCGCCACCACGACAACCGCCGCGACAAGGGTGGCGGTGGGATTGGCGCCCAGAAGCCAGCACGCGACCAGCAGGCTGGCGGTGATGGCGGCCCAGTACGCGAGCCGGATCCGGTGATAGGCGGCGAACGCACCCGCCAGCAGGAAGGCGATGAAGGGAATGACGATGCTCATGGGGTTGCTCCGGACACGGATTCGGTTACATCGGATTCGGCATTACCCGGCGCGGCCGACAGGCTCGCCAGGTATTCCAGCACGGTGCTGGTAAATGCGTCGTTGTCGTCGCCGGCCACCATGTGCGTGGCCTGCGGCAGGTTGGCGTGGCGCGCATGCGGCACCAGGGCCTTGAACTCGTCGACGGTCTTCTCCGAGACCAGGTCGCTGCGGCCACCGCTGATCAGCAGCACGGGGCACTGTACCTGGCGCGCCGCCTCGGCGATGGCGTCCTGGTGCTGGGCGCTGTCGCGGGCCAGTTCGTCGACCAGGCGAGGATCCCAGTGCCAGCGCCAGCGACCATCGTCGCCTTCGCGCAGCAGCTCGCGCAGGTCGTCTGCCGATTTGCGCGTACGACGCTGCGGCTGGTAGGCGGCGATGATGTCGGCCGCGTGCTCGAGCGATGCGAAACCGTCGGGGAACGCCGTCATGAAGGCGAGGATGCGCTGCAGGCCGGCGTGCTCCCAGCGCGGGGTGATGTCGACCAGCACCATCGCGCGGAACAGGCCGGGCCAGCGCGACTCGGCGATCAGCCCGAACAGTCCGCCCATCGAAGCGCCCACCAGCACCGGCGGCTCGGATTGTTCCCCGGCCACCACGATCAGATCGTCGGCGAACTGGTCACCGGTGTAGGGCACGTCGGCCGCGTTGCGCGACGATTCGCCGTGGCCGCGCGCGTCGTAGGCGAGCCCCGCGTAACCGTGGGCCGCCATGGCTTCGCCGGTGCGGTTCCACGCACCGCGCGTCTGCCCGAAACCGTGTGCATAGATCAATGCAGGATGGCCCTGGAGCGCGCGTGGCGATGCAAAGCGACGGATCGCCAGGGCGACATTCCCCTGTCCCGGCAGCATGCGATCCGATGCGGCAGCAGTGTCACCGTCGAAGCGGAAAGAGACAGGGGAGGGGGTTGTGACCATACGGGCTAGTATGGGCTCTCGCATTTAGAGCAGTCAATCGATCCCGCGCAAGCGTTTCAAATGCAACCGATTGATTTGCCTTTATTTATGACGCGCCGCAGCAAACGTACCGCTACACACCCCGGCGTATGGTTAAATGCGGAACATGAGCACACCCAGTCCGGAAAGCCCCTCTTCTCCCCCCGCCCGCACCGCGCGCCTCAGCGCCGATGACTGGGCGCAGGCCGCCCTCGACCTGATCGCGGAGCAGGGTGTCTCGGCGGTCGCGGTGGAGCCTTTGGCGCGGCGTCTTGGCGTGACCAAGGGCAGCTTCTACTGGCACTTTCCCTCACGTGATGCGTTGCTGCAGGCGGCGCTGGAACGTTGGGAGGCGGGCGAGCAGGAGAACATCTTCGGCAGCCTGGAGAAGGTCGCCGATCCCCGCGAGCGCCTGCGGACGCTGTTCCAGCTCGTCGGCCACGAAGTGAAGCCGCACATCATCTACAGCGAGTTGCTGAAGGCGCTGGACCACCCGTCCGTGCAGCCGGTGATCGACCGCATCTCCCAGCGTCGCCTGGACTATCTGGTCGCCATGTTCCGCCAGGCCGGCCTGCAGCGGACCGACGCGACCCACCGCGCGCGCCTGACGTACGCGGCCTATGTGGGCTTCCTGCAGTTGTCGCTGCAACTGCAGCAGCCGCGGATGACCTCGGAAGAATTCGAGACCTACCTCGAGCACGTCATCTCGACGTTGATCCCGACCTGATCGTAGGGTGGGCCTTGGCCCACCGCGTCGGTCGCCATGTGGATGGCGGGTCGCGTACCTCCCAGAGTCAGCTGTCCGAGACGGGTTTGCTGATGGTCTGCATGTGCGAAGACAACAGGTCCAGATCGACTTCCACGTCCAGATCATCGAACTCGGCACTCGACGTGACACGTACTGTCGCGTGAACTCTCGGCGAGAAGTCCAAGAAACAATCCGTGCATCGCTGGATCGTCAAGACCTTCATCGTTGATCCCTCCGGGAAGCGTGCGCTGGAGATGACCTCCGGGCCATCGAATCCGGGGGGCTGGACGATCATGTACACGCTCGGAGACGGGCCGTAGTTCTGATCTATGCTGACACGGTAGATGTGCATGTCTGATGTGGTGACGTAATCGATTCCCACATACTTCGAATACTTCGGTTCGCGACTGACATCTTCATAGCTCACCATGTAGCAACCCGCCAGAAAAAGCGTTGCCGCCATGGCGACGCATCGACTCACCACGAATAGTCCTCCCTGTTCGATTCTTCGAAAGTAGCGGTCACGCCGGCCCCATCGCCGCCTGCCGCACACCACCCCGCCATTCCCGCTGCTCGCGCACATACCCGCTGCGCTCCAGCCACTGGAAGATCGAACGCACGGTGACGACCGGGTAGTCGCCCGACAGACGCGTGCCGACGGGGTGGTCGGTGAAGTCGGTATTGGCGGAGAACAGTCCGCCCAGCACGCGCTTGGAGTACGCGACGTGCACCGTATCCGGCACGAAGCCGTCGTCCCGCGCGAACGCGTATGCGCTGCGGCGGTCGTAAATGCCACGGTCGGCCAGCGCCGCCGCCATCACCTCCACGATCCACGCGGTGGAGTTCTGGTAGTCCTCGCTGCCGGGGCGTGCGATCAGGTTGTAGCGCGGGAGGTGAAGGCTGTGGCGCGGCATCTGTTGCAGGCGCGCGGCAAGCCGGTTGGCGACGTCGGGGGTGAACCACACGATGCGCAGGTCCTGGTTCACCAGGTCGTCGGCGAAGAAGTTCACCAGTCCCTGCGCATACAGGCCCGAGCGGTCGCTGCCGCATTCGTTGAGCAGGTGTACCACTGTCCAGCGCCCCTGCGCGTGGTCGCGCACGGCGAAGCCCGCGTGGCTGTAGACCAGGCCCTGCTTCGACAGGTCGGTGCCGACGCGCGCGATCAGTGCGACGGGTGCGTCCACCTCGTCCAACTGCTGCGCCGCCAGCAGCGCGGTGCGGGCTGCTTCCGCCACCTTGTACGGCGGCATCTCCAGTTGCCTGCAGGCATCGCCCGCGCGCGCCGTCCCTGGCAGCGCGAGGACGAAGACGAAACCCAGAATCGCGAGCGCGCGCATCACGCGATCACCCGCCGTAGCGATGGCTGTGGATATGCGGACGCGCGGCGTCGTTGGCGATGAAGCACAGCGCTTCACCCGCGGCGCTCAGGATCCAGCCCGTCGCCACCACGGTGACGCTGATCGCGGTGCCGACCGCGATGCCCAGGCGACGGATCGCTTCCACGCTCAGGTAGACCACGAACGACGCGCCGGCCACCGCGCCCGCCGCCGCGACGGAGACCGTCACCGCCACGCTGCCGGCGACCACGGCCACGCCGCTGACCACCGCGGAGGCGCCGTGGCCCAGTGCGTGGATCACCGCCACCGGCACCTCGATGGACGCCTCCAGGCTGGCCTGCGACATCCGGCTGGCGCCATCGGATTGCGGCGCGGCGTGGGTGGGGAGGGCGACGCCGCCGGAGAGCGCGGTGGCCAGGGCCAGGGTCAGTGAGCGGGCGATCAGGCGGCGCATGCGGGTTCCTCCAGGGACGCCGGAGGGTGGGCGCAGGCTTGGCAGGGATTCAAGGATCATCGACAAGGTAAGCTCTGGCGGAACGACAGGTATAGGAATCCGCTACCCATGGCCGTCTCGGTAGATCTGGTTGATGCACTGAAGCGTTGCCTGCGCGCGCAGGACATGACCTACCGCGACCTGGCCGCGCGCATCCGCATGAGCGAGGCGGCGGTGAAGCGCATGTTCTCCCGCCGGGCGATGAGCCTGCAGCGGCTGGAGCAGGTCTGCGACGTGCTGGACGTGGGCCTGGCCGAGCTCAGCGCCGAAGCCTCGCGCGGGCGCAAGGCGATGGCGCAGTTGAGCGAAGCGCAGGAACAGGCGCTGGTGGACGATCCGCCGCTGCTGATGGCGCTGTTCCTCACGCTCAACCGCTGGCGCGAGGACAACGTGATGGGGCACTTCGGCTTTACGCCCGCGCAGTGGACCGGCCTGCTGGTGAAGCTGGACCGGCTGGGCATCATCGAACTCATGCCCGGCAACCGTGGCCGCGCGCTGACTGCACGCAATTTCCGCTGGCGCGCCGATGGGCCCATGGAGCGCTACTTCCGGCTGACCCTGCTGACCGACTACTTCGCCGATCCGTTCGATGGCGAACAGGACGCACTGCTGCTGCTCAGCGGCAGCCTGAGCATCGACGGGGTGAAGCAGGTGCGCCAGCGACTGGAGGAAGTCGCGCGCGAGTTCGATGCGCTGCTGGCCCGCGATGCCACGCTGCCGGCGGAAGACCGCGTCGGCGTCAGCCTGGTGCTGGCGCAGAAGCCCTGGCTGCTGCAGCTGTTCAACCCGTACCGGCGCTCGCGCGACGGGTAAGCGCTGTGGCGGAGATCGTGCCCGGAGTGCCGTCGATGGGGCCCGGAATCCCATCGATGGCTTTCAGAGCTCCATCGATCGCCCCTCGAGCTGCATCGATGAGCCGTTGAGCTCCATCGACATGGCCCTCGGAGCTCCGTCCATGGGTCTATGAGCTCCATCGCGGGCTGTCCGAGCCTGATCGATGAGGCTCGGTGCCCGATCGATGGCTCTGCGAGTGCCATCGATGGCTTTCTGAAAGCCATCGATGGGAGTGCATAAGCCCCATCGACGGCATGGCGGGCGCGACCGATGGCTCCCGGAGCCTCATCGATCGGCTTCCGCGCCCCATCAACGGCCTTCCAATCTCCATCCCCGGCCCTCGGAGCCCCATCGACACGGCTCCGAGCCTCGCACTCCGCGATTTCTCGCACGGCCGTGAGACGCAACCTCGTGCCTGCGACAGAGTTCGCCCGGCATCCCCCCTTGGGCTGACCGCCCGCCGACCCTGGCCGCGTTCTCCTCGTCACGGGGACAGGACATTGGTATCATTTTGGTCTCACTTTTCGAGGGCGTGGCATGAACGCAGCGGTCGATGTTTTCAAACGCAACGATTTTCCGGGCAGTTCGCTTGCCGCGTTGAATGCCTGGGTTGCCGAGGTTGCCGCGCTCACCCAACCCGACCACATCCACTGGTGCGACGGCAGCGATGCCGAGAACACGCTGCTGACGAAGCAGATGCTGGCCGACGGCACCCTGCTGCCGCTGAATCCCGAAACCCACCCGCACAGCTGGCTGCACCGCTCCAGCCCGAGCGACGTGGCGCGCGTGGAGCACCTGACCTTCGTCTGCACGCCGCAGCAGGAAGACGCCGGCCCCAACAACCACTGGATGGCCCCGGCCGAGGCCCACGCGAAGATGGATGCGCTGTTCGCCGGCTGCATGCGCGGGCGCACGCTGTACGTGATCCCCTACTGCATGGGCCCGATCGATTCGCCGCTGTCGCGCTGCGGCGTGGAGATCACCGATTCGCCATACGTGGTGGCCAACATGCGCATCATGACCCGCATGGGCGCACCGGCGCTGGCGCGGATCGAACGCGACGGTTCGTTCGTTAAGGGCCTGCACTCCATCGGCGAGCTGGACCCGGACCGCCGCTTCATCATGCATTTCCCGGATGAGCTGACCATCAAGAGCTTCGGCTCCGGCTATGGCGGCAACGCGCTGCTGGGCAAGAAGTGCCACGCGCTGCGCATCGCTTCGCACCAGGCGCGCAGCGAAGGCTGGCTGGCCGAGCACATGCTGATCGTCGGCATCGAAAACCCGCAGGGCGAGACGCACTACATCGCGGCGGCGTTCCCGTCGGCGTGCGGCAAGACCAACCTGGCCATGCTGATTCCACCGGAGGGCTATCGCCAGGCCGGGTGGAAGGTGTGGACGGTCGGCGACGACATCTGCTGGATGCGCCCCGGCGCCGACGGCCGCCTGTACGCGATCAATCCGGAAGCCGGCTTCTTCGGCGTGGCGCCGGGCACCTCGGACAGTTCCAACCCCAATGCGCTGGCCACCATCAGCCACCACACCATCTTCACCAATGTCGCCGTCACCGACGAGCAGGAGCCGTGGTGGGAAGGACTGGATTCGCGCACGCCGGCATTGGACTGGCAGGGGCGCAAGTACGACCCGGCCAACGGTCCGGCCGCGCACCCCAACTCGCGTTTCACCGTCTCCGCACGCCAGTGCCCGAGCTATTCGGCCAAGGCGGAGGATCCGCAGGGCGTGCCGATCAGCGCCATCGTCTTCGGCGGTCGCCGCGCCTCGCTGGTGCCGCTGGTGTTCGAAGCGCGCGACTGGACGCACGGCGTGCTGGTCGGCGCGGCGATGGGTTCTGAGACCACCGCCGCCGCGACCGGCGCGGTGGGCGTGATGCGTCGCGACCCGATGGCGATGAAGCCGTTCTGCGGCTACAACTTCGCCGACTACTTCGCCCACTGGCTGTCGTTCGGCGATACCGATGCGAAGCTTCCCAAGATCTTCCACGTCAACTGGTTCCGCAAGGGCGGCGACGGCAAATTCCTGTGGCCTGGCTTCGGCGAGAACCTGCGCGTGCTGGAGTGGATGATCCAGCGCGTCGAGGGCAAGGCGGACGCGGTGGAAACGCCGATCGGCCACCTGCCGCGCGCCGAAGACCTCAATCTGGACGGCGTGGCACTGAGCGATGAAGCGCACGAGCTGCTGTTCGGCTTCGATCGCGCCGGCTGGCAGGCCGAGTTCGCCAGCATCGGCGAGTACCTGCAGGAATTCGGCGACCGCACCCCGCAGGCACTGAAGGACGAACAGCAACGCATCGCGGCCCGCCTGGCGCACTGATTCCCCGCCTCGCGCATCCTGTTTCCTGCGCACGCCCCGTGTGCGTCCACCCCGGACGCCGCGGGGCTTTTTCTTGCGTCCGGCTTTCCTTCCCGTCGTTCCACGGGGAGAGGGGATCTGCGCACGGGGAGAGGGCCATGAGTTCCAGGCTGAACAATCGCCGGCGGAAAATGCCGTGCAGCTCTAAACCCCTGCGTTCCCGGCTGCATCCCAGTCAGTATGCTGAATGCCGTGATCGAACCTTTCGCTGACAGCCTCGCCCCGGAGGCCTCCGCCGCCCAGGACACCGCACTGGCCCGTTCGGCTGCGGGTGGCGACATGCGGGCGTTCGAGGCGCTCTACCGCCGCCATGCGGGCCGCGTGCATGGCGTCATCCAGCGGCTGGTGGGCGGGCAGGGCGTGCGGGCGGAAGACCTGACGCAGGAAGCGTTCGTGCGGGCGTGGCAGGCATTGCCGGCGTTCCGCTTCGAGAGTGCTTTCTCCACCTGGCTGCATCGCCTGGCGGTGACCACCGCGCTGATGGAACTGCGCAGCCGCCGCAGCGGTCCCCGCTTCGATGACGACGAGGACGCGCTGGACGACCTGGGCATGGCGGACAGCGCGGGCCATGGCACGGCGCTGTCGCTGGACCTGGAGCGCGCCGTCGCCACCCTGCCGCCACGGGCGCGGGCCGTGCTGGTGCTGTACGACGTGGAAGGCTGGAAGCACGAGGAGATCGCCACCGAGCTGGGCATGGCGGTCGGAAGTTCAAAAGCACAGTTGCACCGGGCGCGGCACCTGCTGCGCGAGCGTTTAGGAGGACACGCATGACCCCCCACGATCCCACCCCGCTTTCAGACGACGCGCTGCGCTGGCAGCTGCGCGCACTGCGGCAGGACACGCCGCCCTCGCGCGATCTGTGGCCGGACCTGGCCGCGCGCCTGGCCGCCACGCCGCAGCAGGCCGTGGCACCGCCACGCCGCCGCATGGCGCCCTTTGCCCTGGCCGCGTCGGTGCTGCTGGCGGTCACGGTGACCTGGCAACTGCAGAAAGCGCCGGAAGGCGATGCGCTGATCCAGCGCGAAGCCGCCGCGCTGACCCGCGATTACACCGGTGCACTGGCGCAACTGGACACGCAGGTGCAGACCGTACCCGAGATCGCCCCCGCGCTGCATGCGCTGGACGAGAGCGCCGCGCAGATCCGCCACGCCATCGCCACCGAACCCAACGCGCACTTCCTGTTGAACCAGTTGCGCCGCACCTATGCACGACGCCTCGCGCTGACCCAGCGCGCGGCCATGACCTGAGGAGTTACCCATGCGTACCACCATCGCTTTCTCGCTGCTGCTGGGCAGCGCACTGCTGGCGCCCGCGGCGCTGGCGCAGACCGCCATCAACGAAACCCGGCCGCTGGACGCCCGTGGCCGGGTGGACATCAGCAACCTCAAGGGCCGCATCGAAGTGCGCGGCTGGGAGCGCGACGAGGTGAAGATCACCGGCACCCTGGGCAAGGGCGTGGAGCGCCTGGAGGTGGACGGCGGTGGCCCGCACCTGAGCGTGGAAGTGCGCTACCCGAAGAGCAGCGGCTGGGGTGGCAACCAGACCGGACCGACCGACCTGGTGCTGATGGTGCCGTTGCGCGCCGACCTGGACATCGAGTCGGTCGCGGCCGACGTGTACGTGACCGGCGTTGCCTCGGGCGAACTTTCCATCAGCAGTGTCAGTGGCAGCGTGGCCGCCGCCGCCGCACCGCAGAAAGCGGACATCGAAACCGTCAGCGGCAGCGCCCACCTGACCCTCAACAGCGCGGACGTGGACGTGCAGACCGTCAGCGGCAACATCGTGCTGCGCGGACGGCTCAATGGCGACATCAGCACCGAGACGGTGTCCGGCCGCATCGAAGTCGCCGTCACCGGCGAAGAGATCCGCGATCTCAGCGCGAGCACCGTCAGCGGCACGGCGCATGTCAGTACGGCGCTGGCGCCCGGTGGCGAGATCAGCATGGAATCGGTCAGCGGCGACCTGCTGCTGCGCCTGCCGAAGGATGTGTCCGCGCAGGTCAGTGGCGAGAGCTTCAGCGGCAGCCTGAAGGCCACGGGCGTGGACATCGAGAAGCGCCGCGGCCCGGGCGCCAGTTTCTCCACCCGCTACGGCAGCGGCAGTGCCCGCGTCACGGTGGAGACGTTCTCGGGCAGCGCGGAAGTGCGCGTGGAGTAAGTCGGCCGCACGGACGCGCGCCGCATCTCCCGTATCATCGGGACGGGTTTCCGGTGATACAGAGGCAGGCATGACGAGTGCGGCATTCCACGTCCAGCAGGCGCGACGCCACCTGGCAACCGGCAATGCCGCACACGCGCTGTCCGCGGCCGGGCAGGGGCTGGAAGTACATCCGCATGACCCGGACCTGCAATGGGTGGCCGCGCTCAGCCTGGTGGCACTGCAGCAACCTGCCGCCGCAGCCCGCCAACTTGAAGCGCTGGTGCACGCCCAGCCCGACCATGGCGATGCCTGGCTGAAACTGGGAGCCTGCCTGAAACGGCTGGACGATCCGGTGGCCGCCACTGCAGCGCTGCGGCGGGGCCTGGCGCTCATGCCGGAGGCGGCGCCGGCGCGGCTGCAACTGGCCGAATGCCTGCAGCAGGGAGATCCGGATGCGGCGCTGGTGGAGTACTTCCGGGCCGTGACCACGGCGCAGGCACAGGGGCGCTGGCTCAATGATGCGACCACCGCGCCCGAGCTGCGGGAGCGGGTGAAGACCGCCATGCGGCTGATCGATGAAGGCCGGCACCGCCTGTTCTTCTCGGCCATCGCGCCACTGCAGCAACAGCACGGCGCACAGGCGCTGTCGCGGGTCACGCGCGCGCTGGAAGCCTATCTGGGCATCGCGCCGGGCGGCAGCCCGGACCCGCGCCAACGCCCCACGTTCCTGTACATCCCCGACCTGCAGCCCGAGCCCTATTTCGAGCGTGCATTGTTCCCGTGGTACGAAGCGCTGGAGCAGGCAACGGATGCGATCCGTGCCGAACTGCAGCAGGTGCTGCAGGCGCGCGACGGATTGCAGCCCTTCCTCGATTTCAGTGGCACTGCACGCAAGGATGATTTCCTGGCGAGCCGGCAGGACATCGACGCGGCCGCGTGGGATGCGTATTTCTTCCATCGCCATGGGCAGGCCTATCCCGAACACCTGGCTGCGTGTCCCGCCACCGCCCGGGCGCTGGCGCAGGTGCCGCTGACGCGCATCGACGCGCACGCGCCGGAGGTGCTGTTCTCGCTGTTGTCACCGGGGACCCTGATCAAGCCGCACCATGGGGTGACCAACAGCCGCGTGGTCACCCACCTGCCGCTGATCGTGCCCGCGGACTGCGCGCTGGAGGTGGGCGGGGTGCAGCACGACTGGCAGGAAGGACGCTGCGTGACCTTCGACGACTCCTACCTGCACCAGGCCTGGAACCACAGCAGCCAATTGCGCGTGGTGATGATCCTGGACACCTGGCATCCGCGCCTCAGGCCCGAGGAAACCCAGGCGCTGAAACAGCTGGTGGAGGTCATCGGCGGATTCAACAGGCAGGCGGGCCTGGGCTGATCGCTGCCTTACTCGTGCGTGTGCTCGGGGCTGCCGGGCTTGTCGAACAGCAGGTAGGTCGAAAGGATGTACTTGTCGTTCGAAACCGGCGCGTTGCCCACGTGCTGGAACATCCAGTACGGCGGAAACACCAGCAGCCGTCCCGCGCGTGGCTGCACGTCGACCCCCAGGTCCATGAAGCGGGTGCTGCCGCCTTCCTGCACGTCGTTGAGGTACCACAGGAACACCATGTAGCGCCCCGCGACCTCGTCGACGGAATCGAAATGCGGCTGGAAGCCTTCGCCTGCATTGGCGCGGTACTTCTTCATCGTCAGCCGGTCGATGCGCGGGCGCAGCGGTACGGGCAGGGTCAGCGACAGGTCTGCGTTGTAGCGTGCCAGGGCTTCCTCGATGCGGGTCATGAAGAACCCGACGAAGGCGGGATCGGCCAGGCGGGTGAGATTCAACTCGGTCCAGCGGCTGTCGTCCAGCGCCGGCCGGTAGCCACGCCCGTTGGGCGCCTGGAATTGCGTGGAAGACTCGAAGCCGTCGATCAGCTGCCGACAGAACGCCGCCGGCAGTGCGTCGTCGTAGATGCGGATGTAGTCGGCCAGCGCTTTCATGGGGTCATCGTACGGTGAGGTCGTAGCCCCAGTGGTCGGCCACGGGTTGCAGGATGGGCAGCGCGGGCACCAGCCAGCGCGAATAGGGTTGCCAGCGGCCGACGGCGCGCGCATTGACCGGCTCCACCACCTGCGAATAGCTGGGCGTGCTGATGTAACCCTTGCGCGCGGCGTGCTGGCTGAACTGCGCGAGGAAGTCGCGGTCCTGGATGCCCAGGAAGCTGCCGATGCGTTCCACCTGCGCGGGGAAATCGCCGACGGTGTCCTCGTAGCGCAGCACCAGCGTGTCGGGTGCCAGCAATGCCTGGTGATGGATCCAGAACTTCATCGCATTGACGTAGCTTTTCGCCAGCCGCTCCAGGCTGGAGCACAGCACCATGAAGGCGGGTGAGCGGAAATTCTGCATGTAGCAGCTGAGCAGCACGTCGCAGGGGTGGCGCAGTGCCAGGATGATCTTTGCATTGGGGAACAGGCGCAGGATCATCGGCAGGCGCAGCATGTTGAGCGGGTTCTTGTCGACCAGCTGTTGCCCGGGCTGCAGGGTGATGACCTTGGCGACTTCGGACCAGTACACGGCGCGCAGCTCGTCGGCGGCCGCACCATCGAGCATGTCCAGTCCATGCGGATACTCGACGCCACGCGCTTCCATCCGCTCGATGCAGCGCTGCAGCGTGGCGCGTTCGTCCATCGAGGCGTAGTGCGGGTGGGCGTCCAGCATCTGTTCCAGCATGGTGGTGCCGGAGCGCGGAAAGCCGACGATGAAGACGGGGGAGTCACCCGCTGACGGCGCGCGGGGGTCGTGGCGGAACGCGCCTTCGTCCGCAGTCAGCCATTTGCTGGACACCTTGAGCGGCTCGGCACCGGAATGCGCGATCTCCGGCACGACGTCAGCAGCAAGCCGGAACTGGATGGCGTGGACCTTCTCAAGGCAGGACATCGCATCGGCTGGTCGCCCCTGCTTGTCCGCAATGCTGGCGAGCGTGAACAAGGCAGTGGTCTCGGCCTGCACGTGCGGCGTACGGTCCAGGATTGCATTCGATGCAGCCAGTGCCTGCGCGTAGTTCTTGTCGCGCATGGCGATGGCCGCCTGCAGTTGCAGCAGGTCGATGCGTTCGTGCAGGTTCAGCGATTCAACACGATGTTCGAGTTGCGAGACCAATTCCCTGGCGCGACCGATGCGGTTGGTGCGTTCGAGCAACTGGGCGAGCCGCACGATCGTGCCGACGCTGTCGGGTTCGGCGGACAACAGCAGCCGTTCGGCATCGTCGGTCCGTCCGACCTGCATCAGGACCGTGGCAAGTTCGTGTTTGAGATCCGGCGGCAGGGCGAGCCATTCGCTTTCGCATGGGATCAACGCCGCCGCACGTTGCGCGTCGCCGCATTCGAAACAGGCAAGTGCGGCGTTGATGCGGGCTTCCGCCGAGCCGGGCGCCAAGTCCACCGCGTCGAGGAAACGATGCCTTGCCTCCCCCAGTCGCCCCATTTCCAACAGCAACAGGCCGTGATCGATGAGCAAGGATACGCGGCCCGGGTCGATCGCCACTGCACGCTGGTATGCGTGATCCGCCTTCTGGTAGTCACCCGCCATGCGTGCGGCAGCGCCGAGGTTGGCCCAATGCGCGAGCACCCCCGGATGCCTGGCCGCCATGCGTTCGTATGCCGCAACCGCGCCGGGGAACTGCCCCTGTGCCTGCAGGACCATGCCCATGAGCGTCCACAGCGACGGATCCTCCGGCTGGTCCTCCAGGGCGGCCCGGCACAACGTCAGTGCGACCGCGTAGCGCCCGGACTCGTAGGCGTCAACGATGCTGGCGATGGAGCTGCGATTCATCCCGGAAGTATCGCAAACCGGGAAAGAAAAAGCCGCGCGGGGACACCGCGCGGCTCAAGTACACGAAAGTGCAATCTAGACTCAGAAGTTCATCGTATAGCGGGCCCACAGGTAGCGGCCGACCGTATCGAACGTGTTGACGTCGGTGTTCGCATTGAGCACGTTGTTCTGGTACATCATCTGCGGCTGCTTGTCGAACACGTTGTCGAGGCCGACCTCGACCTTGGAGTTCCACCACGGCAGGTTGTAGCTGGCGCTGATGGCGTGGGTCAGGTAGTCGTCGAAGTCCACCGAGTAGCAGTACTCGGGGCTGTCGGCGCTGCAACCGCCGTCCGCACTGGCGATCTCGAAGCCGCTGACGTAACGCGTGCGCCAGGAAACGCCGAAGTCACCCTTCTGCCAGTTGACGAAGGTACGGGCGCGGACGCGCGAGTAGTTGCCGTACGACTTGTTGTACGTACCGGCGAGGCTCACGACCGTATCGGTGTCATCCAGCGGGTTCACGTCATTGTCGTACTGCGCGATGTACGTCGCGTCCATGCCGAGCACCCAGCTGCCCCACGCGGTGTCGGGCAGGCGGTAGCGCAGCGCCAGGTCCCAGCCCTTCGTGTCCAGGCGGCCAAGGTTCACGATCGGCTCACGGATGAAGTCGACCTGGCCATTGGAACGGCGATTGATGAAGTCGCAGAACGGGTGGCTGTCGTTGCTGAAGCAGGTGTTCACCACGGTCTGCGCGTCAGCGCGGGTGATGGTCTCGTTGAGGTAGAGGCGCCAGTAGTCCAGGCTGACCGAGAAGCCCGGCAGGAACTCCGGATCGTAGACCGCGCCCCAGGAGAACGACTTGCCTTCTTCCGGCTGCAGGTCGAAGCCGGCGGCCACGGAGCCGGACCACACGCCGTTGGTCTGGGACGTCGGGGCAGCACCGATACCGGTGGTGGGGATGTTGGTCGCGCCGGCACCCGCACCACACGCGTTCTCGTGGTTGCGCGGTGCGCCGGTGGCGCCGTAGCCCTGGCAGGGGTCGTCCAGCTGCGGAGAGTCGCCCTGCGGACCGGCGTACAGATCCTGGATGCGCGGCGCACGGAAGACTTCGGCCACCGTGCCGCGGAACAGCAGGTTCTCGATCGGACGCCATTCCACCTGCAGCTTGCTGTTGGTGGTGTCGCCGAAGGTGCTGTAGTCGGAGTAGCGGCTACCGATGCTGACCGACAGCAGGTGCGCGAACGGCATCTCCGAAAGGATCGGGACGTACAGTTCGCCGTACACTTCGGACACATCGAACTTGCCGGACAGTGCCGAGCTACAGGCTTCCTGCGAGATGAAGCAGCGACCTTCCTCGTTGGCGATGGCGATGTAGTCGACTTCGCTGCGCTGGTATTCCTCGCGCCACGAAGCACCAAAGGCCAGCTGCACGGCGCCGGCCGGCAGGTTGAACAACTCGCCACTCGCGTTGGCTTCGAAGCTGCGGTTCTGGCGCATGGTCGAGTAGTACGGACGTGCTTCGTACTGGCTCAGCGTCGCGATGGTCTGCGGGTCATCGATGTTGAAGATGTTCAGCGGCGTGCAGCCGGCGATGATGGCGCCCGGGGCGCCGCACTTGACCACGCCGTCGGTGTCAAGGAACGACGGACCCAGTGCATCGGCCAGGCCCGCGTAGTACACGTAGCCGTAGCTGGTGTTCTCGCTCAGGTAGTGGCCATAGTTGAACGCGGCGTCCCACTTCCAGGTTTCGCCGACGAAGCCTTCCAGGCCTGCGACGACCTGCGAGGTGGTGGTGTCGTAGTAAGAGCGACGCTGGCCCAGCGAAGTGAAGC
Source organism: Pseudoxanthomonas sp. CCNWLW251 (assembly GCF_037402255.1). Taxonomy (NCBI): domain Bacteria; kingdom Pseudomonadati; phylum Pseudomonadota; class Gammaproteobacteria; order Lysobacterales; family Lysobacteraceae; genus Pseudoxanthomonas; species Pseudoxanthomonas sp. CCNWLW251. The sequence goes on along the minus strand of NZ_JBBEGA010000001.1, from coordinate 1,002,970 downwards.
GCGTCAGGAACAGGTTGTCATCGGTGGCGCTGACCGGCCCGAAGTTCACACCGAACGGGTTGTAGTAGTTGTCGGCGGAGATGACAACGCCGTCGGACGAGGTGTCGAACGGCAGCGCGGCGATCGCGAAGTTCGACGACGTCTTGTTGTGGTAGACCTCGGCAAATGCGTTCAGGTTGTCCGTGATCTGGTAGTTCGCCAGGAAGAACGCATTGGTGCGCTCCTGCGGCGTCATGATCAGGTTGGTGGCCTGGTAGTTGTACGAGTCGGTCGAGCCCGTGTAGCAGCGGTAATCGTCGGTGGTGTCGCCGGCAGCACCGGGGATGCGGGTGACGTTGTCGCAGCCGTACTGTGCGATCAGCGGGCTGCCTTCCGGGAAGAAGATGCGACCACGCGGAGCGCGGCTCGAACCGGCGATGGAGACCGCACCGCTGTACAGGTAGGTCGCATCCTTCGAGAAATCACGGTCAGCCGAAGAGATGCCATCGAACTTGTTGTAGTTCAGGCCGGCGATGATGTTGCCCTTCTCGCCCACCTGGCCGAAGGTCACCGAACCGCCGCTGCGCTGGCCGTCCTGGTGGCTGGGGGTCATGCCGAAGTCGACCGATGCGGTCAGGCCTTCGAAATCGCGGCGCAGGATGAAGTTGACCACGCCTGCGACGGCATCGGAGCCGTACACCGCCGAGGCGCCGCTCATCAGCACTTCGATGCGCTCGACGGCCGAGGACGGAATGGAGTTGAGGTCGTTGTTGACGATGCGGCGGCCGTTGACCAGCAGCAGGGTGCGCTCGGAACCCAGACCGCGCAGTTCCACGGTGGACGAGCCGTCGCCACCGCCATTGTTGACCTGCGGGTTGGTGGCGGCGCCGGAAACGGCGGGCAGTTCCTGGATCAGATCGCCCAGCGTCAGCTTGCCGGTCTGTTCGATGGCGGCGCGGTCGATGATCACGACCGGGCTGGCGGTCTCGGTTTCAACGCGGGCAACGCGCGAACCGGTGACCTGGATGGCGTCCAGGGTCTTGGCGCCTTCGGTGGTGGATTCCTGTGCGAACGCGAGGCCGGTGCCGGCAGCGCTGGTCGCACCCACTGCGAGGACGAAGCCGATGGCTTCGCGCAGCTTGGTGGTCTTGAAGTTCATTCTCTCTCCAGATGAGGTCTGTTACGCCCTAGGGATACCCGGCTGGCAAGCCAAATACGGCTACCAAAATGCTGGGGTGACCCGATCATAGACGCGCGGCCGGGAGAATTAAAGAGTCGTTAAGGCGCTTTGGCAGGCCCGGGCGGGAGAAATTTCCATTTCCCTCTATTCATGCGCGTGATGAACGGGTGAAAGCCCCAGATTCGGCGGGGATCAGGTGGGGATGACGTCGAACGCCAGGCTGATGCGCGCGGTGGGGCCGCTGTAGGGGACGGTGTGGTGGAAGAAGTACGAAGGGAAAAGCAGCACTTCACCCGTGCGGGGAACGTGCTGGAGGCTGCGGGGAGGCACGCTCCGGGCAAACTCGGGCTGCGGATGCCCGAACACGATGGCACCACTGTCCGTCGCCGTGGGCTGGCCCGCATCCAGATAGAAGACGCCACTCATCCAGCCAGCCGGATGGATATGGGGCGTCTGGTGGCCTCCTTCGTGCAGAACGGTGGCCCACATCTGCAAGCGCCAGCGCCGGGGCATGGCAAGCCGCCAGGGATGCGTTGCCAGCCCGGGATTGGCGGCCAGTGCCGCCATCTGGCGGGTAACCCCTTCGGACACCGCCTCGCCAAGCGCATGGAAGGGAGACCCTTCCGTCAGGTCGAGCATGATGCTCTGCTGGCCGCGCACCGTTGAACGGCCGGCCGGCTCCCAGTTGAGCTCGGGATGGGATTCGACGGCCACGCGCAATCCGTCCCGTGCGGTCTTGGGAAGGGTGTCGAGAGTCGTCACGCCGAGCAATGCGGCGAAGTCCATCAGCGCATCCACCTCGTCGTGGCGGCCAAGCTCGTTGGCTGCGATGTACAGGCCTGCCAGGGCGGTCTGGTCTCCCGGTGCCAGCGCGAGTGCGCGCTCGAATCGCCGGTAGGCCGCGTCGGGCTGGCGTCCCCGCAGAAGACACAGGGCGTGGTTGGTCAGGAACTCGGGATTGGACGACGTTGCGGGTTCGAGCCGCGAATAGAGCTGCAGCGCAGACGGAACATCTCCCGCGCCATCGTAGGCGCTGGCCAGCGCGTGCAGGATCGCCGGTTGTCCGGGCGAACGCAGTTCCGCGGCGCGCAGTGCGTGGATGGCGTCGGCCGCATCGCCCTTCCGCAGCAGCAGGATGCCCATGTTGACCCAGGCATCCACCATGTCGGGTTGTAGTTGCGTGGCGTGCCGGAAATCGTCCAGGGCCTCGCCGAGCCGGTGCAGGCCGAGGTGGGCCAGCGCACGCTGGAAGTAGGCCGGCGCGAAGCCGGGCGACGCCGAAATGAAGTGGTCGAAATCCGCGCAGGCCTGTGCCGGCTCGCTCAATCCCATGAGGACCAGACCGCGCTGGAAGTACCAGTCATCGTGTCCCGGTGCCTGCGCGATGGCGCGATCCAGCACCTCCCGCGCGGCGGCAAGGTTGCCCACCTGGTAGTGCACGCCGGCCAGTTCGCTGGCAACGGGAGCCCCCGCTTCCAGGCACAGGCGGTAAAGCCGGATCGCTTCACCGGTCTGGCCCTGTTGCAACGCCGCGCGTGCCCGGGAAATCAGTTCTTCGATGGAGGAATGTTCGTTCGTCATCTCGTGGTTACCGGTTGGACCCTGCCGAACGGAGGGAATGGTCCGTCAGGCGAGGATGCCTTTCTCCCGGAGCATCCGCTCGCAGGTCGCTTCTATTCCCGCTGCCGAGCGCCTTGCGTCGAACAGGACGCCTTCCCGCACGGCCGTCGCGACGCGATGGCGCAGCGCTTCCAGTTCGTCGGGATGGTTCGCGAGCCAGGCGGCCCGCTCCACATACTCGGTGGTATCCGCCACCACGAGTTCTTCCAGCCCGAGGGCCCGGTTGACACTGACACCAAGGCGTGAGGGTGGGGTCTGCCCGGCGCGGCAGAGTACGGGCAGTCCGCTGGCGACCGCATCGAGTGTGGTGGCGCCACCTTGATAGCGGAAGGCGTCGAGCATCAGGTCGCAGCTCGCCGCCCGGTCGGCCTGCTCTTCCGGTGCAAGGGCGTCGACCACCATGAGCCTGGATGGATCACCTCCGATGGCGCTCCATTGCCTGAGAAAGCCCGGCCGGGCCGCAGGAGGCAGATACACCATCAGCGTGGCCCGCGGCGCCAGCCTCATGATCTCGAGCCATGCCGCCACCAGCGCTGCGTCCAGCTTGTAGCTGTTGTTGAAGCTGGCAAGAACCGGGCTTCCCTCCGCCGGCAGGCCGAAACGTTCGCGCTGTCTGCGACCGCCAACCCGCGGGGGAGGAGGGAAGACGCTTACCGGAAGGCGGACGACACGGTCGTCGAAGGGCCAGGCCTGCGTTGACGGTTGTACATGTTCATCGAGCAGGATGGCGTCCAGCCAGGGCGCCTGCTGGGCATGAAGGAAGCCAAGCCAGCCGAGTTGCAGGGCTGCGGGACGGGATGCCAGGATTTCCAGGCGTGCGCCCGTGGTAGGTCCGTTCAGATCGATCAGGACGTGGATGCCGTCCTGCCGGATACGCTCGACGACGCCAGCGACGCCCAGATCCCCGCACTCCACGTACATGTCGCTGCTCTCGCGGATCCGCGATGCCACCGCATCATCGTGCCGGCGGAGGGAATAGACGAAGACCTCGAATCGCTCCCGATCATGGAGGCGGAACACATCGTCCACCAGTTGCCCCACCGCGTGCATGCCCAGGTCTGCGGAGAGATAGCCGATCCGGATCCTGCCGCCGGCTGGAATGGGTTCCGGGGCTGCGGGCGCGAGTCGGACAAGGGCAGCCGTACGCGCGGAAACAGCCTCCATGTAGTGGTTCAGGGCGGCCTGGACCAACGCGCTCTCCAACGGGAGATACGTGAGCGGGAACGCCTCGAGAACGGGCTCGCGTGGAATGCCATCGGCGACCAGGCGCCGGAACCGCTCAAGCGTTTCATGTTCGCTCGAGAACTCGCAGAGTCGCGCTTCGGTCTGCGCCAGGCGAAGGAGGATGTCCGGACGGTCGGGATAGAGGCGGCACGCCTGCTGGTATCCACTGCGTGCGAACGCCAGGTTCCCCGACTGCTCGGCGCACATCGCGATGTTGTAGATCTCTCCCGGCTGTTCGGCCGAGGCTCTCGTGTAGGCGTGGATAGCCTCTTCCCAGCGTTGCTGCTGATGAAGGCTTTCCCCCAGGTAATGCCAGGCTTCGCCGAATCCCGGCGCAAGCGAAAGGGCGCGCCGCAACGACATCTCCGCGCGCGGATACTCGCCCGCCCGGACGTCGATGCTTCCCTTCAGCATCCAGGCCATCGCGTCATGCGGCAAACGCCGCGTGGCTTCGTCCGCCGCCTGCATCGCGTCTTCGACGGTGCCGCCCTCGCGCAGGCACGTGGCCAGCGCGAGCAGCACCTGGGCGTCGCCGGGGGCGAGGCGCCTGACATCCGTCAGTATCTTCGCCGCATCCTGGGTTCGCCCCGTCTGCATGAGCAGGAGCGCGTAGTCGAACAGGAGTGCGGCATTCGCAGGATCCGCCGCGAGGGCGCGTTCGTAGTGGATGCCCGCGGTGACGGCATCACCGGCCGCGTGTGAACGGCGCGCTTGCTCGGCGTCCGTCATGGCGAGACGACGAGGGTCCAGCCCATGCGGCTGCCAGCGGCCTGGTCGAGAGGGCGCAGGATGGATGATGCGTAACCTGCCTCAATGCACTGTTGATGCAGGCCCTCGAGTTCCCGCAGGTCCATGATGGCGCCGGCCAGGTGTTGCAGTCGCGTGCGTTCGTTTTCCAGGTCATCGCGTGCATTTGCAAGATACTGCAGCGCGTGCCATGGCGAACCTTGCGCCTGTTCCAGCGTGGCGTGCAGGTAGTGGAATGCCTTGCGCAGGATCGCCGCCTCGGGAAGCGCCGAGGCGGCGGCGACAAGCCGGGTGGACGCCGACTGGAAGGCCTGCTGGATCTGCGCGGTGCCTTGGCTCGAAGCCGGCGGCCCGGCCAGGCTCGAGACCCACTGATGCGCCAGGTCGAGGATCCTGGTTTCGTCGAACAAGAGGGCGCACGCTTCATGTTGCTGGCGCAGCGTCATGGAAATCAGCGAGTCCGAGCTATGCAGCAGGAACGCCGCCGTGCCCGCGTGCCCGATGATCCGGAAAATCTCCTGCAGCGCAGGTTCTCGCGTGCGTGAATATTCAAAGGCGTATTGGGACGTGACGAGCGCGACACTGCCCGCTTCGAAGGGCAGATCCTCCATGCGCGTGCGGGCATGGAAGGTGATCCCGTCGAATGACGTCGCACCGGATGCCCAGCGCGGAGGGTCGATATCCGCCGCATCCACACCATGGATATCGAAGTCGATGCCACGCTGCGCGGCATGCCGCTTTGCAAGCAGGGGCAATGCGCCGTTGCCGGTGCCGATGTCCACCACCCGCTGCCGTGCTTGGAGACCGTTGAAGCGGGCATTCCAGAATGCCGCGATCTCGCCGTCGTAGTTCCCTTCGATGGCGGTGGAACAGGAGTGCAGCACGCCGGCGCGCCAGAGCCTGCTCCAGGCATCGCTTTCGAGGGCCGCGGGTCCAGTCGGCATGGTGTGTTCGTGGCTCACGGCGCAGGCACGTTCTTCCAGCGGCACCAGGAATTCAGTGCAACGACGATCCGGGGACGCTCACCGGTGTAGGGGAACACTTCGTGCAGCAGGTAGGAAGGGAAGGCGATCATCTGGCCGGGCTTGTGGTTCAGCTGCCACGGGCCAATCCGGTAAGGGGTCTGCATGCGTTCGATGGATGGGTCGCGGTACATGTCGCAACCAGTCCGGGGATCGTGGAATCGTACGGCACCGCTTTCCGGTGCACTCGCATCGCCAGGATCAACGCAGTAGATGGCGGACCAGCTGGCGTTGGGATGGTTGTGCAGGCTCTGGAACCCGCCCTTCCTCGTGACATGGAACCAGGAATGCATGTCCAGGTTGATGTTGGCCATGTCTTCGTCGGACAGCTGGTTGATGCCCTGGATGAAGGTCTGCAACGACGCGCGCAGGAAACCGAAAAGTTCCTGGATAGCCTTCTCCGGGCGCTGGTGCAGGAAAAAGTGGCTCTCGAAGATGCCGTACTGGGTGTCCCGGCGTATGGGGTCGCGATGCTTGTCGCCCTGGCTTTCCAAGCGAAGGAACAACGAAGAGAGTTCAGCGTTGAGCCGCGAAGCGTCGGCGATCTGGCATTGCAGCATCGGCACCGCGTAGAGCGGAAAAACCTGTGCCTGGATGATGTTGTCCGTCATGCCGTCGCCCTCGGATATCTGGATTTCATGATGCCATGCCGGTGTTCCGGTGCATCGGGTGGACCGGAAAGCACGATGCCCCCGTTAGGGGGCATCGCGTGGACCCGATGGATTGAGTCCGGTTCACAGTCTCTGATCAGATCAGAAGTTCTGCTCGTACTTCATGTACATCATGCGGCCGTACATGTTGTGCAGGGTGTTGCTGTAGAACGGGAAGCCGAACAGCACGTTGCTCATCGGCGCATCCTTGTTGCCGACGTTGCGTGCGCCCACGGTGACTTTGGCCTTCCAGGGCAGCTGCACGCCAGCCTGGACGTCGACGGTGGTCCACGACGGCAGGAAGGCGGTAGTGCTTGAGTTGCCGCTGTCGCCGATGTAGTTGGTGATCACGCCGAAGCTGTAGATGCCGCCCGACCAGTTCAGTGCCAACTGGCCGCGGTCATCCGGGAAGCCCGCCGTGCCCGCCTGTTCAATGGTTCCCGCTCCCACAGGGGTGAAGTCGTACTCAAGCTGATGCGACCAGGCGAGCTTGGTGCTGAAGGAACCCCAGCTGTCGGTCTGGAAGCGCCAGTTGGCTTCGAGGTCGACGCCACGCGCCGTCTGGACTGCACCGTTGACGGTCGGGAGCATGATCAGATTGGCGGGGCCCGGCAACACGGCACCATTCGGGGCCGTGATCGAAGGGCCACGAGTCACGCCATACAGTGGCTCGCCGGCATCACCCAGGCGGAAGGCCAGGGCGCGCGGCACGGTGCCGATGACGTTCTCCAGTTCGACGTCATAGTAGTCCAGGGCGAACGACAGGTCGGCGCTCGGGCTCCACACCACGCCCAAGCCCCAGTTGGTCGACTCTTCCGGGGTCAGATCCGGATTGGAGGTGATCATCCAGGTGTATTGCGGGCTCGAGATGCAGGGGTTGACGGGGTAGGGCTGGTAGGTCGCGTTGCCGGGGGTGGCACGGACTGCGGTCAGCGCGGCGCAGGCCAGTTCGTCGCCGCCGGCATGCGTCGGGCTCAGCGTCGGGCCAGGGCCACTGTTGAGGTTGGTGCTGCGGTTGTCGCCGTACATGTCGACCAGGGTCGGGGCACGGAAGCCCTTGCCCCAGGTGCCACGGAACAGCAGTTCGTCGAACGGACGGAACTCCAGCGACACGCGCGGCGAGAACTTGCTGCCCAGGTCGTTGTAACTGTCATAGCGACCGGCCAGGGTCAGGTCCAGGCTCTCGAAGATCGGAACCAGGGTTTCGAAGTAGGCCGCGTAGTAGGCGCGCTCGCCGTCACCGCCCGCACCTGCCGATCCGAATACGTTGCCGGCCGCGCTCTGGGCGTCGTAGATCTGCGTGAAGCGGTCATCGCGATACTCGAAGCCCGTCACGAAGCCAACGGCACCGGCCGGCAGCTCGAACAGGTCGAAGCTGATATGGCCATCGCCGGTGACGGAGCGCATCTGGGATTCGACGAACACGGTGTGGCCGATACGACCCGCATTGGCGGCCACGCTCGGGTGGGTCGGATCGAACGGGTTGAACGAACCCGAGTCGATCAGCTGCTGCAGCGTGCTGCCGATACCGTAGTTGTAGTTGATGCTGTTCTGCGTGTTCAGGCCGTGACCAAGGCTCACTTCCCAGTCGGCGCCGCCAAACCAGTCGTTGCTGCCGTTGAGGCCGACCAAATACTCGCGCTGCTTGTCGTAGCGGATCGAATCGCGGGTGCCGAGGGGGGTGAAGCGGTAGAACAGCGTGCCCGCCTGGCCGAACGGATTGAACGGGTTGGTCGCCGAGATGGTCGGCAGGAAGCCGGCACCGCGGCCGCCGTTGTCGACGGGCGCCGAGGCATAGACGCCGAGGCTGCGGGTTTCCGAGTTCAGCGCACGGAAGAAGAACTGCGTGGCTTCGGTGAGGTTGTAGTTGCCGTTGACCAGCAGAGAGTTGCGGCGCAGCGAGGATTCATTGGCAGATGTGGCGCCATGGTCGAAGGCGCAGCGGGTCGGACTGATCCGGATGCTGTTTTCGAACTGGTCGCAGTTGGCGACGTTGCGGGTGCCGCTGCCGTTGGAGAACGTGGCCGACGAATTATAGGTACTCAGGCCGGCGGTCCACCACGCGGCAGGAATCTTGTCGCGGACGTCGCGGTTGTACATCATGTCGCGCTGCTGGTGGTCCAGCACGAAGGTGACGTTGCCGCGGTCGGACGAAATGCCGCCGGAGACGCTCAGCGTGTTGCCGTCTGGGCCGGCTTCGGACGAAGTCTCGTAGCTGGTCGTCAGGTTCAGGCCTTCATAATCCTTGCGCAGGATGATGTTGACCACGCCGCCGATGGCATCGGAACCGTACACGGCGCCTGCGCCTTCGCGCAGGATCTCGATGCGCTCGACCGCCGAGGTCGGGATCATGTTGATGTTGGCCGCACCGCCGGCCAGGGCGCCGGAATTGGTCATGCGACGGCCGTCGATCAGGACCAGCGTATAGGCCGAACCCAGACCGCGCAGGTTGATGGTCGCCTGGGAGCCGGTGGCGGAACCCGAGGACTCACGCACCGAGCCGAACGAGTTGTAGACGTTGTTGCGCAGGAAGTCGGAGACCGACAGTTCGCCCGCCGCTTCGATGTCCGCACGGGTGATCGTGGTGATCGGCGCTGCTGTTTCGATATCGGTGCGCTTGATGCGCGAACCCGTCACCTCGATGCGATTGAGGGTCGTGGTTTGATCGCTGCTGGCTTCCTGAGCGAAGGCAGCGCCCACGCCCGTGGCCGACACAGCACCGACCGCGAGCGCGAACGAAATCGCGTCACGAAGCTTCGTGGTTTTGCAGTTCATTTTTCTCTCTCTCCCGTAAGGGGTATCCCAAGGTGTCCCTCGAGGCGGTCAAAAGGGTGACCACGAAACGAGGGGGTGACCGGATACTAGTCGGCTTTTAACGGGAATTAAACCCGCGTGAAGATTGAGAGGGGAGAGACGTAAGTTTTGTTACGTTTTTGTGAGGTGGCGCACACAATTCAGCCGCCACGCGTGCCCGTATGGTGCTGGAGAGGGGCGAATCGGGGTTGTGCATACGCAAGCACAGGGCCGTACGCCCCCGAATGAGGCGAGCCGCAGAAGGTAGTGGCGGACTAGAGGTCCTGCTCGTACCGGACGTAAGGCACGGTGCCTTCGTCGGCGTTGTCGTTGGTCAACGAGAACGGATTCTTGCCGCGGGTGATGACGTTCTCGGCACCCACGGTGAGCTGTCCGCTCCACGGGGTACGCCAGGTCAGGCCCAGGCCCAGGCCCTCGAACTTGCCAGGCTGGCCAGGCACGTCGATGACGCGGCCGATGATGTTTGCGCTGAAGGGGCCGTAGCCGCCGCCGACGGTGAGGCTGCGGCTGTTCCATCGCTCCGCGAACGCCGGCAGGTCGGAAGCCGGTACCAAGGTGGCCTTGGCGACTGCGCCACCGATGGAGACGAAGCCCTCGCGACCGATGTTCTTCTGCCCGAACACGGCCAGATCGTTCTGTTCGACCCGACCCGTGCCACGGCCGGACGACAGCCATGCCGGCAGCGTGTCGCGGCCGGTGCCGGCCGAAAGACCGAGCTTGCCGCCCGGGCGGCTGAGGACGGCAGACGCGCTGATGCGCTGGCTGGACGTTGCCTCGTCCTCGTCGTCCAGGGTCGCCAGCATGCAGTGGCTCGCCAGGTTGCCGATGTTGCCAACCACCCCGGCCTTGCGATTGCAGACCAGCCCAAGCGCATCGCCGCTTTCCAGCCCGAATGCCGTGGTGAGTGAATTGCGGCCCATGCGCCAGCGGGCACCGGCCTCTGCCTGGCCCGTAGGCTCCAGCAACAGGACGGCCTCGACCTTGCCATCGTTGTTCCAGATGGGCAGGGCAGTGGCTTGGGCATCGGCGGCCGGCTTGCGCGTGTTCTTCTGTGCATGTGCGTCCACTGCCACGCCGGAGGCGAGCAGCAGGGCAAGCGACAGTGACAGGCTACGCAGGTTCATGGCTCGCTTCAGACTCCTAGGACGACCTGGAGTTCCCCTCCCGAAGGGGAACCGATGCTATGCCGTTTATGTTTCTTTAACAAGTCCCCGGGGCGTCCGGCTGATGACCGAACTACTGCAGGCGGTGCGGCGCCTCGACTTCGACCGGGTGCGGACTGAAAAGTTCCGCGATCTCCGAGGGCGTGAATCGATACTGTTGCCCACAGAACTCGCAACGGACTTCAGCCACCCCGTCGGCCAGTGCGGCCGTCGCCTCCTCCTCCCCCAACGACTGCAGCATGCTCTCAACCCGTTCGCGCGAACAAGAGCATCCGAACCGAACTGGGCGTTCGGTCAGTATTTGCGGGGCTTCCTCGTGGAACAGGCGGTGCAGCAGGTCCCGGGTGGGGACCGCCAGCAGTTCGGCTTCACCGAGGGTATCGAAGAGGGCGCCCGCCCGGTTCCAGCCGTCGACGTCGCCCTCGTCACCCGGCAGCTTCTGAAGCATCAGGCCGCAGGCGCGCTCGCCGTCAGCGGACAGCAGCAGTCGGGTAGGCAGTTGTTCGGACTGGCGGAAGTAGTCCTCGAAGGCTTCTGCCAGGCGGCTGGCCTGAAGCCCGACCAGGCTCTGGTAGCGCTGGGGTTCGCGGGGATCCAGTCCGGGATTCTCGATGGTGATGGCGAGCAGCGCGTCGTCGCCCAGGTCGCGCAGATCGCGCGGGGCATCCTGTTCTTCCGGCATCTGGACGATGCCGCGTACGGTGCCAGCCGCCGTGCACTCCGCGAACAGGGTACGCAGGGCGCCGCTGCTGCGGAGTTGGATGGACAACCGCCCATCCACCTTTGTGTGGCCGGTGAACAGCACTGCCGCAGCGCTGGCTTCACCCAGCAGTTCGCGGGCGGCCGGCGGATATGCATCCTGTCCGGCCACGGCCTGCCATGCATCGTCCAGGCGCACGGCCACGCCACGGACGCCGGCAGCGGGGAGCAGGAATCGGGTCAGGGTATCGGCGGTGGTGTCGGCGGTCACGGGAGATCCATACAGGGGAAGTGCGGTCGGGCGGAGCGTCTCGGCATAATGCGCCGTACGAATCCGCCAAGGGAAACGCCACGATGGGGGCAACCATGACCATCCTCAAGCTCGGGATGGCCCGATGAATGTGCCGACGGCCGCCAAGGCGCGGCGTCCGCGTCGTTGGTTCCGCTGGCTGCTCGCGCTGCCGTTCCTGTTCGCGGCCGCCAGCATCCTGCAGGTCGCGGTGCTGAGGTTCGTCGATCCGCCGTTCACCGCGTTCATGGCGGCCCGGATGTTCGAAGCCTGGGGGCAGGGGGAATGGGGCTTCCGCATTGCCTACGACTGGCGTGACATGGAGCGCATCGCCCCCAGCCTGCCGGTGTCGATGGTGGCGGCGGAAGACCAGAACTTCGCCGTCCATCGGGGGTTCGACCTGGCCGCCATCGAGAAGGCCCGCGCGCACAACCGCAAGATGGTCGAGCGTGCCGAAAAGCGCGGCCGGCCGGTGACGCGACTGCGTGGCGCCAGCACCATCAGCCAGCAGGTCGCCAAGAACCTGTTCCTGTGGCAAGGCCGTCATGCCGCCACCCGTTGGGCGCGGAAGGGGCTGGAGGCCTGGTACACGGTGTTGATCGAAATCCTGTGGCCGAAGCATCGCATCCTCGAGGTCTACGCGAACATCGCGGAATTCGGTGATGGCGTGTACGGCGGCCAGGCTGCGGCACGAAGCTACTGGGGCAAGGATGCGGCGCGCCTGACATCCGCCGAAAGCGCCCGCCTGGCCGCAGTGCTCCCGGCACCGCGCCGCTACAGCGCGCAGAAGCCCGGCCCCTACGTGCAACGCCAGGCACGACGCATCCAGCGGCAGGTCGGCCAGATTGGCGGGACGGCCTATCTGGAGACGTTGCGGTGAGCGGCGTGGCCACGTGGCAGGTCACCGTGGTGGTGGCTGCCTATAACGAAGCGTTATCGCTGCCGCTGCTGCATCCGCGCATCGTGGCGGCCCTGGATGCGATGCCGGAGGTGCGGGGGCGCGTGCTGTACGTGGACGACGGCAGCCGGGATGCCACATGGCCGGTGCTGCGCGCCCTGGCCGCAGCGGATTCCCGGGTCTCGGTGCTGCGGCTTTCACGCAACTTCGGCAAGGAAGCGGCGCTGACGGCGGGATTGGATCGCGTGGAAACCGGTGCGGCGCTGATCCTGGATGCCGATGGCCAGGACCCTCCGGAGCTGATTGGCGAATTCGTGCGCCAGTGGCAGGCCGGTTACGACAACGTGCACGGCACGCGGATCGCGCGCGACGGCGAGGGTTGGCTGAAGCGCGCCACGGCGCATGCGTTCTACCGCGTGATCGGCCGCTTGTCGAAGACACCCATCCCCGCCGACACCGGCGACTTCCGCCTGCTCTCGCCGCGTGCGCTTGCCGCATTGCGCGAACTGCGGGAACGGCACCGTTTCATGAAGGGGCTGTTCGGCTGGGTCGGATTCAACCAGGTGGCAGTGCCCTACCATCGCGAAGCACGGGTGGCCGGCAGCAGCAGCTTCGGTTTCTGGAAGCTGTGGAACTTCGCGCTGGAGGGCATCACCAGTTTCACCACCGCGCCGTTGAGGGTTGCGACGTACATCGGCGTGCTCACGGCACTGATGGCGTTCGCGTTCGCCATCTACATCGTGACCAAGGCGTTCCTGTTCGGGGATCCGGTCGCGGGTTGGCCGACCATGATGGTGGTCATCCTGTTCCTCGGCGGCACCCAACTGGTGGCGCTGGGACTGATCGGCGAATACCTGGGCCGTCTGTACGAGGAATCCAAGCAGCGTCCGCTGTACCTGGTCGACGCGTGGCAACCGGCGGCGGCAGGAGTATCCTTGCCCGTGCCAGATCGACCCGCTCCCCATTCCGGAGATCGCCATGCGCACGGTTCGTCAGTTGCTGGGGTCCAAGACCCCTGAAGTCTTTTCGGTTTCTCCCGATGCCTCCGTCCTCGATGCCATCAAGTTGATGGCGGAGAAGGGCGTGGGCGCGGTGCTCGCCATGCAGGGCGCGCGACTCTGCGGCATCGTGTCCGAGCGCGACTACGCGCGCAAGGTGGTGTTGCAGGGACGGTCTTCATCCAACACGCCGGTGCGCGACATCATGACCGCCAGGGTAGTGACGGTGCGTCCCGACGACAGTGTCGACCACTGCATGCAGATCGTCACCGAACATCGCATCCGCCATCTGCCGGTGGTGGAAGGCGAGGCGATCGTCGGCGTGATTTCCATCGGTGACCTGGTCAAGGCCGTGATCGAGGACCAGCAGGTCGAACTGGACCAGTTGCAGCGCTACATCGCCAGCTGAGGCCGACGCCACTACTTCGCGTACTGCCCGCCGCAGCCACTGTCTTCACCGGGACCCACTTCGATCGTCGCCAGCAGGGCGGCCGGCGGTGCGATGCTGCCCAATGCGAGCGCGGTGGCGCCGCGCAGGCCGAGTCGCTTGAAGTCGGGACGGAACGACGGGTCCTTGAACGTGCCACCCACCACCAGCGGCGAGCGCAACGCCAGGATGCTGCGGTCCTTCGGTCTTGGACGCAGTTCCAGGTCCAGCGTCTCGTCCTTCAGGCTGATCTGGCCCTTGCCGACGATGAGCGTGTCGGTGGTGTCGAACGCGAGCGCGCGTGCCTGCATCACGCCGCCCTTGACGGTGAAGTCGCCGAATGCGCAGCGGACGGGCACGGTGCGGTCTTTCGTCACCAGGAACTTCAACGCCTCGGCGATATCGAGGCCGGCCAGTTCCATCAGCAGATTGCTGATCTGGCCACGTCCCATGCCGATGGCCACGTCGCCGCTGGAGCTGCCGAGGATGGCGGCGATCGAATTGCCGGTGCCTGTCAGCGAGATATCGCCGCCGATGCGCCCGATGGCGGACTTCGTCAGTTCGGCCTGCGGGAACAGTTCTCCCAGGTCGAGTCCGCGCGCCGCGATGCGGGCCTGGGTGCGGATCGGGCTGCTGCGCGCATCCATGCGGATCTGCGAACGGATGTCGCCCTGCGCGACACCGAAGTTCAGCGGCTCCAGGCGCAACAGGCCACCTTCGAGCAGCAGGTGGGCATCCATGTCATCGAGGGGCAGGCCGGGGGCATTGATGCGGTGGGCCTTCCATCGCACGTCGGCATCCATCGCGCGCAGCTTCGCCAGGTTGTAGGGCCTGTCGGGCAGCATCCGGGCGTCGGCGGCCAGAGCGGCGGCCTCGGCACGTTGTTGGGCGTTGGCGGCTTCGCTGCCACCGGTCTGTGGCGGGGCACCCACGAAACCCGCGAGATCGTCGAAGTCGAGCCGTTTCGATGCGAGGTTTGCCTTCAGGAGAGGGCGGTCGCGGCCGACCGTCACGCTGGCGGAGCCACCCAGGTCGCTGTCGCCGACGACGCCGGTGAATCCATCGTAGTTCCAGGTGTTGCCGTCGCGGGTGAAGCGGCCATCGAGGCGGTAGGGCGGTGTGGGTGGCGTGGCCACGCCGATCAGCGGGAACAGGTCTTCCAGGTTCTGCCCCGCGAGCATGAGCTTGAGGTCGAAGTCGCGCAGGCGGAACGGATCCAGCAGTGTCCCGCGTGCGTGCGCCCGGGTAGCGCCTGCAGTGGCGCGGAGATCGATACGGTAAGGCTTGTCGGTCTCCCGCAGTGCCAGAGGCGAGGCCACCTGGCCGGCGAGGGTGAACCGGTTTCCGGACCACCGGCCCTTGCCTTCGATGTCGACCGGGGGCGACTCCGCAGGCGTCGCGCCCGGCGTGCTTGCCAGCCGCACGTCCACGTCCGTCCTGCGTGCCGGGTCGAGGAACAGCAGGCGTCCGTCGTCGATCCAGAGCGCCCGATAGATGATGTGGCTTTCGCCATCGCGGTCGCCGAACACCCAGTTGCCCTTGCGGTCGGGCCCGGTTTCAAGCCGGAGGTGCGGCTTCGTCAGCCGGATGTCCGTGATGCGTGTTTCCCGTTTGAACAGGAGCGGCCAGATTTCCACGCTGAGTTCGGCGCGGTCTGCGGCGGCCATCACAGGGACCTTCGACCAGGGCGCATTGCCGAAGCTCAGGGTGTTTGCGCGGAGCGTCGTCACGCGCCCGAGGTCCACGTCCAGATCGCCCGCGATCTCGAAGCTGCGCCCGGTCTGCCACGTGACGATGCGTTCGATGGGGCCGCGAAGCCAGTTCCACTGGAAGAGCAGCGCCAGCACCACCAGGCACGCGGCCAGCGCGCCCAGCACCAGCGCGCGGGTGCGCGTCAACGTGCGTAGAGCGAAACGGCTGCGTGGGGAGGGCGCTTCGTCCATGGCCCCATCGTCCGGCGCCGCGTGTTCATGCATTGCGAAGTGCGTGCCCGCCGGTTCATGTGCGGGACACGAACGTCGAGGGCCGGTTCAGGGCGCCAGGCGCGGCGTCAGCACCTGCTGGGTGACCGCCACGAAGTGGCAGACGCTGCCCGCGATGACGAAAAGATGCCAGATGGCATGCGAATAGCGGATCGATTCGCGGTGATAGAAGAAGGTACCCAAGGTATAGAACAGGCCGCCAGCCAGCATCCATCCCAGCGTCCACGGGTCGACGGAGGTCAGCAGCGGCTTGACCGCCACGACCACCAGCCATCCCATCGCGATGTAGATGATCGTGGAGAGCAGCTTGAAGCGGCCGGTGTAGAAGAGCTTGAAGATCACCCCGGCGAGGGCGAGCGTCCAGATGGCCGTGAACAGTCCCCAGCCCCATGGTCCGCGCAACCCGATCAGGGTGAACGGGGTGTAGGTGCCCGCGATGAGCAGGTAGATCGCGCAGTGATCGAAGACCTTCAGCCGTCCCTTCGCCACCGGGTGCTGGATGGCGTGATACAGCGTGGAGGCCGTGTAGAGCAGGAGCAGCGTCACGCCGAACACGATGGAGGCGCCCAGCTGCCAGCCGTCGCCGTGGATGGCCGCCAGCGTGATCAGCACTGCCCCACCCGCAAGTGCGGCGACGGCACCCAGTCCGTGCGTCAGGGCGCTCGCGATCTCGTCGCGGATATCGATCAGGTGATCCGCCCGCTTGCGGGCGCGCAGGGTCTCGAGAGGGGAGGAATCAGACATGCGCCAACGTTACCGCAATGCAGCACCTGATGCATGGACATGGCGCTCATGGTCGGTGGATGAAGGGGCTCCGGCTTGGCCTGGAGCCCTCAACGGCATGCCGCACCGGCTTCCCGCCGCTGGTCAGCCCAGGTCCACGCTGTGGGCGTGCTCGCGCGTCGCCAGGAACGCCACGTCGGGCGCGCGTTCCTGCGCCAGTTGCAGGTTGACCCGCGTCGGCGCCAGGTAGACCAGCTGGCCCGCCGCGTCCAGGGCCAGGTTCATGGCGTTCTTGTCGCGGAACTCTTCGAGCTTCTTCGCGTTGTCGCAGCGGATCCAGCGCGCCGTGGCCACGCTGACGTTCTCGAACGACGCATCCACGCCGTATTCGTCCTTCAGGCGGTACGCGACCACATCGAACTGCAGCACGCCCACCGCGCCCAGGATCAGGTCGTTGCTCATCAGTGGGCGGAAGAACTGGGTGGCGCCTTCTTCGCTCAGCTGCGCCAGGCCCTTCTGCAACTGCTTGAGCTTGAGCGGGTCGCGCAGGCGCGCGCGGCGGAACAGTTCCGGTGCGAAGTTGGGGATGCCGGTGAAGCTGATCGCTTCGCCTTCGCTGAATGTGTCGCCGATGGAGATGGTGCCGTGGTTGTGGATGCCGATCACGTCGCCGGGGTAGGCCTCGGCGGCGATCTCGCGGTCGCTGGCCATGAAGGTCAATGCATTGGCCAGCTTCATTTCCTTGCCGGTACGCACGTGGAAGGTCTTCATGCCCGCCTCGAAGCGGCCGGAGCACACACGCATGAACGCCACGCGGTCGCGGTGCTGCGGGTCCATGTTGGCCTGGATCTTGAAGACGAAGCCGGTGAGCTTGTTCTCCTCCGGCTGCACCTCGCGGCCGGTGGTCTCGCGCGGCTGCGGCGACGGCGCGTGTTCGATGAAGAAGTCCAGCAGCGGCTGCACGCCGAAGTTGTTGACGCCCGAGCCGAAGAACACCGGCGTCTGCTTGCCGTTCAGGTAGGCCTGCTTGTCGAAGGGATGGCTGGCGCCCTGCACCAGTTCCAGTTCGTCGCGCAGTTGCGCCAGCATTTCTTCGCCGATCTTCTCCGCCAGACCGGGCGCATCCAGCGAGGGGAAAATTGTCGAATCCTGGCGGGTGAAGTTGCGGCCGGGCTCGTACAGGTGCACTTCGCCGGTGATCAGGTGCACCACGCCCTTCAGGCGCTGTCCCATGCCGATCGGCCAGGTGACGGGCGCGCACTGGATACCGAGCACGCTTTCAACCTCGTCCAGCAGGTCGATGGGGTCCTTGCCTTCGCGGTCCAGCTTGTTGATGAAGGTCATGATGGGCGTGTCGCGCAGGCGGCAGACTTCCATCAGCTTGATCGTGCGTTCCTCCACGCCCTTGGCCACGTCGATCACCATCAACGCGCTGTCGACCGCGGTGAGCACGCGGTAGGTGTCCTCGCCGAAGTCGGCGTGGCCCGGCGTATCCAGCAGGTTGACGATCTTGCCCTCGTACGGGAACTGCATCACCGATGAGGTGACCGAGATGCCGCGCTCTTTTTCCAGCGCCATCCAGTCCGAGGTCGCGTGGCGCGCGGCCTTGCGGCCCTTGACCGAGCCGGCCATCTGGATGGCGCCGCCGAACAGCAGCAGCTTTTCGGTCAGCGTGGTCTTGCCGGCGTCGGGGTGGGAAATGATGGCGAAGGTACGGCGGCGCGCCGCTTCGGAGGCCACTGCGCTTTTCGGATCGGACATGGGGCGGGCGCCCGGACGGGCGCAGAGGAAGCGGGGAGGGGCGCGATTATAGCGGGGCGCGGGGGATGGATCGTCGGCGCCGGCTCAACGGCTGGCCGGGAACTGCAGTCGTCCCAGGGGGCCGAACATGCGGAACGGCACCGATTCCAGCCGCATGCCACGGTTGGCCTGCACCACGAAATGCAGGTGCGGTGCGGTGGAGAACCCCGTATTGCCCGACAGTCCGATGTACTGGCCCTTGCGCACGTACTGGCCCACGCGCACCTGTGCGCCTTCCGCCTTGAGGTGTGCGTACAGCGCCATGCTGCCGTCGGAATGCAGGATACGGATGAAATTGGCGCGCCCGCCGTACTTCTCGCGGTTCAGCCCTGCCTTGTCGAAATCCGATTCCACCTGCATCACCAGCCCTTCGCGGGCCGCCACGATCCGGGTGCCCTCGGGAACGGCAAAATCGACCGCGTGCAGGTTCTGCGCGTCGCTGTGGCTGAACCGGCCACCGGGCCCCTGGTCCACGCGCACGCGTCCGTAATCGAACGGCAGGCGGTACTCGTAGTCCTGCGGGCGGCTGTCCGGATCGCCGGGCATGCCGTCGAGGGTCAGTTCGAAGTCGCCGCCCCGCAGCGGGTCCGTCACCCCGATGTCGGCCACCAGCACGCTGCTGCGCGCCGGGACCACGGCGCGGGCGGGCAAGGCCGGCACGCTGCGTACGTCGCGCTGGCGACGGAAGCCGAGCTGCACTTCCACCGGCCCATGCATCAGGTTGTCGGCCCAGGCCTGGTAGCGCAGGCCCTGTTTCTCCAGCCGCAGGCGCACCAGCGCACTGGGCGGATTGCGGAACCGCATGACGTCCAGGCTGCTGTCCGCCAACTGGTCGGGCGGCGGGGGCTGGTCGCCGTACTGCGTATAGCCCTGCTTGTCCTTCCAGCGGTACAGGCGGGCCGCGTGGACGTCGCCGATGCTGGCAACCAGCACGGCGACGCCGCAGGCCAGGGCCAGTACGCGTGCGCTCACCGTGGGCAATCGCCCTGCAGGTCGAGTGCGCGGGCGATGTCGCGCAGGTCGAAGGCGGCCAGTGATACGTCGTTGTGCAGCGCGAACAGCGCGCCGGCCGGGAACCGCCTGGTCGGCATCGCGTAGACCGTCTCGCCGTCGGTATTGGCCGTCACCTGCCCGGAAAACACACCGCGGGGCGCCAGCGTGGTGCGGTCGAACACGCGGAAGCGGGTCGGGGTCAGCTGGTCCACCGCCACCCAGTACCCGTCCTCGGCGCTGCATGCCCACAGTGCGATGCCTTCGGCATCGGCGTCGAACACCGGCAGGCTGTGGCCGTTGTAGCGCCCGGACAGGGTGTAGTCGCGCAGCGTGGAGCCCACGCGGCGGTCCTCTTCGGCCACCAGCAGGCGCTGGTGCACCGGATCGCCGGCGATCGACTCCACCATGCGCAGCGCACCCGCCGCACCCGTGTCGCCGAACTCGCCCACCAGGCTGGCCTCCAGCTTGCCACCGTCTTCCACGCGTACCTGGAACCGCTTCACGCGCCCGGACAATTCTTCCATCGGGGGCAGCTTCATGGTGCGGAAATCGGCCATGAAGCTGTCGGTGACGAACAACTCCAGTTCGCCCGGCGCGGTTTCGTGAACCCACAGACCGTACGGCGCGCGCAGCGCGTCAGCCCCGAACGCGCCCAGCGGCGCGAACTCCGGCAGCCGGAACGCCTGCACCCGGTGATTGTCGCGTTCGGCCACGAACAGCAGGTCGCCGAACACCGCGATGCCGTTGGGGCGGTTGAACTGGCCCACTGCACTTCCGGACGTACCGACCGTGCGCAGGCGCTGGCCGGTGTCCGCGTCGTAGATGGCGAGGTGGTGGGTGGCCTTGGCCGTGGCGATCAGCCAGACCTGGCCGTCCTCCGCGGGCCATGCCACCAGCGAATCGAGTTCGTCGCCGGCAACCGGGTCGGAGACCCAGGCTTCCGCAATGGTGGCGTCGGCTGCGGTCCTGGGCGGAGGCGCGGGCGGAGTGGAGGTGTGCAGGGGGGCGGTGGAGCAGGCGGCCAGCAGCGCCGCGCAGAGACCGCCCAGGAGGCAATTCCGGGTCATGTTGTGAATTATGCGTTATCGCTGTGGCGGCCGGCAGGGAGACCGGCGTCAAATTTCATCGCTTCATCCGAATAAAGCGATTGACACGGGCGGAAACCGGCGGCAGAGTAGCCTCACCATCGAGACCGGCAGAGGGACAGGCCCGAAGAAGCCGGGGCAGCCAGCGACGCGCAAGCGCCGTGTAGGTGCCAAATCCTGCGGGGACCTCAGCGTCTGCCGGAAGATGGTTCGTACCGTGTCCTCAGCACGGCGAACGCGAGCTCCGCGAAGCTCGGTGGTGCAGTCCCGTCCCGCAAGGGATCACGCCCACCGGATGCCGCCATGAGTTTCGTCAGTCCTTCGCTCCATCGCCTTGCCGAGCCTTCGTCGCTCGAGGGCCTCTCGCTGTCTTCCACGCAGGACGACGCGCCCCGCGCCCTGCGCGGCGAAGTGGTGGTGGAACTGGCCATGCGCCATGCCGGCACCCGTGCGGTGACGCTGCGTTACGAACTGCAGGGGCCAGTGGGCGCACCGGTGGTCTTCGTGGCCGGCGGCATTTCCGCGCACCGCCACCTGACCGCCAGCCACGTATTCCCTGAAAGTGGCTGGCTGAACGAGCTGGTCGCTGCTGGCCGCGCGCTGGATCCGGCGCAGCGGCAGCTGCTCGCGTTCGACTTCGTCGGTGCCGACGGCCGCCTCGATGCGCCGATCGACTCCGCCGACCAGGCCGATGCCATCGCCAAGCTGCTGGGCGCACTGGGCATCGCGCGTCTGGAGGCCTTCGTCGGTTACTCGTACGGCGCGCTGGTCGGCCTGCAGTTCGCCGCCCGCCATCCCGAACGCGTGAAGAAGCTGGTCGCCGTCAGTGGTGCCCATCGCGCGCATCCGTATGCGGCCGCCTGGCGTGCCCTGCAACGGCGTGCAGTCACGCTGGGCCAGTTGCAGTGCGCCGATGCGCAGGGGCTGTCGCTGGCGCGGCAGTTCGCCATGCTCAGCTACCGCACGCCGGAGGAGTTCGGCGTGCGCTTCGACAGCGCGCCCGAGATCGTCAACGGCCGCGTGCGCGTGGCCGCCGAAGACTACCTGGATGCCGCCGGTGCGCAGTACGTCGCGCGCACGCCGGTGACCGCCTATGTACGCCTGTCCGAGTCCATCGACCTGCACCGCGTCGATCCCGCCGATGTCCGCGTGCCCACGCTGGTGGTCGCGGTGGAGGGCGACCGCCTGGTGCCGCTGTCCGATTCCGTGGCGCTGGTGGAAGGCCTGGGCACGCTGGGCCAGTTGCGCGTGCTGCGTTCGCCCTACGGCCACGACGCCTTCCTGAAAGAAACCGACCGCATCGATTCCATCCTCACCTCGGCCCTGCGCGCCGCCGGAGACCTCGCATGAGCAGCTTCATCCCCACCGACGCCGACACCGCCTGTCGTCCCGCCACCGCCGCCGTGCGCGCTGGCATCGACCGCGATACCGCCTACGGCGCCGTCACGCCGCCCATCGTGCTGTCGTCCAACTTCAGCTTCGCCGGCTTCGCGCAGAAGCGCGAATACGACTACACGCGCAGCGGCAATCCCACGCGTGATTTGCTGGCCGAGGCGTTGGCCGAACTCGAGGGTGGCGCCGGTGCCGTCATCACCGCCACCGGCATGGGCGCGATCACGCTGGTGCTCAACGCGCTGCTTGAGCTGGGCGACCGCCTAGTGGTGCCGCACGATGCGTACGGCGGCAGCTGGCGCCTGTTCAACGCGCTGGCGAAGAAGGGCCACTTTGAACTGATCACCGCCGACCTGACCGATCCGCGCTCGCTGGCCGATGCGCTGGCGCAGTCGCCCAAGCTGGTGCTGATCGAAACTCCGTCCAATCCGCTGCTGCGCATCACCGACCTGCGCTTCGTCATCGAAGCCGCACACAAGGCCGGCGCGCGCACGGTGGTGGACAACACCTTCCTGTCGCCTGCCCTGCAGACGCCGATCGCGTTCGGCGCCGATGTCGTGCTGCATTCCACCACCAAGTACATCAACGGCCACAGCGACGTGGTCGGTGGCGCGGTGGTGGCGCGCGATGCGGAAACCCATCAGCAGCTGGTGTGGTGGGCGAATGCGCTGGGCCTGACCGGCTCGCCGTTTGACAGCTTCCTGACGCTGCGCGGGCTGCGCACGCTGGATGCGCGCCTGCGCGTGCACCAGGAGAATGCCGATGCCATCGCGGGCTTGCTGGATGGGCATCCGGTGGTGTCGAAGGTGTACTTCCCGGGCTTGGCGACGCATCCGGGGCATGCGGTCGCCGCGCGCCAGCAGAAGGGTTTCGGCGCCATGTTGAGCGTCGAGTTGGAGGGCGGCGAAGAAGCCGTGCGCGCCTTCGTCGAGGGCCTGCGTTACTTCACCCTGGCCGAGTCGCTGGGCGGGGTGGAAAGCCTGGTCGCGCATCCGGCGACGATGACGCATGCGGCGATGACCCCGGAAGCGCGCGCCAAGGCCGGCATCTCCGACGGCCTGCTGCGCCTGTCGGTGGGCATCGAATCCACCGATGATCTGCTGGCCGACATCGGTGCCGCCCTGGCGCGCGCCGAAGCCGTGGTGGCCGACTCCAAACGCCGGCTCGCCGACGCATGAGCACCGTCGTCCGGCTGGCGACCGCGCCGCGTGCCGCGCCGAAACTGGCGCTGCTGGGGACGGGCGTGGTGGGCAGTGCCTTCGTCGCACGTTACCAGCGCCTGCAGGAGCGCGCGTTGCATGTGCCGACGCTGGCGTGGCTGGCCAACTCGCGCGCCTTGCAGCCTTGCGACGTGTCCGTGCGACAGGCACTGGACGAGGCCAACCAGGCCGTCGCCCGCGCTGACGACCTGCCACCGTGGGCGGAGGGCGAAGCTCTGCGTGCCGGCGACATCGTGGTGGATGCCACGGCAAGCGAGACCGTGGCGGACTGGCATGCGGAATGGCTGTCGCGGGGCGTGCATGTGGTGACGGCCAACAAGCTGGGAAGCGGCAGCTCGCTGCCGCGCGCACAGGCCATCGCGCGTGCAAGAGCGGATTCCGGCGCGCAATACGGCGATGCCGCCACCGTCGGCGCGGGACTGCCGCTGCTGCGCAGCCTGCGCGCGCTGGTGGCTGGCGGCGACCGCATCCATCGCGTCGAAGGCGTGCTGTCCGGTTCGCTGGCGTGGCTGTTCAACCAGTACGACGGCATGCGCGCGTTCTCCGGCTTCGTCCGCCAGGCGCGACAGGCCGGTTTCACCGAGCCCGACCCGCGCCTGGACCTGTCCGGCGAGGACGTGCGCCGCAAGCTGCTGATCCTGGCGCGTGCGGCGGGCTTCCCGTTGCAGGCCGAAGACGTGCGGGTGGATTCGCTGGTGCCGACGGAGCTCGCCGCGCTGCCGCTGGCGGAACTGGACGCGGCGCTCGTCCAACTGGATGCACCGCTGGCAACGCGTTTCAAGGACGCTTACCGGAATGGCGCGCGCCTGCGCTTCCTCGGCCGTTTCGATGCCGAGCGCGCCAGCGTCGGGCTGCAGGCACTGCCGGCCGATCATCCGCTGTGCGGCGGTGGCGGCACCGACAATCGCGTGGCGATCTACAGCGACCGCTACCCCGAACAGCCGCTGGTGGTGCAGGGCCCGGGCGCCGGCGCGGACGTCACCGCGGCGGCGCTGCTGGACGACGTACTGGCGATCTCGCAGGCGGCGTAGAAGTCCCTTCCGGGCGCGTCATGGCGTCAGGGCGTCCAGCAACGCCGCGTTGAAGCGCGCCGGGGCTTCCACCTGTGGCGAGTGCCCCAGGTCGTCGAACTCGACCAGCGTCGCGCCGGGGATCGCAGCGGCTGCCCGCTTGCCCAGCGCAGGATAGTCGCCCAGCCGTTTCGCCAGTTCGGGGGATGCCAGATCCTTGCCGATGGCGGTGCGGTCCTTCTGGCCGATGAAGAGGGTCGTCGGTACGGTGATCCGCGGAAATTCGTGGACGACAGGCTGATTGAACACCATGTCCGATGTCAGCGCCTGGCTCCATGCCACCGCGTCCCGGCCGTCGCCTGCGTACATGCCACCCAGCATCCGTACCCAGCGTTCGTACTCCGGCTTCCACTCGCCGCCGTAGTACACCGTGCGCTGGTAGTCGCGGATGGTGTCGAACGAGGTTTTCAGCTCGCGCGCGTACCAGGCATCGATGCTCCGCCACGGCACGCCGTCGGCCTTCCAGTCCTCCAGCCCGATCGGATTGACCAGCACCAGCTGCTGCGTGGCCTGCGGATACTGCAGCGCATAGCGCGTGGCCAGCATGCCGCCCATCGAATGACCCACGACCACCGCGCGCCGAATGCCGAGATCCGCCAGCAGGGCATGCGTGTTGGCAGCCAACTGGTCGAAGGAATACTGGTAGCGCTGCGGCTTGGCCGACTTGCAGAAGCCGATCTGGTCCGGTGCTATCACGCGGTAGCCGGCCTCCGTCAATGCGGTGATCGCCGACTCCCACGTGGCGGCGCAGAAGTTCTTGCCGTGCAGCAGCACGACGGTACGGCCGTTCGGCGCTGCAGGCGCGACATCGAGATAGGCCATCTCCAGCGATTGGGCCTGTGATGCGATTGCGAAGGTCCGCACCGGGTGCGGGTAGTCGAACCCCTCGAGCCGTGCGCCGTGGCGGGGCAGTGCCTCGGCATGCGCGGGCGGGAGGGTGGCGAGGGTCATCGCCAACGTGGCCAGCTTCCAGCGAACAGTCTTCATGCAACGGTTCCGCAACGTGGTGTGCCAGCGTATCGCGGATGCCCTTTGGATGACGTCAATCCCGCGGCAGAGGCGCGGGCGGCGTGGCGAGCGGATGATGTGGGCCGCGCAACGCGAGGTTGCCGCGACGGACCAGCTCGCCGGGGTCGCGGCGCAGCAGGTCGGGATCGAGCGGAGGCAATGGCAACGTCGTGGCTTCGTAGAGCGCCCAGCCATTGCGGCCGTTCGCCTTCACCTCGTACAGCGCGCGATCCGCCAGCGAAACCAGCTGTTCCCAGCCCAGCAGTTCGGGCGCCGTCGCGAAGGGGGGATAGCCGATCAGGCCCAGGGAGGCGGTCACCTGCAGGTGCGCGCCGGCCACTTCGATCGGTTGTGCGGCGATGGCGGTGCAGATGCGCCGGCCCAGCGCATGCAGCTCGTGCCGCGGCATCGGCCTGAACACCATCAGGAATTCTTCCCCACCCCAACGGATCACGTAGTCGCCGTCGCGCGACAGCGTGCGCAGCCGATGCGCGACGGTCTGCAGCACGTGGTCACCCGCCTGGTGGCCATGGCCATCGTTGATCGACTTGAAGTGGTCGATGTCCAGCAGCGCGAAGGCCAGTACGTCGACCCCGGCCGCGAAGCCGGGCATGCGCTGGTAGTACGCGATATCGGCGGGGAGTTGCCGGGTCAGGTAGCGACGGTTGTGCAGGCCGGTCAGCGGGTCGGTGAGACTGATGGCTTCCAGTTGCCGGTTGGCCTGCTGCAGGTCCCGCGTGCGCTGCTGCACGAGCCGTTCCAGTGCGATGCGCCGGTTGTGGTGGCGTCGCAGCACCCAGCGGTTGGAAAGCACCACCAGGATCGCCAGGCTGACCGCCACCAGCAGGTAGAACCATGCGCTCTCGTAGAAATACGGAGCGATGGAGAACGACTGCGTGGCAGCGGCACGGCCGGATACGCCACTGTTGTTGGTGCCGATGACCTCGAACACGTAACGTCCGGCGGGCAGGTTGGTATAGGTCGCGCTGCGCTGGTGGGGGTCTTCCAGCAACCGCCAGTCTTCGTCGTAACCCTTCAGGCGATAGCGGATGTCGATGTGGTCCGAGGCCTGGAAACTGAGGGTGGTGAACTCGAAGCGCAGGTCGCGCGCCGCGCTGGGCAGCGACCAGTCGGCGGCGGGATCCGCCGGGCGCCACTTGCCCTGGACCTGCACGCGTTCGACCACCGATTCGGGCACGTAGGCGTTGGCCAGGTCCTGGTCCGTCGCCATCACCACCACGCCGTCGCGCGTGGGCAGCCATAGAGCGTTGTCGACCAGGAACCCGCGGCTGTTGCCGGCGCCATTGCAGCAGTCCCCCTTCTGGCCGCCGTGGCGGTCGCCGCGTTCGTTGAGCAGCGTCCTGGCGTTGACGCGCACACCGGGATCTTCGGTGGCGGCCAGCAGGTCCGCGACGGCGACCCGATAGATCCCGCGCAGGCCACCGACCCAAAGGAATCCGCTGGCGTCCTCGCCAAAGAAGAACGCGGCGTTCGCGGGAATGCCGCGCTGCTTGTCCAGGCGCGTCCAGCGCTGGCCGTCGAACAGGAGCAGCATTTCCTCCGACAGCGTGCCTGCCACCCATTGCCCACCGGCGAGTTCGTGCAATGCGACGATGTGCGGCGCGTCCAGGCCGGTGCCGCCAAACGGGATTGCGAGCAACTGCTCGTCGACGAACTCGTACAGGCCGCTCTGCGTGCCGACCAGCAGGCGGCCGTCACGGGTTTCCAGCAGTACGCGCACGCGGATGTCGCGCAGGCCCGCCTGTTCGGCGTAGCGGTGCAGCCGGTCTCCGCCATCCCAGCGGTACAGCCCGGTGCTGGTGGCGAACCAGAGCCGTCCGCTCCGGTCCCGCACGATGCCGTTGACCTGCGCGGTGTCCATCGCCGCCAGCATGCGCGGACGCTGCACGCGTCCATCGCAGTAGAGCGCCGCGCCGTTGCGCGTTCCGATCCACGTCTGCCCGTTCTCGGGCAACAGGCTGTAGGCGGCGGGATGCGGCAGTGCGCGTCCCGGTATCAGCGTGCGGAAACGGCCGCTTTCCAGCACGCTCACGCCGTCGTCGCTGCCCACCCATGTACGGCCATCGGGGGCCCGCGCGGCCGACCACAGCAGAGGCTGGGCCAGCCCTTCCGCTCGACTGTAACGGCGCGTCCAGCCGTTCCAGGCGCGGCTGACGCCTTCGTTGTTGCTGCCCAGCCAGAGGTTGGATTCACGGTCTTCGTAGAGTGCGCGGATCTCCGCCAGCGGACCTGAGGCGCGGATCCGTTCCAGCAGTCGGCCCTGGCGAAAGCGGTAGAGCGTGTCGCGCGTGCTCGCCCACAGGATGCCGTCGTGGTCCTCGTGCAGTGCCTGCACGCCGCCACTCACCGGCGCGACTTCGCCGTGCCGCTGCCAGCGGCGGCCATCGAACACGAACAGGCCGGTACCGCACCCGGCCCAGAGCCGTCCATCGTGGCGTGCCAGCGAGGTGATCGCATCCGCAGAGACGTTGCCGGGCAGTGTCAGCGTGCGTTCGCCTGCGCCATCGAAGACGTGCACCCGTCCGCGGCTACCGGCCCACAGCGTCCCGTCGGCGTCGACATGAAGGGCCAGCGCGCCGCCGTCCTCGATCCGGTGGAGGGTCTGCAGGCGGCGACCAACGACCACCATCACGCCCCGGTTGGAGGCCACCAGCAGCCTTCCGCGGGCATCGCGCGCCAGCGCGTTCACGTCCACCACGCCCGGTGCTTCGCCGTCGGCCAGGGCCAGCGGCGTGACCTGGTTGCCTTCGCGCACCGCCAGCCCCTGTGGCGTGCCAATCCACAGGCGTCCTTCGTCATCGGTGTGCAACGCCTCGATCCACGTGCTGGGCAGGCCGGGCGTGTTGTCCAGGTCGAAATTGGTGAAGCGCACCCCGTCGAAGCGGCTGAGCCCGGCCTGGGTGCCGAACCAGAGGTAGCCCGGCCGATCCTGGGCGATGGCCAGGACGCTCAGCTGGGGCAGGCCCTGTTCCAGCGCCCAGTGATTCCGCACGTAGTGGTGGAACGACTTGGAGGGGTCGAGCGCCTGTGCCGGCGGACAAAGCCCCGCCATCCCGCCCAGCAGGGGCAGGCACCAGGCCGCCAGTCGGTGCCGCCAGGACGGGCGGGCACGGCGGGTCGTGTCCGTGTGGTCGGACAGGGCGCGTCTCCGGTAAGTAGGTTTACCAAAAAGGGTATCGGCGCGGACCCGCGTGCCTAAAGGGAAAGCGCGGCATCGCCGCGGGCGGTGTCGGCCTGGTGTCGGGTTCTTGTCGTGGTACCGGGGCGGTCCTCCTCCGACGCTTACGGCTCACCTACACTGGCATGGACCCTGAAACCATCATGGACATGAAACTGAACGCGGAACGGATCCGAACTCTGAGGGAACAGCGCGCATGGTCGCAGGAGCATCTGGCGACGGTCGCCGGGCTGAGCACGCGGACGCTGCAGCGGATCGAGGCAGGCTCGGCAGCATCCCAAGAAACGTGCATGGCATTGGCTGCGGCTCTGGACGTACCAGTGCGTCTGATCGCCGGGACTCAACTGCCAATCGACATCTCTACGGGGCCTTCGCTGCCCAAGCCGGCGAGCGCCGCGTCTTCATGGCTCATGCCCGCCGTGCTGCTTGTGTGCTTGGTTGTCTGGTTTGGGTATTCCATCGGCAAAGGCATGGCCGAGCGCGACAACCGGGCGACAGCTGACTGTGATCGGGACAGCGCGGCGTGTGAGCCGTCCCGCCGCGATGCTGGCGCTCGATGACGCTGTGAAGATCAGGTTTGGGCCAACCTATCAGGTGGCACCTGCATCTGCACCCAGTTCGCGGGAGACACACCCGGTCAGTTCGGTGACATTCCCGACGAACTCGCCCTGCAAGTCGATGCCGCACTTGTGCGCCAGAACAATGATTGACCACAGGCAGTCAGACAGTTCATGGCCAAGCTTGGCTTTGCAGTCATCGATATGCCTGACGCCGGCATTGGCCTGGATCAGCTTTGCCAGGTCACCAACGTCTCCGACGAACCCGAGTGCCAGTTCCTCAGTGGTCCAGACGCGGCCATAACGTTTGATCTCAAGCTGCTCGTAAAGCTCGTTCAGACGCAATGCCAGCTTTTCAAGGTCGTGAAGATTCACGTCATGCCGCCTAACACTCGATCACGTTAACCGCCAACCCACCGCGGCTGGTTTCCTTGTACTTGTCCTGCATGTCGCGGCCGGTGTCGCGCATGGTCTTGATGACCTTGTCCAGACTGACCTTGTGCTTGCCGTCGCCGCGCATGGCCATGCGGCTGGCGTTGATCGCCTTCACCGCGCCCATCGCGTTGCGTTCGATGCACGGAATCTGCACCAGCCCGCCGATCGGATCGCAGGTCAGGCCCAGGTTGTGCTCCATGCCGATCTCGGCCGCATTCTCGATCTGGCTCGGCGTGCCGCCGAGTGCGGCGACCAGCCCGCCCGCGGCCATCGAGCACGCCACGCCCACCTCGCCCTGGCAGCCCACTTCGGCGCCGCTGATGCTGGCGTTTTCCTTGTAGAGGATGCCGATGGCCGCGGCAGTGAGCATGAAATCGAACACGCGCTGCTCGCTGTTGCCGGGACAGAAACGGTCGTAGTAGTGCAGTACCGCCGGGATGATGCCGGCCGCGCCGTTGGTAGGCGCGGTGACCACGCGGCCACCGGCGGCGTTCTCCTCGTTCACCGCCAGCGCATACAGGTTCACCCAGTCCAGCACGGTCAGTGGATCGCGCATGGCGGCTTCGGGCTTGCTGGACAGTTCGCGGTGCAGCGCGGGTGCGCGCCGCGAGACGTGCAGGCCGCCAGGCAGGGTGCCTTCCTCGCGGATGCCGCGCGCCATGCACGACTGCATGGCGTTCCAGATCGCGCGGAGTCCGTCGCGGATCTCATCCTCGCTGCGCCAGGCCTTCTCGTTCTCGAACATCAGCTGGGCGATGCTCAGTCCGCTGCGCTGGCACTGGGCCAACAGCTCGTCGCCGCTCTTGAACGGATACGGCAGCGGGGTCTCGTCAGCGACGATGCGATCCACTGCGGCGTCATCCTGATTGACGACGAACCCGCCACCGACGGAGTAGTAGTCGCGCGTAGCGATCACCTCGTCCAGCGCGTCGTAGGCGGTGAAGCGCATGCCGTTGGTGTGGTAGGGCAGCTTCTGCCGCTTGTTCATCAGCAGATCGCGTTTCTCGTCGAAGGCGACCGCGTGGGTGCCGCCCAGCAGCAGGCGCTTGTCCTTGCGGATGCGCTCCAGCGCCGGCGGGATGATGTCCGGGTCGATCTCGTTCGGGTAATGGCCTTCCAGCCCCATCAGCACGGCCTTGTCGGTGCCGTGGCCGCGGCCGGTCAGGGCGAGTGAACCGAACACTTCCGCACGTATCCGCGCCACGTCGTGCAGGCGGCCGGGTTCTTCCAGCCAGCGGGCGACAAAACGCGCGGCGGCCCGCATGGGGCCGACCGTGTGGGACGAACTGGGACCGATGCCGATCTTGAAGAGGTCGAACGTGCTGACTGCCATGCCGCGTATTCTATGCCGCCGGCGCGGACAACCCTTCCCGCGTCGCAGCAGATTGCCGGAACGAGGACCTCGATGCCCCTGATCCTTTACCAGCGTGACGATTGCCACCTGTGCGATCTGGCGCTGGACGTGCTGGCCGCTTCACGCGTACCGGCGTTCGAAAGCGTCTTCATCGACCATGACGACGTGCTGGAGGCGCGTTACGGCGCGCGGGTGCCGGTGCTGCGCGACGACGCGACGGGGGCGGAGCTGGATTGGCCGTTCAGTGCGGATCGTGTGAAGGCGTGGCTGCCATGAACATGCGCGCCTGGTCGCGTTGGCTTGCCTTGCTGGGCATCGCGTCCGGCAGTGCCTCGGCAACGGACGTGGACCTGGTGAAGACGGGCCCGGGCCGTGCCGAGGCTTTCGCGTGGCAAGGCCGGACGCTCTCGCAGGTGCTGCCGGTGGACGCCATCGAACGCATCGTGCTGCTGAAAGCGGTGACCAGCGCGCCCGCCGATCTCGATCTGCGCAACCTGCGCCGCATGCTGCGCGATGCCGCTGGCGCTCCCTTGCGGACGGCGGACCACGATGGGCAGGGGTTTCTGCAACTGGGCAGCAACGACACGATCTGGGAAGCCGTCCTGCTGACGCGGGCAGGCGACGTGTTCGGTCTCGTCATCCGTCCCGACGTTGCGGCGGCGGGGGAGGGTGCACATCGCGCCTGCCTCACGGACGAAGCGGGCAGGCGCGGGTGTTTCGGCATTCCTGCGGTGCCGGCCGGCTGAAGATGCCGGGTCTCAGGGCCTGGGTTTCAGTACCACCTTCGTGCTGATGGCCACGTCATTCGGGATGGTCGAGGTATCGGCCCAGTCACCGCCGCCGATGCCGAAGTCCAGGCGCTTTACCGTGGCCTTGCCGCTCAGCACCGGCTGCGCACCGGGCGTCCAAGTGAAGGTCAGCGTCACGGGCTTGCTGGCGCCCCGCAGCGACAGCGTGCCGTCGGCGGCGTACTGGTTGCCGCCGAGCGCGCGGAACTTGGTCGCCGTGTAGCGGGCCTGCGCGAACTTGCCCACGTTGAAGAAGTCGGCCGAGACCAGCGTGTCGTCGCGGTCCTTGTTGCCGGTCTGCGTGCCGGCGAGCTGGATGGCGACGTCCAGCTTGCTGGTGGCCAGCTGCTTGGGATCGAAGCTCATCGTGGTGGTGAAGCTGCCGAACTTGCCGGTGAAGGTTTCGCCTTGGTAGTTGCTGGCAAAGACCAGCGTGGAGCCGGGGGCCTGCACGTAGTCGGCGGCCATGGCCGGCGTGGTGGCCAGCAACAGGGAGGCGAGTGCGAGGCGCGCACGGTCAGGGGTTTTCATCGGGGGAATCCTGCGGGGTGGGGGAAAGGGTCGCCGGCGCGGCGACCGCCGCGGGGGCGGGCGACGCGGCCTTGGCGCGGCCCGGCAGCATGCGGGTCAGCGTGGCGTCGCCCTGGAAGAGATGGTGGTACAGCGCGGCGGCGGCATGGGCGAGCACCAGCACGACGAGTACCCAGAACAGCAGTTCGTGCGCGCCTTCGGCCGCTTCGTGCACGCCATCATCGCGGCCGGTGATGGCCGGCAGGTTGAACAGCTTGAACCACTGCAGCGGATAGCCCGCCGACGAGTTCAGCGCCCAGCCGGATAGCGGAATGGCGAACAGCAGCGCGTACAGCAGCACGTGCGTCACCGACGCGATGCGCTGCTGCCAGGTGGGCGTGCCCGGCACCGGCGCCGGTGTGCCGGCATACATACGCCACAGCACGCGCAGCACGACCAGCGCCAGGATGGTCAGGCCGATCGACTTGTGCAGCGCGTAGATGTTGATCTTGCGCGGCCCGTTGGGCAGGTCGCCCATGGTCAGGCCGAGGTAGGCCATCACCAGGATCAGCACCACGATGAGCCAGTGGAACAGTTGGCTGATCGCACCCCAGCGCTGGTCGGTGTTCTTGAAGGTCATGGCGTCGGCTCCGGCGGTGGCGGGGAAGGCTGGATGTCGGTGTTGCGGTCGTCGGCCTTGCCGTCGTGCGTGGCTTCGGCTTCGATGCGCAGTTCCACCTGGTCGCCGATCACCGACTTCCAGGCCGTGATGCCGAAATCGGCGCGGCTGATCGTCGTGGTGGCGGAAAATCCCACCGTACGGCGGAACGGTGGCATCGGATGACGCTTGACGGCATTCAGCACGACATCGAGGACGATGTCGCGCGTGACGCCGCGCAAGGTCAGTTCCCCGTGCGCTCGCGCATGTGCCGCGTCGATGGGCTCCACGCGCGTGGACACGAAATGCGCTTCCGGGTGGCCTTCGGCATCCAGCAGGGATTTCGCCAGCGTGGCCTTGTTCCAGTCCGCGTCGCCCAGGTCCACGCGCGCCAGCGGTACGCGCACATCGACGCGCGCGCGCGTCCAGTCGCCGGGATCGAAAGCGAGGGTGCCGGTGCTGCCGGAGACAGTGCCGATGGCTTGCGAGAAGCCGGCGTGGCTGATGGCGAACATCACCCGTGTATGCACCGGGTCCAGCCGGTACTCGGCCAGTGCGTCTCGCGCGGACGCGGCCGCCGGCAGCAAGGCCGCGAGGCAGAGGGCGCGCAACAACAGGCGGCGGGAGGACGATCCGGGCATGGGGACGGATTCTAGGGGCCGGCCCATGAAGATACCCCGCTTGCGCGTGCAACGGTCCGTTGCGACGATGCCCGAGGGGCAACCAGGGAATGAAGGCGGGCAGGAATGGTGATGCGTGCGTGGTGGCTGTTGCTGCTGTGTCTGCTGTGCGCGTCCGCGCCGGCGACCGTGCCCGAGATTCCGCGCTTCCGCCTGCTCGGCGCGGGTGACGGGCTGCCTTCCACCACCATTCCCGCGCTTGCGCGCGATCGCGCCGGTTACCTGTGGGTGGCCACCTGGGATGGCCTGGCCCGTTACGACGGTGTCGGGTTCAAGGTGTGGCGACACGATCCCGCCGATCCGGCATCGCTGCCCGGGAACGTGGTGCAGGCGCTGCATATCGATGCCGCGGACCGGGTCTGGGTGGCGACCGAGAACGGCGGCCTGAGCATGATGGGGAACGACCGCAAGGGTTTCCGGCACTACCGCCAGGCCACCCATCCGCAGATGGGCAGCGACGATGTGTTCGCGATCACCAGTCGCGGCAATGACATCTGGTTCGGCACGTTCGGCGGCGGATTGCACCGGTTGTCGGCCGATGGCGGCATCACGCGGTTCGCGGCGGATGCAGGGGATGCCGGAGGCCTGCCGTCGGACAGCGTGCTGTCGCTGGCGTTCGACGCCAAGGGCGTGCTGTGGATCGGCACCATGAGCGGCCTGGCGCGCTATGACGGCCAGCGTGTGCAGCGGCTGGCGTTGCCCGGCGGCGATGCGCTGATCATCTACTCGGTGACCGCCGACGGGGGCTCGGTATGGGTGGGTGCGTCCGATGGCGTGCACCGCTGGTCGCCCGAGGGCCGCTGGGTGTCGCCGCCCTGGTCGCCGATGTTCGCGCGCCCCAATGCGTTGATCGCGATGGCCAGCGACGGCCAGGGCGAGTACTGGCTGGCCAGCCAGGGAGGATTGTGGCGGACCGAGGATGATCGCGCGCCTGCACCGGTGAACTACGACGCGCAGAGCGTGGGCATCGGTCGCGTGCTGCAGGCGGTGATCGCGCTGCCGGACGGTGGCCTGTGGGTGCCCGTGCCGACGCGCGGCCTGGCCTATCTCCATTCGGATTGGCGGCGCATCGCCGCGTTCTCGCCGGCGCAAGGGCTCGGTGGCGGGCTGTATCGCGGCCTGTCGCAGGCGGGTGCCGACGGCGTCTGGATCGCCAGCAGTACCGGCAAGGTGGAACGCCTGGATACGCGCCGCGGCCACGTCACGCCGCTGCCGCACCATGCCGCCCTGCTGTCGGAACTGCGCCTCACCTCCGTGCTGGAGGACCGTCGTGGACAGGTGTGGATCGGCCACCGCAATGGCTTGATCCGCACGGATCCGCGAACCGGCGCGATGCTGCAGTGGGCGCATGAAGGGGATGATGCTGCGCCCGACAACACGTCCATCGACTGGCTGGTCGAGGCCAGGGACGACACGCTGTGGCTGGTCACGCAGATGGGCAGCGTGCAGCAGCGCGACGCCGTCAGCGGGCGCGTACTCAGGACGATCCGCAAGGAAGAGGGCGGAAGCGGCAGTCTTCCCGACATCGAGGGTATCGCGGTCTCGCCCAGTGGCCGCGTGTGGCTGGGAGGCGCGGAGGGCATGCTGCACTGGGACCCCGATGCCGGCCGTTTCGTCGCCGTGCCCGCGCTGGGCAGTGAGCGCGTGTATGCCTTCGCTTTCGAACATGGCGACCGTCTCTGGCTGCACCGCATGTCGGGAGTGGAGGCATGGCGCCGCGAGGCGGATGGCTGGGTGCGCGAGCGCCGGATCGGCGCGGCGGAAGGGCTGCCGGCCGTCGAGTCCACGGGCCTGGCCGTGGACCCGCAGCGGCGCGTGTGGCTGGGGACGCGTCGCGGCCTGTTCCGCATCGATCCCAACCTGCGTGGCTCGCGCGCATTGCTGCGCAACTTCGGTGTGCGCGAAGGCTTGCTGAGCCAGGAGCTGAATGATCGCGGCATATTGATGACCGCCGACGGGCTGCTCGCCACGACGGCCGCGGACGGTTCGGTGGCGCTGCTCGACACGCACCTGCCCGATCCCCGACCGATCACGCCCAACCTGGTGCTGGACAGCCTGCAGGTGAGTCGAGGCGACACGGTGCTGCACCTGCCGCCGATGGCGGCGCTGGAACTGCGCCCGGAGGATCACGAACTGCTGGTGGGCACCCGCCTGCTGAGCTACGAGAATCCGCTGGGCAATCGTTATCGCTCCCTGCTGGAGGGGTTCGACAGCGGCTGGATGGACCAGGGTTCCAGCGGTGAGCGCGTGTTCTCGACGCTGACGCCGGGCCGTTACCGCCTTCGGGTGCAGGCCTTCGATGCCGCCGGCAACGCATCGAAGGAACTGATACTGCAGGTCCATGTGCTGCCGCCATGGTGGCGCAGCACCTGGGGCCTGGCGCTGTTCGCCGTCCTGGGCCTGCTGATGCTGCTGGCGGCCGGCGCGGCGTATCGCAGGCGGGTGCGTCGCCGGAGCGCATGGCAGCTGGCCGAGCACAAGCGCGAGGTGGCGGAGCAGGCTTCGCTGGCGAAGACGCGCTTCCTGGCCACGCTGGGTCACGAGATCCGCACGCCCATGACCGGCGTGCTGGGCATGACCGAACTGCTGCAGGCCACGCCGCTGGACGAGCGCCAGCAGGGCTACACGAATGCGATCCAGCGTGCGGGCACGCACCTCCTGCGGCTGGTCAACGATGCGCTGGACCTGGCGAAGATCGAGGCAGGCAAGCTGGAACTGCAGCAGATCGAGTTCGACCTGCATGCGCTGATCGGCGACGTGGTCGCGCTGATGGGCCCGGTGGCGGGCAAGCGCGGGCTCGCTTTCCATGACGGTATCGCGGCGGGCGTGCCGCGCGTGGTGCGCGGTGACCCGCTGCGATTGCGGCAGATCCTGCTGAACCTGCTGGGCAACGCCATCAAGTTCACCGAGGCGGGCCATGTCTCGCTGCATGCACTGCCGCTGGCGCCGCAGGGCTTGCGCCTGACGGTGGGCGATACCGGACCGGGCATCAACGCCGAGCAGCAGATGCGGCTCTTCCGTCGTTTCGAGCAGGCCGAGGGTGCGCAGACCACTTCGCGCTATGGCGGCAGCGGGCTGGGCCTGGCGATCTGCCAGGAACTGGCGGTGGCGATGGGAGGGCGCATCGAGGTGGAGAGCGCACCGGGCAAGGGCACGCGCTTCTCCGTCGACCTGCCGGCCTTGCACGCGAGTGCTGGCGAACTGGTGCAGGCGCCGGCGCCGCCCGTGGGTACCCTGGCGCAGGTGAGGCCGCTGGACATCCTGCTGGTCGAGGACGATGCGACGGTGGCGGACGTGGTGGCGGGGCTGCTGCGCGCGCGCGGGCATCGCGTGCTGCACGCTCCCCACGGACTGGCGGCGTTGACCGAGGTCGCGGGCACTGCCTTCGACCTGGCGTTCCTCGACCTGGACCTGCCCGGGCTGGATGGCATGGCGCTGGCGCAGCAGTTGCGGTTGCGGGGCGTGACCATGCCGTTGATCGCGCTGACCGCGCGCACCGATGCGGAGGCAGAGCCGCTCGCGCGGCAGGCCGGCTTCGACGACTTCATCCGCAAGCCGGTGACCGGCGACATGCTGGCCATGGCAATCGCATTGCTCCTCGAACGCAGCGACGGGCCGCAGAAGGGAGAAGCATCTTGAAGGTCGCGAAACCCGGGCTCGGCGTGCTCCTGGTGCTGATACTGGCGCTGGCCGGCACTGCGGCTGCCGAAACGCAGCAGCCTCCGTTGCTGGGCGACTACATCACCGACAGTCGCGCGCTGTACCCGCTGCGCGTGGGCGACTGGGAGGCCGTCGGCGAAAAACGCTACGAACAGCAGGAACTGGGCGTGTCGGTGCGTTACCAGGACACCCGCAAGCCGGATCGCTGGATGGACCTGTACCTGTACCCGGCCGGCGTGATGTTCGATCCGGCATTCGAGCGCGTGTTCGACCAGAGCGTCGACGAAATCGTACAGATCGCGCGCGCACGCGGCGCCGGCGACGTGCGCCCGGGCGACGCGCGGACGCTCCCCTCGCAGCCGGTGGCGGGCGAAGGGATGCTGGGCGACCTGGCCGTCAAGGCACGTTCGTTCGCGATGGAGATCCCGATGCGCGAGAAGCGGTACCGGTCCGTGCTCGCGATGACCGTGCGCGACCTGTACTTCATCAAGATCCGCTACAGCGTGGAGGCCGATACTGCTTCCGACGAGGATGTGCAGGGGCAGGCCGAGGCCTTGCTCGCCGGCTTCGCCAAGGAGGTGCGCGTGCTGAACACAGGACGCTGCCGGCAGATCCTGCAGGTCAGTCCGCTGCCTGTGGGCGGCGTGAGGCCGGAGGCGGTGATGGCCAGTACGAACGACGGGCGCGAGGACGAAATGTGGATCGCCGACGATACGGTCTATCTTCGCCCGGCGGTGATCGCACGCGAGCAGGACATGGCGCGGCTGCGCAGCGAGGCCCAATCGATCCGCGACGTGCTGCGGGGCCGGTGCGTGTCGCCCGAGATGATGGAGATCGCCGTGCCGGACGGCATGCGCGAGATCCGCTTCGAATATCGCCTGCCGCCGGAGCGCTCGGACGGCACCACGCCACGGCTGCGCGGACGCCGCACGGGCGTGGGGTGATCCTGCGTCCTCAGCGCAACGCGCGGACTTCGATCACGCCGAACACAGGGTCGTAGTAGAACCAGTCGCTGGTGTTGTCCGCCAGCCACGCGATCCGTGCGCGTGACGGCTGCGGCACATGGCAGAGCAGGGCATGGCCGTAGTCTTCGCCGGGGGCGGAAGGCACGGGCGGAACATCCGACAGCAGGTCTTCGAGCGATCCGGGCTTTTCGCCCCAGCTGAGGCAGTCCGCTTCGGCGTTGGTCCCCTCGGGCCAATCCATGCGGGCCCAGAATGCGTCGCGGCCACGCCGCTGCAATCGATGCGCGTCGGACGCCGCGCCATCGGCTACCTGCACGACGCGCCAGTGGTCGCCTGCCTGCTGCACGATCCACACCACGTCATCGGGGAGTGCGGTCGCGCCGTGGCCATACGTGCCGACGAAGGCCGGTTGTCCGCCTGCTTCAGCGAATGAAGGCGCTATGCAGGCCAGGAGGAACAGGGCAAGGCAGCGCATGGCCTCAGTCCGCCCAGGCTTCGACGTACAGCGTACGGGTGGCGTCGTCCGGATCGGCGTGGATCCAGATCCCGCCGGTATCGCCGGCCGGGAGGTAAAGGCCATCGTCGGCTTTCAGCATCGTGCAGGCCATGTCCACTGCTTCCCGCGCGATGGCCTGTTCGCGGCAGGTATCTTCGACGAACCGCCGCAGCGCGGGCGCGGCCGTGACGTAAGGCGTCGCCAGCACGTATTGATGATCGCCCCAGCGCTGGGAATCCATCAGGCGCACTTCCGTCACCGGCTGGCCCGCCAACCGCACGCGCTCAGGATGCAGCAGCGCACGGGCATTCACGGCCGTGAGCGCTTCGCTTTCGTCATCGGCCATGGCGTCATCGCAGTCCAGTTCCACGCGGACCACGTGTTGCCGCCATCCGGGCGCGAGTTCATCCAGGCGGCGTGCGCGGATGCGTTCGCAGCCCGGCGCGACGTCCAGTGCGTGCGATGCGTGGTCATCCGGCACCACCATCACCAGCGCCGGGAAGTCACCTCCGGCAACATGCAGGACGTGTGGCGCGCGGTTGTCTTCGGCGCGGGCATGTGCCCCTGCCATCAGCAACAGGCTGGCGGCAGCGGGGGCGAGCAGGGGGCGGCATTCCATTGCGTCACTCCGGCGGGAAAGGGCGTGGATCAGCGCGCGCTGTAGGCGTGCACTTCGTCCACCAGCACCGCGACGTGGTCCGGGTTCATGTCCGGCGACATGCCGTGGCCAAGGTTGAAGACGTGGCCCTCGCGCGAACCGCCGTTGCCGTCGCGATAGCTGTCCAGCGCGCGGCGCGCCTCGCGGCGGATGGCGTCGGGCGAGCCGTACAGCGTGGCCGGATCCAGGTTGCCCTGCAGCGCGACCTTGCCCTGCGTGCGACGTGCGGCCTCGGACAACTCCACCAGCCAGTCCACGCCGACGCCCTCGGCGCCGGTGTCGGCCAGGTCTTCGAGATAGGCGGCGGTGCCTTTGCCGAACAGGATCAAGGGCGTGCGTTCGCTACCCTCGCCACGCTGCAGCTCCTTCGCGATGCGCTGCAGGTAGGGCAGGGAGAACTCGCGGTACATCGCCGGGCTCAGCACGCCGCCCCAGGTGTCGAACACCTGCAGTGCCTGCGCGCCAGCGGAGCGCTGCGCGGCGAGGTAGGCAATCACCGCGTCGGTGTTGACCGAGAGCAGCCGATGCAGCGTGTCCGGCTCGTTCAGCGCCATCGCCTTGATGCGCGCGAAGTCCTTGCTGCCGCCGCCTTCCACCATGTAGCAGGCCAGCGTCCACGGGCTGCCGGAGAACCCGATCAGCGGGACCTTGCCGTCCAGTTCGCGCCGGATCACGCGCACCGCATCCATCACGTAGCGCAGTTCGGTTTCCATGTCCGGCACGCCGAGCTTGGCCGCGTCGGCGGCGCTGCGCACGGTGCGCTCGAACTTCGGGCCTTCGCCTTCGACGAAGTACAGGCCCAGGCCCATCGCATCCGGAATGGTCAGGATGTCGGAGAACAGGATCGCCGCGTCCAGGTCGAAGCGACGCAGCGGCTGCAGGGTGACTTCGCAGGCGATGTCGGGGTTCTTCGCCATGCCGAGGAAGCTGCCGGCCTCCTTGCGGGTGGCACGGTACTCCGGCAGGTAGCGGCCGGCCTGGCGCATCAGCCAGACGGGCGTGCGGTCCACGGGTTCGCGGCGCAGGGCGCGCAGGAAACGATCGTTCTTGAGGGCAGTCATCGGGAATCCGGGGGAAAGGGTTACTTGGGCGCGTCGGCGCCGCGGGCGAACATCAGCTGGAAGCCACGCTTGAGG
Organism: Pseudoxanthomonas sp. CCNWLW251; assembly: GCF_037402255.1. NCBI lineage: Bacteria > Pseudomonadati > Pseudomonadota > Gammaproteobacteria > Lysobacterales > Lysobacteraceae > Pseudoxanthomonas > Pseudoxanthomonas sp. CCNWLW251. Next base: position 962,891 of record NZ_JBBEGA010000001.1, on the reverse strand, counting down.
TGGCTGTCGCGGGCCTTCTCGAAGGCCGCGTTGGCCTCGTCCTGCAGCAGGTACTGTTCGCGCTTGAGCGTGGCGCGACCGCCGATCTGGCCGGTTTCGCGCAACAGCTCCCAGCCGCCGAACAGATCGGGCTGCAGGGTCAGCTGGACGTAGCGGGGCGCTTCGCCCGCGTCGGGGCGTTGCTGGAGGAAGACGCGCATGCCGGCATTTTAGCCGGACAGCAGCGCCAGCACGCGGCTTTCGTCCACGTCCGGCACCACATCGGCCTGGCCCAGGCCCCGCCACAGCACCAGCCGCAGGCGCCCGGCCAGGTTCTTCTTGTCCAGGCGCATGCGGGCAAGCAGGGCCTCCGGTGCCAGTCCGGCCGGAATATGCGTCGGCAGCCCGTAGCCCGCCAGCAGGGTTTCCAGGCGGTCGGTGTCGGTCGCCGGGGCCATGCCGAGCCCGGCGGAAAGCCGCGCGGCCAGCACCATGCCCACCGCCACGGCTTCGCCATGGTTGAGGTTGTCGTTGCCCAGGCCGCCGTAGCCCTGCTCGGTCTCGATGGCGTGGCCGAAGGTGTGGCCGAAGTTCAGCAGCGCTCGCTCGCCCTTTTCCAGCGGGTCGCGCGCCACGATCTCGGCCTTGTGCTCGCAGCTGGCGGCGATGGCCAGTGCCAGCGCCTCGCCGTCCATCGCCAGCAGCGCTTCGCGTTCCTGTTCCAGCCACTGGAAGAAGCGCGCATCGCGGATGGCGCCGTACTTGATCACTTCGGCCAGACCGGCGCGCAATTCGCGCGGTGGCAGTGTCGCCAATACCTCCGTGTCGGCGAACACCGCCCGTGGCGGATGGAACGCGCCCACCAGGTTCTTGCCCTGCGGGATGTCGACGGCGGTCTTGCCGCCCACCGACGAATCCACCATCGACAGCAGCGTGGTGGGCACCTGCACGCAGTCCACGCCGCGCATCCAGCAGGCCGCCGCGAAGCCGGCCAGGTCGCCAACCACGCCGCCGCCCAGCGCGATCACGCAGGCGTCGCGGGTGGCGCCCAGCGTGGCCAGTGCCTCGATGGCATGGCCGAAATGCGCCAGCGTCTTCGACTCTTCGCCCGCAGGCAGGATGAAGGTGCCGATGGCCAGGTCGGGGCGCGCGGCATGCAGGGCTTCGCGCACCCTGCCCGCGTACAGCGGCGCGACGATGGAGTCGCTGACCAGCAGCACGTGCCGGCCGCGCACGTGTCCGGCGAGCGCGGTGCCATCGGACAGCAGTCCCGGGCCGATGGCGATGGTGTAGGGCGTCTCGCCGCCGACGTCGACGGTGCGTGCGTTGCTCATGCGTTCTCTTCGATGGGCTGCCAGCGATGCGCCAGCAGCTGGGTCAGGCGGGCGGTCGCCTCGGGCGGCGTCAGGCCGTCGGTGTCCAGGGTCAGGTCCGCCACGTCACGATAAAACGGCTCGCGCAGGGTGGCCATGTCCTGCAATACCTGTTCGCGGTCCGGGCGTTGCAGCAACGGGCGGTTGGTGCAGCGGCCGAGCCGGCGCAACTGCGCCTCCACGCTGACCTGCAGGTAGACCACATAGCCGCGCTGCCTCATCAGGACGCGGTTGTCCGCATCCAGGACCGCGCCGCCGCCCGTGGAGACCAGTTGGCCATGGCCGGCCAGCAGTTCGCCCAGGGTCGCCTTCTCGCGCTCGCGGAAGCCGGCTTCGCCGATGTGCTCGAACAGGGTGGTGATGCTGGCGCCGGTGCGATCGACGATGGCCTGGTCCGCGTCCACGAACACCAGCCCGAAGCGCTCGGCCACGCGCTTGCCGATGGATGTCTTGCCGGCCCCGGTGGGGCCGACCAGGATCAGGTTGGGGGCCGGATTCATGATGCTCCAGATGCTAGCACTGCCCACGCGTGGCGTGGCCTTAACACCGGCGGGTCTACGGTGGCCGTCCGGCGTCTTGCCGGGGCAACCGAGGAGGGAAGCACCATGTCCGTCGCCAAGATCATCGAGGTCAATGCGTCATCCAAGACCAGCATGGAAGACGCCGTGAAGGTGGGCCTGAAAAAGACGTCCGAGACCGTGAAGAACATCAAGGGGGCCTGGGTCAACGAGATCAAGGTCGTCACCGACGATGGCGGCAACGTCACCGAGTGGCGCGTGAACCTGCGGATCAGTTTCGTAGTGGCGTGACGCCATCAGCGTACCCCCTGTAGGAGCGACGTGAGTCGCGACCGCGGATCGGGCACGAACGGAAACTGCCTGGGCGGGATGACAATTCCGAGCCTCATGCGCCGCTGAACCTGCGGGCGTGCGGTCGCGACTCACGTCGCTCCTACACCTACAGACGCGGGGTGCGCGCCTCATCCAGCGCTATCGTCCTGTCCGCCATTCCCGGCAGCGTCACCAGCAGGTGCCGGCTGGTCCGCTCGTAGTGCTGGATGAAGCGGTCCAGCTGCGCGCGATCCATGCCGGTGCGTGCAGGGTCCTGCGCCACCATCGCCTGTTCCTGCTGCCAGCGCCAGGTCCGTACAATGTCGAAGCCCGGCGGCTGCAGGAACCACAGCGCGTCGATGCGCGACCACAGCGCGGGATAGTCGCGGCGCAGGGCATCGTTGCAGTACCGGCGCCACACGCCGCCAGAGTCTTCGTCGCGTTCCAGCGCATTGAGTGGCACGTGCAGGGCCGCGTCGTCCTCGGGCACGGCGTTCAGGCACCAGCCTTCGAACAGCACCAGGTCCACCCGTTCCGCGATGCGTGGCCAGCCGGTTTCTGGCAGACGGTCATCGGCCAGCTTGTCGAATCGGGGCAGTGCGGTGTCCTGGCCGGCACGCAACGCATCCAGTACGCGGCAGCCGAGTGCCACGTCATGAGTCCCCGGCGGCCCGCGCGTGGCGAGCAAGGGGTGCACATCTCCGGCAAGACGCACACGATCGGCACGGGTCAGGTACAGGTCGTCCAGCGACAGCACGGCGACGCGCAGGTGGGCCGCTTCTGCCTGCGTGGCGATCTGGTGGGCCAGCGTCGATTTGCCACTTCCCTGCAGGCCGGTGATGGCGAAGACCGGCGTGCGCGCAGGCAATGCGCGCGCGGCGGCAAGCGCGTCGCGGACGAGAACGTCGGGAAAGCCCTCGGGATGCGCAGCCTGCCTCATCGCGCGACAATAGCGCATGCCCGGCACGCGGGCGCTGCCCTGACCACGCCATGACCGATCTGTACGCCGAAGCCCTGTCCACGTTCGCCACACTCTACGGCGAGGCCAAGTCATCGGGCACCGAAGTCGAACCCAATGCGATGACGCTGGCCACCGCCACGCCGGACGGCCGTCCCTCCGCACGCACCGTGTTGCTGAAGGCGTTCGACGAACTGGGCTTCGTCTTCTACACCCACACCCACAGCCAGAAGGGGCGCGAGCTGCACGACAACCCGTGGGCCGCGCTGCTGTTCCTGTGGCGCAGCCTGCGCGAGGCCGGCATCCAGGTGCGCGTGGAAGGCACGGTGACGGCGGTCAGCGATGCCGAAGCCGATGCCTACTTCGCCTCCCGCCCACGCCAGAGCCAGCTGGGCGCGTGGGCTTCGATCCAGTCCGAGACGCTGGATTCGCGCAAAGCCTTCGAGACGCGCATGGCGGAGGTGGAGGCACGCTTCGCCGGTGCCGACGTGCCGCGCCCGGACGGATGGAGCGGTTACCGCGTGGCACCGGAGGCGATCGAGTTCTGGTACGGCGCGCAGTTCCGGCTGCACGAGCGCTGGCGCTACGAATGCGATGCTGCCGGCGTATGGAGCAAGCGGATGCTGTTTCCTTGAGCGAGGTACGTATCGCGGAGGCCGCGCCGTCGGACGTCACGGCCTGGGTCGCACTGCGCGCCGGACTGTGGCCGGATGCCGATGCTGCGGAACTGCGTGAGGAGGCCGGGGTCTGGGACGCCACGCGCGGCGTCGCATGGCTGGCCTTCGACGGGGAGGGCCATGCCATCGGCCTGGCCGAAGCCAGTCTGCGGCACGACTACGTCAACGGTACCGACGGCTCGCCGGTCGGTTTCCTGGAGGGCTGGTATGTCGCCCCCGCCTGGCGCGGACGTGGCGTGGGGCGTGCGCTGATCGCGCAGGTGGAAGCCTGGACGCGTGCACGCGGCTGCGTCGAGTTGGCGTCGGATGCGTTGCTCGACAACACCGCCAGCCATGCGGCGCATGCGGCCTGCGGCTTCGAGGAGACCGAGCGCGTGGTGTATTTCCGCAAGCGGCTGGTCGACTGAACCATGGGCCCGCAACGCATCGTCTGCCTCACCGAGGAGCCCACCGAAACACTGTATGCGCTGGGCGAGCAGGACCGCATCGTCGGCATCAGCGGGTTCACCGTGCGGCCGCCGCAGGTGCGCAAGGAGAAGCCGAAGGTCAGCGCGTTCACCAGCGCGAAGATCGGCGAGATCCTGAAGCTGCAGCCGGATCTCGCGATCGGTTTCTCCGACATCCAGGCCGATATCGCCGCCGAACTCGTGCGGCATGGCGTGGAGGTCTGGATCAGCAACCACCGCAGCGTGGACGGCATCGTCGACTACGTCCGGCGACTCGGCGCACTGGTCGGTGCCGCCGCACGCGCCAACGAGTACGCCGATGCGCTGCAGCGCGGGCTGGATGACGTGCGTGCACAGGCGGCGCGCCTGCCGCGCCGACCGGCGGTCTACTTCGAGGAATGGGACGAACCGCAGATCACCGGCATCCGCTGGGTGTCGGAACTGATCGGTATCGCGGGTGGCGATGACGTGTTTCCCGAGATGGCGCGCGAGCCGCTGGCGAAGCAGCGCATCCTCGCCGACGGCAGCGAGGTCGTGCGGCGTGCGCCGGACATCATCCTCGGCTCGTGGTGCGGCAAGAAGTTCCGCCCCGACAAGGTCGCGCAACGGCCGGGTTGGGATGCCATTCCCGCCGTGCGCAACGGCGAACTCCACGAGATCAAGTCGCCGTTGATCCTGCAGCCGGGTCCGGCGGCGCTGACGGATGGCGTGCGGGCGATCGCGGCGATCGTGCAGGGGTGGGCGGCGCGGCGCGCGTGAGGCTGGTGTCCGTTGTAGGAGCGACGTAAGTCGCGACCGCGGACTGGACGTCGCGAGACGGAATGGGACGTTCGCGATCCTCACGTTTGCCATGGGTCGATGTCACGGATGGCGTGCGGTCGCGACTTGCGTCGCTCCTGCATGGGACGAGCCGGCCGTCAGAAATTCCGCTGGAACTTCACCGTCTCGGTTCGACCGCCGGCCGTCACCTCGATTTCGAAACGGTAGGAATTGCGCGGCGAGATGCGCGCCGTGCCTATATGGTCCGCGTAGCCGCCGGCGTCGACCTTGCGCAGCGTGATGGCCTGCCGCGCGCCGGACAGGTCGTGCGCGGTGACGCTGACGTTGCCATCCGCATCGACCTCTTCGCCACCGTCCACGGTGCGCAGCGCGACCAGCACCAGCGCCGTGCCGGCGTCGCGTGGCACGCCGTACTGCCTGGCGACCGCCTCGCTCAACGCCAGCGTTGGCAGCGCGTTGTAGCGCACGCGCAGGGTACCGAAGTCGGCCTCGGCCGGCGTGGCTTGCACGAACTCCGCGGTGCGCGGGGCCTCGCCGCCGGAGCAGGCGGACAGCAGGACCAGGACGAACGGGGCGGCGAATCGTTTCATGGGCATGGGGGATGTGGGCCTGGGTAGCGTACGACGTCGGGAAGGAGGCGGATGCAGGTTCAGTCGTTCGCCGCCGACAACTCGCCGCCACGCACGGTGGCGGCGTGCACGGCCTGTGCCACCAGCGTTTCGAAGCCGCCTGCCTGGAAGGTCTCGATGGCCGCTTGCGTGGTGCCGTTGGGCGAGGTGACGCGACGGCGCAGCTCGGCCGGGGTTTCACCGCTCTCGGTCAGCATGCGCGCCGCGCCCAGCACGGTCTGCAGTACCAGCGTACGTGCCGCCTCGTCGGACAGGCCTTCCGCCTTCGCCGCCGTTTCCATCGCTTCGGCAAGCAGGAAGACATAGGCCGGCCCGCTTCCCGATACGCCGGTGACCGCATCCATCGTGGCCTCCGCCTCGATCCACACCGTCGGTCCTGCTGCGGACAGCAGCAACTCGGCGCGCTGCCGGCCCGCCGCATCGACTTCGCTGCTGGCGTGCAGCCCGGTGACACCGGCACCCAGCAGGGCGGGCGTGTTGGGCATGCTGCGGACCACCGGCACGCCGCCACCCAGCCAGCGCTGCATCTGCGTGGTCGTGATGCCGGCCGCGATGGACACAGCCAATGGCCGCTGCGACTGCGCAAGCGGCGCGAGGCCTTCGCACACCGCGCGCATCACCTGCGGCTTCACCGCGAACAACCAGGTATCGGCACCGTAAGCGGCTTCGCCTGCTTCGCCGAAGACCTGCACGCCGAAATCTGCCGCCAGCGCGGCACGCAGGGGTTCCGCGGGTTCCGCCACGCGGATGCGCGAGGGATCCGCGCCGCGCTTGACCAGGCCACCGATCAGGCTGCGCGCCATGTTGCCGCCGCCGATGAAGGCAAGCGGATGCGTCAACAGAGGGGAAGTGTTCGAGCGGGTCATGAGGTGGAGCCTCGTGGAAGCGGCTGGGTGGGAGGCAGAATCAAGCGGTTCGCGCCGGCCGCGCGCCGAACAGTGCGGTGCCGATACGGACCATCGTGGCGCCATGCGCGATGGCCTGTGCGAAGTCATCGCTCATGCCCATCGACAGAGTGTCGATGCCAGGGTGCCGCGACGCCAGCGCATCCTGCAGCGACTTCATGCGGCTGAATGCCGCCGCGCGTGCGGCCGGGTCCGGATGCGGGGCGGGAATCGCCATCAGTCCGCGCAGTCGCAGTCCGGGTGCCGCGGCGATGGCATCGGCCAGGGTCATCACCTCGTCGGGATGGCAGCCGTGCTTGCTGGCCTCATCGTCGATGTTCACCTGGATGAGCACATTCAGGGGCGGGCGATCCGCAGGCCGATAGCGTGACAGGGCGCCGATCAATGTGTGACGGTCTACCGTTTGCACCCAGTCGAAGATGCGTGCGGCGATCTCGGCCTTGTTCGATTGCAGGTGGCCGATGAGATGCCATTCCAGCCCCATGCCGGCCAGTTCGCCGATCTTCGCCTGCGCCTCCTGCACGTAGTTCTCGCCGAAGGCGCGCTGCCCGGTACGGGCCAGTGCGGCCACGGCGGCGGCGGGGTGCAGCTTGGACACGGCCAGCAGATCGGGTACTGGCCGATGGGCGGCATCCGCTGCGTTTTCAAGACGTTGCAGGGTCTCGCTGAGAGCGTCGGCGAGCATGTTCATCCAACCATTGGCGGAAACGGCAAGGGCGCTATACTGCCCTTCGGGGAAGTAACGTTCCAGTTCGCAGCAACTTGGGGAAGCAGCGTCATGGATATCGCCGAACTCTTGGCGTTCTCGGTAAAGAACAAGGCATCGGACCTCCACCTGTCAGCCGGCCTGCCGCCGATGATCCGCGTGGACGGCGACGTGCGCCGCATCAACATCCCGGCACTCGACCACAAGCAGGTGCATGCGCTGGTCTACGACATCATGTCGGACAAGCAGCGGCGCGACTTCGAGGAATTCCTGGAAGTCGACTTCTCGTTCGAGATCCCGTCGCTGGCGCGCTTCCGCGTCAATGCGTTCAACCAGAACCGCGGTGCGGGTGCGGTATTCCGTACCATTCCCTCGGAAGTGCTGACCCTGGAAGACCTGGGTTGCCCGCCGCTGTTCCGCGAGCTGATCCAGCAGCCGCAGGGCCTGATCCTGGTCACCGGCCCGACCGGCTCGGGCAAGTCGACCACGCTGGCGGCGATGATCGACCACATCAACAAGAACGAGTACGGCCACATCCTCAGCGTCGAGGATCCGATCGAGTTCGTGCACACCTCGCAGAAGTGCCTGATCAACCAGCGCGAAGTGCATCGCGATACGCACGGCTTCAACGAGGCGCTGCGCTCGGCCCTCCGCGAGGATCCCGACTACATCCTGGTCGGCGAGTTGCGCGATCTGGAAACCATCCGCCTGGCGCTGACCGCTGCGGAAACGGGCCATCTGGTGTTCGCCACCCTGCATACCAGTTCGGCGGCCAAGACCATCGACCGCATCATCGACGTGTTCCCCGCCGGCGAGAAGCCGATGGTGCGCTCGATGCTGTCCGAATCGTTGCGTGCGGTCATTTCGCAGGCGCTGCTGAAGAAGATCGGCGGTGGCCGTACCGCAGCCTGGGAAATCATGGTGGGCACGCCGGCCATCCGCAACCTGATCCGCGAGGACAAGGTGGCGCAGATGTACTCGTCCATCCAGACCGGCCAGAACTACGGAATGATGACCCTGGACCAGCATCTGCAGGATCTGGTGAAGCGCAGCCTCATCACCCGGCAGCAGGCCAAGGAATACGCGAAGGACAAGCGTCTGTTCGAATAGCCTTGTGCGGGGTGATTCGCGATTCGTGATTTTTCAAAAGCCGGGGTTCTGATGAAGTGATGGAGTGAATGCGCGGCCGGGACGTCCGTTCCTGCGAGTCACTGCTCACGAATCACGAATCACGGCTCCTCCAGGAGCCACCCATGAGCACCATCGATTTCACCTCGTTCCTCAAGCTGATGGCGCACCAGAAGGCGTCGGACCTGTTCATCACGTCCGGCATGCCGCCATCCATCAAGGTGAACGGCAAGATCTCGCCGATCACGCAGACGCCGCTGACATCGCAGCAGTCGCGCGACCTGGTGCTGAACGTGATGACGCCGTCGCAGCGCGAGGAGTTCGAAAAGACCCACGAGTGCAACTTCGCCATCGGCGTGGCCGGCGTGGGCCGCTTCCGTGTCAGCTGCTTCTACCAGCGCAACCAGGTGGGCATGGTGCTGCGCCGCATCGAAACGCGCATCCCGACCATCGAAGAGCTGAACCTGCCGCCGGTCATCAAGACGCTGGCCATGACCAAGCGCGGCATCATCATCTTCGTCGGCGCCACCGGTACCGGCAAGTCCACCTCGCTGGCGGCGATGATCGGCTACCGCAACCAGAATTCCACCGGCCACATCATCACCATCGAAGACCCCATCGAGTTCGTGCACAAGCATGAGGGCTGCATCATCACGCAGCGTGAAGTGGGCATCGACACCGACAGCTGGGACGCGGCGCTGAAGAACACCCTGCGCCAGGCGCCCGACGTCATCATGATCGGCGAAGTGCGCACGCGCGAAGGCATGGACCACGCCATCGCGTTCGCCGAAACCGGCCACCTGGTGCTGTGCACGCTGCACGCCAACAACGCCAACCAGGCGATGGACCGCATCATCAACTTCTTCCCGGAAGACCGCCGCACCCAGCTGCTGATGGACCTGTCGCTGAACCTCAAGGGCGTGGTGGCGCAGCAGCTGATCCCCACGCCGGACGGCAAGGCGCGCCGCGTGGCGATGGAGATCCTGCTCGGCACGCCGCTGGTGCAGGACTACATCCGCGAAGGCGAGGTGCACAAGCTGAAGGAAGTGATGAAGGAATCCACCAACCTCGGCATGAAGACCTTCGACCAGGCCCTGTTCGAGCTGTACCAGGCCGGCGAGATCAGCTACGAGGACGCGCTGCGCTTCGCCGATTCGCAGAACGAAGTGCGCCTGCGCATCAAGCTGGCCCAGGGCGGCGATGCCCGCACACTGGCGCAGGGGCTGGACGGCGTGGAGATTGCGGAAGTCCGCTGATTCCGCGCAGTACACGTCAAACGGAAGGGGCGGGTGACCGCCCCTTTTTCGTGGGCAGTCGCCTGCCTTCAAGGACCTCCGGCACCCGAAAATGTTGACTTCCGGCACCTCATTGCACGACAGCTGGATCCGATGATGTGCGGGAACCGACGCGATGTCGGCCTCTCCAGGACCCTTGCCCCATGACGCAGATCCTCTCGCACACCCCCCTTTGGGTTTTTGGTCTGTTCTTCGGCCTGGTCTACCTGGGTTATCTCCAGAGCAGGACGCGCCGGGTTTCTCGCGGCCGCCTCATCGTGCTGCCGCTCGCCATGTTGGCCTGGTCGCTGTACTCGGTCTGGTCGACCTTCGATGCCCACGTCACGGCGCTGGCGGCGTGGGCTTGCGCGTGGGTCGCCGTGGTGGCCATCGCCCTGGTGCGGGTGCCTTCGCACCGCGCGTCCTACGATGCCGAGACCCGGCGGTTCACCGTCGCCGGCAGCTGGGTGCCCCTGGCGTTGATGATGGGCATCTTCTTCTTCAAGTACGCGGTGGCGGTGGTCCATGCCATGAAGCCGGGCGTGCTCGGGACGATAACCGCGGTCGTTGTGGTCGCCGGTACGTACGGGCTCTTCAGCGGAATGTTCATGGCGCGTGCGCTGCGAGTGCTGGCGGTGATGAAGCGGCAGCGGCTGGTGGAGCGTAGTGCCTGACGAGACAGGTAGGATGGGTTGAGCCGAAGGCGATACCCGTCATCAAGGCGCTGATGATCCAGCGATGATGGGTATCGCCTTCGGCTCAACCCATCCTACAAACGACTTCAGCCCTTCATCGTTCCCGATTCCAACCACCGCTGGTGCCACGACAGCGCTTCCGGCAGCAGGTGCGGGGTGTGCTTGCCATAGCTGTGATGCAGGGCGCGGTCGAAGTAGTCCTGCAGCGCGTCGCGGTAGTCGGGGTGTGCGCAGTTGGCGACCAGCAGGCGGGCGCGTTGCTTGGGCGTGAGGCCGCGCAGGTCGGCGAGGCCCTGTTCGGTGACGATCACCGAAACGTCGTGCTCGGTGTGGTCCACGTGGCTGACCATGGGCACCAGCGCGGAGATGCTGCCGCCCTTGGCGGTGCTCGGGCTGAGAAACACCGACATGAAACCGTTGCGTGCGAAGTCGCCCGAGCCGCCGATGCCGTTCTGGATGCGGCTGCCCATCACGTGGGTGGAGTTGACATTGCCGTACAGGTCGGCCTCGATCATGCCGTTCATGCCGATGCAGCCCAGCCGCCGCACCAGCTCGGGATGGTTGGACATCTCCTGCGTGCGCATGATGATGCGCTCGCGGTAGAACGCGATGTCGCGCTTGAACGCTTCGTTGGCTTCCGGGCTCAGCGCGAAACCGGTACATGACGCGACGTCCAGCACGCCTTCGCGCAGCAGGTCGAGCATGCCGTCCTGGATCACCTCGGTGAACGCGGTCAGGCCGCGGAAGCCGCTCTTCGCCAGCCCCGCCAGCACGGCATTGGGAATGTTGCCCACGCCGGACTGCAGCGGCAGCAGGTTCGGCGGCAGGCGGCCGAGCGCGACCTCGTGCTTGAGGAAGTCGATCAGGTGTCCGGCGATGCGCTCGCTGGTGGCGTCGATGGGCGTGAACGGACTGTTGCGGTCGGGTCCGTGCGTACGCACGACGGCGACGATCCTGTCCGGGTCGCAGCGCAGGGCGGTCTCACCGATGCGGTCCTGCACGTGTTCCAGCGGGATCGGCTTGCGGTACGGCGGCAGGGCCGTGCCGTAGTAGATGTCGTGCATGCCGTCGACACCGGCAGGCTGCCAGTCGTTGACCTCGATGATCACTTTCTTCGCCAGGTCCAGCCAGGTCTTGTTGTTGCCGACCGAGGTCGACGGCACCAGCGTGCCGTCCTCGCGGATCGCCGAGACCTCGATCACCGCCGTGTCGATGGGACCGTAGAAGCCGAACCACACATGCTGGGCGACATGGCTCAGATGGATGTCGATGTAGTCCAGCGTGCCGTCGTTGATCCGCTTGCGTGCGTCCGGGTCGCTCTGGAACGGCATGCGGAGGGCGATGGCGTCGGCCTTGGCGAGGGCCCCGTCGAGTTCGGGCGCGGTCGAGGCGCCGGTCATCAGCTTGATCTGGAACGGCAGTCCGTCCGCATGGGCCTGTTCGATCTGCGCGGCCAGCGCCAGCGGCACCGCCTTGGGGTAGCCGGAGCCCGTGAAGCCGCTCATGGCGACCGTCTCGCCGGGCTTTATCAGGGCGGCCGCCTGTTCGGCGCTGACCACGCGGTCGCGCAGGCCGGCGTGGCGGATACGGTCTTCCTGTGGCATCGGGCTGGGCATCCAGTGAGCGAAACGCGGATTATCGCGGTGGGGTGTTGCGCCGCAGGATACGACCTTGGTGGCACGCACGTGTTGCGTGGGATCAATGCCCGGTGGCCGTCATCCACGGCGGCCGGTGTTTGGCGGCACGGCGGAACGCGGGGCAATCCTCGCGGTGCGCGCCGGGCAGGTAGCCCAGGCTCATCAGGAATTCGCCGGTGATCTCGCCGCCGGTGAAGCGGAAAGTCTTCTTGAAGAGCCTGATCCAGTCCGCCTTCGGCAGGGGATGGTGGGCATCCAGCCATGCCGCGAAGCCGCCATGGCTGGCACGCAGCCGCTGGACGACCTGCGCGTTGTGGATCGCGGCGTCGATCTTCAACCGGTTGCGGATGATGCCGGCGTCCGCCATCAGCCGCGCACGGTCCTTCTCGCCATAGAGGGCCACCGTGTCCACGTCGAAGCCGCCATAGGCGGCGCGGAAACCCTCGCGCTTCCTCAGCATCGTCTCCCAGCTCAGGCCGGCCTGGTTGATTTCCAGCAGCAGGCGCTCGAACAGGACCGCTTCCTCGCGTTGCGGGAACCCGTACTCGCGGTCGTGGTAGGGCCCGTGCAGCGGGTGGCCGGGGGCAATATCGCAATAACCGGACATGGAAGATCGGCCAGGAAGGGGATTCCCGATTCTAGGCCGTGTTGCGGACAGGAACCGCCCGCGCGGGTCCGGGCTAGAATGACGCCCATGCACGATGCCGCCACGCCCCTGGCCAACCAGCTGCTGATCGCCTTGCCGGTGCTGGCCGATCCCAATTTCGCGCGCAGCGTCACGTTGATCTGCCAGCACGACGACGAAGGCGCCATGGGTGTGGTCGTCAATCGCCCGTCGGAGTACACGCTGGGCGAAGTGCTGCGGCAGATGAACCTCGCTTCCCACAACCCGCGCCTGGACGACCAGGTGGTGCTGGCGGGCGGGCCGGTGCATCCGGAGCGCGGCTTCGTGCTGCATGACGACGCGCGCGCGTGGGAGTCCACGCTGGAAGTCGCGGACGGCCTGTACCTGACCACCTCGCGCGACATCCTGGAAGCGATGGCGGTAGGCGAGGGTCCGGCAAACGCCGTCATGGCGCTGGGCTGTGCGGGCTGGGGAGCAGGCCAGCTGGAATACGAACTGGGCGAGAACAGCTGGCTGACGGCGCCCGCCGATGCCGAACTGCTGTTCGCGCTGCCGCTGGAGCGGCGTTGGCAGGCGGCAGGCCAGCGGATCGGCGTGGACATGACGCGCCTGACGGACTACAGCGGCCACGCATGAGCCTCTGCCTGCGCCCGCAGACGTTGTCTCCACAGCGACCGGTGCAGGATGGCGCACGCGTGATCGAACGGAGGCAGGTGGCATGAAGCTGGATGGCACCGTACTGGGATTCGACGTGGGCGCCCGCCGCATCGGCGTGGCGGTCGGCAGCGCGTTCGGCACCGGCGCGCGTGCGCTGGCGGTGATCGACGTGCATGGCCACGGGCCGGACTGGCCGGCGATCGACAAGCTGCATGCGGAGTGGAAGCCCGACGGCCTGGTGGTCGGCGACCCGATGACGCTGGACGGCGGCGACCAGCCCATCCGCAAGCGCGCGCACGCCTTCGCCCGCGAACTGCGCGCGCGCTACAACCTGCCGGTGGTGCTGGTGGACGAGCGCACCAGCTCCGTCGAAGCCTCGCAACGCTTCGCACTGGACCGTGCCGAGGGCCGCAAGCGCCGCCGCGACGCGGTGGCGCTGGACGCCGTCGCGGCGGCCGTGATCATCGAACGCTGGCTGGCCGCTCCCCAGGACGCGACCCAGTTGACCTGATTCTTCCCTGACGAAACTCCATGACTTCCCAACTTGATCCGGATGGACGCCTGCGTCACCTGCTGACCCTCGAGGGCCTGCCCCGCGAGACTCTCTGCCGCCTGATCGACCGTGCCGGCCAGATCCGCGATGCCGCGCTCGGTCGCACGCCGCGGCGAAAGGTCCTGGACGGCACCACGGTCTGCACGCTGTTCTTCGAACCGTCCACGCGCACGCGCAGCTCATTCCACATCGCCGCGCAGCGGCTGGGTGCGGACGTGCTGAACTTCGATGCCTCCACCTCGTCCACGCGCAAGGGCGAAACCGCGCGCGATACCCTGCGCAATCTCGAGGCGATGGGCGTGCGCGGATTCATCGTCCGTCATGCCGACGACGGCGCGGTCGCGGCGCTGGCCGCCGAGGCGGGCGAGGGCACTGCGTTGATCAACGCGGGCGACGGCCGCAGCGCGCACCCCACCCAGGGGTTGCTGGACGTGCTGACGATCCGCCAGGCCAAGGGTGCCGATTTCTCGCGCCTGAAGGTGCTGATGGTCGGCGACGTGAAGCATTCGCGCGTGGCGCGTTCCGACCTGCATGCACTGCATACGCTCGGCGCGGGCGAGATCCGCGTCTGCGGACCGCAATCGCTGCTGCCCGACGATGGCACCCTGGCGGGTTGCCGGACGGGACAGGATTTCGACGCCATGCTCGAAGGCGTGGACGTGGTGATGATGCTGCGCCTGCAACGCGAGCGCATGGAAGAAGGCCTTGTCGCATCGCTGGAGGATTACCACCGCGAGTACGGGCTGACCACCGCGCGCCTGGCGCGTGCCGCCAAGGATGCCGTGGTGCTGCATCCGGGCCCGATCAACCGTGGCGTGGAGATCACCGACGAGGTCGCCGACGGCCCGCAGTCGCTGGTGCTGCGCCAGGTCAGCAACGGTGTCGCCATCCGCATGGCGGTGCTGGAGATGTTGCTGGGGTGAGGGCGGCACCCTCGCCCGTAGGAGGCCCTTCAGGGCCGACGGGTTCCGGTCGGCCCTGAAGGGCCTCTTGCGCGGGGTGGCTTACTCCGGTGCCGCGACCACCTGGTTCTTGCCCGCCTGCTTGGCTTGGTACATGGCGCGGTCCGCGCGGGCGAGCAGTTCGTCCTGCGATTCGCCCGGTACCCAGCGCGCCACGCCGGCACTGAACGTCGGCATGATGCCGCGGCCCTCGTAGATCAGCGGCTTGTGCGCGAGGCGGGCACGCAGGCGCTCCAGCGTGCCCATCGCTTCCAGGAAGCTGGTGTCGGGCAGCAGCAGCACGAACTCTTCGCCACCGAAACGTGCGACGGCATCGCTGGCACGCAGGGTGGCGCGCGCCAGGGTTACCACGTGGCACAAGGCGGCATCGCCACCCAGGTGGCCGTGCGCGGCATTGATGTGGCGGAAATCGTCCAGGTCCAGCAGTGCCAGGCTCAGCGTCTGCCCGCTGCGCAGCGCGCGCACGGATTCGCGTTTGAACAGTTCGTCGAAGCCGCGCCGGTTCAGTGCTTCGGTCAGCTGGTCCACGCGCACCAGCGCCGAGACCGATTGCAGTTCCTGTTCGAGATCCGCCGCGCGGCGCTCGGCCTCCTCCACCTCGCGCCGCGCCTCCAGCAGGCTGTCGCGCGCGCGCAGCGCCTGCGCCTGCACCTGTGCCGTGTCCGCCAGGATGTCCTCCATCCGCTTGCCCAGTTCGGCGATGCTGCGGCTGTCGCGGATGGCCTGCGCATGGAAGCTGATGCGGTCGTGGTATTCGCCGGTGCTGCACGCCATGCCGTCCAGCCGCTCGACGAAGGTCACCATCATCTCCTTCATCGACGCCTTGGACTCGGCCAGTCCCTGCTTCAGCAGGCCCTGCTTGTAGATCACTTCGCGCAGCCCGGCGCGGGTCTGCTCCAGCGCGGTGCGGTCTAGCGGGCCGGACAGCAGCTGGCGCACCGCACCGATCTGGTCCTGCAGCCAGCTGCCGTCCTCGATCAGTTCGCCGACGTTCTCCAGCAGCAGGTCGAACAGGCTGCGCATTAGTTCCTGCGCGTCGTTGACCTCGTGCGTGCGCAGGCCGATCTGCTGGCAAAGTTCCCGCAGGTCACTGCCCAGCCCATCCAACGGCTGGGCAGGTTGCCACTGGCGGACGCGGTCGGCCAGCGCGTGCGCTTGCGGCAGCAGCAACGCGTCGTCGCGCAGCAGGTGCTCCATGCCGGCAACGAGCAGGTGCTGCAGCAGGTCGCGCAGTTGCTCGGCCTCGCCGGCCAGCGGCTCGTCCTGGATCGTGCGGATGTACTTGTCGACCAGTTGCCGCAGTGCGCGACCGTAGCGGGGCCAGTCGGCATCGGCGTGCGCGGACTGCAGGCGCTCGCCCATGCCATGCAGTTCCCCCGGCAGGCCAGCGACGCCGTCGGCGAAGGCGGACAACAGGGCGGCCGGCTCTTCGGCATGTGCGAACAGGGCCTGCAATTGTTGCGCGCTGATGCTGGTGCGGGGCCCGGCGCTGGCCGCCGGGGCCAGTTCCCGCGACGACGACGGCGCGGCGTCCCGCCGCCGCGACCAGAGCCGGCGCAGGCCGCCAGGAAAACCGGAGTTGTCGTCGGCCATGTCAGTCATTGCAGGTCACTCGCACGGCCACGGGCAGGCACCCGTCAGGCGTCAGGGGATGCCGGGTTATCGGCCGCGGAGAGCATTGATTGAGGGCGGGGCGACCAGGGCGGGCACGTGGAGGCGGGAATCGTGACCCTGCGCGCGCGCAGGCGCGCCGATCAGCCCGCGTCCGGGGGGAAGCGGGTGAGGGCTTCTTCGATGATGGCCAGCTGGGCGACGGCCTCGGCATGGCCGGCCTCGGCGGCGCGGCGGACCTGCTCCAGGCTGGGATGCGAGACGATCAGCAGCAGGTTGCCGCATTGCGCGCAGGCGTAGTCGGTGACCGCATCGTGCAACTCCATGGCCATCGCACGGCTGTCGCCTTGCCAGCCGCACGGACACGGCAGTTCACGCTCACGCCAACCCGCGGTGAAGTAGTCGGGAACGAGCTCGGCCACGGCTCAACGTCCGCGGCGTTGTTCGAACAGCCATTCCCACATCGGGGTGTACGCGTAGGTGGCGTCCCAGCTGTTGTGGTTGGCGTCCGGGAATTCGGTGTAGCGCGCGTCGCGTGCGTCGGCGGCCTTCAGCGCGGCGTCCATGCGGCGCGATTGCGACGGGGGCACCACGTCGTCCTTGCCGCCGTGGAAAATCCACACAGGGATGTCTTTCAGGCGCTGTGCGGCGGCGGCAAACGGGTCTGCGGCGTTGGCAACGCTGTGCGCACGCAGGCCCGGCCGCGCATCGGTCCAGTCGACGGTGATTCCTCCGCAGATCGGGACCAGGGCGGCGAACCGGGCCGGCTGTTGCAATGCCAGTTCCCACGTACCGTAGCCCCCCATCGACATGCCCGTCAGGTACACGCGATCGGAATCGCCATTGAACTCGCGCACGGCCGCGTCCAGCGTCGCGAACGCAAGGGGGCCGGCTGCCTCGGTCCACTCCGTGTCATCCGGCGCCTGTGGGAAGACCACCAGGCCCGGGAACGTGTCGGCATGCTGGCGCAGGTACGGTCCCAGCCCCGCCATCGTCTGCTTCACGCCATCGCTGCCGCGCTCGCCGGAGCCGTTGAGGAACAGCACCACGGGCGGCTTGCCGCGGCGGAAGCGCGCCGCAGGTACGAACACCTGGTAGCGGTAGGTCTTTCCTTCGAGTGCGACCTCGCGCGAGACGAATTCGCCGGTCGGGTTCATGGGGGGTGTCGTGGTACAGGACGTCATGAGGATCAGCAGCAAGCCCAGGCAGGCGGTGGCAAGAGAGCGCATGGCAGTCGCAATCGAAGGGGACCGGGCGGCAGCATAACCCGATGGGGAAACGGGGCGCCCGATCGACCGGACTGCGTCACCGTTTCGGATCGGCTGGCGGCATGTCGTCCCGCATCCGCATGAAGCGGGCGAAGCGCGGCAGTCCGGTAGACGTCAGGCCGTTGTAGCGATAGGTCAGCCACGCGCCCACCGGCGGTGGCTTGGCCCGCTGGGCATCGGTGAAGCCGGTGCCGATGCGGAAGTGGCGCCCGTCGGGCGTGCGCACCTGCAGCGCGCCCATCATCCCGGCGTATTTGCCTTTGCCCGGCAGATGCGCGACGACTTGTGCCTCGGCGTCCTCATGGGGTTTGTACTTGAGCAGGTCTTCACTGCGTCCGGCGCGATAGCGCGCGTCGCGCCGATGCAGCATCAGACCCTCGCCGCCGCCGGCGACCACGCGGGCCAGTTCTGCGTCCAGTTCGGCCCGGGTGTCGAGGCGTTGCTGCGGGATCATTGCCAGATGCGCGCTGCGTGCCGTCGACACCAGGCTGCGCATGCGAACGACGCGTTCCGCGAACGGCCCAGGGTGGGTGGGCAGGTCGAAGACCATGAAGCGCACATCACGCCATGCCTGCGCATCGGTTCCCACGCGGCGGACGAGGGCGCTGATGTCGTCAAAGCGGCCGCGTGCGATCCACAGCTCGCCGTCCATGGGTTCGGCAGACCAGCCGCGAGTGAACGTGGCCGGTGCCATGATCCGCGCGCCGCCACGCGTCCACAGTGCCCGTCCATCCCAGCGCGCACGCACGCCGTCGAGCTTCTCGCTGACCAGGAAGGCGCCGACCGGCAGGCCATCGCGGTATGGCGTCGCCAGCATCGGATCGGGGGGTGGTGCCGACAGGACGGGCCATATCAGCAGACACAGCAAGGCGGTGAGGATCAGGCGCATGGTGCGGCCAACAGGACGGGGGAGCGACAGCGTCGCCAGCCCGCACGAAGGTGGGCATCGGTGCACATCGCGGCGGCGTGTAGGAAAGCCCCCCGTGCGGTGATCGCCCGGGACAGCAGGCTCAGATTGGCCGGGCTGCGTAGACCGAAGCGGCACATGGCTTCGCCATCACGACCTCATCCAGCACCATGCGACCAGCGCGCCGCCGTGCAGGGCCACCATCGTCCAGAAGGCGACGCGATAGCCCGGCTTGCGCGACTTGTGCCGCAGCATCTGCTGCGCGATCCACGCGCCCGGCCAGCCACCGGCGAGTTCCAGCAGATGCAGGGTCGATTCGGGTGTGCGCCAGCGGCCGGTCTGCGCCGCGTGCTTGTCGAGGGCGTACGCGACGAAAGTGATGGCGGACATCGCCAGCGGTATGAACACCGCCTCGAACGGAAGGCGGTCGTTGCCGATGGCCCAGGCCACCAGCAAGGCATAGGCCGCGGTGGCAACTGCGCCGGTTTGCCACGACTCGGGTCGCGGCGAAGCCGTCCGTGCGGGTGCCGGGGGTGTTGCAGGTCGCGTGGCGGATACCGTCCGACGGACCGCTTGGGCGCGCCACTTGCCATCGGGTTGTCGCTGCGCGGTGAACTTCACGAGTTCGCCGATCTCGGGACGGCGGCCGTCGAGCCGGTAGTCGCGTACGTGGAAGAACACGCGTGCCGGTTCGCCATCGAGTGGCGCGATGAAGCCGAAGCCCCGGTCGTCGTTCCATTCGCTGACTTTGCCGAGCCGTTCCATCGGGGGCGAGGCCTCAGTGCAGCAGAATCAGCGTGGCCAGGCCCAGGAAGCAGAAGAAGCCCATCACGTCGGTCACGGCGGTGACCACTACCGTGCCGGCGACGGCCGGGTCGATGTTCATGCGCTTCAGCAGCAGAGGCAGCAGCACGCCGGCGGTGGCGGCGGCGCAGAAATTGATGATCAGTGCCAATGTGATGACCAGCGACAGCAGCGGACTGCGGAACCACGCGAAGGCGATCACGCCGACGATGCCGCCGATCAGCAGCCCGTTGATGAGGGCGACGCGGATTTCCTTCCACAACAGGATCCGCGCATTGCTGGAACCCACCTGGCCCAGCGCCAGGCCACGCACCATCAGCGTCAGCACCTGTACGGCGGCGTTGCCACCGATGCCCGCGACGATCGGCATCAGAACGGCCAGCGCGACGATCTTCTCCAGTGTCGCCTCGAACTGGCCGATCACGCTGGCGGCCATGAACGCAGTGAACAGGTTGATGCCGAGCCACACCACGCGGCCGCGCACGGCGCGCTTGACCGGCGAGAACAGGTCCTCGTCCTCGTCCAGGCCGGCGGCGCCCAGCGCCTGGTGCTCGGCCTGTTCGCGGATGATGTCGACCACGTCGTCGATGGTGATGCGGCCGAGCAGGATGTTGTTGTCGTCCACCACGGGCGCGGACACCCAGTCATGGTCGGAGAACTGGCGCGCCACTTCCTGCGCGCTCTCGCCCACGTCGATCGCCGGTTGCTCGTCGTCGATCAGCCGGTTGATGGGGGTGGTGTCCTCGTGCGTGACCAGCGCGGCCAGCGGCACGCGGCCCAGGTACTGGTGGCGACGGCTGACCACGTACAGGTGGTCGGTGTGATCGGGCAGTTCGCCGCGCAGGCGCAGGTAGCGCAGCACCACGTCGACGTTGACGTCGGCGCGCACGGTGACCACGTCCGGGTTCATCAGGCGGCCGGCGGTGTCCTCCGCATACGACAGCACCTGCTCCAGCCGCTCGCGGTTCTCGCGGTCCATCGACTTGAGGACTTCGTCGATGACGGTGTCGGGCAGGTCTTCGACCAGGTCCGCAAGATCGTCGATATCGAGGTCCTCGACGGCGGCGACGATTTCGTCGGTGTCCATGTCCGCCAGCAGGCTCTCGCGCACCTCGTCGCCGACGTGCACCAGCACTTCGCCGTCGTCCTCGGGATCGACCAAGCCCCACACCACTTCGCGCTTGCCGGGCGGCAGCGATTCCAGCAGGTTGCCGATCTCCGCGGGCGACAAGGTATTGACCAGCCGGCGCACGGGCCCCAGCCGACCGCTGTCGAGCGCGTCGGAGAGCAGGCGCAACTGGCGTGCGGTCTTGTCGTGGCGGATGGTCTCGACCATTCGGTACTCCGGAATGGGGCCGATCCGTCAGGCGGATGCGACCGGGGCATCAGGCGTTCATTGCACCATTATCGCCCGGGCTGCGATTTATGGACACCCTGGAGACGGAGGAGAAGTGGGGCCAGATGTGGGAGCGACGCAAGTCGCGATGAGGCGTTCCCGGCGGTCCATCGCGACTTGCGTCGCTCCCACAACAGGTATCTCAGGCCGTCGTCGCCGTCTTGAGCCAGCGCTCGATGCCGGCGCGGTCGCGTGCCTGCAGCAGTTTGGCCGCTCGCGTCTGCAACGCACCCAGGTCGACATCGCGGATGGCCTTGCGCAGTTCCAGCAGCGTGGCCGGATGCAGGCTGAACTCCCGCAGGCCGAGTGCCAGCAGCATGGGCGCCAGCGTGGCGTCGCCAGCGATCTCGCCGCACATCGCCACGGGAACCTTGTGCTCCGTGCCCACGCTGATCACGTGGCGGAGCAGGCGCACCACGCCCGGGTGAAGCGGCGAATAGAGTTCGCCCAGTGCTTCGTTGTTGCGGTCGGCGGCCAGCAGGTACTGCACAAGGTCGTTGGTGCCGATGGAGACGAAGTCGACCACGTCGACGAACGCGTGCAACGCGATCGCCGCGGCCGGCACTTCGATCATCGCGCCCACCTCGACCTGTTCGGCGATCTCGAGCCCTTGCTTGCGCAGCTGCAGCGCCGCGCGCCGCAGGCGACGGCGTACCTCGAGGATTTCCTCGCGGCTGCTGACCATGGGCACCAGGATGCGGACCGGGCCGTAGGCGGAGGCGCGCAGGATGGCACGGAGCTGGGTGTCGAAAACGCCGGTGTGCGCCAGCGAGAGACGCACGCCGCGCAGACCGAGCGCGGGATTGTCCTCGTCGCTGACGACGAGCCCGGTGCGGTCGGCCTTGTCCGCGCCCAGGTCGAGCGTGCGGATGGTCACCGGGCGTCCGCTCATGCCGAGCACGAGATCGCGGTAGACCTGGAACTGCTCGTCTTCGCCCGGCAGTTCGCGCCGCTGCAGGAACAGGAATTCGGTCCGGTACAGGCCCACGCCGGACGCACCCAGGGCATGGGCATTCGCCACGTCCTCCAGCGATTCGGCATTGGCCCACAGCGCAATGTCGACCCCGTCGCGGGTGCGGCTGGGCTTGGAGCGCAGCCGGCCGAGTTCGCGCGCTTCACGTGCCGCATCACGCAGGCGTTCACGATAGCGGCGCAGGTCTTCGGGGTCGGGATTGACCACGACCTCGCCCGTGCTGCCGTCCACCAGCAGTACGTCGCCGTCGTTGATCTTCTGCAGGGCCAGCGCATTGCCGACGACCAGCGGCAGGTGCAGGCTGCGTGCCAGGATCGCACTGTGCGACAGCGTGCTGCCGGCGGCGGTGACCACCCCCACCACCCCTTGTGTCTGCAGTTCCGCCAGTTCCGAAGGGGCCACGTTGTTGCTGACCAGGATCTCGCCTGCCGCGCCCGGCGTGTCATCGGCGCGTTGGTGCAGGTGCGCGTGGATGCGACCGATCACATGGTCGAGGTCGTCCATGCGGCTCTTGAGGTAGGCATCGTCCATGCCATCGAACACGGCAGCCAGCCGGTCGCGTTGCAGGCGCAGCGCGTAGTCGGCCGAATAGCGGCCGGTGCGGATCAGTTCGTCCAGGCCATGCAGCAGCTCGGGGTCGTCCAGGAGCAGGGCATGCAGGTCGAGGAACTCGCCGACCTCCTTCGCCAGCGCGCCGTGCAGGCGTGCGCGCAGGCTGTGCATCTCGCGGCGGGTGGCGTCGACGGCGTCATGCAGGCGGACCAGTTCGTCGTCGAGCTGGTCCTGGCGGATGTGCTGCTCGGCCACATCCAGCACATGCGGCAGCCGGACCCGGGCGCGTCCCAGCGCGCTGCCGCGCGACGCCCCATGGCCCGGCAGCAGCGCCCGCATCAGGCGTCCTCGTCGAATCGTCGTTCGAACAGCGACACGACTTCCTGCATGGCGGCGGCCTCGTCCTCGCCCTCGATGCGGACGGTGACCGGCGTGCCCTGGCCTGCAGCCAGCAGCATGACGCCCATGATGCTCTTGGCATTCACCTCGCGTCCCTTGGCGGCCAACGTGGCGTTGCAGCGGAAGCCGGCCAGCGTCTGCACCAGCTTGGCAGTGGCGCGCGCGTGCAGCCCGAGGCGGTTGGATATTGTGAGTTCGCGTTCAAGCATCGTCGTGAATGACTCCATTGCGTGCGCCGGCCGCAGCGGTGGCCGGCAGTTCGTCCAGTCCCTGTTCCGAATAATTCATCACGCGCAACAACATGGGCAGGCTGAGCGCCGAAACGCGGCGCACGGGCGTGCCCAGGCGCGCGAGCTTGCCGGCCAGGTTGCTGGGGCTGGCACCGTACAGATCGGTCAGCACCAGCACGCCCTCGCCGCTGTCCACGCGCCGCAGCGCTGCGGATGCCTGCGGAAGCAGCGCGTCCAAGTCGGCATCGAACGCCACCTCGAAGGCCTCCGCCTTCAGGGGAAGTTGCCGCAGCAGCGCGGTGGCGACCGCCAGGATCGCCGCGCCCACGCCAGGATGAGTTACAAGAAGAATGCCACAGGCCATGCAGGAACGTTAACAGACGGGCATGACGGGCTGGAAGCTGCGTCGGTGGAATGGTGCGGGACCGGGTTGCAGGGCATCGTCTTCGCCGAGCGGCGTAGACGTTGTTGCCTGGCACTCCGGCCCGTGGTTCCGGAGTGCTGTGATGCAGGAAGGGCTGTGGCCCCGACGGTTTTTCGCCTCCAAACAGGGTGTCCGGGGTGCCGGGTCGGGGCGAAAGCCCGTCCTGCGACGGGGTCAGTCCAGCTCGCGGTGGAAGGTGGCGACTTCTTCCCAGCCCTGCTCGCGCGCATGCCGCGCCATGGTTTCGGCCAGGTAGACCGAACGGTGCTTGCCGCCGGTGCAACCGAAGGCGATGGTCACGTAGCTGCGGGTCTCGCCGCGCAGGCGGGGCAGCCAGGTATCCAGGAAGCCGCTGACCTGGCCGACGTACTCGGCGACCTCCGGTTGGGCGTCGAGGAATGCCCGCACCTTGGGATCCCGGCCGGCGTACGGGCGCAGTTCGGGGTTCCAGTGCGGATTGGGCAGCACCCGTGCATCGAACACGAAGTCGGCGTCGGCGGGCACGCCCCGCTTGTAGGCGAAGGATTCGAACAGCAGCGAGAGCTGCGTGCCCTTGTTGAAGGCGAACTCGGCGATGATCCGGCGGCGCAGCTGGTGGACGTTGAGCTGGCTGGTGTCAATGACGACATCGGCCTCGTCCCGCAGGGGCTGGATGATCGCCCGTTCCTGGTGGATGGCTTCCTGCAGGGACAGTCCACCGTGGCCCAGCGGGTGGCGGCGGCGGGTGTCCGAGTAACGGCGAAGGAGCACCTCGTCATCGGCATCGAAGAAGATCAGCCTGCCTTCCAACCCCAACTGCGCCAGTGCGGCGCGCCACTGGGCGAGTTTGGATAGGTCGCTCTGGCGGCTGCGCACATCGATGCCGATGGCGATCCTGGGCGGCAGCTCGTCCTCGCGCATCAGACTGCGGACGAAGGATGGCAACAGGTCCACCGGCAGATTGTCGATGCAGTAGTAGTCGAGGTCCTCGAAGGTCTTCAGCGCCACCGACTTGCCCGAGCCGGACAGGCCGCTGACGATCACCACGGTCGGTGGAAGTGGAGGCGTTGTGCCGTTCTCTTCGTGTGCGTCCACGGGGTTGTCATCGGCCTGCGTCATGGCGTGCTGCGCTCCAGCAGGTTGCTGTGGCGGGCGATGAACATGGCGGCAGGGTCGATGCCCTTGGTGCGCAGGATGTGCAGGCGCGTCGCCGCTTCGGTGAGCACGGCCAGGTTGCGGCCGGGCATGACGGGCAGGGTGATCAGCGGCACGTCCAGGTCCAGCACGTGGCGGGTGCCGGAATCGCCGGTCAGGCGCTCGTAGCCATGGGGATTGGGCTCGGTCATCGGCCGGGTCAGGTGCACGATCAGGCGCAGGTACTTGTTCTTCTTCACCGCCGTGTCGCCGAACATCTCGCGGACGTTGAGCACCCCCAGGCCACGCACTTCCAGCAGGTCCTGCAGCAGCTCGGGACAGGTGCCGTCCAGCACGTCCGGTGCGATCTGGGTGAACTCGGGGGCGTCGTCGGCGACCAGCCGGTGGCCACGGCTCAGCAGTTCCAGGGCCAGTTCGCTCTTGCCGGACCCGGCTTCGCCGGTGATCAGCACGCCAATGGAATAGATTTCCATGAACACGCCATGCAGCGTGACCCGCGGCGCGAGTGTGCGCGCCAGGTGGTAGGACAGATGATTGAGCAGCTCATGTCCGCGCTTGGGGGAGAGCCACAGCGGCGTGTCGTTCTCGTTCGCCGCCTCGCGCAGGTCCTCGGGGCAGGACTGGTTCTTGCTGATCACCAGCGCCAGCGGCTTGGCCTGCACGATCTTCTCGATCGTCTCCCAGCGTTGGCGGGAATCCAGTGAATCCAGCCAGGTCAGTTCCTCGGTGCCCAGGATCTGCACCTTGTTGGGATACACCGCGTTGAGATAACCGGCGAGCGAGGGGCGCCGCGACACGGTGTCGCCGGATTCGAGTATCCGCTTCTCGCCCTTCTGGCCCGCCAGCCAGCGCAGGGCCAGCTTGTCCTTCTGCTGATCGAACAGTTCACGGGCGGTGATGCTGGTATTCATCATGCGGAGGCGGCCGGCAGGAGGGGGTGCCGGGCCCGGGGCAGCAAGGCGCGCATCGACATCGTCGTCGCGTTCGCATGCCGGGAGCGGCGTCTGCCAGTGTAATGGCCCATCCGCGGGTTCGCGACCGCGCGGGCGCTTGGCGGCGCGCTGCGTGCATGCGGTGCGCGCCGGGATCAGTGAAGGCCGCTCCGCGGGGCGGAGCGACCTTGCGTGGCGTCACGTGCGGCCGGCGTCAGCCGATCAGCTCTCCGCGCGCAGCGGTGCGATGGACATCGTTGCGCTTTTCCTTGTGCTTGACCAGCAGGCGGTCGAGCTTGTCGGCCAGGATGTCGATGGCGGCGTACATGGTCTGCGCGCCGGCGTCGGCGTGCAGGGTGCGACCCGCCACAATGATCGTGGCCTCGGCCAGGTAATCGGGCTTGCGGGTTCCCAGCTGCGTACGGACCTCGAAGGGTTGCTCGAAGTGGCGTTCGAGCCGCTTCAGTTTGGTTTCGACGTATTCGCGCAGGGCGGGAGTGACTTCGATTTCATGGCCGTAAGTCTCGATACGCATGTTGCCTCCTTCGGGTCGGTAGAACCGCGCGCAGGGCGCGGATGGCGTGTCATGGAATGACAACGCGGACAGGGTCTGGGTTCCGGCAATCCTCCTCTGTCAGTTGCGATGGGAAGCGGTGCTTCCAGGTTCAAAGATGGACCCGTCGGCGGCAACTATCAACCTCTGGCGCGTTCTTTTTCGCGCAGTGTGAGCTGGTGTGAAAAATGCGTTGCGCCGCCCCGGAACGCGATCACGGAACCGGTGCGCGCCAAGCAGGATTCAGGCGATGCGCACGCGTTCGTGCGAAGAGAGGATGTTCAATGCTTCGCGGTACTTGGCCACGGTGCGTCGCGCCACCGGAATGCCGGACGCCTTGAGCAGGTCAGCGAGCTTCGCATCGGACAGCGGCTTGCGGGGGTTCTCGGCATCGACCAGCTGGCGGATCATCGCCTGGATGGCGGTGCTGGATGCTTCACCGCCGCCCTCGGTGTCGATGCCGGAGGCGAAGAAGGCGCGCATGGGAAGGGTGCCGCGCGGCGTACGGACATACTTGCGGGCGATGGCGCGCGACACGGTGGATTCGTGCAGGCCCACTTCTTCGGCCACGTCGCGCAGCGTCAGCGGGCGCAGCGCCTGCTCGCCGAATTCCAGGAAGCCGGCTTGCTGGTGCAGCAGGCAGCGCATGACCTTGAGCAGGGTCTCGCCGCGCGCTTCGACGCTTTTCAGCAGCCAGCGGGCCTCCTGCAGTTGCGCCTTGAGGTAACCGGCATCGCTGTCGCCGCATTGCCGGATCATCTGTTCGTAGCCGCGATGGATCGCGATCCGCGGCAGCGTGCTGCCTGCGAGCGCGGCGCGCCATACGCCACGCTGGCGCCAGACCACGCAGTCGGGCACCACATAGGTGTCGTGCGAGAGGTCGCCGATCTGCGCCCCGGGCTTGGGATCGAGCGTGCGCAGCAGGTGCACGGCCTCGTCCACCTCGGCGACGGGCCGTTTCAACTCCTGGGCGATGCCGGCCACGCCGCTGCGCGGCAGGCGCTCCAGGGCGGTGTCGGCGATCTGCAGGGCCAGCGCCTTGCCCGGCGTGTCGTCGCTGAGTACCGCCAACTGCAGGTGCAGGCATTCCCCGAGCGTCCGCGCCGCCACGCCCACCGGGTCGAAACGTTGCACCTGGTGCAGGACGACGAGGACGTCCTCTTCGTCCGCCTCGATATCCGGACGCAGCGCCTGCACGATGCCGGACAACGGCTCGCGCAGGTAACCGTCTTCTTCCAGCGCATCGATCAGAGTGGCGCCGATGCGGCGGTCGCGCGGGGAGAGGTGGGACAGGTGGAGTTGCCACAGCAGGTGCCCGTGCAGCGTATCGGCTTCGGCCACGCGCTCGGCCGGGCTGCCGCCGTCTTCGTCGTCAAACGAGCCGCCGCTCGAGGAGGTCCATGGCCCTTCATCCGGCGACCAGTCGTCGCGATCGTCGGGCGCGTCGCGTTCGGCCTCCCTGGGGCTTTCTTCGGGCGGACGGTCATCTTCCGCACCGTGCGTGGGCACAGGCTCTTCGTCGGCCTCGGTCCAGTCGAGCAGGGGATTGGTCTCCACCGCCTCGGTCAACTCGATCTCGAGTTCGGCCGTGGACATCTGCAACAGCCGGATGGCCTGACGCAGCTGTGGCGTCATGACCAGATGTTGTCCCAGCGATGTCTGCAGGCGTGGCTTCATGTCCGACCCTGGAACCCGAAAGGCGGCCAAGAGCCGCCGACGGGATCACAGGCGGAAGGTTTCGCCCAGATAGACCCGGCGTACGTCCGGATTGGCCAGCAGTGCGTCCGGGGCCCCCTGCGCCAGAACGCTACCGGCATTGAGGATATACGCCCGGTCGCAGATTCCCAAGGTTTCGCGCACGTTGTGGTCGGTGATGAGGACGCCGATGCCGCGATCCTTGAGGTGCTTCACGATGCGCTGGATCTCGCCGACGGAGATGGGGTCCACGCCGGCGAACGGTTCGTCCAGGAGCATCAGGCGCGGTCGCGCAGCCAGCGCGCGGGCGATTTCCACGCGCCGGCGCTCACCGCCGGACAGGCTGGCGCCCAGCTGGTCGGAAACATGGGTGATCTGCAGTTCGTCCAGCAGCGAGGCCAGTTCGCGTTCGATGCCCGCGCTGTCCAGATCCTCGCGCAGTTCCAGTACCAGGCGGATGTTGTCGGCCACGCTGAGCTTGCGGAAGACCGAAGGTTCCTGCGGCAGGTAGCCCACGCCCAGCTTGGCGCGCTGGTACATCGGCTGCGCGGTGATGTCCTTGCCGTCCAGTTCGATGGTGCCTGCGTCCGCGGCCACCAGGCCGACGATCATGTAGAAGCAGGTGGTCTTGCCGGCGCCGTTCGGGCCCAGCAGGCCGACCACTTCGCCCGGCTGCAGGGTCAGCCCGAAGTCGGCGACGACCTCGCGCTGCTTGTAGCGCTTGCGCAGTCCCTTCGCGGTGAGCATCAGTTCTTGCCCTGCGCGGGTGCCGCCGCCTTGGGCTGGATCACGGTGCGCACGCGGGTGCCGTCGCCGCCGCTTTCCATGTTGCCCGACTTGGTGTTGTAGACCATGCGCTGCCCGCTGTTGGAGCCGCGGTCGGATTTCACGGTGTAGTTGCCGATGAAGGTGATGGTCTCCGACTTCATGTCGTATTCGACGCGGTCGGCCTGGGCATCCATCCAGCTGCCGTCGTCCATCTGCTGCTTCATCTTCACCTGCTTGCCGGTGAAGATGGAGCGCGAGATCTCGCCGTCGGCCATGTGGATCTCGGCGGCGTTGGAGCGGATTTCCAGCGACCCCTGGGTGACGACCACGCCACCGCCCAGCAAGGTCTTGCCATTGCCTTCCATGTTGCCGGACTGGCTGCCGGAATCGATGGTCATGGCCTGGTTGCGGTCCGTGGACTTGGCCATGGCACCTGCGACGGGCAGCAGGAGCAACAGTGCGGCACTAGCGAGCAGAGCGCGGTTCATAGATGGATCTCACCTCGGATTTGAATGTGTAGTCCTTGGTCTTGAGATTGGTCTCAAAACCGCGCCCGCTCAGTCTAGAGCCGGGCTGGGTAACCGTCACCACGTCATCGGTCTGCGCCACGTCCCGGTCGGGGAACACGTTCAACGTGTCCGTGCGGAATTCCGCCTGGCGGGTGCCGCCCTTCGGTGACGTGCCATGCACATTGCCCTTCAGGCGCAATTCCTCGCCCTTCGCGCTGAGCCAGCCGGTCTTGGAGCGCAGTTCCCACGACCGGCCATCTTCTTCCGGCAGCAGGAACAGCGGGGTGGTGATGGTGAAGGTCTGGTCGTGCGGATTGCGCGCCATCTCGGGGGCACGCACCGCTACGGCCTCTTGCCCCTCTCCGTTGAGTGCGATCATTTCGAAGTCGCGCATCACGTAGTCCGATCGGTCGACCACCACGCGGTTGGCTGCGGGAATGTCGCGGTTCTTCCAGGCCGACCAGCCACTCACGATGGCCGCCAGCAGCAGGACCAGGCCCAGCGTGGTGCGCCAGCTCATGCGGTGCCTCCTTCGAAGGTGGGTGCATGGCCCTGCACGCCCAGCAGCAGGTCGCAGGCCTCGCGCGCCGCGCCCTGGCCTCCCGCCCGGCGGGTGCGCCAGTGCGCGTGCCGGGCCGTCCACGGGTGCGCGTCCGCAGGCGCGATGGCGAGGCCTACGGCGGAGAACGGCGGCACGTCGGGAAGGTCGTCCCCCATGAAGGCGACCTGCTCCAGGCCGATCCCTCCCGAAAGGCACAACTCGCGCACCTTGACCAGTTTGTCCTTGATGCCGGTGAAGACCTGCACGCCCAGTTCGCGACCGCGGGCGACGGCGACCGTGCCACCGCGGGCCGTGATGAAGGCCACTTCAATGCCGGCACGCTTCAGCAGCACAAGCCCCTGGCCATCCTGCACATGGAAAGCCTTCTGTTCGCGACCTTCGCCGTCCAGGTACAGGCGGCCATCGGTCAATGTCCCGTCCACGTCGAAGCACGCCAGGCGAATGCGCGCGGCGCGGGCCAGCACGTCATCGGTCAGGTCATGGAGATGGCGAAGGGGCATGGGGACAGGATCGGGTGGGGATGGGGGCAACGCAAGGGTCGGGGCAAGGACGACCCTGCGGTTTACACCACGCGGGCACGCAACAGGTCGTGAATGTTCAGGGCGCCAAGCGGACGCTGTTCATCGTCCACCACGATCAGGCCGCTGATCTTGTGGGTTTCCATCAGGCGCGCGGCTTCGACCGCGAGTTGGTCCGCACCGATGGTCCTCGGGTGCCGTGTCATCACGTCGGCGATCCGGGCGGTACGTACATCCATTGCCGGATCGTCGAGCGTGCGGCGCAGGTCGCCGTCGGTGAACAGTCCGGCCAGTCGGCCGTCGGCATCGACCACCGCCGTCATGCCGAGGCGCTTGCGGCTCATCTCCATCAGCGCCTCGCTGAGGGTGGCATCCGCGCCTACGCGCGGCACGTCATCGCCTGCATGCATCACGTCGGTGATGTGCAGCAGCAGACGGCGGCCGAGGCTCCCGGCCGGGTGCGAACGGGCAAAGTCGTCGGCGGTGAAGCCGCGTGCATCCAGCAGAGCCACGGCCAGCGCATCGCCCATCGCCAGCGAGGCGGTGGTGCTGCTGGTCGGAGCGAGGTCCAGCGGGCAGGCTTCTGCGGGAACGCTGACGTCCAGGTGGAGGTCGCTCTCGCGCGCCAGCGTGGACTGCGGCCGGCCGGTCATGCCGATGACGAGGTTGCCCTGGCGCTTCAGGACCGGCAGCAACATCAGCACCTCGTCCGACTCGCCCGAGTACGACAGCGCCAGCACGATGTCGGCGTCGGTGATCATGCCCAGGTCGCCATGCCCGGCTTCGCCCGGGTGCACGTAGAACGCCGGCGTGCCGGTGGAGGCCAGCGTCGCCGCGATCTTGCGCGCCACGTGCCCGGACTTGCCCATGCCGGTGCACACCACGCGGCCCTGGCCGGCGAGGATCGCCTGGCAGGCCGCCGAGAACGTGCCGTCGATACGGGCGGCCAGGGCATCCAGTGCACGCGCCTCGATCTCGATGACCCGACGGCCGCTGGCCGCCAGGCTGGCAGGCGAGACGGGGGGTGTCAGGGGGGACGGCTGGGACATGCGGACGGGGCGCCGGCGGGTAGAATGGCCGGGTATTTTATTAGGAAAGCCCGTTGGACGCCGAAACCATCCGTAAACTGATCGAAACCGGCCTGCCGGGCGCACGCGCCGATGTCCAGGGCGACGATGGCGTCCATTTCGAGGCGACCGTCGTGTCCGATGCGTTCCGCGGCAAGCTGCCCCTGGCCCGCCACCGCATGGTCTACGCCACGCTGGGCGACCTGATGGGCGGCGCGATCCATGCGTTGCAGCTCAAGACCGTGACTCCCGACGAGGCTGGCGCCGCCCGCTGAAGCGTGGCAGCCAGCGATCCACGTCGATTCCGTCCTCCACCCGAATTCTCCCTTCCGGATTTCCATGCAGAAGATCATCGTCACCGGTGGCAACACGCTCAACGGCGAAGTCACCATCTCGGGCGCCAAGAACGCCGTGCTCCCCATCCTGTGTGCGACGCTGCTGGCGGATGCGCCGGTGGAGATCACCAACGTGCCGCATCTGCACGACGTGGTGACCACCGTGAAGCTGCTGGGCGAGCTGGGCGCGGGCATCACCATCGACGAGGGCACGCTGGCCAAGGGCCGCGGCATCACCGTCGATCCCACCACCGTCAGCCGCTTCGTCGCGCCCTATGAACTGGTGAAAACCATGCGCGCGTCGATCCTCGTGCTCGGCCCGCTGGTCGCGCGCCATGGTGCCGCGGTGGTATCGCTGCCGGGTGGCTGTGCGATCGGTTCGCGTCCGGTCGACCAGCATATCAAGGGCCTGCAGGCGCTGGGCGCGGAGATCACCGTCGAGAACGGCTACATCAAGGCGCGTGCCGCACGATTGAAGGGCGCACGCTTCGTGTTCGACATGGTCACCGTGACCGGCACCGAGAACGTGATGGCGGCGGCGGCGCTGGCCGAAGGCACCACGGTGCTGGAAAACGCGGCGATGGAGCCGGAAGTCACCGACCTGGCCGAATGCCTCAATGCGCTGGGCGCGAAGATCGAAGGCGCCGGCACGTCGCGCATCGTCATCCATGGCGTCGAGCGCTTGGGCGGCGGCCGCCACTCGGTGGTGCCGGACCGCATTGAAACGGGCACCTTCCTCGTCGCGGCGGCGATGACCGGCGGCAGGGTCACCGCGCGCAATGCACGGCCTGACACGCTGGAAGCCGTACTGGACAAGCTCACCGAAGCCGGTGCGAAGATCGAGACCACGGCCGACAGCATCACGCTGGACATGCAGGGCAAGCGCCCGAAAGCCGTCAGCCTGACCACTGCACCGTACCCGGCGTTCCCGACCGACATGCAGGCGCAGTTCATGGCGTTGAACTGCGTGGCCGACGGCGTGGGCGTGATCAACGAGACGATCTTCGAAAACCGCTTCATGCACGTCAACGAATTGCTGCGCCTGGGCGCGGACATCCGCGTCGAAGGACATACGGCCATCGTGCGCGGCGTCGAAAGGCTGGGAGGGGCGCCCGTGATGGCGACCGACCTGCGAGCTTCCGCTTCGCTGATCCTGGCGGGCCTGGTGGCCGAGGGCGAAACCACCATCGACCGCATCTACCACCTTGATCGTGGTTACGAGAACATCGAAGAGAAGCTTGGCGGCCTTGGCGCGCAGATCAGGCGCGTATCGTGAGCCGGCGCGACCCCACGCTGTCCGGGAACCGCTCGCGGTTCCCCCTTCGTCGCAAGATCCTGTTGGGCATCGTGGTGGGGCTGCTCGCGCTGGTGGCGTGGCTGCATTACACCGGTTCGGCCGCCACGCATGGCATCACCACCCGGGACATGGACTGGAATGGCGACGGCACCGTGACCCAGGGCGAGATCGCGCAGGCGGTGTTCTCGGTGGTAGTCGAGCAGACGCAGGACGGAAACCGGCAGTGCAACGCTTACGCGTGGCGCAACGGCAGCGGGACGATCCGCATGGACTGCAAGACGGTATTCCAGGCCGCGGACGCAGCGGCCAAATGAAAAAGCCCGGCCTGGCCGGGCTTTTTCATGGGTGTCTGGAGGATTCAGCGCCAGGATGTAAGTTGCAGGCGGAACACGTCGCTGCCGTCTTCCCGCTGCACGATGCGGACCGGCGCGGGAACGCCGGCGGCGATCCACGCGGTGGTCTGCTTGCCGCCCGCGCTCTGCACCACCTTGATCGTGTCCAGCGCGCGACCACCCACGGTGATCTTCTCGCGGCCGGCCACGCGGTAGGTCATCGGCTTGGCCTTGCCGTTCTCCAGCAGGCGATAGCTCATGACCGTACGACCGAAGCCGACGTCGCGCACCAGCGCGAGGTTGACCAGCAATGCACCCATGTCGCCCGGCTGCATGGCCACGGGGCCCGCGCGTTGCGGTTTCACGTCGCCGGTCCAGCGCGCCTGCATGCCTTTCCAGTTGTAGACGGTGATGACCGAGCGGGTCTTCATCAGGTACGTGGCACGATCGCTGCCACCC
This sequence comes from Pseudoxanthomonas sp. CCNWLW251, assembly GCF_037402255.1. Taxonomy (NCBI): domain Bacteria; kingdom Pseudomonadati; phylum Pseudomonadota; class Gammaproteobacteria; order Lysobacterales; family Lysobacteraceae; genus Pseudoxanthomonas; species Pseudoxanthomonas sp. CCNWLW251. The sequence continues at coordinate 929,352 of NZ_JBBEGA010000001.1, read as the reverse complement.
AGTGGCCGGTAGCGGCCGGCCGCGTCCTCGAACACCGTAGCCTGGCTCAGGTTCGCCATCGTGTTGCGGATGCCCATCGCGTAGGTCCAGCGGTTGCCCTGCTGGCTGAGCGACATCGCGCCGCCAGCCGAGATGCCTTTGAAGGACGCCTCGTATTGCGCCGTAAACGGCTTGAGCGCATGGGCGGGGAGGGCCACCGTGGCCAGCGCGGCCGTGAGGAGGACGGACATCCGTGTCATGGGGGTCTCGGAAATGCGGGAGCGCGTGGCTCAGCGCCAGGACTTGAGCGTCAGGTCGATGGTGTCCTGTCCGTTTTCACGCTGCAGGATGCGCGCCGGCACCGGCGCGTCGGCCACCACCCAGACGATGGTCTGCTTGTCGCCGTCGGTGCGTACCACCTTGGTGGCGTCCTGCGGCTTGCCGCCAATCGTGATGCGCTCCTTGCCGGCAACCTGGTAGGTCATCGGCTTCGCGCGGCCGTTTTCCACCATGCGGTAGGTCAATGGCTTGCCCGCCGCCACGTCACGCACGATGGCCAGGTTGACCAGCAGGGCGTCCATGTCGCCGGCGGCCAGCTTCACCGGGCCGGCGCGGTCGGGCTTCACATCGCCGCTCCAGGTGGCCTGCGCCTTGGACCAGTCATACACCGTGTTGACGTTCTTCTTCTTGATCAACAGGCGAGAGCTGTCGCTGCTGCTCAGCGGCCGCATGCGGCCATCCTGCACGTCGAACACGGTCTTCTGGCTCAGGTCCACGGCCTGGTTGCGCACGGTCAGCGTGTACTGCCAGCGGTTGCCGGGCTGCGGCGCGACCGCCATCTGGCCTTCGCCGACCATGCCCAGGGCGCTGGCGTTGTACTGCGCGGTGAAGGCCTCGACGGCGAACGCGGGTGCGCTGGCGCTGGCGAGGATCGCGGCAGCCAGCAGTGTGCGCGGAGAGTGGAGCGTGGTCTTCATCATGTTCAAGGTACTCCCTGGTATTCGACCAGGCGCAGATCGACGCCGTCCTGACCGTTCTCCCGCTGCAGGATGCGCACGGGGGTGGGCACGCCGTCGGCGACCCAGAAAATGGTTTCGTCGTTGCCGCCGTTCGCCCGGCTGACACGCAGGGCACTGTAGCTCAGGTCCTCGACACTCACGATCTCGGGCTCGGACGACACGACGTACTGATAGTCGCGGATGCGGCCGTTGTCCACCACGCGGTAGTTGAGCTCGCGCCCCGGTGCGGCGTCGCGGATCACGGCCAGGTTCATCAGCAGGGCGCTCATGTCGCCTGTCTGCAGCGACAACGGTGCACGGCGGTCTTTCTTGATGTCGCCCCGCCATTGGGCGGTGCGGTTGGTCCAGTCATAAGTGCCGACCATGCTCTTGCCCATGAGCAGGGCGCGGCGGGCCGTGGCTTGGCTGAGCGGACGAAACTGGTTGTCGCTGGCATCGAATACGGTGCTCTGCTCGATGTTCAACCCGGCCAATCGCGCAAAACCACGTGTACCTTTCACATCCAGATCGATCTGCCACTGGCTGCCGGTCCTGGGCGCGACCTTCATGCTTGCGCTGCCGGCCAGCTTGCCCTCGTTGTAGGCCTGGTAGCTGGCCACGAACGGCTCCAGCGCCAGCGCGGGCGCGGTGGCGCCGGCCAGGGACAGGCCGAGCAGCAGGGAGCGGAGTGGGCAAAGCATCGGGGCAAGCAGGTCAGGGGAGCAGACGGTCGGCTGAATCTAGGGACAGCGCATTTAATAGCGGCTGACCGTGACAGAGCGTGATGTCGCCCTGTTCAGCCAAGTTGCCGCTGGCGGCCAGGCGCAGCACGGCCAGCAACAGGGCGTGCTCGCGCGGGAGCAGGCGTGCGGCCAGTGCTTCCGGCGTGTCGCCGGGCAGGACCGGTACCCGCGCCTGGGCGATCACCGCCCCGGCATCCAGTTCAGGAATGACGAAGTGGACACTCGCGCCATGCTCGGTGTCGCCGGCCTCAAGCGCGCGGGCGTGCGTGTGCAAGCCGCGGTATTTGGGCAGCAGCGACGGATGGATGTTCAGCAGCCGGCCGCGGAAGCGGGAGATGAAGGCATCGCCCAAGATGCGCATGTAGCCTGCGCAGACCACCCAGTCCGGACCGGTGGCGGCGACAGCGTCCGCCAGGGCGGCCTCGTATGCGGCACGATCCGGGAATGCTGCGGGTCGCGCGCTCCAGCGCCGCGCTGCCGGGACCAGACGCAGGGCAGGGGCGGTCGGCTTGTCGGAGAACACGCCCACCACGTCGGCATCGAGGGTGCCGTCGGCAATGGCCTGCAGGATGGCCTGCAGGTTGCTGCCGCGGCCGGAGGCCAGTACCGCGACGCGCGCGGTCATGCCTTCACGCCGTGACGCTCGGCGCGCGCCAGTGGCCAGACCAGCAACGCACCGACCGTGGCCAGCAGCATGTCGGCATGCGCGTCCCACCCATCACCCTGCTGGCCGTTGTAGGACTCGGCCGCCTCGGGCGACATGGTCAGCGCGATGCCCCACTCCAGCCATTCGTATAGCAGGCTCGTGCACATGATCAGCATCACCGCCAGCGTGAACGCCTGGCCCACCGATAGCCGTGACCAGCGCTGGCGCAGCCAATGCCAGACGGCGGGCGTGAAGCAGACTCCGTACATCAGGTGGATGAAGCGGTCAAAGTGGTTGCGCTGCCAGCCGAACGCTTCCGCCGGCGACCAGCCCGTCGCGGCCTGCAGCCACGCATCGTACGGTACGTAGGAATACAGCCAGCGCGCGCCGATGCAGTGCGCCACGATGAAGGCGCAGATCAGGGCGAAATGCACCGGCCGCAGCGGCCAGCGGCGGTCATGCCACCACAGCCAGGCCAGTCCGAGCACGGTCAGGCTGCTGTGCATGGCCTGTTCGACCGGCCACCGCGGCGCGATCCAGCTGGCGGCGAACACCGCCAGCGTCAGTCCGAAGACGATCCCCTTGCTGCGCGGCATGCCGCGCTCAGCCGATGCGGACGCGTTCGCCGCCGTGGGCGGTGACGACTTCACCGATCTGCCAGTGCGCCAGTTGCAGGCGGACGAGATCCGCCTGCACGGCGGCAAGCTGGTCCGGCGCAACCACCAGCACGAAGCCGATGCCGCAGTTGAAGGTGCGCCACATCTCGGCGTTCTCCACCGCGCCTTCCCGTTGCAGCCAGTCGAACACGGGCGGCAGCGTCCACGCACTGGCGTCGATGTCCAGGCCCAGGCCGTCCGGGATCACGCGGATGATGTTCTCGGTCAGGCCGCCGCCGGTGATGTGCGCCATCGCATGCAGGTCGTGCGCCTGCAGCAGCTCCAGCACGGGCTTCACGTACAGCGTGGTCGGTGCCATCAGGGCATCGGCCAGCTTCACGCCGCCCACATCGATGTCGGCGGGACGGCCGGCGCGGTCGTAGATGCGCCGCACCAGCGAGTAACCGTTGGAATGCGGGCCGCTGGAGGCCACGCCGATCAACACGTCGCCCGCGCGTACCTTGGCGCCGTCGAGCAGTTTCGACTTCTCCACCGCCGCCACGCAGAAACCGGCGAGGTCGTATTCGCCGGGGCCGTACATGTCGGGCATCTCGGCGGTCTCGCCGCCGATCAGTGCACAGCCGGAAAGCTCGCATCCCCGGGCGATGCCACCGACCACCGACACCGTGGTGTCCACGTCCAGCTTGCCGGTCGCGAAGTAATCCAGGAAGAACAGCGGCTCGGCGCCCTGCACCAGCACGTCGTTCACGCACATGGCGACCAGGTCGATGCCGATGGTGTCGTGGCGGCCCAGTTGCTGCGCCAGCTTCAGCTTCGTGCCCACGCCGTCGGTGCCGGAGACCAGCACCGGCTCACGGTATTTGCCGGACAGGTCGAACAGCGCGCCGAAGCCACCCAGTCCGCCCATCACTTCCGGCCGGAAGCTGCGCTTGACCAGCGGCTTGATGCGTTCGACCAGCTCGTTGCCGGCGTCGATGTCGACACCCGCGTCGCGATAGGTCATCGGGGTGGGGGCGGAAGGCGTCGGCTGGGTCACGGGCGGTCGTCGATGGGGCAAGAGGCGTGATTTTAATGGAATCGGCAGGCCTCGCGGCCGTCCTGAACGGGTGCCGTTGGCGATGGCGGGCCATTCGGGCAACAATTCACAGGGTCTGCAGAGCCCAAGGACGCTCGATGCGCTGGATCCCAGGTTTCGCCCTCGCCACCGCCGTGCTGTTGGCGGCCATGACCACGACGCCCGTCGCACACGCCCAATCGGGCTTGCGCACCGAAGGCGACGCGGTCTCCGCGCGCGGGCTGTATCAGGCCGAGGTGCCGGTCAACGGGCAGGGCGAGGAAGAGCGGCAGGGCGGCTTCGCACGCGCGCTGGGAACGGTGCTGGGCAAACTGTCGGGCGACCGGTCGGCGATGTCGCGCCCTGGCGTCGGTGCCGAGTTGCGCAACGCCAAGGACTATGTGGACGGCTACGACTACCGGCAGGACCAGGGCACGTCGCCCACCGGCGCCCCCACCTTCCGAACCACGCTGGTGGTGCGGTTCGATGAAGACCAGGTCAATGGCCTGGCGGGCGCGCTCGGCCTGCCCGTGTGGCCGCAGCCACGCCCGAAGCCGGTGGTCTGGCTGGCGATCAACGACGGCAGCGGTCCGCGCCTGGTTGGCTTGCCGCAGTCCAATGCCGCGCGCCCGCTGCTCAACCGCGCCATCGAGCGTGGCTACGGCCTCGGCCTGCCGGCCGGCGGCGCGGCGGAACAGGCGCTGGTCGGCGCCATCTGGCGCCAGGACACCGCCGCCGTCGCGCGCGCGTCGGCCCGCTACAGCCCGCCGATGCAGCTGATCGGCAAGCTGTACCGCAGTGCCAAGGGTGGCTGGACCGCCGACTGGGTGTTCGTCGATGCCGGCAAGGTGCTGGCGAAGTGGTCGGTGACCGACGCCGATGCGCGCCGCGCGATGGCCTCCGGTGCCGACGGCACCGCCGATGCGCTGGTGAAGCGCTACGGCAAGCGCGGCAGTGCGGGCCCCGCGGGTACCTATCGCGTGCTCTTCACGGGCATCCGCAGCACGGACGATTACCTGCGCCTGACCGGGCATCTGCAGAAGATGGCAGTGGTCCGCCGCATCACCCCGGTGCGTGCCAACGGCGATATCGTCGAGTTCGACCTGGAGCTCGTGTCGGGCCTGGCCGGGTTCCGTCGCACGATGGGCGACGAAGCCCCCTTCACCGGTGGCGAAGGCGAGCCGCCGGCCTACCAGATGCGCTGAGCCACAAGGATGCCCATGGATCTCTCTCCCACGCCGGTCGGAACGCTGGCCCGCCGCTGGCAATGGCTGCTGGTCGCGGTGATCGTCGGCTGGCTGGTCTGGCTGCTGGCGCCCGTGCTGACGCCGTTTGTCTGCGCGGCACTGCTGGGCTGGCTTGGCGACCCATGGGTCGACCGGCTGGAACGCTCGGGGCGCTCGCGCACCGTGGCGGTGGTGCTGGTGTTCACGCTGATGCTGCTGCTGCTGGTGCTGGCGCTTGTGATCCTGGTGCCGATGATCGAACGTCAGGTGGTCACGGTGATCGAATCGCTGCCGGCTTATCGGGACTGGTTCGTGCAGACCGCGCTGCCGTGGGTGGAGCGCCGCACCGGGCTGGAACTGGTCGCGTGGCTGGACCCGGACCGGCTGACCGAATGGGTGCGTGGCCACTGGCAACAGGCCGGTGGCGTGGCGGCCACGATGTTCGGCTATTTCTCGCGCTCCGGTTTCGCGGTGATGGCGTGGGTCGCCAACCTGGTGCTGCTGCCCATCCTGACGTTCTACTTCCTGCGCGACTGGGACATCCTGGTCGAACGCGTCGCAGCGCTGGTGCCGCGCGACCATATCGCCACGGTCACGCGGCTGGCGCTGGAATCGAACGAAGTGCTCGGCGCCTTCCTGCGCGGCCAGTTCCTGGTGATGCTGGCATTGGGCGCGATCTACGCGGCCGGCCTGTCGGTGGTGGGGCTGAAGGTCGGCCTGCTGATCGGCATCATCGCCGGCCTGATCAGCTTCGTGCCTTACCTCGGTACCGCCACCGGCATCGTGCTGGGCGTGATCGCCGCGCTGGTGCAGTCCGGCGGCGACTGGTCGCTGGTGGCGATGGTGCTGGGCGTGTTCGTGGTCGGCCAGATGCTGGAAGGCTACGTGCTGACGCCCCGCATCGTGGGCGATCGCATCGGCCTGCACCCGGTCGCTGTGATCTTCGCCATCATGGCCGGCGGCCAGTTGTTCGGCTTCCTTGGCATGCTGCTGGCGTTGCCGGTGGCGGCGATCGCCAACGTACTGCTGCGCTTCGCCCACGAACGCTACACGCAGAGCCGGCTGTACGCCGGTGACCGCCCCTCCATCGTGCTGGACTCGTACATCGACAAGGGCAGCGTGGAGCAGGCGCCGGCGCGCGACACCGATACGCCGTGAGCAGGGACATGCAGGGTACCGACCTCGGTCCGCAATTGCCGTTGGCGCTGCGCTATCCGCCGGATCAACGCTTCGAGAGCTTCATCGGTCCGCCGCAGGGCGCGTTGGCGGCGCTGGGTGCCCTGGCAACCAGGCCGGGCGCGGACTGGGTCTATCTGGCCGGCCCGTCTAGGACGGGCAAGACCCATCTCGCACTGGCGCTGTGCGCTGCCGCCGAACAGCAGCATCGTCGCGCGGCCTACCTGCCGATGACGGCTGCCGCCGGCAGGTTGCGCGATGCACTCGACGCACTGGAGGGCAATGATGTGGTTGCGCTGGACGGCATCGAAGTGATCGCCGGTACGCGCGAGGATGAAGTGGCGCTGTTCGATTTCCACAACCGCGCGCGTGCCTCCGGATTGAACGTGCTGTACACCGCACGCGGTATCCCCGACGACATCGGCCTTGATCTCCCCGACCTGCGTTCACGCTTGCAGCAGTGCCTGCGCGTGATGCTCGATCCGCTCGACGAGGCGGGGCGGCGTGATGTGCTGCGCGAACGTGCGCAGCGGCGCGGCCTGGTGCTGGAAGACGCTGCGCTGGAGTGGCTCCTCACGCGGACCGATCGTGATCTGGGCGCGCTGGTGGCGCTGCTGGACCGCCTCGATCGCGCATCGCTCGCGGCGCAGCGACGTATCACGGTGCCGTTCCTGCGCAGCGTGCTTTAGGAGCGGGCCTTGCCCGCGATGCTTCCCGCGTAGCGCAGGGAAGAACGCTTTTGGCTACACACTCAGCGTGGCTTCCAGTTCTGCCAACCGTTGCGGCGTACCTACGTCCGTCCAGCAGCCGGGGTGGTGTTCGCCGTGGATTCCGTCGGCGTCCATGTGCGCGCGCAAGATCGGCGCCAAGCGGAAGCGGGGCTTACCGTTCGCAGTCACGCCTACATCGTCGTCTACGTGCCTCGGCCAGTTGTCCAGCAGCGCTGCGCGGTAGACGCCGATGCCGGCGTACGTGAGGCGCCGTCCGCCGTCGCGCCGCACATGTCCGGAAGGATCCAACGCGAAATCGCCGTGGGTGGCGTAGCCGGGTGGATCGATCATCACCAGGTGTGCCAAGCCCTGCGGCTCACGCGGCAGCCGCGCGAAATCGAAATCGGTCCAGATGTCGCCATTGACCAGCAGGAACGGCGCTTCGCCGAGCAAGGGCCGTGCGTTGAGCATGCCGCCACCGGTTTCAAGCGGCGTGTCGCCTTCATGCAGGTAGTGCAGCCGCAGGCCCCAGCGCGCGCCATCGCCGAGCACCGCCGGGAAGCGGTCGGCCAGCCAGCTGGTGTTGACCACCACCTCGTCCACGCCCATCGCCGCCAGTTTCTCCAGGTGCCAGACGATCAGCGGCTTGCCTCCGGCTTCTATCAGCGGCTTGGGTGTGTGGTCGGTCAGCGGGCGCATGCGCTCGCCGAGTCCCGCCGCGAAGACCAATGCCTTCATGCGATCTCACCGCGCGCATGCAGTACGGGCTTGATGCGCGCATCAAGCAAGGTGTGCAGGCCCGCCAGTTCCGGATAGCGTGGCAACACCTCGTCCAGATAGCGGACGAAGCGTGGCACGTCGGGCAGGTAGCGGATCTTGCCGTCGCGGTAATGCAGGCGGGAGAAGATGCCGAGGATCTTCAGGTGCCGCTGGATGCCCATCCAGTCCGCATCGCGCAGGAACACCTTCAGCTCCGGCACCGGCAGCCCGGCACGGGTGGCGCGGGCGTGGTAGCGCGCCAGCCAGCCGTCCACGCGCTCCACCGGCCAACTCAGGAAGGCATCCTTGAACAGGCTCATCGCGTCGTACGCGATGGGGCCGCGGACGCAGTCCTGGAAATCGATCACCGCCGGCCCCGGCGTCACCGGCATCAGATTGCGCGGCATGAAGTCGCGATGGGTCAGCACGCGCGCCTGCTTCAGCGCATTGTCCATCAGGCGCCGCTGTGCCAGTTCCAGCCCCTCGGTTTCGCCGCAGTCCAGCGTCAGGCCCAGGTGGCGCCGCAGGAACCACTCGTCGAACAGTCCCGCATCGCGTTGCAGCAGGGCTTCGCCGAATTCGCCCATGCCCGCCGGCGGCTTGATCGCCTGCAGGCGCAGCAACTGTTCGATGGCGGCATCGAACCAGGTGTCCGCATTGTCGTCGCTGATGACGTGCGCGAGGGTCGGGCCACCCAGGTCTTCCAGCAGCAGGAAGCCGTGCTCGGTGTCGATGGCCAGCACGTCGGGCACGCGCACGTCGCCGCCCGCCAGCAGCTCGCGCATGGCCAGCCATGGACGCACGTCCTCCAGGCCGGGGGGCGAATCCATCACGATGCGCCCAGGCCCGTCGCCCAGGCTGCGCCAGTAGCTGCGGAACCCGGCATCCATCGATGCGCGTTCCAACTGCGCGAACGGGTCGCCGAGCGCGCCACGTGCCCACTCCAGGCGCTGGGCTTCCCGCCCCGAGGGGTCCTGAATCGTTGGGTTCATGCGGTCGCGACCGGGCACAGGCGATAAAGGCCTACAGGGTAAACTGGCGCCCTACCGACTTGCGAGGCTTGCATGGCCAAACTCCAACCTGTGCTGCTTTCCGGCGGCTCCGGCACGCGCCTGTGGCCGCTCTCGCGCGAGGCGTATCCCAAACAGTTCCTGCCACTGGCGGGCGACGACACGATGGTGCAGGCGACCTGGCGTCGTGTCGAAGCCATCGCGGATCTGGGCCCCATCGTGGTGGCGAACGAGGAACACCGGTTCCTGGTCGCGGAACAGCTCCGGCAGATCGGCGCGCCAACACCGGCGATCCTGCTTGAGCCGGTTGGTCGCAACACGGCTCCCGCGATCGCGGCGGCCGCGCTGCAGGCGATGGCCGGCGGCGCCGATCCGCTGCTGCTGGTGCTGCCATCGGATCATGTGGTGCGCGACGAGGCCGCCTTCCAGCGCGCCGTGCGCGAAGCGTTGCCTGCAGCCGACGCCGGCGCGTTGGTGACGTTCGGGATCGTGCCGGATGCGCCGGAAACCGGATTCGGCTACATCCAGGCCGAAGCCGGCGACGGCCTGCGGAAGGTGTCGCGCTTCGTCGAGAAGCCCGATGCCGCCACGGCCCGGTCTTACCTCGATGCGGGCGGCTACTACTGGAACAGCGGCATGTTCCTGTTCCGCGCCAGCCGCTATCTGGAAGAACTCGCGCGTTTCCGCCCCGACATCGTCGAAGCCGTGCGCGCGGCGCATGCAGCCGCGCGCCACGACGGCGACTTTGTCCGCCTCGACAAGGAGGCCTTCACTGCGTGTCCGTCGGACTCGATCGACTACGCGGTCTTCGAGAAGACGGATCACGCGATGGTGCTTCCGGTGGACATCGGCTGGAATGACGTCGGCAGCTGGTCCGCGCTGTGGGATGTCGCGGAGCGCGATGCCGATGGCAACGCCCACCACGGCGACGTGATCGCCGTCGACAGTCGCAACAGCTACGCCTACGCGCAACGACTGGTGGCCCTGGTGGGCGTGGACGACATCGTCGTGGTCGAGACCGACGACGCCGTGCTGGTGGCCCGCAAGGACCGCGTGCAGGACGTGAAGCTGGTGGTGGCGCGGCTGAAGGAAGAGCAGCGCAGCCAGGCCGTGCTGCACCGCGAAGTGCACCGCCCGTGGGGCAGCTACGATTCGGTCGACAATGGCGGACGCCACCAGGTGAAGCGCATCAAGGTCAAGCCGGGGGCAGCATTGAGCCTGCAGATGCACCACCACCGCGCCGAGCACTGGATCGTGGTCAGCGGTACCGCGAAGGTCACGCGCGGCGACGAGACGCTGTTGCTGTCCGAGAACGAGAGCACCTACATCCCGCTGGGCGTGAAGCATCGCCTCGAGAATCCCGGCAAGGTGCCGCTGGAGCTGATCGAAGTGCAGTCCGGCAGTTATCTGGGTGAAGACGACATCGTCCGCTTCGAGGATGTCTACGGTCGCAGTGAGTAATGGCGTGAGCTCCGTGCGCTACCGCCTGGACGATCTGGTGATCGATCTGGAGCGGCAGCGCGTCGAACGCAATGGCGAACTCCTCAACGTGGCGGGTCTCAGCTTCCAGCTGTTGCGCCACCTGCTGGAACAGGGCGACCGTGTCGTCGGTTTCGATGAGCTCATCCAGCGCGTGTGGGCGCCGGCGATCGTCAATGAGGAAACCGTCACCCAGCGGGTGAAGCTGCTGCGCCAGGCCCTGGGGGATGACGGACGCAGTCCGCGCTACCTGCGGTCAGTGCGTGGGCAGGGCTACCAGTTGTGCGCGCGCCCGGAACCGATGCCTGCCTTCGAGCCCGCAAACATGCCGGAACCCAAGCCGCATCGATCACGCCGTGTGGTCATGGCCATGGCAGGCGTCGTGGTGCTCGCAGCGTGCACGGGATTGTGGGCGTGGAAGCAGCATGTCGATGGCAAGGACGCCCGTACGCTGGCCACGGCGACCGCCCCGCCCTCGTTGCTGCAGCGTGCCGCCTACTACGCCAGCATCGGCCAGCGCGACGACAACGAACGCGCGGTCGAACTCTTCGGCCAAGCCCTAGAAGAAAAGCCCGGCAACGTGGATGCACTGGTCGGATTGAGCCGCGCCTACAGTGCCCGCGTCTGCCTGTTCAATTTCCCGCCGGAATGGGCGGCGCGCGCGCAAGTGCTGGCAGAGCAGGCCATCCGCGCCGAGCCCAGGCGCGCGGCTGCCCACGCCGCGCTGGGGTATTCGCATGACTGTCGCGGCCGTATCGACGATGCGCTCGCCGGATACGAACGTGCCGTCGCACTGGACCCCACCGCCGACAACAGCCGCGCGTCCGCGGCCTACCTCTATGACCGCAAGGGGCGGCTCGCCCAGGCGCTGCTCGCGAACACATCATTGCGCGGCGATCCCGCGCGCGTGCGCTACCTGCAGGTGCAGATCGCCGGCATCCTGGATCTGCTGGGCTATCCGCAGGCGGCGGAAGCGCGTTATCGCCAGAGCTTCGCGCTGTATCCCGACAACGTGTTCTCCAACATCGCGTGGCCGCGTTTCCTGTTCCGCCACGGCCGCACGACGGAAGCGCAGGCCGCGCTGGACCAGGCCATGCGGCGCGGCACGGAACATGCCGACCTGTTCCAGCTGGCGGCCGAACTGGCGCAACTGCGCGGCGATCCCGCGGTTGCCCTGGCGGCCTACCGGCAGGCGGAAGCCTTGCGTCCCGGTGCCAGCCTGCCGACGACGCTGGCCCGCCTCCATGCCGGCGCCGTCGACCCGGCGTGGGCCAGTGCGCGTGCCGACGGCCTTGCCCGCGAGTTGGAGGACGGTGCGGGCTATCCCTCCGACTGGCTTGAAGTTGTGGTGCTGCGCGAGGCCGCCGGCGATCGCGCGGCGGCGCTCGCATCGCTGCAACGCGCAGTGGATGCGGGCTACAGCGATGCGGCGTACCTGCGGGTGTCGCCGTTGTTCAGGACGCTGGCTGCCGAGCCCGCCTTCGCCCGCAGCGTGGATGCGCTGAACCGGCGCGTCGCGCTCGAGCACCGCAAGGTGCCCGTCGCGTTGCTGGAACGCCTTACGGCATCGCCTTGAGCACGTAGTCGCCAAACATCTGTTGCGATTGCGGGTGGACGTTGCGCTGGTTGAACGAAGTCCGCGTGATCACTGCCACCAACTGCCGTTCGGGCACGATGAAGACGTAGTTGCCGCCGTTGCCCGACATCGCCCATGCCGCCTGCTCTCCTTGCTTGCCCGGAAACCGGAACCGCCAGAACTGGTAGCCGTAGTCCGCATCCTCGCGCGCCTGCGCATGCACCGTCAGTGCCGCGTTGATCCAGGGCGTGGAGATGATCTGCCGGCCCTGCCAGCGGCCGCCATCGGCTACCAGTTGCCCCAGTTTGGCCAGGTCGCGGCTGCGGTAACGCGTTCCACCGCCACCCATGCCCACACCCTCCGACGACCTGTTCCACTGCACCTGCCGGATACCGAGTGGGTGTTCCAGTGCTTCGGCAGCGAACGTCGCCAGCGGCTTGCCTGTTGCGCGTTCAATCACCGCGCCCAGCAGGAAGCTGCCCGCCGTGCAGTACGAAAAGGCCCGGCCATGCGGGCTGTCCTCGGGTCGCGTCATCCACGGCGCGAAGCCGCGCATCGGCAGGTCCAGCGCGAACCGGGTCCAGTCCTCACTCAGATACATGCGCTCCTCGTTGCCGGCGGAGAACTGGTTTTCGTCGTCGCACTCCCAGGCCGAGCTCATCGTGAGCAGGTCTTTCAGCGTCATTTGCTGCTTGCGCGGACTGGGGTGCTGCCACGGTTGCCTGTCGGCGAAGTAGGCATACACGGACGCCTGCGCGCCGGGAATGTGCCCGCGATCAATCGCCGCTCCCAGCAGCAGGGCGGTGACGCTCTTGGTGGCCGAACGCGTGTCGTTGAGCACGCCCGGGCCGCCGCCGTTGAAGTAGCGCTCGTACACCAGCTTGCCCTGGTGGGCGATGACGACACTGGTGACGCCCGGGAAATCCCCCTTCGCGATGGCCGCTTGAAGCGCCTGCAGGCGATCAACCTGCCAGCCGCCGCGACGGGCGTCGGCGGTCTGCCAACCATCCTGCATCGGCACGGGCGGGCGATAGGCTTCCGGCACGACTGGGGCGCTGGCAGATGGCTCCGCCGCGTGTGCAACGGGGGACATGACGAGGAAGAGCAACAGCAGGGAACGATGCATGGCATGACTCCTTGGAAGGGAGCGTCATTCCATCGCGGGCCTCGATGAAGCGCCTGACAGCCGAATGAAGAATTATGAAAGCGGTCGTGCGCGCCGCACGGGGACAAGAAAAAGCCCCGCGTGGCGGGGCTTTTCGTGGCACTGGGCCGTCCGGTTGTCCCTGGCGGCTCAGGCCTTCTTCTTCACCATGGCGTAGATGAAGAGCAGCACGATGGCGCCGATCACCGAGGCGATGAAGCCTGCCGGTTCGCCGGGTGAGTACCAGCCCAGCGCACCCCCGATGAAGCGCGCCAGCAGGGCGCCCAGGATGCCCAGCACGATGGTCATGAAGAAGCCGAGCTTGTCGTTGCCGGGCTTGAGGGCCCGTGCCAGCAAGCCGGCGAGGAAGCCGATCAACAACGTCCAGAGGATGCCGCCGCCAAAGATCTGTTCCATCGAGTCGCTCCAGTTGGGAATGCGGGGGTGTCCGGAGCGTAACCCAGGACTCCCCCCGCGAACCATCCGGCTCAGCAGCAACCGTGGTCGCCGTGCTGCTCGCCACCGGCCGCCACGCCCACGCCCGTGGTTTCGCCACGCACGCTCGCCGCATGGTGCTCGGCGATCACGCGCGCAACGCAGGCGGTCACCTTCTTGCCCATCGGGATGTGCAGGAATTCGTTCGGACCGTGCGCATTGGAATGCGGACCCAGCACACCGGTGATCATGAACTGCGCACCGGGGAACTTCTCGCCCAGCATGCCCATGAAGGGAATGGTGCCGCCTTCGCCCATATACATCGCCGGGGCACCGAAGAACTCGCGACTGGATGCATCGATGGCCTTCTCCAGCCACGGTGACATGGCGGGCGCGTTCCATCCGGTGCTGGCCTTCTCCAGGTCCAGGCTGACCTGCGCACCGTTGGGCGCATCCTTTTCCAGCAGTTCCTTCAGCAACTGGCCGGCCTGCTTGCCATCCAGCGTGGGCGGCAGGCGCAGCGACAGCTTCACCGAGGTATGTGGTCGCAGCACGTTGCCGGCTGACGACAGCGGCGGCATGCCGTCCACGCCGGTCACCGACAGCGCCGGGCGCCAGGTGCGGTTGAGCACCAGCTGCGCAAGGTCGTCCGCCATCGGGGTCATGCCGGGAAGGAACGGAAACTTGTCGAACACGGCCGTATCCAGCACGCGCGCGGCTTCCTGCGCCTGCGCAAGGCGGTCCGCCGGAATCTCGACTTGCAAGCCCTCCGGCAGGATGCGGCCGGTCTGCTCGTCCTCGAGCCGGGACAGCAGCTGGCGCAGCAGGCGGAAGCTGGACGGCACCACGCCGGAGGCATCGCCCGAGTGCACGCCTTCCTCCAGCACCTTGACGGTGAAGTTGCCGCCAGCCAGGCCGCGCAACGACGTAGTGCACCAGAGCTGGTCGTAATTGCCGCAGCCCGAATCCAGGCACACGACCAGCGACGGCATGCCGATGCGGTCGGCGAGGTGATCCACATAGGCGGGCAGGTCGTAGCTGCCCGATTCCTCACAGGCCTCGATCAGCACCACGCACCGTGCATGCGGTACGCCCTGTTGCTGCAGCGCCTGGATGGCGGCCAGCGAGCCGAAGATCGCATAACCATCGTCGGCGCCGCCGCGGCCGTACAGCTTGTCGCCCTTGATCACCGGCACCCACGGGCCCAGGTCGTCGTCCCAGCCGGTCATTTCCGGCTGCTTGTCCAGGTGGCCGTACAGCAGCACCGTATCCGCTGCTGTCTCGGGTCCGGTCGCAGGAATCTCGATGAAGATCAGCGGGGTGCGGCCTTCCAGGCGCACCACTTCGACTTGCATGCCCGGAACCGACTGCGCCTTCGCCCAGCGCTCCATCAGCTGGACCGCCTGTTCCATGTACCCGTTGGCTACCCAGTCCTTGTCGAACATCGGTGACTTGTTGGGGATGCGGATGTACTCGACCAGCTGCGGGACGATGTCGTCATCCCACTTTTCGGCTACGTAGCGGTCGACTTTGGCGGTATCCATGGCAACTCCGGAGTACTTGAGACGTAGTACGCCATTCTACGCTCTTGCCTGGGGTAGGACTTTTCCTACGCATGGCCGGGGTGTTTACGGGCAGATTCGCACGCGCAGTGGCGATACCTTGGCACCCATGGGCGCTGGACACTCTCCCTACCGTCGCGGCCCCAAGGCGACCGACGGACACATGACGGATGCGTCGACGCACCCGCCATCCATGGAGAGTCCAACGTCACAAGGAGAGTTGTCATGAAGTCGTTCATCCACATCGTATTCGCCGCTGCACTTTCGCTGTTGATCGCCGTACAGGCCATGGCGGCGGAGAAGGTCAACATCAACACGGCGGATGCGGCCGCACTGGACCGTGTGCTGACTGGCGTGGGTCCGGCGAAGGCCGCCGCCATCGTCGAGTACCGCAAGGCCAACGGACCATTCAAGAGCGCCGAGGAACTGGCGATGGTGAAGGGCATCGGCCTGAGCACCGTGGAGCAGAACCGCGACCGCATCGAACTGCGGGCCGGTGCCGCCCCGGTACGCAAGCCGGCCGCCGCCGCGACGCCTGCCAAGCCGGTAGCACGGCGCTGATCGATTCCCGTGCCCGGCGGTTCCACAGGATGTGGAGCGCCGGACACAGGGGCTGGATGCCAGGGGGAAACAGGCAGGAGGCCGACAAGGACGTACCTACAACGCGCAGGACGCGCATGGGTCAGGAACAGGCATTGGCCTGCCACTGGCAGGATGCCGACACGGAGGTGGACATCGCCCGGGCGCGCAGGAAGCGCATCCGGGCGATGTCGTTTTGGGGTTGTCGCGTAGCTGCCTCAATAACGGGGAGGGGCTAGAATCGCGCCGCATCCAGACAGGGGACCACCATGCCGGACGTGTCGCGCATCATTCCCGCCAATGAGTACCGACGGGAGCGCTGGAGGAATGGCCTGGGCTGGACGCGCGAGATCGCGCGGGTGCCTGATGCCGGGGCATGGAACTGGCGCCTCTCGATCGCCGAGATCGAACAAGATGCCGCTTTCTCCGAATTTCCCGGCATTGATCGCGAACTGGTCCTGCTGCGTGGCAACGGCCTGCGCCTCCGTTTCAACGGAGGGCGCGTGGTGGAGCTTGCCCCACCGCACGGTCGCCATCGTTTCGCGGGCGAAGACGCGGTGACCGGCGAACTGGTCGATGGCGCCACGCATGACTTCAATCTGATGTGGCGACGCGGTGTCGTCCGCACCGAACTGCTGCATCGCCCCTTGGTTGGACCGATGCTGTTCTTCACCGAGCCTAGTGTGCATTGGGTGGTTCACCTGCTCGCAGGGCAGGCGGCGTTCGATGCCGATTGCGGACTCGGGAATCTCTGGAGCGGTGACACTGCCATCCTGGCCGCCGGGCCGGCGCGTACCCGCTACGCGCTTCAGGGTGGTGGCGAACTGTTGGCCATCCGCGTCGAGGATGAGGGCGCTGGCAAGAACGCCTGAGCGGATGGCGTCAGTAGACGTCGCGGCGGTAGCGCCCGTCGCCACGCAGTCGCTCGACCCTGTCATCTCCGAGTATCTGGCGCAGCGTGGCGTCCACGTCCGGCGCCATGCCCGCCAGGCTGCCGCAGACGTACAGGGCGGCCCCTTCGTCGACCCACTGGCGAAGACGCTCGTCCTGCGCCAGCAAGGCGTGCTGGACATACCGGTGCTCGTCGTCATCGCGGGAGAACGCCAGGTCAAGGTGTTCGAGTACACCCTGTGAGTGCCATGCCATCAATTCGTCGGCATGGAAGAAGTCGCGGGAACGCTGGCGTTCGCCGAACAGCAGCCAGTTCCGTGTCACTCCGGCATGCATTCGGGCCTTCACGTGGGCCCGCAATCCCGCCAACCCGGTGCCATTGCCAATCAGCACCATCGGTACGTGGGCAGCAGGGGGGTGGAAGTTCGGATTTCTCCGGATGCGCAGGGCAATCGTTTCTCCGGGCCGGGCGTGACGGCACAACCATCCGCTACCGAGCCCGGGCACACCGTCCGCGCGCTGCATCAAGCGGACCAGCAGGTGCAGCGCGCCATCTTCCGGTATCGACGCAACGGAATACTCGCGATGGGGCAGCGGCGCGCAGGCGTCAACGAGTGCCTGCGGAGTCGGAAACAGGGACGCGCCGGCAGAGGAAGGCCACTGGCTGCGTGCGAGCACGTCAGTCAATGTCACCCGTTCGCCCTGCCAGTCCACCACAGCATCGCCCTGCAGGCTGCTGGCACGCAGAAAGGCTTCGACATCGGCAATGGCGTGTCGTGGGCCGATCTCCGCGATGTCGCCCGCCGTCCATGCCGGCATTGTTCCCGCGGTGGGTTCCAGCACCAGGTGAAACGCGGGTCCGCCGAGACTGCCGGGATTCAGTTCGATGCGCTCGCGCAATCGCCAGGATTCGTAGCGTGGCGCCGACCAGTCGGGCATGTCCGTGCCATTGCCGAGTTGGCCGATGTGGTGCTGCCAGTGGCGCAGCGCGCTGTCGTCGGCGTTGTCGACCTCGACCAGGTCGAACAGCGGTTGCGCGCCGTGGCGACGCAGCCAGTCGTCCAGTTGATGGCCGAAAGCGCAGAAGTGCGCGTACTCACGGTCGCCCAGCGCAAGCACCGCGTACTGCAAGCCTGCCAGCGAAAGCGATTGCGGCATCACCTGATGCACGAAGCCCAGGGCGGGATCGGGTGGATCACCCTCGCCGGTCGTACTGACCACGAAGACCGCGCGGGTCATGCCCTTGAGCCGGACCGCATCCAGATGCTCCAGCCCCGCGCGCTGCACAACCACGCCGCTGTGGCGGAGCGAGGCGGCTGTCAGGTCGGCCAGTTCCAGCGCGAAGCCTGTCTGGCTGGCATGCACGACCCACACTGCATCCTGCGCGGCATGCGCACTGGGCTGGGCGGCGCGTTCGCGCACGCGTGCACGGTGCAGGAACCAACCCGTCAAGCCTGCGTACGCGAGCACCGCTGCCGCAGCGGCGTAGCCGCGTATCGCCGAGGGCGCGGCCATCCACCAGGCGCCTTCGTGCAGGCGAGCGAACAGCCACGCGCATGCGACCAGCAGCAGGATCACCAGCGTGTTGCCCAGCAGCGGGGCGATTCCGCGCGAGGGCGTCGGGGACGTGCTCATGCCGCGAGGTGTCGCTCGAAGGCGGGCGTCATGGTTTCCTGCAGGCCCTGTGCGGAGCGTTGGAGGAAGCGCGCGGCCAATCCGTGGCGCGCTGCGAATGCCTGGCCATCGGCTGTCCCCATCACGGTCAACGCAGTCGCCCACGCATCGGCCTGCATGGCATCGGCCGCGACCACGGTGACGGCCGCTGCGGCATCGGTTACCGGCTCACCGCTGCGCGGATCGATCGTGTGCGAATAGCGCCGGCCCTCGTGTGCGTAGGCATGCCAACGGTCGCCGGAGGTCGCGACCGCCACGCCATCGAGCGTCAGCACGCGCGGCTCCAGCCCATCGTCATCCACTTCCTCGTCCGGCGACGACTCGACCAGCACGCGCCAAGGCTGGCCGTCGGGCTTGCGGCCGTAGCCGTACAGTTCGCCCCCTACTTCCACCAGCGCACTGTCGATGCCGCGACGGCGCAGCAGCGCCGCGACGATATCCACGCCGTAGCCCTTGGCGATGGCCGAGAGATCGAGCATGAGGCCGCCCGGTTGCCTGACGCGGCGTTGGTCGGCATCGAAGCGCAGGTGCTGCCAGCCCACGCGCGCGCGCGCGTCGACGAGATCGGCTGGCGTCGGACGTCCACGGGCGCCGGCATGCGCGCCGAAACCCCATGCGGCCACCAGGGGCGACACGGTCGGGTCGAAGGTTCCTTCGCTGGCGGCCGCGATCTCGAGCGCTGCCGTCAGCACGTGCAGGAAGTCGTCCTGCAGCGCGAACCATTCTCCCGCCCTGCCACGGTTGAAGCGCATGATGTCCGTGTCCACATGCCACGTGCTCATCTGTGCCACGATCTGGTCCAAGCGCACCTGCACCGCGTCATGCAGTGTGTGGAGATCGAGGCGCGTCGCGCTCGAGCATTGCACCGACCAGGTGGTGCCCATGGTCTGCCCGTGCACGGCCTGTACGGGCGATGGAGGAGCGGAGAGCGGGGAGAGGGAAACGTTCATTCGATTGCGCGCCGCCGGGTGCCTGTCCGGCGGCGCCATGCGGAATTACTGCGGCAGCACTTCGAGCGTCGCCACGTAGCTCAGGCGACGCTGCTTGGCCTGCGGTACCGACGTCTTGTCATCCTGCGTACCGGTTTCAAGCCAGTACATGCCGGCTTCCGGCCAGGTCACGCTGAACTCGCCGCTCGCGTCGGTGGTGACCTTGATCTCTTCCTGCGCGTTGCGATAGCGCGTGCCGCCGCGCGTGATCTCGAATTCCAGGCCGGCAGCGGGCTTGCCGTCGACCAGCATCCGGAACTTCGCGGCTTCACCTGCGAACAGGTCATTCGGGTGCGTCACCGGCACCAGTTCCAGGCCTTCGCCCGAGCTCTTCAACGCCGTGTCGTTGGGCGAGCCGTTGGTCACGAACGTCTCGATGCGGCCGATGGACTGCGATACCTGCAGGTTCTTCGCATCCTTCGGCACCTTGGTGGCGAGGTCTTCCGGCTTGGCGCCACGCAGTCCGCCCGGCTTGCCGTCGGCACCTTCCCAGCGGACCATCAACCCCTTGTTGACGGTCGCGATGCGGTACGTGCCCTGCTGCTTCAGTTCGACATCGAACACGGTGCGGTACTTGCCGGTAGCCAGGTTCTGCGCTTCCACCGTGCTGCCGTCCGGCGCGGTGATGACCAGGCCTTCGGTGCGCAGCGGCACGTGGTTGAAGTAGAACAGGTCGTTGGACACGGCGGCGTCGACCGTGATCCACGGATTGGTGCCGGCAATGACCGTCTGCGACGGCATCATCCAGGCCTTGTGCGCCAGGGCGGTGGCGGGAATGGTGGCGGCCAGGGCGATGGCGACGGCAAGGGAACGCTTCATGGAAGTCTCCAGCAAGGAAAAGGGAAGGGCGATCAGGGCTTCACGGCCAGGGTCACGGCGCCGAGTTCGGTGCTGCCCTGCGCCTTGCCGGTCTGCGCAGGCTTCTTCGCCGGCCAGCTGAAGGGGATCTTCAGCAGTTCGCGGCCACCGACCTCGCGCGCGGCCTCGACCACCAGCGTGTATTCGCCCGGCGCCAGCTTGGCCAGTTGTGGCTGCTTGTCGGTGAAACTCAGCGCATGCTTGCCCACCGGCTTGGTCGGGCCGGTCACGCCGTCCACGGGCACCTTCAGGCTGCGTCCGGACTTGCGCCACCACTGGCGCATGTCGGGCAACCATTTGGTGCCATGGCCTTCGGCGTTGCTCGTCTGCTGGTACCAGACCGACAGATTGGCGGCGACCTTCTGGTCCGCGCCTTCGATCCAGATGGCCACGTAGGGGCGGTGGTACTCGGCCACGTTGAGCTTGGGGATCTCGACGTTGATGTCCAGCGTGGCGGCATATGCCGGCGTGGCCAGCAGGCCGCTGAGCGCGATGGTCAGCGTGGTGTGGACGGCGATCTTCGACATGCGGTCACTCGTGGGTTCGTGGAAGGGAATCAGTGGATGAAGAGCAGCGCGATCAACAGCGGCACCAGCAGGCCCAGGCCGACCATCGGCCAGGTCATGCGGCGCTGCCGACCGTGCAGGTAGAGCAGGAACAGGCCGGTGATGCAGAACACCAGGCAGGCCACGGCGAAGATGTCGAGGAACCAGCCCCATGCCGGCCCGGCGTTGCGACCCTTGTGCAGGTCATTGAAATAGGAGATCCAGCCACGGTGCGTGCGTTCGTATTCCACTGCGCCGGTTTCCCGGTCGATGCTCAGCCATGCATCCGTACCGGGGCCAGGCATCGATAGGTAAAGCTCCATGTCTGACCATTCCGCTGGCCGCTGACCGACGGATACCGACAGTTCCTTGTCGAGCCAATCGGCAATGTTGGCAGGCAGCGGTGCATTGCCGTCCTGCCGGTCACCGAGCGCGGCGAGCAAGGGGGCGGGAAGCGTGGCGGTGAGGTTGGTGACCTCGGGCGAGGCCTCGATCCTGGATGCGTGGTTCAGCGTGATCCCCGTGATGGAGAACAGCAGCATGCCGATCAGGCAGACCGCCGAACTGATCCAGTGCCACTGGTGCAACGTGCGCAGCCAGAAGCCGCGGCGTTGTTGCTGGAGGGCGGGGGACGCGGAAGAGGACAACGGCAGTCTCGACGCAGGGTGGAGCGGGACGCCATTACATCACAGATGAGAATGGCTCTCAATTAAGGGGCGCGCTCCCCTCCCGCGTGGAGAGGGGAGCGCGCGTTCGCGTCAGAAGTTGACGTTGAGGCTCAGCCACAGGTTCCGCGACTTGTCCTTGTTGTTGTAGTCGTCCAGGTACGCCACCTCGTTGGAGGTGTAGGTGCCATCGTTGTTGAGGTCGGTGAAGACCGTCTGGAAGGTGGTGAAGTCTTCGTCCAGCAGGTTGTTGATGCGTCCCGACACCGAGACGTGCTCGTTGAAGCGGTACTGCGCGCCCAGGTGCAGCACGGTGTAGTCCTGGTAGTCGCGCCGAACGCCGTTGAGGGTGTCGCGGTAGCGCTTGGAGCGGGCTTCGGCCAGCAACTGCAGGCTGAAGTTCTCCGTGGCTTGCCAGTTCAGGCTGGTATTGACCATATGCCTGGCGGTGTTGGTGAGCGGCAAGCCCTTCTGCGCGCCACTGAGCTGCTCGCTGTCGGTGAAGGTGTAGTTAGCACGCAGCGACAAGGCGTCGGTGATGCCCCAGCGGCCGGCAATCTCCACGCCCTGGATACGTACTTCGTCGATGTTGATGTTCTGCGCGTAAGTGCTGTAGCCCAGCAGCGCGTAGTCGCCCAGGTTGGCGCAGGGGCGCACGCCGCCGGTCTGCTCGCAGCTCAGGCTGGTCTCGCCGCGCGCGATCTTGTCGTCGAAGTCATTGCGGAACACCGTAAGGTTGAAGTTGTGCGCGTCGTCCGGTGACGTCCAGTAGAGCGCGATCTCGCTGTTGACGCTGGTCTCGGGCTGCAGGTCGGGATTGCCGACGAAGGGCGTGGTGCCCTGGCCTCCGAAACCGGTGATGCCGTCGTACAGGTCGGTGGTCTTGGGTGTCTTGAAGCCCGTGCTGACGCCGCCCTTCAGCGTCCAGGCTTCACTGACGTCCCATACCGCGTAAGCACGCGGGCTGAGATGGCTGCCGAACACATTGTGGTCGTCATGGCGCAGGCCCAGCGTGATGGTGAGGGCTTCGATCGGGTTCCAGTTGTCCTCGGCGAACAGCGACCACATCTTGTGGTCCTGCACGGTGCCGCCGCCATCGCCGCCGCCTTCCATGCCGAACACGCCGTCTTCCAGTTCGCCATCGATGAGCTGCCCGCCGACCACGACGTGGTGGGCCTGGCCGATCGCGAAGTCGAGCTTCGCATCCAGTGTGTACTGGCGGCTGTCCATGGTGCGCTTCGGACGCGGCAGGAAGGTGGAGACTGCGATGGCCTGGCGCTCGGCGACGCTCAGTCCGGCGTATGCTCCCGTGCCCTGGAAGATCTGCCGGTGCAACAGGCGCTCGGCGACGGTGAACGGCAAGGTGCGGCCGTGGTTGCCGGTATCGATGTGGGCCAGCGAGATGAAACTGTTGCCGAAAGTCCACTGGCCGTTGTGCGTGACCGACCACTGGTCACGGGTGAATTCCTGGTCGGCGGCGTATCCCACCTGCGGCGCCGCGCGCCAGATGCCGGCCAGCCCGTCCACCGTGCCCAACGGATAGGTTTCGGAGCCGAGATTGTTGATGTACGGCGTGTTGTCGTACACCTGCTCCGACGTGTCGTAGTCGAAGACGACGCTCTGGTTGTCCGTCGGTGTCCAGCTCAGCGTGACGCCTGCGCTCTTGTTGGTGTTGTCCACCGTCTTGCCGCCGCCTCCGAAGCCCAGTGCCCGCTCGAACACGCTGCCGTCAGGCGCCGTGATGGCTTCATATTCCGGCGTGGATGCATTGCGCTCGTACCAGGAGCCGCGCACGCCCAGGCCCAGGCGGTCCTTCACCAGCGGCCCCATCAACATGAAGTCGAAGGTGCTGTCGCTGCCGAAGTCGCTGTTCTCCTGGATACCGTGACCCAGCGTGGCCGAGCCCTGCCAGCGGTCCGAGACCTTGCGGGTGATGATGTTGATGACGCCGCCCAACGCATCCGCACCGTACAGCGTGGAGGCCGGGCCGCGGATCACCTCGATGCGCTGGATCATGTCCAGCGGCGGAATGTGGTTGAACTGGTTGCCGCCGAACGCGTTCGGATAGATGTCGCCGTGGTTGTTCTGGCGCTTGCCGTCGATGAGGATCAACGTGTAGTCCGGCCCCATGCCCCGGATGCTGATGGTCTTCTGACCGGTCTTGTCCGACGTCTCGCCGACGTCCACGCCTTCCAGGTCGCGCACGGCGTCGATCAGCGTGATGTAGGGGCGCTGGCGCAGTTCTTCCGCCGTGATCACGCTGATGCTGGCCGGCGCATCGGTGATCTTCTGCTCGAAGCCGGCGGCGGTGACCACGACGGTGTCGAGATCGGTGGCGTCGGTGGCGCCATCGGGCATCGGCTGGGCGAGTGCGGGCGCGGACACGACGGCGATAAGCGCGATGGCAAGACGGGTGCGGCGCAGCGGCGCCTGCAGGGAGCGGCAAGAGTTCTTCATGAGGTTCATCGAAGTGGGGACAGGGTAGGGATGCACGCGCCCGCCCGCGGATGCGCGGGGCGGCGTACGGTCATGCAGGCCCGCGTGGTGCGGGCGAAAAAGCCGTCAGGCCGTGTGCGGCGGCGCTTGGCCGGGATGCAGGCGGAGGGACGGACAGGCACGGCCAGGGGGCACCGCGTCGTGGGACGCACGGCGATGCGAGTGCAGGTCGCAACTTCCGGGGGCGTCGGAATCGCGGGAAGCAAACACGGCCGGCGTCGTGACCGGCGACGCGAGAGTGAGGACCTGCAGTGCGCTGAGGCGTGGTTTCTTCAGGTGATGCGCACGGTGTCGAACCTCGTCCGGCGGGTCGCCATCCTGGACATGGGCCGACACATGCCCGGTGTAGGAGACGGCATGGGCGCTGGAGGCATCGGGGTGCAGCAGACCGGCCGCGGCGAGGCCCAACAGGGCCAGCGCGCCCCACAACACGGCGGCCACAATGCCCACATGCCAGGACGACGCGCGTCGACCGGACACGCGGACTGGGCTGACAGCGGTGGGACGGATGCGGATCAAGCGGTTCCCCGGCGACGTGCCAAGAGCGGCATGTCGAACGGGAGTCATTTTAAATGAGAATACTTATCAAGTGCAAACAAGAACGAATCTTGACCGTGTCGCGGGTGGCGGGATCAGGTCTCGGCCCACTGCCTGAGCAGGTTGTGATACACGCCGGTCAACTGGACCAGTGCGGGATGGTCGGGGACGTCGGCGGTCAGGCGGCGGATCGAGACGTCCAGTTCGAACATCAGTCGCCGGTGGCCGTCGTCGCGCACCATGCTCTGCATCCAGAAGAATGACGCCACGCGCGCGCCCCGCGTCACCGGGGCGACCTTGTGCAGGCTGGTGCCGGGATACAGCACCATGTACCCGGCCGGCAGCTTCACGCTCTGCGTGCCGAAGGTGTCTTCGATGATCAGTTCGCCGCCGTCGTATTCGTCCGGTGCACTGAGGAAGAGCGTGGCCGATACGTCGGTCCGGACGGGATCCACACCGCCGCGGCTGCGGTCGTAGCGGATCGCGTTGTCGACGTGGTAGCCGAACGACTGGCCGCCGGCATAGCGGTTGAACAGGGGCGGATAAATGCGCTTCGGCAGCGCTGCGGAAAAGAAGGTGCTGTTGCGGGAAAGGGCGTCAAGGATCAGCGCGCCGACCTCGCGTGCGGCCGGCGAATCCTCCGGCAGCTGCGCGTTGTCCTTGGCCTTGGCCGACTGGTAGCCGGCGGTGATGCGGCCGTCGGCCCAGTCGGCGGCGTCGATCATTGCGCGGGCCTGCGCGACCTGGGCCGGTGTCAGTACATCGGGAATGGGCAGCAGCATCGTCAGCGGCCTATAAATGGGAAACCCCGCCCATTCTGCACGGGCGGGGCGGAAAGGGTTGTCCGGAAGGCCGGATCAGAACTTGAACGTGGCCGTCAGCACCACGGAGCGCGCCTCGCCGGGCGTGGCCCAGCCATTGTTGCGGATGCGCGTGTAGTACTCCTTGTCGAACAGGTTGTTGACGTTCAGCTGCAGACCGACGCTTGGGTTGATCTGGTAGCCGACCATGGCACGGTGCATCCAGTAGTCCGGCGTTGTGTACAACGTGGCGGGGGTGCTGCTTCCGGCCGCGGGTAGGCGATTGTTGTTGAGATAGAACTCGCCCTGGTATGTGGCGCCGTAACCAAAGATCCAGCTGTTCAAGCGATAAGTGGTCCACAGGCTCGCCGAATGTTCGGGCGTGTTGGTCAACGGGTTGCCCTTCAGCGGATCCGGGAACGCGCCGCTGTTGCCGCATGCCGTGCTCGGGTTGGCTCGGCAGAAATCCGACACGCCGTTCAGGACCTCGCTGTCCAGATACGTGTAGTTAGCAAACACCGACCATTCGCGCGTGATGTTGCCGGCCACGCCCAGGGTCACGCCCTGGACACGTGCCTTGCCGTCCAATTGCTGTTCGCCTGAGGGGTTCTCCGGATTGCCCGGGTCGCTGACGCGATAGTTCTGGCGTTCGTTGCGGAACAGCGATGCGGTCAGCGACAAGCGTTGGTCAATCAGGTCCCATTTGGTTCCCAGTTCGATGTTGACAGCCGTCTCCGGATCGACGCCGCAGTTCGCGGTGCCGGTGGTGCTGGTCGGCGTGCAGCTGCCGTTGACCGAGGCTTTCGAGGGCGTCTTGGAGTTCGCATAGGACAAGTAGATCGAGCCATTCTCGGTCGGCTTGAACACCACGCCCGCGCGGTAGGAGAACAGATCGTCCTCGTTCATCGCAGTCGCATTCTTGCCGAGTACCGCACCGATGTTGCTGTTGTTCGGTGTGGGGTTGGCAGGCGTAGGCGCGGTATAGGCCTTGACGTTCCAGGTGGCGGAGGAGCCCTCATTGTGTTCGTAGCGCGCACCGAGATTCAGCATCCAGCGCTCGCCGAACTTCAGCGTGTCGAAGATGTAGAACGCCTGGTTGGTCAGATCGCCTTCGGTGCGGCCAGTCAGGAAGTAGTTGTACGGTCCAGTCCAGTTGGAGTCGGGGTTGTACAGATCCATGCGCGGCAACGTGACAGTGCTGCCATCAGGATTGCGCAGCACGCTGCCGACGTCCAGGTCAAAGGTTTCCTTGGAGAAGGAAGCGCCGGCGACCAGGGCATGTTCCACCACGCCGGTGTTGAAGCGCGCGGTCAGATCGGTCTGGCTGATGGCAATTGCATTCTCGGTGTCGCGCGAGTAACCGCGCGGACCGCTGGGCAGATAGGTGCCCGCGGGCGTGCAAGCCGCACCGGTGGCCGGGTTGATGCCGTTGCCTAGGCACCAGGTGCCTTGCGTTGCGTCCACCACCGACAGTTGGTCGACCTTCTGGAAGCGCGCCAAGCTGCGCACGCTCAAGCGGTCATTGAAGTCGTGTTCGAACACGCCCGTCAGCATGTCGACATCGATCTCCTGCGTATCGATATTGTGGTAACCGTAATAGTTCTCGCTGTCCACGCCTGACAGTGGGCCGTTATTGAAGGCGTTCATGTAATACGGGACGCCGTACTGCGGCACGTTTTCGTCGCTCTGGTGCAGGTAGCTCAGGGTCAGGCGGGTGTCTGTACCCAGACCGAAAGCGACCGACGGAGCGAAGCCCCAGCGCTTGAATTCTTCGTAGTCCCGGCCAGGCACGTCGTTCTGATGCGCCATTGCGTTGAGGCGGACCGCCATGCCGTTGTCCAGATCCATATTGCTGTCGGCAGTGATGCGGCCGAAGCCATCTGTACCCGCGCCGAGCGTGAAAGCGCTGGCGTCATCGGCGCGCGCATTCTTGCTCACCAGGTTGATGTTGCCGCCGACGGAGCCGGCGCCTGACATAGCCGAGTTGGCGCCATTGATCAGTTCGATCGCTTCCAGGTTGAAAGTATCGCTACGGGTGTACTGCGCACTGTCGCGTACACCATCGGTGGTGATGTCGCTGCTGGCGGTGAAGCCGCGCAGGTTGATGCTGTCGCCGTAGCCGCCGCCGCCTTCACCGGCGCCGAAGGTGATGCCGGGCAGCGTGCTGAGCACGTCCCTCAGTCCGAGCAGGTTCTGCTGCGCCATCACTTCGCTGGTCACCACGGTGATGGTCTGCGGCGTGTCGACCAGGGCTTCCGTGTACTTCGGTGAGCTCGCTTTCTGTACACGTTCGCCGTGCACTTCGACGGCGTCGAGTTCCTTGGCCTGGCCTGCGGCATCGGCGGGCACGTCCCCGGTCGGTGCGGCGAGCGCGGGGGCAGTGATGGCGAGCAACAGGGCGGCGGCAAGCGGGGATGGACGCAGGTTCATGAGGATCCTCAGGTGCGGAGAAGAAACACCCGGTGGCGGAAGGCTGGCGGGAGTGGAGTGAAGACTGGGGGCGGCGGATCTGCGCCTTTCCGGGGGCTGGATCCGGCAAGCAACGGTGTCACCGGCAGGCGCGGTGCACGCAGGTAGCTCAGGCGGCCGGCGGCCCGCGACCGGGATGACGGATATGGCGCGAGGGGGCGCTGTTGGAATGGCCGGCGGCCGCATCATGCGCCCGCGACCCTACCCGCGCGGAATGGGCGCGGGCGCCCGCGTCATTGCCTTCGGACTCGGCCGGCACGGACAGACCTTCAGTCGCTTGCTCCGCCAGCGACGCCGAGGCGTAGCGGAGCTCGTCCCGGGAGTGGATCCCGGCATCGCGATGCAACAACGTGTCCGAAGATGAACCCGCTGGCGGGAAGATCCCCGTAGAAGCCAGCGCAGCGCTGCCCATGATCACGAGCAGGCACGCCAGCGCCAGGCGGGCGAACGCGGTCATGATTGAGCTGGCATCACGCAGCACCGGGGCCTCGGGCGGGTCAGGCTGCGGCAATCCGCCGCAGGGGTGCGACAGGATAATGAGAATGATTTGCGATTACAACAGAATATTCACATTCCCGGCTCAGTCCCGGTCGTCGCGTGTCCAGACGCCACCGTGCTCCGTCTTCGTCGGGAATTTCACCACGGGCGAGTAGGCCGGCGCGCACAGGGCGCGGCCATCGCGGATGTCGAAACGTGCGCCGTGCAGCACGCATTCGATGCTGGCTTCCCCGGCATCGAAACTGCCGGAGGACAGTTCGAAGTCCTCGTGGCTGCATTTGTCTTCCAGCGCATACAGGTCGCCATCATGGTTGAAGATGACGATGGGCGTGCCCGTGACCTCGTCGAAGACCATCTTCATCTCGCCCGGCAGCAACTCGCCGGTGGCACAGACGAAGGTCCATGTCCCGCTCATGCCGTGTCCCCCGGCAGCGGTTTCTCCAGGACCTCGAAACGCAGGTCGTCACGCTTGGGAACGCCGTAGCGGGCATCGCCATAGGGGAACGGTTTCTTGATCCCGGTACGCGCATAGCCGCGCCGCTCATAGAAAGCGATCAGTTCATCGCGCAGGTCGATCACGGTCATCCGCATCGCAGGCAGTCGCCACTCGACGCATGCAATGCGCTCCGCCTCGGCCAGCATGGCCTTCCCCACGCCTGCGCCCTGCAGGTCGGGACGCACCGAGAACATGCCGAAGTAACCGGCACCGTCGTCGTCCGCCACGTGTGCGCAGGCGAGCGGGTCCCCGTCTCGTTCGGCGATGATGATCCGGCTGCGCGGCCGTTCGATGTCGCGGCGGAGCGCGTCGGCGTCGATGCGCTGGCCGTCCAGAAGGTCGGCTTCGGTGGTCCAGCCCTGCCTGCTGACGTCGCCCCGGTAGGCGGACGTCACCAGGGCGACGAGTTCGGGGATGTCGGCCTCGGTGGCCGTGCGGAATGTCAGGGTATCCATGGCCGGATTTTACGGAAATCCGGCAACCTGTAGGAGCGACGTCAGTCGCGACCGCGATCCCGCCATGCCCCGACAGGTTCAGCAGCAGAAGAATGCGCGGTCGCGACCGGCATCGCCCCCGCAGAACGCAGTCATTACGCCAGCAGGCTACGCGCCTTCTTCAGGGCGGCAATGAAGCGCTCCACTTCCTCGTGCGTGTTGTAGAACGCGAACGATGCCCGCAGCGTGGCCGCCACCCCGTAGAACTGCAGCAGCGGATGGGCGCAGTGCTGGCCGGAACGGACCGCGACGCCCTCCAGGTCCAGCAGCGTGGCCAGGTCGTGTGCGTGCGCGCCTTCGATCAGGAACGAGATCACTGCCGCCTTGTCCGGCGCGCGGCCGAAGATGCGCAGGCCGTCAATCCTGTCCAGCTCCTCGGTGGCGTGCGCCAGCAAGTCCGCTTCGCGTGTTTCGACATGCGCCATGCCCAATGCATCGAGGTAGTCCACGGCCGCACCCAGGCCGATGAAGCCGGCGATGTTGGGCGTACCGGCTTCGAACTTGTGCGGCGCGTCGTTGAAGACGGTGCCGTCGAAGCTGACTTCCTTGATCATCTCGCCGCCGCCGATGAAGGGCGGCATGGCCTGCAGGTGTTCCTTGCGTGCCCACAGCGCACCGGTGCCGGTGGGGCCGCACATCTTGTGGCCGGTCAGGGCGTAGAAGTCGCAACCGATGGCCGCCACGTCCACCGCACGATGCGGAACGGCCTGCGAGCCGTCCACGACGGTGACGATGCCGCGCTTGCGGGCCTCGCGGCAGATCTCGCGGACGGGATTCACCGTGCCCAGCACGTTGGAGGTGTGGGCGATGGCCAGCAGCTTCACGTCGCCGGTCATCGCGGCGTGCAGCGCATCCAGGTCCAGCGTGCCGTCTTGGCGGATTTCCGCGACCTTCACTGTCGCCCCGGTGCGCTGGGCAACCAGCTGCCAGGGCACGATGTTGGCGTGGTGCTCCATGCGCGAGACCAGGATCGTGTCGCCGGCCTTCAGGCGCGGCAATGCCCACGAGTACGCGACCAGATTGATCGCGAACGTGGTGCCGCTGCACAGCACCAGTTCGTCCGGGCGCACGTTGAGGAAGCGCGCAAGTTTCTTGCGCGCGCCTTCATAGGCCTCGGTCGCCTCGGTGCCGAGCGTGTGCACGGCGCGGCTGACGTTGGCGTTGTGCTGGCGGTAGAACGCGTCGACGGTCTCGATGACCGAGGCGGGCTTCTGGCCGGTGTTGGCGCTGTCCAGGTAGACCAGCGGCTTGCCGTTGACCTGGCGCGTCAGCAAGGGGAAATCGGCGCGGACCTGATCCCAGTCGACGCCGGTTTCCGCCGCAGGCGCCTGGACGGTCTCGCGGTTCATGTCGCGCCCAACGTCGCCAGCACCGCATCGACGCGCGCCACCAACAGGTCACGCAGGCCCGCATCCTCGATGACCGACAGCGGTTCGCGGCAGAACGCGGCCGTCAGCAGTTGCTGCGCTTCCGGCGCAGACAGGCCGCGGGAGCGCAGGTAGAAGAGTGCATTGGCTTCCAGTTGGCCGACGGTGGCGCCGTGCGCCGCCTTGACTTCGTCGGCATGGATCTCGAGCACCGGCTGGGTGTCAATCTCCGCGTTGTCGGAGAGCAGCAGGTTCTTGTTCGACAGCGCCGCGTCGGTGCCGTCCGCACCCTCGCGGATCAGGATGCCGCCGTGGAAAACCACGCGGCCGCGGCCCGCACCCAGGCCGCGCCACGTCAGCTCGCAGGCGGTATCGCGGGCGATGTGGTCGATGCCCAGGCGCGTGTCCACATGGCGGCGACCGTGCGCCAGCAGCACCCCGTTGGCGATCAGGCGCGCGCCATCGCCTTCGAGGCGGACGTTCAGTTCATGGCGCGACAGGCCGCCATCGAGTTCCAGGTCCACGCGACGGTATTCGGTGTCACGGGCCAGCACCGCGTCGGTGCGCAGCAGCGTGGTGGCGCGCGCGCTGTCGGCTTCGACCCGCGCGTGCGTGAGGCGTGCTCCCTGCGCCAGGTGCACATGGCTCAGGGCGTTGATGAGGTGCGCGTGCGCGCCGATGGCGACATGGTGCTCGACCACGGTCAGGGCAGCACCGGCACGCAGCTCGATCAGGTTGCGCAGATGCCAGGCGCGCTCAGCGCCATCCTCGGCACCGATGAAGACCAGGTGCAACGGCTGATCGCTGCTGGCATCCGCTTCGGCACGCAGGAGAACGCCTTCGGTGGCCAGCGCGGCGTTGAGGCGGGCGAACACTTCGTCGCCGCGCTCGAAGCGGCGCTGCAGGAAACGCGCGGCGTCACCGCCTTCGGCGAGGGCTTCGGACAGCAGCTGCAGGCTGACACCGTCGGGCAGGTCGGCGGTCAGCGACAGCGCGACGGAATAGCGGCCGTTGACGAACACCGCACGCGGTGCGGGGATGTCGGCCAGCAGCATCGGGTCCAAGGTGGGTGCGACGTCCACGCTGGCGAAGCTGCGGCGCTCCAGCTGGCGCAACGACGTGTACTTCCACGCTTCCGCGCGCGGCCCGGGCAGGCCATCGCGCAGGGCTTCGTCCAGTACGGCGCGGCGCGCCGCGTCGCCGTTGAAGCCGGCCGACAGGGAATCCAGCAGCGCGCTCATCAGGCGACCTTCTCCGGTGCCACGCGGTCCTTGATCCACGCGTAACCGTGCTCTTCGAGTTCCAGTGCCAGTTCCGGGCCCCCGGATTCGACGATGCGCCCATTGGCGAGCACATGCACGACGTCCGGCTTGATGTAGTCGAGCAGGCGCTGGTAGTGAGTGATGACCAGGAAGGCGCGGTCGGGCGAACGCAACGCATTGACGCCCTCGGCGACGTTCTTCAGCGCGTCGATGTCCAGGCCGCTGTCGGTTTCGTCCAGGATGGCCAGCTTCGGTTCCAGCACGGCCAGCTGGAAGATCTCGTTGCGCTTCTTCTCGCCACCGCTGAAGCCTTCGTTGACACCCCGGTGCAGCAGTTCGTCCTTCAGGTGCAGCACGGCCAGTTTCTCGCGCACCAGCTTGAGGAACTGCATGGAATCCAGTTCGGCCTCTCCACGCGCCTTGCGCTGGGCATTGAGCGCGGCGCGCAGGAAATAGGTGTTGTTGACGCCGGGGATTTCCACCGGGTACTGGAAGGCGAGGAACACGCCGGCGGCGGCGCGCTCTTCCGGTTCCAGTTCCAGCAGCGGATTGCCTTCGAATTCCACCGTGCCGGCGGTGACCTCATACCCCTCGCGGCCGGCAAGAATGTTGCCCAGCGTGGACTTGCCCGCGCCATTGGGGCCCATGATGGCGTGCACCTGACCCGGCTTCACGTCGAGCGAGAGGCCTTTCAGGATTTCCTTGCCGGCGACGCTGGCGTGGAGGTTGTCGATCTTCAACATGGTGCGTTTCCAGTTTGATTTCTTGAGCCCCTCTCCCACCGGGAGAGGGGTTGGGGTGAGGGTCTGGCGGAATCGTTGGCGGTGAACCTTCCCGATTCCGCCGCACCCTCATCCGGCGCTTCGCGCCACCTTCTCCCGGCGGGAGAAGGGAGAAGCCTTATCCCACGCTGCCTTCCAGCGACACTTCCAGCAGCTTCTTCGCCTCCACCGCGAACTCCATCGGCAGTTCCCGGAAGACCTGCTTGCAGAAGCCGTCGACGATCATCGACACCGCGTCCTCCTGGCTGATGCCACGCGCGCGGCAGTAGAACATCTGGTCGTCGCTGATCTTGGAGGTAGTGGCCTCGTGTTCCAGCGTCGCCGTCGGGTTCTTCACCTCGATGTAGGGGAAGGTGTGGGCGCCACACTTCTTGCCGATCAGCAGGCTGTCGCACTGGGTGTGGTTGCGCGCGCCGTCGGCGTTGCGGTCCACCTTCACCAGGCCACGGTAGGTGTTCTGGCCGCGGCCGGCACTGATGCCCTTGCTGACGATCTTGCTCTTGGTGCGCTTGCCCACGTGGATCATCTTGGTGCCGGTGTCGGCCTGCTGGCGATGGTGGGTGAGCGCCACCGAGTGGAATTCGCCGGTCGAGTCGTCGCCCAGCAGCACGCAGGACGGGTACTTCCAGGTGATTGCCGAACCGGTTTCCACCTGTGTCCAGGTCACTTTGCTGCGGTCGCCCCGGCATTCGGCGCGCTTGGTGACGAAGTTGTAGATGCCGCCACGGCCTTCCTCGTCGCCCGGGTACCAGTTCTGCACGGTGCTGTACTTGATCTCGGCGTCTTCCAGCGCGACCAGCTCGACTACGGCGGCGTGCAGCTGGTTCTCGTCGCGCATCGGCGCGGTGCAGCCTTCCAGGTACGAGACGTAGGCCTTGTCTTCGCAGATGATCAGCGTGCGCTCGAACTGGCCGGTGTGGCCGGCGTTGATGCGGAAGTAGGTGCTCAGTTCCATCGGGCAGCGGACGCCCTTGGGGATGAACACGAAGCTGCCATCGGAGAACACCGCCGAATTCAGTGCGGCGAAGTAGTTGTCGCCTACCGGCACCACGCTGCCCAGGTACTGTTTGACCAGCGCCGGATGTTCCTTGATGGCTTCGCTCATCGAGCAGAAGATCACGCCCTTCTCGGCCAGTTCCTTGCGGAAGGTGGTGCCGACGGACACGGAGTCGAACACCGCGTCCACCGCCACGCCGGCCAGCTTGGCGCGCTCGTGCAGCGGCACGCCGAGTTTGTCGTAGGTGTCCAGCAGTTCCTGCGGCACCTCATCCAGCGAGGCGTACTTGGCCTTCGGTGCGGAGTAGTAGCTGATCGCCTGGAAGTCGATCGGCGCGATCTTCAGCTTGGCCCAGTGCGGCACCGGCATGGTCAGCCAGTGGCGGTAGGCCGCCAGCCGCCACTCGGTCATCCACGCGGGTTCTTCCTTCTTCGCGGAGAGGGCGCGCACCACGTCCTCGCCGAGGCCGGGCGGCAGCGAATCGGATTCGATGTCGGTGATGAAGCCGGCGTCGTAGCGACGTCCCAGCTGTTCCAGGATTTCAGCGTTCTCGGTGGCCATCGGGCTGCCTACGGTTCAACGGGTCGCGACCCGCACGGCGATGGGGCGCCTGCGCGTGTCGTCGGAAGAGGAGGGGGGAGGGGTGATCATCTGGGCCAGGGTGAAGCCGCGCAGCGCGTCAGCCACCACGTCGTTGATCAGGCGCCAGTTGGCGCGCGCGCCGCACTGGTGGGCGATGCCGCACTGGCTTTCGCTCTGGCTGCATTCGGTCATGGCCAACGGACCTTCCATGGCCTCGACGATTTCCACCAGGCTGATGTCGGCCGCGTCGCGGCTCAGGCGGTAGCCGCCGTGGACGCCACGCAGGCCTTCCACCAGGCCGGCCTGCGCCAGCGGCTTGAGCACCTTGCTCACGGTGGGGGATTCCAAGCCGGAATGTTCGGCCAGGTCGGACGCACTCAGGACCTCGCCCGGCCGGGCGGCGAGCACGGTCAGGACCACGGTGGCGTAGTCGGTGAGCTTGGTGACGCGGAGCATGGGGAAGGGGATCCTTAAAACGTACCGAAATTGTACGCTTTTGTCCCTCGCGGCTCAAACCTGGAGGAATTCCCCCGTTCAGGCGTGCCGGCGCGGACTGACGAATGTCACCCGCGAT
The DNA here is from genome assembly GCF_037402255.1 of Pseudoxanthomonas sp. CCNWLW251. Lineage (NCBI taxonomy): Bacteria > Pseudomonadati > Pseudomonadota > Gammaproteobacteria > Lysobacterales > Lysobacteraceae > Pseudoxanthomonas > Pseudoxanthomonas sp. CCNWLW251. The sequence goes on along the minus strand of NZ_JBBEGA010000001.1, from coordinate 894,683 downwards.
GGCTGACGGCTGCGACTGATGCCGGGGGCGTCCGGTCAGGAAGATGGGCGGTGTCCACTCCCGGACGGCCTCTCTTCAAGGACAGTCGCCATGAACACGATCCACGGTCACCCCGAATCCGCTTCCTCCCGTCACGGCCTGGACCAGGGCTTCCTGTGGCGCGTGCTGCTGGCCATCGGCGGCGTCTATCTGGCGGTGAAGCTGTTCCGCGGGCTGGGCCAGCTGTTCTGGACGCTGTTCGGATTGGCCTTCGGTCTGTTCTGGATGGTCAGTGGCCGCGTGTTTCCCTGGTGAATGTGTCCATGGTGCAGGTTTTCATAGTGGAGCCCGCCAGCACCGTTCACTGGGCGGCGGCGGGCGGTGAGGGCGGTGCCGGCAGCACCATGCCGAAGTAGGGCGGCGGTGGCGTCCTGCCCGGCGGCAACGCCTCCGGCGCCGGCTGTCCTGCAGCGCCGAGGGCGTGCACGAAACGGTAGATCGCGCGGCGGTCCTCTTCACTCATGTCGCGCACGGCGAAGTCCGGCATGATCGGGCGGGTACGCAGGTTGGCGCTGTATTCCAGCCATTGCGCCTCGCTCAGCTGCTGCATGCGCAGGCGCAGGTTGCTGGCGTAGGTTGTGCCCCAGGGGCCGTGGAAACCCATCGGCGAGCCCACCAGCCATCCCGCCTTGTCGACCTTGCCGCCCGATTCGGCATAGCCCGGGGTGTGGCAATCGTTGCAGCCGGCGATGCGGACCAGGTATTCGCCGCGCGCGAGCAGATCGCCTCCCGTCGCTGAGGCGGACGCCGGCGGCAGGCTCGCGACGGCGCGTGGCCCGGCGGGTTGGCACGCGGCCAGGAACAACAGCGAGACGGGCATCAGCAGGGCACGGACAGGGCGCATGGCGAGGACAAATCGAAGGGAACCGGGCAAGGAACGCACCGCCCTGTGGGGACCGGCCATGTGTCGCGCGATGCCGTTCAGCGGCATGGAAGGTGGGAAACGCGGCGGCATTGGGCGAGAATCCCCCCTCCGCACTCCACTGCCTCCCTGGACACCGCATGCCCCGCAAGATCGAAGCCCGCCAATCCGACATCCATGGCAACGGCGTGTTCGCCATCGCCCCGATCGAGAAGGGCGAGCGCGTGGTGGAATACAAGGGCAAGCGCCGCACGCATGACGAAGTGGACGCCGACGACACCGGCGACGCGGATTCGGGCCATACGTTCCTGTTCACGCTCAACGATGATTACGTCATCGACGCGAACCACAAGGGCAACAAGGCGCGCTGGATCAACCACAGCTGCGACCCCAACTGCGAAGCCGTGATCGAAGAGCACGACGGCAAGAACCGCAAGAAGGACAAGGTCTTCATCGAGGCGATCCGCGCGATCAAGCCCGGCGAGGAACTGACCTACAACTACGGCATCACCCTGTCCGAACCGCACACCGCGCGCCTGAAGAAGATCTGGGCCTGCCGCTGCGGCAGCAAGAAGTGCACGGGCACGATGCTGCAACCCAAGAAGGGTCGCTGATCCCCATCAGGCACGGATGCCGCGGAAGGCCGAACGGTTGAAATGACCGAAGGCAGGTGTCGCGCGCGTGTCCCGCCGCTAACGTGCGCGCACCGGACCACCACCCAGCCTCCATGACCCTGCCACGACTGATCGGCCTGCTTGCCCTGGCCCTGCCCTGCGCCGCCGTCCATGCCGTCGAGATCGACGGCCGCGTCGATCCTGCCGAATGGCAGGGTGCCCGCCACGTCACCGACTTCCGCAAGACCCAGCCGCTGACCGGCGAGCCAGGTTCGTTGCCCACCGAGGCCTGGATACTGGCCACGCCGGACGGGCTGGCCATCGCGTTCCGCAACACGCACCCTGCCGGCGTGCCACGCACGCGGCAGAGGGTGCAGCGCGATTTCGACGAACAGGTCGACCGCGTCAACGCGTTCATCGATTTCGACGGGGATGGGCGCACCGGCTATGCATTCACCGTCAGCTCCACCGGGGGCATTGCCGACGAGGTCATCACCAACGAAAACCAGTTCAACAGCGACTGGGACGGCCAGTGGCGGCATGCCGTGGGCGAAGACGAACAGGGCTGGAGCGTCGAACTGCTGATCCCGTGGCATACCGCGCCGATGCGCGATGGCACCGACGGACAGCGCACGCTGAAAGTGTTCCTGGCGCGCGTGATCGGCGTGACCGGCGAGCGCATGGCCTGGCCGAGCGCCAGCTTCGAGCGCCCGCGCTTCATGTCCGATTTCGCGTCCGTCACCGTGCCGCGTTACGACCAGTCGCTGCTGGCGTTGACGCCGTATGTGTCGGGCCTGTACGACAACGTAGGCCGGCGCAGCGACTTCAACGGTGGTGCGGACGTGTTCTGGAAGCCCAACGGCCGCTTCCAGCTCACCGCCACGGTGAACCCGGACTTCGGCCAGGTGGAGGCGGACGACCTGGTGGTGAATTTCAGCGCCACCGAGACCTTCATCAGCGACAAGCGGCCGTTCTTCACCGAGAACCAGGGCATCTTCGAGCTGACCACGCCGTCGGACGACAGCCAGCAGCTGTATACGCGTCGCGTGGGCAGCACGGGCGACATCACGGCGGCGCTGAAGTTGAACGGCAGCCTGGGCAAGGCGAACTACGGCCTGTTCTCGGCCGACGAGGATGGCCAGTACGGAAGGAGCTTCCACGCGCTGCGCGTGGTGCGCGATTTCGAGAAGCAGAACCTCGGCGCGATGCTGACCCGCGTGGAGCAGGATGCCACCGACCGCGAGGCCACCGTGCTGGGCGTGGACCACAACTGGCGGCCGACAGCGCGCTGGAACATCCGCAGTCGCCTGCTGGGCAGCCGCATCGACCAGGCCGGGGATCGTGTGCAGGACCTCGGTGCGACGGTGTGGGCCGACTACGAAATGGACGACGGCTGGCGCCAGCAGTGGATCGCCATGCACTTCGGCAACGACCTGCAGATCAACGACTTCGGCTATCTCTCGCGCAACAGCACCAACTACCTGCACTGGGAAGTCCGCAAGCGGTTCACCGGGTTGCCCGATGCCTCGCGCTATTCCTCCAAGGACTGGCGCTGGCGGGTGAGCAGCAGCCACAACAACCACGGCGACAAGCTCAACGACCAGTTCCGGATGAGCCGCGAGGGCCAGCTGCGCAACGGCAGTTACGAATACGCCCAGATCAACGTCAACAGCGCGGGCCTGAGCGACCTGCTGCTGCGTGGCAACGGGGTGGTGCGGCTGCCGGCGAACTTCAATACGTACTTCGAGTTCGAGCGACCGCGAAAGGGCGACTGGGCGCACGAGACGGAGCTGGAAACCTTCACCGGCGGCCTGGCGGGCAACCGCAAGCTGGGTGCGGGTGCCGGGTACACCGCCACCTACTTCATCAGTGATGCCTTCAGCATCTACGCCGGCGGCTATGCGCTCTACACCCCCGATTGGCTGGTGTGGCAACGCGAGGATCTGGTGGGCGGCTTCAAGCGACGGCAGTTCGACCTCAGTGCCGGCCTGGACTGGGTGGTCGATGACCGCCACGAACTGCGGGTGAAAATGCAGGCCATCGCGCTGGACGCGCGCGTGCAGGATGCCTGGCGTTTCGATCCGCAGGGCTACGCGCTGGCGGCGACCGACACGGTGGAGGATTTCAGCGTGCGCAACCTGGGGTTCCAGGTGCGCTACCGCTACGAGCTGGCGCCGCTGTCGTACCTGTACGTGGTCTATGCCCGCGGTGGCTACGAGCAGCGCACCGGCACCGAAGGGGTGGAGGACCTGCTGCAGGACAGCTTCCGCCTGCGTGACGACGAGCAGCTGGTGGTGAAGCTGAGTTACCGCTTCGAGATCTGAGGGCGTCGTCTTCGGTTGGCGCGCAAGCCTCCAGGGCTTGCAGGCGCGTCTCCGGATCCTGCCCACGCACCTCCGTCAGGCCGGGCTCACGGCGTCCCGGACGGTGCCAGCCGTAACTCCACGTGGCCGTCGTTGATCCGCAGCGAGTCCGCGCCCAACGGACCGGGGGCCTGCGCCAGATCCTCTTCGGTGAGCGTGTAGAGCGGCCGGGTGCGGGCGTACTCGCCGATCAGCTCCTGCAGGACCTCACGCGATCCGCCGGGCAGGCCGCGACCGGCGGCGCCGGTGCCCAGGTGTTCGATCCGCGGATCCACAAGGTGCAGGCCGCGGGTGCCGGGGTCGTAGCGCAGTCCGCTGCTGACCACCACGTTGCCATTCTCCAGGCGCTCGCCCGTGGCCAGCGCGATGTCGTAGTCCATCTGCAGCGTCAACCGCTCACCGGTCGAGGGAATGCTGACACCGGGATCGCTGAGGGTGAGCGATGCGAAGCCCTCCAGCAGCGACTGTTCCATCGGGAAACCGGCGCGTGCCGCCGTTTGCAGCTGGGCGGCGTTGAAGCGCAGCACGTTGCCGGTATCGGCCAGGGCGATGGTGGACAGGGGCAGCAGCAGGGCGAGCAGGGCGACGCGCGAGAGCAGGTTCTTCATCGGAATCCCTTATTGCAGGTGGATGACCACGCGGCCGTCTTCGATCAACGTGCTGCCGATCCGCTTGCTGGCCGGCAGACGCCGCAAGGTGTCGCTGTCGATCCGGTAGACCGGTTCGGAGCGGGCGTATTCGGCCAGCACGGTGTTGACCAGCTGGCGCGTGCCGCCGGACATCAGTGAGCCGGAACCGGGCACGTCGACGGACAGGATCTCGGGGTTGTCCAGATGCAGGCCCTGGGTGGCGGGGTCGTAGCGCAGGCGACTGGCCAGTGTGAAGTGGCCGCGGCTGACATCGCGTGCGCCCAGCGCGCTCACCCCGATGTCGAAATCCAGGCGCAGGCGATCGTCGCCCGACGGAATGCTGAGACGCGGATTGGTGAGCGTGGCCGATACCAGCCCGCCCAGCTTGTCGAACTCGCGCGGGAAGCTGTGGTTGAGGTAACGCTGCAGCTGCGGCTGGGTGAAATTGATCTGGTTGCCCAGCAGGCCGGTGACCGTGTTGAGGGTCTCGCAGCCGGCAAGGGCAAGCGTGGCGGTCGCGGCGAGGGTCGCGACCAGGAAGCGTCGGCGTGTGCGCATGGAAAGCTCCGTGACGTGTCGGCGCACCTTAGCCGGGGCCGCCTGTCCGACGCCTAACCGGCCAGCGCCGGGTCCCGCATGAACTGGCGCTTGCGTTCCGGGGTGTAGTGCCACCACGGCAGCGGCGCGCTTCCCTGCATGAAGTGCACGGCAGCGATGAAGCAGTCGCACAGGCACGGATCGTGGCGCTGCCCGGTGGTTTCGTTCACACGCCGGTAGAGCACGTACGGGTCCTGGTGGGCAAGGTCCTGCGGCAGGGTGATACCGATGCCGCGCAGGTCCCCGGCAATGGAGGGCCCGATGTTGGGGATATCCTCGAGTACCAAGGCGTCATCGGCGTGGCGTGCTTTCATCGCCGCAGGCTAGCGCGGGATGGGCGGCATGTCAGCCCGCATCCCGGCCGCGCTCCTTGAGCGATGCGATGAACTCGCCCATGTGCGGGCGCAGTGGCGCGAACAGGTCGTCCGTGTCCTTGCGGTGGTCCAGCATCAGGCCGCTCAGCAGCTTGGTGCCGACCACCAGCGCGGCGCGCTCGTCGCCGCTGAGGCCGCGCTGGCGCTGGAGTTTCTCGAGGATGCGCATCCAGTCGTCATGACAGGCATGTTCGAACTCGATGGTGCAACGGCCGTTGCATTGCAGGCCATCGTCTTCGATGGGCGTGACGGTGATGCGGTAGCGGTGGGTGTTGTTGGGCATAGCGGCAGGCGCGGGACGCGCGATGGGGACCAGACCCAAGATAGGCCCGTGGCCGCGGTGGAACGAGGGGCGCCGTCGCGATGGACTGTTCTGCCGGACGGCGTCGTTCAGTCAACGCGGGCGCGTGTCCGCAGCAGCCTTGAACAGCGGCAGCGGATCGTAGGCGCCCTGCTCGCCATAGATGCCGTAGTGCAGGTGCGGCGGTGTGCCCTGCGCGTTGCCGGTCGTACCGACGTAACCCAGCACATCGCCGGGCTGGATCACTTGGCCGGTGGACAGGTCGTCGGCCCAGGCGTCCAGGTGGGCGTAGTAGTGGCGTTCGCGGCCGGGGCCGAGCACCCAGACCTGCTTTCCGCCGAGTCCGCCGTCGCGCACCGACACCACCAGGCCACGCGTGGCGCTGATGATGGGCGTACCACGCGCTGCGAAGATGTCCACGCCCTGATGGGTGCGATCGCTGCCGCGCGGGGCGCCGAACGTGTCCGCGATCTGCCGTGCACGCACGCCCTGCACGGGAACCGGGAGTTCGCTCGGCGATGTTGCACGCGAGATGTCCCACAGCATGCGCGCCGATGCCATGAACGGCCGGCCCCACGCCCAGGCGAGCAACGCGGCGAGCGCCACCAGCCACAACAGCAACCATGCGAGGCGTCGCAAACGGCGCGCGGCGGGTCGCATGGCGCCGGTCAGGGCAGCGGGGGCGGCTGCGGCTGCGAGAGCTGGCGTTCGAGCTGGGCTTTCAGGGGAGGGTCGAGCTTCAGTTGTTTCGCCAGCTCATCCAGGTAGGCGCGTTCCATGAAACTCTGCTCGTCGGCGACCATCAGGCTGGCGAGATACATTTCGGAGGCGATTTCCGGCGTGCTGGCCGAACGCGCCACCTCGACCGGGTCCAGAGGCTTCTCCAGTTCCGCATGCAGCCACTGCTGCAGTTCGCCATCGCTGTTGATGCGGGCGAACTCGCCCTCGATCACCTGGCGTTCGCGCGCATCGATGTGGCCATCCGCCTTTGCTGCGGCCACCAGCGCCTTCAGGATGGCCTGGCTGTGCAGTTCGGCCTGCGGCGGCGGCAGGCGATCCACGGTCTGCGGACCGGCACCGGCGGCGAATCCACCCTGTTGTTGCTTGTAGTCGCCGTAGGCGCGATACGCCATCACGCCGATCGCCGCCAGGCCGCCATAGGTGGCCAGCTTGCGCGTGGTCTTGTTCTTGCCCAGCAACAGGCCCAGCGCGCCGCCGGTGACCGCACCCTTGCCGAAGTCGGCGTTGAGCAGACTGCCGCCGTGGGAGGATTTCAGCAGATGGTCGAGGAAGCCCTGGATCTTCATGCGTTGCGTACCCGGTTGGAGGAAGGACAGCAACAGAGTTGCGGGCGGCGCCGGACGATCACAAGGGTGACCTATGGCACGCCGCGCCGTGGTCGCGCGCTGGATGATGTGCCGCAAAAGAAAACGGGACGGCATGGCCGTCCCGTTCGGGTGACGCGAGGTGCGCAGCGATCAGGCTGCGGCGTCCTTCAGCTTCTTCAGCGGACGGACCTTGACCTTCACCGAGGCGGGCTTGGCAGCAAACCACTGCTCTTCCTTGGTGAACGGGTTGATGCCCTTGCGCTTCGGCTTGGCCGGCACGTTGACGGCGCTGATCTTCAGCAGGCCCGGCAGGGTGAAGGAGCCGGCGCCCTTCTTGTTGACGGAAGCGTGCACGGCGCTTTCCAGCGAGGCCAGCACGGCGCGGACGTCCTTGGCGGCGATGGCGGTCGCTTCGGCGATGTGGGCGACGAGGCCCGACTTGCTCAGCGCTTCCTTGATCGGCTTCGGCGCGGCCGGCTTGGCGGCGGCCTTCGGTGCAGCTTTCTTGGCGGCCTTCTTCGGCGCGGCCTTCTTGGTGCTCTTTGCCATGTGTCCTGTCTCTACTGTCGAGTGGTTGGGTAATCGGGCCGATCGCATCGGCAAGCGAAATGTAGGGCAAAGAATTCGCGCCGCCAAGGGCAGGAAGGCCCCAAAACGCCTTTTTCTTCGGTTTTTTTTCGATTTTCTTTGGTCTGGCGCTCGCCGCGCGTCGGAAATGGCCGGATATGACGAGCAAACCGGACGGCCTGTGCGCACCGGAAGCGGCATCCATCGCGCCCCGCCGCGACCGGATGCCGCACCACAATGCACACTCACTCTTCCTCGGGCCTCGGCCGGTACGCCTCCACCAGCTTCTGCTGCACGTTGAGCGGCACGGGCTCGTAGTGGCTGAAATCCAGGCTGTATCGGCCCTGGCCTGCGGTCATCGACTTGAGTTCGGCCGCGTACCCCTCCAGTTCCGCCAGCGGCACCTGCGCCTTCACCACGATCTCGCCGCGCAGCGCATCCGTTCCATTGATGCGTGCCCGCTTGCCCGCCAGGCCGCCGGTGATGTCGCCCACCTGTGCTTCCGGCACGGCGACCTCCAGATCGACGACCGGTTCGAGGACCTGTGGCCGCGCCTTGGCGATGGCGTCGAGGAAGGCTTTCTTGCCGGCGGCCACGAAGGCGACTTCCTTGCTGTCCACCGCGTGGTGCTTGCCGTCGTGGACGATCACCCGGATGTCCTGCAGCGGATAGCCGGCCAGCGCGCCACTGCCGAGCACCTGGCGCACGCCTTTCTCCACGGCCGGCAGGAACTGTCCGGGAATGGTGCCGCCCTTGACCTCGTCGACGAACTCGAAGCCGCCGCCGCGCGGCAAGGGTTCGATGCGCAGGAAGACTTCGCCGAACTGCCCGGCGCCGCCGGTCTGCTTCTTGTGGCGATGGTGGCCTTCCGCTTTCGCGCTGACCGTCTCGCGGTAGGCGATGCGGGGTGGTCGCGTCTTCACTTCCACGCCGTGGCGTTCCTTCAGGCGCTCCAGCATCACCCGCAGGTGCAGGTCGGACAGGCCGCGGATGACGGTCTCGTTCAACTCCGGCTGGTGTTCGACCACGAATGCAGGATCTTCCTCGGCCAGTTTCTGCAGCGCCACCGACAGCTTCTGCTCCTGGCCCTTGCTGGCGGCCTCGATGGCCAGGCCGAACATCGGCTTGGGAAAATCGATCGGCGCCAGGTGGATGTGGTCTTCGTCGTGGCTGTCGTGCAGGACGGCGTCGAAGTGCAGATCGTCCACTTTCGCCACTGCGGCGATGTCGCCGGGAATGGCCTGGTCGACTTCCACGTGGTCCTTGCCCTTCAGCTTGAACAGGTGTCCGACCTTGAACGGCTTCTTGCCGTCGTCGACGAACAGCTGGGTGTCCTTCTTCAGCGTGCCCTGGTAGACACGGAAGACTCCCAGCTTGCCGACGAAGGGGTCGTTGACGATCTTGAAGACATCGGCGATGACATGTGCGCGCGCATCGGGCACGGCCTCGATGGGTTGCGGGCCGCTGCCGTTGAGCTTCACGAACGGGGGCGGGTTGGCTTCCGCGGGATTCGGAAACAGGCGCTCGGCCACGTCCAGCAGTTCCTTCACGCCCACGCCGGTGCGCGCGGAGGCGAAGCACACCGGCACCAGATGTCCTTCGCGCAGGCACTGCTCGAAGGCATCGTGCAGCTCCTCGCCCGACAGTCCGCCTTCGCCCAGGTCCAGGTAGTGCTCCATCACCGTCTCGTTGATCTCCACGACCTGGTCGATGATCTTCTGGTGCCAGTCGACGACGGGACCGAGATCGGAGTCGCCCTGGGCCTGGCCGTAGCAGTCGATCACCGCTTTGCCGCCATCCGCCGGCAGGTTGAGCGGCAGCAGTTCGGGGCCGAATTCCTCGCGCAACGCTGCAAGCACGCCGGCACAGTCGGCGCCTTCGTGGTCGATCTTGTTGATGACGATGGCGCGGCAGAGGTTGCGTTCGCGTGCGCGCTCCATCAACCGGCGCGTGCCGTGCGCGATGCCGGTATCGGCATCCACCACGACCAGCACGGTTTCCACGGCGGAGAATGCCGACAGGGCGGGCCCGCGGAATTCCGGGTAGCCGGGTGTGTCGATCAGGTTGACGTGCATGCCGCCGTGATCGGTGCTGGCGATGGCGGTGTCGATGGAATGCCCGCGCGCCTTTTCGATCGGGTCATGGTCGGACACGGTGGTGCCGCGCTCGATGGTGCCTGCCACCTGGAGGGCGCCGCCGGCATGCAGCAGGGCTTCGAACAAGGTTGTTTTGCCGGCGCCGGGGTGGCCCGCCAGGGCCACGTTGCGGATCTGTTGTGTGCTGTACGACATGAGGCCGTTCCTCCCGAGGGTTGGGGTCGAAGGGCCGTCATGGCTGTCCGGGCTGAGCGCATCCCGTGAGCGGTGTCGCTCGGCGGGCGGTCATGGCGGGCGGTCAGCATCGGTGCGGCTGCCGGAGGGGTCAAGTCGCACTGCGGAACGCGGCGTGAACATCAGCGGGTGTACGCTGCGCGTCCCTTACCCGAGGAGCACGACCATGGCTTTGAAGCGTTATGCGGATGCGGTGTGGAACGGTGACCTGCAGTCCGGCAAAGGCAGCCTGAGCACGCCGCAGAGCGGCTTGTTCGAGGCGCAGAACTATTCCTTCAAGACCCGCTTCGGCGACGAGAAGGGCACCAACCCGGAAGAACTGCTGGCGGTCGCCCATGCGGGCTGCTTCAGCATGGCGTTGTCGGCGGTGCTGGGAAAGGCCGGCTTCACGCCCGACAAGATCCAGACCCGTGCCGAGGCGACGATGGAGCCTGGCATGGATCCGGGCCCGACCGTCACCGGCATCAAGCTGACCGTATCGGCCAGCGTGCCGGGGATCAGCGCGGCGCAGTTCGAGGAGATCGCCCAGCAGGCGAAGGCGGGCTGCGTGATCTCGCGCGCACTGTCGGTGCCGGTGTCGCTGGAGGCCACGCTGCTTTGACGGCCGTGCGGGCTGCGCTGCTGGTGCATGGCGCCGGCGGCGGTGGCTGGGAATGGAACGTATGGCGTGGCGTGTTCGAGGCGGCGCGCCTCTGCGTGGAGGCGCCCGACCTTGAGCCGGTGCACGGCGGACTGGCCGCGACGCGCCTGGAGGACTACCAGGCCCAGGTCTGCGCCGCGCTCGCAGGCCTGCCTCGGCCACGCGCGCTGGTCGGGGCGAGCCTCGGCGGCCTGCTGGCCCTGGGCGCTGCAGCGGACGCGGATGCCGTGGTGCTGGTCAATCCGTTGCCGCCTGCGCCGTGGCACGCCGGATTGCCCGCGCGCGACTGGCCCCATGTGGTGCCGTGGCGGCGCGATGCCCGGCTCGCCGGCACGCGCAGGGCGTTGCCCGGGACGGATGAGGCCACCGCGCTGTTCGCCTTCCGGCATTGGCGCGACGAATCCGGCGCGGTCCTGCGCGCGGCGCAGGGCGGTGTCGCACGGGCGCGTCCCGCGTGCCCGATGTTGTGCGTGGTGTCGCGACACGACGAAGACGTACCGCCGGAGACAGCCCGCGCCATGGCCGATGCCTGGGGCGCGGAAACATTGCAAACGCTTTCGGATTCGCACGTCGGGCCGCTGCTCGGGCGTGAGGCTGCCGGCATCGCCGCGCAAGCTGTCGAATGGCTAAACCGTGCATCGCCCGCCGCCTGAGTTCAGCCATGTTTCACCCGTCGCGCCCGAGCATGCCGGCACGCCACCCCGGCGTGGGGAGTACCCGACATGAAGCGTCTATCCGCCACCGTGCTGGCCATCGGCCTGCTGACCACGGGCATGGCGTCCGCGCAATCCTCGCGCTACTACGGCACCGAAGACCGTGACGGCGAGCAGCCCTATTACGACTATGCCCGCGTAGTCCGGGTGGATCCCGTCATCGACAGTGGGTACCGAAGCACCGGCGGTGGTGAACGATGCTATTACCGCGACGCCGACGACGTGTATGCGCGCGATGTCCGTCGCGACGATGTATACGACAGCGGTGACTACCGTGACGTCTATGGACAGGACCGCTATGGCGACGACCGTCGCTACCCTGCCGGCGGCAACGGCTCGGGCCGCACGGTGGCCACGGTGATCGGCGGCATTGCCGGCGCGGTGCTCGGCAGCAAGGTGGGGGACGGCAGTGGCCGCTACGTCGGTACCGCCGTCGGTTCGATGGTCGGTGGCATGGCGGGCCGTTCCATCTACGACAGCGCCCAGCGCGATCGCCAGGTGCAGCGCGGCCGGGTACGGGTCTGCGATCCGGTACCGGTGAGCGACGGGCGCTACGGTGACGATTACTACGGCGACGGACGCGTCAACGGTTACGACGTGACCTACGAGTACGCCAACCGCACCTACCGGACGCGCACGGACCATCATCCCGGCGACCGCATCCGCATCCGCGTGGATGTCCGCCCCGAATGAGCGTGCAGGCGTGTCCGCTCAGCGGATGCCTCGCCCGGCAACGCAAATCAGTCGAAAACCGGAGGGGCCGCAAGGCCCCTCTTCCGTATCCGGGTTGCCGCAGTGCGCGCGAGACCGCATAGTCCGGCCGGTCACCAAACGGGGAGCGGGGCATGCGGCGTCTGGCATTGGGAATCGGATGTGTCCTGGCGCTGGCAGGTGCCGCGCAGGCGCAGGTGCAGGTATTGACGGCGACGCGCGTGCATACCTCCGATCCGGACCGCCCTGTTGTTGAGGCGCTGGCATGGGACGCCACGGGCCGCGTCCTGGCGGTGGGCGATGCCAAGGCGTTGCTCGCGCGGTATCCCGATGCGAAGCGCATCGATGCGGTCGGCAAGACCGTCATCCCCGGCCTGATCGACGCGCACGGCCATGTGATGGGGCTGGGCTATGCGCTGATGCGTGTCGATCTGGTCGATGCACGCGACAAGGCCGAGGTGATCGCGCGCCTGCGCGCGTACGAGAAACAGCTTCCACCCAACGCATGGCTGCTTGGCAGCGGCTGGGACCAGAACGACTGGCCGGAGAAGGCATTCCCGACAGCCGCCGACCTGGATGCGGCCTTCCCCGAGCGTCCCGTCTGGCTCGAGCGCGTGGATGGCCATGCCGGCTGGGCGAACAGCGCGGCGCTGCGCGCGGCGGCGACCAAGGCGGTGCGTCCGCTGGAAGGCGACTGGCAGCCGGACGGTGGGCGCATCGAGCGCATCGAGGGCAAGCCGAGCGGGGTGTTCGTGGATGCCGCGATGTCACTGGTCCACGCCGTCGTCCCCGCGCCCGATACCGCCTACCGCCGCCAGGCATTGGAGAAGGCGTTGCAGGCCGCAGTGCGCAATGGCCTGACCGGTGTGCACGACATGGGTGTGTCGCGCGAGGACCTGGCGCTGATGGTGCAGTTCGCCGATGAACAACGCCTGCCGCTGCGCATCGACGCGTATGCGGATGGGGATGGCGCCGCGCTTGCAGATCTTTGCGCGCGCGGCCCGTACGGCCATGCGGGTGGCCGACTGCAGATGCGCGGCGTGAAACTGTATGCCGATGGCGCGCTGGGCAGCCGCGGCGCTGCGTTGCTGGAGGACTACAGCGACGATCCAGGCAATCGCGGCCTGCTGGTGACCGAACCCGGCGCGCTGGAAGCCGCGATGCGCAAGGCGCATGGCTGTGGCGTGCAGGTGGCCACGCATGCGATCGGTGACCGTGGCAATCGCCTGGTGCTGGATGCCTACCAGCGCGTACTGGGTGGCACGGCGAAGACGGACCATCGCTGGCGCATCGAGCATGCGCAGGTCGTTGCGCCGGAGGAGTTCCCGCGCTTCGCCGAGCTTGGCGTGATCGCTTCGATGCAGCCCACGCACGCCACCTCCGACATGCCATGGGCGCAGGACCGGTTGGGTCCGGTACGCATCGCGGGCGCCTATGCGTGGCAGCGCATGCAGGCCAACGGCGTGAAGCTGGCGCTGGGTTCGGATTTTCCGGTGGAATCGGTTGACCCGCGGCGGGGTCTGCATGCGGCGGTGACACGGCAGGATGCGCACGGTCATCCTGCGGGCGGCTGGAGGGCGGCCGAACGCCTGAGTGCTGCGGAGGCGTTGCGGGGTTTCACCGCCGATGCCGCCTGGGCCGCGCATGACGAGCGCGACGTCGGGCGGCTCGCGCCGGGATTCCGCGCGGACTTCGTGGTGCTGGACGAAGATCCGCTCGCGGTGCCGGGTGAGCAGCTGGATGACCTGCATGCGCGTTCGACGTGGGTCGATGGCAAACCGGTCTACGAAGTGAAGTAGACCGGCTTTCCTGTAGGAGCGACGTCAGTCGCGACCGCACGGCCAGAGTGGTTACAGATGCGCGGGTCGGGCGCGTTACTCCATTTCCGGGATTTCCTGCATGCCTCAGGCCATGCGGTCGCGACTGACGTCGCTCCTACGGGAGGTCGTGATCGCTACCAGTCGATGTGACCCGTCACGATGGTGCGCACGTGGCCGCCGGACCAGACGTCACCGGCCTCGTCCACGCGCAATTGCAGGCGGGCGTCGTAGCCGACTTCGCGGCCCTGGCTGACGATGTACCGTCCGTTGCGACCCGGCAATGCGTCGCGTGATGTCAGCCAGGCGGCCAGGGTCGCGTTGGCGGCGCCCGAGGCCGCATCCTCGAATGCGGCTGGCGCGCCCACGAAGGCGCGCACGGCGAGGTCATAGCCCTGGCGTTGCGCGCGCGCGTAGGCGCACACTCCCATGCTGTCGGTGGCGGTTGCCAGCGCGCTGATCGCGGTCCAGTCCGGCGCGGCGGCACGCAGCGCCGCCTCGTCACGGACTTCGGCCAGCCACCAGCGGCGTCCACCATCCATCAGGGCGGGAGGCAATCGGCCCGCAGGCAGGTTCGCGATGGCCGCTCGCAGTACCTCGTCGCCGTGCGTGTCCCCTGTTTTCACCACGTGGGCACGGGGCGTGCGTACCGCGATGGTGCGGCCGGCAGCATCGTCTTCGACACGCAGCGGCAGCAGGCCGGCCACGCCCTCCTGCACCAGCAGGCCATCGATGGGCGTCGCCAGTCCGGCATCGAGCACGACATGCGCCGTGCCCACGCTCGGGTGGCCGGCGAATGGCACCTCGCGGCGCGGGCTGAACATGCGTACGGCGTAGCTCGCCCCCGGTTGCGTGGGCGCGAACACGAAGGTTGTTTCCGGCAAGCGTGTCCAGCGGGCAATGGCCTGCATGGCTGCATCGTCCAGTCCGGCGGCATCGAGCACGACGGCCAGGGGATTGCCGGCGCCAGGGCGGTCGGCGAACACGTCCAGCTGGACGTAACGGCGAGAAGTCATGTCAGGGTTTCGCGTGGGGGCCGCGCAGCTTACCAAGTCACCTGGCCATCGATGACCAACTGCACCTGACCGCCGATCCAGACATGGCTCTCGTCGTCCACCTGCACCCGGACGCGGCCGTCTCGCCCCAGTTCGCGGCCCTGGCTGGCCAGATAGCATCCAGAGTCGCCGGGCAACGCGCCTGCGGCGTGCAGCGCGGCGGCAATGCAGGCGTTGACACTGCCGGTCACGGGGTCTTCCGGAATGTTGTCGGCAGGGCAGAACGCGCGCACGGCGAGGTGGTGGTCGCTGCCGGGTGGCGTCCGGCCGAACACGGACAGGCCCACCGCGCCCGTGGCCGTGGTCAATGCGGCGATGGCGGCGAGATCGGGCACCAGGTGTCGCACGGCTGCGGCGTCCTCCAACTCCACGAGCCACCAGGAAGGTCCGTTGTTCCACAGCCCGGGGCGGACGCCCGCAATCGGGAGTGATGAAAGGACGGCATCCAGGGCAGGGAGCGGCGGCGTCTCGACCAGATGCGCCTGCGGCGTCCTCAGTTGAATCGTGGGTTGAGGGCCGCTGTCGTCGATCCGGACGGGCAACAACCCCGCGGCGCATTCCTGCACCAGGCGGTCGGATGCGGTGACCAGGCCGGCCTGCAGCGCGACCCATGCCGCACCCACACTGGGGTGACCGGCGAACGGGAGTTCCTGCCGGGGGGTGAAGATGCGGATGCGGTAACTGGCGCCGGGCGTCGTCGGCGGCAGGAAGAAGATGGTCTCGGACAGATTCGTCCAGGCCGCGAACGCCTGCATGCGGGAGGTGGCCCAGTCGGCCGCATCCAGCACCACACCCAGCGGGTTGCCGCCGCCAGGACGGTCGGCGAACACGTCGACCTGCAGGTAGCGGTGGGAGGTTCGTTGCATGCGGTACGGTCCGGTCCTGCGCGGAGGCTTCGGCTAGAATCGACGGTTCACGCCCGAAGGGTTCGGGCATCCCTCGCCATTCTACCCATGCCCTCTGCCTCCCCCGCGTCTGATCGTTGGATTGTTCTCAAGTTTGGCGGCACCTCGGTGTCGCGTCGCCACCGCTGGAACACGATCGGCGCGCTGGCGAAAAAACGCGCGGAAGAAAATGATGCCCGCATCCTGGTGGTGGTGTCGGCCCTGTCCGGCGTCACCAACGAACTGACCGCGATTGCCGATGGTGCGACGGACAGCGCGGAGCGCGTGGCGAAGCTGGAACAGCGCCACCGCGAGTTCCTCGCCGAACTTGAGCTCGATGCGGAGGCCGTGCTGGGCGATCGCCTCGCCGCGCTGCGCAACCTGCTGGCCGATTCGCGTGCCGCCGGCCGTGCGCTGGACTGGCAGGCCGAGGTGCTGGGGCAGGGCGAACTGCTGTCCTCCACGCTGGGCGCGGCCTACCTGCGCGCGCAGGGGCTGGACTTCGGCTGGGTCGATGCGCGCCACTGGCTGCAGGCCAACTTCCTGCCCAACCAGAGCCCGTGGGCGCAGCGGCTGTCGGTGTCGTGCAACACCGCGCCCGACCAGGACTGGCGCCGCGCGTTCGCGGGGCAGTCCAGCCGCATGCTGCTGACGCAGGGCTTCATCTCGCGGCATGCCGATGGTGGCACCGCCATCCTCGGTCGTGGAGGCTCGGACACGTCGGCGGCGTACTTCGGTGCGCTGCTCGGTGCCCAGCGCGTGGAGATATGGACCGACGTGCCCGGCATGTTCAGCGCCAATCCGCGCGAAGTGCCCGACGCGCGCCTGCTGACGCGCCTGGACTACTACGAGGCCCAGGAAATCGCGACCACCGGTGCCAAGGTGCTGCATCCGCGCTCGATCAAGCCGTGCCGCGATGCTGGCGTGGCGATGGCGATCCTGGATACGGAGCGCCCCGATCTTCCCGGCACCACCATCGATGGCAGCGCTATCACGGTGCCCGGCGTGAAGGCGGTCAGCCGCCGCAACGGCATCGTGCTGGTGTCGATGGAAGGCATCGGCATGTGGCAGCAGGTGGGCTTCCTGGCCGACGTGTTCGCCCGCTTCAAGAAGCACGGCCTGTCGGTGGACCTGATCGGTTCGTCGGAGACCAACGTCACCGTGTCGCTGGACCCCAGCGAGAACCTGGTCAATACCGACGTGCTGGCCGCGCTTTCCGCCGACCTGGCCGAGATCTGCCGGGTGAAGGTGATCGCGCCGTGCACGGCGATCACCCTGGTCGGCCGGGGCATGCGCTCGCTGCTGCACAAGCTGTCGGACGTGTGGGCGATGTTCGGCCGTGAACGCGTGCACTTGATCTCGCAGTCGTCGAACGACCTGAACCTGACGTTCGTGATCGATGAAGCGGACGCGGAGGGCCTGTTGCCCGTGCTGCACGAGGCGCTGATCGACAGTGGCGCGATGCCGACCGACGAAGCCAGCGTGTTCGGCCCCAGCTGGCGCGAGATCAACGGCGCCGTGCGTCATCGTGGCGTGCGCTGGTGGAGTGCCGCCGCAGCGCGTGCAAGACTGCTTTCGCTCGCGCAGGCGGGCACGCCACGCTATGCGTACAACCTGGATGTCGTGCGTGCCCGAGCGCGCGCACTGGCTGGCATCGGCGCGGTGGATCGGCGCTTCTTCGCGATCAAGGCCAACTCGCATCCGGCCATCCTGCGCGCGCTGGTGGAGGAAGGGTTCGGGCTGGAGTGCGTGTCGCGCGGCGAACTGGAGCATGTGTTCGAGGTGGCGCCGACGCTCGCCATGCAGGATGTGCTGTTCACGCCGAGCTTCGCGCCACGCGAGGAGTACGCGTTTGCGCTCGACAAAGGCATCAACGTCACCCTGGACAATGTCGAGGCGCTGCAGCAGTGGCCGGAGGTCTTTCGGGGGCATCGCGTGTGGTTGCGCGTGGACCTGGGGCGCGGCGACGGCCACCACGACAAGGTGAAGACCGGGGGCAAGACATCGAAGTTCGGCCTGCCCCTGGTGAAGCTCGAGGAGTTCCTGGCCGCCGCCCGTGCGCTCGATGTGCGCGTGACTGGCCTGCACGCGCACCTGGGCAGTGGCGTGGAGAGCGCGCAGCACTGGAACCAGATCGCCGACGAGCTTGGCGGACTGGCCGATCAGATCGGCACCATCGAGACCATCGACATCGGTGGCGGACTGCCCATCCCGTATGCCGAGACGGACGAACCCTTCGATCTCGCGGCATGGGGTGAAGGCCTTGCCGCGATCAAGGCGGCGTATCCGGCATATCAGTTGGTGATCGAGCCGGGCCGCTACCTGGTGGCGGAATCCGGCGTACTGCTGGCGCATGTGACGCAGGTGGTGGAGAAGCTGGGCATCCGGCGAGTGGGCAGTGATGCCGGCATGCACACCCTGATCCGGCCAGCGCTGTACGACGCCTGGCACGATGTGGGCAACCTATCGCGGCTGGACGACGAAGCGCAGGAACCCTTCGATGTGGTGGGCCCGATCTGCGAGTCGAGCGACGTGTTCGGCAAGCGTCGCCGGCTGCCCTCGGCAATGGCGGAAGGCGACGTACTCCTGTTCTCGGATGCAGGAGCGTACGGCTACGTGATGGCGAGCCATTACAACCTGCGTGGGTTGCCGGCTGAAGACGTGATCGAAGGAATGGCAGGCGATGACGCCGCGCACTGAGTTCACCCTGCTCAGCATGCTGATGGCGGCGGCGGTGCTGGTCGGCGTGCTGCTGCTCATGGATGCCGATCGGCGCGCCCCCGGCGTGCGCGACGTGCTGTCCGCGCTGAGGTTCGCGCCCGCCGCTTTGCTGGCGACAGGTGCGGGGACATGGTTCGTCACCCGCTGGCACGCGCGCGCCAGGTCGGTGGGACGCGACTGGAAGCCCGGTGGCATGACGCTGCGCACGTTGCTGGTGGTGTTCCTGCTGTTCCCGGTCTCGCTGGCGGCCTGGGCCATGGTCGCCCTGGGCGTCGACCAGATCGTGGCCGATGCGCCTGGCGCCATGGGCGACGCCATGGGCTGGTTGCCGGTCATCGTGTTTTACGGTTCGCTGGCCGCGCTGCTGTTCGGTGCCGTGCCCGCTTTCATCCTTGAATATTTTGCCTGTCGCCGCTTCCTGCGCCGGCAGGCGGTGCTTTCCACGGGTCACGCATGACGACTTTCGACAAATCCAGCATCCGCGTCTTCCGCTTTGTCCGCTGTTCCTTCGATGCGGAGACGGGCGTCGCGCGCCTGGTCTATGCCTTCGACGAAGGTCCTGAGCTGACCGAGACCGTTACCGTTCCCGGCGCACCCTTCACCCTGGACGCGACCCGCTCGCGCGCCGTCGAGCAGGCTGTGCGCCTGCTGCACCTGATCACCGGCGTCAGCTACTACAAGGCGGCGGTGCCCAATGAAATCCGGATCGACGGCTATGCCATCGACGCAGCCACGGCGGTGCTGCTGGAGCAGGTGTACGTACACGGGCTGGGCGAATTCGCGTACCGCAACGGGCTGAGCCTGCACGGCCGCGTGCGCTTTCCCGTCGGCGCACAGACGCCGGCTCCCGCTGCCGTCACGGGCCTGCGCGAGCATGCGCTGGTCGCCATCGGCGGCGGCAAGGATTCGCTGGTCAGCATCGAGGCGCTGCGGGGTGCCGGCATCGACCAGACGGTGACCTGGATCGGTGGCTCGCAGCTGATCGCAGCCTGCGCGGCGCGTACCGGCCTGCCGACGCTCAACATCGGCCGCGCGCTGGCGCCGGAGTTGTTCGATTACAACCGGCAGGGGGCGTGGAATGGGCATGTCCCGGTCACCGCGATCAACTCGGCCATCATGGTGCTGGCCGCGCTGCTGCAGGGCGTGGACCAGGTGGTGTTCTCCAACGAGCGCTCGGCCAGCTACGGCAGCATGATCCCCGGCACGGGCGAAGTGAACCACCAATGGTCGAAGGGGTGGGCGTTCGAGCGCGCGTTCGGCGACTTCGTGCAATCGCATGTCGCCGCCGACCTGCATTACTACTCGTTGTTGCGCCCGCTGTCGGAGCTGGCGGTGGCGCGGCAGTTCGCGCGTACCGATCACTACGATGCCCATTTTTCCAGCTGCAACCGCAACTTCCACCTGCTGGGCGAGCGCCCGACCAATCGCTGGTGCGGTGTCTGCCCGAAATGCCATTTCGTGTTCCTCGCGCTGGCGCCCTTCATGCCCAAGCCGCGACTGGTCGGCATCTTCGGACGCAACCTGCTCGATGACGCGAACCAGACGGGTGGCTTCGATGCCTTGCTGGAGTACCAGGACCACAAGCCGTTCGAATGCGTCGGCGAAGGCCAGGAATCGCGCGCGGCGATGGCCGTGCTGGGCGATCGGCCGGAATGGCGCGAGGACGTGATCGTGGCGCGCTTCAATCATGAGATCCGCCCGCAGCTGGATGCCGCAGCGCTGGCGGTGGCCCCGTTGCTGGAGATCGGCGGCGAGCACCGCATTCCGGCCGCGCTGTGGGAGCGACTGCGTGCGAATTTCGCAGCTTGAGGGTCGACGTGTCGCTCTGTGGGGATGGGGGCGCGAGGGTCGCGCCGCCCATCACGCCGTGCGATCGCGGTTGCCGTCGCTGCCGTTGACGCTGTTCTGCAACGAAGCGGAAGCGGCGGAAGCGACCGCGCTGGGCGACCACCAGCTATCCGTGGAAACGCACGCGACGGGCGAGCGGCTTTCTGCGTTCGACATCGTCATCAAGTCGCCGGGCATCAGCCCGTATGCACCCATCGCGCTTTCGGCAACGGAAGCGGGAACGCGCTTTGTGGGCGGCACCAGCCTCTGGTTCGCCGAGCATGCGCAGGCCGACGGTATCGTCGCGCACTCGATATGTGTCACCGGCACCAAGGGCAAGAGCACCACGACGTCGCTGCTCGCGCACCTGTTGCGTGCAGCCGGGCATCGCACCGCGCTCGCGGGTAATATCGGCCTGCCGTTGCTGGAAGTCCTGGAACCACAGCCCGCGCCGGACTACTGGGCGATCGAGCTGTCCAGTTACCAGACGGGTGATGTCGTCGCCAGCGATGCCCGCCCCGACATCGCCATCGTGCTGAACCTGTTCCCGGAGCACCTGGATTGGCATGGCAGCGAGGCGCGCTACATCGAAGACAAGCTGAAGCTGGTCACCGGCGCGCACCCCCGTGTCGCGGTGCTGAACGCCGCCGATCCCCGCCTGGCGGCCCTGTCGCTGCCGCGAAGCGACGTGCACTGGTTCAACCATGCCGACGGCTGGCACCTGCGCGAAGATGCGCTGTACCGGGGCGACGCCTTCGTGATGGACACCCGGCCGTTGCCGTTGCCCGGGCGCCACAACCGCAGCAACCTCTGCGCGGTGCTGACAGCGCTGGAGGCGGCGGCCATCGAGGCGCTGCCGCTCGCGGCGCATGCAAGTTCATTCCGCCCTCTGCCCAATCGTCTGCAGACGATGGGCACCCGCGCAGGCATCACCTGGGTCAACGATTCCATCAGCACCACGCCGCATGCCACGCTGGCGGCGCTGGAGTGCTTCGCCGGCCGGCGCATCGCGTTGCTGGTCGGTGGTCATGACCGTGGCGTGGACTGGTCGGATTTCGCGGCGCACATGCGTGTGCAGGCACCGCACGCGATCATCACGATGGGCGCGAATGGCCCGCGTATCCATGCGCTGCTGGCGGCGGTCGCAGCTGAGGGTGGTTTCAGCCTGGCAGGCGTGGAGACCTTGCCGGAGGCCGTCGCCGCCGCACGCGCGGCGCTGGACGGCGACGGCGTCGTCCTACTGTCGCCCGGCGCACCGAGCTTCGGCCAGTATCGGGATTACGTGGCACGCGGACGGCATTTCGCGGAACTGGCGGGCTTCGATCCCGACGGCATCACGGCCATTCCCGGTCTCGGCATTGCCTGAGCGCGACCGCGCACGCGCCGTCAAGCCCGGCGCGCAGGGGCGGCGTACACTGCGTCTGAACCCCGACGAGGAGTCGACGATGCGCCGCATCCCGCTGTTGCCGTGCCTGCTGTTTCTCCTGTGGTCCCCCTCGCTGCTGGCTGCCCCTGTCGCCACGCCGGTCGACTGGACCCTCGGTGGCGATACTTTTTCGGGCTACCTCGTCTACGACGACAGCGTGAAGCAGCCACGCCCGGGTCTGGTGATGGTGCCGAACTGGAAAGGCGTCAACGCGTCCGCGATCGAGAAGGCACACGTGGTCGCCGGTGATGACTATGTGGTGCTGGTTGCCGATGTCTACGGCAAGGGCATCCGCCCGGGTACGGATGCCGAGGCTGGTCCCGTCGCCAACGCGATGCGCGCCGATCGTCCGAAACTTCGTGCCCGCATACAGAAGGCGGTCGAGATGCTGCGGCAGCAGCCGGCCACGCTGGTGGACCGCGCCCGCATCGGTGCGTTCGGCTACTGCTTCGGTGGCAGCACGGTGCTGGAGCTGGTACGTGCCGGAGATGCACTGGCAGGTGTCGTCAGCTTGCATGGTGGGCTGGCGACCGACCTGCCGGCGGCCGGGCCGGTGAAGTCGCCGGTGCTGGTGCTCAATGGAGGCGACGATACCTACGTGTCGGCCGCGGAGATCTCCGCTTTCCAGGACGAGATGCGCAAGGCCGGTGCCGATTGGCAGTTCGTGAACTTCAGCGGCGCGGTGCACTGCTTCGCCGAAGCCGATGCCCGGAATCCGCCGGGCTGTGTCTACCACGAGCGCTCGGCCAGGCGGGCCTACCGGATGATGGCGGACTTCTTCGCCGAGGTGTTCGCGAAGTGACGCGCCGCGCGGGTCAGTGTCCGCGCTCCACGGCGTAACGCGCCAGGCCGCGCAGGGCCGCCAGGGCATCGGATTCGGGCAGGCCATGGAGCGCCTGTTCGGCCGCCGCCGCATACTGGTTCGCGCGCTCGCGGCTGTATTCCAGTCCACCCGTGGCGCCGATGGCGGCCAGGACGTCGGGCATCGCATCGGCATCACCGGACTGCACGACGGCGCGCAGGCGTTCCGAGGTCGCGGGGTCGGAGTGGCGTATCGCATGGATCAACGGCAGCGTCGCCTTGCCTTCCGCCAGGTCGTCGCCGAGATTCTTGCCAAGGGCTTCGGCATCGGCGGTGTAATCCAGGACGTCGTCGGCGATCTGGAAGGCGTAGCCCAGCGCCATGCCGTAGTCGTACAGGCGGCGTTGCGTGGCCACATCCGCGCCCGACGCCATCGCGCCCAGTTGCGTGCCCGCCGCGAACAGCACGGCGGTCTTGCGCTCGATCACGCGCAGGTAGGCCGCTTCGTCCGTATCCGGGTTGTGGACGTGCAGCAGTTGCAGTACTTCGCCCTCGGCGATCCGGTTGGTGGTGTCGGCCAGCAGGCGCATCACGTCCATGCGGTCCAGTTCCACCATCAACTGGAAGCTGCGCGAGTACAGGAAATCGCCCACCAGCACGCTGGGCGCATTGCCCCACAGGGCATTGGCCGTGCTGCGGCCACGGCGCAGGTCGGACTCGTCCACCACATCGTCGTGCAGCAGGGTGGAGGTGTGGATGAACTCGATGATCGCCGCCAGCTGGTGGTGGTTTGGCGTGGTCGGGCCGCAGGCCTGGCCGGCCAGGACCACCAGCATGGGGCGCAGGCGCTTGCCACCGGCAGAAATGATGTGGTCGGCGATCTGGTTGATCAGCGCTACGTCCGAGGCCAGGCGCGCCCGGATCAGGGCGTCCACGGATGCCATGTCGGCGTGGGCGAGCGACTGGATGCCGGGCAGGGCCAGCGCGATGCGGGGGGATTCGACGACGGACATGGGACGAGGGGCCGGGAAGTCACTGAATTATAGGGGCTTGGCTGCGGCAATGCCCTACATGTGAGCTGGCGGAAAGCCGATGGCCGGGGTCCGGCAGGTATACTCCACTGGTCTTTGCCCGCGCTTGGCGGGCATCCCTGAACGGATATCGATATGGCCCGCGGCATCAACAAAGTCATCCTGGTCGGCAACCTCGGCAACGACCCCGAAACCCGATACACGCAGGGCGGCATGGCGATCACACGGATCAGCCTCGCCACGACCAGCGTGCGAAAGGACAAGGACGGCAACCAGCAGGAGCGCACCGAATGGCACCGCGTGGTGTTCTTCGGCAAGCTCGGCGAGATCGCCGGCGAGTACCTGCGCAAGGGCAGCTCGGTGTACGTCGAAGGCTCGCTGCGTTACGACAAGTACACCGGCCAGGATGGCCAGGAGAAATATTCGACCGACATCATTGCCGACGAGATGCAGATGCTCGGTGGTCGCGAAGGTGGCGGTGGAGCAGGCGGCGGAGACCGTCCGGCCCGCGCACCGCGACAGGACTACGGCAACCAGGGCGGCGGACAGCGTCGTCCTGCGCCGGCCCCGGCATCCCAGCCGGCGCCGATGGATGACTTTGCCGATGATGATATTCCGTTCTGAGGCGTGACAGTTACAGAACGATAGTGACGCAACCAATACTGGATATATAAGGAGCAATACGTGCCCACATGGCTTGTCACCGGCGGCGCCGGTTTCATTGGGGGAAATTTCGTCCTGCGCGCGGTCGCGCAGGGAGTGAAGGTAGTCAATCTGGACGCGCTGACGTACGCGGGCAACCTCGATACGCTGGCGTCGATCAAGGACAGTCCCCTGCATGTGTTTGCGCACGGCGATATCGGTGATCGTTCGCTGGTGGCGCGATTGCTTGCCGAGCACACGCCGGATGCCGTGGTGAACTTCGCCGCTGAAAGCCATGTGGATCGCTCCATCGACGGCCCCGGAGCATTCATCCAGACCAATGTGGTGGGCACGCTGGGTCTGCTCGAATCCGTCAGGGATTACTGGAAGTCGCTTGACGTCGAGCGTCGCGAGTCCTTCCGGTTCCTCCACGTCTCCACCGACGAGGTGTATGGATCGCTGGGGGATACCGGCAAGTTCACGGAGACGACGCCCTATGCGCCGAACTCGCCTTACTCGGCATCGAAGGCCGCATCCGACCATCTCGTGCGTGCGTTCCACCATACATACGGACTGCCGGTACTGACCACCAATTGTTCGAACAACTATGGTCCGTACCATTTTCCCGAGAAGCTGATTCCCCTGATCATCGCTCGCGCCCTCGCTGGCGAGCCGTTGCCAGTGTATGGGGATGGCAAGAATGTCCGCGACTGGCTGTTCGTGGGCGACCACTGCAATGCCATTCGCACGGTGCTCCAGAAGGGGCGGGTAGGCGAGACCTACAACGTCGGCGGCAATGCGGAGAAGCAGAACATCGACGTCGTGCACACGATCTGCGCATTGCTTGATGCCCGCGTGCCCCGGGGCGACGGTCAGCCACGCAGCAGCCAGATCACCTTCGTCACCGACCGGCCAGGCCATGATCGACGCTATGCGATCGACGCGTCCAAGCTGCGCGACGAGCTGGGATGGGAGCCGGAATACACCTTCGAGCAGGGCATAGGCGAAACCGTCGACTGGTACCTGTCCAACCAGGATTGGGTGCGGCGCGTGCTGGATGGCAGCTACCGCCTCGAGCGCATCGGCGCCGCCGCCTGAACCGGGAGTGCTGAACATGACGACGCGCAAAGGCATCATCCTGGCGGGGGGCTCCGGCACCCGCCTTTATCCTCTGACCCAGGCCATCAGCAAGCAGCTGCTCCCGGTCTACGACAAGCCCATGATCTATTACCCGCTCAGCGTGCTGATGCTGGCGGGCATCCGCGATGTTCTGGTGATCAACACACCGCACGAGCAGGCACTGTTCAAGGCGCTGCTCGGCAATGGATCCCAGTGGGGCATGAACATCGAATACGCGGTCCAGCCAAGCCCGGATGGCCTGGCACAGGCTTACCTCATCGGTCGCGACTTCGTCGACGGAAAGCCGAGCTGCCTGGTTCTGGGTGACAATATTTTCTATGGGCACGGATTTACTGATCAATTGCGCCGCGCGGATGCTCGCGAGAGTGGTGCTACCGTCTTCGGGTACTGGGTCAACGATCCCGAACGGTACGGTGTCGCGGAGTTCGACAATGACGGACGCGTGATCGGCATCGAAGAAAAGCCATCTGCGCCGCGCTCCAACTATGCCGTCACCGGTCTTTACTTCTACGATGGGCAGGCGAGCGACTACGCAGCATCGCTTAAACCATCACCCCGTGGTGAGTTGGAAATCACGGACCTCAATCGCTGTTATCTCGATGCCGGCAACCTGCACCTGGAACAGCTTGGCCGTGGACACGCCTGGCTCGATACCGGCACGCACCAGTCGCTTCTCGAGGCGTCGAACTTTATCGAAACCATCGAGGCGCGCCAGGGGTTGCGCGTGTGCTGCCCTGAAGAGATTGCCTATGGCAATGGCTGGATAGATGCGGCTCAGCTGGAGAAGTTGGCGGCGCCACTGGCCAAGAATGGATACGGTCAGTATCTACTGTCTCTTGCTGAGCGTGGAGTCGTCAAATGAAAATAGTTGAAACCAGTCTGCCGGGTTGCGTGGTAGTTGAGCCAGCAGTCTTTGGCGACGACCGCGGCTTCTTCTTCGAGACATGGAACGCGGATCGCTACGGCCAGCAGGGACTGCCGACGAAGTTCGTGCAGAGCAATGTGTCCTCCTCCTCGCGTGGAGTGCTGCGTGGACTGCACTACCAATGGCCGAATCCCCAAGGGAAACTGGTCAGTGTGCTGGAGGGCGAAGTTTACGATGTCGCTGTCGACATCCGTCGCGGGTCGCCCACTTTCGGCCAATGGGCTGCGGTGGTCCTGAGCGCTGAGAACAAGCGCCAGTTCTGGATCCCGGAGGGCTTCGCGCACGGCTTCGCGGTGCTATCCGAACGGGCGATATTCAGTTATCTGTGCACAGCCCAGTACGACAAGGCAGCAGATGCTGGCGTACGGTGGAACGACCCTGCCATCGGCATCGACTGGCCGGTGTCCGCGCCGTTGCTGTCCGCCAAGGATGAAGCCGCACCTTTGCTGGCGGACATCGCGCCGGAGCGGCTGCCGGTATACGTGCCGTGACGTTCCTGTTGCTGGGCGCCAATGGGCAGGTTGGCAATGAGTTGCGGCGAAGCCTGGCGGCGATGGGCGAGGTCGTGCCTACGACGCGGTCCGGTCAGCTGCCCGATGGTGGCCGCTGTGAGATTGCCGACTTCGACCGGCCGGACACCCTGGTTGAGCTGGTCGAGCGCATCCAGCCCACGGTTGTCATCAATGCAGCCGCCTACACGGCGGTGGACAAGGCGGAAGACGACATCGAGGCCGCGTTTCGCGCGAACGCGGAGGCGCCGGGTGTGCTGGCACGGGCATGTGCGGACCGCGGCCTTCCTTTCGTGCACTACTCGACGGACTATGTCTTCGACGGGCAGGGCACACGTCCCTACCGCGAAGATGACGCGACCTCGCCGCTCGGCGTATACGGCGCCAGCAAACTGGCCGGTGAAGAGGCGGTACGCGAGGCCGGTGGCCGGCACGTGATCCTGCGAACCGCGTGGGTCTATGGCCAGTACGGCCACAATTTCCTGAGAACCATGCTGAGAGTGGGGACCGACCGGGACGAACTGCGCGTGGTGGCCGATCAGAGCGGCACGCCTACCCCCGCGAGTCTGATCGCGGACGTGACGGTCGAATTGTTGCGCCAGCAGGCCGAGGTTTCCGGCACCTTCCATCTGACGCCGCGCGGCGAGACGAGTTGGCACGGTTTCGCGGAAGCCATCTTCGATGACGCGGTCGCGCAGGGGTTGCTGGCGCGCGCGCCCCGCGTTCTGGCCATCACGACGGCGGATTACCCCACGCGGGCAAAGCGCCCCTCCTATTCGCGGCTTGACGTGGGCAAGCTCGAACAGCAACTGGGGCGTCCGCTGCCGGACTGGCGGACTGGTTTGCAACAGGTGCTCGGCGGCTGACGGTCGGCACACAGCCACGCTCCGCCACCCGTGTTCCGCGACCTTTGAACCCGGACTCGTGAGTGTGGAACGATGGCCTCCTGCATCGCCTGGGGCGGCAGTATGACGAAGTGGATCCATCTGGCCGTCAAGGCCATCTTGTTGTACGTGTGCTTTGCCGCTGTGTCTGCGGAGGCGGCGAACGACGTAGACGTGGGCGCGTTCGTCCGCAAGGACAAGTTCGACGACATCAAGCTCTCGCCGGGCGGGGAGTACTATGCCGCCACCGTCAGGCTCGAGGACAGGACCGCACTCGCGATCATGTTGAGGAGCGGCAACAAGCTGACCGCGCACTTCGTGCTGGGGAAGAACACGCACGTGTCCGGCTTCTGGTGGGTAAACTCGGAGCGCGTACTGATTTCCATCTCCGAGAAGTACGGCGCGCTGGACGAGCCTCAGCCGACCGGTGAGCTGTACGGGATCAATGCCGACGGCACCAAGCTGGAGATGCTCGTCGGCTACCGGGTGCAAAGTCGTGGCGCAGGGACTCGCATCCAGCCGAAGAAGGTCGAGGATGTCGCGGCGTTCCTGGTCGATACCCTTCCGGGTGACGACAAGAACGTCGTCATTTCCGTATGGCCCTTCAGCGAAGATCCTTACACACGTGCGGAGCGCATGGACGTGTACTCCGGTCGACGGACACAGGTGGCGCGCGCGCCGATCCGGCGAGCCAGCTTCGTGACCGACAACGCCGGTATCGTGCGGTTCGCCAGTGGCGCCGGTTCCGACAATATCCGAAAGCTCTACTACCGGTCGGGTGAAGGCGCCGAATGGTCGCTGATCAACGACGAGTCCGCGACTGGCGTCGGCGAGTATGCGATTGGATTTTCCGCAGATGACCGAATCGCCTATCTGCTGAGCGAGCAGCGCAAGGGTCCCAATATCATCGTTGCCTACGACGTGAATTCGGGTCAGCGCAAGACCGTGCTGCAGGATGTCACGGTCGATCCGTATGCCATCCTCTACAGCGATGGTGTCGTGGGTCTGGACGCCGACGCAACCGGTGGCCGCGTACCGGTGGGCGCGCTGTATATGGATGGGCGTCCCCGCACGGCTTTCTTCGACAAGGCAGCCAAGGAGGCGATCCTGCAGCGGGAACTGGAGCAGGCTTTCGCCGGACACACCGTCGGCATCACCTCCATCACGGCCGATGGCCGCACTGCGCTGGTCGAGATGTCCAGTGACCGCAACCCGGGCGATTTCTACCTCTTCCGCATCAACGAAAGGAAGGCGGATTATCTGCTCAGCCGTCGGGACTGGTTCGATCCCGAGGCGATGGCCGAGTCCAAGCCGGTGCAGTTGGTCGCGCGTGATGGCTCGCCACTGCATGGCTACCTGACCTTGCCCAGGGGCGTGGAGCCACGCAACCTCCCCTTGGTCGTGCTTCCGCACGGCGGACCTTTCGGCGTGCGCGATATGTGGCACTTCGATGACGAAGCGCAGATGCTTGCCGGTGCTGGGTACGCCGTCCTCCAGCCGAACTTCCGGGGATCCGGTGGCTACGGCCGCACGTTCCGGGAAGCGGGTGCCCGTCAGTGGGGCCTGGCCATGCAGGACGATGTCACCGATGCGACCAAGTGGGCCATCCAGCAGGGCATCGCCGATCCTCGCCGCATCTGCATTTATGGCGCGAGCTATGGCGCATATGCGGCTGTCACGGGTGCAGCCAAGGAACCCGGGCTCTATCGCTGTGCCGCCGGATACGTGGGTGTCTACGACCTTCCGATGATGCATACGCGTGGCGACGTGCAGCGACGGGGCTCGGGTGATACCTATCTGAATCAGTGGATCGGGCCGCGCAATGAACTGGCTGCGGTTTCGCCGGTCAACATGGCCGACAGGATCAAGGTGCCGGTGTTCCTTGCCGCCGGTGGCGAGGACGAACGCGCCCCGGTTCAGCACACTGAAATCATGGAGCGTCGCCTGAAGGCCGCAGGCGTGCCGGTCGAGTCGCTGTACTACAAGACGGAAGGGCATGGCTTCTACATGGAAGCCAACCAACGCGAGTACTACACGAAGCTGCTGGACTTCTTCCACCGCCACCTCGGTGGTGCGAAGGCCAAGTAGGCAGCCTGTTCGATCCAGCCACAACGGCGCCTGCGGGCGCCGTTGTCGTTCATGCCTTGCGCATCATCCGTTTCAATGCGGGTGCCGCCACCAGTGCCAGGGCCGCGCACCCCAGGCCGATCCACATCATCAGCCAGAACAGGTCCGCGTACCCTGCGGCTGCCTGCGCGATGTCCCATGTCTGGCCTTCCGGGATATCCACGGCCGCCAGCTTGCCGAACTGCGCCGCCAGGGTTTCGGAGAAGGCGGTGGCGAGCAGCCACATGCCCATCATCAGCCCCACCACGCGCGGCACGGACAACTCGGTGACGGCCGCGAGGCTGACGGGTGCCAGGCACATCTCGCCGATTTCCAGCAGCAGGTAGGCGAGCACCAGCCACCACACGCTGGCCATCGCGCCGGTGTCGCCCACCTGTTGCGCGGCGATGGCGAGCGGTACGAATGAAAGTCCGCCGAACAGCAGGCCCAGCGCACCCTTCAACGGCTTTGACGGATCGCGGCCGCGCCGCCCCAACGCCGCCCACAGCCACGCGAAGATCGGCGCCAGCACCACCAGGAATAGCGCGCCGAGATAGGTCAGCGATCCCGCTGTCTGCGGGAGCACGACGGAATCGCGAAGTACCAGCAGCACCATCACGCCGGCAGTTCCGAGGAAAACGGCGCGCGGAAATCCCGTCATCGGGTTGCGCTCTGAGGCACGAACGGCGACGACGAAGGCAAGGGGCATTGCCAGCAGCCCCCACGTGGACCAGGGTGCGGTGGAAAGGAACATGCGGGTGTTCGCCGCCAGGCTGTCCGACCACACCACCACGCCTTGGGCCTGCACCAGTGACGGGAACAGATCCTTGGTCAGCAGGCGGTCGGTGAACATCACCCACGAGCCGTAGGTCTGCTCGTAGAGCGTGAAGAACACCAGGCACATGAAGATCATCGCCATCAGCGCGATCATCTGCCGTCGCTGCGGCGGCGTGCATTGCGTGGTGACGAACCAGGTGAACCAGGCGAGCACCAGCATCAGCACCACGAGCATCAACACCAGCGCCAGCGAGAGTTCGCCACCCAGCGCGAAAGCGCCGTTCGCCGCCGCCCACATCAGCCAGGCCAACGGCAATACACCGAGCGACGCGGCCAGGTAGATCGTCCACTCGCGCCTCAGGCCCAGCACCGATGTGCGCAGTGCCGGCGGCGACGGCGGCTCCGCATGGCCTTGCAGATAGCGCTGGCCCCACAGGAACATCGCCAGGCCCAGCAGCATGCCGATGCCGGCGGCGCCGAAGCCGTACTTCCATCCCAGCGTCTCGCCCAGGTAACCGCAGACCAGCGAGGCCAGCAGCGCGCCCAGGTTGATGCCCGCATAGAACAGGCTGAAGCCTCCATCGCGGCGCGGATCGCCCACCGGATAAAGGCGGCCGACGATGCCGGTGATGTTCGGCTTGAGGAAGCCCACGCCCATCACGATCAACGCCAGCGACAGATACATCGTGCGCAGTGCGCCTTCGTCGCGCGTCACCACGCCGCCATCCGAGACCGCCGCCGCGCCCTCCAACGCCATGCCGGCATGGCCGGCGACCAGCAGCAGTCCGCCGAACACCACGGCCTTGCGCATGCCCAGCCAGCGGTCCGCCAGCAGTCCGCCGATCACGGGGATGCAGTAGACCAGACCGCCATACGCAC
Organism: Pseudoxanthomonas sp. CCNWLW251; assembly: GCF_037402255.1. Taxonomy (NCBI): domain Bacteria; kingdom Pseudomonadati; phylum Pseudomonadota; class Gammaproteobacteria; order Lysobacterales; family Lysobacteraceae; genus Pseudoxanthomonas; species Pseudoxanthomonas sp. CCNWLW251. The sequence continues at coordinate 863,191 of NZ_JBBEGA010000001.1, read as the reverse complement.
CGATCAGGTCATAGCCGGCGCCGTCGGCGAACAGGTGGTACTTGGTCAGGTAGAGCAGCAGCAACGCCTTCATGCCATAGAAGGAGAAGCGCTCCCACATCTCGGTGAAGAAGCAGACGTAGACGCCCTTGGGATGGCCGAGGAAGTCGTCGCGGCCGGCAATCGCGGGGGCAGGGTGGCTCAAGGACCGCTCCAGCATCGGGAAACCGGCCGAGTATAGGCGGCACGCCGGAGCATGCAGCTGGACTTGCCGGGCAGCGGACGCTAGCGTGTCCGCTTTCCGCCATTCGGGAACGCATCATGAGCTCGCCGGGGACCCCGCAACTTACTTTCCGTGCCGTCGTGCTGGCCATCGTGCTGGCCGTCGTGCTGTCGGCCGCCAATGCCTACCTGGGCCTGTTCGCCGGCCTGACCGTGGCTACCGCCATCCCGGCGGCCGTCGTCTCGATGGGCGTGCTGCGCCTGCTGGGCGGCGGCACGATCCTGGAGAACAACATCGTGCAGACCGGTGCCTCGGCCGGTTCGTCGATCGCAGCGGGCGTGATCTTCACGATCCCCGCGTTGATCATCCTGGGCTACTGGCAGGACTTCCAGTATTCCTGGGTGCTGGCCATCGCCGGTCTCGGCGGCCTGCTGGGCGTGCTGTTCTCGGTGCCGCTGCGCCGCTCGATGATCGTCGAGGAGCCGCTGCCGTTTCCCGAGGGCAAGGCTGCGGCGGAAGTGTTGAAGGCGGGTGAGAATCCCGGTCCGGGCCTGAAGATCCTCGCGTTCTCCGCCGCCATCGGGGCCGTGCTGAAAGTCGCCGCGCACAGCGGCATGCGCCTGATCCCGGACACGGCGGCCGGCGCGAGCTTCTTCGGCAAGTACCTCGGCTACCTGGGTACCAACCTGTCGCCGGCGCTGCTGGGCGTGGGCTACATCGTGGGCCTTAACATCGGCATCGTGGTGCTGTCCGGTAGCATCCTGTCCTGGCACATCGCCATTCCGCTGTACCACATGGCGTTCATGGGCACCGATCCTGCGCTCGCGCAGAGCATCGCGGGAGCGGGGCCGGAGGACATCGCGGGTGCGATCTGGTCGGCCAAGATCCGCTACCTGGGTGTCGGCGCCATGCTGATCGGCGGCGTGTGGACGCTGTTCTCCCTGCGCAAGTCGCTGCTGTCGGGCGTGAAGAGCGGCATCGCCGCCGCGCGCGCCGGATCGGGCGGTGCGGAAGTCGCGGAGACCGAGCGCGACCTGCCGATGAAGTGGATGCTGGTTGCCCTGGTGGTGTTCGTGCTGCCGTTGCTGCTGCTGTACCAGGCCATCGTCGGCATGTGGCACGTCAGCATCCCGATGGCGATCATCATGATCGTGGCGGGCTTCCTGTTCGTGTCCGTCTCGGCCTACCTGGCCGGCCTGGTGGGTTCATCGAACAACCCGGTGTCGGGCATCACCATCGCCACCATCCTGTTCGCCTCGGTCGTGCTGCTGCTGTTGCTGGGCGAGAGCGGGCGCATGGCAGTCGGGGTGGGTGGTGCGCCGCTGGGCGCGGTCGCCGCGATCATGATCGGCGCGGTGGTGTGCTGCGCGGCGGCGGTGGGCGGCGACAACCTGCAGGATCTCAAGGCCGGCTACATCGTCGGCGCCACGCCGTGGAAGCAGCAGCTGATGCTGGGCATCGGTGCGTTCTCCTGCGCGCTGATCATGGCGCCGGTGCTGAACATCCTGTCCGAGGCCTACGGCATCGGCGCGCCGACGGCCGAACATCCAAACCCGCTGTCCGCACCGCAGGCCACGCTGATGGCCTCGGTCGCCAAGGGCCTGTTCGGCGGCGAACTGCCGTGGGGCATCATCGCCATTGGCGCCGTCATCGGCGCGGTCATCATCGCCATCGACGAGATGCTGAAGGCCCGGAAAAGCAGCTTCCGCGTGCCGGTGCTTGCGGCTGCCATCGGCATCTACCTGCCGCTGGAACTGATGGTGCCGATCTTCCTCGGCGGCCTGCTGGCGTATCTGGTCGAGAAGCGCCATGGCATGGTGGGTACGAAGGACGAAGAAGCGCGCGATCGCATCCATCGCCCCGGCACCTTGTTTGCCGCCGGCCTGATCACCGGTGAGGCGCTGATGGGCATTGCGGTCGGCATCGCCATCTACGTGTCCAAGGATCGCGATGTGCTGGTGCTGCCGGAAGCGTTCCAGCGGGGCGAGATCGTTGGCCTGGTCATCCTGGCCATCGTCGGGTGGCTGCTGTACCGCACCGGCGCCAAGTCGAAGGCGCTGGGCGACGTGGAGCCCGGTCCCCGCTGACCGGACACATGGCGCAAAGGCGTGACCTCACGCCTTTGCGCCCCGGCGCGCTTAGCGCCTACCATCGGGGTTTCCCTGTTGCCGGAGCCCCGGATGAAGCTGAAATCCGCCCTGTTGCCCCTTTGCCTGCTGGCGGCGCTGCCGTCACTGGCTACAGCCCGCGGCCTGGACGTGCGCGACCTGCAGAAGCTGGACCGCGTGTCCTCGCCCGTGCTGTCGCCGGACGGCGGCACCGTCGTATTTGCCAAGCGCACCGTCGATGCCGAGGTGGTCAAGGCCAGCAGCAGCCTGTGGGTCCGCAACTTGCTGACCCGCGACATGGCGCCGCCCAAGCGGCTGACACCGGAAGGCTGGAGCGCTAACTCGCCGTCGTTCTCCCCGGATGGGAGGACTGTCTACTTCCTGAGCGCGAAGTCCGGCACACAGCAGTTGTACGCGATGCCGGCCGGCGGCGGCACGCCGAAGCAGCTGACGGCCTTCGCTCTCGACGTAGCCGGTTACAAACTCTCGCCCGATGGAACGCGCGTGCTCTTCAGCACCGATACCTTCGCCGAGTGCAAGGCCGATTTCGCCTGTACGAAGAAGAAGCTCGACGACACCGCCGCGCGCAAGAGCACCGGCGTGGTCTACGACGGCCTGTTCGTCCGCCACTGGGACACTTGGGCCGACGGCCGCCGCAGCCGCCTGTTCGTGGCCGCATTGCCGGAAGGCAAGGCCAAGCCGGCCGCCACCGCCACCTCGCTCACGGACACGATCGATGGCGATGCGCCGTCCAAGCCGTTTGGCGGCGCCGACGAGTACACCTGGTCACCCGACGGCAGCGCCGTCGTCGCCGCGATCCGCGTCGCAGGCAAGGGCGAAGCCTGGTCCACCAACTTCGATCTGTACCAGTTCGCCGCCGATGGCAGCACGGCACCGGTCAACCTGACTGCCGCGAATCCGGCGTGGGACACCGGTCCGATGTTCAGCGCCGACGGCAAGACCCTCTACTACCGCGCGATGAAGCGGCCCGGCTTCGAAGCCGACCGCTTTGGGCTGATGGCGATGGATCTCGCCACGAAGCAGGTGCGCGAGATCGCGCCGACGTGGGACCGTTCCGCCGACGGCATCGTGCTGTCGAAGGATGGTGCGACGATCTACACCACCGCACAGGACGTGGGCCAGCATCCGTTGTTTTCCGTCGATGTGGCGAGCGGTTCGGTGAAGTCGGTCGTCGGCGAAGGCAGCATCTCCGCCTTCGACATCGCGGGCGACACCCTGGCGCTCACCCGCAACACGCTGAAGAGCGGCGACCAGCTGTTCACCACGACGCTCTCGGGCGCACCGCTGCGCGCGATCACGCCGAGCGCGCAGGAAGCCTTGGGCGACGTCAGCTTCGGCGACTTCGAACAGTTCAACTTCAAGGGCTGGAACAACGAGACCGTGCACGGCTACGTGGTCAAGCCGCACGATTACGTCGAAGGGAAGAAGTACCCGGTGGCGTTCCTGATCCATGGCGGCCCACAGGGCAGCTTCGGCAACGGCTGGAGCTATCGCTGGAATCCGCAGACCTATGCCGGCCAGGGCTACGCCGTGGTGATGATCGATTTTCACGGTTCGACCGGCTACGGCCAGGCCTTCACCGACGCGATCAGCCAGCATTGGGGCGATCGGCCGCTGGAAGACCTGCAGAAGGGCTGGGCGGCGGCGCAGAAGCAGTACGCCTTCCTTGATGGCAAGAATGCGTGCGCGCTCGGGGCCAGCTATGGCGGCTACATGATCAACTGGATCGCCGGCAACTGGAACGAGCCGTGGAAGTGCCTGGTCAACCACGACGGCGTGTTCGACATCCGTTCGATGGGCTACGTGACAGAGGAATTGTGGTTCACCGAGTGGGAGAACGGCGGCACGCCGTACGACGTGCCGAAGAACGTCGAGAAGTTCAATCCGGTCAACCACGTGGCCAAGTGGCGCGTGCCGATGCTGGTGGTGCAGGGCGAGAAGGACTACCGCGTGCCGGTGGACCAGGGCCTGTCCACGTTCACCGCCCTGCAGCGCAAGGGCATCGACTCCAAGCTGCTGTACTTCCCGGACGAGAACCACTGGGTGCTCAAGCCGCAGAACAGCATCCTGTGGCACGACACCGTCAACGCCTGGCTGAAGCAGCACATCGGCCGCTGAGCGCCTTGCGAAAGGGCCGGTCACGCCGGCCCTTTTTCTTTACCTGAAGGAGAACGACGCCGATGGCGATCGCAGCCACCGAACCCTCCACCGCGCTGATCCAGAACGACATCGTCCTGTTCGGCCTGATCGCCGCCACGCTGGGCATCATCTTCTGGACGTCCTCGCGGGACACCGGCGTCTTCAAGAAGTTCTATACCTACGTCCCGGCGCTGCTGCTGTGCTATTTCATTCCCGGCATCTACAACAGCATCGACCTGATCGACGGCAACGCGAGCAAGCTCTACAACCCCGTGGCCAGTCGCGTGCTGCTGCCTGCCGCTCTGGTGCTGCTGACGCTGACCATCGACCTGAAGGGCGTGCTGAAGCTCGGTCCGAAACTGCTGGCGATGTATGCCGGTGCGTCGATCAGCGTGATGCTGGGCGCGTGGGTCGCGTTCTGGCTGATGGGTGTGATCCATCCCGAAACCGTCGCTGGCGATACCTGGGGCGGCATGGCGGCACTGGCGGGCAGCTGGATCGGCGGCGGCGCCAACATGCTCGCGATGAAGGAAGTTTTCGCCGTGGACGAGACCACGTTCGGCCAGTTCGTCGTGGTGGATGTCAGCGTGGGTTACGTGTGGATGGCGGTGCTGATCTTCCTGGCCAACCGCGCGCAGGCGATCGATGCACGCACCGGCGCGGACACGCGCGCGATCGAAGACCTCAAGCAGCGGCTGGCCCACTACCAGAAGCAGCACGAGCGGGTGACCACGCTGCCGGACCTGATGGTCATCCTGGGTATCGCCTTCGGCACCGTGGGCCTGTCGCATGCCATCGCCGGGCCGGCCTCGTCGTGGTTCGCGCAGAACGTGTCGTGGGCGAAGCAGGTCAGCCTGCACGAGCCTTTCGTATGGGTCGTGGTGCTGTCGACGTTCGTTGGCCTCGGCCTGAGCCTGACCCGTGCGCGCACGCTGGATGGCGCGGGCGCATCGAAGATCGGCGCGCTGTTCCTGTACATCCTTATCGCGTGCATCGGCATGCAGATGGACATCGGCTCGCTGGCCGACAAGCCCTGGCTGCTGGCGTTGGGCCTGATCTGGATCCTGGTCCACATCGTTCTGTTGCTGCTGCTGGCCAAGCTGCTGCGCGTGCCGTTCTTCTATTTCGCGATGGGGTCGCAGAGCAACATCGGTGGGCCAGCCTCGGCGCCCGTGGTGGCCACGGTGTTCCATCCGTCACTGGCGCCGGTGGGTGCACTGCTGGGTGCGCTGGGTTATGCGACCGGTACCGTGGCGGCTTACGTCGTCGGCGTGGTGTTGCGCGGTATGGCGGGGCAGGGCTGACCACGGAAACCCTGTAGGAGCGACGTAAGTCGCGACGCTGATCTTTCCGGTCGCGACTTACGTCGCCCCTACAGGAAGGCCAGAATGAAAAAGGGCGAAGCCATCGGCTTCGCCCTTTTTGTTTCTTTCAGGTCACGCTGCCTCAGCAGCAGCGGAACCCGCTCTTTCCTCCGAACCTGGCCTCCTGCCGTTCGCGGAAGAAGGTCTTGTAATCCATCGGCTCGCGGTCGGGATGCTTCTCCAGGATGTGCCGGACATAGTTGTCGTAGTCGGGCACGCCGCAGCACAGCCGTGCCGTCTGCACCAGCCTCCGCCACACACGCTTGTGCGTGGCGAAGTGCGAGAGCGGGACGAGTTCCGTGCCCATGGCCTACAGCCAGGCCTTCTGCTGCTCTTCGCTCAGTGCGACGAACGGCGTCTCGCGATCGCTTCGCTCGCTGCTGGCGCGCGCCTTCAGGATGCCCTTGATCGCATAGACCAGCACGCTGAACACCACGAACAGGAACAGGATGGTCAGGCCGGTGTTGACGTAGCTGTTCACCACTACCTGGTGCATCTGGCTCATGCTCTTCGCCGCGCCGAGCAACTGGCCGTCGGCGATGGCGGCCTGGTACTTCTTCGCCTGCGCCACGAAGCCGACCGCGGGATTGCTGTCGAAGATCTTGATCAGGCCGGCATAGGTCGTGCAGATCAGCAGCCAGATCGCCGGAACGACGGTGACCCAGGCGTAGCGGTCGCGCTTCATCTTGAACAGCACCACCGTGCACAGCATCAGCGCGATGCCGGCGAGCATCTGGTTGGCGATGCCGAACAGCGGCCACAGCGTGTTGATGCCGCCCAGCGGATCGACCACGCCCTGGTACAGGAAGTAGCCCCACAGTGCGACGCAGCCTGCCGTGCCGATGACGTTCGCCCCCCAGGAATCCGTCCTGCGCAGCGGCGGGATGAAGTTGCCCAGCAGGTCCTGCAGCATGAAGCGGCCCGCGCGGGTGCCGGCATCCACCGCCGTAAGGATGAACAAGGCTTCGAACAGGATGGCGAAGTGGTACCAGAACGCCATCATCGCGTCGCCGCCGGGCAGCGCGTCGTGCAGGATCACCGCGATGCCGACCGCCAGCGTCGGTGCGCCGCCGGCACGCGAAATGATGGTGCCTTCGCCGATGTTGTGTGCCGTCTGTTCCAGCATCTCGGGCGTCACCAGGAAGCCCCAACTGCTGACCTTCGCGGCCACGTCCACCGCCGTGGTGCCGATGGCGGCGGCCGGGCTGTTCATGGCGAAGTACACGCCGGGCTCGATGATGGAGGCCGCGACCAGCGCCATGATGGCGACGAACGATTCCATCAGCATGCCGCCGTAGCCGATGTAGCGCGCGTGGGTTTCATTGGCGAGCAGCTTGGGCGTGGTGCCCGAAGCGATCAGCGCGTGGAAGCCCGACACTGCGCCGCAGGCGATGGTGATGAACAGGAACGGGAACAGGCCGCCCTTCCACACCGGGCCGTCGCCGGTGCTGGCGAACTGCGTCAGCGCCGGCATCTTCAGCGAGGTCACTTCCGGGCTGGCGATGACGATGCCGATCGCCAGCGCCACGATCACGCCGATCTTGAGGAAGGTCGACAGGTAATCGCGCGGTGCCAGCAGCAGCCACACGGGCAGCACGGCGGCGACGAAGCCATAACCGATCAGCATCCAGGTGATCTGGGTGCCGGTGAAGGTGAAGGCGGGACCCCAGGTGGGATGCGCGCCGACCTTGCCACCGAACCAGATGGCCAGCAGCAGCAGGATGATGCCTACCACCGAGATCTCGCCGATCTTGCCGGGACGGATGTAGCGCATGTAGATGCCCATGAGGATCGCGATGGGCATCGTCGCGATCACCGTGAACATGCCCCACGGGCTTTCGGCCAGCGCCTTCACCACGATCATCGCCAGCACCGCGAGGATGATGATCATGATCAGGAACGCACCGAACAGCGCGATCGTGCCGGCCACCTGGCCCATTTCCTCACGGACCAGATCCCCGAGCGAACGGCCGTTGCGGCGGCTGGAGATGAACAGGACCATGAAGTCCTGTACCGCGCCCGCCAGTACCACGCCCGCGATCAGCCACAGCATGCCGGGCAGGTAGCCCATCTGCGCGGCGAGCACCGGGCCCACCAGCGGGCCAGCGCCCGCGATGGCGGCGAAGTGGTGGCCGAACAACACGTGCTTGTTGGTGGGCACGTAGTCCAGGCCGTCATTGTTCAAGTGCGCGGGGGTTGCCCGGCGCGGATCCAGCCCCATCACGTTCTTGGCGATGTACAGGCTGTAGTAGCGATAGGCGACCAGGTAGATGGACACCGCCGCCACGACGATCCACAGCGCGCTTATCTGCTCGCCCTGGCGCAACGCCACCACACCCAGACACACCGCACCAAGCAGCGCGAGCGCCGCCCAGCCGATCTTGGAAAAACCGTTCATTCGGCAACCCTCCGACAAGTCCCGCCAAGGGTCCCCCCATGCGGGAAGCCGGTCAATCCGTAATCCCGGATTCAGGGTTCGACTTTGGTCGCAGTGCGACGGCGTACTGCGGTCAGAGCCAGCGCGAGCGCTTGAACAGGCGGTACAGGCCGAAGCAGGCCAGCGCGACTCCCGCGATCAGGATCGGATAGGCGAAGCGTCCGCCCAGTTCGGGCATGTGCTCGAAGTTCATGCCGTACCAGCTGGTGATCAGCGTAGGGGCCGCGAGCAGGGCCGCCCACGCACCGAGGCGCTTGACCGTCTCGCCCTGCGCCAGCGTCACCAGCGACAGGTTGACGCTCAGCGCGGTGGTCAGCATCTCGCGCAGCGTGTCGGTGTACTCGTTCACGCGCAGCACGTGGTCCTGCACGTCGCGGAAGTAGAGACGCACTTCTTCAGGGATCAGCGGACTCTGCGAGCGGGTCAGCTGCGCCAGTACATCCTGCAGCGGTGCCACCGCCAGCCGCATCTGGGTCAGTTCGCGCTTCAGGTCGTACAGCTTCACCACCGTGCCGCGCCGGTAGGTGTCGGCGAAGATGTCCTTCTCCAGCGTGTCCAGGGTCTGCTTGAACTGATCGATGATGGGGCGATAGTTGTCGACGATGTAGTCCAGCACCGCATACAGGCCATACGACGGACCCAGCGCCAGCAGGTCGGCTTCGCGCTGCACGCGCTCGCGCACCGGCGCGTACGACAGCGAGGCGCCATGGCGCACGGTCACCAGGTAGCGGGGGCCGAGGAAGGCATGCGTCTCGCCGAAGCGGATGCGGTCGTCGACGACCTGCGCGGTGTGCACGGCCACGAACAGCGAGTTCCCATAGGCTTCCAGCTTGGGGCGCTGGTGCGCGTTCTGCGCATCCTCGACGGCCAGGTCGTGCAGGCAGAATTCCTCCTGGAGTTTCTCCAGGATCGTATCGGCTGGCTCGTACAGGCCCACCCAGATGAAGCTGCCATCATCGACCGCGAGTACATCGCTGATCTCGTCCAGGCCGATGTCGCGCCGCTTGCCGCCCTGGTCGTAGACCACGCAGTTGATGACGCACTGGGGCAGGGCGGGTTTCGTATCGATGGCGGCGAGATCGTTCATGGCGTGGATCGTGCGCCACGCACGCCGTTGCGGCAAGCCCGGCTCCCTGTAGGAGCGGCGTGAGTCGCGACCCTCGCAACGACACTCCATGGACGGGGGGCGGACACGGATCCTGCGGGTGTGAGTTGGAGCCTCGTCCGCAGGATCCGTTCTTCGTGAGGAGCTTGGCGGCTTTGTTCTCGCGGTCGCGACTCGCGTCGCTCCTACAGAAGCGTCAGGGGTCAGCGCGCCACGAACCGGATCGCCTGCCCGCCGCCCGGCGCCAGCTTGAGCGTCAGCGTGTCGCCACGCGTCACGCTGCGCTCCTCGATCACGATGTCCTGGGGGGCGGTCTTCCAGTTCGCCTTGTCGCCATCGCGGTAGATCTGCGCCGTGTAGCGGCGGCCTTCGTCGAGGAACGACAGGGGCACGTCCAGCGTGCGGCCGTCTTCGTCAGTGAGCGCACCCAGGTACCAGTTGTCGCCGCCGCGTTCCTTGCGCGCGATGGTCACGTAGTCGCCGACTTCGCCGTTCAGCACGCGCGTATCCTCCCAGTCCACCGGCACGTCCTTGATGAACTGGAACGGTGCCGGGTTCTTCTCGTAGTTCTCCAGCAGGTCGGCCGCCATCTGCAACGGGCTGTAGATCACCACGTACAGCGACAGCTGCTTGGCCCAGGTGGTGGCGATGCCGTCGGTGGAGCGCGTCTTCATGCCGAAGATGCCCGGGGTGTAGTCCATCGGGCCGGCGAGAAGGCGGGTGAACACCAGGTTGGCTTCGTGCTCCGGCGGATTGCCGGGCTGGCCCCACGCGCTGAACTCCATGCCGCGCGCGCCCTCGCGGGTGATCCAGTTGGGATAGGTGCGACGCAGGCCGCTGTCCTTGATCGGCTCGTGCGGGTTGACCGCGATGTGGTGCTTCGCCGCTTCGGTCACCACCTTCAAATGGTGGCGCGCCATGTCCTGGCCTTCGTGCCAGGCGTAGTGGCGCTTGCCATCGGCGCCGGTGACCTTGGCCTGGCTGGCATCGGCCACGTAGCCGGTCTTCACCGCCGGCACGCCCACGCGCTCGTACAGATCGAACGCATCAGCCAGCTGCGTTTCGTAGTGCGCGGCGTTGCCCGACGTCTCATGGTGGCCGATCAGCACCACGCCCTTCGATTTCGCGTACGCCGACAGCGCGGGCAGATCGAAATCCGGATACGACCTGGTGAAGCTGAAGTCCTCGCCGTTGCCGAACCAGTCCCCGTCCCAGCCCACGTTCCAGCCTTCCACCAGCACGCCGCCGAAGCCGTGCTTCGCGGCGAAGTCGATGTGCTTGCGGACGTTCTCGTTGGTGGCACCGTGCTTCGGCCCGGAAGCCCAGCTCTTCAGCTCCAGGTGCATCTCCCACCACACGCCGACGTACTTCATCGGCTTCACCCACGACACGTCGCCCAGCGCGTTCGGCTCGTTGAGGTTGAGGGTGAGGCTGGACATGGCCAGGCCGGCGGCGTCATCGCTCAGCAGCAGGGTGCGCCATGGGGTATCGAACGGTGCCGCGCGCACCACCTTGCCTTCGCCGATGCCGGGCGTGAGGTCGGCCTTCAGCTTGCGGTCCTCGACGCGGGTCAGGTTCATGCCGCTGTAGTCGACAAGCGCGGCTTCGTGGATCGACAGATGGGTGCCGTCCTCGAATTTGAAGGTGATCGGTGTCTGCGCATCGCCGACCTGCCGCAGGGGCGTGCGGTGGTACAGATACTCTTCGCGGTTCCATTCGCCGGCGGGAATCCACCATGCCGTGGCATCGCGTGCGAGGGCGAACTCGGTCAGCTCCTCGCTGATCTTCACCTGCTCAAGCCCCGCCTGCTTCGGGAAGCGGTAGCGGAAGCCCACGCCATCGTCGAATACGCGGAATACCACGTCGAAGCTGCGGAAGGGCTTGGCCTTCTCCTTCAGCGTGACGGTCAGCTCGTTGTAGTGGTTGCGGATGAAGCGGCGTTCGCCCCACGGCTGTTCCCAGGTCTCGTCGAAGGTGCGCGTGCGCGGCTGCACGATCTCGATGTTGCGCTCGAACTTCGGCGCATCCCGCAGCAGGAAGCCGAGCCGCGACGACGAGATGACCGGCTGTCCCTTGCGCGACACGGCGTAGGCGGGGCGGCCGTCGTTGTCGGTGGACAGTTCCACCACGATGGAGCCATCAGGCGATGCGACGCGAGGCCCCGGGGCTGCATGCGCGACGTCCGCGCCGACGGTGAGCAGGACGACTAGCGGAAAGAGATAACGGAGCATGCGACCCTCGCGATGTGCAGAGGGCCGCATCGTGCGTGGCGGGGCTCAGCGCGACAAGCGTCGCGGCATGAATACGTATGCAAGCGCGAGATGCACCGGCAGCAGCAGCGCGATCCATGGCTGGTTGTACTGCAGGCGCAACGGCAGCCAGTGCAGGAACCAGGCGACCAGCGCACCGCCCGCGATGGCACAGATCAGCCAGCCGAACCAGGCAGGTGGCGTGCGGCGGCGCAGCACGGAAACTGCGCCGGGAATCAGCAGCACGCAGAGGGGGTTCAGCAGCAACAGGTTGCGGTTCGCCCATGCGGCCCAGTGGTCGGTGAATCCCCACAGGTAGACCAGAACACCGCCGGCCATGAAACACAGCAGCCAGAACGGCAACGCAGCGGCGGCGGTGGCACGCGGCCAGCGGCGGCCGGCGAAGCCGATCAGCAACGCCGCCACGACACCCGCGCCGAGCCAGGGCAGCCATCGCCGTGGCGTTTCCGCCGGCTCCGGGGCGATACGGTGCGGCAGCAACTGCATTTCCGACTGCACCAGGGGTCGGCCTGCACTGTTCTTCGCTTCGCGCAGGCTGTCGGCCAGCCGCATGGGGACATAGGCCTCTTCCCAGCGCGACATCGGTTTGTCGGCCGAGGGTCCCAGGCCCACGTCGAAGCCCAGCCACATCCATGTTGCCGGCGACGCCAGCCGCACCGCTTCACTGCGAAGCGTATTGCCGCGCGAACGGCCGGCGAGCTGCGACTTCAGCGTGCCGCCGAGCGCAGCATCGAGGGCGTCCCGCACCTGCGTGGAGCAGTTGGAGGTGAAGTAGTCGTAGCGGTAGCGCGCATTCTCCGGCCTGGCCCGTTCGACCAGCGCGTCGGCCAGTGCCTGCGCCTGCGCCGGCGCCAGGTCCAGCCATTGCAGCGAGACGCCGCGGCCGCTGTCGCGGTACTGCAGGAGATCCTGCTCGAACGGCAGCGCCATGAGGTAGTACATCATGTGGCCGCGGGCGAAATTGCCGACGAAGTCTGACTCGCCCGGATCGAAGAAGCCGAAGTTGTACGAGATCGCGTCGCCGCTGGCGGGATCGACCACCACGATGGCGTTGTGGCCGAAGCGTTCGAAGAACACCTCGCCCGGCTGCATCGTCGCCACGCCGATCCGCGGGGCGGCCCACGCCGTCACGGCCAGCAGCCACAGCACGCCCAGCAGCGCCAGGCGTGCAGCCACGCTACGCATCGGCGAGCACCCCGACATGGAAGGCATGTACGCGGCGCGCATCGGCCCGGGCGACCCGGAACATGAAGCGCCCGAGCGTGAGCTCCTCGCCGGTCTCCGGCAGGTGGCCTATCGCGGCGGTGATGAGGCCGCCGACGGTGTCGTATTCGTCGTCGGGGAAATCCGCGCCGAAACGCTCGTTGAAGTCGGCGATGGGCGTGAGCGCATCCACCACGAACTGGCCATCGGCCTGCGCGGCGATCAGCGCGGCGCCATCCTCGGCTTCATCGTGTTCGTCGTCGATCTCGCCGACGATCTGTTCCAGCACGTCCTCGATGGTCACCAGGCCGGCCACGCCGCCGTACTCGTCGACGACGATCGCCATGTGGTTGCGCGACAGGCGGAATTCCTTCAGCAGCAGGTTGAGCTTCTTCGATTCGGGGATCAGCACGGCGGGGCGCAGCAGTTCGCGCACGCTGCCGGGCCCGTTGTCGGCCACCACGCCGCGCAGCAGGTCCTTGGCCAGCAGGATGCCGAGGATCTCGTCCTTGTCGTCGCCGTGTACCGGGAAGCGCGAGTGGCCGGATTCGACCACTTCTTTCATCAGGTCGAGGAAGCGTGCCTCCACGGGCAACGAAACCATCTGCGCGCGCGGCACCATGACATCGCCCACGGTGAGGTCGGCGACGGCGATGGCGCCTTCCATCATCTTCAGGGTATCGCCGCCGATCAGGCCGTCGGACTGCGCATCGCGCAGGATGGCCACCAGGTCGTCGCGTGTGCTGGGTTCGCCGGAGAACGCCGAACTGAGGCGGTCCAGCCAGGAGCGCCGTTTCTCCGACGGTTTGTCGGAGCCGTCCGGCGCGAAGGTACTGTCGTCTTCTGACATCTCGGGGGAGTGGTCGCCCACGGGGCGTTGAGGCCAGTCTAACCCGGTTGGGCGCCGGACGCAGGCGGCGCGGCCCCGGCGGGCGGTGCTGCTTCGTCCGCGGGCGCTTCCTCCGGAAGGTCCAGGCTGTAACTGCAGCCCACCAGTGTCTTGCCGGGGTGCGAGGCGACGTTGCTGACGTTCAATACGGCCGATTCGATCAGCAGCTCGCCGGTCGCGGCGTCGCGGGTTTCCTCGCTGCGCAGCTCCTTGCCGAACATCGCCTTGGCCGGCGTGTCGATGGCGGTTTCGAGCGCCAGTTGCTGCGCCAGCGGCCGGGGATCGGGCAGGTCGAGCAGCGCGATCACGCCGCCGCCGGAGAACGCGATGTGGTCTGTGTCGTGCCCGAAGACGCGGATCGGCCTGGCCAGCCGGTATTCGGTCATGAACATGTTCGCCTGCGGCAGCGGCTGCCACCCCAGCGCGACCGCCTTCAGCGGGTCCTCCAGCGCGGGTGCAAGCGCGGTCAACCGGGTGATGTCGCTCCGGCACTCGATCAGTGCGGGCAGGTCTGGCGGGGCGTCCTGCGCGGCGGCAGGGGAGGAGAGGACCAGTGCCAACGTCGGCACGAACAGCAGGGTGCGCAGCATGCGGTCAGTCTTCCGCGTAAGGATCGGCGATGCCGAGTTCGGCGAGGATCTCGCGCTCCAGCTGTTCCATGCACTCGGCTTCCTTGTCGTCCTCGTGGTCCCAGCCCAGCAGGTGCAATGCGCCGTGCACGGTCATGTGCGCGTAATGCGCTGCCAGCGGCTTCTTCTGCTCCTTCGCTTCGCGCGCCACGACCGGTGCGCAGATCACCAGGTCGCCCAGCAAGGGCATCTTGACGCCCTTGGGCAACTTGACGCCTTCGGCCATCTCGGCCGGGAAGCTCAGCACGTTGGTCGCGTAGTCGCGACCGCGATAGTGCCGGTTCAGCGCGCGGCCTTCCTTGCTGTCGACGATGCGGATGGCCAGATCCGCTTCGCGGATGCGGCCTTTCAACGCCGCTGCCACCCACTTGCGGAAACTGACTGCCGAAGGGATGCCGGTGCGCGGCAGGGCGTAATTCACGGAGACTTCGAGGCGGACGGGGCCTTGGGTCATGGCGATCGCGGTCGACGGAGGGGATCAGGCAGGGCCGGTCTCGGCATCCTTGCCATCGCGTGCATCGTAAGCCCGCACGATCTTCGCCACCAGCGGATGACGCACCACGTCGCGGCTGGTGAAGAAGTTGAACGAGATGCCGTCCACGCCACGCAGGACGTCCAGCGCATCCTTCAGGCCGGATTTCTGGTGCTTGGGCAGGTCGATCTGGGTCAGGTCACCGGTGACGACGGCGGTGCTGCCGTACCCGATGCGGGTCAGGAACATCTTCATCTGTTCGATGGTGGTGTTCTGTGCTTCGTCGAGGATGACGAAGGCATCGTTGAGCGTGCGGCCACGCATGTAGGCCAGCGGTGCGATCTCGATGACGTTCTTCTCCAGCAGCTTGACCACCTTCTCCACGCCCAGCATCTCGTACAGCGCGTCGTACAGCGGGCGCAGGTAGGGGTCGACCTTCTGGGTCAGGTCGCCGGGCAGGAAGCCGAGCTTCTCGCCGGCCTCCACCGCCGGGCGCACCAGGATCAGGCGTTGCACGCGCGATTCGTTGAGCGCTTCCACCGCGCTGGCGACGGCCAGGAACGTCTTGCCGGTACCGGCCGGGCCGATGCCGAAATTGATGTCGTGCGTGGCGATGGCGTGCAGGTATTTCGCCTGGTTGGCGCCACGGCCACGCACGGTGCCCCGCTTGACCTTGATGGCCACGTCCTGGGGCAGGTAGTCCTCTTCCGCCACGCGATCCACGTTGGCGGCGTTGAGCCGCAGGTGGATGGCCTCGCTGTCGAACGTCTCGCTGGCCGCTTCCTCATACAGCGCATGCAGCAGCTTCTCCGTGGCGGCGACGGACTTCTCCGGCCCGGTGACACGGAAGATGGCGCCGCGGTTGGCGATCTCCACGCCCAGGCGCAGTTCGATCTGGCGCAGGTGCGCGTCGAACGGGCCGGCCAGGTTTGCGAGGCGTTCGACGTTCTCGGGTTGCAGGGTGAATTCGTGCTTGCTGGGGGCAGTCATGGGGCGGGGGAATACTCGTGGCAATAACGGTTAGTGGCGCGTCTGGTCGCCCGCGTCGTCCACCGGCCATTGGTGGAAGACGTAGACCTCGTCATCGACGAGGGCCTGGTCGAAGTGTTCGGCTTCCGGAGCGTCGTGGCGTTCGATCTGCAGGGGCTCGTCTTCCACCGCGATGACCTCCCAGCCCTGCTCGCGGACGAACTCGACGGCGCGGCGCATGGGGTCTGGCGTAAAGCCCGGGCGCAGGTAGCAGGTCACGAACGCCCCGCCGGCCTCGACGAAATCAGGGCTGTCGGGCAGGGGACGGGCTTCCAGGGTGAACACCCACAGGCGCGGGCTGTCAGGGGAAATGGCGGCGATTCCTGGCGGACTCAAGGCGGGCAGGCAGGGTAACCCGGCGTCAGGGCAGCGGCCACCGCATGCCGCTCGTCGGAGGGGGCTTGAAATTTAATTAATTCGAAAATTAAATAGGCGCATGACATCTCTCAAGCATCCCGAACAGAATGCCGACGGCACGGCGAAGGCGCCGTCGAAGAAGGCCGCCTCGCCCCGCAAGCGCAGCCCTGGCCGCCGTCCCACGGCCGAGGTGGCCGATCTGCGCGCCACGCTGCTCGACGCCGCGTTGACGTGCTTCGTCAGGAAGGGCATCGCCGCGAGTTCGCTGCGTGACATTGCGACGGAAGCCAGCGTCACCCCCGCGCTGGTGCACTACTACTTCGGCGACAAGGCGCAGCTGCAGCAGGCCGTGGTGGCCGAACGTCTGCTGCCGGTCGTGGCGCAGATGCGCGCGCCCGTAGTGGACGCGGGCGAGGGGGACGTGGCCGGACTGGTCGCCGGCTTCGTGCACGGCATCGGCGGCGTGGTTGCGCAGCACCCCTGGCTGCCGACGTTGTGGGTGCGCGAGATCCTCTGCGAGGGCGGCGCGCTGCGCGACATGATGATCAGCCAGGTCGGTCCGATGCTGCCGAAGATGATGGCCGGCCGCTTCGCCGCCGCGCAGCAGGCCGGACAGCTCAACCCTGACCTGGATCCTCGCCTGCTGATGGTGTCGCTGATCGGGTTGACCATGTTTCCGATGGCCAGCGCACCGATCTGGCGCCAGTTGTTCGGCGCCGACGACATCGATTTCAACGACCTGCGCCGGCACACGCTGGTGCTGCTGGACCGTGGACTGGAGCTGGACCATGCGAAATGACCTGCAACGCGTCGCACTGGCGGCCGCGATCCTGATGCTGGCGGGATGCGCCGCCGACACGCCCGAGGCCCTGGGCACGCTGGAATGGGACCGGGTGACGCTGCCGTCGCCGGTGGCGGAAAGGATCGTGCGCGTCGACGTGCGCGAAGGACAGCAGGTGGCCGCCGGTGCGCCCCTGCTGCAACTGGAATTGACCCGCACCCAGTCGCAACTGGCGGCCGCGCAGGCGCAGGCCGCGCAGAGCCGCGGGGCGCTGGCGGAACTGCGCGCCGGTCCGCGCAGCGAAGCCATTGCACAGGCGCGCGCCAGCCTGGCCGCTGCGCAGGCGCAGGCCCGCGATGCGGATGCCTATTACGCGCGCTTGCAGCCGCTGGGCCGCCAGCGTCTGGTCGCCGCCTCCGAGGTGGACCGTGCACGCGCCGCGTCGCAGAGCGCGCAGGCCCAGGTCCGGCTGGCACAGGCCGCGTTGCTGGAGCTGGAGCGCGGCACGCGCACCGAGCAAGTGGCGCAGGGCGAGGCCGCCGTCGCGTCGGCCGAAGCGCAGGCCAGTGTGCAGGCGGTGACGCTGGAGAAGCTCAACATCGTGGCGCCGCGCGCGGGCCGTATCGACAGCCTGCCGTACAAGCTCGGCGACCAGGCGCCGGTCGGCGCACCGCTGGCGGTGATGCTGGTGGGCGAGGCGCCCTATGCGCGCGTCTACCTGCCGCAGGCCCTGCGCAACCGGTTGAAGGTTGGCGACACCGTGCAGGTGCGGCTGGACGGACAGGAGAAGACGTATGCCGGCCGCATGCGCATGATCCGCAGCGAACCCAGCTTCACCCCGTACTTTGCGCTGACCGGCCAGGACGCCGAGCGGTTGAGCTATCTGGCGGAAATCAGCCTGGGCAAGGATGCCGCCGATCTGCCAGTGGGTGCGCCGCTGCAGGTGGTGTCCGATGAAGCGAACTGACCCGGCACCCGCAATCGCCGCAGGAGGGACTTCCGCACCGACGCTCGATGCTGACGGCGTGCGGTCGGTGCTGGAGCCGCTGCCACGGGAGCGGGACGATCTCGCGATCCGCGTCCGCGGGCTGACCAAACGCTTCGGCGCCCTGGTCGCGGTGAACGATGTCGATCTCGATGTGCCGCGACGCAACGTCTACGGCTTCCTTGGCCCGAACGGTTCCGGCAAGTCCACCACCATCCGCATGTTGTGCGGCCTGCTGACGCCCAGTGCAGGCGAGATCGACGTGCTGGGCCTGCGCATCCCGGAGCAGGCCGAGCAACTGCGCACGCGCATCGGCTACATGACCCAGAAGTTCTCGCTGTTCGAGGACCTGACAGTGCGCGAGAACCTGGAATTCCTGGCTGCCGTGCAGGACATCCCGCGAGCACGGGCGCGGAAGCGGATCGACGACCTGGTCGAGCAGTACCACTTCCATGACCGGCAGAAACAACTTGCGGGCACGATGAGCGGGGGGCAGAAGCAGCGTCTTGCATTGGCGGGAGCGGTGATCCACGAGCCGGAGCTGCTGTTCCTCGACGAGCCGACCAGCGCGGTGGACCCGGAATCGCGCCGCGATTTCTGGGAGAAGCTGTTCGAGCTCGCCGATGCAGGCACTACGCTGCTGGTGTCCACGCACTACATGGACGAAGCCGAACGCTGCCATCGAATCGCCATCCTCGACCGGGGCGTGCTGGTCGCCGATGGCACGCCCGATACGCTGACGGGCGAACTCGCGGGCCGTACCCTGGTGGTGGATGCTGCGCAGCCGCGGAAGGCGAAGGCGGTGCTGCTGGGGATTGCGGGCGTGGTCAGCGTGGCGCAGATCGGCAACGTGCTGCGTGTGTTGCTGGCGGACAACGGCGACGCCGCGGCGCGCGTCGATGCCGCATTGCGTGCGGCGGGCATCGAAGCGGGCGTGTCGGCATCGCAGGCCAACCTGGAGGACGTCTTCGTGTCCGCCACGCGCGCGCAGCCGGCTCGCGAGGAGGCCGCATGAAACTCCGTCGCCTGATGGCGGTGATGGTCAAGGAACTGCGACAGATGCGCCGCGACCGCATCACGCTGGCGATGATCGTCGGTATCCCGGTCATGCAGTTGCTGCTGTTCGGCTACGCCATCAATACCAACCTGCGCGACCTGTCCGCCGGCTTCGCCGACCAGGCGCGGACGTCCGCCTCGCGTGCGCTGGTGATGGACATCGTCGCCACCGGCGTGGTCAGCCCGGCCCTGGAAGTCGCCACGCCGCAGGAACTGGTCGATGCCATGCGCCGGGGGGAGATCAGCATCGGCGTGGTCATCCCGCCCGACTACGAACGCCGCCGCGCCGATGGGCGCGAGGCGGTCCAGATCCTCGTCGATGGCAGCGACAACGCAGTGCAGAGCGCGGCCGCGCAGCTGGCGCAGATGCCTCTCGATGGCGTCAGCAGCGGGCCGCTCGCGACGCGGACGGTCAGCGTGACGGGCTTCTACAACCCGCAGCGTCGATCGGCGGTCAACATCGTGCCCGGTCTGATCGGGGTGATCCTGACCATGACCATGGTGCTGTTCACGGCCGTGGCCATCGTGCGCGAACGCGAGCGCGGCAACATGGAGCTGCTGATCGCCACGCCGGTCAGCAGTGCCGAGCTGATGATCGGCAAGGTGCTGCCGTACGTGGCCATCGGCCTGGTGCAGACCACGGTGGTGTTGGCACTCGGCATGTGGCTGTTCGACGTGCCGTTGGGTGGAAGCCTCCTGCATGCGTACCTTGCGGCGTGCCTGTTGATCGTGGCGAACCTGGCGCTGGGCCTGCTGATCTCCACGGGCGCGCAGTCGCAGTTCCAGGCCATGCAGATGACGTTCTTCATCTTCCTGCCGTCGATCCTGCTGTCCGGCTTCATGTTCCCCTTTGCCGGGATGCCGAAGGTCGTGCAGTGGATCGCCGAAGCCTTGCCGCTGACGCACTTCCTGCGCCTGATCCGCGGCGTGATGTTGCGCGGCGCGGGGCTGTCCGAACTGTGGCCCGACGTGCTGGCGCTGCTGGGGTTCACCTCGGTGATGATGACGGCGGCGATCCTGCGGTTCCGCAAGCGGCTGGACTGATAGGCTGGCGCTTCTTCCGGGACAGCGGGGCAGACGATGGACGAAGCAGCGATCGGCGCGGCGGTGGACGCCATGTACGCGATGATCTCGGGACCGGCGGGTCCGCGCGATTGGTCGACACAGGATGCGGTCTTCCATCCCGACTGCCGGCAGATCCGTACCGGCGTGGATGCGCAGGGAAAGCCCTGGCGCCTGTCGTTCTCGCTGGCGGAGTACCGGACCAACGCCGATGCGCTGCTGGCGAAGGTGGATTTCTTCGAGGTCGAGACCGCGCGGGAGATCCGCGTGTTCGGCAACATCGCCCATGTCTGGAGCGCCTACGAGGCACGCCACGCCCCGGGCGATGCCGTGCCCGAGCGGCGCGGGATCAACAGCATCCAGCTCTACAAGGGCGAACAGGGCTGGAAGATCATCCACATGATCTGGGACAACGAGCGCGAAGGCATGCCGTTGCCCGCTGTCGGCTGATCCGGCGCCTCAGTCGGTGCCCGCGACGCGTCCGCGCAGCGAGTTGGCCAGCGCCTCGGTGATCGTCACGTCCACGAACTGCCCGATCAGCCGCGGGTGGCCGGGGAAGTTCACCGAGCGCATGTTCTCGGTCTTGCCGGTCAGCTCGTTCGGATTCTTCTTCGATGGGCCTTCCACCAGTACCGGTTGCACCGTGCCCACCATGCGCTGCGAGATCCCCGCGGCGTAGGCGTTGATCTGCTGCTGCAGGCGGTCCAGGCGCGCGTGCTTCACGGCGTCGGGCGTGTCGTCTTCCAGGTCCGCGGCCGGCGTGCCCGGGCGGCGCGAGTAGATGAAGGAGAAGCTCTGGTCGAAGCCCACGTCCTCGATCAGCTTTATCGTCTTCTCGAAATCCGCATCGGTCTCGCCGGGGAAGCCAACGATGAAGTCCGAGCTGATCGAGATGTCCGGCCGCACCGCGCGCAGCTTGCGGATCTTCTGCTTGAACTCGAGCGCGGTGTAGCCGCGCTTCATCGCCGACAGCACGCGGTCGCTGCCGGCCTGCACCGGCAGGTGCAGGAAGTTGGCCAGCTGCGGCACGTCGCGATACGCATCCACCAGCGAGTCGCTGAATTCCAGTGGGTGCGAGGTGGTGAAGCGGATGCGGCCGATGCCGTCGATCTCGGCGATCGTGCGGATCAACAGGCCGAGGTCGGCGACCTCGCCATCACCATAGGGACCGCGATACGCGTTGACGTTCTGGCCGAGCAGATTGATCTCGCGCACGCCCTGCGCGGCCAGCTGCGCCACTTCCACCAGCACGTCCTCGAACGGCCGGCTGACCTCGGTACCGCGGGTGTAGGGCACCACGCAGAACGAGCAGTACTTCGAGCAGCCTTCCATGATCGACACGAACGCCGACGGGCCTTCGGCGCGCGGCTCGGGCATGCGGTCGAACTTCTCGATCTCGGGGAAGCTGATGTCGACCTGCGGCCTGTTCTGCTCGCGGCGGGCGCGGATCAGTTCCGGCAGGCGGTGCAGGGTCTGCGGCCCGAAGACCAGGTCCACGTACGGTGCGCGCTTGACGATGGCTTCGCCTTCCTGCGAAGCCACGCAGCCGCCCACGCCGATGATGACGTCACGGCCACCGGCCTTGAGTGCCTTCCAGCGGCCGAGCTGGCTGAAGACCTTCTCCTGCGCTTTCTCGCGGATGGAGCAGGTGTTGACCAGCACCACGTCGGCTTCTTCGGGGTTGTCGGTCAGCTCCAGGCCGTCGGACGCGGCGAGCACGTCGGCCATCTTGGCCGAGTCGTACTCGTTCATCTGGCACCCGTGGGTCTTGATGTAGAGCTTGCCCTTGACCTGCTCGGGTGCACGGGGGCGACCGGTGGGCAACGGAACGAGGGCGGGGTCGGTCACGGCAGGGGCGGCCGTGGTCGGCAGTGCGGGGGCTTGCGTCCCGGTCATGGCGCTTAATCCAGTCGGGTGGGCGGGCAGGGGGCGCGTAGTTTACGCGCTGCGCGACGGCCGGTCCCCGTCCCCGCTGGCGTTGATAGCGGGTAACAGCGTGGCATGAAGGGGCCGGCGCCCGGCAGTCGGAACTCCGACCGGCCGCACAGATTGGAGGAAACCTTTGTTGGACAAGGACTTGGCAATCACCCGGGAATTCGGGACACTGCGCGGCATGAGGGGGACTCTGACGCTTCTGGCCGCACTGGCCGCGTTGACCGCACTGCCGGCCAGCGCGGGCACGCTGTACAAGTGCACCGGCAATGACGGTGTGCCGAACTACGTCAGCAAGCGTGTCAGTGGCGCAAGCTGCGAAGTGGTCAGCCGCTACACGCCCGACCGCAACCGGCCGACGCAGGTCTCCGCCGTGTCACGGCCCGCAGCCGCCACACCGGCGGTGGGAGCGGCCAGCTCGCCCGCCCTGTCCGATTCGGCCAGCGCCATCGTCCCGGCAGCGGTGCCAGCTGCGTCCGTCCCCGCGCCGGCCACCGGTCCGCGCCGCGTGGTCAGCGGGCAGGTCTACTCCTACATCAAGGACGGCGTGCGTCACTACACCAGTACGCGCCCGCGCGGCGGCACCCAGGTCGCCAGCCTGCGCACCATCAAGTACAGCTACATCGAGACCTGCTTCGCCTGCGGGAATCCGAGCGTCGACTTCGGACGGCTGCGACTGAACACATCCGCCTACCAGGCCGAGATCGCCGCCGCGTCGCGCGAATTCGGCGTGGAGGAATCCATCCTGCGCGCGATCATGCACGCGGAATCGTCCTATAACCCGATGGCGCTGTCGCATGCCGGCGCACAGGGCCTGATGCAGCTGATGCCGGCCACGGCGCGCCGGTTCGGCGTCACCGATTCCTACAACGCCGCGCAGAACATCCGCGGTGGCGCGCAGTACCTGTCCTGGTTGCTGAAGCGCTTCAACGGCAACCTGACCCTGGCCGCCGCCGGCTACAACGCCGGCGAAGGTGCGGTGGACCGCCACGGGGGCGTTCCGCCGTACAAGGAAACCCAGCGCTACGTGCAGCGCGTGGCCGTCCTGGCCGACCGCTACCGGCAGGCGGTTGCCGCGCGCTGAAACAGCTCGCGGCGACGCCGGACGCGCCGCAAGGCCTTGATTTCACGGCGCCCGTTGTCGGCCCATTAAGCCATCCGTTACACTTCGCCGTCTTTATGCGGCCCGCACCGGCGTTTCGGGTGCGGCCTTGGCAGCCTTTTTAGCTACCTGATTGTTTTGCGGAGTGCCGGATGGCCATCGATGGGGTCAATGGGCCTGTGAATACGGGCCGACGCCGGTTCCTGACTGCGACCACCGCTGTGGTGGGTGCAGTGGGTGCCGGTATTGCAGCTGTACCTTTTATCAAGTCGTGGAATCCGAGCGCCCGGGCCAAGCTGGCCGGTGCCCCGGTGACCGCCGACCTGACCGGTCTGCAGGAAGGCCAGCGCCTGATCCTGGAGTGGCGCGGCCAGCCGATCTGGATCGTCAAGCGCTCGAAGGCGATCCTGGATGCGCTGCCGACCCTGGACGCGAACCTGCGCGACCCGCAGTCGCAGAACCTCGATCAGCAACCGTCGTACATCAAGGGCGAGACGCGTTCGCTGAAGCCGGAGATCTCCGTGCTGGTCGGCCTGTGCACGCACCTGGGCTGCTCGCCGGAAATGGCGGCCGAGATCAAGCCCGAGCCGTACGATCCGGACTGGAAGGGCGGCTACTTCTGCCCTTGCCACAAGTCGCGCTTCGACATGGCCGGCCGGGTGTTCCAGGGCGTGCCGGCCCCCACCAACCTGGTGGTGCCGCCGCATTACTACGAGAACGACACGACCATCGTCGTCGGCCTCGACCCGCAGGGGGGCGCATAAGCCATGGCGAACATCATTACCCGTACCGCTGATGGCGTGATGGACTGGTTCAACGCGCGCGCCCCGGGCTTCATGCCCGTGTACCGCAAGCACATGAGCGAGTACTACGCGCCCAAGAACTTCAACATCTGGTACATCTTCGGCGTGCTGTCGATCGTGGTGCTGGTCAACCAGATCCTGACCGGCATCTTCCTGACGATGCACTTCAAGCCGAGCGCGGCGGAAGCCTTCGCCTCGGTCGAATACATCATGCGCGACGTGGAGTGGGGCTGGCTGATCCGCTACATGCACAGCACCGGCGCCTCGCTGTTCTTCATCGTCGTCTACATCCACATGTTCCGCGGCCTGATGTACGGCTCGTACCAGAAGCCGCGCGAGCTGGTGTGGATCCTCGGCATGCTGATCTACCTGGTGCTGATGGCCGAAGCCTTCCTCGGCTACGTGCTGCCGTGGGGCCAGATGTCGTTCTGGGGCGCGAAGGTCATCATCTCGCTGTTCGGCGCCATCCCGGTGATCGGCAACGGCCTGACCGAATGGATCATGGGCGACTACCTGCCCAGCGACGCCACCCTGAACCGCTTCTTCGCGCTGCACGTCATCGCGCTGCCGCTGGTGCTGCTGCTGCTGGTGGTGCTGCACATCTTCGCGCTGCATGAAGTCGGCTCGAACAACCCGGATGGCGTGGAGATCAAGAAGGGCCCGAAGGGCAACCGCTGGTCGCCGACCGCCCCGGCCGACGGCGTGCCGTTCCACCCGTACTACACGGTGAAGGACGGTTTCTATGTCGGTGGCTTCCTGATCCTTGCGGCGTTCATCGTGTTCTTCGCCCCCGCCATGGGCGGCTGGTTCCTCGAGCACGACAACTTCTCCGAAGCCAACAGGCTGGTGACGCCGGAGCACATCAAGCCGGTGTGGTACTACACGCCGTACTACGCCATGTTGCGCGTGGTGCCGCACAAGCTCAGCGGCGTGCTGGTGATGTTCGGCGCCATCGCGATCCTGTTCCTGGTGCCGTGGCTGGACCGCGCCAAGGTCAAGTCCTACCGCTACCGCGGCCTGCTGTCCAAGGTGCTGCTGGGCGTGTTCGCCATCTGCTTCGTGTGGCTGGGCAAGATCGGTGCCGGCCCGGGTACGGATCCGGTGGAAACCATCGTCGGCCGTTTCCTGACCGCCTTCTACTTCCTGTTCTTCCTGACCATGCCGATCTGGACCAAGATCGACAAGACCAAGCCAGTGCCCGAGCGGGTGACGACGCATGACTAAGACTTTCGCCTCTCGCCTAGCTGTCTTCGCCAGCGGGTTGCTGATCTCGTTCTCCGTGTTCGCCGCAGGCGGCGGCGACAAGCTGCAGGCCGGCAACGACCTGAGCGATCGCGCCTCCCTGCAGCGCGGTGCGCAGCTGTACATGAACTACTGCGCGGGCTGCCACTCGCTGAAGTACATGCGCTATTCGCGCATGGCCGAGGATCTCGGGCTGACCGAAGACGAGGTGATGAAGAACCTCAACTTCACCGGCGCGAAGTTCGGCGAGCAGATCCAGGTGTCGATGCCGCATGACCCGGCCACGAAATGGTTCGGCAAGATGCCGCCGGACCTGAGCGTGATCTCGCGCGTGCGTGGCAGCGACTGGATCTACACGTACCTCAAGTCGTTCTACCTCGACGAGTCGCGTCCGCTGGGCTGGAACAACAAGCTGTTCCCGAACGCGTCCATGCCCAATCCGTTGTGGGAGCTGCAGGGCCTGCAGCATGCGGAGTTCGGCCAGCCCGACGCGGCCACCGGCGAACGCCATGTGGAAAGCCTCAAGGTGACGCAGGCCGGTCGCCAGAACGCGCAGCAGTTCGACCAGACCGCGCGCGACATCACCAACTTCCTGGAGTATGTCGGCGAGCCGGCAGCCCTCAAGCGCCAGAGCATCGGCGTGTGGGTGATCCTGTTCCTGGCGGCGCTGACGTTCCTGGCCTACCTGCTGAAGCAGGAGTACTGGAAGGACGTCCACTAAGGACCGTCGCGCATCCACTGCAGCGGTGCAGGGCTTCCGTGCCCGCACCGCAGGCGAAATCGGCCGGGCCTGGGGTTGCTTGGCTTTTTTCGGCAGGGATTGCACACTCAGGGACCGTGGCGACCGTCAGCAAGGGGCTGGCGGCGTCGGTGCGATCGGCGGATTCCGATCGTCGGAGAGCCGTGAATGGCTGCGAGTCCACGTATGCGCAATACACTGACGCTGTTTTCTTCCACCGATGACGTGCTCTGCCACCGCGTGCGGCTGGTGCTCGCCGCCAAGGGCGTCAGTTACGACCTCGTGCCGGTGGATCCGCAGAATCCGCCCGAAGACCTCATCGACCTGAATCCCTACCATTCCGTGCCCACCCTGGTGGAGCGCGACCTGGTGCTGTACGCCGCGTCCGTGGTCAGCGAGTACCTCGACGAACGTTATCCCCATCCGCCGCTGATGCCGGTGGATCCGCTGTCGCGCGCACGCCTGCGGCTGGCCATGCTGCGCATCGAGCACGACTGGGTGCCCCAGGTCCAGGCCATCCAGCTGGGCAACAAGCAGCAGGTCGAAGCGGGCCGCAAGCGCCTGAAGGAATTGCTGACCGCCTCGGTGCCGCTGTTCAAGGCGAGCAAGTTCTTCCTCAACCCCGAAATGAGCCTGGCCGACTGTGCGATGGCCCCGATCATCTGGCGCCTGCCTTCGCTCGATGTGCCGCTGCCGAAGGACGGCAAGGCGATCGAGGACTATGGCAACCGCATCTTCCGCCACCCCGGTTTCCTGCGCAGCCTGACGGATGCGGAGAGGAAGCTGCGCGAGATCCCGGCTTAGCCGGCATCCGAGCAAGGCTTGGTTCGCAGGCATTGCAGGACAGCCCAGCGACCGGCAGCCGAGACGCGAAATGACTGACGCCACGCCCCGCATGACCAGCCATCGCCCGTACCTGTTGCGGGCGCTGAACGAATGGATCGCCGACAACGGCATGACGCCGCATCTGCTGGTGGACGCCACGCAGGCGGGCGTCCAGGTGCCCGTCAGCGCGGTGAAGGAAGGCAAGGTGGTGTTGAACATCGCCGAACGTGCGGTGGTGCGGCTGTTGATCGACAACGAGGCGGTCAGCTTCACTGCGCGGTTCGGCGGAGTCAGCCAGGCCGTGTACGTGCCGGTCAGTGCCGTGCTGGCGATCTACTCGCGCGAAACCGGGCAGGGCATGGCGTTGCCGGACGACGTGGCACACGATCCCGATGCCAGTGGTAGTGACGATGACCAGCCGCCGTCTCCGGACACGCCACCCGATGACGATGCACCGCCGCCAGCGGGCAAGCGTCCGCCGTTCCTGCGCGTGGTGAAATAGGTCTGTATCGCGCTCCCGCGCGGATAGGTCGACAGACCCGGGTAGCGGACTCAGTGCAGATCGAGCGGCGTGACGGCGCGTGCGACCGGCCCGACGAACGAGACCAGTTGGCCCTTGCGCAGCACCAGCCGCCCCACATGGCGATCGATGCCGTCGTGGGAATACTCGAAGCGGAAGCTGCGCTCGAAGCCCAGCCAGCCATCTTCGCCGCGCCGCAGACGTAGTCCGCTCGCATGCACGCTCTGGTCAAGCCAGATGACCCCGGCTGCCTGGCAGGCATCCCGGCCAAGCGCGCCTGCACGCTCCGCCGCCGCGCGCGCCGCATTCCAGTAGGCGAACGCAGCCGCCGCGGCGATCAGCCATAACAGGGCGCTCAGTGGCGACATGCGTTGCTCATGGCGCCGGGCCGAGTTTCATCGACAGGTCGATGGCGCGGACATGCTTGGTCAGTCCGCCGACGGAAACGAAATCCACGTCGTCTTCCGCAATGGCGCGCAGCGTGCCCAGATCGACCCCGCCGGAGACCTCGAGAGGAATGCGGCCGGAATACGGTGCGGACTTCGCGCGACGGACCGCGTCGCGTCGCGTCTCCGCATCGAAGTCATCGATAAGGATGCGCTCGCAGCCTTCAGCCAGTGCTTCATCGAGCTGGGCCAATGTCTCCACCTCGACGATGAGCGGCAGCGACGGTTGCAGATGGCGCGCTGCGCGGATCGCCGCAGTGAGCGATCCCGCCGCGCGGACATGGTTCTCCTTCAGCATCACGGCGTCGTACAGGCCCATGCGATGGTTCTGGCCGCCACCGCAGCGGACCGCATATTTCTGCGCCAGCCGCAGGCCGGGCAAGGTCTTGCGCGTATCCAGGATCGTGCAGCCGGTGCCGCGCACGATGTCGACGTACGCGGCCGTCACCGTGGCCGTCCCCGTCAGCGTCTGCAGGAAATTGAGCGCGGAACGCTCCGCCGTCACGAGCGCGCGCGCGCGTCCCTCCAGCGTGGCCAACACGGTGCCGGCCGGGACCCGGTCACCGTCCTGGAAACGCCAGTCGATCCGTACGTCCGGATCGAGCGCACGGTGGCAGGCATCGAACCACGGCTGTCCGGCGATGACGGCCTCCTCCTTGCAGAGCAGGTAGGCGATGTCCGCCACGTCCGGCAGCAATGACGCCGTGGCGTCGCCGCTGCCCACGTCTTCGGCCAGCGCGCGCGCCACGTCGTCGGCGATCGCGTCAGTGGAGGGGGGCACAGGGCGCATGCTCATCGGCCGGCGAATTCGCCCACCTGCGCCGTGGCGATCGCTTCTTCTGCGAGCAGCACGGGTATGCCGTCCTCCACGCGGTAGACGGTCTTGCGGTCATGCGTGACCAGCGCCTCGCGCAGGGGTTCGGCCTGCACGGTATCGTCGGCGCGCTTGACCTGGCCCGCACTGATCGCGCGGTTGAGTGCCTCCAGGCCGCGGGCATCAAGCACGGCCAGTGGCTGGCGGGTGGTGGGGCAGCAGAGGAGGTCGAGCAGTTTGCGATCCATCGGGATGGGGACTCGATCAGCGGTTCGGTCAGAAGGGTAGAATACGTCTTTGCGACCGAGGACGGCCATGACCGCCAGCGTTTCCAGCCCCGTGGTGGGCATCGTGATGGGTTCCCGCTCGGACTGGGACACCATGCAGCATGCCGCGCAGAAGCTGGATGCGTTGGGCGTTCCCTACGAGGTGAAAGTGGTGTCGGCGCACCGCACGCCGGACGTGCTCTTCTCGTACGCGGACGCCGCCGGGTCACGCGGGCTGCGCGCGATCATCGCGGGCGCGGGGGGGGCCGCGCACCTGCCAGGCATGCTGGCGGCGAAGACGGCGGTGCCGGTGCTCGGCGTGCCGGTGCAGTCGAAGGCGCTCAACGGCATGGACTCGCTGCTGTCCATCGTGCAGATGCCGGCAGGTATTCCGGTGGCGACGTTCGCGATCGGCAATGCAGGTGCCGCCAATGCAGGCCTCTTCGCTGCCGCCCTGCTGGCTTCCGACTATCCGGCCATCGGTGCCGCGCTCGCCGCCTTCCGTGCACGCCAGACCGAGGATGTGATGGCGCACGACGATCCCCGCCAGCCGCTATGACCACGGTCGGCATCCTGGGCGGCGGGCAACTCGCGCGCATGCTCGCATTGTCTGGCGCGCCGCTGGGCCTGCGCTTCCTGGTGATGGATACGGCGGCCGATGCGTGCGCCGGCCAGTTCGCTCCGCTGCTCGTCGGCGACTACCGCGACGAAGCCGCGCTGGCCGAGTTCGCGTCGAAAGTCGACGTGGCCACCTTCGATTTC
This sequence comes from Pseudoxanthomonas sp. CCNWLW251, assembly GCF_037402255.1. NCBI lineage: Bacteria > Pseudomonadati > Pseudomonadota > Gammaproteobacteria > Lysobacterales > Lysobacteraceae > Pseudoxanthomonas > Pseudoxanthomonas sp. CCNWLW251. The sequence goes on along the minus strand of NZ_JBBEGA010000001.1, from coordinate 833,631 downwards.
GAGAACGTGCCGGCGGAAAGCGCCGAGTGGCTCGCGCATCGCGTCCCGGTGTTCCCGAATCCGCGCGCGCTCGCCGTCGCGCAGGATCGCCTGGTCGAGAAGACGCTGTTCCGCGAACTCGGCATTCCGGTCGGTGCCTTCGCGAACATCGAAACGCGCGCGCAGTTGCAGGCCGGGGTCGAGCAACTGGGCGGCGCCTGCATCCTCAAGACGCGTCGCCTGGGCTACGACGGCAAGGGCCAGTTCCGCATCAGGTCGGTGGCGGACGTCGACGCGGCCTGGCAGGCGCTCGGTGCGCAGGCTGCGACCGTCGGCCTGATCGTGGAGGCGTTCATCCCGTTCGAGAGGGAACTGTCGGTGATCGCCGTACGCAGCCGTGACGGCGAGTTCCGTACATGGCCGATGACCGAGAACTGGCATGTCGATGGCGTGCTGTCGGCCAGCCTGGCGCCTGCGAGTGTCGACGCAGCGCTGGCAGGCGCCGCGTGCGCCCATGCGCGGCACCTGGCCGAGTCGCTCGACTACGTCGGCGTGTTCGCGCTCGAACTGTTCTATCGCGACGGCGAGCTGTTGGCCAACGAGATGGCGCCGCGCGTACACAACTCGGGCCACTGGACGATCGAAGGCGCTGAAACCTCGCAGTTCCAGAACCACCTGCGTGCGGTACTCGGCTTGCCGCTGGGCGACACGCGGGTGCTCGGCCATGCCTGCATGCTCAACTGGATTGGTGAAATGCCGGCGTCCGGCGCGGTCCTGCAAGAAGCGGGCGGGCATTGGCACGATTACGGCAAGGAGCCGCGGGCCGGGCGCAAGGTCGGCCATGCCACGTTGCGTGCCGACGATGCCGCCCTCCTGGCCGAAGCGTTGCGCCGCGTGGGATCGGCGCTGGGGCGCGAAGCGCAGGTGGCTCCTGTCGTGGGGCGCCTGTCCGCCTGACCTTGCGGTTCCTGCAGGGATGGAAACGAAAACGGCCGGGTCTCCCCGGCCGTTTCTGCTTTGAAGCGGAGCCTGTGGATCAGCGCAGGTTGCCGGCCACGAAGTCCCAGTTCACCAGCGCCCAGAACGACTCGACGTACTTCGGTCGCGCGTTGCGGTAGTCGATGTAATAGGCGTGCTCCCACACGTCGATGGTCAACAGCGGCTTGTCTTCACCGGTCAGCGGGGTGGCGGCGTTGGACGTGCTGGCCAGGGCCAGTGAACCGTCCGGACGCTGCACCAGCCAGCCCCAGCCGGAACCGAAGGTGCCGATGGCGGTCTTGGTGAACTCTTCCTTGAACTTGGCGAAGTCGCCGAAGGTCTTGTTGATCAGTTCGGCCAGCTTGCCGGTCGGCTCGCCGCCACCGTTGGGCTTCAGGCAGTTCCAGTAGAACGTGTGGTTCCACACCTGCGCGGCGTTGTTGAACATGCCGCCCTGCGACTTGCGCACGATCTCTTCCAGCGATGCGTCGGCGAACTCGGTGCCTTCGATCAGCTTGTTGAGGTTGTCCACATAGGTCTTGTGGTGCTTGCCATAGTGGAAGTCGATCGTCTCGCCGGAGATGTGCGGTTCCAGCGCGGTGCGGTCGTAGGGCAGGGGGGGAAGTTCGATGGCCATGGCTCGGTTCCTTACGCTAGGCGGGTAAAAAGGGGGTGCGGGCACCGTCGGGGCGATGCGAGGGCTTACACTATGCAATCCGCGGGCGAAGCCGGCGGAACGGACCGAAAGTGTACCCGACGGTGGTTGCCAAACCGTCAAGGAAGGAGAAATCAGCATGCCGGTGATGGAACGCATCCAGGCCGAAGTGGATGGCCACCCGATCGTCCTTTTCATGAAGGGCACGCCGCAGTTCCCGATGTGCGGCTTCTCCAGCCGTGCGGTGCACGCGTTGCGCGAAGCGGGCGCGGAGCATGTCTACACCATCAACGTGCTGGAAGAGCCCGAGATCCGCGCCAACCTGCCGCGCTTCTCCAACTGGCCGACGTTTCCCCAGCTTTTCATCAATGGCGAACTGATCGGCGGTTGCGACATCACGCTGGAGCTGCACGAGTCCGGCGAACTGCAGCGGATCGTGGCCGAGGCGCTGTCGCAGTGAGCCTGGTCGGGTTGCCCAAGCGTGCACCGCGCGCCCTGGACCAGCGTGTGGTGCTGGTCAGTGGCGCGCATGGCGGGCTGGGCAGTGCGGCGGCGGTCGCCTGTGCCGAAGCGGGCGCCACGGTGGTGTTGCTGGGCCGCAAGGTTCCGAAGTTGAACCGGATCTACGACGCCGTGTCGCAAGTGGGCGCGGAACCCCTGTTGTATCCACTCGACCTGGAAGGCGCGACGCCCGACGATTACGCCGAACTCGCCGACCGCCTGCACGCCGCGCTGGGTCGTCTGGACGGCGTGCTGCATTGCGCCGCCGAGTTCAAGGGGCTGACGCCGCTGGAACATACCGACCCCGCCGCGTTCGCGCGTGTCGTGCACGTCAACCTGACCGCGCCCTGGTGGCTGTCGCAGGCCTGCCTGCCCCTGCTGAAGCAGTCGGACGACGCGGCGCTGGTTTTCAGCGTCGACGATCTCGCACGGGTGGGCCAGGCGTACTGGGGCGCGTATGGCGTGGCCCAGCATGGGCTGACATCGCTCGTCGGCATGCTGCATGCCGAACTCGCCAGCAGCAGCGTGCGTGTCGCCGCACTGCAGCCGGGGCCGATGCGGACCGCATTGCGCTCTCGCGCCTATGCCGACGACAACGACGCACAGGCCCGGGACGCCGCCGATTACGCGGCGGCCTGTGTCACCCTGCTGTCATCTGCGGGCGCAGCGCACAGGGGGCAGATATGGAAGGTGCGGGCATGACCGTCCTGTCGGCGGCCCTGCTGCTGTTCCTGATCCTGGATCCGCTGGGCAACATTCCGGTGTTCCTCAGTGTGCTCAAGCCGTTGCCACCGCGTCGCCAGCGCATCGTGGTGGTACGCGAGTTGCTTATCGCGCTGGTCGTGCTGATGCTGTTCCTGTGGGGCGGCAAGTACGCGCTGGAAATGATGCACCTGCGCCAGGAATCGGTCGCCATCGCCGGCGGTATCGTCCTGTTCCTGATCGGCGTGCGGATGATCTTCCCCCGGCCGGAGGGCCTGATGGGCGAACTGCCCGGGGGCGAACCCTTCATCGTGCCGCTGGCCATCCCGCTGGTCGCCGGCCCGTCCGGCATGGCCGCCGTCATGCTGATGGGCAGCAACGACCCGTCCCGGCTCGGCGACTGGAGTCTGGCGCTCCTGCTGGCCTGGGGCGCCACCGCAGCGATCCTGTTCTCGGCGACAGTGCTCTACAAGTGGCTGGGAAGAAGTGTCTTGACCGCGATCGAGCGGCTAATGGGCATGCTTCTGGTCGCCATTTCCGTGCAAATGGTCCTGGATGGCATCGGCACCTACCTGAAGCTGACCCCGCCCAACATCTGACAGTTCAGGCGCTCCGGCCCGCTGAGGGCAGGGTCCGGCGGCGACCATCCGCCTTAGGGCTGCACGCTCATGCTGCAGTGCGGAACATTGTCATGCCGCGGTCACAAAATGGTCCTATCGTGTTAACCTGTTATTAACCTCCGCGAACGACGCGTGGGCCATGGGAACCCCTAGCACGCCCTTCAGAACCGACCCACCGGGTGGTTCCGCACGTCTCGTCAGCCAGCTTCGCCACATCACTCCCGTACCGAGGTTTATCCGATGAACCAATCCCGTCGTCTTCGCCTGTCCAAGCTCAGCCTTGGCCTCGTCGTCGCACTCGCCGCCGCGCCTGCCTTCGCGCAGAGCACCTCGGCCGGCGTGGGCGGCCTGGTCACCGACAATGGCGGCCAGCCCGTCGTCGGCGCCGAGGTGACCATCACCCACGTCGAATCCGGCACGGTCAGCCGCGCCACCACCGATGCCAGCGGTCGCTACAACGCGCGCGGCCTGCGCGTGGGCGGTCCTTACCAGGTGACGATCACCAAGTCGGGTTCGGGTACCAAGACCGAAGACAACGTCTTCCTGCAGCTGAACCAGACCAGCACCGTCAACGCCGCGCTTACCGGCGACCTGACCACGCTGGAAACGGTCACCGCCGTCGGCTTCACCGGTGGCTCGGAAGTGTTCAGTGCGACGAAGATGGGCTCGGGCACCAGCGTCGATCGCGTCACCATCGAAAACCTGCCGTCCGTGAACGGCAACATCCAGGACTACATGCGCCTCGACCCGCGCGTGACCTTCAGCGACCGCGCTTCGGGCAGCATCACCGCCGGCGGCCAGAACCCGCGCTTCAACAAAATCACCATCGACGGCGTGTCGGCCAGCGACACCTTCGGTCTGGAAGGCAACAACATGCCGACCCAGCGCCAGCCGGTCTCGATGGAGGCCATCGAGGCCATCGACATCAACCTTTCGAACTACGACGTGACCATGTCCGGCGCCGCAGGCGCCAATGTCAACGCCGTGACCAAGTCAGGCACGAACGAATTCCATGGTTCGGTCTACGGTACCTACCGCGATGGCGACTGGTTCGGTGACTATCCGACGCGTGTGGCGGGCGCCACCATCGACGTCACCGACCGTCCGTTCGACGAATACGACGACGAAAAGACCTGGGGCATCACGCTGGGTGGCCCGATCATCAAGGACAAGCTGTTCTTCTTCGCTAACTACGAGAAGTTCAAGCAGACCAACATCGGCCCGGCCGGCAAGACCCTGGGCACCAACCCGCTGTCCTCTGGCGGCGCGGATTTCGACGCCGCCGACGTGGCCGAAGTGCAGCGCATCGCGCGCGAAGAGTGGGGTTTCGACGCGGGTGACCTGAGCGGCGGCGGCGACACCGAACTCGAAGAGTACGCGCTGAAGCTGGACTGGAACATCAGCGATGCGCACCGCGCCAGCCTGCGCTACAGCAAGCTGGAGCAGAACCGCATCCGTCCGGAAGCGTCCACCGCCAGCGTGCTGGCCCTGAGCTCGAACTGGTTCAACCACGTCAAGACCGTGGAAAGCTATGTCGGCCAGCTGTTCAGTGACTGGTCCGAGACGTTCTCGACCGAGTTCAAGGTGTCGTACCGCGACTACTCCGCCGTCCGCGTCAGCCCGACCAACGCGCCGACGATCCAGGTGTATTTCGATGACGGCATCGCGACCAACGGCAACAACAACCCGATCGGCACCAACAGCAACAGCTTCGCCGGCCTCGACGCGATCCGCCTGGGCACCGAGCGCAGCTCGCCCGGCAATGCGCTGCTGACCGAGACCTGGAACTACTTCGGTGCGGCCACCTGGACCCTGGGCGACCACGACCTGAAGTTCGGCGCCGAGTACAGCGAGAACGAGATCTACAACTTCTTCCTGCAGGACTCGTGGGGCAACTACAGCTTCTACGTGCCGCTGGTGAATGGCGTTTCGGATTTCAGCAACCTGATTAACGGCCGCTACTTCGACTACGACCTGCAGACCAACCCGACCGATCCGGATGCGATCGCCGCGCGCTACAAGAACAAGTCGCTCGGCTTCTTCGTGCAGGATACCTGGTACGTCACGCCTAACCTGACGCTGACCCTGGGTGTGCGCGCCGACAAGCCGGAAGCCAGCCCGAACCCGCCGTTCAACGAGTGCTTCGCCGCCGCTCCCGGCACCGCGAACGCCGCGTGCACCGGCGGTACCTACACCGGCGGTTTCGGCATCGCCAACAACAACACCTATAACGGCGACTACATCATCCAGCCGCGCTTCGGCTTCAACTACACGTTCGACTGGGAGCGTCCGGCCCAGCTGCGCGGTGGCGTGGGCCTGTTCCAGGGCGACGCGCCGCAGGTGTGGGTGGGCAATGCCTACAGCAGCACCGGTATGAACTACGTTTCCTACCAGAACTACACCAACCCGACGCTGGTGCCGTTCAGCCCCGATGGCCTGAACCAGAACGTGCCCGCGGGCGGCGCCGGCGTGCGCAACGTGAACGCGATCAGCGATGACTTCGAGCTGCCGTCGGTGTGGAAGGCCAACCTGGCCATCGATGTGGAGACGCCGTGGAACGGCGTCGTCGCGTCGGCCGAGTTGCTGCTGACGGACGTCAAGAACGGCCTGTTCTATCGCACGCTCAATGTGGGTCCGGGCTACGTCGGTCCCGACGGCCGCGTGCTGTACTGGAACCCGAACAGCGCTCGTCCGTTCGGCAATACCACCGCCGGCACCGGCGCGCTGGCACCCAACGGCGCACGCACCGGCCGCAACACCTACTTTGGCGATGTGTTCCTGCTTGAGAACACCAACAAGGGCAAGGGCCAGCAGCTGACGGTCTCGTTGACCAAGCCGTTCACCAGCGAGAGCGACTGGTCGTGGAGCATCGGCTACACCCGCACCAATGCCGAGGAAGTGTCCGCGCTGACCAGCTCCACCGCCAGTTCCGGTTACGGGTCGCAGTACGGCTTCAACATCAACGAGCCGACCAGCTCCACCGCGCGCTACGAGATCAAGGATCGCTTCAGCGGTTCGCTGAACTGGTCGCACAAGTTCTTCGGCGACTACGCGACTCAGGTCGGCCTGTTCTATGAAGGCCGCAGCGGCCGGCCGTACAGCTACATCTTCACCGGCGACGCCAACGGCGACAACCGCACGTTCAACGACTTGTTCTACGTGCCGGCTGGCCCTGGCGACGTGCTGTTCGGCAGCCTGAGCGCGACCGGCCAGTTCACGCCCGATCCGGTGATGGAAGCCCGCTTCTGGGAGTGGCTGTCGACGCAGGAAGGCCTGAGCCGCTACCAGGGTACCTATGCGCCGGAGAACGGCTTCACCACCGGTTGGGTGAACACGTTCGACATCCGCATCAGCCAGGAGTTGCCCGGCTTCTTCAAGGGTCACAAGTCGAAGGTCTGGCTGGATATCCAGAACGTCGGCAACCTGATCAACAAGGACTGGGGCCACGTCATCGACTACGGTTTCAACGCCAACAATGCGGTGGCGAGCCTGCAGGGCATCTACAACGGCCAGTACGTCTACGGCTACCGTGGCAACCTCAACGGCGTGCCGGAGTTCGGCCAGTCGACGGCCCTGGGCCTGCCGACCAATTCGGACAGCCAGACCAACGGCATCTCGCAGTGGTCGCTGCAGGTGGGTCTGAAGTACGAGTTCTGATTCGCAGCGACATCGCGGAACGCAACACGAACGGCCGGGGCAACCCGGCCGTTTTCTTTTGGGCGGGCTCCTCAGGCCCCGGGGACTACGCTAAAGTCCCGCCTCTGACGAACGAAGACAGGAACAACCCATGAGTGAAACGGCATCGAGGGCGCTGCCGGTGCAGGACGCGCGGATCTACCCGCGCGGTGGCCTGGACGTGCTTTCCCGCGCCGAAGTGGCGCGCCTGCGTGACGCCTCCTCCGGTGGCATGCACGAACTGCTGCGCCGCTGCGCGCTGGCCGTGCTGACCAGCGGCAGCGCGTCCGACGATCCGCGCGCCGCGCGCGATCTGTATCCGGATTTCGACATCCAGGTACTGCAGCAGGACCGCGGCGTCCGCATCGATCTGATCAACGCGCCTTCGATGGCCTTCGTTGACGGCGAAATCATCCGTGGCGTGGCCGAGCTGCTGTTCGCCGTCGTGCGCGACCTGGCGTATACCGCGATCGAACTGGGTCCGGAATATGCGGCCGATCTGGAATCTTCCGCCGGCATCACCAACGCGGTGTTCGGCCTGCTGCGCAACGCGCGGATCCTGAAGCCGAGCGATCCCAACCTGGTGGTCTGCTGGGGTGGCCATTCCATCTCGCGCGACGAGTACCTCTACACCAAGCAGGTCGGCTACGAGCTGGGCCTGCGCGGGCTGGACATCTGTACCGGCTGCGGCCCCGGTGCGATGAAGGGGCCGATGAAGGGCGCCACGATCGCGCACGCCAAGCAGCGCCGCGCCAAGACCCGCTACATCGGCGTGACCGAGCCGGGCATCATCGCCGCCGAATCGCCGAACCCGATCGTCAACCACCTGGTCATCATGCCGGACATCGAGAAGCGCCTGGAGGCGTTCGTCCGCATCGGCCACGGCATCATCGTGTTCCCGGGCGGCGTGGGTACGGCCGAAGAGATCCTGTACCTGCTCGGCATCCTGCTGCACCCGGACAACGCGCACCTGCCGTTCCCGCTGATCCTGACGGGCCCGACCATCGCCGCACCGTACTTCGAGCAGATCGACCGCTTCATCCGCCTGACGTTGGGCGATGAGGCCGCCGAACGCTACGAGGTCATCATCGGCGATCCCGTGGCCGTCGCGAAGAAGATGATCGCGGGCGTCCGACGCGTGCGCGAGTACCGCATCGAGCACAAGGATTCGTTTTTCTTCAACTGGGCCATCCAGATTCCTGAGGACTACCAGCAGCCGTTCGTCCCGTCGCATGAGGCGATGGCGGCATTGCAGCTGCGCCCCGGACGTGCCGTGCACGATCTGGCCGCCGACCTGCGGCGCGCGTTTTCCGGCATCGTCGCGGGCAACGTCAAGGAAGACGGCATGCGCCGGATCGAGGAGTTCGGTCCGTTCGAGATCCACGGCGACGCGGCGATGATGCAAGCACTGGATGCCCTGCTGCGCGCCTTCGTCGAGCAGCGGCGCATGAAGATCGCGGGCGAGTACAAGCCCTGCTATCGCGTGGTGACCTGAGGCCCGGAACTGTCAGCGGCTGATGCGTCGTACGGCATGCGGATGGTCGCCAGGTAGCGACCATCCGCTGTCTTGATGCTGACACTGCCCAGGCCCTGGGTCAGGGCATGGATGCGGGCACGCACCGAGCTGAGTCCTACCTGGTGGCCCGTCGCGACCCGCACGGAGTCGGAGGGCAGGGTGTTGGCCACCGATACCCGAAGCTCCGTTGGCCCCACTTCAACCCGGATGCTCACTTCTCCGCCGCCCGTGGAGGGCTCGATGCCGTGCCGGATGGCGTTCTCCGCGAGCGGCTGGATCGACAGGGTCGGAACCCTGACGTCGGGCAGGGTGTCGGGAAGTTCCCACGTCAGGCGCAGTCGATCACCCAGCCGTAGCTGCTCGATCTCCAGATAGCGACGCGCGAGCGACAGTTCCTCGGCAAGGGGAATGGTGTCCCGCGTGGAGAGCGCAGCCCGGAACAGGTCCGAAAGGTCCAGCAGCAACCGTTCGGCGGTGTCGGGCTTTGCGTGCAGCAGCGAGATGCCGGTGTTGAGGGTATTGAACAGGAAATGCGGCCGGATGCGGGCTTGCAGGGCCTGGAGCTTGGAGTGTTCGGCATTGACGGCGAGTTGCTTGGCTTTCCACTGGGCCTGGAAGGCGCCCAGGCCCAGCATTCCCATGATCAGGGAGATGGCGGTGACGCGCAGGATGAAGCCGCGCCAGCCTTCTTGAGGCGGTGGCGCCAGATCCCGGAGTGTCAGCCAGGCCAGGAAGAGGACAAGCCAGGTTGCCAGCAACAATGCGCCCAATCCGAGCTGCGCCACGACAGGCGGGCTCACATCGCGGAGCCAACGACGGACGAGATAGAGCATGCAAAGCGACGTAAGCGTGATCCACTGGATCGCCAAGGATGCGACGCCAAAATAAGTCAGCCGGTCGCCCTCCGTTCCCGGGGCGACGGTGAGCACCGCAGCCAGCGCTTCTCCCGCCAGGACCGTCCAGATCAGCGTCCTGGCCTGCCACAAGGTGTCGAGAGGGCTGAGAGGCGCGTTACGGGAGGTCGGCATCGGGAGGTCGGCATCGTTGACGTCCCCATGATGCCCCGACCGACCGCCCCCCGGACAGCCTCCCTGCCTTTCAGTCCCCGGATCGCGCCGTTCGTTCGGGAAAGACTGGTGCGCGGTCCGGGGAGTGTTCTACCGTCTGGTCGTTCATAAGGGGGGGGTATGTCCGCATTCCGCAAAGCTCGCCAGGCGCCGAGAAGGCATCAGCGGTCTCGGGGGTTCACCCTGATCGAGCTGATAGTGACCATTGCCGTGGTCGCCATCATCGCCGCGATCGCCACGCCGGGCATGGTGACCCTGATCAATTCCAACCGTTTGGCCGGGACGACGGGGGAGATCTCGGCGGCAATCCAGCTTGCGCGTTCCGAAGCCATACGTCGCAACGCCCGCGTGACCGTCTGCAGCAGCACGAATGGCACCACTTGCAGCAATAGCGACAATTGGTCGCGATGGATCATCACCGGGCGGGACAATACGACCGGCGTGATCGACGTGATCCGTGACGAGACACTGACCGGAACGATGCGCGTTGCCGGACCGGCGGCGGGTATCCAGTTCAGTCCTTCGGGTCTGCTCAATGCGGGGCAGCTCGTCACGGTGTGCATTCCGACCGACAAGCCCCAGGCCAACCTGCGTGCCATCAATGTGCTGGTCAGCGGCAGCCTGACGACGGCGAAAGTGAATAATGGAGGTACGTGCTAGTGAAGGCAAAAACTCCGGCTCGCGAACGTGATGGGGCATTGCGGGTCCCGTATCGAGCGCGCGGCGTCAGTCTCGTCGAAGTGCTCGTCTCGGTGGTCGTGCTGAGCATCGGCCTGCTGGGCGTAGCTGCAATGCAGTCGGTCGCCCTGCGCGGCGGTCAAAGCTCATTGGAAAGCAGTCAGGCCGTCATGCAGACGACCGCCATCATCGAAGCCATGCGAGCCAACAGCGCCGCTGCGGCGGACTACAACATGGCAATGACGTGTGCGGTTCCGGGAGGAGGAACCCTCGCCCAGAACGACCGGAGGGCGTGGATCGCTTCCCTGAAAGCCACCATCGGATCGGGTAATGCTGACACGACCACATGCGGTGCGATTGCCGGGTGTCCCGCCGCATGCGTGATAACCGTGCAATGGGATGACTCGCGTGCGCGGGGTGGGCAGACCCGTTCCATCGTCACGGGAACCCGCATATGAGCCGGTTCTTTCGAAAGGGTCTCACTAGTTCGCCAAGAGGCGGTGCAGGCTTCAGTCTTATCGAGCTGATGGTCGCCCTGGTTCTGGGGTTGCTTGTGGCCGGCGCAGCGTTTGCCATCTTCCATGCGAATCAACTCAGCTACCGATCCAACGAAGGTCTTAACCGCGTGCAGGAAAGCGCGCGCGTCGCATTCGAGTTGATGTCGCGCGACATCCGTGCAGCCGGGGGGTCCGCCTGTTCCAACGTCGCCAGGCCTAACGTGGAGCATGCGAATTCGGCCGAAGAGGTTGCGTTCCTCACCGCCCCCTTGAGTAGTTTGAGCCCGCAGACCGAGCTTACGACCGTGTCGGGCGACGATACGGCGTACCGGATCACCGCCTCGACGACCTCATCGCTCACGCTGGATGCCGCACAGATTGCTGACGCCACAACGGCCTTCAACGTGAACGACCAGCTCGTGCTGTGCAATGCAAATCAGTTGTATATCGTGCGCGCGACAAGCGTCACGCCCACGACAGTCGCCTTCACCCCGGCCACTACGGTGGCGCTCACCGCAGACCCGCTTGCACCCGCGGCTACGGTGATGCTGGCGCGTTACCGTAACACCCGCTGGTTTGCCGCCGACAACTCGCTTTTCGTGTCCCGCGCCGGCGGCGCCCGCGAGGAGGTCGCGCAGGGCGTGCAGAATCTGGCCGTGAGCTACCTGGAAACAGGCGGCAATACTTACAACCCGGTACCCGCCAACTGGGCGAACATTGTGGCCGTCCGGGTCAACATGACCTTGGTGGGGCAGGATGGTGAAGGTCGTGCCATCAGCCGCAACGTCTCAAACGTGGTCAGCCTGAGGAGCCGCACGCCATGAGGCAAGCGAACGACATCCAGAGGGCGCCGCGATCAGGGCATCGCGAAGCCGGCGTATCGCTGGTGGTGGTGTTGATTCTGCTCGTGGCCATGTCCATCCTGGGCCTGGCAGTGATGCGCAGCTCGGGCATGCAGGAGCGGATGAGCGCCAACATGCGCGACCGCAGCCTGGCATTCCAGGCAGCGGAAACCGCGCTGCGCGTCGCGCAGGAAGACGTGCTCGGCAACCCGGCCATCGAGGATCTCCAGTATGGCCGGACACTCACCGAGCTCGGGATTACCTGCGCGGGAGACGGCATCTGCGATGCGACCGCAGTGCCCGCGCCTGCAGCCGTATGGTTGACCGCGCCGGATGGCCGCTCCACGTATCGCATCGAGTACCTCGGTACCGGCAATGGGGCGAAGTTGCCTGGCGTTTGCCAGACGACCCCAGCCACCTACGAGTGCGAGAGACCCATGTTCCGTATCACCGCGCGCGGCCGTAGCCCAGGCCTGTCCGAGGTGTTTCTGCAAGCCAACGTTGTGAGCCGGTAAGCCGGGAACTTCAATCATGAATCTTCGATCTGTGCAGAACCCACACGCCACCGCTCGTGCACGCGGCGTGGGGTTCCAATGGTGGTCCGCCCCTGTAGCGTTCCTGGCCACGCTGCTGGCTCTGCCTGTGAATGCAGGGATCACGCTGCCGGATGATCCGCTTACGACGACCAGCCGCGTCGCGCCCAACGTGCTCTTCATTCTGGACGACTCGGGGTCGATGGAAGAGACGAGCATGCCTTCCACGCCGCCGGCGACGACGGCGCCCAACGTGGCGAACCTGGCGTATACGCGCAACACGTTGTCGTACAACCCGGGCGTCTCCTATCAGGCATGGACGCAGGCGAGCGGCGTCCGAATGACTGGCGGCGTCGCGTACACGGGGGCGTATTCCGACCTGAGCCTTGCCAGCGGTAGCATCAACTTGGCGAGCGCGACCAGAACGTTCTATGTGCCCAAGAATACGGCGAGTAGCGACGCAACCTATCTGGGGGCCGGCACCAATTATTACCGCTACCAGATAACGCCGGATGGCAGAATTTATCGGAGCGAGTGGTTGACCTCGGGCAGTTCCACGTCGCCAACGGTGAACGGGACCTTGGGAACGGCGGGGACCACGAACGCGGGCAACTACTCGAATACATGGAACGTGTTGATTCCGCCTTATGCGTACGGTCTGACCTTTGCCAGCAGCGGCGGTACGGTCAGCGGTACCAATCGGGGGGCGGATCTGTATATCCGGTCGGGCAACCAGACTGTGAATATCAACAACAACTACACCAGCCGGGGCCTGAACAACGGAAATGCTGAAAGCGTCGCGGGGGCTGTTTCCGGCTCGGAGGTCACATGGTACGCACGCCTGTATGCCCAGACCAATTTCGGCGGGACGGTAACCGTTGGCTACACCTACAGCCTGTGCGCAACTGGGTCGATATCCGGCGCCGCATGGCGCAACTGCACCGAGGTGAGCTCGATTCCGAATACCGACCGCTCAACGGTCGCCGCTGAGCTGACAAACTACGCCACGTGGTATTCGTATCACCGGACCCGCATGAAGGCGGCCAAGGCCGGCGCCGGCGACGCGTTCCGCGGACAGGGCAACAAGGTGCGCGTGGGTTTCCGCACCATCTGGGGGCGCAATACGTTCGATATCCCCGTTGGCGACGGAAACGATGGTCGCTTCGTCAACAACATGGACGACCCGAATACCGTTGCGAACGAGTCCACGACGTCGCGCAGTACGTGGTATTCGCGCCTCTATGGTGCCGAGGGCAGCGGCTATACGCCCTTGCGCACCGCGCTGCGAGATGCTGGTGCGTACTTCAGCCTGGACACCAACAGCGGCCCGTATGGCCCGCAGGCGCGAGTCAGCCAGTTCTCCTGCCGACAGAATTTCACCATCCTGACAACCGATGGTTACTGGAACGACGATGGACAGGGTGACAGGCCCTCGTTCGACGCGACCGGCACGGGCGATCAGGACGGTACGGCCGGCGCCACCATTACCGGTCCGAACGAACAGACCTTCACCTACACGCCGGGTGCCCCATTCCGGGACGGAGCAACCACGCGTTCCAATACGCTCGCCGACGTCGCCATGAGGTATTGGAAGGGCGATTTGCGCAGTGACCTGATCAACAATGTTCCTGCGACACCCGAGAATCCCGCCTTCTGGCAGCACATGGTCACGTTCGGGATCTCGATCGGCCTTTCGGGCACCAGTGGCCGTAGCTCGGTCGATGACGTGCCGGCGAATGCAACCTGGAACGATCCGCTGGATGGTGAGGACGGCGACCGCATCGATGACCTGTTGCATGCGGCAGTGAATGGTCGCGGAGCCTTCGTGTCAGCCTCGAATCCGAAGGAGTTTGCCGCGGGCCTGTCCCAGGCACTGGACGTCATTGCCAAGCGTACGAGCTCGTATTCGAACGTCGCGACCAACTCGACCTCGCTGAACACCGGCGCCCAAGTCTTCAGCGCAAGCTATACGTCAGGTACTTGGGTTGGCTCGGTTACGGCACGTTCCGTCACCCGTGCCGGTGTGTCCGACACCGTGGCCTGGACGGCGTCCATCCCCACGTGGAGCACGCGTCGGGTATTCACTTCAAATGGCACCTCGGGTTCCGCGTTCCCGACAAGCTCCCAGGTGGCCGCGCTGTTGCGTACGGGTGGCCCCGTCGATTACCCCGTTACCGGGACTGAGAACGCGAACTATCTGAAGGGTGATGCCAGCAAGGAAGAACGCAACGGTGGTTTGCTGCGGAACCGCGCCACCCTGCTTGGTGACGTTGTGGGCTCATCGCCGGCCTACGTGAAGGACACGAACACGGTGTATGTCGGTGCCAACGACGGCATGTTGCATGCCTTCGATGCTGCCAATGGCAACGAGCTTTTTGCCTATGTGCCCAGCATTCTCAACTTCAACCATCTGGCAACGTTGAGCCGGGGTGACTACACCCACAAGTTCTTCGTCGACGGCCCGGTTGCAGTGAGCAATCGCACGTTGACGCCCGGCCGGAATACGCTGGTCGGCACGCTGGGTCGCGGCGGCAAGGGACTTTATGCCTTGAACGTGAGTGCTCCCGCCTCCTTCGGTGGTACCGATTTCAAATGGGAGCGTGCAGACACGCCGGCGGGCAATATGGGCCTTGTGCTTGGTGCGCCCGTCCTCGCGCAGGTGCGCAACGGGGCATCGAGTCCGGCAGTGGTCATTGGCAATGGCGTGAACAGCACCACGGAGCGTGCCGTTCTGATCGTCCTCAATCTGGATACCGGCGCCGTGATCCGCGAGATCGATACGGGCGTTGGCAGCACCTTGGCGCCCAATGGCCTGTCCGCGCCGACCGGCGTGTATGCCGCAGACGGCAAGACGCTCGCCTATGTCTACGCGGGTGACATGCAGGGCAATGTGTGGAAGTTCGACCTGCGCAGTACGTCGCCTGCGGCGTGGTCGGCTACCCGGTTGTTCACTGCGGCAAAGCCCGGCGTTACGCAGCCGATTACCAGCGGCATCACGCTGGCGACAGATCCGGCCACCAACGCGCGCTGGGTATTCTTTGGCACAGGCCGCTTCATGACGACGAGCGATGCCGACGACAAATCCACCTTCAGCCAGAGTATCTACGGCGTCAAGGACGAGGACGTCGCATACGCGCGGGCAGACTTGACCGCGAGAACGATCACGGTCACCGATGCGACATCCAGCGGGTATCCTGTACGCGCGTTCCAGACGAAGGAGGCGCTGCCTCTCGCATCCAAGGGTTGGTATGTCGATCTGCCGGCCGCGGGCGAACGGATCGTGCAGGATGCGCAGATTGTCTCGAACTTTCTGGTGACGGCGAGCATGATCCCGGAAGGTAACGCCTGTGAATCTTCGGGTACCGGATACATCAATGCCTTGGATGCGTTCACGGGCACGAGTGGAGGAACGTCGTTCTTCAATCTCGACAACGGCACCACGACCGACGACACAGCGGTAGGAGGTCTGCCCGTGGGCTCGGTGAACCTTGGGGTCGGCATGCCTACGCGGCCGGTACTGCTGCCGGGGCAGATCGTGCTTGGAGGGTCGGGTGACGGTAGTGCGGCTGGTCTCGGCGGAAGCCCGACTTTCGGCATGCGCTGGCAGCGTGTCTCGTGGCGCGAAGTCCGGCAGGATTAAACAACGTGATGTTCAACAAGGAACAGGATGCTATGCGCTACTCACGTGTGTCGGGCTTCTCGCTTATCGAGATCATGATCGTGGTGGCGATCCTCGCCATCATCGCCTCGATCGCGCTGCCCAGCTACAACGAGCACATCCGCAGGACCCGGCGTGCTGCCGGCGCCGCCTGCCTGTTGCAGGCGTCGCAGCAGATGGAGCGCTTCTACACCGTGAATCTGGCTTACAACGCGCCCGGATCTCCGGCGGCGTTCACCTGTGACTCCGATACGACTCCGTTCTACACCATCACGCCAGGGGCAGTCGCGGCGAAAACGTACACCCTCAATGCCACTCCCATCGGGGCGCAGGCGGGCGATAGTTGCGGCACATTGTCGATCACCGCAGCAGGGGTCCGGTCTCCCACAACGGCGGGTTGCTGGTAAGCAACATGTTGCACGTGTGGGCGCAGGTCAACGCGCGATAGTGGTATCAACGCGAGCGCCTTACTGACGCTCCAAAAGCAGAAGGCCGCGATTACTCGCGGCCTTCTGCTTTTTTGATGCTGGCGCCCGAAGTTGGACTCGAACCAACGACCCCCTGATTAACAGTCAAGTGCTCTAACCGGCTGAGCTATTCGGGCGGGGCGCGTATTGTAGCCAGCCTTTCAGGTGGGGACAAGCCTCCAGGCTGCCCTTCGGGAGCCTCGACGTGATCAGCAGGGCGTCGTCATGTCGCCGCGGACCGTGCGGGGGCGGCCCGTGCTGTTCACGATGACGCTGCCCGCCACGCGACCATCGTGGCAGATGCGGATGGTGAGGTTGGTGCCATAGCTGAATCCGGAAGACTGGTAACGTAAAAATCGACGTCCCGACGTAGAAAGGATCTTCAGGTCACGCTGCGCGGGTGCAGGATCATTCCTGTAGATATCGAGCTCCTCATCAGGTTGCCGATTGCCATCCGGATCGCGAAAGGCAAGCCAGTGGCTGCTCCAGTCGCTGCCCTGGCTGCACAGGCCGTCGCCCAGGCTCGGACACACGACTACCGGCACGCCCTGGGTGATGGCGGTTATCCGTGCGGATGCGAAGTGGGAGGTGAGCAGGTTCATGGTGGCACTGGCCTGCTGTCGGACCATGAGCCGCTGGAACGACGGCAAGCCGATGGCGACCAGCATGGTCAGGACGGCGAGACAGACCGACAGCTCGACCAGGGTGAATCCTGTCCTGCCGGTTCTCTTGCCCGTGTGGGCCCCGTTTCCGGGAGATGAGGGCATCCATGCCATCAAAGACTCCTTGTCCGAATTGACGGCTACCACAGTCATCCGCCGGGCGGGGACGCGCCATCAGGGCAGTCCCTGTCCGCGTGTAGGAAATGGCTGCAGGGGCTGTCACGCCTGCGCGGCTATACTCAATGGTTGGCTCCCGGGCGGCGTGCGATGACTGATCGTTTCCAGCTTGTTTCCCCGTATTCCCCTGCCGGTGACCAGCCGCAGGCCATCGAGAGGCTCGTGCAGAATTTCGAGGCGGGATTGGCGAAGCAGACCCTGCTGGGCGTGACGGGTTCAGGCAAGACGTACACCATCGCCAACGTGGTCCAGCAGGTGCAGAAGCCGACACTGGTGATGGCGCCCAACAAGACCCTGGCCGCGCAGCTGTATGGCGAGTTCAAGGCGTTTTTCCCGCACAACGCGGTGGAGTACTTCGTCAGCTATTACGACTACTACCAGCCGGAAGCCTATGTCCCGGCCAGCGACACCTTCATCGAGAAGGACAGCTCGATCAACGAGCACATCGAACAGATGCGGCTGGCAGCGACCAAGACGCTGCTTTCGCGACCGGACGCGCTGGTGGTGGCGACCGTGTCCGCGATCTACGGCCTGGGTGCGCCGGAGGACTACCTGTCGTTGCGGCTGATCCTGTCGCTGGGCGAACGCATCGACCAGCGCGAGCTGATCCGTCACCTGACCCAGCTGCAGTACACCCGCAACGAGTACGAACTGCAGCGCGGCACGTTCCGCGTACGCGGCGAGGTGATCGATGTGCATCCGGCGGAAAGCGACATGGAAGCACTGCGCATCGAACTGTTCGATGGCGAGGTCGAAGGGCTGACCCTGTTCGATCCGCTCACCGGCGAATCCATGCGCAAACTGCAGCGCTACACCGTGTATCCGAAAACCCACTATGCGACCACGCGCGAACGCGTGCTGGCGGCCGTCGATACCATCAAGGTCGAGTTGAAGGACCGCCTGGAGCAGCTCTACGCGCAGAACAAGCTGGTCGAAGCCCAGCGGCTCGCCCAGCGTACGCAGTTCGACGTGGAGATGATGGCGGAGGTCGGTTTCTGTTCGGGCATCGAGAACTACTCGCGCCACCTGACCGGCAAGGCGCCGGGCGAGCCGCCGCCCACGCTGTTCGACTACCTGCCGGCCGACGCGCTGCTGGTGATCGACGAATCGCACGTGACCATCCCGCAGATCGGCGCCATGTACAAGGGCGATCGTTCACGCAAGGAAACGCTGGTGGAGTTCGGGTTCCGCCTGCCGTCGGCGCTGGACAACCGGCCACTGCGTTTCGAGGAGTGGGAAGCGCGTTCGCCACGCAGCATCTATGTCTCCGCGACACCCGGGCCTTACGAGCTGCGGGAGTCCAACGGCGAGATCGTCGAACTGGTGGTGCGCCCGACCGGCCTGATCGATCCGGAGGTGGAGATCCGCCCGGTCGGCACGCAGGTGGACGATCTGCTGTCCCAGATCAATGAACGCGTGTCGTGGGGCGACCGCGTGCTGGTGACCACGCTGACCAAGCGCATGGCCGAAAACCTGACCGAATACCTGGGCGACCACGGCATCAAGGTGCGCTACCTGCATTCGGACGTGGACACGGTGGAGCGCGTGGAGATCATCCGCGACCTGCGCCTGGGCAAGTTCGATGTGCTGGTCGGCATCAACCTGCTGCGCGAAGGCCTGGACATGCCGGAGGTGTCGCTGGTCGCGATCCTAGACGCGGACAAGGAGGGCTTCCTGCGTTCCACCGGTTCGCTGATCCAGACCATCGGCCGGGCCGCCCGCAACCTGCGCGGCAAGGCGATCCTGTACGCGGACCGCATGACCCGGTCCATGCAGGCCGCCATCGACGAAACCGGTCGGCGGCGCGAGAAACAGGTGGAATACAACCTTGAACACGGCATCACGCCCAAGTCGGTGGCGCGGCCGATCGTGGACATCCTGGAAGGGGCGCGCAGCGAGGGGGCCGAGACCAAGGGCGGCCGGGGCAAGGCACGCCGGGTGGCGGAGGAGCCTGCCGACTACGGCCCCCTGGATCCGGCACAGGCGCTGGCCAAGATCAAGGCGCTGGAGCAGCAGATGTACCAGCACGCCCGCGACCTGGAGTTCGAGGATGCCGCGCGCCTGCGCGACAAGATCCGGCGCCTGAAGGAGGCCAGCCTCGGCGCCTGAGCCGTCCGTGCACGGCCTGGTTGTCGGCGACCCCGCTTCCGGGCTAGAATTCGCGCCCCTGCAAAGGGCAGACCGGGCGGTTAGCTCAGCGGTAGAGCACTACCTTGACATGGTAGGGGTCACAGGTTCGAACCCTGTACCGCCCACCACGCTTCCACAGCGTGGCATCGTTTCCCTTTGACGCCATCAGCAGCATCACGAGGTGGCCCGCGGAAACGCCGGCCGAGCGTGCGACATGAGCACTACCACCGCCTGAACCTGGTACTGCCCGAGGCTCTGCATCCCGTAGGCGCCCTCGTGGCGCTTTTTTCATGCCCGTACACGCCCGGACGCCATCGCGCCGGCGTCACCCAGACCGAGTCCACGCTCCGATGATCACGATCACGCTCCCCGACGGCAGCCGCCGCGAGTTCGAGAACCCCGTTTCCGTCATGCAGGTGGCCCAGTCCATCGGCGCGGGCCTGGCCAAGGCCACCCTGGCAGGTGCGGTGGACGGGAAGCTGGTGGACGCCAGCGACGTCATCGACCACGACGCCAGCTTGCGCATCATCACGCCGAAGGACGAGGAAGGCCTGGAGATCATCCGCCACTCCTGCGCGCACCTGGTCGGCCATGCGGTGAAGCAGCTCTATCCCGACGTGAAGATGGTCATCGGCCCCGTGATCGCCGAGGGCTTCTACTACGACATCCACAGCGAACGCCCGTTCACGCCGGAAGACCTGGCGGCGGTCGAGCAGCGCATGCAGGAACTGATCGCGCAGGACTACGACGTCATCAAGAGGGTGACGCCGCGCGCCGAAGTGATCGAGGTCTTCAAGGCCCGCGGCGAGGACTACAAGCTGCGTTTGATCGACGACATGCCCGACGAAACCGCGATGGGCCTGTACTACCACCAGGAATACGTGGACATGTGCCGCGGACCGCACGTGCCCAACACGCGCTTCCTGAAGGCGTTCAAGCTGACCCGCATCTCCGGCGCCTACTGGCGCGGCGACGCCAAGAACGAGCAGCTGCAGCGCATCTACGGCACGGCGTGGGCCGACAAGAAGCAGCTGGAAGCCTATATCCAGCGCATCGAGGAAGCCGAGAAGCGCGACCACCGCAAGATCGGCAAGCAGCAGGAGCTGTTCCACCTGCAGGAAGAGGCGCCGGGTCTGGTGTTCTGGCACCCCAAGGGCTGGGCCATCTGGCAGGTGGTCGAGCAGTACATGCGCAAGGTCTACCGCGACAGCGGATACCAGGAAGTGCGCTGCCCGCAGATCCTCGATGTCGCCCTGTGGAAGAAGTCGGGCCACTGGGACAACTACAAGGAAAACATGTTCTTCAGCGAGTCGGAGAACCGCACCTACGCGGTCAAGCCGATGAACTGCCCGGGCCACGTGCAGGTGTTCAACCAGGGCCTGCACAGCTACCGCGACCTGCCGATCCGCTATGGCGAGTTCGGCGCCTGCCACCGCAACGAGCCCTCGGGCGCGCTGCACGGCATCCTGCGCGTGCGCGGCTTCACCCAGGACGATGGCCACATCTTCTGCACGGAAGACCAGATCGAGGCCGAGGTAACGGCGTTCCACCAGCAGGCGTTGAAGGTGTACGCGGACTTCGGCTTCGAGGACATCCAGATCAAGATCGCCCTGCGCCCCGAATCGCGCCTGGGCGACGACGCCACCTGGGACAAGGCCGAGACCGCCCTCCGTGCCGCTCTGCGCAGCTGCGGAGTGGAATGGCAGGAACTGCCGGGCGAAGGCGCCTTCTACGGCCCGAAGATCGAGTACCACCTGAAGGACGCCATCGGCCGCACCTGGCAGTTGGGCACCATGCAGGTCGACTTCATGATGCCGGGCCGCCTGGGGGCCGAGTACGTGGACGAGAACAGCCAGCGCCAGCAGCCGGTCATGCTCCACCGGGCCATCGTGGGCTCCATGGAGCGGTTCATCGGCATCCTGATCGAGCACCATGCTGGTGCATTCCCGTCCTGGCTGGCGCCCCAGCAGGCCGTGGTGATGAATATCACCGATGCCCAGGCCGATTATGTGGCCGATGTCCGGAAAACCCTTTCAAATCAAGGGTTCCGGGTGGCGGCCGATTTGCGGAACGAGAAGATCGGCTATAAGATTCGCGAGCACACGCTGCAGCGGGTGCCGTACCTGCTGGTGGTCGGAGACCGCGAGAAGGAAAATGGCGCCATCGCCGTGCGTACGCGTTCCGGGGAAGATCTGGGCACGATGTCCGTCGCCGCCTTCGCCGAACGTTTGCGGAACGAGCACGCTACGCAATAATTGGTTCCGGTCCTTCGCGGACCGGCGCACCCCTCCCTGGAGACCGCAACATCAGCATCCCTGACAACAAGCAAAACCGCAAAAACCACGAGATCCGCGTACCGCGCGTGCGCGTGATCGGTTCGGACGGCGAAATGATCGGCGTGCTCACGCGCGATGAGGCGTTGGCCAAGGCGGAAGACGAAGGACTGGACCTCGTCGAGATCCAGCCCAACGCCGAGCCGCCTGTCTGCAAGATCATGGACTTCGGCAAGTTCAAGTTCGAAGCGCAGAAGAAGGCCAATGAGGCCAAGAAGAAGCAGAAGCAGGTCGAGATCAAGGAACTGAAGTTCCGCCCCGTCACCGACGAGGGCGACTACCAGATCAAGATGCGCAACATCCGCCGCTTCCTGGAAGAAGGCGACAAGGTCAAGGTCAACATCCGCTTCCGTGGCCGTGAGATGAGCCACCAGGAGCTGGGCCGCGAAATGGCCGCGCGCATCGAGGCCGAGCTGGGCGACGAGATCGTCATCGAATCCCGTCCGCGCCTCGAAGGTCGCCAGATGGTCATGATGATCGCCCCCAAAAAGAAGTGATGTCAGCGGCCAAGCCGCTGACACCTGCCGTTCCCCTCGCCCCGCAAGCGGGGAGAGAGCAAAGGGTGAGGGGAAGGCGCCGCAAGGCGCCTTTCTCGCTTTCAGCTCTCCGCTACTGGGCTAAGTAGCCGGATTTGCAAGAAAAAACAGCAGCGGGCATAATACGCGGCCCGGTACGCCGGGAGGCTGCTCGCAGCCGATGGACCCGTCGGAGGTTCCGTTCTGGAATCAACGACTTACAAGCCGATATGGGCAGGGATGGAAAGTGTGGTCGTCAGACTGCCGCCCCGATCAGTGACATAAACCCGTCAAGGACATAGCAATGCCCAAGATCAAGACCCACCGGGCGGCAGCGAAGCGTTTTCGCAAGACCGCATCCGGCAAGTTCAAGGCTGGCCACGCCAACCGCAGCCACATCCTCACCAAGAAAGCGACCAAGCGTAAGCGCGGCCTGCGTGCGACGAATATCATTCGCGCCGAGGACAGCGGCCGTTTGAACCGCATGCTTCCCTACCTCTGAGGATTTGAGACATGGCACGAGTTAAGCGTGGCGTGACGGCGCGTCGTCGTCACAAGAAAGTCCTCCACCTGGCCAAGGGCTACTACAACGCCCGTCGCAAGGTGTTCCGCGTCGCCAAGCAGGCGGTGATCAAGGCGGGTCAGTACGCCTACATCGGCCGCAAACAGAAGAAGCGCAATTTCCGTTCGCTGTGGATCACCCGCATCAATGCGGCTGCCCGTATCAACGGCCTGAGCTACAGCCGTTTCATGAACGGCCTGCTGAAGGCTGGCATCACCCTGGACCGCAAGGTGCTGGCGGATATCGCCGTGCATGACGCGGCCGGTTTTGCGGCCCTGGCTGAAAAGGCGAAGGGCGCACTCGCGGCGTAAGCCGCGTCTCCACCGTAACAGCACACCGGCAGTCCATCGCCGGGAACACGTGGGGAAGGGCGCGAGTCCTTCCCCATTGTTTTTTGTGGTTTCCGTCTTGTGGGAGCGACGTGAGTCGCGATGAAGGAGCCCAGATGCCCCATCGCGATTCACGTCGCTCCCATAAGATGGCCTCCTCTCATGGACATCCAATGAGCGATATCGAATCCCTGTCCACCCAGGCGCTGGCCGACATCGCCGCCGCGCCTTCGCCCGATGCGCTGGAGCACCTGCGCGTCGCGCTGCTGGGCAAGAACGGCAGCGTCACCACGCAGCTGAAGCAACTGGGCGCACTGCCCGCCGATCAGCGCAAGGCTGCGGGCGAAGCCATCAATCGGGCGCGCGATGCCATCGGTGATGCGCTGTCCACGCGCAAGGCCGTGCTGGAAGACGCTGCACTGGATGCCCGCCTGGCCGGCGAAACCGTCGACGTCACGCTGCCCGGCCGCAACGGTACACGCGGCGGCCTGCATCCGATCAGCCGCACGCTGGAGCGCATCGCCGACATCTTCGGCCGCCTGGGCTATGAACTGGCCGATGGCCCCGAGATCGAGGACGACTGGCACAATTTCGAGGCGCTGAACTTCCCGCCGCACCATCCGGCGCGCGCCATGCACGATACGTTCTATTTCGGCGACGGTCGCCTGTTGCGCACGCACACCTCCGGCGTGCAGGTGCGCTACATGGATTCGCACCAGCCGCCGCTGCGCATGATCGCGGCCGGCAAGGTCTATCGCAGCGACAGCGACCAGACGCATTCGCCGATGTTCCACCAGGTCGAAGGCCTGCTGGTGGACGAGCATTCCACCTTCGCCGACCTCAAGGGCACGCTGGCCGAGTTCGTGCGCGCGTTCTTCGAGCGCGATTTCGAGATGCGCTTCCGTCCCAGCTACTTCCCGTTCGTGGAACCGGGCGCCGAGGTCGACATCGCCTGGCAGCAGCCCGATGGCAGCACGCGCTGGCTGGAAGTGCTGGGCTGCGGCATGGTGCATCCCAACGTGCTGCGCAACTGCGGCATCGATCCGGAGCGCTACACCGGCTTCGCATTCGGCCTCGGCGTGGAGCGCTTCGCGATGCTGCGCTATGGCGTCAACGACCTGCGTGCGTTCTTCGAGAACGACGTGCGGTTCCTGCGCCAGTTCGCGTAACGGGCTCGCGCCCACCGCAGTTCCGGCATCACGACACCTGATACATGACGACGGCGGGCCATGGCCCGCCCTACGGATCACGAACGATGAAGTTCTCTGAAAACTGGTTGCGCAGCCACGTTCCGACCCAGGCTACCCGCGCGGAGCTGGCGGCCACATTGACCGCCATCGGCCTGGAGGTCGAAGAGGTCACCGCCCTGGGCGATGGACTGGCGTGTGTGGTGGTCGCGCGCATCGTCGAGTGCGCCAAGCATCCCGAAGCGGACCGCCTGCAGGTCTGCCAGGTGGACGCAGGGCAGGGCGCTCTGCTGCAGATCGTCTGCGGGGCGCCGAATGCGCGTCCCGGCCTGCTGGCGCCGCTGGCGATGGTGGGTGCCAACGTGGGCGGCATCGCGATCAAGGCCGCCAAGCTGCGCGGCGTCGAGTCCAACGGCATGCTGTGCTCGGCCAAGGAACTGGGCATCGATGCGGACGCCTCCGGCCTGCTGGAACTGCCTGCCGATGCGCCGGTCGGTACGCCGATCGCCGATTATCTGGGCCTGCCGGATGCCAGCATCGAAATCAAGCTGACGCCGAACCGCGCTGATTGTTTCAGCGTGCGCGGCATCGCCTATGACGTCGCCGCCTCGCTGGGCAGCGAGGTGAAGCCGCTCGATGCCGCGCCGGTGCCGGCGCAAAGCCAGTCGGAACTCAGCGTCGAACTGGATGCAGGTGAACGCGTGCCGCGCTTCGTCGGTCGGGTGATCGAAGGTGTCGACGCGACGGCGCTGACGCCGGTGTGGATGGTGGAGCGTCTCCGTCGCAGTGGTGTACGACCGATCAGCTTCCTCGTCGATGTCACCCAGTACGTCATGCTGGAACTCGGCCAGCCGATGCATGCCTTCGACAAGGACACGCTGGAAGGTGGCATTGTCGTGCGTCCCGCGCGGGCAGGCGAGACGCTCGCGCTGCTCGACGGGCGCACCGTGACGCTCGATGAGGAGTTCCTGACCGTTTCCGACGGCCGGGGCGGTCGCGCAGCGCGCGCTGTCGCGCTGGGCGGCATCATGGGCGGCCACGACACCCGCGTCACCGATGCCACCCGCAATGTGTTCCTCGAGGCCGCGCACTGGATTCCCTCGGCGATCATCGGTCGCAGCCGCAAGCTCGGCCTGCACACGGATGCCGGCCATCGCTTCGAGCGCGGCGTCGACCCCGAGTTGCCGCGCATTGCCGTGGAGTACGCCACCCGGCTGATCATGGACGTCGCCCGTGGCGTCCCGGGTCCGGTCACCCAGGCGGACCTGCCCGAACATCTGCCGAAGCCGGCGAGCATCCTGTTGCGCCGTGCGCGTGTCGCACGCGTGCTGGGCGTCGAGATTCCGGACCTGGAGATCGAACGCATCCTGCACGCGCTGGGCTTGCAGGTCGTGGCCGTCGCCGACGGTTGGAGCGTGGTTGCGCCCAGCCGGCGCTTCGACATCGCCATCGAGGAGGACCTGATCGAGGAACTGGCACGCATCCACGGCTACGACCGCGTGCCGACCACGCTGCCGGGTGGTGCGATACGCATCGCGGCCCCGAGTGAGACCCGCGTCGAGGCCGGCACCGTGCGTCGGCATCTGGCGGCCCGCGACTATCTGGAAACAGTCAATTTCGCTTTCGTCGATGCCCAATGGCTGGCGCAGTGGAACGCGGCCGATGGTGCCGTGCCGCTGGCGAACCCGCTCAGCGCCGAGCTGGCGGTGATGCGTACGCGACTGCTGCCCGGGCTGGTGGCAGCGTTGCAGCGCAACGCCGCGCGCCAGGCCGGACGGGTCCGCCTGTTCGAGATCGGCAACGTGTTCCATGCGCCAACGCAGGCGGGCGGTGCGCCGGTCGAATCGCTGCGCCTTGCCGCCGCGATCACTGGCGAGGCGGCGGCCGAGCAGTGGGGCGCCCCTTCGCGCAAGGTCGATTTCCATGACCTCAAGGGCGACCTCGAGAGCGCGGCGGCACTGGCCGGCGCCACCCTCGAATTCCGCCCCTCGCGTGCCGCTCACGGCCACCCCGGCCGCTCGGCCGACATCTACCGCGATGGCGCCTGCATCGGCTGGATCGGGCAACTGCATCCGCGCCTGCAGCGCCAGTGGGACCTGGACGCCGACGTGGTCGCGTTCGAACTGGATCTGGGCCCGCTGACCGCGCGTGCGTTGCCGCGCGCCACGGAGCTGTCCCGGTACCCGTCCGTCCGCAGGGACCTCGCGTTCGTCGTCGCCGAGGAGGTGTCCTGGGCAGCGCTTGGCGATACGGTGAAAGCTGCCGCAGGGCCGCTGCTGCGCGATGTCCAGTTGTTCGACCGGTATGTCGGGCAGGGGGTCGAATCAGGTCAAAAGAGTCTCGCTATGGGCTTGATTTTGCAGGACAACTCACGCACTCTCACAGAAGACGACGTGGCGCAGGTAGTGGCGGCCGTCGTGGCCGCGATCAGCGCTTCGCATGGCGCGAAGATCCGCGGATGACCGATATGAAGGCAGTGGCAGGGCCGGTGACGGCCGCAATGGGGATGCAGTAGTCCATGGCATTGACGAAGGCGGAGATGGCCGAGCGTCTGTTCGACGAGGTCGGCCTGAACAAGCGCGAGGCGAAGGAATTCGTCGACGCCTACTTCGACGTGCTGCGCGAGGCCCTGGAACAGGGCCGGCAGGTGAAGCTGTCGGGGTTCGGCAATTTCGACCTGCGCCGCAAGAACCAGCGTCCCGGCCGCAACCCCAAGACCGGTGAGGAAATCCCGATCTCGGCACGGACGGTGGTGACCTTCCGGCCGGGCCAGAAACTCAAGGAGCGGGTGGAGACCTATGCTGGATCCGGGCAGTAACCGCGAGCTTCCGCCGATCCCGGCCAAGCGCTACTTCACCATCGGTGAGGTCAGTGAACTGTGCGACGTGAAGCCGCACGTACTGCGGTACTGGGAGACGGAATTCCCCAGCCTCGAACCC
The DNA here is from genome assembly GCF_037402255.1 of Pseudoxanthomonas sp. CCNWLW251. NCBI lineage: Bacteria > Pseudomonadati > Pseudomonadota > Gammaproteobacteria > Lysobacterales > Lysobacteraceae > Pseudoxanthomonas > Pseudoxanthomonas sp. CCNWLW251. Next base: position 806,429 of record NZ_JBBEGA010000001.1, on the reverse strand, counting down.
GCTAAGCGCCGCGGCAACCGGCGCTACTACCAGCGCCATGACGTGCTGATGGTGCGGCAGATCCGCAGCCTGCTGTACGAACAGGGCTACACGATCGGCGGTGCGCGCCTGCGCCTGGAGGGTGAGGGTGCCAAGCAAGAGGCTGCGTTGAGCCACCAGATCGTGCGCCAGGTGCGCATGGAACTGGAAGAAATCCTGCAGTTGCTTCGCCGGTGATGCATGGCGGCGCTCCTGCTGGGAGACGCCGAGGAATTCCGGCTATAATGCGCGACCCGTCGCAAGGCGGGCCGATCCGCGAGATTCGGGGCGTAGCGCAGCCTGGTAGCGCATCTGCCTGGGGGGCAGAGGGTCGTCGGTTCAAATCCGGCCGTCCCGACCAATCGCGGTTCGACATCAAGCCTGCGCTCACGCGTGGGCTTTTTTGTGCCCGCCGCGCGCCGCTGGCGATGGCTGGTCCCGTCCATCGTGTACAGGAAGGCCCATGCACCCACGCGCCGAAGAGCTGATCCGCACGTTGCAGTTGGTACCGCATCCCGAGGGCGGGCACTTCCGTCGCGTCTACGAATCGACCAAGCGCACGGAGGTGAACGGGATCGAGCGGCCCACCCTCACCGCCATCAAGTTCCTGTTGCCCGAAGGCGTCGTGACGCGCTGGCATCGTGTTGACGCGACCGAGGTCTGGGACTGGCACGAAGGAAATGCGATGGAACTGTCGATGTTCGATCCGGAGCAGCGCACGTTGACCCGTGTACAACTGGATACGTCGGCCCGCGGGGGACAGTCCAGCCAGGTGGTCCCGGCGGGCGTGTGGCAGAGCGCGCGCTCGCTTGGCCACTTCACCCTGGTGGATTGCTCCGTGTCGCCGGGTTTCAGCTGGAAAGGTTTCGAACTGATGCAGAGCGGCAGCGATGCCGAACGCACGCTGCGCGAGGCCGGCGGCAAAGTCGCCTGAACGAATCCCCCCGCGGCAACGTGCCGTCGCGCACGATGCGTGGTTGCCGACGGCACACTCTGGCGGATTCCTCCGATGGAGTCTCAGGGATGCGTCTGTCGCTTTACGGGATGCTGTGCGTATCGTTGTTGATCGTGCCGGGCGCAGGTGCGCAGGAGGCCGGGGAAGCGCCGGCCGCAGCGGAGACTGGCGTGATTGAGATGGATGCCGTCGTCGTGGCGGGCGTGCAGCCGGGGCCGGGCCTGTGGAAGGTGCGTCGTGGCGACCATCTGCTGTACGTGCTGGGAACCCAGTCACCGCTGCCGAAGCACATCACCTGGCGATCGGACGAGGTCGACCAGGTCCTGCAGATCGCGGATGAAGTACTGGCTTCGCCCGGCATCACCGTTGATGCCGACGTCGGCTTCTTCCGGGGACTGACGCTGCTGCCTTCGGCCATGAAAGCCTCCAGGAATCCGGACGGGCAGAAACTCCAGGAAGTCCTGCCTGCGGATCTCTATGCTCGCTGGAGTGCGCTCAAGCAGCGGTACATGGGGCGCGATGGCGGTGTAGAGAAGAAGCGCCCGTTGATCGCCGCTTACCAGCTCTACACCGAAGCGCTGTCCGATTCCGGCCTGCGCGAGGGCGGAGTCATCGATCCTGTCATCGACGCAGCGCTGAAACAGCGCAAGATGAAGCGCACTCCCACGTTGCTGAAGCTCAAGCTGGAAGATCCACGCGCCGCGTTGGCGGATTTCCGGAAGGAAACGCTCAAGCCCGAAGACCTGGTCTGCTTCAGCAGGACGCTGGATGTCATCGAACGCGATCTGCCACAGGTGGCGGCGCGGGCCAATGCGTGGGCGGTGGGCGACTGGCCCGCGCTGCGCTCGAGTTCAAGACAGGATTGGCAGCATGCGTGCGCCACGGCCTGGTTCAACACCGAAACGGCGCGCAAGCGCGGCATCTCCGACGTCGAGGCCCGCATGCAGGCGCGCTGGATGGACGTCGCCGAGGGGGCACTGGAAAAGAACCGCATCACGTTCGCCACCTTGCCGGTCTGGCAGCTGGTCAAGCCGGGCGGCTATCTGGCCGCCCTGCAGGCCAGGGGTTACGAGGTGGAAGCACCCGAATGATCGGGCGCCATGGAGCGATCAGCCTGCCGCAGTGAGTGCGGGCTGGCCTGCGCCAAGTTGCGGCCAGCGCTTCAGCACGCTGGCACGGATGCCGGCTGCATCGATGCCGGCTTCGGCCAGCAGGTCCTCGCGGCTGGCGTGGTGCTGGAATTCGTCCGGCAGGCCGAGATGCAGCACGGGCAACGTCACGCCTTCGGCGCTCAGGAGCTCGGCCACGCCGGAACCCGCGCCACCCATCACGACGTTGTCCTCGATGGTGACGAAACCCTCGTGGCTCTTGGCGAGGTCCATCAGCAGCGCACGATCCAGCGGCTTCACGAAGCGCATGTTCACCACGGTCAGGCCCAGCGCGCGGCCAGCGTCTTCCGCCGCCGTCACGGTGGAGCCGAACGCGAGCAACGCGACGCGACTGCCACGCATGCGCAGGTCCGCCTTGCCGATCGGCAGCGTGTCCAGGTTCGACTCGATGGCTACGCCCGGGCCGGTGCCGCGCGGGTAGCGCACGGCCGCCGGTCCGTTGAAGTGGTAGCCGGTGCTCAGCATCTGCCGGCACTCGTTCTCGTCCGCCGGCGCCATCACCACCATGTGCGGCACGCAGCGCAGGTAGCTCAGGTCCAGGTTGCCGCCATGCGTGGCGCCGTCCGGCCCGACCACGCCGCCGCGGTCGATGGCGAACAGGACATCGAGCTTCTGGATGGCCACGTCGTGCACGAGCTGGTCATAGCCGCGCTGCAGAAAGGTGGAATAGATCGCGACCACCGGCTTGCTGCCTTCGCAGGCCATGCCGGCCGCCAGCGTCACCGCATGCTGCTCGGCGATGGCGACGTCGAAGTAGCGCTCGGGATACTCCTTGCTGAAGCGCACCAGGCCCGAGCCTTCTCGCATCGCCGGAGTGATCCCCAGGAGTTTCGGCTCCGCGGCGGCCATGTCGCACAGCCAGTCGCTGAAGATGTCGGTGTAGGTGGGCTTCTTCGCGCCGCCCTTGCTGACCAGGCCTTTCTCCGGATCGAATGGCCCCACCGCGTGATAGCCGATCTGGTCGCCTTCGGCCAGTTCGTAGCCTTTGCCCTTGGTGGTCAGGATGTGGAGCAACTGCGGACCCTTGAGGGTCTTCAGCGTCTTCAACGCGCCAACCAGTGCCTCCACATCGTGGCCGTCGATCGGGCCGGTGTAGTGGAAGCCCATCTGCTCGAACAGCGTGGACGGCACGAACATGCCCTTCCAGTGCTCTTCCCAGCGACGCATGAAGCGGGCGGGCGGCTTCTTCTTGTCGCCGAGCAGCTTCTTGCCGCCCTCGCGCAACGCATTGAGGGTACGGCTGCTGCTCAGGCGGCCCAGCATCTTGGTCAATCCGCCGACGTTTTCGGAGATCGACATCTGGTTGTCGTTGAGGATCACCAGCAGGTTCGGCTCGGGCTCCATGCCGCCGGCGTGGTTGAGTGCCTCGAACGCCATGCCGGCGGTCATCGCGCCATCGCCGATCACCGCCACCACCTTGCGGTCGTCGCCCTGTTGTGCGAGTGCGATGGCCATGCCGAGCGCAGCGGAAATGGACGTGGAGGAATGGCCCACGCCGAACGTGTCGTACTCGCTTTCCTCACGCTTCGGGAACGGCGCCACGCCATCCTTCTGCTTGACCGTGTGGATGGTGTCGCGGCGGCCGGTCAGGATCTTGTGCGGGTAGGTCTGGTGGCCCACGTCCCACACCAGCCGGTCACGTGGTGTCTCGAACAGGTAATGCAGCGCGACCGTCAGTTCGATGACCCCCAGTCCCGCACCGAAATGCCCGCCGCTCCGGCCCACCGACTCGATCAGGTAGCCACGCAGTTCCTCCGCGATCGCGGGCAGTTCGGATTCATCGAACTGGCGCAGATCGGCCGGGATCTGGATGCGGGAAAGGCGGGGGTAGCGGTCGGGGTCGATCATCGGGCGCAAGCTTCGTCTGAGCCGTTATTGTCCCCCCCCGATGTGAAGTGGGGCAAGCAAGCGCGTGAAGCAGGCGTGTGGTCGGCCGGGTCGGTTCAGCAATCGCCGTGAAGGCGAGGCGCCACGTTCAGGCGGAGAGCTTGGACTTCCTGGGCAGTTGCGCCTTCAGGAAGGCCATCTGGTCCGCCAGGATGTTGCGGTTGGACAGGATCAGGTGCTCGATCCAGCTGGGCCGGTACGGCACGGCGAGCAGGGGCATGTGCGCCTGTTGCGGCGTGCGGTTGCTCTTGCGCGAATTGCAGTGGAAGCAGGCCGTCACCACGTTTTCCCAGATGTCCCGGCCGCCCTTGGACAGCGGCAGCACGTGGTCGCGGGTCAGGTGCGGACGCGAGTACTCATGCCCGCAGTACAGGCACAGGTGTGCGTCGCGGGCGAACAGCGCGGTATTGGTCAGCGTGGGCGTGGGCGAGAGCGCATGTGCACGGGCATGTCCGCGGGACGCGACGATGGGGTGCAGTTCGATCAGGCTCTGCTCGCCGGTAAGCCGGGAGAGACCTCCGCGCACGTGCAGGCAGGGATCACCGAGCGTCCATGCCACGGCCCCGCGGGCGTACAGGCAGGTGGCGTCCTGCCAGTTGATCCAGTCGAGCACGCGGCCGTGCGCGTCGAGCGACAGCAGTCGCAAGGCGGCGGGATGTGGACGGGGGGACGACGGAGACGGGACCGGTGAATGATGGGGACCGGTCCGGACCAGGTGAAGCTGAGCTCTGTCTGCTTCCATGGAGGAGCAGGTTATACCCAAATGTTGACGAAATGTGTATATCGCGCAGGCATTTCGTCGGAGGAGCGCGCCGACCGCGCTCCTCCACTGCCCGGATCAGTCGCCGAAGCGCTCGGCATCCATCGCCATCAGCGTGTCTGCCCCGGATTCGATGGCGGCCGCGTGCGCCAGCGTGCGCGGCAGGATGCGACCGAAATAGAAGCGCGCGGTTTCGCGCTTCGCCTGCCTGAAGGCATCGCCATGCGCGGATGCGTCGGCCGCAGCCACGCTGCGGGCCCACCAGTAGGCCAGCACCACGTAGCCGGAGTAGAACAGGTAGTCCGTGCTGGCCGCGCCGATCTCTTCCGGGTTCGCTGCAGCACGCTCGAGCACCTTCTTCGTCAGTGCCGCCCACTCGGCCGCCTTCTGCTGCAGCGGGTCGATGAACTCGCGCAGCGCAGCGTCGTCCTTGTGGGTCTGTGCGAAGGCGTGCACATCGGCCAGGAACAGCTTCAGGCCCGCAGCCTGTGTCGACGCCGTCTTGCGGCCCATCAGGTCCAGCGCCTGGATGCCGGTCGTGCCCTCGTACAGCGTGGTGATGCGCGCATCGCGCGCCAGCTGCTCCATGCCGTGCTCGTGGATGTAGCCGTGGCCGCCGAAGCACTGCAGCGCATGGTAGGTGTTCTCGATGCCCCATTCGGTCTGGCAGGCCTTGGAGATCGGCGTCAGGAAGCTGACGAGTGTGTCCGCGCGCTCGCGTTCCGCCGGGTCCTCTGCGTGGTTCGCGACATCGATCAGCGTGCCGGCATGCAATGCGAGCAGGCGGCTGCCTTCCACCAACGACTTGACCGTCAGCAGCATGCGGCGCACGTCCGGATGGACGATGATCGGGTCGGCGGGCTTGTCAGGGGCCTTCGGGCCGCTCAGTGAGCGCGTCTGCAGGCGTTCACGCGCGTAGCGCAACGCATTCTGGTATGCGCGCTCGCTCAGGCCGATGCCCTGCAGGCCCACGCCGAGGCGTGCGGTGTTCATCATGGTGAACATCGCCTGCAGGCCCTTGTGCGGCTGGCCCACCAGATAGCCCTGCGCGCCATCGAAGTTCATCACGCAGGTCACCGATGCCTTGATGCCCATCTTGTGTTCGATGGAGCCGCAATGCACTGCGTTGCGTTCGCCCACGCTGCCATCGCGAGCGACCTTGAACTTCGGCGTGACGAACAGCGAAATGCCCTTGGCGCCCGGCGGGGCATCGGGCAGTTTCGCCAGCACAAGGTGCACGATGTTGTCGGTGAAGTCGTGCTCGCCCGCGGTGATGAAGATCTTGGTGCCGGTGATGGCGTAACTGCCGTCGGCGTTCGGTTCCGCCTTTGTCTTCAACAGACCCAGGTCGGTGCCGCAATGCGGTTCGGTCAGGCACATGGTGCCGGTCCAGCGGCCCTCGACCAGCGGCTTCAGGAAGACCTCGCGCTGCCAGTCTTCGCCATGGTGCTTGAGGGCTTCGACAGCGCCGTGCGACAGCAGCGGGAAATTGCCCCACGCCAGGTTGCTGGCATTCACCAGTTCGTTGAGCGGCACGCCCATCGTATGCGGCAGGCCCTGTCCGCCGAAGTCGGGCGAGGCGGTCAGGCCGGTCCAGCCGCCCTCGACGAACTGCGCATACGCCGCCTTGAAACCGGGGGGCGTGGTGACCTCGCCGGTGGCCTTGTCGAACGTACTGCCGACTTCGTCGCCGACGCTGTTGAGCGGTGCCAGCACGGTCTCGGCGAAGCGGGCAGCTTCATCCAGCACGGCATCGAGGATGTCGCGCGTCGCCTCGGTGTAGCCCAGGCGTTGGAACAAGGGTTCCACGCCCAGCACGTCGTACAGGGCGAAGCGGAGATCGGTCAGGGGAGCTTTGTAGGACGCAGGCATGCAGGTTCTCGAAAAGGCATGTAGAGGGAGGCGGCGTAGCTCAGCGCAGCACGCCGTCCAGGCCGGGGACCGGGTTCAGTGTGCTGCGGGCATCGATGTCGAACGTGCGGGGTTTCGCTTCTTCCGGCGTCGCACTGGCACTGCCTTTCAATGCGTAGGGCAGGGCGCGGCGACCAGCGAGGGCATCGGCCACCACGATGCGGCCGGCGCTGTTGGGTGCGAATGCCACCGTAACCACGTCGGCCGATTCGGGTCCCACGGAAAGGCCTGGCGTGGCGTGCAGCTTGCCCGCGCTCTGGTCGCCGACCTGCACGTCCACCTCGACGGTGTCGAAACGCATCGGAATGCTGCTGTAGTTCTGCAGGCGCAGGTCCACGGACCACTGGCCGTCGGCCTTCACCGTGAGCTGCTGCACGCTGACGGCGGGATCGGAAACGCGTCGGACCATGCCATCGCCGCAACCTGCCAGCAGCGCGGTTGCCGCCAGAAGGGCCAACAGGGAAATACGCCTCGTCATGCCGCTGCTCCATGGGAGAAGACGGCAGGATACTACGGCGTATGGCGCCCCGGATGACACGATGCCATCGACCTCAGTCCTGTTGCACTGCGTCAGGCTTCCAGACGAAGGTCGCCACGCTCCGGGCGGGTAGCGTGTAGCCGAACGCGTGCCCGGCGTGTGCCACCGAGAAGTGGCGCGGCTGCTTGGCTTCATTGGCCACCAGCAGGACCAGCGACCCATCGTCGGCATTGCGGAAAGCCACGTTGTCCAGGCCGGCGATGGCATCGCTGGAGGCGATCCGGCGGGCCCCGGGACGCACGAAGCGGCTCGCGTGCGCCAGTGCGTAGTACTCATCGGTGCGGGTGACCGCGCCGGTGCGGGAGTCGATGGTGACCACGCCGCGGCAGGTATGGCAGCCCCCCGCATAGGGACCGTTGTTCTCGTCCAGTGCCAGGTTCCAGAACAGGGCGCCGCGGGCCCAGTGCCTCGCGCTGCGGATGATGATGTTCTTCATCTGTAAGGGCAGTCCCCCGCTGCGCACCGGCTCCCAGTCGCCGCCGGAACACTCGGTCATGTACGCGTCCTTGTCGGGAAACGCATCACGCACGGGGGTCTGTGCGGAGACTTCACCGCCATAGCAGTGCCAGGCGACGGCATCGACATGCGGATTCGCCTTCGGGTCGGACAGCACGCCGAGCGGTTCTTCCGGTTTGTCCCAGTTGTGGTCCCAGTCGAAGATCAGCGGGCCGGTGCCGCGTGCCGCGATCATCGGCCCGAGATGGTCGCCGATCAGTCGCGCGCGCGCCGGCGCATTGATCCGCATCCCGGGATAGTCCTTGGGTTCGTAGTCCGGTTCATTCTGTACGGTGAGCGCGAAGATCGGGATGCCTTCGGCAGCGTAGGCATCCACATACTTCAGCAGGTAGCGCGAGAATGCATCGTAGTACTCCGGCAGCAGGCGACCCTGGATCAGGCTGTTGCTGTCCTTCATCCAGCCAGGCGCGCTCCACGGCGACGCCATGATCTTCAATTGTGGATTGATCGCCAGCATCGCGCGCGCCACCGGGATCACGTCGCCACGGTTCGGTGCGATGCTGAAATGCTCCAGGGCGGGATCCGGCTTGCCATCCGGGGTGTCGGCCAGGCTGTAGTGGTGGCGCGAGAAATCCGACGCGCCGATGGTCAGTCGCGAGAAGCTCAGCCCAAGGCCGCCATTCCCGCGCCCGAACAATTCCTTCAGAAGGGCGTCGCGCTGCCGGTCGTCGAGTTTGTTCTGGATCAGCCACGCGGATGAATCGGTCAGCGATGCGCCGAACCCGACCATTTCCTGGTAGCGCTGCGCATCGTCGACAAGGATCTTCGTTGTTGCGGAGGCATCCTTTCCGAAGCGTGCCGGCGTTGATGGCGCCAGCGCCATCGTGTGATCGGCAGTGGTGATCCACACCGCGACGTCCGGCCTCTGCGATGCGGATGCCAAGGGGGCGGTGGACGAGGCCAGCATGAAGAGGCTGGTGAGCAGCGTGCGGGAGCGCTTCCGGGACGTGGTGTTCATGCAGTGATTCCTTCCTGTTGCAGGTGTCGATGCTTTCGGCGAACCCCTCCCGGACTCCGCGCAAAGCGGGTGCTGCATTGCAGCGAGATTTCTCGTGTGAGTCGACGCGCATCGAGCAAATTCAATCGTGTGCGCGAATGCATGTCGTGGATGTTAGGAATTTGTTGACAGTCCATTGGAGCTTGTATATGACAGCGCTGTCAACCACGGTCGGAGAGGGACCCAGATGAAGCATTCGAACCCCACAGCGGGTGTTGCCCCGCATGCGCGACGTCGCGCCCTGCGCAAGCAGACGCTGGCCATGGCGTGCTGCCTGGCATTGGCGTTCCCGCTTGCCGCACAAGCCCAGCAGGCGGAGCAAGCCGCAGACCAGACAGTCGAGACGCTCGACACGGTGAAGGTCACCGGCATCCGTGCCGCCATCGCGACGGCAGTGGAGACGAAGAACGAGTCCACGTCGATCGTGGAGGTCGTTTCGGCGGAAGATATCGGCAAGCTGCCCGACATAAGCATCGCGGACTCCATTTCGCGTCTGCCCGGCCTGACGATGCAGCGAGTGGATGGCCGCGCTCAGGTGATCCACATCCGTGGCATGTCCGAACAATTCGGCGGCACGTTGCTAAATGGTCGCGAGCAGGTCAGCACGGGCGGGAGTCGCGGCGTGGAACTGGACCAGTACCCAGCCGAGCTGATCAATGGCGTCACGGTGTACAAGACACCGGATGCAACGTTGGTGGGGCAGGGTCTGTCAGGCACCATCGATATGCAGTCGATCCGGCCACTGGATTTCGACGGCCGTCGTGTAACTTTCGCGGGCCAAGGCGAGTACAACTCGCTGGGCAAACTGATCGATGGCAGCAGCGACAAGGGCTATCGTGCCAGTGCATCGTACGTGGATCAGTTCGCTGACGACACGATCGGTTTCGCCATTGGCGTGGCGCGCATGGATTCGCCTTTCCAGGAGCAGCAGGAGAAGGCATGGTGGTGGGGAAATCCGGATGCATGGGGTGCCCCGCAGCCGGGCAAGCCGGCAGATGCCGTCGCGCGCCAGGCCGGTGAAGCGTCATTGAAATCGCGCGATATCACTCGCGATGGCGTCATGGCCGTGCTGGAATTCAAGCCGGGCGAGCAGTTCCACAGCATCCTGGATGTGTATTACTCCACGTTCGAACAGAATGAAGCCGAAAACAGCATCATGTGGAACAACGACCCTTGGTACAGCCACCCCACGTTGGGCCAGGTGACCTACAGCAACGTGGGCACTACGTTGGTGGGCGGTGTTCCGGTGGTGACGAGCGGAACGCTCAACGGTGTTGGTGCGCTGAACATGCTCAATGAAACGAATCAGCGCGACGACAAGCTGTTCTCTGCCGGCTGGCTCAATACGTTCCGCTGGAGCGATATCTACACGCTGAAGACTGATCTCAGCTACTCGCGCGCCGAGAGCGAGCGCACGATGCTGGAACTGCAGTCCGCATTTGGGACGCCCAGGAATATCGATTTCGATTTGCGAACAGGAAAGGGCTTCAATAATTTCACCATTCCGGGCCTGACGGACCCCAGTCAAATCTACCTCGGCATGGATGCAATGGGATGGGGTCGCGACGGTCGTACCGATCGCGCCTGGACCGAGGACACGCTCAAGTCGGGTCGCCTGGAGCTGAACCGGCAGGTGGAGTCCTCGGATTTCTTGCGCAGCTACGATGTAGGCGTCAACTTCACCCGCCGCAACAAGGATCGCGAGTACATTGCGCATTACGTCGACTTGAAGAACGGTCGTGCTCCAGTGCGAATGGATACTGTGCCGCATGGGTACGCGTCGATGGATTTCATCGGACTGGGCGATGTTATCAACTTCAATGCGCATGACCTTTTGGGGCGCTACTACGACCTGCGCTACGAGGCCAGCGAGAACGATTTGATGAAGAACTATGGTGTCGAGGAAGACATCAAGACGTTCTATGCGAAGGCCAATATAGACATGGACCTAACCGACGAAGTGCGCCTTCGCGGCAACGTCGGTGTGCAGTACATCCGCTCCGAGCAGAGCTCCACCGGTCCCACGGTTGCCCGCGATGCGGTCAGCAATGAATGGGTCATCGCCGGCGGCCAGACCATTGGCACGTCGTACGGCGACATTCTGCCGAGCATGAACCTGTCTACAGACTTTGGTGACGGTCTTCTGCTGCGCTTCGCCGCCGCCAAGACCCTGATGCGCGGCCCCATCGAGCAGATGGGTGCCTACACCACGGCGGGTGTCGATGTGACCACGCGCGAATGGAGTGGCAGTGGTGGCAATCCCAAGCTGGAGCCCTATCGTGCAACTGCTTACGACTTGTCATTGGAGAAGTACTTCGGGCCGACCACTTATGCCGCGCTGGCGGTGTTCTACAAGGACCTGGAAACCTACATCTACACGCAGAACGTGCGTTGGGACTTCACGGGCTATGACGACCTCGGCATCACTCCGATCTCCAACTGGGGCAATTTCAGCACGCCGGTCAACGGCAGCGGTGGCTACATGCGGGGTGCCGAGCTCAGCGGGGCGCTTGGCGGCGATATGATCCACCCCGCTCTTGATGGATTCGGCCTGTTGTTCAATGCGTCCTACACCGAGTCATCCATTGACCCGGACGGTCCCGGTGGATCTGATACGGACACGCTGCCCGGCCTGTCGAAAGTCGTCGCGAATGCCACCGTATATTACGAGAAGCATGGTTTCTCGGCGCGCATCAGCCAGCGTTATCGTGATGAATACCGGGGTGAGTATGCCTCCCTGTTCGGTGACCGCATTTATCAGAACACGATGGCCGAGCGCACGATGGACATGCAGGTGGGCTATGACTTCCCCGAAAACAGCAAGTTGTCGGGCCTATCGGTTCTGTTGCAGGTCAACAACGTGACCAACGAGCCCTATCGCACCGAAACCACGGCTGGGGGCATCGATCAGATGATCTACTTGCCGTCGGAGTACAAGGAATACGGGCGCCAGTACCTGCTGGGCTTCCGCTACAAGCTGTGACCAGCCAGTCCGCGTAAAGCACTGACTGACCGGCGGGATGCGGCGCATGGCCTCGCGTCCCGTCGGACTTTTCCATATGGCGTACATCCTGTCGGGAATGTGGTGCACGCTGACATCGAGGAATATGCGAGTGAAGCCGATCCGAATGACCCTGCTGGGGGCCAGCCTGTTGGCCTGCCTGTCGTGTACCGGCCAGAAGGATGCCGCCGACACCAAGCCCGATGCTTCCGCCGCCGAGTCGGCCGAATTGAAGGACTGGCCGGCGCTGGAGAGCCGGTTTGCCCAGGACCCCGCCATCGAGGCGCGCGTGGCCGAGATCCTTGCCAGCATGACGCTGGAGCAGAAGGTCGGGCAGATGGTGCAGCCGGAGATCAAGGCCATCACGCCGGATGAAGTGCGCCAGTACTACATCGGCTCGGTGCTCAACGGCGGCGGTTCGTGGCCGGCGATGAACAAGCACGCCAAGGTCGAAGACTGGGTCAAGCTCGCCGACGCGTATTACGACGCCTCCATGGGCACCGACGCCAAGATCCCCGTGCCGGTGATCTGGGGCACGGACGCCGTGCACGGGCACAGCAACGTCTATGGGGCCACCATCTTCCCGCACAACATCGGCCTGGGCGCCGCGCATGACGTCGAACTGATCGAACGTATCGCCGAAGCCACCGGACAGTCCACCCGCGCAACCGGCGTGGCGTGGACGTTCGCGCCCACCGTCGCCGTAGCGCAGAACGCGCGCTGGGGCCGCACATATGAGAGCTATTCCTCGCAGCCCGCGCTCGTGCGCGAGTACGCGACCGCTTACGTGAAGGGCATGCAGGGTGTGCTGGACAAGGACGGCAACGTCGTCGCCACCGCCAAGCACTTCATCGGCGATGGCGCCACCGAGGGCGGCAAGGACCAGGGCAACGCGCTGGTCACGCAGGCGCAGATGATCAACATCCACGGCCAGGGCTACTACGGCGCCATCGAAGCCGGTGTGCAGACGGTCATGGCCTCGTTCAACAGCTGGAACGATGTCGCGGCCGGCAAGGACTACGGCAAGATGCACGGCACGCGCGACCTGTTGACGGTGGCGCTGAAGGAGAAGATGGGCTTCGACGGCTTCGTCGTTTCCGATTGGAACGGTATCGGCCAGGTCACCGGCTGCACCGACGACAGCTGTCCGCAGGCCGTCAACGCCGGCATCGACATGGTGATGGTGCCGGACAAGTGGAAGAGCTTCATCGCCAACACGATCGCACAGGTGAAGTCGGGAGAAATCCCTCAGGCACGCATCGATGATGCAGTCACCCGCATCCTGCGGGTCAAGCTGCGCGCCGGACTGTGGGACCACAAGCCGTCCGCCAGCCAGCATGCCGGCAAGCTGGAATCGCTGGTGCACCGCGACCTGGCCCGTCGCGCCGCACGCGAGTCGCTGGTGCTGCTGAAGAACGAGGGCGGCGCGTTGCCACTGAGGAAGGGCCAACGCGTGCTGCTGGTCGGCAAGAGCGCCGACAGCATCTCCAACCAGACCGGTGGCTGGTCACTGACCTGGCAGGGCACCGACAACACCAACGCCGACTTCCCGAATGCCGACAGCATCGCGGCCGGCCTGCGGGAGCAGCTGGGCGAGGCGAATGTGCAGCTGCGCGACAGCGCCGAAGGCGTGGACCCGGCGACCTACGACGTCATCGTGGCCGCCATCGGCGAGACGCCCTACGCCGAGACCAATGGCGACATCGTGCCGTCCGATACGATGGCGCACAGCCGCCGCCACCCGGAAGATCTGGCCACGCTGAAGGCGGCAGCCGCCAGCGGCAAGCCGGTCGTCACCGTGTTCCTGTCTGGGCGCGCGCTGTACGCCAACGACCTGATCAATCTGTCCAACAGCTTCGTCGCCGCCTGGCTGCCCGGCACGGAAGGCAAGGGCGTCACCGACGTGCTGGTCGCGGGCGCCGACGGCAAGCCGGCGCATGATTTCCGCGGCAAGCTGACGTTCCCATGGCCGGCCGTCGCGTGTCCGAAGGCCGACAGCACGCCCCAGTTCGCACTGGATACCGGCCTGCGCTATGGCGACAGTGGTCGTGTGGGCAAGTTGCCGGAAGACAGCACGACCCGTTGCGGTGATGCGACCACGCTGGGCATCTTCAAGCAGTCCGACATCGCACCCTTCACCCTGCAGATGGCTGCGGGCAGCGAAGAGAAGGCGGTGGGTTCCGACATGAATGCCACGCAGCGCTGGCCGCAGGCGAAGCCTGCGCTGCAGATTGGAACGGTGCAGGTCAACACGCAGCAGGACGCCAAGGAGGTGACCTGGCTGGCGCCGGCACGCTTCTTCGCCCGCAATCCTTCGAAGAACAACCTCGCGGCGATGGCCACCGCGCGTGGCGTGGTGCAGTTCGACGTGGTGGTGAAACAGGCGCCGGTCAAACCCGTGCAGTTCACGCTGGGGTGCGGTGCCAACTGCGGTGCGAGCCTCGACCTGACGGCGACGTTCTCCGGCGATGCGGTCGGCAGGAAGCAGACCGTCAAGGTGCCGCTGGCCTGCTTCGGCAAGCTCGGTGCGGACCTGACCGGCGTGGATACGCCTTTCAGCATCGCCGCCGATGCTCCGTTCGCTGCCGCGTTCACCAATATCCAGGTGGTCGCCGGTGCGGCGGATGGCGCCGATGTGGTGAAGTGCGCGCAGTGAGTGTCCTGCGCCTTGCGGCCGAGCCGCAGGGCGCTGACGCAGTGCAAGTTGCAATCGCGCGGCGGCCCCGTAGGCTGGCCGTTCCGTCCGGATCCCATACCAGCAGGCATACCAATCCATGACCACACAAACCACCCGATGGTCGCAGTTCGGCGTGCTGATCACCGTGTTCTTCTTCTGGGGCTTCGTTGCGGCGAGCAACGACATCCTGATTCCGGTGTTCAAGAAGGCCTTCGACCTGACGCAGGCGCAGAGCCAGTATGTCGCCGTTGCGTTCTACGTGGCGTATACCGTCGGCTCGCTGATCTACGTGGCGATTTCCAAGGTCATCGGGCTCGATCTGCTCAACAGGATCGGCTACAAGAACGGCATCTGCCTGGGGCTGGTGATATCCGCGTTGGGCACGCTGCTGTTCTATCCCGCGGCCAACACCGGTTCGTTCAGCCTGATGCTGTCGGGCCTCTTCATCGTCGGCCTGGGATTCTCGCTGCAGCAGATCGCGGCCAATCCGCTGGCCATCGTCATCGGTGATCCCAAGACCGGTGCGCAGCGATTGACCCTGGCGGGCGGCATCAACAACTTCGGCACCACCATCGGGCCGCTGCTGGTAAGCGTGGCGATCTTCGGCAGCGTGCTGACCGGCAACACCGAAGCCAGCATCGAAAGTGTGAAGACGCCGTACCTGGTGCTGGGCGTCGCCTTCATCCTGGTGGCGATCTTCCTGAAGTTCTCCTCGGTGCCCAACCACATCGACTTGGAGAAGCTGTCCGAGACCGAGGCCCAGGACAGCAGCAAGCTGATCCACAAGAAGTCGGCGCTGGGCTACCCGCAGCTGGTATTGGGCATGCTGGCGATCTTCGTCTACGTCGGCGTGGAGGTGTCCACCATCAGCAACCTGCCGGCCTATCTCGAGTCGCCCGAAGGTCTGGGCCTGGATACGTCGCAGATCGCCCCGTTCGTGTCGCTCTACTGGGCCAGCCTGATGATCGGCCGCTGGGGCGGCGCGGCGGGTGCGTTCAATGTGGGGGCGGGCGCGAAGCGCTGGCTGACGCTGCTGCTGCCGTACGTGGCGTTCGCTGTGTTCCTGGCGGTCAACGCCATCATGAAGCATGACGTCTCGCAGTTCCTGGGCTACGCCGCCGTCATCGTGTTGATGATCCTCGCGACCCTGGCCAGCAAGGGCAATCCGGCACGCATGCTGCTGTACTTCTCCATCTGCGGCATTGCCGCGCTGCTGATCGGCATGTTCACCACCGGCTGGACCAGCGTGGTGGCCTTCATCAGCGTCGGCCTGTTCTGCAGCACCATGTGGCCGTGCATCTTCGCGCTGGCCATCACCGGGTTGGGCAACAACACCAACCAGGGCAGCAGCCTGCTGATCATGATGATCATGGGGGGCGGCTTCGTCAGCCTTGCCCAGGGTGCGTTGGCCGACAAGGTCGGCGTCCATTTCAGCTTCATCGTCGGCGTGGCGTGCTTCGCTTACCTTGTGTTCTATGCGATCGCCGCGACCCGTACGCTGCGCAACCAGGGCATCGATCTGGACAAGCTGGCCGCCGGCAACGGCCATTGAGTGCGGTGCGCGCCGGAGAGAGGCCGGCGCGCATCCCCCAAGCCACCGGGCCACTCTCCAGCCCGGTGGCTTTTCTTTTTGGTTGCCGTCCCTTTAGTCCTTGCGCGCAAAGGAACAACATCGCCCTCCTGGGTCTGGCTTCCGGGGCAGGCATGGCGACGAAGGACGTAGACGGCTGCGTCAATGGAGACTGTGGTGGGCGCCAGGAAGTGCGATCGCTGCGCGCCGGCCGGCGTGGATGGACGGGCCGGCGGCGTGACGGATGGGACATGGCGCAGGCCCCCGGCGGGGGCAAGACTGCAGAACTTCCGCCGGAGTCACGCCCATGTTGCCGCGCCTGTCATGCCTGCTTCTTTCGCTTGTTGCCTTCCACGCCACGGCGCAGGAAGCCCCGACCCGCGAACACTTCGCCACTCCCGGCCACGAAGCGGCGTACCACGACTGGCACTACACGCCCGTGGTGAAAGTGGGCGACATGGTGATCGTGTCCGGCATTCCCGCCGCCGGCCCGGGGACGTACGAAGAAAAGGTGCGTCGCATGTTCGTGGCGCTGGGCAAGCAGCTGGCACAGGCCGGCGCCAACTATGCCGACGTCGTTGAACTGACGACTTTCCACACCGGCCCGACTGATCCACAGAGCTTCCAGGCCGAGTTCGCCCGCTTCGCCCCGATCCACCACGAGTTCTTCCCCGCGAACTACCCCGCGTGGAGTGCGGTCGGCACGAGCGCGCTGCTCGC
Source organism: Pseudoxanthomonas sp. CCNWLW251 (assembly GCF_037402255.1). Classification (NCBI taxonomy): domain Bacteria; kingdom Pseudomonadati; phylum Pseudomonadota; class Gammaproteobacteria; order Lysobacterales; family Lysobacteraceae; genus Pseudoxanthomonas; species Pseudoxanthomonas sp. CCNWLW251. The sequence goes on along the minus strand of NZ_JBBEGA010000001.1, from coordinate 789,710 downwards.
ACCCGGTGCGGTGGTGGAGATGCGCGCGGTGGCGATGATCGGATCCGGGCGTGCGCCGAAGGCGGACATTCCGAAGCCGAAGCCGCGCCCGGCAACGCCCTGAGTGCGTGCCGGCGTCAGCGCGCCACGGTGTCGTTGCGTTTGGCCAGCATGTCTTCGATCAGGTCCAGAATCTCCGCCAGGCTGATGCCGTAGGCGCCGGCCTGGCCCGCGTCGAAGGCCTGCTTCCACTGGTCGTAGCCTTCCAGGTAGGCCGGGTCGATGGCGCCCTGGCCGACCAGTTCGGCGGCACTGCGTTCCAGTACCTGGCCGATGATCGGCAGGTGGGCGAAGGTGGTGATGACGCCTGCGCGCAGGCCGGGATGGCGGATGCGTGCTTCGCTCACGCTGACGTGCAGGATCTCGCCGCCCAGCGGGTGCGGATCGATGCGATTGATCGTCAGTACCGGTGTCTCCCTTGCGCCGCGACCACGGCAGCGCCAGCGTTGGCCGACCGCATGGGGAGAGGGAGCATTCGTCATGGATAGGGGCGGCGAGGGTGGGGTCGCTCAGGATAGGCAGGGCGGCGCTCGTTGTGCGCGATGCGGCGCCGCGAAACCGCTATTCGCCCGATGCGGCAAAGCCGTGCCCTAGAAGCGCGCACCGACCGGCAGATAGCGCCACTGGCCCACCGGCATCTTCGCCAGTGCGATCCGGCCGATGCGCAGCCGCCGGATCGACACCACCTCAAGCCCACCTTCGCGGCAGCGGTGGCTCAGCTCGCCCGGCTGCACGTCCTTGATCGCGAAACGCAGCCGCACCTCGTTCTGCCAGCTGACCTTGCAGGGCGCCAGCCCCCGGCCCTGGTAGCTGGCCACGTGGCCGATGCGGCTGAGGGTGTACGGGTCGGTGTTGCCGCGGATCTCCACCACGAATTCCTGCTCGATCTCCGCATAGTCCTCGGTCAGGCGGCGCCATACGCGGCCATCCTGGCTCAGCACCATGAGTCCGCTGGCCCCGGTGTCCAATGGCATCAGGGGAGTCAAGCGGTGGAAATGGCGCTTCAGTGGACGCACGCCGCTGTCGTCTTCGAGCAGATGCGTGGCCGGGGTGGCCAAGACGGCCGTATCCTGCCAGGCAACGCCTTCGGGCTTGTGCAGCAGCAGGGTGGCTGGCTCGGTGGCCGTGAGTTCGGCAGCCGGGTCGATTTCCACGCGCTCGGTGGTAACCGGATGTTGCGGCGCCTCCACCGTTTCACCGTCCACGGTGACCCAGCCCCCTTCGATGTACTGCTCGGCCTCCGTGCGCGAACAGCCGGTGAGTTCAGCGACGCGTTTGGCCAGGCGGATGGGTTCAGGCATGGGAACACCGGCGTTTCAGGGCGGCTAGTGTAAAGATAGCGGGGACGCCCCGCGTCGAATCTTCGTTCTTCATCTTCATTTTCCCGCCAGGACCGCATGAAAACGCCCCCAGGACTGCAAGCGCTGATCGATGACGGTGTGATCGACCGCGTGCTGCGGCCGCTGAAAAGCGGCAAGGAAGCCTCTGTCTATGTGGTGGATGCGGGAGGCGAAGTCCGCTGCGCCAAGGTCTACAAGGACATGGCGCAGCGCAGTTTCCAGCAGCGCACGCTGTACCAGGAAGGGCGCAAGGTCCGCGGCAGCCGCGAGGCGCGCGCGATGGGCAAGGCCACGCGCTATGGGCGCAAGCAGCAGGAAGTGGCATGGAAGAACGCCGAAGTCGACGCCCTGTACCAGCTGCGTGATGCCGGCGTGCGCGTGCCAGAACCGTTCGGTTATGTGCATGGCGTGCTGGTGATGGAGCTTGTCGCCGATGCCAGCGGCCACTCCGCGCCCCGTCTGGGCGAAGTGGACCTGACGCCGGAGCAGGCGCGCGACTTCCACCGTTTCCTGGTGCGCGAGGTGGTCAAGATGCTGTGTGCCGGTCTGATCCACGGGGATCTGTCGGAGTACAACGTGCTGGTGGGCGGGGAAGGCCCGGTGATCATCGATTTCCCGCAGGTGGTCAGTGCCGCCGGCAACAACGCCAGCCGTCGACTGCTGCTGCGCGACGTCAACGCCCTGACGGCGCGCCTGGGCCGTTATGCGCCGGAACTGCTGGACACGTGGTATGGCGAGGAGATGTGGGCGCTGTACGAAGCCGGCACCCTGCACCCGGACACGGAGCTGACGGGGCTGTTTACCCACGATGCCTCGCGCGTGGATGTGGACAGCGTGCGGCATGCCATCGAGGACGCGCGGCAGGAAGCGATCATCCGCCAGCAGGGCAGGGAAGCGGCCGCTGCGGAGTAACGCGATGAGGGGACGGGGCCGGGCGCATCGGCGCGGCCCTGGGCGCAGGCAAAACAAAAGGGCCTGCCTTGCGGCAGGCCCTTCGGAATGAGTGGTGGCCCGGGGCGGATTCGAACCACCGACACGCGGATTTTCAATCCGCTGCTCTACCAACTGAGCTACCAGGCCAGGATCTGTCGCGGTACGGCAGTGCCGGCGCGAAGAGCGGCAATGATACGGACCGGTCGGGGCAATGGCAAGCCGGACAGCCCCTGAATGGCGGGTCGTGCGGCCGCCGCAGGCTGCGCCGGGCGGAGGCATCATGCATCCACGGGAGTGCGCCCCCTCAACGCGCCGACAGAGAACGACCATGAAACGCCTGATTCCCTTCGCCCTGCTGATCGCGTCCGGTCTGGCCGCCTGCGCGACCGACGGCCGGCAGACCGATGCCGAAAAGCTCGCCTTCTACCGCGGGCATGCCGGAGAGCCGGTCAAGGACTTCAAGTATTTCGGCAGGTTCAATGGCTGGACGCCGCTTGGCGACGGCGCGCTCGCCGTATGGACCAAGCCCAGCGAAGGATATCTGCTGGAGCTGTCCGGTCCCTGCCAGGACCTGGACTACGCCACCGCCATCTCCGTGACCCAGTTCGGCGGTCGGGTGTCGGCAAAGTTCGATGACGTGATCCCCTTGGGTGCCGGCACCTCCAGCATCAATATTCCCTGCCGCATCGAGACCATCAGGTCGTTGGACGTCAAGGCCCTGCGCGCCAGCCAGAAGGAGTTGCGCGAAGCCGCGGCCGTGGAGCGGGAGGCTGGAAAGCGTTGATCGTGCGGGGAAGCCCCACGCTTTCCAGAGCACGGCCTGTTGCCGGACCTGTCTGTTCCGGCGGGGCAGCACGCGTCGCGCAGTTCAGGATTCCGGCACGTATCCGGTCGGTTTGTCCGCGCCGCCGCCGAACAGGAACTTCTCCAGTTCCACTTCAAGGAACGCGCGATGCTTGGGATCGCGCGGGGACAGCCGGTTCTCGTTGATCAGCATGGTCTGGTGCGCCAGCCATGCAGCCCACGCCGGTTTGCCGATGTGCGCGAAGATGCGCTTGCCCAACTCGCCGGGGTAGGGCACGAAATCCAGTCCCTCCACGTCGCGGTGTTCGTACTGGCAGTAGACGGTGCGCGACATCATTCAGTTTCCCAGCAGTTTGCGGATCGGCGCGGGCAGGCCCAGCTTCGCGAGTTCGCCGCGAGCGACCCATCGCAGATCGTCATTGTCGCGCACCCTGCCACGCAGGGCGACCCTGCGTACGCGCAGCGGTTGCAGGTGCAGGCGGTAGTGGCTGAAGGTGTGCACCACCACCGGCAGCTCCTCGGCGCTGTCGTATTGCCCCTGCACTTCGTGCGCGAACCAGTCGCGCATGCCCGCGTCGGTGTCCGCCTGCGGCAAGGTCCACAGCGAGGCCCAGATGCCGGTCTCCGGGCGGCGCTGCAGCAGGATCTCGCCATCGGCGTTCTCGAGCCACAACGCCACGGCCTCCCGCTCCGGCAGCGTCTTCGAGGGCCTGGAGGTGGGCAGCACGTCCACCAGACCATCACGGCGCGCCACGCAGCCGTCCTGTTGCGGGCACATCACGCAGGCCGGCTTCGCGCGCGTGCACAGCGTGGCACCGAAATCCATCTGCGCCTGCGTGTAGTCGGCCAGGCGGCCGTCGGGCACATCGTGCAGGTGCGTTTCCGCCAGCGCCCACAATCGCTTTTCCACCGCTGGCAGGCCGGGCCAGCCGGCGATGCCGTGGAAGCGCGCCAGTACACGCTTGACGTTGCCATCGAGGATGGGAAAGCGGTCGTTCCACGCCTGCGCCAGGATGGCGCCCGCCGTGCTGCGTCCGATGCCGGGCAGTGCATGCAGCGCGTCGAAATCGCGTGGCAGATCGCCGCCATGCTGCACGACGCACGCCTTCGCCGCCGCATGCAGGTTGCGGGCGCGGGCGTAGTAGCCCAGTCCTGCCCAGTGCGCCATCACGTCATCGGTGGAAGCGGTGGCCAGGTCGGGCAGGGTGGGAAAACGCTCGACGAAGCGCAGGAAGTACGGAACGACCGTGGCTACCTGCGTCTGCTGCAGCATGATTTCTGACAGCCACACACGGTACGGCGTGCGTGCATGCTGCCACGGCAGGTCGTGGCGGCCGTGCCGGTCGAACCAGGCCAGCAGGCGATGGGTAAAGGGGATGGCCCTGCTCACGCGGGACGACCCGTGGGAGCGACGTCAGTCGCGATGACGCCATCGCGGTGGTTGATCGCGACTGACGTCGCTCCCACGACAGCGGTGGCCCTGATGTCAGCCGGCACCCAGCGCTTCCGGCAGCAGTGCATCGACGAAGGCTTCCGCATCGAACACGCGCAGGTCTTCCAGGCGCTCACCGATGCCGGCATAGCGGATCGGGATGCCGAACTCGCGCGCCAGCGCGAACACCACGCCGCCCTTGGCCGTGCCATCGAGCTTGGTGACCACCAGCCCGGTGACGCCGACCGCGGCGTGGAACTGGCGCAACTGCGAAAGCGCGTTCTGCCCGGTGGTGCCGTCGATGACCATCAGCACTTCGTGCGGGGCGGTGTCGTCGATCTTGCCGAGCACGCGGCGGATCTTGCCCAGTTCGCTCATCAGGCCGGTCTGCGTGTGCAGGCGGCCCGCAGTATCGGCGATCAGCACGTCGAAGCCGCGCGACCTGGCCGACTGGAGCGCGTCGAAGGCAACCGACGCCGGATCCGCATCCTGCCCCTGCGCGATAACCGGCACCCCGTTGCGTTCGCCCCATGTCTGCAGCTGGGCCACGGCGGCGGCGCGGAACGTGTCGCCGGCCGCCAGCATCAGGCTGTGGCCATCCTGCTTGAAGCGGCGCGCGAGCTTGCCGATGGTGGTGGTCTTGCCCACGCCGTTGACGCCAATGGTCAGCACGACGAACGGCTTGCGGCTGGCGTCGATCACCAGGGGCCGGGCGACCGGCGCGATGAGCGCGATCAGGTCCGCGCGCAGTGCCTTCAGCAGTGCCTGTGCATCGGCGAACTCGCGTTCCTTCATCCGCTTGCGCAGGTCTTCGATGATCGCGGTCGTGGCGGGAACGCCCACGTCGGCGGTCAGCAACGCGGTTTCGATCTCGTCCAGCAGATCGTCGTCCAGGCGCGGGTTGCGCGTGAACAGGCCGGCCAATCCCAATGCAGCGCTGGTGCGGCGCAGGCGGTCGCGCCAGCCCGACTTGCCGGCCGGCGCCGCGGGCGCGGCATCGACGGGCTCAGGCTCATCCGCTCCTGGCGCAGCGGCGGCGGTTTCGGGCAGCGGGCCGGCATCGTTCCGGGGCGCTTCCGCCTCCGGCACCGCTTCGTCCGCCACGGGAGGGGAAGCAGGGATTGCGTCCGCCGGCAGTGGTTCGCCCGGCGCGCGCGGAAAGGCGGCGGCGAGTTCTTCGGTACTGGGGCGGGTCTGGGCGGCGTCCGGGCCGTCCTGAGGCTTCTTGCGGCGGAAAAAACCGATCATTTCAGGGGGTATCTCGAAGAGGGCGACATGCTACCACCCGGCTGTCGGGCGGCCGTGGACGCTGGGCTAAAGTGGGGCCGGCGGCGGCCGATATCGAGGCTGGAAACCCTGTGGAGTCATCGCATGACCCCTATCGCCGGTATCGCTACGTCCGGCCTGCGCGCCGCCTCGCTCGGCATGCAGGCCGCAGCGCACAACATCGCCAACCTGGCCACGCCGGATGCTGCACGACAGCGCGTGGCGCTGTCCGCCGAGGCGGTGGGCGGAGTGTCGGCGACGGTGGTCGAGGCGCCTGCTGATCCGACCGCCCCGGTGGAGGATGTGGCGGCGATGCTGACCTACGAGGCGATGGCCGGCGCGAACCTGTTCGTGCTTAAGGTGGCAGGACAGGTGTTGGGCGGTTTGCTGGATGTAAGCGCGTAACGTCGGCATCCATGTGAGTTCTCCCTCTCCCCGTTTACGGGGAGAGGGTGCCGAAGGCGGGTGAGGGGCTGACGGAGCCGTGATGCGGCAATGACAGAGGCCCTGTCGAGTGACACGCCTCTTCAGCGTACGAAACGTCTCACCTGCCCCCACTTCGTTCGCCCCTCATCCGCCCTGCGGGCACCTTCTCCCCGCTTGCGGGGAGAAGGGATCCTTCATGCGGACAGTTCCAGCAGCAATGCATTCAGTCGCTTCACGTAGCCGGCCGGGTCCTTCAGGCTCTCGCCGGCGGCCAGCGCAGCCTGGTCGAACAGCACGCGCGTGAGGCTGGCGAAGCGGTTCGCATCGCTCTCGGCATCGAGTTTCGCGATCAGCGGGTGCTCCGGGTTGAACTCGAACACCGGCTTGCTCTCGGGTGCCGCCTGGCCGCTGGCCTCCAGCAACTGGCGCATCTGCAGGCCCAGGTCGCCCTGGCCGATGGCGAGGATTGCCGGGGAATCGGTCAAGCGGTGCGAGACGCGCACGTCGGCCACGTCCAGGCCCAGCACGGCCTTGATGCGGCCGGTGAGGGCTTCCTTGGCTTTCGCGCTTTCCTCCTGCCTCTTCTTCTCGTCTTCGCTGTCCAGCGCGCCCAGATCGAGGTCGCCGCGGGCGACATCGACGAAGGACTTGCCGTCGAACTCGGTCAGGTAGCCCATCAGCCACTCGTCGATGCGGTCGGTAAGCAGCAGCACTTCGATGCCCTTCTTGCGGAAGATCTCCAGGTGCGGGCTGTCCTTGATCTGCGCGTAGGACTCGCCGGTGAGGTAGTACAGCTTGTCCTGGCCTTCCTGCAGGCGACCGGCGTAGTCGGCCAGCGATACGCTGGATGCGCCCGAGGCATCGTGCGTGGAAGCGAAGCGCAGCAGGCCGGCGATCTTCTCGCGGTTGGCGTAGTCCTCGGCCGGGCCTTCCTTCAGCACCTGGCCGAAGTTCGCCCAGAACGCCTTGTAGTCGTCCGGCTTGTCCTTGGCCAGCTTCTCCAGCATGTCGAGCGCGCGCTTGGTCAGCGCCGAGCGCATCGAATCCACCACCGGACCCGACTGCAGGATCTCGCGGGAGACGTTGAGCGACAGATCGGACGAGTCCACCACGCCGCGCAGGAAGCGCAGGTACAGCGGCAGGAACTGCTCGGCCTGGTCCATGATGAAGACGCGTTGCACGTACAGCTTCAGGCCCTTGGCGCCGTCGCGGTGGTACAGGTCGAATGGCGCGCGGCCCGGGACGTAAAGAAGCGACGTGTATTCCAGCTTGCCTTCGACCTTGTTGTGGCTCCATGCCACCGGGTCGGTGAAGTCGTGGGCGATGTGCTTGTAGAACTCGGTGTATTCCTCGTCCTTGATTTCGGACTTGGCGCGCGTCCACAGTGCGCTGGCCTTGTTGACGGCTTCCCATTCGGGCGTGGCGGGCTTGTCCTCGCCGTGGTGTTCCTTCGGCATCTCGATCGGCAGGCCGACATGGTCGGAGTACTTCTTGATGATGCCGCGCAGTTTCCAACCGTCCGCAAAGCCCTCCTCGCCGTCCTTCAGGTGCAGCACGACGCGCGTGCCGCGTTCGGGCTTGTCGACCGTGGCGACTTCGAAATCGCCTTCGCCGGCGCTGGACCAGTGCACGCCCTCGCTGGCGGGCAGGCCCGCGCGGCGGCTGAACACGTCCACGCGGTCGGCCACGATGAAGGCGCTGTAGAAACCCACGCCGAACTGGCCGATCAGGTTGGCGTCCTTCTTCTGGTCGCCGGACAGCGCCTTGAGGAAGTCGCCGGTGCCGGACTTCGCGATCGTCCCGAGATGGGCGACGGCCTCATCGCGACTCATGCCGATGCCGTTGTCGTCGATGGTCACCGTACGTGCTTCGGCATCGAAGCCGATGCGGATGCGCAGAATGGGATCTTCAGCCAGCAGGGTGGGGTCCTTGAGGGCCTCGAAGCGCAGCTTGTCGGCGGCGTCGGCGGCGTTGGACACCAGCTCGCGCAGGAAGATCTCCTTGTTCGAGTACAGCGAGTGGATCATCAGCTGCAGCAGCTGCTTCACTTCGGCCTGGAAGCCCAGTGTTTCCTTGCGGGTTTCGGTGGTCATCGTGGACGTGCTCCTTGGATCGGTATGCGGGCCGCAGGCGCGGCCGATGCGTCCCGGTGTATGGGTATGTCCGCCGATTTCAACCCACGACGCCCTGTAGGAGGGGCTTCAGCCCCGACCGCGATCCTGTCACCGATGCGCCGCGATCTGGTAAGCACCGCTGAACGCCAGACGCGTGTTCTGACCTGCGGTCGGGGCTGAAGCCCCTCCTGCACGGGAAGTATCATGCGGGGCCTTCCGTCGCCGTCGCCCCGATGTCCCGAAGCCCCCGCCGTCCCTCCCCAGCACCTGCCTCCGCGCCGCGCGGCGCCGGCCAGGTGCGGATCATCGGTGGGCGATGGCGCGGCACGAAGCTGGCGGTGCAGGACCGTCCCGGCCTGCGGCCGAGCAGCGACCGCGTGCGCGAGACCCTGTTCAACTGGCTGATGCCGGCATTGCCGGGCGCGCGTGTGCTCGACCTGTTCGCCGGTACCGGCGTGCTGGGGCTGGAAGCGCTGTCGCGCGGCGCCACGCACGCCGTGCTGGTGGAGCGCGACCCGGGGCTGGCCGCGGCGCTGCGCGAGGCGGTGGCGAAGCTGTCCGCACCGGCCGAGGTGCACGCGGCTGACGCACTGGCGTGGCTGGGCGGCCGTGGGGGCGCCTTCGACCTGGTATTCCTGGACCCGCCCTTCGCCGATGGCCTGTGGGAGCAAGCCATCGACGGCCTGCGGAACCATCTGGCGCCGGGCGCGTGGATCTACGTCGAATCGCCCGCCGGAACAGCCCCCCGCGTGCCGGCCGGCTGGACCCTGCACCGGGAGGGCGGCAGCCGGGACGTGCGCTTCGCCGTGTATCGGACCCCCGCAGGGCAGGGCGCTGCTACACTTCGCCCCGACGATTCGCCGGCGACGACTGAATGACTGTGGCACGCAACCGGACGGCGGTTTATCCCGGCACGTTCGACCCGATCACCAATGGCCATATCGACCTGATCGACCGCGCCGCGCCGCTGTTCGAGCGGGTGATCATCGGGGTGGCGGAAAGCCCGGGCAAAGGCCCCGCGTTGCCGCTGGCGCAGCGCGTCGAGCTGGCCCGCGATGCGGTGGCCAAGCATCCGCACGTGGAAGTGCGGGGCTTCGACGGCCTGCTCGCGCACTTCGTCACGGAGGTGGGCGGCGGCGTATTGCTGCGTGGCCTGCGTGCGGTGTCCGACTTCGAATACGAGTTCCAGCTGGCCAGCATGAACCGCCACCTGATCCCGGAGGTCGAGACGTTGTTCCTGACCCCGGCCGAGCAATACGGCTTCATCTCGTCGTCGCTGGTGCGCGAGATCGCCCGGCTCGGCGGCGACGTGTCCGGCTTCGTGCCGCCGGCCGTGGTCGCGGCGCTGAAGGCACAATGGCAAAAGCAAAGACAAGGCGCCTGAGCGCGCCGCGATTCCGACAACAGATCCAACAGGAGGGGGAACACCCATGAAGAACATCGCAACCCGCATGCTGCTCACCGCCTGCCTCGTGCTGCCGTTCGCGGCGTGCAAGAAGCAGGAAGAAGCGCCGGCCCAGCCGGCCGAAGTCGCGCTGGTCGCCCCGACCACGACCGAAGACGGTGCGTGGAAGGAATACCTGAGCAAGGTGGTCGACGCCAACATGGGCACGATCACCAACACGCCCTACGTGTACTACCTGCCGGCCGAGACCGATCCGGAGTTCGAGGCCAAGTACGGCCGCCAGCTGGAACAGGCCAAGGGCGCCGTGGCGCGTGGCGTGACCAGCGGCAACCTGATCGCGTTCGGTTCGCCGTCCAGCGTCAAGATCGCCGACCTGGCCGTGGCTGCGTTCGAAGGCGTGGAAGCCGACACCTTCAAGGGCGTGCGCATCCTCTTCATCGGCAAGGCGGAGGACAGCGAGCGCGTGAAGGCGGCCGTGGCCCCGAGCAGCGCCGAGTACGTGTTCGTCGAAGCCAAGTGACCTTTCCAGGCGTGGCCGCTCCGGCGGCCACGCCCTGGTGAAAAGGTCATCCCCGCTGTCGCGGGAATGACGAAAGAACATGTCCCTCAAGATCAACGAACTCTGCGTCAACTGCGATGTCTGCGAGCCGGCCTGCCCCAACCAGGCCATCTCGATGGGCGAGACGATCTATGTGATCGATCCGGCGCGCTGTACCGAATGCGTCGGCCATCATGACGAACCGCAATGTGTCGTTGTGTGCCCCGTAGAGTGCATCGATCCCGATCCGGCGTATCCTGAGACCCACGAAGCACTGTTGGCGAAGATGCTCCGGCTGCAGGCCGGCTGATCCGCCACACGGCAGCGCTCCGTGCCGGTTATCGTCCAGGAGAGATCGTGATCCAGCGTCGTCTGTTCGCCCTGTTGTTGTTCGTTGCGTTCGTGCCGGCCGCACTGGCTACCGATGCTGTCCGTCCCGCCGCCTCGCCGCATCCGCCCGGTGTCGCCATCGCCAGCGCGCACGCGCTTGCCACGCAGGCCGGCCTTGATGTCATCGCGCAGGGTGGCAATGCCTTCGACGCCGCCATCGCGGTGTCGTCGACGCTGTCGGTGGTTGAGCCGATCAGTTCCGGGCTGGGCGGTGGCGGCTTCTTCCTGTTGCATGACGGCAAGACCGGGAAGCAGACCTTCGTGGATGCGCGCGAGACCGCACCCGCCGCGGCCACGCCTGACAAGTACCTGTTGCCCAATGGGGAGTTCAACCGCGACCGTGCCGAGAACGGACCCTGGGCGGCGGGTATTCCCGGCCTGCCGGCGGCCTTCGTCCATCTGGCCGAGAGGTACGGCAAGCTGCCCCTGGCGACCTCGCTGAAGCCTGCGATCCGCGTGGCCCGCGACGGGTTCCCGGTGTACGCGCGGATGGCGCGGGGCTATCAGGCACGCCGCGACGTGATGGAGCGGTACAAGGGCACGCGTTCGGTGTTCCTCGCCAATGGCCAGCCGATCAAGGAAGGCGACACGTTCAGGCAGCCGGACCTGGCGCGCACGCTGGAACGCCTGGCCGCGCACGGCTTCGACGGCTTCTACCGCGGCGAGACCGCGAAGCTGCTGCTGGCCGGGGTGAAGGCGGAAGGCGGGCAGTGGACGGCGAAGGAACTGGCCGGCTACACCGTGCGTGAGCGCGAGCCGTTGACCTTCAAGTACAACGACTGGCAGGTGACCACCGCGCCGCCGCCATCGTCCGGTGGCGTGGCATTGGCGCAGATGCTGCAGATCCTCGATGCCTACGATCTACGCAGCCTGGACGAGGCGCAACGCACGCACCTGATCGTGGAGGCGATGCGTCGTGCGTTTCGCGACCGCACCTTCTACCTGGGCGATCCGGACTTCGTCGAAATCCCGTTGAAGACGCTGACCAACCCGTACTACGCCGCCGGCCTGCGCGCGACGATCAATCCGCAGAAAGCGACGCCCAGCGACCAGCTCTCCGGCCAGCAGACCCCGCTGGAAGACGAGGAAACCACCCACTTCTCAATCATCGATGCCGAAGGCAACCGCGTCGCCGGCACGCAGACGGTGAACCTGCTGTATGGCTCGGGCCTGGTGCCGCCGGGTACGGGCGTGCTGCTGAACAACGAGATGGATGATTTCGCGCTCAAGCCCGGCACGCCGAATGCGTTCGGCGTGATGGGCTATGAAGCCAATGCGCCCCAGGCAGGAAAGCGCATGCTCAGCTCGATGACGCCCACCTTCATGGAGTCGCCGGAAAAAGTGGCGGTGCTCGGTACGCCCGGCGGCAGCCGCATCATCACCATGGTGCTGCTGGGCGTGCTGGGCTACGACGCGGGCCTGGATGCGCAGCCGGTCGCCGCATTGCCGCGCTTCCACCACCAGTGGATGCCGGATCTCATCGAGATGGAGACCAACGCGCTGAGTCCTGCGTCGCAACAGGCGCTGGAAGCCATGGGTCACAAATTCAAGGTGCCCGGCAACAGTGCGCAGGGTGGTCGCGGTTCGAGCCATGTGTGGGGCAACCTGCAGACGGTGGAGTGGAACAAGGCGGCCAACGTGTTGAGTGGCGGCAGCGATCCGCGCAATCCAGTGGGCGCGGCGAAGGTGGTGGAATCCGCTGCGAAGCCCTGAAAGGGCTTGGCCCCTCTGTAGGAGCGACGTGAGTCGCGACCGCTGCTTCGAGGCCCCGGCCCCGGCGCGTCGGGCGACTGTCTGAACGGCACGCGCCACTCGTCATGTGTCTGCAAGCCTTGCGGTCGCGACTTACGTCGCTCCTACAGGGAGCAAATCGGGGCGTAGAATCGCCGCATGAAACTCTGGTCGCTGCTGGGCAATTCCCAGAAACTCGATGGCGGCGCGATGTTCGGCAACGCGCCGCGCGCCATGTGGGAGAAGTGGTCACCGCCCGATGCGGAGAACCGCATCGAGCTGGCGTGCCGCGCGCTGCTGGCGCAGCCGCTGAACGGCAAGACGGTGTTGTTCGAGACCGGGATCGGGGCCTTCTTCGAACCGAAGATGCGCGCGCGCTTCGGCGTGCAGGAAGAGCGTCACGTGCTGCTGGATTCGCTCCGCGACGCCGGTTTCTCGCACGAGGACATCGACGTGGTGGTGCTCAGTCACCTGCACTTCGATCATGCCGGCGGCCTGCTGGCGCCGTGGCAGGACGGTCATGCGCCGGAACTGTTGTTCCCCAACGCCACCTTCGTGGTCGGTGCCGAGCACTGGCAGCGTGCGCTGAAGCCGCACCCGCGTGATCGCGCCAGCTTCATCCCGGACCTGCAGCCATTGCTGGAAGCCAGTGGTCGGCTGGAACTCGTTTCCGGCGAGTATTCCGTGGCGCTCGGCGATACCGTCCGCTTCAGCTTCAGCGATGGCCATACGCCGGGCCTGATGCTGGCCGAGATCGTCGGTCCGGAGCGCATGGACGATCAGCCCCATGGTGGCGTGGTGTTCTGCGCCGACCTGATTCCCGGCCGGTCCTGGGTGCACGTGCCCATCACCATGGGTTACGACCGCAACGCCGAGCTGCTGATCGACGAGAAGCGCGCCTTCCTGGAAGACAAGCTGGTCCGCAACGTCCGCCTGTTCTTCACCCACGACCCGGGCTGCGCCCTGGCGCAGGTGACCCGCGACGAGAAGGGCAAGTTCGGCACCGCGCATGAAGTCCCGGAGTTGCACGCGCGGATGCTGGTGGCGTGAGATTTGAGCCCCTCTCCAGCGGGAGAGGGGTGAGGGTGTGGCGGAGTCCGTGATGGTTCGAATGTCGCTAACTTCGCCGTACCCTCGTCCGCCCCCGTATCAAGTACGGGGCAGGCTCTCCGGGCGCCTTCTCCCGATGGGAGAAGGGAGTCGCGTTACCCCACCCGCGTCCCAAAAATACGATCCCCCGCGTCTCCCAGGCCCGGCAGGATGTAGCCCTTGTCATTGAGGCGCTCGTCGATGGCGGCGGTGTAGACGTCCACGTCGGGGTGCGCCGCTTCCAGTGCCTTGAGCCCTTCTGGCGCGGCGACAAGGAAGATGCCCTTGATCCGCTTCGCGCCCGCCCGCTTCAGCATGTCGATGGTGGCGATCAGCGTGCCGCCGGTGGCCAGCATCGGGTCGAGGATCAGTGCGTCGCGTTCTTCCAGCCGTCCGGTCAGCTTCTCGAAGTAGGGCACGGGCTGCAGTGTTTCCTCGTCGCGCTGCAGGCCGACCACGCTGACGCGCGCAGTGGGGATCAGCGCCAGCACGCCGGGCAGCATGCCCAGGCCGGCGCGCAGGATGGGCACCAGGGTGATCTTCGCCCCGGCGATCTTCTTCACCTGCACCGGGCCTGCCCAGCCCGCCATGGTCTCGGTGGTCAGTTCCAGATCGGCCGTGGCCTCGTAGGCCAGCAGCGTGCCCAGCTCGGTCACCAGTTCACGGAAATCCTTGGTGTTGAGACCGGCGTTCCGCAGCAGGCCGATCTTGTGCTGGACGAGGGGGTGGCGGACTTCTACGGTCTTCATGGCGGGGGAGGGCAGCAGGAGAAGCTGGAAGTCTGCATCAAACCCGTTGGTCCCACAAAGCAGAAAGCCGGCGTGCGCCGGCTTTCCGCATGGACCGTGGCGATGCCGCCGATCAGAACGCCCAGCGCATGACCAACTGGTAGCTCGGCCCGGCCTCTTCGGTTTCCAGTTCGTATTCGTCGTAGTCGCGGTCGATCTGGTCCTGCAGGGTGTTGAACTTGTCGAAGTACTCGTCCTTGCTGGCATCCAGCAGGTTGTTGGCGCTCAGGCGCACGGAGACATTCGTGCCGAAGCGCTTCTCGACGAACACGTCCAGTTCGCCGCCGTAGCGGATGAGGGCTTCCTCCCCCAGCACGCGAGCGTAGGCGTCGCCCTGTTTGCGATAGGTGGCGCCGAAGCTTGCGCCCCACGCCGGGATGTCATGGATGAAGCCGATGTTGTAGACGGACTTGGCCTGGTCGTTGAAGCGGCGTTCGCCCAGGAAGTCGTCCACCTTGGACTTCACCCACGAATAGTTGGCGAAGATGCCGGTGTTCTCCAGGCCGATCGCCGACAGCGGCGTGGACACGTCGAACTCGAAGCCGTAGACCTTGCCGTCACCGACGTTGGACGAGGTGTACAGCCAGCTTTCCGCCGGTTCCTGCGCCATCGCATCGGCCAGGTCGACGGCGTCGCCGTCCTCGATCATCTCTTCCCAGGTGTCCTGCATCTCTTCGCTGGGCTCGCCGGTGTTGACGATCTCGATGAGGTCCTTGACGTCGCGATAGAAGAAATTCAGGCCGACCACGCCCTTGCGGCCAAGGCGGTGTTCGAAACCGAGGTCCAGTCCGTTGGCGGTTTCCGGATCCAGTTCCGGGTTGCCGATGTAGTCGTTGTCGCCGAACTCGCCGTCCAGCAGGGCCGGCAGCAACTCGTTGAAGTTGGGACGCTTGATGGTCCTGGCCAGCGACAGGCTGACGCGGTCCGCGTCTCCCAGGTTCCAGCGCAGGTTCACCGACGGAAGCAGCTCGTTGTAGTCCTTGCTGACGCGACCTTCGCTTTCATCGTCCTCGAGGTACTCCACCTCGGACTTGGTGGTCTCGTAACGCAGGCCGGCTTCCCACGAGAAGGCATCGCCCTTGCCGCTGAGCATGATGTACGGATCCAGCCGCTTTTCTTCGATCACCGAGGCCACGCTGCCGTCCAGCTCGTAATCGGCCAGGGACGCCGGGGTCTCGTCCTCCTCCTCGGCCTCCCACTCGTAGCTCACGAGCAGGCCTTCGCGCTTCTTGGTGCGGTAGTCCACGCCGAACTCCAGTTCGGCGCCGCCCAGCGGACGCGCGTGGGTCAGGCGGAAGCCGGTCTCGGAATCCTTTGCGGTCACGGATTCGGCTTCGTAGACGGTTTCGTCCCACTCTGCATCCGCGGGGATGCTCCAGGTGTCGTCCCAGTTCTCCGCGCCGCTCACGTAGACGTGTTCGCCTTCCGTGGTGGCCTGCGAGTTCTCGAAACGGGCGTAGTCAACGCTCACTGCGGTGGTGCCGCCCGCCATGTCGAACTTGTACTCGGCGCCGATGCCGTAGTTCTTCTGGTCGTACGGGTCACGGCCGGGTACGCGCAGGTTGACGGTCTCGTCGTCGTCCAGTTCCTCCTCGAACGACACTTCGGTGACGTCGCGATCGGTCTTGACGTAGAAGCCATCGATGCTGAAGCGGCCGGTCTCGCCGACGTCGGCGGTGTAGGACAGGTTGGCCGAGTAGTCGCGGCCGTCCTTCACCTCGGTCTGGTCCTCCCAGCTGACCTTCTCTTCCTGGGTGTTGTCGGTGAAGCGGTCGGAGCGCTTGGTCTTGGCGCGATACCGGTCCTGCACGTTGATGCCCGCCAACAGGCGGCCCCCGAGCGCCTCGAACGATGTCACGGCACCGAATGTCGGGTTGACCTCGCCATCGTCCCAGCGGTTCACGCCGACACGGATGTAGCTGCCGGTGAATTCGTACGCGTCGCGCAGCACGATGTTGATCGCGCCGGCCATCGCATCGCCGCTGCGGTTGGCGCTGGCGCTGCGCTTGATCTCGATGTGGTCGACCATCTCCGCCGGGATGCGGTCGACGTAGAACGAGCGGTCGTCGCCGGCACCCGGCACCTTCTTCCCGTTGATCAGCACCTGGGTATAGCCGCCGCCCAGGCCACGCAGCTGCACGCCGTCGTATTCCATGATGTCCGATCCGACGAAGCCGACGCCGGGCACGCGCTTCAGCATGTCACCGACGGTATTCGGCTCGAAACGCTGGAAGTACTCCAGGTCGTAGACCAGGGTGGGCGCGATGTCATCTGTGCGGTCGCGGTAGGCGATTTCGCCTTGCACCACCACGGTGTCCAGTTGCTTGGGGTCGCCCGCGGCACCGGCATCCGGCGCTTGGTTCTGGGCAGTGGCGGCGAAGCTGGCCGGCAGCAGGGCAGCGCAGAACAGCACCTGCGAGAGCGAGGCGGCCAAGGCGTTGCGTTTCATCGTGTGTCGTCCCCGTGACGAAAGTAAACGGCACTTTGTAAGCACGTCACATGGCGGCAACATGACACGCAGGTTCCCGTCGCATGACAGGTATCCGCGTGTCGTCCGTTGACACGAAAGCGTCACGAAGCCTGCGTAGAACATGACCGTTTATTGACGCCGTCATGTCATGGGGAAACCAGTGAAACCACGCCTTGCCTTGCTTGCCGTTCCGCTCCTGATCGCCGCATGCGGCGGAAAGCCCGCCACGCCGGCCGCATCTTCTGCGGAAACCAGTGCGCAGGTGCGCGAGAAGGAGCCCGACGAGAACGTCGAGAAGGATCCGCTGCTGAGCGAGGCGAAGGTCGCGCACGTGGTGGTGCCCGAAGCGTTCATCACGGCGGCCACGCCGGCCGAGAACGTCGATTCGCCGGCCAGCTGGCGTGCGGCGGATGGCACGCGCTGGTTGATCGCCACCGCCAAGGACACCCACCGCCTGGTCGTCTACGACGGCAGCACCGGCAAGCAACTGCGCACCGTTTCCGGTCCGGGCAGCGAGCTGGGCCAGATGCAGCGACCGAACGGGATCGCCGTGATCGACGACCTCGTGCTGGTGGTCGAGCGCGACAACCGGCGCGTGCAGGTCTTCCAGTTGCCCGACTTCAAGCCGCTGCTCGTGTTCGGCGCGGAAGACCTGAAGCAGCCGTACGGCCTGTGGGTGCGCCCGCAGAAGGATGCTTACGAGGTGATCGTCAGCGACAACTACATGTCGCCGCAGAACGAAGACGCGCCGCCACCGCTGGCCGAGCTGGGCCAGCGCTTCAAGCGTTACCACCTGCAGCGCGCGGAAGGCGGCTGGAAGGCCAACCTGGCCGGCACGTTCGGCGACACGGGCGGGAAGGGCGCGATCCGCATCGCGGAGTCCGTGTTCGGGGATGCGGCGAACGACCGCCTGCTGCTGGCGGAAGAGGATGTCGCCGCCGGCACGCGCCTGCGCGAGTACGGGCTGGATGGCACCTATCGTGGCCGCGACATCGGCGCGGACTTGTTCAAGGCGCAAGCCGAGGGCATGGCGCTGGCGCAGTGCGTGGGCGGCGCCGGTTACTGGATCGCCACCGATCAGTTCAAGGACCGCAGCGTGTTCCACGTGTTCGATCGCACGACGCTGGCGTACAAGGGTGCATTCGCCGGCAACAAGACCGCGAACACCGACGGCGTATGGCTGGACCAGAGCGCCGACGCGCGCTTCCCGCAGGGTGCGTTCTACGCCGTCGACGACGACCAGGCGGTGGCGGCGTTCGACTGGCGCGACATCGCCAAGGCGCTGTCGCTGTCGGAGTGCCGCGCCGAATGAAGCGGGCAGGGGATGCGGGGATGAAGTGGGTGCTGGTCTTGCTGTTGCTGGGGAACTGCGCGGCAACGCTCGCGCAGGCAGCGACGACACGTCAGCCCGAACCGAACACACGCGTGCCGAAGGGCGTGGTGCGCTATGCACCCAGTGGGTTCCCGGACCGCATCGTGGCCTCGCCCGCACAGGACGCGGCCAATGGTTTCTCGGTTGCGTGGCGCACGGATGCGCGTGTCAGCGTGCCGCAGCTGGAGATCGTCGTCGCGGGCGATTCGCCGGACATGGGTGAGCCGCGCCGGATCACCGCGACCAGTACCCCACTGAAGACCGAGAACGGCGATGCGCACCATCATCGCGCGGACGTCGACGGCTTGCAGCCGGACACGCTGTACGCATGGCGGGTGCAGGGCGACCGCACCTGGAGCGCGTGGCACCACACCCGCACGGCCGCGACGACGGGCTCGCCGCTGACGCTGCTGTACTTCGGCGACACCCAGAACAAGAACGTCAGCCTGACCACGCGGGTCGTGCGCGAAGCGATGCGGGCCGCGCCCGACGCACGCCTGGCGCTGTTCGCCGGCGACCTGGTCAGCGGCGGCGACGGCGAGGACGACAACGAGTGGGGCGAGTGGTTCGAAGCGAACGAAGTGCTGCCGACCTCGCTGGTCGTCGCGCCGGCACCGGGCAACCACGAGTATTTCGAAGAGTTCGAGGACACGCCGCAGGAACGCCGCGTGCTGGGCGCGCACTGGCCGGTGACGTTCGCGCTGCCGGGCAACGGCGTGGCGCAGGCGAAGCGGACCACGTACTGGTTCGACTACCAGGACGTGCGCGTGGTGGTGATCGACGGTACGTCGGCACTGGATCTCGGGACAGCGAAGGCGCAGGCGGCATGGCTGGACGGTGTCCTCGCCAGCAATCCGAAGCGCTGGAGCATCGTGCTGACGCACCAGCCGTTCTTCTCCCCGCGCGAAGGCCGCGACAACGTGCTGCTGCGCCAGCACCTGCTGCCGGTGATCCGCACACGCAAGGTCGACCTGGTGCTGCAGGGACACGACCACGTCTACGGTCGCCTGAAGAACGAAGCGCCGACGCCGGTGTTCGTCGTGTCCGTCACCGGCGCCAAGCAGTACCGGCTCTCTGACGAGGCGCGCAAGACGATGCGGCCCGTCGCCGAGGACACCCAGCTTTTCCAGGTGCTGCGCTTCGACGGTCCGCGTCTGCGTTACGAGGCGCGCACGGCGACGGGCCGCCTCTACGATGCCTTCGACCTCGTCGATGGTGGGGTGGCGGGCAAGCAGCTCGTCGAGCACGCGGAAGGCCGCATCGAAGAACGTACGTGCATCCGCGCAGAGACCCTGAAGGGCCGCGCCGACCGGTGCTGGGAATGATGCGACTCATGTAGGAGGGGCTGACCAGCCATTCGGCTGTTGAAAGCCAGCCCCGACTGCCGAGTTTTTCCGAATCCATTCTGTCGGGGCTGAAGCCCCTCCTACAACGAGGCCTGCCATGCGTCGTGTCTGTCTGATGTTCCTGCTCGCCCTTTGCGCGGGGAACGCCCTCGCTCGCGAAGCGCACATCCGCCACCCGTTCCTCGCCCAGCAGCCCAAGGCCGCGCCGGAGGAAGTGCTTTTGGCCGTGGAGATTCCCGCGGGCAGTTTCACCAAGTACGAGATCAACGACGAAGGGCTGGTCTTCGTGGACCGCTTCCAGTCGATGCCGGTGGCGTATCCCGCCAACTACGGCTCGATGCCGCGCACGCTGGCCGGCGACGGCGACCCGCTGGATGCGCTGGTGCTGACGCGCGAGCCGCTGCATCCGGGCGTGCTGGTGAAGTTCCGGCCGATCGGCGTGCTGCGCATGCTCGACGACGGCAAGCACGACGAGAAGATCATCGGCGTACCCACCGACAAGATCGACCCGACCTACGCCGGCATCCGCGACCTGGCCGACCTGCCGGAGATCGAACGCCAGCGCATCGAGGCGTTCTTCCGTGTCTACAAAGATCTGCCGAAGGGCCGCAATCCTGTGCAGCTCAATGGCTACGGCGATGCGAAGGAGGCGAAGGCGTTGATCCGCGAATCGCTGGAGCACTTCACCGCACAACCGTAGGGTGGGCCCTGGCCCACCGTTGATCCGACATGTGGATGGTGGGCCAAGGCCCACCCTACGAAAGAAAAAGGCGAGCCGAGGCTCGCCTTTTCTTTGGGGTCCGCTTTCCGATCAGGCCGCCGCGGCCTGGCTGATGCGCGGACCCTCGCGCAGCGCCTTGCCCACCATGCCGACCAGCAGGTCGAGTTCCTCGCCGTCGATGGCGAAATGGGGCGTGAAGCGCAGCGAGTTGGCGCCGCCGTGGATGACGTTGAGGCCCTGCTGGCGCAGCCATTCCTCGGTGGAGCCGGCGCCGTAGCACTTGAAGGCGGGCGACAGTTCGCACGAGAACAGCAGGCCGGTGCCCTGCACGTTGGTGATCAGGCCGCCGAATTCCGCCTGCAGCTGCTGCAGCTTCTGCACGGCTTCGACGCCGCGCTTGCGGATGTTCTCGCGCACCTGCGGGGTCAGCTGGGCCAGGGTGGCGCAGGCCACGTCCAGCGCACGCGGGTTGGTGGTCATGGTGTTGCCGTACACACCCTTGCGGTACAGACCGGCGGCGCGCTCGTTCACGGCGAGCACGGACAGCGGGTACTGCGCGGCGTTCAGCGCCTTGGAGTAGGTCTCCATGTCCGGCGCGTCCAGGCCTTCGAAGCCGGGGTAGTCGACGATGGACAGCACGCCGTGCGCGCGCAGGCCGGCCTGGATCGAGTCGACCAGGAACAGGCTGCCGTGGCTGCGGGTCAGCTCGCGCGCAGCGGCGTAGAACGCCGGCGGCACCGAGCGGCCCGGGTCGCCTTCACCCATGACCGGCTCCAGGAACACCGCCTCGACGAACCAGCCCTTGGCCTCCGCATCGGCGAACGCCTGTTTCAGCGCATCCACGTCGTACGGCGGGATGGCGATGACCGAATCTTCGCCGCGGTAGCTGGCCAGGTGCTGCTGGTAGGACTTGCGCGAGGAATCCGAATACAGCGCCGGGCGTTCGGTGCGGCCGTGGAAGCTGCCCTTCACCACGATGCGCTTGATGGTGCGGCCGGCGTGGCGGCCGTCCGGATCGGTCATCAGCTTGCTGTTGATGTCGGCGATGCGCGCGGCCAGGCCGACGGACTCGGAGCCGGAGTTCAGGCACAGGAACTTCGCGAACGGGCAGCCGCCGCGGGTGTGGCCGATCTCCTTGCGCAGGGCGCGGTCGAAGCGCAGCTGCGACAGGCTGGGGGTCATGATGTTGGCCATCACCTGCGGGCGCGCCATCGCGTCCAGCACGGCGGCCGGTGTGTGGCCGAAGCCGAGCATGCCGTAGCCGCCGGCGTCGTACAGCACCGCGCCATTGAGGGTGACGACCCACGGGCCGCGCGCGGCGAGCGCGATGTAGGGGTTGATGGCGTCTTCGGCGTAGAAGTTGACGTAGCCGGCCTGCACGGCGCGCAGCTGCTCGGCCTCATCCAGGTCGAACAGTTCGGCGAACTCGTCCTTCAGGCGGGCATGTTCGGCCGCGGCCGCTTCGATGACGGCGGTCAGGTCCGGATGGGTCTTTGCCAGGCGCTTGATGGCAGCATCGTCCAGGCCGTGGGTCAGGCGCTGGCCCTGGTGGGCGCGGAGCGGGGCGAGGTGGTCGATCAAGGCCATGGAAATCCTCCGGCAGCAAGCGGCAAACCGTTATTATCGGGAATAATTCGTCATTTGACAGTTGTGAACTGCGCTGATTTAGAGGATATTTCGTCGATTCGACGAAACTCAAGCTGCCGCATGAAACTCACCGACGCCGACCAGCAACTGCTCTCAATGCTCCGTGAGAACGCACGGGCCTCTACCGCCCAGATCGCGCGCCGGCTGAACCTGTCACGGACCACGGTGCAGAGCCGCATCGAGCGGCTGGAGCGCGAAGGCGTGATCAGCGGCTACACCGTGCGCGTGCACGATGAGTACGACCGCAGCCACCTGCGCGCGCACATCATGATTGCCGTGCACCCCAAGCAGATGACCTCGGTGGTCGCCTCCCTGAGGGCGATGCCGGAACTGCGGGTGCTGCATTCGGTCAGCGGCAGCCACGACCTGATCGCCATCGGCGCGGTGCCGACCGTGGGCGACATGGACCTGCTGACCGACCGCATCGGCGCGCTCGAAGGCGTGGAGCGCACCACCTCGTCGATCGTGCTGTCGACCAAGTTCGAACGCTGACGGCAGGGCGTCCGGGTCCGCTCACGTACAATGCACGCCCCCGCAAGGCCCCAACCGTGAAGAAGTCCGATTTCCACTTCGACCTGCCCGATGCGCTGATCGCGCAGGCGCCGCTGGCCGAGCGTTCCGCGAGCCGGCTGCTCGTGGTGCCGCCGGGTGACGTGCCGTTCGCCGATCGCCATGTGCGCGACCTGCCGGAATGGGTACAGCCCGGCGATCTGCTGGTGTTCAACGACACCCGCGTGATTCCCGCGCGCCTGTTCGGGCAGAAGGAGAGCGGCGGGCGCGTGGAAATCCTGATCGAGCGCCTGCTGCCGGACAACGCCGCGCGTGCGCAGATCGGCGCCAGCAAATCGCCCAAGCCGGGCAGCCGCATCCAGTTGGACGCCGGTGGCGAGGCGGACGTGGTGGGTCGTGACGGCGAGTTCTACCAGTTGCGCTTCCATGTGCCGGATTCGCTGGAAAGCTGGCTGCTGTCGGCCGGGCGGCTGCCGTTGCCGCCCTACATCCAGCGCGATCCCGGCAAGGACGACGACGAGCGCTATCAGACGGTCTTTGCGCGGGAACTGGGCGCGGTGGCGGCACCGACCGCTGGCCTGCATTTCGATGATGCGCTGCTGTCCGCGCTGCGCGAGCGTGGGGTGGAATTCGGCCACGTGACGCTGCATGTGGGAGCGGGCACCTTCCAGCCGGTGCGCGTGGACAACATCCACGAGCATCGCATGCACAGCGAGTGGCTCAATGTCGGCCCGGCACTGGTCGAACAGGTGCGCGCGGCGCGTGCCCGGGGCGGGCGCGTCATCGCCGTGGGCACCACTGTCGTGCGCGCGCTGGAGTCGGCGACACGCCGTACGGAAGCCGGCGACGCCGAACTGCAGCCGTTCGCGGGCGAGACGCAGATCTTCATCTTCCCCGGCTACCGCATCCGCAGCGTGGACGCGATGGTCACCAACTTCCACCTGCCGGAGAGCACGCTGCTGATGCTGGTCAGCGCGTTCGCCGGCAAGGAGCGGGTATTCGCCGCCTACGCCCATGCGGTGCGCGAGCAATACCGGTTCTTTTCGTATGGAGACGCGATGCTGTTGTTCCCGGAGGACGCCAGATGAGTCGTGCTCATGCCGCGTCAGAAATCGTGCCGTCATTCCGGCGAACGCCGGGCTTTCAACCGCCGAATGGCGGGTCAACCATTTTCATTCTGGCTTCCGACCGCAATACCAACAGCAAAGTAGATTCCGGCTTCCGCCGGAATGACGGAGATCGGGCGCGCGGCATGGTGTCCGCATGAGCCGCATGTCCTTCGACCTGCTCACCACCGATGGTGCCGCTCGCCGCGGCCGCGTGACTTTCCCGCGCGGCACGATCGAGACGCCGGCCTTCATGCCGGTCGGCACCTACGGGTCGGTGAAGGGCATCCTGCCCGAACACGTGGAGGACCTGGGCGCCGAGATCATCCTCGGCAACACCTTCCATCTGTACCTGCGGCCGGGACTGGACGTGATCGGCGCGCATGGCGGCCTGCACGGGTTCGCCCGCTGGAACAAGCCGATCCTCACCGACTCCGGCGGTTTCCAGGTGTTCTCGCTGGCGCACCGGCGCAAGATCACCGAGCAGGGCGTGACGTTCGCCTCGCCGGTGGATGGCAGCAAGGTGTTCCTCGGCCCCGAGGAGAGCATGAACATCCAGCGTGTGCTGGGTTCGGACATCGTGATGATCTTCGACGAGTGCCCGCCGGTGAACGTGGATGGCAAGCCGGTGGACCCGCGCGTCATCGAGCGATCGATGGAGCTGTCGCTGCGCTGGGCGGAGCGCTCTAAGCGCGCGCACGAAGGCAACGACGCGGCGCTGTTCGGCATCGTGCAGGGCGGCGTGCACCACGACCTGCGTTCGCGCTCGGCGGACGGCCTGAAGGCGATCGGCTTCGACGGCTACGCGATCGGCGGCCTCGCGGTCGGCGAGACCGAGCAGGAACGCAACACGACGCTCGAACACACCTGCCCGCAGTTGCCGGAGGACCAGCCGCGCTATCTGATGGGCGTCGGCCGGCCCGAAGACCTCGTGGAGGCGGTGGCGCGCGGCGTGGACATGTTCGACTGCGTCATGCCGACCCGCAACGCACGCAATGGCCACTACTTCACCTCGTTCGGCACGGTCCGCATCCGCAACGCCAAGTACGAGCACGATCTGCAGCCGATCGAACCGGGGTGCGGCTGCTATGCCTGCCGCAACGGGTTCACCCGCAGCTACCTGCGCCACCTAGATCGCTGCAACGAAATGCTGGCCCCCATGCTGGGCACGCTGCACAACCTCTGGTACTACCAGCAGGTGATGGCGCGGATGCGTGCGGCCATTGCGGAAGGCCGGTTTTCGGATTTCCGGGCCGCCTTCTACGCGGCCCGGGGCGCGGAACCCATGCCCCTGTAGGAGGCGAGGGCACCGCTGGCGGCTCCATGGCGCCCCGGCGCGGGGCGGTTTTCGCCCTCGGCCGGGAACCATCCGGCGCTGTCGCGGTCTTTTCCGGTCCGGGCCAGCGGGTAGCCCGGGCGGCCCCCTGCCGCGCATGGCATAATCCCCGGCTGCATTTAATACTGAATGGACAAGTCCATGAATCTGCTTGATTTCTTCATTGCCCCCGCGTTCGCGCAGGCCGCGCCGGCCCCGCAGGGCATGGGCGGCTTCGGCCTGCTGATGCCGATCGCCCTGATCGCCGTCATGTACTTCCTGATGATCCGCCCGCAGATGAAGCGCGCGAAGGAACACCGCTCGATGCTGGACAAGCTGTCCAAGGGCGACGAGGTCATCACGTCCGGCGGCATCGCCGGCACCGTCACCGACATCGGCGACAACTTCGTCACCCTGGAAGTGGCCGACAACGTGCGCGTGCGCGTGCAGAAGGCCGCCGTGGGCAACGTGCTGCCGAAGGGCACGCTGAAGTCCGCCTGATCTGCCTCCTCCGCCCTGCCGTGCATGCGGCAGGACGGATTCCCGCTGTTTCCGAACCATTGCTGAGCGCGTGCCCGGGAAGGGCCTGCGCGGGTCGCCACGATGCTTGAATTCCCTCGCTGGAAATACGTCCTGATCCTGATCGTCGTGTTGGCGAGCGCACTGTATGCGCTGCCCAACCTGTATCCGCAGGATCCCTCTGTGCAGATCACCGCCAATCGCGGTTTCGCCATTGACGCTGCGCTGCGCAGCCGCGTGGATGCCGCGTTGAAGGATGCGGGCGTGCAGGCCAAGGAGGTCGATACCGAGGCCGCCAGCATGCTCGTGCGCCTGCCCACCCTGGAGGCACAGACCACGGCCAACGACGCGTTGCGCGAGGCGCTGGGCCAGGATTACTTGGTCGCGCTGAGCCTGGCTTCCACCGTGCCGGACTGGATGGGCAACTTCGGTGCCCGCCCGATGGTGCAGGGCCTGGACCTGCAGGGCGGCGTGCACTTCGTGCTGGAGGTCGACCAGAAGGCCGCGCTGGACAAGCGCGTCGAGGGTTACTTGGAAGACACGCGCGTGACCCTGCGCGACAAGCGAATCCGCTACACCTCGGTCGAGCGCCGCCCCAACAACAGCATCGTGGTGACGCTGGCAGATGGCGAGGACGTGGCGGCCGCGCAGCAGGCGCTGGCGCAGACCCTCAGTTCGCGCGGCAACAACGCCGGTACGCTGGCGACCAGTTCGGGCCTGAGCTACCAGGCCGCGGGTCAGCAGATCACCATCGGCCTGCCGCAGGCGGAACTGGAACAGATCGCCAGCGAGGCGATCGAGCAGAACCTCACCACGCTGCGCAACCGCGTCGCCGAGGTGTTGGGTAAGGCTGCCGAGCCCGTTATCCAGCGCCAGGGCAACGACCGCGTGGTCGTGCAGCTGCCCGGCGTGCAGGATACGGCCGAGGCCAAGCGGCTGATCGGCGCGACCGCGACGCTGGAATTCCGCGCCGTGGTGGAAGGCAATGCCGCCGACGCCGTCGCCAGCGGCCGCATCCCGCCGGAGGCCAAGGTCTACCAGCTGCGCGACAACGCCGGTCCGGTGCTGTTGAACAAGCGCGTGCTGGCGTCCGGCGACGAAATGATCAACGCCCGCGTGGGCGTGGACAACAACGGCCTGCCGGCCGTGGACGTCACCCTCAACAACATCGCCGGCCAGCGCATGTTCGACTACACCAGCGCCAACGTGGGCAAGCTGATGTCGGTGGTGTACATCGAACGCGTGCCGACCGTGACCATGGTCGACGGCAAGGAAGTGCGCAGCGTGCGCGTGCGCGAGGAAGCGCTGGCGCCGACCCGCATTGCCGGCGTGTTCGGCAAGAACTTCCAGACCACCGGCCTGGAGAAGACCGAGGCCGACAACCTGGCCAAGCTGCTGCGCGCCGGCTCGCTGGCCGCGCCGATGGATTTCATCGAAGAGCGCGTGGTCGGCCCCAGCTTGGGCAAGGAGAACGTGGAGCGCGGCACCAAAGCGGTGGTGTATTCGTTCCTGTTCGCGCTGGCGTTCTTCCTGGTGTACTACCGCATGTTCGGCCTGATCACCTGCATCGCGCTGCTGCTCAACCTGGTGATGGTGGTGGCGGTGATGTCGTTGCCGTTCATTAATGCGACGATGACGCTGCCTGGCTTCGCCGGCCTGGCGTTGACCATTGGCATGTCGGTGGACGCCAACGTGCTTATCAATGAGCGCATACGTGAGGAGTTGCGGGCGGGGGTACCACCCCAGGCCGCCATCGCGACCGGCTACGACAAGGCGTCGGGCACCATCTTCGACTCCAACATGACCGCGCTGTTGGCGGGTGTGTTCCTGTATGCCTTTGGCACCGGTCCGCTGCAGGGCTTCGCGGTGACGATGGTCATCGGCATCCTGACGTCGGTGTTCACCGCGGTCACCGTGTCGCGCGGCATCGCCACCCTGATCTACGGCGGCCGCCGCAAGATCAAGTCCATCGCTATTTGACGGGAGATAAACTACATGAGCCTTTTTCCGTTGCGGTTGATCCCGAATACCACCAACTTCAATTTCATGCGCGTGCGCTGGGTGTCGATAGCCATCGCCGCGCTGCTTACGGTCGCTGCAATCGGCGCCATGGCGTTCAAGGGCTTCAACTTCGCGCTGGACTTCACGGGCGGCACCGTGGTCGAGCTGCGCTTCCAGACGCCGCCCGATGTCGAAGGTGTGCGCTCGCGGCTGGATGCGGGCGGCTACGGCAGCGCGCAGGTGCAGACCTTTGGCAGCGGCAGCGACCTGTTGGTGCGTCTGCAACCACGCGAGGTCGCCAGTTCATCGGGAACTGGGGAGGCCGGTAACTCGACCGCAGATGACGTATTGCGCCTTGCTTCCACCGAAAGCAATGCCGCGAAGGTGATGCGTAGTGAATTCGTCGGTCCACAGGTCGGCAAAGAGCTGGCCGAGAAAGCGGCGCTCACGCTGGCGTGCGTACTGGTTGGCTTCTTGATCTACATCGGCGTGCGCTTCGAGTGGAAGTTCGCGATCTCCGCCATCGTCACCACGCTGTCCGACGTCGTGATCGTCGCCGGGTTCTTCGCCGTCAGCGGCGTCGAGTTCGACCTGACCATCCTGGCCGGTCTGCTGTCGGTGATGGGCTTCTCGATCAACGACAAGATCGTGGTGTTCGACCGTGTGCGCGAGAATTTCCGCAACCTGCGCGCCGAGCCGATGGAGATCCTCAACCGATCGATCAACCAGACGCTGTCGCGCACGATTATCACCTCGTTCGTCGCGTTCCTGACCGTGTTCGCGCTGTACCTGTATGGCGGCGGTTCGCTGGAAGGCATGGCGCTGTCGCAGATGATCGGCATCGTGCTGGGTACCATCTCGTCGATCTTCGTGGCCTGTCCGCTGCTGACCATCGGCTTCCTGACGGTCACCAAGCAGGACCTGATGCCCAAGGCCAAGGACGAGGCGCTGCTGGCGCGTCGTCCGTAAGCAGCGCGGTTTCCCAAAGAAAAAGGCCGCGCATTGCGCGGCCTTTTTCGTGGCGTTGTCTTGTGTAGGAGCGACGTCAGTCGCGACCGCACGGCTGGACCATCGGATGGATCGGTGAGACGCGATCGGCTGGGATCGGCGCGTGTAGCGGGTGTCCCTGGCGCCCTGGATGCGCGGTCGCGACTTACGTCGCTCCTACAACGGCCCACACACTGAGCGTCACGCGTTGAATGCCGCCGCGTAACCCGACGACACGATGGTCTTCTGCAGCGCTTCGGCGACCTTGAGGTTGCCGGCCACGATCTGGCGGGGGAGGGCGGTGCGGCCGTCGATCTTGCCCAGGGCGGCGCCACGGAAGTCGCAGACCTTGCCGCCGGCTTCGCGGACCAGCAGCACGCCGGCGGCGATGTCCCAGTCCTTCACGCCGGCTTCGAAGTAGGCATCGGCACGACCACAGGCAACGTAGGCCAGGTCGAGCGCGGCCGAGCCGGTGCGACGGATGTCCTCGGCGTGCACCAGCAATTCGCGGACACACTCCAGCTGGGCGCCGGCACGGGCACGTTCGCGCGGCGGGAAGCCGGTGGTGATGACGGTGCCGGCCAGTTCCTTGCGGTCGGCCACGCGGATGCGGCGCTCGTTGAGCTGCGCGCCGGCGCCGCGGCTGGCGGTGAACAGGTCGTTGCGCAGCGGGTCGAAGATCACCGCGTCGGTCGGTTCGCCGTTGTCCACCAGGGCGATGGACACGCAGTAGTGCGGGAAGCCGCGCAGGTAGTTGCTGGTGCCGTCCAGCGGGTCGATCACGAAGGTGTAGCGGCCGTTGATCTGGGCGCCGCTTTCCTCGCCCACGAACCCGTAGTCCGGATAGGCGCGGCGCAGTTCCTTGATGATGACCTTCTCGGCGTCCGCGTCGACTTCGCTCGCGTAGTCCATCCGCTCCTTCTGCACCACGTTCAGCGCATCCAGCTTGTTGATGCTGCGCAACAGCACGTTGCCTGCCAGGCGGGCTGCCTTGGTCATGACGGTGACGACGGGCTTCTGCATGCGAACGAACCTCGGACAGGCGTGGGGTGGGGCGAACAAGTGGAAAAGAGCAGCACGGCGCGGAGACCGGCCCGCGCAGTTTACCATTTGCCCCCATGAACACGCCCGTTTCCTTCACCGATCCCGTTTCCCTGGCCGCCTCCGCCCGCCTGCGCGTCGTGCTGGTGGGCACCCAGCACCCCGGCAACATCGGCGCGGCCGCCCGCGCGCTGAAGACCATGGGCCTGATGCGGCTGGTGCTGGTGGCGCCCGAGAACTACCCCGCGGAAGAGGCGTACCGGCGCGCGGCCGGGGCGGACGACCTGCTGGCCGATGCCACCGTGGTCGCCACGCTGGCCGACGCCGTGGCCGACTGCCAGCTGGTGCTCGGCTGCACCGCCCGCAGCCGTCGCGTGCAACTGGAAGAACATGCGCCACGGCAGGCGGCTGCCCTCGCGGTCGGGCGTGCCGCGACGGGTGGCGAGGTGGCCCTGGTGTTCGGCCGGGAGCGCACCGGGCTGAGCAACGAGGAACTGCAGCTCTGCCACGCGGCGGTGCACATCCCGGCCAATCCCGAGTACAGCTCGCTCAACCTGGCGGCGGCCGTGCAGGTCCTGGCCTACGAGCTGAGGCTCGCGCTGCTGGAGCGCACGCAGGTGGCGGATGCCGTGGTCGTGCCGCCCGATGAAGCGCCCGCCAGCCACGTGCACATGGAGGGCTTCTTCCTCCAGTTGGGCGAGACGCTGGATGCGATCGATTTCCACAAGGGGCGCACGCCGGATTCGGCCATGCGCAAGCTGCGGCGGCTGTTCAACAAGGCCGATCTGAACGAGCAGGAGGTACGCCTGCTGCGGGGCATCCTGGCCGATGCGCAGCGCATGGCCCGGCTGGCGGGCAGTGGTGGCGCCGGATCACTGTCTTAAGGTCACGTTTTCCGCTAGGCTGCCGCCATCGTTTCGGCGGGCGCCTATCGTTGCGTACAACCTGGTTCAGCCTGGCGCTGGCCGCGATCGGCGCAGCACTGCTACCCGCAAGCGTCGCGCCGGCCAGCGCCGCCGGTGACGAACGCGTCCTGGTTCTGGGACGCATCAGCGACGACCCGAAGGCCCACTACGAGCAGCTCAAGCCGCTGCTCGACTACGTGGTGCCGCGGATGCGTGACGTGGGCATCACCGAAGGTCGCATCCTGATGGCGCGGGATACCCAGCAGATGACCAGCTACCTGCGTCGTGGCCGGGTGGACTGGGTCACCGAGACGGCCGGCACCGGCATGCGGCTGCAGGAACGTGCAGGTGCGCGCCCGATGCTGCTGACCGAACGCGGGGGCGTGAGCCGCTACCACGGCGTGTTCTTCGTCCGCCGCGACAGCGGGCTGGAGCGGCTGGCCGATCTCAAGGGCCGTACGGTGGCCTTCCAGAACACCGCGTCGACCAGCGCCTATTTCGCACCCTCCGTGGCCCTGCTGGATGCAGGCCAGCGGATGGAGATCCTGCTCTCGCCGATGGACCGCCCCTCTGCGGATTCGGTGGGCTATGTCTTCGCGCGCTCAGAGCTCAATATCGCGGCCTGGGTGCACAAGCGCCTGGTCGATGCGGGCGTGGTCAGCAACCTCGACTGGGACGATGTGCGGCGCATGCCGCCGGGCTTCCGGCGCGACTTCCGCGTGATCCACGAAACCCAGGATTTCCCGCGCGCACTCGAGATGGTGCGCGGCGACCTCGACCCTGCGGTGGAAGCACGCCTGCGCGAGGTGCTGCTGGAGGCGGCGAACGATCCCGCTGCCCGCGACGCGCTCAACGTCTTTTTCCGCACCACCCGGTTCCTGCCGGTGGATCCGGCATCGCAGCAGGCGCTGGACAACCTGCGCCGTGGCGTCGCCCGCGTCAGGGAGCAGGTGGAGTGAGGGCGCTGCGCTTCGGCCTGCAGGCGCGCTTCCTGGCCGCGATGGCGATCATGCTGGTCGTGGTCATCGCCCTGCTCGCGACGCTGCTGCACCGCCAGAAGGTGATGCAGCAGGAAGTCGCCGACCTCGGGCGCGACGCCATGCACGGCATGGTCGAGGACAGCCTGCGCCGGCATGGCGAGGCCACGGTGGACCAGCTTGGGGATGCACTGGCCAATCCGCTGTACTACTTCGACCTGGACGCGATCGGCAGCATCGTGCGTTCGGCGCAGAAAGAACCGGACGTGAGCTACGTGCTGGTGTACGACAACCAGGGCAGGATCATCCACGACGGAACGGCGGACATCGCCGTCTACGGACAGACGATGACCGACCCGCTGGCCTATGAGGCCGTCAACGCCCGCAGCATGCACACGCAGTGGTCGGCGCAGATCGTGGACGTGTCCGAACCCATCATGATCGGCAGCGAACGCATCGGCGGGGTACGCGTCGGTTACTCGGTCGCCTCCGTGCGGGCGTACGAGGAGAAGGCCATCGCGGCCGCGCGGGCGCGCCTCAACGAACTCGGCGCACGCCACCTCGGCTGGATCGCCTTGCTGCTGGCCGCGCTGGTCGCCGCCTGCGTGGCGATCATGCTGTACGTGCAGCGCACGCTGATCCGGCCGGTCCGGCAACTGGCGCGTGCGGCGCACGACATCGAAGTGGGTAACTACAACGGCGAGCGCATGGCCAGCGAACGCCAGGACGAAGTCGGCGAACTGGTGCGTGCATTCGGCACCATGAGCGACAGCATCGCGCGGCATGACCGCGACGTGCGCCGCATGGCGTACACCGACTCGCTGACCGGGCTGACCAACCGGCTGGCGTTCCGCGAAAGCCTGGACCACCGCCTGATGATGCTGCGCGGCGCGGGCCGCCAGCTGGCGTTGCTGTTCGCCGACATCGACGACTTCAAGCGCGTCAACGACACGCTGGGCCATGAGGCCGGCGACGAAGTGCTGCAGCAGTTCGCGCACCGCATACGCGATGCGGTGGACCTGATGGGCGGGGATGACGCGTTGCTGGCGCGCTTCGGCGGCGACGAGTTCGTCATCCTGATCCAGGACGGCGATGTGCGCAGCAGCGCCACGCGTCTGGCGGAGAAACTGGTGGCCGAACTGGGCCGTCCCATCGTGGTGCAGGACCGCCAGGTTTTCCTGGGCACGTCCATCGGCATCACCCTGTTCCCGGAAGATGCATCCGGTGCGACCGCCCTGATGAAGAACGGCGACATCGCGATGTACCAGGCCAAGGTGGCAGGCAAGAACTGCTACCGCTTCTACAGCCGCGCGATGGACCAGGCCGTGGAGCGTCGCGTGCGGATGGAGCAGGAACTGCGCGGCGCGTGGGAGCGTGGCGAACTCAGCCTGATGTACCAGCCGGTGTTCCGCATGGCCGACAGCCGCATCGTCGGCGCGGAGGCGCTGCTGCGCTGGCAGCACCCGGAGCTGGGCATGGTGGCGCCATCGGTCTTCATCGACGTGGCCGAGCAGAGTGGGCTGATCGAGAGCATCGGTCCGCGCGTCCTGCGGGCCGCCTGCGCGGCGGCCGCGCGCTGGGGTACCGATCGCGACGCGCTGGATCCGCTGTTCGTCTCGGTCAACGTGTCGCCGCGCCAATTGCGCAGCGGCGACCTGCCGGACGTCGTGGCCGAGTGCCTGCGCGATACCGGGCTGGCGGCATCGCGGTTGCACCTCGAGCTCACCGAGACCGCCGTCATCAGCGACGAGGCACACGCCAGCGCGCTGCTGGCCACGCTGCATCGCACCGGCGTGAAGGTCTGGCTGGACGATTTCGGTACCGGTTTTTCCGGCCTGAGCCATCTGCGCCGCGTGCCGGTGGACGGCGTGAAGATCGACCGCAGCTTCATCGCCGACATGCTGCGCGACCCCGACGACCTTGCGCTGACCACGGCCATCATCGCGATGGCGCATTCGCTCGGCATCACCGTGGTGGCGGAGGGCGTGGAGAAGGAAGGCCAGTTCAACCTGCTGCGCGAGCGCGGCTGCGACCTGGCGCAGGGCTACTGGCTGGGGTACCCCGTCACCGCAGCCGAATTCGCGCAACTCGTGGCTTGAAGGAGGGCGCTGTTGCAGGAGCGACATGAGTCGCGACCGTGCGCCATGACATGACGCGATGATGCGTCGCCCGACCTTCCCGGCGCGCTCTTTTTTCTAAGACAGTTTGATTGCTCCGGTCGCGACTTACGTCGCTCCTACAAAAACAGGAAGCGTCAGAACCAGCGCGCGAACAGCTGTGTCAGCGATTCGACCAGGTTGCCGGACAGGAAGCCGAAGACCACGACGGCGATGCCGCCCGCCACCCACGCCACCAGCAGCAGCGCACCATCGCGTTCCAGCAGTGCCAGGGCGAACAGCAGCAGCAGGATGCCGAACACGTAGTTGGTGAACGGGATCGGCAGCGCGAGCAGCAGGCCCAGCAGGATCAGCAGCAAGCCGGTGAAGCTGAGCGCGATGCGGTTGTCCAGGAACGCGGCCATGCGCGGGCGTACCAGCTTCTCCAGACGGCGCAGCCAGGGTGCCATGCGCTGGCGGAAACGCATCATCGCGCTGCGATGCGGGCCGCGGCGGGCCAGGAACTGCGGCAACCACAGCTTGCGCATGCCCAGCAGCAGTTGCGCACCCACCAGGATCACCATCGGGCCACCGATGGCGCCGCCCACGCCCGGGACCGGGATGAAGGCGGGCAGCACGCCGAGGAACAGCAGCATGCCGAAGGCGGCCGGGCCGAAGTCCTTCAACAGGTCGCCCAGGCGCAGCACATCGTCGGGGTCGCCGGTGGCGAAGCCGTCGAGCAGCGTCACCGTGCTCGTGTGGGGTGTCGCATCGGGGCTCATGTCAGACGGCCAGGTCTTCGCCGTCGGTTTCCGGCAGCTTCTGCAGCAGCAGCTTGTCGATGCGGGCGCCGTCCAGGTCCACGACCTCGAAACGCCAGCCCGCCCAGTCCAGCCGTTCGCCGACATGCGGGATGCGGCCGAAGCGTTCGATCATCATGCCGGCCAGGGTGTTGTATTCGTCGTCGTCCGGCAGCGCCACGCCGCCGAGCAGCTCACGCAGGTCATCGTTCGGCAGCGAGCCATCCACCAGCAGCGAACCATCGTCGCGCACCACCACCAAGGGCGCATCCTCGGTGTTCTCGCTGGCCTGCAGGCGGCCGACCACGGCACCCATCAGGTCGCTGAGGGTCACTAGGCCCTGGATCTCGCCGTACTCGTCGACCACCAGTGCCAGCGACTGCTGTTCCTCGCGCAGGATTTCCAGCAGCTTCATCGCGTGGGTGGATTCGGAAACGAACAGCGGGTCGCGCAGGTCGCGGAAAATCTCCGGTGACGGATCGGCGAAGCGGTCCAGCAGTGTCTTCACCTCCAGCACGCCGACCACGTCCTGGTCGCTGCCCCGGTAGACGGGGAAGCGCGAGAACTGCGATTCCCGCATCGTTTCCAGGTTCTCGCTGTAGCTGGCGGCCACATCCAGCCAGACGATCCGCTTGCGCGGCGTCATCAGGCTGTCGGCAGTACGGTCGCCCAAGCGCAGCACACGATTCATCATGTTGCGTTCGTCGACATCGATGACGCCCTGCTCGTGGCTTTCCGTCACCAGCATGCGGATCTCTTCTTCGGTCACCGCATTGCGGTTGTCGTCACGGATGCCGAGCATGCGCAGCACGCCGCGGTTGATCGCGCCCAGCACGAACACCACCGGCCGCGCGATGCGCGACAGCCAGTCCAGCGGAATGGCCACGGCCGACGCGATGACTTCGGCATTGGTCAGCGCCAGGCGCTTGGGGATCAGTTCGCCGAAGATCACCGAGCTTGCAGTGATCAGCGTGACGGCGGATGCGGTGCCGATGGCCGTGGTGTAGCGCAGGGCGTCGGGCCAGATGCCGGCCAGCCAATCGGCGATCATCTGGCCGATGGCGTCGCCACCGAACATGCCGGTGAGGATGCCCAGGCCGGTGATGCCGACCTGCACGGTCGACAGCAGGTTGTCAGGGTGCTCGGCCAGGTGCAGGGCGACACGGGCGCCGCGGCTCTCCTGTGCCATCTGTTTCAACTTGAGCTTGCGCGACGTCATCAGGGCCATCTCCGACAGGGCGAAGAAGGCGTTGATGACGATCAGGAAAGCGACGATGAGCAGCTCAAGCACGGCAGCCTCCGTTCAAGGCGGGGAGGGCCGGCAGGGCGGGCGGGGTCTGTCGCGGGGGACAGTGGGGGGAAGTAGGGTCGTCGTCCATAGGGTGCACCCGGTGGGCGCGCGGCGAGTTTAGCAAACGCCCGGCGGACGGATGCGTGAAGCTGAACGCGATATTTGGCCAGGACCTGCCTGCGCTGCCCCCGTTCCCGTGCCCCCGACTGTCCGGAAACGTCATGAAACGGTCATAATTCCGCCCCTGAAGCCGTCCATCCCGTGACGGTGGGACCGCCCGATGTTCTCCCTCCAGACGATCTTCGGCTCCGGCCAGCAGTTCTACACGCTGTTGGACGAGGCCGCCCAAGCCGCCCACGACAGCACCAAGGCCCTGCACACCATGATGAAGGCCACCGACCGCCAGCCGGCGCTCGATGCCTTCAAGCTGGCGCGCCTGCGCGAGCGCGCGGCCTCGGACAAGATCGGCAAGGCGCTGGTGGACAGCTTCATCACGCCGATCGAGCGCGAGGACATCGAGGCACTGGGCTCGGCGTTGTACAAGATCCCGAAGCAGGTCGAGAAGTTCGCCGACCGCTACTCGCTGGCCATCCAGCACCTGGACGGCATCGACTTCGCGCCACGCGCGGCGATGCTGGAGCAGGCGGCCAGCGTGGTCGTGGAGATGGTCCACGAGATCAAGAAGATGAACATCGACCGCATGACCTCGCTCAACGAGAAGCTGCGCGCGATCGAGAACGAAGCCGACCGGCTGATGCTGGAACTGTACCGCGACATCTATTCCGGCCGCCTGGACCACCTGCAGATGTTCCTGCTGAAGGAATTCTTCGAGATCCTGGAGAAGGCCATCGACCGCTGCCGCGAGGCCGGCGTGGTGGCGTACCAGATCGTGCTGAAGAACAGCTAAGGGCGCACCATCATGCTGACCCTCGTGCTGGTGGTGATCCTGGCCGCGCTCGTCTTCGAGTTCATCAACGGTTTCCACGATACCGCCAACTCCATCGCCACCGTCGTGGCCACCAAGGTGCTGTCGCCGGGCCAGGCGGTGATGCTGGCGGCCGGCATGAACCTGATCGGCGCGTTGATGGGCACCGCCGTGGCCAAGACGATCGCCTCTGGCCTGGTGAACACCGACGTGGTGCAGGTGACGTCGCAGGTGATCCTGTGTGCGCTGCTGGGCGGCATCGTGTGGAACCTGATCACGTGGTGGAAGGGGCTGCCGTCATCCTCGTCGCACGCGCTGATCGGTGGCCTGTGCGGCGCCGCGCTGGCGGCCGCCCACAACGACTGGGCGGCACTTATCTGGTCCGAGACGGTGGGCGACTGGACCAAGAACAAGGGCATCCTGTGGAAGGTGGTGCTGCCGATGGTCACCTCGCCGGTGGCAGGCTTCCTGCTCGGCATCCTGGTGATGGTGGCGCTGTGGGGCCTGATCGCGTTGCTGTCGCGTGCCGGTGGCTGGCTGGGGCGACTGGCGCGCCCGCACTTCGTCAACAGGTTCTTCGGCAAGGCGCAGATCCTGTCGGCGGCCTACATGGGTTATGCGCATGGCCACAACGATGCGCAGAAGACCATGGGCATCATCGCGCTCACGCTGTTCGGCGCAGAAGCCAGTGGTGCGCTGGACGACCTGCCGGGCTGGCTGGCGTTCCTGCACCCGGGTGCGGCCGGCGAGCAGGACATCGCGATGTGGATCGTGATCACCTGCGCCATTGTCATGGCGCTGGGCACGGCGTCCGGTGGCTGGAAGATCATCAAGACGCTGGGCCACAAGATGGTGAAGCTGCATCCCATCAACGGCTTCGCAGCGGAAACCAGCTCGGCCACCATCCTGACCGTGGCCGCGCACTTCGGCATGCCCGTGTCCACCACGCACAGCATCTCGACCGCCATCATGGGCGTGGGCTTCGCCAAGAATCCGCGTGCGCTGAAATTCAGCGTGATCGAACGCATCCTGTGGGCGTGGGTGCTGACCATCCCGGCGGCCGGTGGTATCGCCTACGGCCTGCTGCGCCTGCTGGAAGCGATCGGCTGGGCGTGATGCTCCCGCGCATGCACGGGAACGAAAAACGCCGGGCACTGCCCGGCGTTTTTCTTTATCCGACGAGGTGAGCCCTCAGAGCAGGTCGCCCTCTGCCGACAGGGCACGCTCCATGCTGTCGCCCAGGCCGCCGATCTCCAGCACCAGCCGGTCCACTTCCGCCGGGTTGAGGCTTTCGTAGGGACGGTTCTCGCACAGCTGCAGGTAGGGCACGCCGTCGAGCTCGCCGATGGCCAGGTAGCCCACGCTGCTCTGCCAGTTGAATTTGAGCGCGCGCTTGGCGTCGATGCCGGTCATCGGTGCGATCACCGTGCTCACGCGCAGGTAGCCGCGCTCGTCGTCGTTGCCCAGTTCCGAAAGGAAGATGGACTGGTGGCGCTTGCCGTTGTCCAGCGACAGTTCCACGCAGGCCACGTAGGCGTCGTGCATCGCCACCTTGTAGCCGGAGGAATGCAGGTAGCCGCGCACCTGTTCGAAGTTCTGCATGGTGTACTCCCGTGTTGCCGATGCCGCTATGCTAATCCGCCATGAGCGCCAAGTCTCCCGAAGATCGCATTCTGGCCGTCATCCGCGCCATTCCGCGCGGACAGGTGGCAGGCTATGGGGAAGTGGCGCACCGCGCGGGGTTGCCTGGCCGTGCACGGCTCGCCGCGCGCATCCTCAGCCAGAACGACGATGCCACGCTGCCGTGGCACCGCGTGCTGCGGTCGGATGGGCGCATCGCGTTCCCTGATGGCTCGAAGGCGTTCCGCGAACAGAGCCAGCGCCTGCGCGCGGAAGGCGTGAAGGTGGAGAACGGGCGCGTGAAACGCCCGCGCAGGGAAGACGACCTCGATGCCGCCCTGTGGGGGCCTGGCGCACGGTGACGCGCCGCCGATTATGATGTGACGCGACAGTCCCGAGGCCCGCCATGTTTCCCCGTTTGCTTCCCGTCACCCGAAACCTGCTGATTGCCAATGTCGGCGTCTACCTCCTGCAGCTCATGTTGGGCAATGCGTTCCAGGCATGGTTCGCGTTGTGGCCGGTGGGCCATGGCTTCATGCCATGGCAGTTGCTGACGTACGGATTCCTTCACGACACCAGCGGCCTGACGCACCTGCTGTTCAACATGCTGGCGCTGTACATGTTCGGTTCGTCGCTGGAACAGACATGGGGCCCCAAGCGGTTCCTGACCTACTTCCTGGTGTGCATCGTGGGCGCAGGCCTGCTGCAGCTGATCGTGGGGCGGTGGATGGTGTCCGCCGGCGCGCTGCCGTACGCCACGGTCGGTGCATCCGGTGGCGTGTTCGGCCTGCTGCTGGGTTACGGCATGTTGTTCCCCAATCAGCGGATGATCGTGTTTCCGTTGCCGATGGAGATCAAGGCACGCACGCTGGTGATCTTCTACGCGGTCCTCGCCCTGGTGCTCGGCTTCACCGGCTTGCAGCCCGGCGTGGCGCATTTCGCGCATCTCGGCGGCATGCTGTTCGGGTGGTTGATGATCCGCTACTGGCGCGGCCAGCCACCGTTCGGTGGACGCCGCCGGGGTCCGCCGCGGATGCGCGTCGTGAAGTAGCCAAAGGGATGATGAAACGAAAATTGGGGGATCATCCGTGGGGAAATTCAGAACCACCGCCTTCTTGCTGGCCTTGTCGTTGTCGAGCGTCGGCATGGCGCAGCCGCAGGAGGCGATTGAGCCGCAACCTATGCCCCGCGTCGTGGGTTGCGACCAGGCGTATGACTCACTGCCATATGGAGCGCTGCCGGATCTCTTGGATGCTCAGGCGCCGGTCGACCGTCGTGAACGCGCGCTCCAGGCCTATCTGAAGCTGGAAGGGGCCAAAGAGTGCCCCGAGTACGGCTACACGGTGGGGCTGTTGTACCGGTTCGGTCCGGACATGCCCGGCAACCTGTTGCCCCGCGACCTGGACAGGGCGCGCCAGCTGATCTTGGCGATGGCAGAGGCAGGTCATCTGCAGGCTTATGCGGACTTGGCCGAAATGGAGATGGTGCACGGCCAGTATCGCGAATCCATGAAATGGACCCAAGTCTATTTGTACTACGTCAAGAACATCCGCATGCCTCAGTCAAGCGATGGCAGGATGATGCAGTTCGACAGATCGGCGTACAGCGGGCACCTGCTCAATCGCGCCGAAGTGGTGTGGCGTTGGCAGAAGCCTGTTCTTCCGCGGCGGCGGGTATCAGAGGATCTCACGGCATATCTCGCCAGTACGGAGGAGCGAGTAGCGCCGTTGATCGGTGGCCGAACCCGAGGAGGAATTGATTTGGGTGCCGCACCGCGTGTGGTCGTCGAGCCCGGTGAATGCCTGATCCGGCCGCTGGATCGTATCGGTGCAGCGACCGCATCCTATGTGCTGGAGGTGCAACCTTCCGGTGTGGTGAGCCGGATCTTGGTCGAGAATTTTGTCCCCAACATGGACGCTGCAGAATTGCTCAAGTCTTGCGTGCGCAGGTATGTATTCGAACCGTTCGATGGACAGCAGCCGCTGCTGACCCGGGTAACGCTGACGTACGGATCGAGCGAAGGCGCTTCGTTCCGACGTTGAATAGACGCCGGGGAGGGCGGACGGCGGTGTGATGCCGCCCGCCCGACGCTCAGCGCCAGATCCGGACCTGGTCCGCTTCCTTCGCCTGCATCGGCTGGCCCGCCTTGCAGGTGAAGGCCTGGGCGAAGGCCGGTTGCTGGGTGAGCGGACCGTTGGCGCGCCACTGGCCCGGTGCATGCACGTCCACGGCGGCGCGCTGGGCGGCTTCGGTTTCGGACAGGTTCTGCGCCCACAGCGTGGCCCATGCCTTGTAGAACGATTGCCTGGCGGCGGCATTGGCCTGCGGTTCGGCGGTGGTGAAGGCGTCCCACGCCAGTTCCACACCGGCCAGGTCGGCCAGGTTCTCGTCCTGGGTCAACGTGCCGTTGACCTTGACGTTCTTCAGCCCCGGGTATGCGTAGGCGCCGTACTGCGTTGCCACCTTGCTGCCCAATGCGCTCCATGCGGCTACATCGGCTGCGCTCCACCAGTCGCGCAACTGGCCCTTGGCATCGACCATGCGACCCTTGCCATCGAAACCGCGGCTCAGCTCGTGGCCGACCAGTGCGCCGAACGCACCGTACTGCACGGCAGCCGGTTGCTTCGCGTCGAAGATCTCTTCCTGCAGCACGGCGGCCGTCACGATCAAGCGATTCTGGGCCAGGTCGTAGGCCAGCGCGGGCTGCTGCGGCAGCACGTCCCAGCGACGGTCGGCGTTGCCCTTGCCGATGCGCTTCATTTCCTCGCGGTGGCGCCAGGTGGACGCGATCAGCATGTTGCCGCCGAAACTGCCACGGCCCATCGGCTGCACGCTGTAGTCCAGGTCGCGCCTGGGCGTGCCGACTTCGATCTTCAGCTTGTCGAGCTTGGCCTTGGCTTCGGCCTTTGCGGCCTCGCTCAGCCAGGTGTTGCGTTCGATGCCGCGGCCCAGCGCGTCGCGCACCTGTCCGGCGATCTGCTCTGCCCGGCGCTTGTGCTCGCTGGGCACGTAGCGCTCGGCGTACTCCTTGCCCAGCATCGGGCCGGCGGCGAGGTTGACGGCATCCAGCACCTGGCGCCAGCGCGGTGCCGGGACGGCTTCGCCACGCAGCACGCGGCCGCGGAATTCGAATTCGGCATCGCGGAAGGGCTTTGCCAGGTACGGTGCCATGGCGTCACCCACGCGCCAGCGCAGGTAGGCCTTCCACTGATCCGGTTTCAGACTGCCGACGAGGCCATCGAGGCGCTTGAACAGCGCGGGGTCGGCCATGGAGACGGTGTCGTCGGTGACGCCCTGCACCTTGAGGAAGGCATCCAGTTGCAGGTTGCGGTACTGCTTGCCCAGATCCTTGGTCGGCACCGGCGCGTAGTTGGCGAACGGACTGCGCAGGTCCACCAGCGGCTTGGACACCTGTGCCAGCTTGGTTTCCAGGTCGATGACCAGCGCGGATTCGGCATCCAGCTTGTTGGCCGGCGTGCCGGTCAGGGCCAGCACCTGCTTCACGTAGGCGCGGTAGCGGCCCAGCAGTTCTCGCGTGTCGGCGTCGGTGCGGGTGTAGTAGGCGGGGTCGGGCAGGCCCAGGCCGCCCTGCATGAAGTAGCCGATGTGGCGGTCCAGCGCCTGCAGGTCCACGTCCGGGCTGAAGTTGAAGGTCACCGGCACGCCGACCTGGTGCAGCGCGGCGATGGCCGGCGCTACATCCTTGGGCTTCTTGATGGCGTTGATGCGGTCAAGCAGCGGTGCGATGGGCCTGGAACCGTCCGCTTCCACGGCGGCTTCGTCCAGGCCGCTGGCCCAGAAGTCGCCGAGCAGTTTCTGCACGTTGCCCTGCGGTGCCTTCATGGCCCCATCCAGCAGTGCGCGCTGCTGCTCCAGGGTGCGCTCGCGAAAGGCGCCC
The DNA here is from genome assembly GCF_037402255.1 of Pseudoxanthomonas sp. CCNWLW251. NCBI lineage: Bacteria > Pseudomonadati > Pseudomonadota > Gammaproteobacteria > Lysobacterales > Lysobacteraceae > Pseudoxanthomonas > Pseudoxanthomonas sp. CCNWLW251. The sequence goes on along the minus strand of NZ_JBBEGA010000001.1, from coordinate 747,868 downwards.
AGCACGCTGACGCTGCCGGCACCGGCGGGAAGGCTGTTGTTCTTCAGCCAGTCCGCATTGGTGGCGGTGTAGAAGTCGGTGCACTGCGCGCTCACGGCGGGGGTGGTCGCGCGCTTCTTGCGCTGCGCTTCGGCATGGGGGGCGCCCAGCGCGATGACGAGGGCGAAGGCGATCAGGGTGGGGCGGCCGAGAGCGGGGCGCGGGCTGGGCATCAGGAGAATCCAGGGGTTCAGGGGTCGGGCGATTCTAGCAAGCGCGCCCCATCTGCCCTGTCACGGTCCCCCACATCTGCCGACGGTCTTGGCGGCGCATTCATGCGCTGTGTCACAGAGCGCACATGCCGTGGTGGGCGGGCGTCCGTGCCCCTGCCCACCCAGGACGTCACAACGCCAATTGCCCCTTGTCCACGATGACCTTGCCGTCCAGCGTCACCGTGCTGCCGGGCAGGAAGAAGTTCAGGCCGTAGGCGAGGGCATTGTCGCCGCCTGCCCACAGGTTGTTGCCCAGGCCCAGGGTCACCGTGCCGGCCGGCACCCAGTTGCCCACCTGGCTGCCGGAAGGCAGTTTGACGTTCGGATTGATGCCCATGTCGAAGAACGAGACTTCGTTCTTGCGGGCATCGCTCACGGCATCGAATTCGGCCTTCAGCGCTGCGAAGCCGGGCCCTGTCCCGGTGAGTGCGGTGATCTTGCCCCCGGCGACGGTTACGGCGAGGTCATCGATGGCCTGCCCGCGGAAGTAGTCGCGGGTGGCGACGATGCGGCCTTCGCCGGTGCCCGCGACGGGCGTGGTGTAGACCTCGCCGGCAGGCAGGAAGACCTGCAGCGCGGGACCGCCGCTGCGGATGTCCTCCGGTGAAATGACGCCGTCACTGACCAGCACCGGGCGTCCCTGGATCCGCATCCTGTAGTCGGTGCCGTTGGGATGGCTGATATGCAGCTCGTTGCCGGCGGCCAGCGCGCCTTTCACCGCCTGTCCCCGGGTCTGCAGCGCGGCATGATCCACGTTGACGCCCTCCCAGAACGTCCTGGCGAGCTCGGTTTCGGACATGCCCAGCCGTTGCGCGCGCCATGGCGTGGGATACAGACCGTTGCCGATCTCCACCTGGCGCACGTTCTCCTTCATGAACGCCTGGCCGATGGCTTCCCCGGCTTTGCCGCGCGCCGCCACGCGCTGCGGGTCGGCGCCTTCGAACAGGTTTTCCGAGGTACCGTTGCTCAACGAGATGACCACGTCGAAGACCTTGGACAGCGCCAGGTCCAGGGTCGGCGCCTGGCTGTCGAACTGCGCCGGTACATCGAAGAACATCCGCTTGGCGAGCCGGTCGCTGGTGTATTCGATCATCGGGAAAGCGCCCGCGCGGCGCACCTGCAGCGCGATGTCTTCCAGCAGTTCGGCATCGTGGGTCCTGCCGACGATGATGACGGCATCGCCCTCCTTCACCGCTGCGCTGGCAACCAGGCGCTGGGCAAGCTGTTCGAGGTCAACGGGCGGCGCGGCGGGTTCGGCGGGCTCGGCGGTGGTGGATTCAGCCGTGGCCTGCGCATCCGCAGGAGGCGGTGTTTCCTGTTTCTGGCACGCGGCCAGCACGACGCAGGCGATCGCGGCGCCCAGTATCGACACGGTGAGACGGGTCATGGCAGTCCTCCTTCGATGGGTGGAAGCACAGCCTTGCAACGCCCCCTCGATGCGTGGCCAGCACAGGGGTGACGCCCGGAACACCCCCGAACGGCCGACCGCCGGACGGACCGTAACCGGGGATGCGTAAAAGGAAAGGCCCGGACGTCGCCGGGCCTTTCGTGCATCGCATGTTGACGCGGGACTTACCAGATCACGACATGCTGGTCGCCGCTGCGCACCATCGCGTCACCCGCCTTGCAGGAGAACGCCGCCGCGAACGCCGGCAGGTTCGACGGCGCACCGATCGCGCGGAACTGCGCCGGGGCGTGTTCGTCGGTGGCGATGCGGTTCTTGAGTTCCTCCGGAGTGAAGTTGCGGCGCCACACGGTGGCCCAGTTGAGGAAGAAGCGCTGGTCGCGCGTCAGGCCGTCGGTCTTCGGGTCGGGCGTGTCGCCGGCCGCCGCCTTCATCGCGTCGTAGGCCGTGGCCAGACCGCCGAGATCGGCGATGTTTTCGCCCAATGTGTGCTTGCCGTTGATCTTCTGGCCGTCACTGGTGCGGTAGTCATTGAACTGCGCGATCAGCTTGTCGGTGCGGGAGGAGAAGCCCTTGGCGTCAGCCGGGCTCCACCAGTTCTCGAACTTGCCGCTCGGTCCGAAGCGGCTGCCCTGGTCGTCGTAGCCGTGGGTCATCTCATGGCCGATCACCGCGCCGATGCCGCCGTAGTTCATTTCATCCGACGCATTGGGGTCGAAGAACGGCGGCTGCAGGATGGCGGCCGGGAACACGATCTCGTTCTGGAACGGGTTGTAGTAGGCGTTGACCATCTGCGGCGGCATGCCCCATTCGGTCTTGTCCACGGGCTTGCCGATCTTGGCCAGGTCGAACTTGTAGTTGAACTCCTGCGCGGCCAGCACGTTGCCGATGTAGCTGTCGCGGCTGGTCGCCAGGCCGGCCCAGTCGCGCCACTTGTCGGGGTAGCCGATCTTGGTGGTGAACGCGGCCTGCTTCTCCATCGATTTGGCCTTGGTCTCGTCGCTCATCCACGCCAGGTTCTGGATGCGGGCCTTGAGCGCGGCGCCCAGGTTCGCCACCAGGGTTTCCATCTTGGCCTTGGCTTCCGGCGAGAAGGCCACCTTCACGTACATCTGACCAAGCGCTTCGCCGCTCTGCCCCTCGATGGTATCGAGCACGCGCTTCCAGCGCGGCTTGATCTCCTTCTGTCCACGCAGGGTCTTGCTGTAGAAGTTGAACTGCTCGTTCGCGAAGGCATCGCTCAGGTAGGGCGACGCGCCGTCGACGGTATGGAAGCGCAGGTACGCGCGCCACGTTGCCGGGTCGGTGTCGCCGAGCATCTTGCTGACTTCCTGGTGGAAGGATGGGATGGCGAGCGAGAACTGCTGCAGGCCGGCGACGCCCTGCGACTCGAGGAACTTCGTCCAAGAAAAGTTCGGCGTCAGCTTGTCGGCGTCCGCGATGGACACCATGTTGTTGTACAGGCTCACGTCGCGGGAGAGATCTTCGCGCGACTTCGAAGCCTTCGCCAGGCGCGTTTCGAACGCCATGATGTCGATGGCCTGCTTCTGCGCGTCGGCTGCGGTGGTGCCCGACAGTTCCAGCACCTTGGCGATGTGCGCGATGTACGCGTCGCGGATGTCTTTCTTGTCGGCGTCGATGTAGTAGTTCTTGTCCGGCAGGCCCAGGCCGCCCTGCGTGGCGACCGCCGTGTTCATGTCGGGATTGCTGAACTCCGGCAACGAGCCGAAACCGAACAGGAAGGCCTGGCCCTTCGCGGCGGACTCGTTGAGGTACGCCACGATGGCGTCCTTGTCCTGCAGGCCGTCGATGGCCGTCAGCATGGGTTTGATCGGCTCGATGCCCTGGGCGTTGACCTTGGCCTCATCCATGCCGGTCGCCCACAAGTCGCCGACGATCTTCTCCACGCCGGTCGCACCCGGGTGCGCGGCGGCCTGCTCGGCCAGTTGCTTCTGGATGGCGGTGGAGCGTTCGGCCAGCATCTCGAACGCGCCCCAGCTGGTGCGGTCGCTGGGAATCGCATTGGCAGCCAGCCAGGTGCCGTTCGCATAGCCGGCGAAGTCGGTGCAGGCGTTCTTGGTGGTATCCAGGTCGCCGATCTGGAAACGGTTGACGCCCGGCAGGCTGCTCTCGTCCAGCTTCAGTTCCAGCGCGGCCGGCACCTTGGCGGCGGTATCGGCGGCGGGTGCGGCATCTTCCTTCTTGGCGCAGGCGGCCAGCACGGTGGCCACGGCGAGCGACAGCATCAGGATCTGGGGTTTGCGGGCAATCACGTTCTACTCCGGCCCCGGGCAGGGCAATGGAAAAAAGGAACCCCCTGGGTGGGGGCGTGCCGCGACTCTACGCCTGTCCCGGGGAGGGCAGGTGTGTCGAAGGTCATGCCTCCCCGCCCCGGAGGGCACATACTGGGCGCACCTTCGGGGAGGGCATTTGCATGCAGGTCCATTTCCACGGCGCGGCCGGCGAAGTCACCGGCTCCATGCACCTGGTCGAGGCGGCGGGCAAGCGCATCCTGCTGGACTGCGGCCTGATTCAGGGGAGTCGCGAGGCCGAAGCACGCAATGCCGAGCCGTTCCCGTTCGACCCGGCCACGCTCGACGCGGTGGTACTGAGCCACGCCCATATCGATCACATCGGCCGGTTGCCGCTGCTGGTCAAGCGCGGATTCCGCGGCCCCATCCACACCCAGGGTGCCAGCGCGGAACTGCTGCCGATCATGCTGCTGGACACGGCATCGCTGTCCGAGTCCGAGGCCGAGCGCGCCAACCGCGACCGCCGCCATGGCGAGCCGGAAGCAGAGCCCCTGTTCTCCGCGCAGGACGTGCACGCGACCCTGCGCCAGGTGCAGCCGTTGCCCTACGACGAACGCACGACCATCCTGCCGGGCGTGGACATCGCCCTGCGCGATGCGGGCCACATCCTGGGCTCGGCCATCGTCGAGCTGTGGGCCGAAGGCCGCAAGCTGGTGTTCTCCGGCGACCTGGGACCGAAGGGCACGCCGATCCTGCGCGACCCCGCAGTGATCACGCAGGCCGACCTGCTGCTGATGGAATCGACCTACGGTGACCGCAACCACCGCGCCCGCCCGGAGACGATCCGCGAACTCGGCGAGATCTTCGACCATGCGTGGCGCGATCGCGGCAACGTGCTGATACCTGCTTTCGCGGTGGGACGCACGCAGGAACTGCTGTACTGGTTCGCGCGGCACTGGGAGGCGTGGAAGCTGTCGCGCTGGCGCATCTTCCTGGACAGCCCGATGGCGGCCAAGGTGGTGAATGTCTATGCGCGCCACCATGGACTGTTCGACGAGGACGCGCGACGGGTGTGGTCGCAGTCGCCCAATCCGTTCCGCCTGCCCAATCTGCATGTGTCGGAAACCACGCAGCAGTCGATGGCCATCAACCAGATCGAGAACGGCGCCATCATCATCGCCGGTTCCGGCATGGCCAATGGCGGGCGCATCCAGCACCACCTGCGCTACAACCTGGGGCGCCGCAACGCCCACATCGTGTTCGTCGGCTACCAGGCGCAAGGCACGCTGGGCCGGCGGCTGGTGGATGGCGCATCGTGGGTCCGCATCCACGGTCGCGACTATCGCGTCAACGCCCAGCGCCACACGGTCGGTGGCCTGTCCGCGCATACCGATCAGCGCGGCCTGCTGGCGTGGTACGACAACTTCCAGCCATCGCCGCCGCTGGTGCTGGTGCATGGCGAAGACAAGGCACGCGAAGCACTCGCGGGCGAGATCGGGGAGCGCCACGGCGCACCGGTGGAACTCGCAAGGCCGGGAATGGTGATGGACGTCTGAGGCCCGGGGCGCGGTCCGTGCGGGCGCCGATACCCGACATCAGACCCGCGTGGCGGACGTTCCCACCGGTTCGGCCTCGCCGGTGTGGCTGACGCTGCGGTTGCGGCCGGCCTGCTTGGCCCGGTAGAGCGCGGCGTCTGCACGATCGAACACGTCTTCCGGCCCGGCGTCGTCGCCACTCATGTGGGTGTGGATGCCGATGCTGGCGGTGAACGGCGGTGGTGTGCCCGTGCTGGTGCCGTGGGGTTTCCGGCCCTGGTTGGCCAGATCCACGTGGATGGTGGTGGCGATGGTTGCCGCCGCCTGTGCCGACGTTTCCGGCAGCAGCAGCGCGAACTCGTCGCCACCCAGGCGAGCAACCAGGTCGCGCGGTCGTCGCGCACGGCTGCGCAGGATGCGGCCCAGGGCCTTCAATGCGGCATCGCCAGCCGCGTGTCCCTGGGTGTCGTTCAATTGCTTGAAGTGGTCGATATCCATCACCAGCAGCGACAGCGGCTGGCCGCTGCGACGTGCCACGCGCAACTCCTGGTCCAGCGCGTGATCGAAGCGGGTGCGGTTGGCCAGTCCCGTCAACGCATCCGACTGCGCCTGTTTGTGCGTCCTGCGAAGCAGGCGGTAGATCCACAGCGATGCGCCAAGCGCGAGCACCAGCAATGCCGGCACGGGAGAAAACCAGATGTGCCCGTAGCGCAGCAGCAGTACCGAAACCACCACGGTGCCTGCCATGGTCAGGACCGTGGGCAGCCAGACGCGGCGCAGCCCCGGCAGCAGGGACAGCAACAACGGCAGTGCCGCGAGCGCCGCGGACAAGCCCGCCTGCCAACCTTCCCCCAGCGGTGTGATGGCGGCGTCATTCAACAGCATGTTCAACAGGTTGGCCTGGTAGTCCGCGCCACTCATGCTGGCGGCCACCGGCTGGCCGGGCGCGCGGGCGATCGGCCCCATGCCGGTCGCGCTCACGCCCACCACGATCCAGTTGCCGCGCAGGAGCGAGGCCGGTATGCGCTGGTTGAGGACGTCCGTATAGGACACATGGCGGAAGGCGTTGGGCGGCGCAGCGAACGGCACGCGTACCTCGTGGTCGCGCACCCACTCGTAGGGCGATGCAGGCGCCAGGTCGGTGGTCACCAGCCGGCGCCCTGGCAGCTCCGTGTTGGCGCCGGGCGGCTGCTCCAACTGGAGCAGTGCCAGTGCCAGTGAGGGCCAATGCGGTGAACCCAGGCCGGCACGCAGATAGACGCTGCGCGCCACGCCATCCTCATCGAGCACCATCTCGGCGTGGCCCAGCGAAGCCGCCGAGGCGGCGAACTCGGGGATCGGCATCAGTTCGACGGTGGCACCGTTGAGCTGGACGGGTTCGGCGAATACCGGCAGTACCACGCGGCCACTGCGGCTGATCGCGCGGGCCAGCAGCGCATCGCCTTCCGGATCGAAGAGGGCCGGCTCCGACAGCAGGATATTGAACGCGATGCCCTTCGCGCCGGCCAGCCGAAGCCTGTCGACCAGTTGCGCATGCGTGCGGCGTGACCAGGGCCAGCGGCCCAGCTCGGCCAGGCTCTTCTGGTCGATGTCGACCACCACGATGCGGGGGTCGGCATCCGGGGCCGCGCCCAGCACCAGCCCGTCATAGACGGCGGCGTCCGGGGCCATGGTCACACTGGACAGCGTGACCAGGATCGCCAGCGCAGCCGCGCCCACCGCCGTCAGCAGGCGGGATTTCCATTTGGGCGCGGGCGCGGCGGTACTCACAGGGCGAGCAGTATGAGCAATGCCCCTGCTCCAGCGCCAATGCGGCACAGCCGGCAGGGCACGTCGATCACCTGCGGCGCCGGGACCGGGCCCTCGAATCCGTCGACATCGATCGTCTGGGCGCGCAGGTACCAGGTGCCACCACGCAGCCGCGGCAGCGTGATTTCGGGCTGGTCGACCAGCATGTCCACCTGCGCCTCGCTGAAGTCCGGGGTGCGCGACATCTGGAAGCGGTAGCGCTGGCCGGGCTGGCCGGCGGGCCAGCGGAAGGTCACCTCGCGCGTGTTGCCGGCTTCGGCTTCGCCGCCATCGATGGCCGTTACTTCGACCAGGGGGCGCAGGGTGAAGGCAAGGCTGTCACCGAAGGGGCCGGCCTTCCCCTGGCGATCCACGCTGCGGATGCGCCAGGTGTATTCACCCGGCGGGAGGGCATCGGGAAGCCGGGCGGAGGTGGCGTCGTCCACACGGGCACGCGCGACCGGCTGCGCGTATCCGCCGCTGCCGGCGACTTCGTATTCGTAGGCGACCGCGTCGGGTGCGCCGGTCCAGTTCAGTGTGACCTCCGGTGTGCGGACCACGCTGGCCGCCGCCGGGGCGATGGAATACGGCGGCACGGGCTGGCCGTCGATCCGGACCTGCACGACGGCGTCGCGGCCTTCCAGGCCGTTTGCGCCGATCGAGCGCACGCGGACGAAATAGCGCCCGGTGCCAAGCGCGGGCAGGGTGAAGGCCGGTGCATCGCTTTCCGCGTCCACCCGCAGGCTGTCGAAGGTGGCGCTTTCGCTCACCTGCACGCGATACCGCGTTGCGCCGAGCACGGCCGGCCAGGCCAGCTCGGGGCGCGTGTTCTGCGACAGCAGCGGCGCCTGCGCGAGCTTGGGTGCGGGCAGCAGCTTGACGGGCGTGATGGCCGCCTGACCCGTGGCCACTACCGCGCCGAACCCTGGACGGACCAGCGCGCCGCGCTGGCTGCGCGCACTCACGGCGACGCGGCCTTCGAGGACTTCGGTGTGCGTGCGGCCGTCAGCGGCCTCGACGCGGAACCGGGTACCCCTCACCGCGGAGGACGCACTGGGCGTGTCGACGATGAAGTTGGCCGCGGGTCCGCGCAGGCGGCGGACTTCATTGCCGATGCGCCCGCGCTGCAGGCGCAGGCGTGTGTCGGCCATGCCGGAGCGGCCGAAACGCGTGAGGCGGTCCAGCAGCAGTTCACTGCCGCCCAGCAGCAACAGGCGCGAACCATCGGCGAACTGCAGGCTGAGCGATGCATCCGGCGAGGTCTTGAGCACGGCGCCACTGGCCAGCGACATGCCGGCCGTGACGGGGGCATCGGTTCCTGCCGCCGTGGTCCGGGTGACGGCGCTGCCCTGCACGGCCACGACCTTGGCGCGGGCGGGCTGGCTGTCCAGCCATTGCAGCGGAATGCGGAGAGTCGAGCCAGGCGCGAGCGCGTACGGGTTGGTGATGCCGTTGTGTTCCTGCAGCCGCTGCCAGGGAATGGTGGGCTTGAGGTATGCACCCGTCACGTCCCAGAGCGTGTCGCCGGGGCGTACGCGGTAGGCCCAGTCCTGTGCCTGTGCCGACCACGAAGCCAGCAACAGGATCGCCAGCCCGCAACCCAGCCATCCTTTCCCTCGGATCGCCCACTTGTGCATCGCCCACTCCCGCTTCTGCTGCTGCGAAATGTTGAATCGGTCACAATTATAGGCGCTTACCGTTGACCGACTGGCCGGTTTTGACGGGTTTTCACGTCACATTAGCCTCGTCCGCCAAGTCGGCTCGCTGGCCTGTGGATCAGGGCGAGGCGCCCCACAATCCCGCGATGCGACGCGCCAGGCGATACGGTTCCGGGGCGTTGCGATTGGTCAGCACGACCACGGTCAGGCGCTGCGTGGGGAAGCGGACCAGCACATTGCGGAAGCCGATGCTCTCGCCGGAGTGCCACTGCATTCCCCCTTGCAGGCGCCAGCCGAATCCGTAATGCGCCACATCGGGCTCGGGGGTGGCGTTGGCGGGCTGGAACGCCAGCGTGCGCGATGCGGCACCCAGCAGGCGGTCGTCATACAAGGCGGCGTCCCAGCGTGCGAGGTCGGTGATGGACGAATAGATGCCGCCATCGCCCAGCACCGCACTGGTCGTGCTCTGGTCGGTACGCTGCCATGTGCCATTCATGAGGCTGTAGCCGTATGCGCGATGGGCCACGCCCGGGCCGTCGTCTTCGCGGGCAACCGTTGCGTCCATGCCCAGTGGCGCGAAGATGCGCGTACGCAGGAAGGTGGCGAACGGCTGTCGCGAGGCGCGTTCCACCACCAGCGCGAGCAGGGCGTAGCCGCTGTTGCTGTAGCGATAATCGCTGCCGGGCGTGAAGTAGAGGCGCTCCTCCCGTTCGAGCAGCCGCAGCACATCCGCGTCATGCACCTGGGTGGCCTGGCCCTCGGGCAGCAGGTCTTCGTAGTCGATCACGCCGGAGGCATGACTGAGCAGGTGGCGGAGCGTCACCGCATCGGTCGCTGCGGGCAACGCTGGCAGCCAGCGGCGCACGGGGTCATCCAGGGTCAGCGCGCCTTCTTCCGCCAACAACAGGATGCAAGCGGCCGTGAACTGCTTGCTGATCGACGCCAGCCGGAAATTGGTCTGTGGCGTCGCGGCGACACCGGCCTCGAGATCGGCCAGTCCATAGCTGCGCTGGAACACCGCGTCGCCTTCGTGAAGCACGAGGACCGATGCGCCGGGCACCGTGCCGGTGTAGTCCCGCATCCACGCGTCGATCGTGGCTTCGCGCGTCTCGGCGCCGGCATTGCCTGCGGTCATCAACAGCACTCCGAGCATCCAGGTTGCCTTCATCGCCGCCTCGCCTCGATGAAACGGTGCAAGCCTAGCGCATGTGGCGGGCGTCAGTCCGTGGCGGCTTCCAGGCGCAGCTGTCGTTCGCGTTCGTGCCCCAGGTAACGGCGGATACCGTGGCGCATGACGTACAGCAGTGGGATCAGCGCGATCGCGGCGAGCATCTTGTAGGCGTAGTTCACCGTGCTCACCGCGAGGAACAGGGAAGTCGGCCACTTCTGCGGGCCCAGCACGAAGGCGATGTAGATCACCACGAAGCTGTCCACCAGCTGCGAGATCGCGGTCGAGCCGGTCGCGCGCAGCCATACCCAGCGCTCGCCGGTGGCGTTGCGGATGCGATGGAACACCGATACATCGATCAGTTGCCCCGCCAGGAACGCGACCACCGAGCCGGCGATGGTCCACATGCCCTGGCCGAAGATGGCGGCGAAGGCCTTCTGGTAATCCGGCACGCCCTGCGACTGCGCGGCCTCGACCCACCAGCCCGCCGGTGCCAGTGCGATGGCGGCGAAGGCGAAGCAGAAGCCGTACACGATCAGGGCCACCGCCAGCCACGAGATGAAGCGCACGCCGCGTTTGCCGAAGAACTCGTTGATGGTGTCGGTAAGGATGAACACGAACGGCCACAACAGCGTACCGGCCGTGAAGCTGAGCGATCCGGTCTGGCCGAACAGGTTCCACTCCAGCGGCGCGATCCCCAGCGTGTCCTCCAGCGCGAAGATCTTGACCCCGATGAACTCGGCCAGCACCGCGTTGGCGCAGAACACCGCCGCCAGCACGATGAAAAGACGGACCGCGCGATCATCCAGGGTGCGCGGCGCATGCATGGTTCAGCGGTCCCCGGCGCGGGTGAACGGCATGGTTTCCGGCGCCACCGCACCACCGGAGATGATGAAGCTCATCGCCTGGTCCACGGTCCAGTCCGTGGGCGTCAGCAGCTCGACCGGCACGATCTCCAGATAGCCCGAGGTCGGGTTGGGCGTGGTGGGCACGTAGACCGCCGCCAGCTCGCGGCCGCTGCCTTCCTCGCGGATCACCCGCGTCACCAAGCCGACCGATTTCATGTCCCGGTGCGGAAAATCGATCAGTACCACGCGCTGCGTGCTGCCCGGCTTGGTCTCCAGCATGTCCAGCAGCTTGCGCGCGCTGGTGTAGATGACGTTCGCCAGCGGCACGCGTGCGATCAGCGCCTCGAACCAGCGCAGCAGGCGCTGCCCGACCACGCGGCGCGTCAATGCGCCCACGGCCAGGATCACGAACAGCGTGGCGATCATGGCAATCGTGTTCTGCACCCACAGGCCGTTGAACCAGCCCAGCGATTGGGGGAAGTTCGCCGCGATCTGGTGCGACATCGGCTCGACCCACGGCTTGCTGATGTCCGACAGCAGCACGAACACGAACTTGATGACCACCCACGTCAGCCAGATGGGCAACAGGGTGAGCAGGCCGGTGATGAAGAGCTTCTGCACCGAAGCGCGGTGCGTGGGATGGTCGGGGGGCATGGCGCCATTGTAGGCTGGAGCGCAGGCCTTGCCGTAGCGCCATCGCCGGGATGCTGTGCAGCGGCGGGTGGATCAGCCGCCGGCCTGCCGCGCCTCGGGCTTCAGCCGCACGTAGATCTGCTTGCGCACGCGCGCGACGACTTCGTTCCGGGCGTTGAACACATCCGCGGGCATCCAGCGCAGGTGCTTCTGGCCGTTGGCGGCCTCTGCGCGGATCTCCTCAAGCACGCGTTCGTCCAGGCGGAATTCCGCATGCAGCGTGCCCTTGCCGGGCTTCACGAATTCGATCTCGGCCGCCTTGTCCCAGACGTAGTAGTCCCGACCCAGGCGTTCCTTGGCCAGGATCATCCAGAACGGATCGGTCATGGCGAACAGGCTGCCGCCGAAATGCGTGCCCACGTAGTTGCGGTTCCAGGGGCGCATGCGCAGTTCGACGCGCGCGAAGCTCCAGTCCTGGGCCATCTCGGTGACGTGGACGCCACTGAACAGGAACGGCGGCCAGACATTGAAGATGTGTCGCAGGGTAGTGGGCTTCATGGGTACTGCGCGTGCAAAAGGGACAGGTACGGGGCAATTCGGAAATCAGAACAGCAGGGAGGACATCTTGCGGCGGTACTGGCTGACCAGGGCCTCGTCTTCGATCACGCGGAACGCATCGATCAGGCTCTTCCGCGCCAATCCCTCCTCATACGCGCGGTCGCGCTTGAGCATTTCCAGGAATTGTTCCAACGCGGCCTCGGAGTCGCCTTCCACCAGGGCGCGCACGCCCAGCAGGTGGCGTGCGCGCAGGTCGTCTGCGTTCGCGGTCACCGCAGCGCGCAACGCTTCGACGGACGGTGCGTCCTTCAGCGCGGCAGCGAAGCCAAGGCGGGCGCGGGCCTTGACCGCGCGATCGTCGGTGGCAAGGTTGGCGGGCAGTGCGTCGAGCAGGCGCTCGGCCTCGGTGGCCTCGCCGGTCTTCAGCAGGGCGAGGACCAGATCGAGCTTCAGTTCGTCCTTGTCCGGATCGGCCGCGACGGCCTCGCGCAAGGCGGCGACCTGCGCCTGGGGGTCGAGCGGGGCGTCCACCACCGGGGCGTCGGCCGCCTCCGCCGGCAGGACGCCGTGCGAGGCGAGGAACTCGCGCAGCTGGCCTTCCGGCAGGGCGCCCGGAAATCCGTCCACCAGCTGTCCGTCCTTGACCAGGAACACGGTGGGCACCGAGCGGATCTGGAAGGCGGCCGCGATCTGCTGCTCCTTGTCCACATCCACCTTGGCCAGCAGGAAGGCGCCGTTGTACTCGCCCGCCAGCTTCTCGAGGATCGGCCCCAGGGTCTTGCACGGCCCGCACCACGTGGCCCAGAAATCCACCAGCACCGGCACTTCCAGCGACTTGCGCAGGACGTCGGCCTCGAAGGTCTCGGTGGTGGCATCGAAAACGTGGGGCAGCTCGCTCATCGGGTCGCTCGTGGCGGGTGGGGAAGTCGCGTTCACATGGTGCCGCGGCGGGCAGGATACAAGGTGATGTAAAAAGGATTTGACATTGTTCCCCCGAAATGTAATGTATGGCTTACATTTTGTCTGGCAGGAGTTACGTTGATGGATGTGCGACGCGGTGGTTGGCTGTTGCTGCTTGTCGGCGCCCTGCTGGCGTTCTGGGCCCTGCTGGCCGGTCCGGGAATCCTGCTGGGCGTCGACCTGGGCAAATGGGGTACCGCGCTACTGGTGACCGTGGCCTGGGTGTCGATGTATGCGGTTTCGCGCACGCCCGTGGGCGAGGCCGAGCGCGGCCTGTCGCCGGGCGAGTGGAAGGCCTGGGTGGGCACGGCGTTCATGCTGGTGGCGACCGGCTACTTCCTCGCGAAGTCACAGGTGTTCGTCGCCGGCCCGGCCTGGGACAACCCGGATGCGCGCGCGGTCGGGCGCAACCTTGTATTGCTGCTGGTGGCCTGGAGCGTGCTGACCGGCGTGCTGGGCGCACGCTGGAAGGGGCGGGTGCAGGAGGACGAACGCGACCGCGAGATCGAGAAACGGGCCGCCGGCTGGGGACGCAGTGCGCTGACGTTCTGTCTGATTGGCCTGGCGGTGATGCTGGCGTTCTCGCCCGCGGACCGGCTGACATGGGCGACCCACTTCATGATCGCCAACCTGCTGGTGTTCGCGCTGATGTGGGGGTGGCTCTGCGAGTACGCGGCTACCGCGCTGATGTACTGGAAGGACAGGCGGGGGACGCAGGCGTGAATGGTGGTGAAGCGTCAGCACGGGTTTCGCCACTGCATGGGGGCGACCGCCGATGACCGGCACGCCGATCGCCAACGATATCCGGCGGCTTCGCTTTGAGCGCGGCGAGATGACCCAGCAGGGCCTGGCCGATGCCTGCGGGGTGACGCGGCAGACCATCATTGCGCTGGAAGCCGGGCGCTACGCACCCTCGCTGGAGCTGGCCTTCCGTATCGCACGGGCCTTCGGAGTGGGCGTGGAGGACGTTTTCCATTGGCAACCTTTGGCATAGGGCCCCACGGCGGCGCTCTGCTAAGGTCGCCGCCGCGGCATCGGCCGCGTCGATGATCGGTCCGGAGGCTGTGATGGATGTGCGTCGCGTCGTAGTGGGCATGTTGCTGGGATGGGCTTTCGTCGGCCAGGCGCTGGCGAAGGACGAAATCCAGGCGTCAGTCGAGTTGAACCCGCCGCCGGTCGAGGCACTCGGACAGTTCGACCGCTACGACCTCAAGCCCGCCACGCTCGCCTCCGACTATGCCGGGCACAAGGCCAACCAAGAGGCGCTGGCATCGTTCCAGCGCAACCTCGACGAACGCGTGGGCGCGTGGGTTGCAGAGCGCAACGCGGCACCTGCCTCGCATGCACCCGTGCGGACGCTGGTGATCGAACCGCGCATCGAGAAGATCCGCTTCATCAGCGGGGGTGCACGGTTCTGGGCGGGCGCCTTCGCGGGCAGTTCGCGCATCCTGGTGAAGGTGAAGCTCACCGACCAGGCGACTGGCGCATTGGTCGCCGAGCCCGAGTTCTACCAGCATGCGAAGGGGATGGCGGGTGCCTGGACGTTCGGCGCCGCCGACAACAGCATGCTGGTCCGCAGTGCCTCGCTGGCACTGGATTACCTCAAGGAAAACCAGGCTGCCGCGCAGGGCGGCCGCACCGGCTGGGAAAAGGAGTAGGGCCCCGGCGCTAAGATGCGCGTCCCCGGCGTGCAGGCTCGGTTCGTCTGCACACCTCGTCTCCTCCTGTCGCGAACCCCATGCCGATCCCCTCGTCCCGCCTGTTGCCCCTGACCGGCGTGGCCGCCGCGATCGCCTTCACCTGCGCCGTGCTGGGCTTCGGCTTGGCGCTGTCGGGCTACTCGCAGATCGGGCATCCGGTGGCGGTGCTGGGAGCGAAGGGCGTGCCGCATGCGCTGGGTTTCAACCTGCTGGGCTTCATGCTGACGGGGATATTGGCCGCAGGCACTGCGCTGGACCTGAGGCACCGGTTGCCGGCCGACGCAGGATGGCCCGCCCGCGTTGGTGCGCAGTTGCTGCTGTTGTCCGCGCTGGGTTTCGCCGGGCTGGGTGTGCTGCCGCTGGACCCGGAAGACCTGCACAACGACGCGAGCAGCCTGCACGCGACCGCATGGCTGTTGTGGTGGGTGGCATTCGTGCCGGGTGCAGCGCTGTTCGCCCTCGGCATGCGCGGGCAGGGCGGGTGGCGCCCGACGGTGATGGCGAGCGTTGCGGCGGCCGCGATCGTGCTGTTCAGCGCGCTGCTGGCGGTCGAATGGATGCCGGCGGGCGTGGCACAGCGACTCGGCTATGCCGCGTGGCTGCTCTGGTTGTGCGTTGTGTCGCGCGCCGGAAGGTGAATACCTCCGCCGCGCGAGCATGGCCTGGTACCGGCCGTTCCGCACGACGGCGCGCTGCGGCGCGTTCGTCATCGCGTCATCGGGCGGGGGCGTCGAGGTGCGGCCGGCGATACACCTTGCCGTCCTTCATCACGAAGTCGACCTTCAGCACCGCATTGATGTCGGCCACGGGATCGCCCGGGACGGCCACGATGTCGGCGCGCTTGCCGGGCTCGATCACGCCCTGGTCGTCCACGCCCAGCACTTCCGCCGCGCGGATCGTGGCGGCCTGCAGGGCCACGTTGGCGGGAATGCCGGCTTCCACCATGTAGAGGAACTCGCGCGCGTTGTCGCCGTGCGGGCCTACCCCCATGTCGGTGCCGAAGGCGATCTTCACCCCGTTGCGGTACGCATTGCTGGCGGTCTGCTGGATCAGCGCGCCGATGCGCTGCGCTTTCGGCCGGACCACGGGCGGGAAGTAGCCATCGATCTTCGCTTTGTCGGCCACGAAGCGGCCCGCGTAGATCGTCGGCACGTACCAAGTGCCATGCTGCTTCATCAGCCGCATGATCTCGTCGTCCATGTAGGTGCCGTGCTCGATGCTGGTGACGCCGCCGAGGATGGCGCGCTTCATGCCTTCCTTGCCGTGCGCGTGCGCGGCCACGCGGAAGCCGTAGTCCCGCGCGGTATCCACGATGGCCTTGATCTCGTCCACCACGAACTGCGGCGCATCGCCCGACTTGGCGTAACTCAGCACCCCGCCGGTCGCGGTGATCTTGATGACATCGCTGCCGTCCTTGTAGCGCTGGCGCACGGCCTGGCGCGCCTCGTCGGGCGAATTGATCACGCCTTCGGTCGGGCCGGGCGGGCCGAGCAGGTGCGAAAGGCGGTCGTTGTAGCCGTTGGTGGGGTCGGCATGGCCGCCGGTGGTGGCGATGGACTTGCCGGCGGCGAAGATGCGCGGACCCTTCACCAGGCCCTGGCTGACGGCGTCGCGCAGGTGCGGCGCCACGTCGCCGCCCAGGTCGCGCACGCTGGTGAAGCCGGCCATCAGGGTCTTTTCGGCGAAGCCCACGGAGCGGAAGGCGTAGTCCACCGGGTCCAGCCGGAACCCTTCGGAGTAGCTCTGCGGGCTGGATTCGCTGCCGAGATGGACATGCAGGTCGGTCCAGCCGGGCGTGCAGGTGTGGTCGTTCAGGACGATCGATTCGGCGTCGGCCAGCTTGGCGCGGCCGGGAATGACTTCGGCGATCCTGCCGTCGCGGACCAGCACCGTGTGTTCGCCCAGCACCTTGCCGCTGCGGGCATCGAACAACTGGCCGCAATGCAGGGCCAGCGTGGCGGGCGGGGCCGGTTCGGCGGCCGCAACGGGCAGGCTGGCGGCTGCCAGGGCTAGGGCAAACAGGCGCTTGGTCATCTTGGATCCCCGGTTTCGACGCGCCCATGCTAACCGTTGGCGTGGCGGGTCATGGTGCGCTGCGGTACCCTTGGCCGCTTTGCCGTCGCCGTAGCCGCACACCGCCATGTCCACTGTCGCCGAACCCGCTTCCTACGATCCGAAAACCGTCGAGTCCCAGGCCCAGGCCTTCTGGGAGGCCCGGCGCGCCTTCGAGGTCGACGAGCAGTCGGACAAGCCGAAGTACTACTGCCTGTCGATGCTGCCGTACCCGTCCGGTGCGCTGCACATGGGCCACGTGCGCAACTACACCATCGGCGATGTGATCAGCCGCTACAAGCGGATGACGGGCCACAACGTGCTGCAACCGATGGGCTGGGATGCGTTCGGCCTGCCGGCGGAGAACGCCGCGATCAAGAACAAGACCGCGCCCGCCAAGTGGACCTACGCCAACATCGAGCACATGCGCAGCCAGCTGAAGTCGCTGGGCTACGCGATCGACTGGTCGCGCGAGTTCGCCACCTGCCGCCCCGAGTACTACGTGCACGAGCAGCGCATGTTCACGCGGCTGTTGCGCAAGGGCCTGGCCTATCGCAAGAACTCGGTGGTGAACTGGGACCCGGTGGACCAGACCGTGCTGGCCAACGAGCAGGTCATCGATGGCCGCGGCTGGCGCAGCGGCGCGGTGGTGGAGAAGCGCGAAATCCCGCAATGGTTCCTGCGCATCACCGACTATGCACAGGAGCTGCTGGACGGCCTGGACGAGTTGCCGGGCTGGCCGGATGCGGTCAAGACCATGCAGCGCAACTGGATCGGCCGTTCCGAGGGCCTGGAAATCCAGTTCGTCGTCGAAGGCCAGGAGCCGTTGACGGTATTCACCACCCGCCCGGACACGCTGATGGGCGTGACCTTCGTGTCGATCGCCGGCGAGCACCCCCTGGCGCTGAAGGCCGCCGCGTCCAATCCGGCGCTGGCCGCGTTCCTGGAAGAACTGAAGCACGGTGGCGTGTCCGAAGCCGAGCTGGAGACGCAGGAAAAGCGCGGCATGGACACCGGGCTGAGGGCCATCCATCCGGTCACCGGTGACAAGGTCCCGGTGTGGGTCGCCAACTTCGTGCTGATGGGTTACGGCACGGGAGCGGTGATGGCGGTGCCGGGCCACGACCCGCGCGACTTCGAGTTCGCCACCAAGTACGCGCTGCCGATCCAGCAGGTCATCGCACTGAAGGCACCGAAGACCGACGACGAAAAGACCTACGACCCGACCACCTGGCGTGACTGGTACGGCGACAAGACGCGTGACGACCTGGAACTGGTCAACTCGGGCGAGTTCGATGGGCTGGACTACCGCGGCGCGTTCGAGGCGCTGGCCGAGCGCTTCGAGCGCAAGGGCCAGGGCCAGCGCCGGGTGAACTACCGCCTGCGCGACTGGGGTGTCAGCCGCCAGCGCTACTGGGGTTGCCCGATTCCGGTCATCTACTGCGAATCCTGCGGCGCCGTGCCGGTGCCGGATTCCGATCTGCCTGTCGTGCTGCCGGAGAACGTCACCCTGGATGGCGTGAAGTCGCCGATCAAGGCCGACCCCGAATGGCGCAAGACGAAATGCCCGCAATGTGGCGCCGCCGCCGAGCGCGAGACCGATACCTTCGACACCTTCATGGAATCGAGCTGGTACTACGCGCGCTACACCTCGCCCGGTGCGAAGGACATGGTCGACAAGCGCGGCAACTACTGGCTGCCGGTGGACCAGTACATCGGCGGCATCGAGCACGCGATCCTGCACCTGATGTACTTCCGCTTCTACCACAAGCTGCTGCGCGACGCGCGACTGGTGGACAGCGACGAGCCGGCCACCAACCTGCTGACGCAGGGCATGGTGATCGCCGAGACGTTCTATCGCGACAACGCGGACGGGTCGAAGGACTGGATCAATCCGGTCGATGTCGAGATCCAGCGCGACGACAAGGCCCGCGTCGTCGGCGCCACGCTGAAGGCGGATGGCCAGCCGGTGAAGATCGGCCCGGTCGAGAAGATGTCGAAGTCGAAGAACAACGGCGTCGACCCGCAGTCGATGGTGGACAAGTTCGGCGCCGACACCGTGCGCCTGTTCTCGATGTTCGCCGCGCCGCCCGAGCAGTCGCTGGAGTGGAACGAAGCCGGCGTGGAAGGCATGGCGCGCTTCCTGCGCCGCCTGTGGACGCAGGTGCAGAAGCATGTGGCCGACGGAGCCGCACCCGCGGTGGAAGTGGCAGCGCTCACCGCCGACCAGAAGGCCGTACGCCGCAAGACCCACGAGACCATCGACAAGGTCGGCAACGATTACGGCAAGCGCCACAGCTTCAACACTGCCATCGCCGCGGTGATGGAGCTGTCCAACACGCTGGGCAAGTTCGACGACGCCAGTGCGCAGGGGCGTGCGGTGCGCCAGGAAGCACTGGAAGCTGCGGTGCTGCTGCTCAACCCGATCACGCCGCATGCCAGCCACGCCCTGTGGCAGGCGCTGGGCCACGATGAGACGCTGATCGAGGACGTGGCATTTCCGCAGGTCGACCAGGATGCGCTGGTGCGCGATTCGGTCACCCTGGCGATCCAGGTCAACGGCAAGCTGCGCGGCACGATCGACGTGGCTGCCGATGCACCGCGCGACCTGGTCGAATCGCTGGCCAGGGCGGAACCGAACACCGCGAAGTTCCTTGAAGGCCTGGCGATCCGGAAGGTGATCGTGGTGCCGGGCAAGATCGTCAACATCGTGGCGGGTTGACCGGCGAAGCCGTGCTGCGGATGGATATCGGCGGCGGACGTCTTGCCCCGGTGTTCACCTGCGGTCCGGCTACGCTATTGCCGCCCATGACGGCCTCGTCCAGACTTCGCCCATGACCCGATTCCGCCTGCCTCTGCTCCTCGTCGCCCTGGTCTTCCTGGCCGGTTGCGGTTTCCACCTGCGCAACAAGATCGCGCTGCCGTCCGACCTGGGGCCGATCAGGGTGCAGGGCGCGTCCACGTCCTACAGCGCGCTGGTCACCAGCCTGTCGCGTGGCCTGCAGGGCGCGGGTGCGACGCTGGCCGCGCCCATCGGCGAAGACAGTGCCGCGATGCCCGAAGAGCAGGTGGCCACGCTGCGCATCCTGTCCGAGCGCTGGGGCGACCTGCCTATCGCCGTGGACCAGTTCGGCCGCGCACAGGAATTCAGTCTGCGCTACGCGGTGGTCTTCGCGTTCAAGCGCGCGGACGGGACCGACCTGGTGCCGCAGCAGGTCGTGGAGCTGTCGCGGGATTACGTGTCGCCACCGCAGGATGCGACCGGTACCGCGACAGAGCGCGAAGTACTCGCTGACGAGCTGCGTCGCGACATGGCGGCCTCCATCCTGCGCCGCATCGACGGCGTGGTGCGCTCCGGTCCGGTGAACGTGGCGCCCTGATGGAACTCAAGCCGGAACAGCTGGCCGCGCGCGGCGCGTCCGAGACGCTGCATCCGGTCTACCTGATCGCGGGCCCCGAAACGCTGCGCGTGCTGGAAGCTGCGGATGCGGTGCGTGCACAGGCGCGCGCGCAGGGCATCGGCGAGCGCGAAGTCTTCGATGCCGACGGGCGTGATTTCGACTGGGACCGGCTGGAGGCGAGCTTCAATGCGCCCAGCCTGTTCAGTGCGCGCCGCCTGGTCGAGGTCCGGCTGCCGGGCGGCAAACCGGGCAAGGAGGGCGCCGAGATCATCAGCGCGTTCTGCGCCAACCCACCGCCGGACGTGGTGCTGCTGATCACCGCCGGCGAATGGGGCAAGGCCTACCAGGGCAAGTGGAGCGATGCCATCGCACGCGTCGGCGTGGTCGCGGTGGCATGGGCCATCAAACCGCACGAACTTCCAGGCTGGATCGAAAGCCGCCTGCGCAGCAAGGGCGTGCGTGCAGACCGCGATGCCGTGCAACTGCTGGCCGATCGCGTCGAAGGCAACCTGCTGGCGGCCGCGCAGGAAATCGACAAGCTCGCCCTGCTCAGCGAAGGCGAGGTGCTGGATGTCGAGCGGATGGAATCGCTGGTCGCGAACGCTGCCCGCTACGATGTTTTCCGCCTGACCGATGCAGTGCTGGCCGGGCAGGGCGCGCAGGTTTCGCGCATCCTCGCCGGCCTGCGCGCAGAAGGCGACATGGTCGCCGGCCTGATGCCGATGGTCGTCAAGGAGCTGCTGCGCACCGCAGCGCTGGCGCGCGTGCAGGCCAGTGGCGGCAACCTCGCTGCCGAAATGAAATCGCAGGGCATCTGGGAAGCCAAGCAGGCGCCGTTCAAGCGTGCGCTGCAACGGCATGCGACGCCGGCGCGCTGGGACCGTTTCGTCGCCGAAGCGTCGAAGATCGACCGCACCGCGAAAGGGCGGGGCGATGGTGATGCCTGGGTGGGCCTGGAGCGCCTGCTGCTGGCGATCGCCGAGGCGAAGGCCGTGCGCCTGCTGGTGGCGTAACGTGGCGATCGGCGATTCTTGATTCGCGGAAGCCGATGCCGATGCCGAACCACGAATCCACCCTCACGCCTCACGCATCACGGCTGCAGCTCTACTACGGTGGCACGTTCGACCCCGTCCACAACGGGCACCTGGCCATTGCGCGCGCTGCGCGCGATGAATTCCGCGTGCCGGTCAACCTGATGCCGGCAGCCGACCCCCCCCATCGTGCCCCGCCGGGCGCCACCGCTTGCCAGCGCGCGCATCTGCTCGACCTGGCGGTGGCGGATGAAGCCGGCCTGCGCGTGGACCGGCGCGAACTGCTCCGTGCGGCGCGGGAGCCGGACGGCCGCTCCTACACCATCGATACGCTGCGCGAACTCCGGGCCGAGCAGGGCGACGCGGTCCCGGTCGCCCTGCTGATCGGTGCGGACAGCCTGCTGGGCCTGCCGACCTGGCGGGAGTGGACGGCGCTCTTCGATCTGGCGCATTTCATCGTCGCCGACCGACCCGGCAGTCCGTTGGGCGCGGGCCTTCCCCCGTTGCTGTCGGATGCCCTCGCCGACCGGTGGGTATCGTGTCCCGATGGACTGTGGAGGGTGCCCGCGGGGCGTGTATACCGGCTCGGTCACCCGCTTCAGCCCGAATCGGCGACCGAGATCCGCCGTCGCATTGCTGCAGGCGAGGCCTGGCGGCACCTCGTTCCGGCGGCGGTCGCGGACGCCATTGCCGACGAAAGGCTTTACGCATCACGGGCGGCCGGCACGGGTTCGCTATAATCGCCGCCGTATTCCAAGAGCCACCAAGCCTTTGTCCAGCCAAGCCCACGTCATCAAGACCCGTCTGCCCAGTCCGCCGCCGGCCCTGCCGGATCTGCTCGCCACGGTGCATGCCGCCGTGCAGGAGCTGAAAGCCAAGGATGTCGTCGAGATCGACGTGCGCGGCAAGTCCAGCGTCGCCGATTACCTGGTGATCGCCTCGGGCACGTCGACCCGCCATGTGAAATCGATTGCCGACGAAGTGGTGAAGTTCGCCAAGAAGCTCGACGTGATGCCGCTGGGTGTGGAAGGCGAGCGCGAGGCCGAATGGGTCCTCGTCGACCTGGGTGATGTGATCGTCCACGTCATGCTGCCGCGCGTGCGCGAGTTCTACGCGCTCGAGCGCCTGTGGACCGTGGGCGACCAGCCGCCGGAAGACATCGAAACGGCTGACGAATCGCGGCTCTGAGGCCGATCGTCATGCATCGAAGGAACGGCGCCCCAGGGCGCCGTTCTTCGTTTCGCCGATCTCCGTCAGAGCGGCCCGCGCTCCCATGGGCCGGTGATCGCGACGGTGATGCCCGGCGTCTGCAGGTTGACGAACAGCGTGCGCGAGAAGGGGTCCCAGCACGCGCCGCAGAATTCGCTCTCACGGTAGTCGCCCTCGGGCACCGACTTGCCCGCATTGGCGATCTGCGTGGATGTCAGCTGCACATTGTTCTTGCACAGGTAGAACGACTCGCCGGCACGGGTCAAACCGATCAGGCGCGCGCCGGGGCCGTATTCGTCGGGACTCTCGCCGCCGTCTTCGCACAGCACGACGCCGCCGCGGCCACTGACGGTGATGTTGTCGGGGTTGTGGGCAGCCAGCTGGTGGCCGCTGACGAACAGCGCCTTCAGGCGCTGCGTGAACAGGTCGAGGACCCACACGGACCCGTTGCCACGACCCTTGCGGCCCTGCGCGTCCACGCCCGTGCTGGTGTCGACGATGAACATCTTGCCGTAGCTGTACCAGATGCCTTCGCCACGGCTCATGCGCAGCGCGCCTTCGCTCCACGCCTGCGCGAACGGCCCGCTCAGCGTCTCCCCGGCGGAAATGTCGGGGAACCCGGCCGGCGCCACGATCGTGTCCAGGTCCGGATCGGGAACATCCACCCACTCCAGTGCGTATTCGTCGCCGATCGCCGCCACGCTGAGGTCGACGTTGCGACGACCACGCACGCGCGCCGCCTGCAGCCGGCCACCGTTCTCCAGCGAGCCGTTGCGGCCGCGACGGTCGTTCGGGATGAAGCGGTACAGGCCCGACTTGTTCCGGTCGTCCTCGGTCAGGTAGACGATGCCGGTGCGCGGATCCACGGCCACCGCTTCGTGGCTGAAGCGGCCCAGGCCCACCAGCGGGCGGCCGGTCGTGCGTTCGTTCTCGGGATCCACCTCGAACACGTAGCCATGCTTGCGGCCGGTGCTGGAGGTGGCGTCGGTCTTGATCTCTTCGCAGCTCAGCCACGTACCCCACGGCGTCAGGCCGCCCGCGCAGTTCACCAGCGTGCCGCCCAGGCTCGGCTCCATGCGCGTCCATTCGCCATGGCGCCAGCCCAGGGTCGTGGTGCCGCCGCCCGCGCGCTCGGCGCCGCTGACCGTGCCGGTGTCGTACATGCCGGGTGCCCGGATCGGCGTGCCGGCGCCGCGCTCGTGATTGCGGATCAGCACGTACTCCAGGCCATGTCCGTGGCCCTTGCCGCCCCGGCCGCGGCGTGGATGGCGCACGCCGACGACGGCCATGCCGTCGTGGCGGTCGGGGCAGGGCTGGCCGTCTTCCATGCGGTCGCCGCTCCAGCCGAAGGAGCGGTAGCGGAAGCCGCGCGGCAGTTGCAGCAACGGCAGGCCGGTGGCGTCATCCGCGACCGGCGCGAGCGGGCCATAGCGGCTCGGGACCGGTGAAAGTTGTGTCGCGGCCGTGGCGGCATGGGCCTGTCGCGCATGCAACGCGCCGAGGCTGCCGATGGCACCCATGGCGACGGCGGCGGCACTGCCTTTCAGGACCTGGCGGCGGGAGGGATCGAACATCGTCATCATGCGACTCCTGCGGGCTGGGGAGTCCGCGACGCTAGGCAGCGCACATAACCGCCACATGACAAAGGCATGACCCTTGCAAGCGGGCCGATGAACGTGTGACGCCGCTATCATGGCGACATGAAATGCCGTCTCATCGCCACCGGCGAGCGTGCGCCCGCGTGGGTCGCCCAAGGCTTCGCCGAGTACCAGAAGCGCCTGTCGCACTGGCTGCCGTTCGAACTGGTCGAAATCGAGCCGGGCCTGCGTGGCAAGGGCCGCGATCCGCAGCGTGCGATCGAGGACGAGGGCAAGCGCGTACTCGCGGCCTTGCCGAAGAATGCCCATGTGGTCGCGCTGGAAGTGACCGGCAAGCCGTACTCGTCGGAACAACTCGCCCAGCGGCTGGAACACTGGCGTACGCTGGGCCGCGATATCGCGCTGCTGATCGGGGGGCCTGAAGGCCATGCACCCGATGTCGTGGCTGCTGCACACGAGAAGTGGTCGCTCAGCCCGCTGACGTTGCCGCACATGCTGGTGCGACTGCTGGTAGCGGAGCAGGTCTACCGCGCGGCGGCGATGCTGGCGAACCATCCCTACCACCGCGCCTGAGCGATGGGTGCCTTCTGCGGGAGCGCCGCGAGTCGCGACCGCGCGTCGTGCATACACGGGAATCGACATCCGCCACGGAAAGCGAGCCGAGGTAGTGGCAGATCGAGATCGGATGGTCTGCGGTCGCGACTTGCGTCGCTCCTGCAGAAAGCAGAAGCCCGCCTTCCGGCGGGCTTCTGCTTTCATTCCAGGAAGATCACTGCAGGCTGAAGGCGATCGGCACCAGGCCGTAAGCCTGCACCGCCTGCCCGTTCTGCATGGCGGGCTTGAAGCGCCAGGTCTTCAGCACGTGCTGGAGGGCGGACCTGTCCAGATTGCGGTTGCCGCTGCTGTTCTCGATGCTCACGTCGAGGGGCGTGCCGTCCACATCCACCAGCACGCGCAGGACCACCGTGCCTTCCACGCCACTCTTCAGCTCGCTGATCGGATAGCGAGGCGACGTCGCGCGGACGTATTCAAGCGTGGCGGAGGGCAATGGACCGGTGCCGGGCGACGGGACGCCGATATCGCCGCTGTCGATTACGGCGACGGAGGTATCGATGGCGCGCTCGCTGCCCTGGTCCACGACGATGGGAGCATCGACAATCTGCTTGTCCTCGACAGGCCTCACCACCGGACGTGGCTCGACAGGCTTGGGCGTGACCCGCTTGACGATCTCTGCTTCAACCGGTTTGGGCTCGACCTGTTCCTTTTTGTACCACTCGATGACGATCTTCGGCTTCACAGGTGCTGCGATGGGCGCCGCCGCCATCGGCATCAGCAGCATGAGCAGGGCGGCGGCATGGACCGCGATGGCGGCGGCGATGGCCGCGATGCGGCCGAGCTCGATGCGGGTATCGGAACCGTGGGGTAGTGCGCGAACCATGATCCACCTCCTGAGGGCTGTGAACGGAACAACGCTCGGCCGCGAGGAGTGGGGTTGCAACGTCCCGGCGCCGCATGTCCAGACTGTACTCCGGCGGATGGCGTCCGCAAGGGGGGTGGGGTTCGACCTTCGGCGTAGTCCGGCCATCCGCCCATCCAACGAAAACGGCGCCCCGCAGGGCGCCGTCGTCGGGAGCAGGCGGTGCTTACTTGCCCAGTTCGAACACCACGTCCAGGTTGATCGAGACGGTGGTCTCGCCTGGCGAAACCGGCGGCGCACCGCTGGCGTCGCGGGCCTCCATCTTCGCCATCGCCATCATCGGCATCGGGCGGAAGCCGCCATTGCCTTCGGAGATGCTGACGATGCGGCGCACCTTCAGGCCGAGCGACTTGGCATAGGTCTCCGCACGGGTCTGGGCCTTCTTCAGCGCGGCCAGGCGCGCCTCGTCGTAGACCGGTTCCGGATTGTCGATCTCGAAGCTGGGGCCGTTGATCTGGTTCGCACCCACGCCGGCCAGGGCGTCCAGCACCTTGCCCAGCTTGGCGATGTCGCGGACCTTGATGCTGACGGTGTTGTTGGCCTGGTAGCCGGTGATCTTCGGTGCTTCGTTCTCGGCGTAGCGGTATTGCGGATTGAGGCTGATGCCGCTGGTCTGCACGTCCTTGTCGGCGATCCCGGCGGCCTTGATCGCGGCCACGACCTTGGCCATCTGCTCGCTGTTCTGGCGCATGGCGGTGTTGCCGTCGACGGCCTGGGTGACCACGCCGGCGGAGATGGTGGCGATGTCGGGAACGCGGGAGGCCTCGGCCTGCGCGGAGACGTTGAGCAGCGTGCCGTCGGCCGGGATGGCATAGGCCGGCGCAGTCTGGGCGGAAGTGGTCATGGCGGCAGTGGTTCCCAGAGACAGGGTGATGGCGAGCAGTAGCGGGCGAAGCAGGGGCAGACGCATGGGATCTCCTTTTCGTGGTTCGGGCTTGCGGGCACCCGGTCGTCGTCGACGCGCAAGGGTGTTCACGATGACATGAACGGGCCGTGATGCGGCGCAGGGTTACGCCGTCCCGGCCATCATCAGCGGTCATTCAGTCAGGCGCCGCAGGTTATTCTTCCGGGATGCTCTACCTGGCTTCCCAATCCCCCCGCCGCGCCGAACTGCTGACCCGCCTGGGGCTCTCGTTCGGCCGCATCGACCTCGACATCCCCGAACACCGCCAGCCCGGCGAACCCGCCACGGAGTACGTGCGCCGGGTCGCCCGCGAGAAGGCGGGCGCCGGCCTGTTGAAGGTGATGGGCTCGCCCGGTGCCGTGGTGCTGGCCGCCGACACCGAGGTGATCCTGGACGACGAGGTCTTCGGCAAGCCCGTGGATGCCGCCGATGCCGCCGCCATGTTGCGCCGGTTGTCGGGCCGCACGCACCAGGCCGTGTCCGCGGTCTCGGTGGTCAGCGCCGCGCGCGAAGCACAGGCGTTCGTCGTCACCGACGTGAGTTTCGCCGAGCTGGACGAAGATGACATCGCGGCCTACGTGGCCAGCGGCGAAGCCATGGGCAAGGCGGGTGCCTACGGGATCCAGGGGCGCGCCGAGCAGTTCGTCACCCGCCTGGCCGGCAGCTACTCGGCGGTGATGGGCCTGCCTCTCCACGAAACCGCGAGACTGTTGCGCGAGTTCGACATCCATCCATCGGCGCCTGTCGCCACCGCGTCAGCCTGAGGGAAGGAAAGCATGTCGGAAGAAATCCTGGTCAACGTCACCCCGCGCGAAACGCGCGTTGCGGTGATCGAAAACGGCATGCTGCAGGAACTGCACATCGAGCGCGGCTGGCGCCGGGGCGTGGTCGGCAACATCTACAAGGGCAAGGTGCAGCGGGTGATGCCCGGCATGCAGGCGGCCTTCGTCGAGGTCGGCCTGGACCGTGCGGCGTTCCTGCATGCCAACGACATCGTGCGCTCCTCGCCTGGTGCGGTGGTGGATGGCGAGGAGGCCCCGCTGCCCGCACCGCCGCCGGCGCCGATCATGGACCTGCTGCGTGACGGGCAGGACATCGTCGTGCAGGTGGTGAAGGATCCCATCGGCAGCAAGGGCGCGCGGCTCACCACGCAGATCAGCATTCCGTCGCGCTACCTGGTGCTGCTGCCCCAGTCCAAGGTGATCGGCGTCTCCGCGCGCATCGAGGACGATGCCGAGCGCCATCGACTGAAGCAGGTGGTGACCGATCTCGCCGCCCAGCATGGCGGACA
Source organism: Pseudoxanthomonas sp. CCNWLW251 (assembly GCF_037402255.1). Lineage (NCBI taxonomy): Bacteria > Pseudomonadati > Pseudomonadota > Gammaproteobacteria > Lysobacterales > Lysobacteraceae > Pseudoxanthomonas > Pseudoxanthomonas sp. CCNWLW251. The sequence goes on along the minus strand of NZ_JBBEGA010000001.1, from coordinate 720,149 downwards.
CGGCTACATCATCCGCACCAATGCCGAAGGCCAGCCGGCGGAAGCCCTGGCCGAGGACCTGGCCTATCTGTCGCGCGTCTGGAACATCGTTGAGAAGCGCGGCCGCGAGCTGCCGCCGTGCAGCATCCTGTACGAAGACCTGAGCCTGCCGCTGCGCGCCGTGCGCGACCTGATCCGCAAGGACGTGGAGAAGGTGAAGGTGGATTCGCGCGAAACCTACGAGCGCCTGCAGGCGTTCGTCGCCAAGTACATGCCGGTGCTCGCGGAGCGCATCGAGCTGTACACCGGCGAGCGCCCGATCTTCGACCTGTACGGCGTCGAAGATGAAATCGGCCGCGCGCTGGACAAGCAGGTGCCGCTGAAGTCCGGCGGCTACCTGGTGATCGACCAGACCGAGGCGATGACCACGGTCGACGTCAACACCGGCTCGTTCCTCGGCCAGCGCAATCTGGAAGAGACCGTCTATCGCACGAATCTCGAAGCCGCGCAGGCCGTCGCGCGCCAACTGCGCCTGCGCAATCTGGGCGGCATCATCATCATCGATTTCATCGACATGGATGATCCCGAGCATCGCCGCCAGGTGCTGCGCACGCTCGAGAAGTCGCTGGCCAAGGACCACGCCAGGACCACGGTGTACGAGTTCTCGCCGCTGGGCCTGGTGGAGATGACGCGCAAGCGCACCGTGGAAAGCCTGGCGCGCCAGTTGTCCGAGCCCTGTCCGGAATGCAGCGGGCGTGGCGCCATCAAGACGGCCGAAACCGTCACCTACGAGATCTTCCGCGAGATCACCCGCGCGGTGCGCCAGTTCGAGGCCGCGCGCCTGCTGGTGATCGCCTCGCCGAAAGTCGTTGCCCGCATCACCGACGAGGAATCGTCCGCGGTGGCGGAACTGGAGGAATTCCTCGGCAAGTCGATCCGTTTCCAGGCGGACGAGCAGTATCTGCAGGAGCAGTTCGATGTCGTGTTGCTGTGAAGCCGTGATTCGTGATGCGTGGTGGGCGATTCGCACAAGCGAAGCGCGACTCGTGTCTTCTCGAGTCCCGCATTCCGGATCGCAAACCACGCCGAGCGCAGCGAACTGATGCCCACCCCGCTGCGCCGCCGCCTGCGCCTGGCTCGCCGCAGTGCCGTCTATGGCATCGCGGTGGTGCTGGTATGCATGGCCGTGGTGCTCGGCATCGCCAGCCAGGTGCTGCCGCTGGCGGAGCGGCATCCCGATCGGGTCGCGGCATGGCTGAGCGAACGCGCCGGCCGGCCCGTCGCCTTCGATGCGGTGAAGACCCAATGGACACGCCGCGGACCGCTGTTGCAGCTCGATGGGCTGCGCCTGGGTGAAGGCGATGCCGGCGTGCGTATCGGCCAGGCAGAAGTGCTGGTGTCGATGTATGGCGGACTGCTGCCAGGGCGCTCCTTCACCGAGTTGCGCCTGCGCGGCCTGGCGCTGACGCTGCAGCGGGAGGACGACGGACGCTGGTCGGTACGGGGCCTGCCCGGACAGCAGCAATCCACCGAAGACCCGCTGAAGAGCCTTGAAGGCCTGGGTGAGCTGCAGGTCATCGACGGACGGCTTGCGATCATTGCACCGTCGCTGGGATGGGATATCCGCCTGCCCGAAATCGACCTGCGCCTGCGCGTCCAGGGCGATCGCGTGCGCGCCGGCACGCGGGCATGGATACGCAAGGACGCGGCGCCACTGAACGTGGCGGTCGACTTCGATCGCAAGGCCGGCGATGGCCGTGCCTATCTCGATGTGGCTGCGGAAGATATCGGCGCCTGGTCGCCGTTGCTGCGCTACGCCGGCGTGGTGGCCGAGCGCGGCAACGGTCGCGTGCGGGCCTGGACGGAACTGCGCCGGCATCGCGTGGTGATGGTGACGGCGGACGCCAACCTGCGCCAGGTGGGCCTGCGTGGCGCGCCGCTGCCGACATCGGCAGCACCCACGCGCATCGATTTCGAGCAGATGGAAGGACGCATGCGTTGGCGCCTGGTGGCCGGTGGCTGGCGACTCGATGCTCCGCGCCTGCGGGTGGGCACGGCGCCTGCCGTGCAGACGCTGGACGGCCTGGTACTGGCCGGCGGCGAGCGTTACGCCTTGCTGGCGGACCAGGTGGATGCAGCACCGCTGTTGGCGGTGCTCGGGCTCAGCGACAAGGTCGATCCCGGCGTGCGCCGTTGGCTGTTCCAGGCGCGGCCGGGCGCGCGCCTCGCACGGCTGGCGCTGGCCGGACGCAGGAATGGTCCGATGCGCGTGGAAGGACAGTTGCGCGACATCGGGTTCCGTGCGGTTGGCGATGCCCCCGGCATCCGCGGATTGGCGGGGGATTTCGATGGCGACGCTGCAGGGTTCCGCCTGCGGCTGCTTCCGCAAGCGACGATGCGCTTCGACTGGCCGAGCGGGTTCGAAGTGGTGCACGACGTGCGCCTGGAAGGCGACGTGGTGGGGTGGCGTGAAGGCGCGGGCTGGCGCGTGGGGACTTCGGCGCTGCACGTGCAGGGGACCGATTACGCTGCCGACGTGCGTGGCGGCATGTGGTTCCAGGGCGATGGCACGCGACCGTGGATCGACATCGCGGCGGACCTGGCCGATGCGCCGGTGCCGGTAGCCAAGGGATTCTGGATCCACCACAAGATGCCCAAGGCCGCAGTGGACTGGCTCAATGCCGCGCTGGTGGGCGGCACCGTGCGGGAAGGTCGCGCGATCGTCAGTGGCGACCTCGACGACTGGCCGTTCCTCCACCAGAACGGCAGGTTCGAAGCGGTCGCCCGCATCGCCGATGGCCAGTTCAAGTTCCAGCCCGAGTGGCCGCAGCTGGACCAGGTCGACGCCGAGATCGCCTTCATCGGCAACGGGTTCCAGTTGCAGGGACGAGGGGCGCTGGCGGGCGTGACGATTCCGGCGTTCCAGGCCGGCATCGCCGATTTCCGCGATGCCGACCTGAAGATCATCGCGCGTACCGAGACCGATGCGGGCAAGCTGCTCGCGCTGCTGCGGCAGAGTCCGCTGCACAAGACCTATGGCGACACGCTCGACCATCTGCAGGCCAAGGGCCCGGTGGCGGCGACGTTCGATCTGCTGCAACCGCTGCACGCGGGTGAGCAGGCGCGCAAGAAGCTGGCCGGCACGGTGGACCTCAAAGGTGCGCAGCTGGCCGAAAAACGCTGGGACCTCGTGTTCGACGACGTACGTGGCAAGGCGCGCTATGACGATGGCGGGTTCGCCTCGGGGCCGCTGCAGGTCGTGCACGACGGGCAGGCCGGGGTACTTGGCCTGCGCGCAGGCAGTGGCACGCGCGATCGCACGCAGGCGTTCGAAGCCGACCTGTCCGCGATGGTCGAAGCCGACCGCCTGCTGGACCGTGCCGCCGAGATGGCGTGGCTGAAGCCCTACATGGACGGACGTTCGCAATGGACGGTGGGCGTGAACATCCCGCGCGTGGCGGCAGGCAAGACCGCAGCGCCGACGCAACTCAACCTGACATCGGACCTGGTGGGTACCGCGATGAGCCTGCCGGCGCCGCTGCGCAAATCCGCCACCACGCCGCTGGCGACAACCGTGCGAGCGCCGTTGCCGATGGGCAGCGGACAGATCGACGTGGCCTTCGGCAAGGTGCTCGCGCTGCGCGCGCGCGCCAGCAATGGTCAGACCGGTGTGCGCGTGGTGCTGGGCAGCAGCGAGGTGAAGGATGCGCCTCCGCCGTCCGGGCTGGTGGCCACCGGACATACCGGCACGCTGGACGCGATGGAGTGGGTGGCGGTGGCGCGCGGCGGCAGCGGTGGAAGCGACAGCCTGCCACTGCGCCATGTCGACGTGACCGCGGATCAGTTGCTCATGATCGGCGCTTCCTTTCCCGATACCCGCCTGCAGCTCGCCCCCGCGCAACAGGCGCTCGCGGTCTCGCTGGATGGCGAGGCCTTGTCCGGTGCGCTGCTGGTGCCTGATGCCAAGGGCGCGCCGATTGCCGGCAAGCTCGCGCGCGTCCATTGGCGCAAGGCGAGTGCGGGTGGCGCACCGCGCACCGACCCGACCGTGCGCGCCGCCACGGACGACTTCGACCCTGCCGCCATTCCTCCGCTGTCGCTGGATATCGACGATCTGCGCTTCGGCGATGCACACCTGGGTGCCGCCAAGCTGCGCACGCGCCAGCAGGCGGACGGCATGCATGTCGACGCGCTGCAGTTGCGCTCGCCGGGGCAGCAGATCGATGTGCGCGGCCAGTGGACGGGTACCGGTGTCGCGGCACGGACGCGCTTCGCTGCGGACGTGAAGAGCGAGAATTTCGGCGAACTGCTGGACGACCTTGGCCTGGGCGACCGTGTGCGGGGTGGCCATGGGCAGATCACCGCCGAGGCCGGCTGGTCGGGCAGTCCGGAGGGCTTCCGGTTGGCCGCGCTGGAAGGCAGCGTGAAGCTTGCCGCGCGGGACGGGCACCTGCTCGAGGTCGAGCCCGGTGCGGGTCGCGTGCTGGGCCTGTTGAGCGTGGCGGAAGTACGTCGCCGCCTGATGCTCGACTTCAGCGATTTCTTCGCCAAGGGCTTTGCGTTCAACCGCATCGACGGTGACATCCGCCTCACCGGCGGGATGGCGCGCAGCGACAACCTGCTGATCGACGGCCCCGCCGCCGAGATCCTGATCCGCGGCGACACCGACCTGCGGGCCGAGCGGTTCGACCAGACCGTGGACGTGAAGCCGAAATCCGCGAACGTACTCACCGCCGTGGGCGCGGTGGCGGGTGGGCCCATCGGCGCCGCCGTGGGTGCGGTGGCCAACGCCGTGCTGAAGAAGCCGCTGGCGGAAATGGGCGCCAAGACCTACCGCGTCACCGGTCCGTGGAAATCGCCCAAGGTCGAAGTGGTGGGGCGCGAGCAATCGCGCGTCCGAAGCGACGATCGCACCGACAGCGCTGGCGCCCCCTGAATCCGCCGGTCGGCGAGGGCGTCCTTGCCGGCAGCGCTTTTCGTCCCCATTGTGATGACCATGACCCTGCCGATCACGCTCGCCGAAACCCGTCTCCTTCTGCCCGCTGGCCTGGACCCGTCCGGCCTGGATCGCGCCTTCGGTACCTTGCTGGGGCCGGGCATCGATTTCGGCGACCTGTACTTCCAGCATGCGCGTCGCGAGAGCTGGACGGTCGAGGACGGTATCGTCAAGGACGGCGCCCACTCGATCGAACAGGGTGTGGGCGTGCGCGCGATTTCCGGCGAGAAGACCGGCTTCGCCTACTCCGACGACATCAACGCACCGGCCCTGCTGGATGCGGCGAAGTCCGCGCGCGCCATCGCGCGCGACGGAGCCGCGCATTCCCCGCGCACGCTGGTGCGCAGTGGCGGCCACGCGCTGTATGCCAGCGACGATCCCATCGATGCGATGGGCAACGATGCCAAGGTCGAGGCATTGCGTGCGGTGGACCGTTTCCTGCGCGCCGCCGATCCGCGCGTGCAGCAGGTCACCGTCAGCCTGTCCGGCGGCATCGACACCGTGCTGGTCGCGCGCAGCGACGGCGTGCTGGCTTCCGACGTGCGTCCGCTGGTGCGCTTGAACGTGCAGGTGATCGTCGAACAGAACGGACGCCGCGAATCCGGCTACGCCGGCATGGGCGGACGTTACGGCTATGCCGAACTGTTCGCCGACGGCAAGCCGGAAGACCTGGCACGCGAGGCATTGCGGCAGGCGCTGGTGAACCTGGATGCCATCGACGCGCCCGCCGGCGTGATGCCGGTGGTGCTGGGCAGCGGCTGGCCGGGCGTGCTGCTGCACGAGGCGGTCGGCCATGGGCTGGAAGGCGACTTCAACCGCAAGGGCACCAGCGTGTACGCCGGCCGGATCGGGCAGCAGGTGGCAGCCAAGGGCGTCACCATCGTCGATGACGGCACGCTGCCGGGCCGTCGCGGCTCGCTCAATATCGATGACGAAGGCACGCCGACGAACTGCACCACGCTGATCGAGGATGGCGTACTGGTGGGCTACATGCAGGACGCGCTCAACGCGCGTCTGATGGGCGTGGCACCCACCGGCAACGGCCGTCGGGAATCGTTCGCGCACCTGCCGATGCCGCGCATGACCAATACCTACATGCTGGCCGGCCAGCACGACCCGGAGGACATGATCCGCTCGGTGAAGAAGGGCCTGTACGCGGTCAACTTCGGCGGCGGCCAGGTCGACATCACCAGCGGCAAGTACGTGTTCTCCGCCACCGAGGCCTACCTGATCGAAGATGGCCGCATCACCGCCCCGGTGAAGGGCGCCACCCTGATCGGCAACGGTCCGGAAACCATGCAGAAGGTGAAGATGGTCGGCCATGACCTGGCGCTGGACCAGGGTGTCGGCATCTGCGGCAAGGACGGCCAGAGCGTACCGGTAGGCGTGGGCCAGCCGTCATTGTTGATCGAAGGATTGACGGTGGGTGGGACGAAGGCGTGAAGCGTCCCATGCTTTCCTCCTTCTCCCCCCGGGAGAAGGTGCCCACAGGGCGGATGAGGGTTGGGCGACGTCCATGACGTGTGCGCAACATGGACTTCGCCGTACCCTCACCCCAACCCTTCTCCCGAGGCGAGAGGGGCTAGAGCGCGTCGTCTTCGTCGCCGTCTTGCGCAGCGCTCGCGTCGGCCAGCAGCTCGCGCACTTCGCGGAACAATTCGCGGAACGCGCGCGGCGGCTTGTTCTTCGCGCGTTCTTCGCTGGCATTGCGCGCCAGTTGGCGCAGCTTCTGGCGGTCGGCCTGCGGGAATGCCTCCAGCAGGTCGGCCAGCGCCGCATCGCCATCGGCCAGGAGGCGGTCGCGCCATTGCTCGGCGTGGTGGAGCAGGGCGGTTTCGCGGCGCGCGGCTTCGCCACCCTCGTCCATCGCATCGCGGATGGCTTCCAGCACCTCGTCGTCTTCGCGCCGCATCTGCTTGGCCAGGAACTGCAACTGGCGCTTGTGGGCGATATGCGACGTGATGCGCTGCGTCTCGACGATGTGCGGCATGAGATCTTCGGGAATCGGCAGGCGCGCCAGTTGCGCGGTCGGCAGCGCCACCAGTTTCTCGGCAAGGCTGCGGATCTCCAGCGCCTCGCCCCGTTGCTGGGTGCGGCTCGGGCCAAGGAACTCGCCGGTTTCGGGGTCGCGTCCGCGCATCGTGGAACCTCTCTGACGCTTCCGCCGCATCGCGCGGAAGCCTGATCCAATACCGATCCGACGCCCGGGCGCGGATCACAGGACACAAGGATAAAGCATTGAACGCCACCGCCCTGACTTCCCCCGACGACAGCCTGGCCCGCCTGGAGCGCCTGGAGGTGTTGTCGCAGCGTCTTCTCGAACGCGCCAGGGCGCAGGGCGCCACCCAGGCAGAGGTGAGCTGCAGCGAAGAAACCGGGCTCAACGTCAGCGTCCGCCTGGGCGATGTGGAAACCGTGGAGTCCACCCGTGACCGCGGCATCGGCGTGACGGTCTACTTCGGTCAGCGCAAGGGCAGTGCGAGCACGGCCGACCTGCGCGAGGACAGCCTGGAAGCCACGGTCGCACAGGCCTGCGCCATCGCCCGCTACACCGAGGACGACGAAGCGGCCGGCCTTGCCGATGCCGCGCTGATGGCGCGTCCACAGGCGGATGGGGCGTTCCCCGATCTCGACGTCTGGCATCCCTGGGCGCTCGACATGGACCGTGCCGTGGATCTGGCGTTGGCCTGCGAGGCGGCCGGGCGCGAGGCGGATGCGCGCATCGAGAACTCCGACGGCGCATCCATCGGAAGCGGCGAAAGTCTGTCCGTCTACGCGAATTCGCACGGCTTCATCGGCCGCGAGCGCGATACGCAGCACACCATCGGCTGCGCGCTGATCGCGGGGCAGGGCGATGGCATGCAACGAGATGGCTGGTACAGCACGGCGCTGTCGCACCTGGAACTCGAGGATCCGTCGGCCATCGGCCGCAAGGCCGCCGCGCGGACCGTGGCACGCCTGCAGCCGCGCTCGCTGGCGACCGGCGAATACCCCGTGCTGTTCTCGGCCGAGGTGGCGCGTTCACTGATCGGCCACCTGCTGGGTGCCGTCTCCGGCGGCGCGCTGTACCGGCGTGCGAGCTTCCTGCTCGACCATGTGGGCCAGCGGATTTTTCCCGACTGGTTCGCCATCGAGGAGCTTCCCTTGCTGCCGCATGGCCTGCGCTCTTCGGCCTTCGATGCGGAGGGCGTGGCGACCAAGCGTTCGCACCTGATCCGCGATGGCGTGCTCGAGCGTTACGTGCTGGGCAGCTATTCGGCGCGCAAGCTCGGCCTGCAGACCACCGGTAATGCCGGCGGCGTGCACAACCTGCAGGTGAAGGCGAACGCGGGCGGCTTCGACGATTTGCTCGCCGGTATGCGTACCGGCCTGCTCGTCACCGAACTGATGGGGCAGGGCGTGAACGGGGTGACGGGCGATTATTCGCGCGGCGCGGCAGGCTTCTGGGTCGAGGACGGTGCGCTCGCGTACCCGGTCGATGGCATCACCATCGCCGGCAGCCTCAAGGCCATCTTCGCCGGCATCGAGGCCGTGGGTCGCGATGTGGACCGCCGGTCCCATGTCGGCGTCGGGTCGATCCTGGTCGGCCGGATGACCGTGGCGGGCGAATGACGCCCATCGGCCACGACGTGGCCGACGGTGACGCCGTTACCCGTTATGCTTGGCACGCGGAGTGCTGCGGGGGATCGCAGCGCTCGACCGCCCACCTCACCATTTCGGGGATCCACTAGATGAGCGAATTCGACAACGTCACCGCACCGCCTCCGCCGCCGACCGCGGGCGACGCACCGCAGGACCAGCGCACCATGGCGCTGCTGTCCCACCTGCTGGGCATCGTCACTGGCCCGATCGGCGCGCTGATCATCTGGCTGATCAGCAAGGATGACGCCTCCAAGGGCTTCGTCACCGACCAGTCCAAGGAAGCGCTGAACTTCCAGATCACGGTGTTCATCGCGTTCGTGATCTCGTGGATCCTGGCGTTCGTCCTGATCGGCCTGCTGCTGATGCCGCTGATCGGCATTGCCGCGCTGGTGCTGTCGATCATCGGTGGCGTGAAGGCCAACAACGGCGAAGCGTATCGCTACCCGTTCGCGCTGCGCCTGATCAAGTAAAGCGCGCTTGAAGTCGCATGAAAAAGCCCGGCAACGCCGGGCTTTTTCTTTTCGCGCCGGCAGGCCCGGCAGGTCAATGCGCGCGACGGACCGCCAGTTCGCCGAGTGCGTGCAGCGCATCGGCACGCGCGCCATGGCCCACCAGCGCATCGCGCATCGCGGCAGCCAGTTCCTCCAGCTTGGCCTTCGCACCGTCCATGCCCAGCAGTGCGGGATAGGTCGACTTGGCCTGGGCCACGTCCTTGCCGGCGGTCTTGCCCAGCTGCTCGGAACTGGCTTCGATGTCGAGGATGTCGTCGCGCACCTGGAATGCCAGGCCCAGCGCGGTGGCGAAATCATCCAGTCGCGCGAGCGTGCCCGTGTCGGCGGCGCCGGCCTGCGCGCCCATCCGCACTGCGGCGCAGATCAGCGCACCGGTCTTCAGCGCATGCATGCGCTCGAGTGCGTCCAGTGTCTGCTGCGTACCGGTGGCGTCGATGTCCAGCGCCTGCCCGCCGCACATGCCGGCGGCACCGGAAGCACGCGACAGGGTGGCCAGCCAGTCCACGCGCAGCAGGGCGGGTGCATCGGCGCACGCCAGGTGCTCGAACGCCAGCGTCTGCAGTGCGTCGCCGGCGAGGATGGCGGTGGCTTCGTCGAATGCGATGTGCACGGTGGGTTTGCCGCGACGCAGGTCGTCGTCGTCCATCGCAGGCAGGTCGTCATGCACCAGTGAATAGGCGTGGATCAGTTCAACTGCGGCGGCGGGCGCATGCAGCGTGGCTTCATCCGCCTGCAGCAGCGTGCCGCTGGCGTAGACGAGCAAGGCCCGCATGCGCTTGCCACCCCCGAGCACGGCATGGCGCATGGCGGCGTGCAGGCGATGCGGCGGCGCATCGGCCGCTGGCAGCACGCGGTCGAGATGGTTTTCCAGGCCCGCCGCCCAGGCGGCGAAGCGGGGATCAGCGGCCATCGGGCGCGGGGGCGAACGCTTCGCCGTCCTCCGGCTGCTCCGGATCGCTCAACAGCCGCACGCGCAGTTCGGCTTGCTCGAGCGCCGCCTGGCATTGCCGGTACAGGCCCACGCCGCGTTCGTAGGCCGCAAGCGATGCTTCCAGGCTCAGGTCGCCGTGTTCCATCTTCTCGACCAGTTGCTCGAGCTCGTCCAGCGATTGTTCGAAGTGGGCGACGGGGGAGGCGTCCGGGGAAATTTTCTTTGCCATGCCGCAAGTGTGGGGATCGGTTGCGATCAGGTCAACGCGACGGTGATTCAGCCGCGGCGCCAGACGAGGCGGGCGCCTTGCGCGCGCAGCCAGGCATCGCATTCGGCCGACAGCGCCACGTCGCCTGCCGCCCACAGGCGGTCGCCCTGCCAGGCGAGCGGAAGCTGCCGGCGTTCCCAGGGGGGAATGCCGAGCGACTGCAGCACGTCCTTCAGTGCATGCCGGTGCGAGCGGCCCGGCAGCGCGATGCGTTCGCCGCCCTGGCGCGCCGTCAGCCGCAGCGGCGTCCCGAAACCGTGGCGCCCGCCTTCCAGCGACAGCGTGCCGCCATCAGGCAACCGGATGGGCGCCACGCCATCCCACGGGGTCTGCCAGTGCACCGGCAAGGCGGGGCGCTGCCGTTCGGCGTGAAGCAGGCCACGCCAGCGCCGCACGATCGCGTCCTGCCAGGCGAACTCCGCCTGCGCATCGGCCCGTGTCTCCAGCAGGTGTGCCTCGATCTGCGCCACGCCTTCGGCCGGGAGTGGCGGCAGGCGGAGTGCGTCGATCCAGCGCCGGAGTGTGCGTGCGCGCTGCGCGGGGCCGGCTGCGCGCAGCGGCGCGACGTTCAAGGCGGCGGGATCCGCCGTGGCGGCCGCCGCCAGGAGCTGCCGGTCCAGTGGCTCCAGCAGTTCGAGGGTCTCCGCGCTGAGCACCGCGCTGCGTGCGAAGGCCGCGTCCGCGTGCGGCCAGCGCTGCCGCAACAGGGGAAGGATGTCGTGGCGCAGGAAGTTGCGGTCGAAGTCGGTGTGCGCGTTGCTGGGATCCTCGATCCATTCCAGCGCGAACCTGTCGGCGTATGCCAGCAATGCCTCGCGCGGTGTTTCCAGCAGCGGACGCCATTGCCAGCCCGGACCAAACGCACGCCACGGCCGCATGGACGCCAGGCCATCGGGACCGGAGGCACGCAGTGCGCGCAACAGGAAGGTTTCCGCCTGGTCCTGGCGGTGATGCGCCGTGGCGAGGATATCGCCGGCATCCATGACAGAGGCGAACACCTGCTGACGCGCGCGGCGTGCGGCGGCTTCGGTTCCCTCGCCGCGCGTGGTGTCCACCTGTACATGCCGTACCTGCAGCGGTACGTCCAGCGCGGTGCACAGCGCCGAACAATGCGCCGCCCACGCATCGGCGTCGAGCTGCAGGCCATGGTGCACGTGGATCGCCGCAAGTCCGTGGCGACGATGCGATGCGTCGTGGGCCAGCCGGTGCAGCAATGCCGTCGAATCCAGTCCGCCACTCAACGCGACCCATACGCGGCTCTCGGCGTGTGCGGGCAATAGCGGCAGGGGCGATGGCGCGGCATCCATGCACGCATGCTAGCGACGATGCGCGCGGCCTGCAGCACAATGTGATGGATGTTGCGATTTCCGCCGCCGTTGACGGGATCTGAACCGGTACGCGTCGACCATGTCCACGCCCCACACGAGGACCCGCCGTGAACCCATCTTCCACCGACACCCGCGACAACGAACGTCGGCGCCAACATGCGCTGGATCGCTACCATGCCGTGGATACCCTGCCCGGCACGGCCTATGACGATCTGGTGGGGCTGGCTGCCGCGATCTGCGGCACGCCCATCGCTGTCGTGTCGCTGATCGACCGTGACCGCCAGTGGTTCAAGGCGCGCATCGGCCTCGATGACCATGAAACCACCCGCGACACTGCGGTGTGCGATCACGCCATCCGGCAACCGGATGAACTGCTCGAGATATCCGACTTGAGCGAAGACCAGCGCTTCGCCGATTTCCCCATCGTCACGGGCGATGTCAAGGCGAGGTTCTATGCCGGCATGCCGCTGGTGGCCGGTACGGGCGAGGCATTGGGCACGGTATGCGTGGTGGATACCCACCCGCGCCGCCTGAGCAACCAGCAGAAGGCTTCGTTGCGGGCGCTCGCACGGATCACCGTCGCGCTGCTGGATGCCCATCGCGTGCATCACGAAACCCGGGCGGTGGTGGCGCTGCAGGGTCATGGCGAGGCGTCCGTGGCGCCGGGTGAGCCGTGGTGCGTGGTGATCGTGGAGGCACAGGGCATGGCGGAGGAGGCTCGCCGGCTGGGCGAGCGCATGCTGGAGCGGACCCTGCAGGAACTCGCGTCCATCTTCGACGCGTGCGTGCGCCATGATCTCGGCGATCACGTCAGTCGCGTCACCGACAGCGCCGAGTTCGTCGTGCTGCTGAAGGGAGCCGGCATGGAGGCACGGATCGATGCGCTGCGTGCGGCCGCACACGCTGCGCGGCAGCGACACGGGATGCAGTTGCTGGTGGGCACGGCCACCGCTTCCGCGGTCGACGAGGCGTTGTTGCACGTCTACCTGCGCGCGGAGGAAGACCTCAGTCAGCGCAAGGACGCGCTGCTTGCGGATCGTCGCGAGGCGGCATGAGCGGATGCCGGATGCTCATCGGAGTTGCTGCAGGATGACGATGAGCGCGGCGATCCAGCAGGCACCCACGAACAGACCCAGCACGAGATGCTGGCTGACGCCGGTGCGGTGGAAGCGCCAGCGGTTCACCGCCAGCGCCACCAGCACGGGCAGCACGAAGAGTACGGTGGGCAGCAGCCACCAGGGCAACGAAAGCAGGTCCATGGCCACCCTCCTGCGCGTGGATCGGCGCGGTGCCGATCGCTGCCTGCATCATCGCGTGTCCACCGCCCCCCGGCATTGATCGCGATCAACCGTCCGTCGCATCGTGCGGACCGGGCTAGTCCTGGAGCGTCGCGAGTTCGCGCTTCGCCACGGCGATCCAGTCCTGTTGCTCGCGACGGTAGTAGCGTGGCGCTGCGTCGGACCGATCGAGGATCTCCTGGAACACCACGCGTGCGCGCGCCTGTTCTCCATGCCGTTTCAGCAGCAGGCCGAAGCGGGCGCGGGCCTCTTCGCCGGGGTAGCCCTGTACCACGGCTTCGTATTCGTGGATGGCGGCGGCCGCATCGGCGGTGTCCTCCACGGCACGCGCGTACAGCAGGTGGCCGTCGGCGGACCGGAAACCCGGATTGGCGGTGATCAGTGCATCCAGCGTATCGCGTGCCTTCTGCGCGTCGCCCATGCCGAACTGCGCCTTCGCCAGCCCCAGCATCAGGTCCGGATCGGTGGCATACAGGCCTTTGAGTGCCTGCTCGTACAGTTCGGCGGCGTGCGTGTAATCGCCGCTGCGCAGGCTTTCTTCCGCCAGTCGGCGACGGTTCTCCGGGGTGTCCGCAGCCTTCAGCAGCCTGGCTGCGTCACGGCGGTCGCGTTCGGGATCGATCCGGTTCCGCACGTTGCGCACCGTGCGCCGCGCCGAGGGGCTGTGCCGCAGATCCGGCAGGATCTCGGCGATGAAGTACACGATCACCGCGATGAAGGAGAACACCAGCAGGATGAAGACCCAGTAGAGCGGTCTTCCGGTGCGTACCACATGCACGCAGCAGGCGATCTGGAGGGCGAAGGAGAGCAGGAGGAGTGGACTCATGCGGGTAGCGCGGCGCCGTCGGCGGAGCGTCAAGCATCCGTCATCCACGTGGCCGGCGCCAGCCGGTGGCGGGGAAACGGTTGAAACGACCGCGGCCACCCGCGTGCGGGCCGGCGGGTTGTGCGGCATCGGTCACAGCGGCATGGAGATGCCTCTGCGACCATGCCGCGTCCTGCCATTGGATGGCGTGCCGCCGCGTCTCGGGGAGAGACGCCGTGGCGCCGCCGACGTACCCCACGCGTCCCCAAGGAGTCGGTATCCCGATGCATCGCCCCTGTCCTGCAGTCGCCCTGCATCGTCGCGTGCTGGCGTCTTCCGTCCTGTTGGCGTCGCTGTTGCTCGCGGCATGCTCCGCGTCGACCGACGACCCGCGCGATGCCCCTTTCTGGAGCAGGGGCCGCCTGGCGCCGGCGTCGGTTCCAAGCCAGGCGATGGCGGTCACCGCCGCCGCCGCCGCGGAAGCCCAGGCCGTTGCGCCACAGAACATCAATGCCGATCCGGTGCCACCGGGTCGCTACCGCATCGCCAGCGTGCTGAGCGGGCTCTGCATCGAGGTGCGCGACGGCAGCACCGCCAATGGCACGCCACTGGTGCAGTCCGCCTGCGAGGGCACGCTGCACCGGCAGTTTTTCGATATCACCGAGACCACGGCCGGCCAGTACCGCCTGCGCAACCTGGCGACGCAGAAGTCGGCCGACATTCCGGCCGCCTCCGGTGCCGACCACGTCATCGTCCAGCAATGGGACGACAACGGCAGCGGCGCGCAACGCTTCCGCCTGCAGCGCGTCGACACCAGCGACCGCTACCGGATCGTCAACGTCAGCAGCGGCAAGTGCATCGGCATCGTGGGCGCTTCGACGACCGCCGGCGCCTCCATCGAGCAGATCGCGTGCGCCGCGGTGCCCGCGCAGCAGTTCCACCTGGCCGTCGGCGAACCGCAGCCGGTGCGCCAGAACGGATCGCATCCGTTGATTCCGCCGCCGCCACAGGTGCCGCCTTCCGCCAGCTACCAGCCATTGCTGTGGCCCGACGATGCGGCCCCCATCCAGTACACCCAGGACGACGGCACGCTGGTCACCCATGTGGGCGGCCGCGTGCGCGACCGCCATGCGCGCGAGCCCATCGTCGACGACAGCTACCAGGTCTTCCCGCCCCAGTACTTCGAGCGGCGCACGCACGAGATCCTGATCCATGACGATGCGGTGCCCGGCACGTCCGGCGAACAGCGCATCCTGACCATCGTCGTCAAGCCGCAGCACTACTGGTACGGCACCAATTTCCGCCATGGCTACATCGGGCGGCGCAGCGAGGATCCGCTCGAGCCCACGTCGGTGGCTCTGTATGCGGACAACGGCGGCATGAAGCTGCTGCCCGGCGGCGTGCTCGCGCAGACGCCGATCGCCGGCTACGCGCAGTTCGGACAGGATCCCGGCAGCAACTACACGCCTCCGGCCGGCGCGCCCGGCAATGCCTTCGTGCTCGTGAAGGAAATCCGTACCGCCGCCAACGAGGCCCACCGTCCGCTGCGCAAGGGCGACCTGGTGGAGTTCGAACTGGGCATCTTCCTGGCCGGCAATCCGGATGCCATCGGCCGCTTCAACTACTACGCCGAAGCGCTGGTCTACCGCGCAGGCTCGCATGGCATCGTGTCCTGGTACCGCGGCCCGGGCTATGGCGTGCAACGGCCGCTGGACTCGCTGGCCATGCCGGCGGAAGCGCTCAGCGCAGGGCCGTGGATGACGCTGCACGAAGACACGTCCAGCGAGCCGTTCCGCATGCTGCAGCAGGCCTCGCACAACATCGCCGGCTACAACATGCAGCCATGGGCGGAAGGGCGCCGGCTGATCCATACCTCGTTCGCGAGCGGCCGCCATTCGGAAGAAAGCAACACGGTGTTCGCCGCGCATGCGGGCAAGACCGCACCCCGGTTCTCGCAGACGCGCTGCGTGGACTGTCATACGGGCAACGGGCGCAGTTCGCCGGTGGTGGGCGCACCGCTCGACCGGCTGGGCGTGTTCGTCGGCGTGGCCGGCGCAGGCACGCAGGCACCGGATGCGCGCTTCGGCCTGCGCCTGCAGCAGGGAACCTATCGCGAGGCCGGGGCCAACGTGGACGGGCGTGAAGCCGAGCTGGTGCTCACCGGCTACACGGAACTGCCGGGTCGCTACGCCGATGGCACGGGCTACGTGCTGCGCCGGCCGAACTACGCCCTGCGCGACCGTGCCGGCCAGCCGCTGGCGTTGCCCAGCGCCTTGTCGGTACGCGTGGCGCCCTCGCTGACAGGGTTGGGCCTGCTGGAAGCCGTGCCCGAACAACAGCTCGAACGCCTGGCGCTGGCGCAACAAGGCGATCCGGACGGCGTGGCCGGCCGGCTGCAGATCGTGGCCGATCCGCGCGACGCCGGTGTCAGTCGCGTGGGGCGCTTCGGCTGGAAGGCTGCCGCCGCCACGCTGGAACAGCAGACCTCGCTGGCGTTCAACACCGACATGGGCATCACTTCGCCGTTGATGTCGTCGCTGGAATGCGCACGTGGCAGCCAGGGCACGGCCTGCGTGCAGGTCAACAGCGGCAGCGCGAAGCTGACCGCAGCCGACATCCACCAGACCACGCTCTACCTGAGCCTGCTGGGCGTGCCACCGAAGCGGGACTTCGACAACCCGCTGGAGCAGGATGCGCAGGCGCGCGCCCGGCAACTGCGCGTCAAGCGCGGAGCGCAGCTGTTCGAAGCCGCCCGTTGCAGTACCTGCCACGCGCCGGAGTTGCGCACGGGCCATCACCGGTTCGTCGAACTGCGCTACCAGACCATCCGGCCGTACACCGACCTGCTGCTGCACGACATGGGGCCCGACCTGGCCGATTCCTATGTCGAAGGCCGCGCCACCGCGCGCGAATGGCGCACCGCGCCGTTATGGGGTCTGGGTCTGGCAGCGGCAATCGATCCGAACGTTCGCTACCTGCATGACGGTCGCGCCGCCACACTCGAGGAGGCGGTGCTCTGGCACGGCGGGCAGGGCACGGCGGCGAAGCAGCGCTTCGAGGCGATGAGTGCCGAGGACCGTCGCGCGCTGGTGGATTTCCTCAGGTCGCTCTGAACGCGAGCGACCGTAATGAAAAAGCGCCGGGTCTACCGGCGCTTCAGTGGAGCGCAGGGCGGACCGCTCAGGCGGCTTCGTACGCGCCGTAGCCGCGCAGGCGCTCGTAACGCTTCTGCAGCAGTTGTTCGACCGGCAACTGCTCCAGCGCATCCAGTTCGTTGAGCAGCACGGCCTTCAGGCGCACGGCCATCTGGCGGGGATTGCGGTGCGCGCCGCCGATGGGCTCGCGCACGACCTTGTCGACCAGGCCGAGTCCGTGCAGGCGCTTGGCGGTCAGGCCCAGCTGCTCGGCGGCGTCCTTGGCCTTGGCGGCGTCCTTCCACAGGATCGACGCGCAGCCTTCCGGCGAGATCACCGAATAGGTGCCGTACTCGAGCATCAGCGTGCGATCGCCGACGCCGATGGCGAGCGCGCCGCCACTGCCGCCTTCGCCGATCACCGTGCAGATGATCGGGACCTTCAATTCGGCCATTTCCATCAGGTTGCGTGCGATGGCCTCCGACTGGCCGCGCTCTTCCGCGCCCACGCCCGGATAGGCGCCCGGGGTGTCGATGAAGGTCAGCAGCGGCAGCTTGAAGCGCTCGGCCATCTTCATCAGCCGCAGCGCCTTGCGGTAGCCCTCGGGGCGCGGCATGCCGAAGTTGCGGGCGATCTTGCTCTTGGTGTCGCGGCCCTTCTGGTGGCCGATGATCATCACGCTGCGGCCGTCGATGCGGCCCAGGCCGCCCACGATGGCGGCGTCGTCGGCGAACGCGCGATCGCCGGCGAGTTCCTGGAACTCGTCGCAGAACACCTTGATGTAGTCGAGCGTATACGGGCGTGCCGGGTGGCGGGCCAGCTGCGAGACCTGCCACGGCGAGAGATCGCGGAAGATCTGCGCGGTGCGGATGCGCAGCTTGTCCTGCAGCGCGTGCACCTCGGCATCGACATTCACCGCCGGGCCGGTGCTGGCGGTGCGCAGGTCCTGGATCTTGGCTTCCAGATCGGCGATGGGCTGTTCGAAATCGAGGTAGTTCGGATTCATCTGCGGGCCAGGGGCCGGAAAGGGGGAAAGTGTAGCCGAAGCGTCCGGACGGTCACGTACGGGGGTGTAGGGCCGTGATGCGGCGCACGCGCTGTGTCAGTGCGTCCAGGGCCGATGGAACGCGGGCTTGGCCGTGCGTACGCCGGGCAGGGCGCGCAACGCATCCAGCAGCTCCGTGTCCACGCGCACGGCCTTCTGCCCATTGAGGTCCAGCATGCCGGCGATGGCGGACGTTCCCGCCGCCATCAACAGGTCGAGCCGCAACGGCGTACCGCCGGGCCGGTGCCGCGAAAGCAGGGCATCGACGCGCTGCCATAGACCGGGCACGCGCAGGTCCAGGCGAAGCTGCAGGCGTTGCGCGTGCTGCTGGCAGAGTTGGGTGTAGTCCCACACCTGGCGGATGCGCAGGCTGTAGCCACCGCTGAACTCGTCCTCGCGCAGGCCGCCCTTGATGACCAGCACGCGATCGCGCGTCAGCAGGGGACCGAACTCGGCCAGGGCGTCGGAGAACGCGCTGCATTCGATGCGACCGCACCCGTCCTCCAGCTGCACGAAGACCTGGCTGTCCCCCTTGCGTCGCACACCGACCACTTGGCCCGCGATCACGCAGGACACTTCGGGGCGCCAGCCTTTTTTCTCGCCGGGCGACTGGTTGGCCCAGATCGCGTCCAGATTGCCCAGGTCGTTGCCGACCAGCGAGCGCAGGTCCTCGCGGTAAGGATCCATCGGGTGGCCGCTGAGATAGTGTCCCAGCGTCTCGCGCTCACCGTGCAGCAGCTGGGTCAGCGGCCATTCGTCGGTTTCGGGCAGATCGACGTGGATGTCGTCGCCGCCACTGCTGGAACCGAACATGTCGACGATCCCGGCACTGCGGTTCTTGCTGATCTGGTCGATGGCCTTCAGGACTTCCGGCAACTGCAGCGCCAGCGACGCCCGGTTGCGGCCCAGCGCGTCCAGCGCGCCGGCATTGATCAGCGCTTCCAGAGCGCGCTTGTTCAACTTGGACGAATCGACGCGCTTGCAGAAATCGAGCAGGTCGGCGAACGGACCCTGCCTGGAGCTGGTCCCGTCGCCGCGGCGCGCTTCCACGATGCTCTCGCACACGCCCTGGCCGACGCCCTTCACCGCGCCCAGGCCGTAGCGGACCGTGCGGGCATCGGTGGCGACGAACATGAAATCGGAATGGTTGACGTCCGGCGGCAGCATGGTCAGGCCGAGTCCGCGCGCCTCGTCGAGGAAGCCGACCACCTTGTCGGTCTTGTCCATGTCGGACGACAGCGTGGCCGCCATGAATTCGGCGGGATAGTGCTTCTTGAGCCATGCCGTCTGGTAGGCGACCAGCGAGTATGCGGCGGCGTGCGACTTGTTGAAGCCGTAGCCGGCGAACTTCTCCATCAGGTCGAAGATTTCGTCGGCCTTGCGTTCGTCCACGCCGCCCTTCGCGGCACCCTCGCGGAAGATCTCGCGGTGCTTGGCCATTTCGGCCGGCACCTTCTTGCCCATCGCACGGCGCAACAGGTCGGCGCCGCCCAGCGAGTAGCCGCCGACGATCTGCGCCATCTGCATGACCTGCTCCTGGTAGACCATGATGCCGTAGGTCTCTTCCAGCATGGTCCGGGTGCGCGGATCGGGATATTCGAACTCCTCGCGCCCATGCTTGCGCTCGACGAACGACGGGATCATGTCCATCGGGCCGGGGCGGTACAGCGCATTCAGCGCGATCAGGTCTTCGAAGCGGTCGGGCTTGGCTTCCTTCAGCGCGCGCCGCATGCCCGAGGATTCGAACTGGAACACCGAGCCGGTGTTGCCATTGGCGAACACATCACGATACACGCTGGCATCGTCCAGCGGGATGGTGGTGATGTCCACCGGCGGCAGGCCCGCACGCGCGTGGCGCTGGTTGATCGCCTTCACCGCCCAATCGATGATCGTCAGCGTGCGCAGGCCCAGGAAGTCGAACTTCACCAAGCCGACCGCTTCCACGTCGTCCTTGTCGAACTGGGTGACCGGATTCTTGCCGCGTCCGTCTTCGTCGTGTTCGGCGAACAGCGGGCAGAAGTCCGACAGCGGCGATGGGGCGATCACCACGCCACCGGCGTGCTTGCCGGCGTTGCGGGTAAGGTCTTCCAGCTGGCGCGCCAGATCGATCAGATCGCGGACGTCGTCTTCGTCGCGGTAGCGGTCGATCAGCTCCTGCGAGGCGGCCTCGCTGCTGCCTTCGCCCATCGCATCCTTCAGCGACACGCCCAGGATATTGGGGATCAGCTTGGCCACGCCGTCGACCAGGCCGTACGGAAAGCCGAGTACGCGGCCGGCATCGCGCACCACGGCCTTGGCCGCCATCGTGCCGTAGGTGATGATCTGGCTGACGCGGTCGCGGCCGTACTTGCGCGCGACGTAGTCGATCACCTCGTCGCGCCGGTCCATGCAGAAGTCGATGTCGAAGTCGGGCATCGACACGCGTTCCGGGTTGAGGAAGCGTTCGAACAGCAGGCCGTAAGGCAACGGGTCAAGATCGGTGATCTGCAGTGCCCACGCCACCAGCGAACCGGCGCCGGAGCCGCGGCCCGGGCCGATCGGGATGCCGTTGTTCTTTCCCCACTGGATGAAGTCGGCCACGATCAGGAAGTAACCGGGGAACCCCATCTTGCAGATGGTGTCGAGCTCGAAATCCAGCCGCTTCTCGTAGTCCTCGCGCGTGTGGCCGGGCGCCAGCGGACTCTTCTCCAGGCGCGCCTTCAGTCCGGCGTGCGACTGGCTGCGGATCCAGCTGTCCAGCGTCTCGTCGTCGGGCACCGGATAGGCCGGGAGGAAGTAGGTTCCCAGGCGCATCTCGATGTTGCAGCGCTGCGCCAGCGCCAGCGTGTTGTCAATGGCGTCCGGCACGTCGGCGAACAGCGCGGCCATCTGCTCGCCCGACTTCATGTATTGCTCTGGGCTGTAGTCGCGCGGGCGCTTGGGGTCGTCCAGCACGCGACCGGAGGAAATGCATACACGCGCCTCGTGCGCCTCGAACCCGTCCGGCGACAGGAAGCGCACATCATTGCTCGCGATCACCGGCAGGCCGCGTGCACCGGCGGCATGCAGAGCGAACGCATTGAAGGCTTCTTCGCCGTCGCGCTGCGTGCGGGTCAGTTCCAGGTGCAGGTCGTCGCCGAAGCTGCGTTGCCAGTCGGCCAGGTGCTGCTCGGCCAGGTCATGGCGCCCTCCTTGGGCCAGGCGCCCCGCCATGCTCTGCCGGCCCATGATGGCGAACAGGCCTTCATGGTCGGCGCGCAGCCAATCCGGATGGATGGCGACGCCGTCGGTGCGGTGGCCTTCCATCCATGCCCGCGACAACAGGCGCGACAACGAGAGGTAGCCGTCGCGGTCGCGGCACAGCAGCGTCACCGGCCACGGCGCATCGCTGCCATCGGCCACCATCACGTCGGCGCCCGCGATGGGCTTGATGCCGACGCCTTCGGCGGCCTTGTAGAACTTGACCAGTGCGAACAGGTTGTTGCGGTCGGTGACCGCCAGCGCGGGCATGCCCAGCTCGACCGCGCGGCTCAGCAGGTTGGGCTGCTTGGCTTTCTTCGGATCGGCGTGGTCCGGTTTCTCGGGCACGCGGATGATCGAATCCGCGAGCGAAAACTCGGTGTGCAGGTGCAGGTGAACGAAACGGGAAGACATGCCGGCTCGGAAGGCTGTCGGGGCAGCGTACCGGCGGCGGTGGGGAGGGGCAAGGCTTGACTTTCCCGGGTCGACGGAAAGCCCACGCCAAGGCAAAAAAGAAGCCGTCCACGGGGACGGCTCAGGGGAAAACCCGGGGATCGGGGTGCGGCGGCCCGCGTGCGGAGGCGCGGGCGAAGAGAGATCAGTGGATGCGGAACAGCGGTACCGGTTCCGGCGCATAGCTGCTGTCGCGCACGTGGCGCAGCTGGTGCTCCAGGGCGGCTTCGGCCACGCGCAGGACTTCCCAGTCGGCGCGGGTGAAATGCAGGGCATCCCGTGGGCAGCCGCGCAGCTGGGCCTCGAGATTGCGCAGCCGGCGGAAATCAAGGTAACCCGCGGTCTCGTCGGCGATCAGGGTCCAGGTGGCCTCATCCAGCGTGATCGCGGTGGGTGAGCTCAGCGTGGCCATGGCCTGCTGCAGGCGGGTGCGCAGGCCGGGGTCATGCGTCCAGTCGCGGTCGGCCAGCATGCAGCGCAGCAGCTGCAGGCGTTCGTCGTCGATGTCGCGCGCAGTGGAAAGCGGGGAGGGGAGGGAGGTGGTGGACAGGGTCATGACAAGCCTCGTGGGGGCCGGTCCCGGCAGGGGGCGGGACCGCGTGACCATGCTGCCTGCCCGCAGCTGCGCGCGCGTCTGCAGGAAGCCATCGTGACCATGGACAGGGTGCCGTCGGTCATGCGCCGCCGGGCGCACCCACGACTACCGTGGCGCGAGAACGGCCCGCACCGGAGCGAAGCTGTGCCGGTGGTGGGGACACGGCCCGTGTTCCGCCAGCGCGCGCAGGTGCGCGGGCGTCGGATAACCCTTGTGCACGGCGAAGCCGTACTGCGGGAAGTCCGCGTGCAACCGCACCATCAGGCGATCACGCGACACCTTCGCCAGGATGGACGCCGCCATGATGGCGGGTTCGATCGCGTCGCCGCCGACCAGCGTCTCGGCCATGCAATCGAGGCCTTTCGGAGCGCGGTTGCCGTCGATGCGGACCAGTTCCGGCAGTGGCCGGAGCGCGGCGATGGCACGGCGCATGCCTTCCAGGGTGGCCTGCAGGATATTGAGATGATCGATCTCGGCGGGCTCGACGAAGGTCACGTGCCACGCCAGCGCGCGCTCCTGGATCAGGGGAAACAGCGCCTCGCGTTTCGCTTCACTGAGTTGCTTGGAATCGTTCAGTCCGGCGATGGGGCGCGACGCATCCAGAATCACCGCCGCGACGGCGACCGGGCCCGCCAGCGGTCCGCGACCGGCTTCATCGACGCCGGCGACCAGGCGGACGTCGGGCATCGGGAACAGCGAGGCCGCGGTCATCGCGCGATGCCCCCTGTAGGAGCGACGTGAGTCGCGACCGCAGAAAGGATGCGCACGCGCCGCTCAGCTCCGAGGTGGATGCAAACTTCCGGAGCAGGCGAGGAAGAAGCGAAATTCATGGCGTGCCGTCGCGACTTACGTCGCTCCTACAGGAGTGGGGACCAGCTCTGCCACTGCATCGGCAGCGCGCGCCGACGCATCCTGGCGCAACTGCTCGTGCAGTCGCAGATAGGTTGGCTGCAGCGAAGCGATGGCCTCCGGTTCGCGGAACCAGTGCAGCACGGCATTGGACAACTGCTCGGGTGTGCAATCGTCCTGCATCAGTTCCGGCGCGATGTCTTCCCCCGCCAGCACGTTGGGCAGCGCATACCGCTCCACCTTCAGCATTCCGAGGCCCTTGACGATGCGGTAGGTCAACGGCGCGATGCGATAGCCGACGACCATCGGCCGCTTGCACAACATGGCCTCCAGGGTCGCCGTGCCGGAGGCGAGCAGGACGACATCGCTGGCGATCATCGCCTCGCGCGCGCGGCCGTCGAGCAGGCGCCAGGCGGGATCTGCGCCGTGCGCGGCGAACTGCGCTTCCAGCGCCAGGCGGCAGGCCGCATTGGCCGCAGGCACGACGATCTGCAGGCCGGGGATCTGCGCGGCCACCCGGCGTGCCGCCTCGAAGAAGGCCGGCGCAAGCCGTCCTATCTCGCCCAGGCGGCTGCCGGGCAGTACGGCCAGCACCGGTGCTTCGGTTGCCAGTCCCAATGCAGTGCGTGCAGCCGCGCGATCAGGCAGCAGCGCGATCTCGTCCGCCATCGGATGGCCGACGAAACGCGCGTCCACGCCATGGCGCGCATAGATCGGTGGTTCCATCGGGAACAGGCACAGCACGCGGTCCGCGCTGTGGCCGATCTTCTCGGCCCGCTTCTCGCGCCATGCCCATACCGACGGGCTCACGTAGTGCACGGTGCGCACGCCATGCGCCTTGAGCCAGCGCTCGACACCGAGGTTGAAGTCGGGTGCGTCGATGCCGACGAACACATCGGGCGTCCAGTCCAGCACGCGCTGGCGGAACGCCTTGCGCAGGCGCAACAGCCGCGGCAGGTGGCGCAGCACCTCGGCCAGCCCCATGACCGCCAGCTCGTTCGCATCGAACCAGGTGTCGCATCCTGCGGCACGCATCGCATCGCCGCCGATGCCCGCGAATTCGGCATGCGGGAAGCGCTGCTTCAGCGCTTCGACGAGCCCCGCCCCCAGGCCATCGCCGGACGCCTCGCCCGCACACAGCGCGATGCGCAGCGGCCGCGCTGCGGGTGTCGCCTGCATCACCGCTGCAACGGCCGTTCGCCGCTGTCGATGAAATGCAGCAGCGCCTTCACGTCATCGCTGGTCTGCGCCTGCTCGGCCAGTTGCTGCCTGGCGTCTGCCAGCGGCAGGCCGGCTACGTACAGCGTGCGGTACGCGCGCTTGATGGCGGCGATGCGCTCAGCGTCGAAACCGCGCCGCTTCAGGCCTTCGTTGTTGATGCCGCGCGGCCGGCCGGATGCTTCGCCCGCCACCATGGTGAACGGTGGCACGTCGCCGCTCAGCAGCACGCCCATGCCGATGAAGGCGTGGGCACCGATCCGGCAGAACTGGTGTACGCCCGCGAACCCGCTGAGGATGACCCAGTCTTCCACGGTCACGTGCCCGGCCAGCGTGGCGTTGTTGGAGAACACGCAGTGGTTGCCCACGATGCAGTCGTGCGCGACGTGCGTGTAGGCCAGCAGCATGTTGTCGCTGCCGATGCGGGTGATGCCGGTACCGGTGACGGTGCCACGGTTGAGCGTGACGAACTCGCGCACCTGGTTGCGGTCGCCAATGACAAGCTCGACGCGCTCGCCCTTGAATTTCTTGTCCTGCGGATCACCGCCGATGGCGGCATGCCCGGCGAAGTGGTTGTCGCGGCCGATGCGCGTGGGGCCGGTGACCGTGCAGTGGGGGCCGATCACCGTGCCAGCGCCGATCTCCACTTCCGGGCCGATGTAGGCGAACGGGCCGACGCGCACGCCTTCGCCCAGCTGCGCGCCGGGATCGACGACCGCGCTGGGATGGATGGCGGTGGGGGCGCTCATCTCAGCGGGTGTCCTCGGCGCACAGCACGTCGGCGCACGCGACCTGTTCGCCGTTCACCGAGGCCACGCCGGTGTAGAAGGCCATGTTGCGGATCAACCGCTTCAGGGTGACGTCCAGGTCCAGGCGGTCGCCCGGCACCACCATGCGGGTGAAGCGCGCGTTCTCCACTTTCACCATGTAGAACATCCGCCCGGCGGTATCGCCCTGGTGCGACAGCTGGGTCAACAGGCCACCGGCCTGCGCCAGCGCCTCGATGATCAGTACACCCGGCATGATCGGACGGTCCGGGAAATGGCCGGTGAAGAAGGGTTCGTTCTGGGTGATGTTCTTGTAGGCCAGGACGCGCTTGTCCTTCTCGAACTCCACCACCCGGTCCACCAGCAGGAACGGGTAGCGGTGCGGCAGCAGTTGGCGGATGGTGGCCGCGTCGACGGGCAGTTGCAGGTCCAGGGTCATCAGGTTTCCTTGTCGGCCGCCAGCACGCGTCGTGCCAAGGCGTCCAGTTGCTTGAAGCGGGCGGCGTTCTTGCGCCAGGTACGGTTGTCGGTGAGCGGCGTGCCGCTGGAGTACTCGCCGGGCTCGGTGATGGAACTGGTCACCAGCGACATCGCGGTGACGACCACGCGGTCGCAGATCTCCAGGTGGCCCAGCACGCCGGCGGCTCCGCCGATCAGGCAGTAGCGGCCGATGCGCGCACTGCCGGCGGCGGCACTGCAACCGGCCATCGCGGTATGCGCGCCGATGCGGACGTTGTGGCCGATCTGGATCTGGTTGTCGAGGCGGACGTCTTCTTCCAGCACCGTGTCGTCGAGCGCGCCACGGTCGATGGTGGTGTTGGCGCCGATCTCGCAGTCGTCGCCGATCACCACACCGCCCAGCTGCGGCACCTTGATCCAGTGGCCGCTGTCCATCGCCAGGCCGAAACCATCGGCGCCGATCACGGCACCGGGATGGACCAGCACGCGCTGGCCCAGGCGCACGCGCGTGACCAGGGTGACGCGGGCGATCAGCTCGCAGCCGTCGCCCACGAGGCAGTCGTCGCCGATCACGCAGCCTGGGCCGATCACGGCGCCCTCGCCGATGACGCTGCGTGCGCCCACCGTGACGAACGGAGCCACATGGGCGCCCGGTGCGATGCGTGCGGTCGGATCGATCACGGCGCTGGTGTGCACCCCCGGTGCACGGTCCGGCTTGCTCTCGAACAGCGCGGCCATCCGGGCGAACGCGGCGTAGGGGTCCCTGGCGATGAGGACGGCGCCGGTTGCGGCAGCGGCGTCGTCCGCCCGCAGGACGACCAGGCTGGCCCGGCTGTCCGCCAACTGGGCGCGATAGCGGGTATTGGCGAGGAAGGCGAGCTGTCCGGCGTCGGCCCGCGCCAGCGTGGCGACGCCGTGGATGCGGAGGTCCGTATCGCCGCGCAGTTCGAGCCCGAAGCGCTCGGCCAGCTCGCCAGCGGTAAAGGATGGGGAGGTCATAGGGTGCGTAGTTTAGCCCCTGCGACCCGCGAACCGCTTTCACGGTGGCGTATGGTGGACAGCAGACGGGGGGCTTGCGCCCCCCGTCGAATCGCCCGCATGGACGCTGGGATCAGAACGCGCCGCCGAAGGTGAACTGCAGGCGTTCCAGCTCGTCGCCGTCTTCCTTCTTGATCGGGAAGGCATAGCTGATCGAGATCGGGCCGACCGGCGCACGCCACAGCAGCGAGATACCGGTGGATGCGCGCAGCTCGCCGGCATCGAAGTTGTCCACGCCGTCGAACACGTTGCCGAAGTCGAAGAACGCCGCAACGCGCGCGGCGTTGGAGTCGAACAGCTTCGGGAAGATCAGTTCGACCGAGCCGGTGGTCTTCAGCGAACCACCCAGCGGCTGGCCGCGGTAGCCGGAAATGACCTCCGAGCGCGGGCCCAGCGTGTTGTCGCGGAAGCCTCGCACGGACCGCGTGCCACCCGCGTAGAAGTTCTCGAAGAACGGCAGGCCGGTCGCGACCAGTGTCCGGTCCAGCGTGCCGCCGTCGGCGCACGTGCCATCCGCCGCCGGCGGGGTGGTGGTCCCCTGGCCCGGGATCTGCGGGTCGGAGCCGTTGGCGCGGCAGATGTAACGGTAGATGTCCGAGCCGTAACTGTCGCCGTAGCCGATCTCGGCGCGGGTGTTCAGCACGAAAGCGGGGCTGAGCGACCAGTACTTCGAGAACTCGTAGTTGAGCTTGTAGTACTCGACGGTGGAGCCCGGGAGCGCGACTTCGGCCGAAATGCGCTGGTAGGTACCGCCCGTGGGCATGAAGTAGTCGTTGCGCGTATCGCGCGCCCAGCCGAGCTCGGCACGCCAGGCGTGGAAGGTGCGCTGGCCGACGGCATCGATGTAGTCGATGATCGCCTGCGGCGTGGAGCCGCCGAAGGTCAAGATCTCGTTGCTGTCGACGCCGAACAGCAGCGAGACAGTGTCGTTCTCGGAGATCGGCAGACCCAGGACGCCTTGCGCGGCAGCGCTGGTGGTGGAGTACTGGGCGGTGTTGAAGTCCGAGTAATCGAACTCGCGCCACCACAGGTTGTAGCCCAGCGACATGCCTTCGTCGGTGAAGAACGGGTTGGTGTAGGAGAACGAATAGCGCTGCAGGTAGTCGCTGCGCTGCGCTTCCACCGACACGCGGTTGCCGCCGCCGAGGAAGTTGTTCTGCGACAACTGGATCGACGTGGTCAGGCCGGACAGCTGCGAATAGCCCAAGCCGAACACGAAGCTGCCCGAGGTGGTTTCCTTCACGTTGAACACCACGTCGACCTGGTCGGTCGTGCCCGGTACGGGCGTGGTTTCCGCGTCCACCGTCTCGAAGTAGCCCAGGCGGCGCAGGCGCACGCGCGAGCGGTCCACGGCGACCTGGGAGAACCAGCTGCCTTCGAACTGGCGCATCTCGCGACGCAGCACTTCATCGGCCGTGCGCGTGTTGCCCTTGAAGGTGATGCGGCGCACGTTGACGCGCGGGCCGGGCACCACCTGCAGGTTGATCGCGACGGTACGGTTCTCGCGATCGATGGTGGGGATCGGATTCACCTGCGCGAACGCATACCCGATGTTGCCCAGTGTCGAGGTGATGGTGTCGGACGTCATCTCGAGCAGGATGCGCGAGAAGGTCTGCTCCGGCTTCACGATCACCAGCTTCTCGATTTCCTCCTTCGGCAGCACCGTGTCGCCGGTGACCTTCACGTCGGAAATCTTGTACTGCTCGCCTTCGGTGATGCCGGCGGAGATGAACATGTCGCGCTTGTCGGGACTGATCGACACCTGGGTGGAGTCGATGCTGAAGTCCACGTAGCCGCGGTCCAGGTACCAGGAGTTCAGGCGTTCCATGTCGCCCGACAGCTTCTCCTTGGAGTACTGGTCGTCGCGGCGGTACCAGGACAACCAGGTGCTTTCCTTGGACTCCCAGTTCTCCAGCAGGTCCTCGGTGGGGAACTTCTCGGCGCCGATCACGTTGACGTGCTTGATCTTGGCCGCCTTGCCTTCCTTGACGGCAATGGTCACGTCCACGCGGTTGCGGTCGAGCGGGCTGACCGTAGGGGTGATCTCGACGTTGTACTTGCCGCGGTTGTTGTACTGGCGCACCAGTTCCTGGGTGACGCGGTCCAGGCTCAGGCGGTCGAAGGTCTCGCCCTCGGCAAGCCCGATGTCCTTCAGGCCCGTCAGCAGGTCTTCGGTCTTGATGTCCTTGTTGCCGGTGAGGGTCAACTTGTTGATCGCCGGGCGCTCGGTGACGGTCACCACCAGGATGTCGCCCTGGCGGTCGAGCTTCACGTCCTCGAAGAAGCCGGTCTTGTACAGCGCGCGGATCGACTCGGACACGCCGGCCGAGGTGACCTGGTCGCCCCGTTCGATCGGCAGGTAGGTGAGGACGGTACCGGTGGAGATGCGCTGCAGGCCATCGATGCGGATGTCCGTGGCGGTG
Organism: Pseudoxanthomonas sp. CCNWLW251; assembly: GCF_037402255.1. Taxonomy (NCBI): domain Bacteria; kingdom Pseudomonadati; phylum Pseudomonadota; class Gammaproteobacteria; order Lysobacterales; family Lysobacteraceae; genus Pseudoxanthomonas; species Pseudoxanthomonas sp. CCNWLW251. The sequence goes on along the minus strand of NZ_JBBEGA010000001.1, from coordinate 691,190 downwards.
AACGACGCGCTGCCCAGCGGCTCGGCCATTGCGGGTGCGGCGGCGGGTTCCGTCGTCTGGGCCAGTGCCGGCATGGCGATGGCCGAAGCCAGGGCGAGGGCAATCAGGCGGCGGGAAGGCAGTCGCGTCATCATTACATCCGGTTGGGGTGGTTCCTGCAGAGCAGGGGTGGATCGCAGGGCCGCGGTCCGGGGTGTCGCCAGGAAGGGACAGGCCGACTTGGAGCGGGCCTGCCCGGGAAAGTTCAGGGGCATCAGGTCACCAGACGCAGGATGTCGTTGTAGAACGCCAATCCCATCAGGCCCGCCAGTGCGGCCAGGCCCATATATTGTCCGGCCACCATGTGGCGCTCGCTCAAGGGGCTGCCCTTGACCAATTCAATAAGGTAATACAGCAGGTGGCCGCCGTCCAAGACGGGGATCGGCAGCAGGTTGATGATGGCCAGGCTCAGCGACATGGCCGCCAGGAACCAGAGGAACCAATCCGGCCCGCGTTTGGCGGAGACGTTGGCGACCTGGGCAATGGTGATGGGGCCCGAAACGTTCTTCAGCGAGGCGTCCCCGGTGAGCATCCGGCGGATCATGCCCAGCGAGTCCGAGGTCAGCTTGCCGGTTTCGCGCAGGGCGGCCGGGATGGCGGCGACCGGGCCGTAGTGGAGCGTGGCGTCGTAGCCGGGCATCTGCACCTTCGCGGGAGGCGCCAGGCCCAGGGCCCAGTAGTCGCCCTGGCCTGCGTCGGGATGCCGGGTCCGGCGTGGCGCCAGTTCGAAGGCCAGGCGCTCGCCGGCACGGTCGACTTCGACCATGGCCGCGCCTCCGCGCTTGCCCAGTGCATCGACCTCGGTGGCGATGTCGTTGAAGCCGTGTACCGGCTGGCCATCCACGGCCGTCACCACGTCGCCCACGTGCAGCACGCCATCGGCGGCCGAGCCCGGGGTGACCTTGCCGATGACCGCCGGCGTCATCCAGTGCCGCCAGACCAGCCCGCTCAGGCCGATGGCGTTCTCCTGGTCGAACCCGACCGGCAGGCGGGACAGCGGCAGCGTGCGGGTCAGTTGGCTGCCGGAGGCGGTTTCCACCTCGACCGGAACGTCATCACCATCGATGGCGGCCTTGGTGAGCACGATGGAGGCGTCGGTCCAGGTATCGATCCCGCGGTCGCCGATCCGGACGATCCTGTCGCCGCGCATGAAGCCCGCATCGGCGGCAATGCCACTGACGCTGCCCAGGGTGGCGGAGTAGTCCTGCTTGCCCAGCACGAACATGGCCCACAGCAGGACGACGCAGAGCAGGACGTTCGCCAGCGGGCCGGCGGCGACCACGGCGATGCGCTGCCAGACCGACTTGCGGTTGAAAGCCTGGTCCTGTTGCGCGGCGGGGACGTCGCCCTCGGCTTCGTCCAGCATCTTGACGTAGCCACCCAGCGGGATGGCCGCGATGGCGAACTCGGTGCCGTGGCGATCGCGGCGCGACCACAGCGGCTTGCCGAAGCCCACCGAGAAACGCAGCACCTTCACCCCGCAACGGCGCGCCACCCAGTAGTGGCCGAATTCGTGGAACGTGACCAGCACGCCCAGGGCCACGATCATCCACCAGATTGAGCCCAGCACGTCACTCATCGGATGTCGGCGCTCATGGGAAGAGATGGCCTGCGAGGTTGCGTTCGGTAAGTCGGCGTGCCTGCGCATCCGCTTCCAGCAGCGCATCCAGCGAATCGGCCGGCGTTGCGGGCAACGCGGCGAGGGCATCCTCGACCAGCGCAGGAATGGATAGGAAACCGATCCGGCCCTGAAGAAAGGCTGAAACTGCGACTTCGTTCGCAGCGTTCAGGACCGCTGGCGCCGTGCCGCCGGCCGTCATTGCGTGCCAGGCCAGCCGCAGGCAGGGAAAGGCATCCAGGTCGGGCGCCTCGAAGTCCAACCGGGGATGCCGCAACAGGTCCAGGCCCGGCACACCCGATGCGATCCTGTCCGGCCAGCCCAGTCCCACGGCCAGCGACGTACGCATGTCGGGCAGCCCCAACTGCGCCAGCGTGGAACCATCGACGAATTCCACGAGGGAGTGCACCAAGCTCTGCGGATGCACCAGCACGTCCAGCCGTTCGCGCTCCACGCCGAACAGGTGATGGGCCTCGATCAGTTCCAGCCCCTTGTTCATCAGGGTCGCCGAGTCGACCGAAATCTTCGGGCCCATCGACCATTTGGGATGGGCGACGGCCTGTTCGCGCGTGACCTGGGCGAGCGCCGCGCGGCTCCAGCCGCGGAACGGGCCACCCGACGCGGTCAGCACGATGCGGCTGACCTCGCCCTGAGCCTGTCGTGAACGCAGACACTGGAAGATCGCGTTGTGCTCGCTGTCTATCGGGATGATCTCGGCACCCGCGGCATCCGCGGCGGCGGTCATCAGCTCACCGGCGAGGACGAGCGACTCCTTGTTGGCCAGCAGCAGGCGCTTCCCGGCGCGGGCCGCCGCCAGCGTCGACGACAGGCCGGCGGCACCCACGATGGCGGCGACTACAATGTCGCAGCCCGGGGCGGACACCAGCGCGTCCACTGAGGCGGCCCCGGCATGTGCACGAGTCGCCAGCCCGGCGTCGGACAGGCCGTCACGCAGGCGTGCGAACTGGCTTTCGTCGGCGACGACGGCATGGTCCGGGCGGTGCAGGATGCACAGCGCAAGCAACGCATCCACACTGCTGCCGGCGGCAAGCACGCTGGCGCGATAACGCTCGGGGTGGCGCGCGACGACATCCAGCGTCGATGCTCCGATGGAGCCGGTCGCGCCGAGAACCGCCACGTTGCGTTGTGCGTGCGCGGCCATGCTCAGAATCCGAAGACTTCCTTGCCCAGTACGAAGATGGGCAGTGCCGCCAGCACGCCGTCGATGCGGTCCAGCACGCCGCCATGGCCGGGGATCACGTCACCCGAATCCTTGGCGCCGACATGCCGCTTGAGCAGGCTTTCGAACAGGTCGCCGACCACCGAGAACAGCACGGTGAACACCGCCACCAGCAGCACGCCGGGCACCTGCGCCAGGTCCACACCGGCGACAAGTGCACCGACACCCGCCACCAGCATGCCCGCAGCCAGGCCACCGAGCAGCCCCTCCAGTGTCTTGTTGGGGCTGATGCGCGGAGCGAGCTTCCTGCCGCGGAACCAGCGGCCGCCGAAGTGGCGCCCTGCGAAATATGCGCCGCTGTCGGCCGCCCAGACGATGGCCAGCGCGACGAACAACCAGATGTGTCCGTTCGGCTCGGAGGAGTGGATCAGGCCCAGCGCGCACCAGGCGGGCACCACGGCCAGCGTGCCGGCGGCCAGCTTGAACACGCGCGCCCAGGTCTCGTGATCGGACGCGAAATGGAAGAAGCGCAGCCACAGCAGCGCCAGCAGCCACCACGCCGCGCCCACGAGGGCCATCAGGCGCAAGGGGACCAGATCGGTGGATCCGCGCGATGCCCACACCAGCAGCACCATCAGCAGCAGGTTGGCGGTCAGCAGCACGGTGCGCTGCAGGGTGTCGTCGATCTCGGCGAGCTTGAACCACTCCCACAGCCCGACCAGGAACACCAGCGCCGCCAGCATCACCAGCCACGACGTGGGCAGCAGCAGGATCGCGCCGATGGCGAAGGGCGCCATCACCAGCGCTGCGATGACGCGGGTGCGGGTGGCGCTGGGCGTGCTCATGCGGTTGTGTCCTCGTGGGTGCCGCTGGCGATCTGCGCGCTGGTCAGGCCGAAGCGGCGCTCGCGCTGCGCGAAGTCGTCCAGGGCGCGCTGCAGCAGCGTCGCGTCCAGGTCGGGCCACAGTACGTCGGTGAACCAGAGTTCGGTATAGGCCAATTGCCACAGCAGGAAATTGCTGATGCGATGGTCGCCACCGGTGCGGATGAAGAGGTCGGGCGGCGGCAGGTCGGCCAGTGCGACGTGGGCGCCGAGCGTTGCTTCGTCGATGTCCTCGGGGCGCAGGCGTCCGGCGGCGACGTCGGCGGCCAGTGCACGCGCCGCGTGCGCGATGTCCTGGCGCCCTCCATAGCTGGCCGCGATGACGAGGTGCAGGCGCGTGTTGCCGCGGGTCAGCGCCTCGGCAGCGTCCATGCGTGCGCGGATGTCGGCGGAGAATCGTGCGCGGTCGCCGATGAAACGCACGCGCACCTCGCGGCGGTGCAGTTCGTCGACTTCGCGGTCCAGCGCGTTGAGGAACAGCTTCATCAGCGCGCCGACTTCTTCCTCGGGGCGACCCCAGTTCTCGCTGGAGAACGCGAACAGGGTCAGCGCGCCGATGCCGCGTTCCAGGCAGAAATCGATGCAGGTATTGACCGCGCGCGCGCCGGCGCGATGGCCGATCACGCGCGGGCGACGACGTCGTTCGGCCCACCGGCCATTGCCGTCCATGATGACGGCCAGATGGCGGGGCACGGACGCGGGGACGGCAGGGGACATGGCAGTCCTCAGACCGCCATCAGTTCCTGTTCCTTGGCCTTGACCACGTCGTCGACGTCCTTGATGGACTTGTCGGTCAGCTTCTGGATCTCGTCCTCGGTACGACGCTCCTCGTCCTCGGTGATCTGCTTGTCCTTCAACAGGTCCTTGACCTGCTGGTTGGCATCGCGGCGGATGTTGCGGATCGCCACCTTCGCGTCCTCGCCTTCGCCATGGACGACCTTGGAGAGCTCCTTGCGACGTTCTTCGGTCAGCGCCGGCAGGTTCAGGCGGATGGTGGTGCCGGCGGTATTCGGGGTCAGGCCCAGGTCGGATGCCAGGATGGCCTTCTCGACCGCGCTGACCATCTGCTTTTCCCACGGCGTGATCGTGAGCGAGCGGGAGTCGGAGACGGTCACGGTGGCGACCTGGCTCAGCGGCATGTCCGATCCGTAGTAGTTGACCTTCAGGTGCTCGACCAGGGCAGTGGAAGCGCGTCCGGTGCGGACCTTCACCAGCGTGTGGCGGAGCGCCTCGATGCTCTTGGTCATGCGCGCCTGCGCGTCTTTCTTGATGTCGTTGAGCATCGCCCTTTCCGTTGCAAAGCCTGTAAACGACCGATTATAGGGCGATTCGGTGCCGTTGCCGACCGTCCGCGCGCCGTTCAGTGGGAATGATGCGGCGCCGCATCGTGCAGGTCATGGCCGCATGTGGCGCCGCGTTCGATCTGCAGGGTGGCGTGGTTGATGCCGAAGGTGTGGTCCAGCGCATGCACGGTGGCGTCGATGAAGGCATCGTGGTCGTCTTCGCGCGCCCGTACCAGGTGGGCGGTCAATGCGATCTCGCCCGCGCCCAGCGACCAGATGTGCAGGTGGTGCACGGCCGACACGCCGGGTCGGGCCTTCAGGAACGCGCCGACCTCGACCGGGTCGATGCTCGGCGGCACGGCGTCCATCGCGGCATCGAAACTGTCGCGCAGCAAGCCCCACGAGCCCACAGCGACCACCACCGCGATCAGCAGCGCCGTGGCCGGGTCCAGCCATGCCCACCCCAGCGTGGCCATGCCCACGCCGGCAAGCACGGCGGCCAGCGACACTGCGGCATCCGCCATCAGGTGCAGGAAGGCACCACGCTTGTTCAGGTCGTGGGCGTGCCCGTCCTTCACCAGCCACGCGGCGCCCAGGTTGACCAGGATGCCCAGTGCCGCCACCACGATGACGGGTGTGGCCGGGATCTCCGGCGGCGCGCTGAAGCGCCGGAAGGCCTCCCAGCCCAGTGCACCGGAGAAGACCATCAGCAGCACCGCGTTGGCGAGCGGGGAGAGCAGGGTGGCGCGACGCCAGCCGTAGGTGTGCCGGCCACGCGGTGCGCGCCTCGCCAGGGCGGCGGCACTCCACGCCAGCGCCAGTCCCAGCACGTCGCCGAGGTTGTGCAGGGCATCGGACAGCAGCGCCAGCGAATTGGTGTGGAAGCCGTAACCGGCTTCGAGCACGGTGTACGCCAGGTTGATCAGCGTGACCCAGGCGAAAGTGCGTGTCGCCGACGCGTGCGGGTGGGCGTGTGGCCCGTGACCGTGGTGGTGTCCGTGTCCCATGGTGGACTAGGGTGCCGGCCGGGGCTGGCCGGACACTATTACAGCAAGCGAAGGGGCACGCGCCGCGGGAAGGTCTTCAGCCCCGACCGCGCCCTGCCCGCGTTCCGGCGCACGCGATTGCGCGCCGTGCAGACCGGATGGCGATGGAAAGCGCTGCCACATGCCCATTCGAACCTCGCGGCGTTCTGTCCACCGTCGGGGCCGAAGCCCCGCCCACAGGGGGCTCAGCCGCGCCCTTTCACCAGGGTGCCGACATGTTCGCCGCGCAGGATCCGCATCAGGTTGCCGGGCACGGACAGGTCGTAGATGCGCAGCGGCACGTCGCTGTCGCGGCACAGGGCGAACGCGGCGGTATCCATCACCTGCAGGTTGCGCGCGATGACATCGTCGTAGGTCAGCTGGTCGAAGCGCTTGGCGTCGGCGTGCTTGCTGGGATCCTTGTCGTAGACCCCGTCCACCTTGGTGGCCTTCAGCAGCAGGTCCGCACCGATCTCGATGGCGCGCAGGGCGGCGCCGGAATCGGTGGTGAAGAACGGGTTGCCGGTGCCTGCCGCGAAGATCGCGATGCGGCCCTTCTCCAGGTGGCGGATGGCGCGGCGGCGGATGTAGTCCTCGCACACGTCGTTGATCTTGATCGCGCTCATGACGCGGCACTTGGCGCCCAGCTTTTCCAGCGCGTCCTGCATGGCCAGCGCGTTGATGACCGTGGCCAGCATGCCCATCTGGTCGCCGGTGACGCGGTCCATGCCGCCTGCGGCCAGTCCCGCGCCGCGGAAGATGTTGCCGCCGCCGATCACCAGGCCCACCTCGGCCCCCGCGTCGCGGGCTTCGATGATCTCGCGCGCGATGCGGCCGATCACGGCCGGGTCGATGCCGTAATCCTCGGCCCCCATCAGTGCCTCGCCGGACAGTTTGAGCAGGATGCGGCGATAGACCAGGGGGGCGGGCATGGTGAGTTCTCGGCGTGGGGAAACCGCGGCAATTCTAGCCGAGCGCGTCGCTTCAGTCGCCGGGTTCGTAGATCGAATACAGTTTGCGCGCGGTTTCCAGCACCTCCCACGTGCCGGTGAACCCTGCGGGCACGACGAAACTCTGGCCCGCTTCCAGCACGATGTCCTCGCCATCATCGCTGCGCAGGCGGACGCGCCCGCTGAGCAGGTGGCAGAACTCGTGCTCGGTGTAGTGCACCCGCCATGCGCCCACATCGCCTTCCCATACGCCGCAATGGAAACGGTCATCCCGGGTGGAGTAGGCGTTCCCGACCGCCTGCAGGGGGCGCCCACGGATCAGTCGCTCGGCGGCAATGGGTGCTCGCGCAGCCGCCTCCAGCGTGTGTGGCACGGGAACGATGCGGGACATGGGTGGGACCTGCGGCCGGGGCGGATATGATGGCGCTCCTTCCCGCCATCCATCAAGGAACGGACATGAGCGTGCGCACCCTGCAGGAATTCCTCGCATCATCGAAGGAAAAGGATGCGACGGCCGACGCATTCGAACTGGAAAGCCCGCATCTGCTGGAAGTCCGGTTGAACGGTCTGGTCTGGGCCAAGGCCGGCGCGATGGTCGCGCGCAAGGGCAGCGTGAAGTTCACCCGCCAGGGCATGCTGGAACAGGGCCTGGGGAACCTGCTGAAGAAGGCCGTCAGTGGCGAAGGCATGCAACTGATGAAGATCGAAGGGCAGGGGCGTGTCTACCTGGCCGATGCCGGCAAACGGATCACGCTGCTGCGTCTCGCGGGTGAATCGATCTTCGTCAACGGCAACGATGTGCTTGCGGTGGAGGCCAGCATCGAGAGCCGGATCACGATGATGCGCAAGGTCGCCGGGATGCTGTCGGGAGGGCTGTTCAACGTGCGCCTGAGCGGACACGGCATCGTCGCCATCACGTCGCACTACGAACCCCTCACGCTGCCGGTGAATGCGCAGACCGGGCCCGTGTTCACCGACCCGAATGCCACCGTGGCGTGGTCGGGCGGATTGACGCCGGAAATCATCACGGATATTTCGCTCGGCACCCTGCTGGGCCGCGGCTCGGGCGAGAGCATCCAGTTGCGTTTCGCGGGCGACGGCTGGGTGGTGGTACAGCCTTACGAAGAAGTGGCGCTGCAACCGAGGCAGTAGCCACGGGGCCTGTCAGGGGCCGATGGCGCCGACCGATACCCGGTTGCGGCCTTCGCGCTTGGCGCCATACAGCGCTTCATCCGCCGCGCGAAGCAGGTCATCGACGTGGCGGAACTGTTCCAGTGCACCCTGCGTGGCCAGCCCCGCCGAGAAGGTGATGTGCAGTGGCTGGCCGTCGACATCGGCCATCGCCACGCCGGCCACCTCCGACAGGATGCGCCGCACGACCTGGGCGGCGGCCTCTTCGCCGATGCCCGGCAACACCACCAGGAACTCCTCGCCGCCATAGCGGGCGACGATGTCGCTGCCGCGCACCTGCCGCATCAGCGCCTTGGCGAAATTGCGCAGCACTTCATCGCCGACCAGGTGCCCCCAGCGGTCATTGACCTGCTTGAAGTCGTCCAGGTCGATAAAGGCGATCGACAGCGGCCAGCCGTGCCGCGTGGCGGCATCGAACTCCTTCTCGAGCACTTCTTCCAGCTGGCTGCGGTTGTAGGCCCCGGTCAGCGGGTCGCGCCGCACTTCCTCCGCCAGCCGGCGCGCACGGTCTTCGTGCTCGTTGGCTTCCTTGCGGGCACGCGCCGCGTCCTGGATTTCGCGCAGGTTGCGCACGACCAGCAGTTCGCGTGCCTGGTCCAGCAAAGCCTGGATGCGGGCCGGTGGGGCGGGGGGAACGTCGAACAATGCGTAGACCTCGGGCAGCGCCACGAGCATCTCCTCGGTCAGGGCGAGGAACCCCGGGTAGTCGATCCCGAGCCGCGTGGCGGCCTGCATCGCCGCATGGCGATGCGCTTCCTCCGTCCGCGCTTGGTCCATTCCAGCCAGCCAGATGTCGGCAATGTGGCCGGACACGGCCACGCACGCATTGAACGGGGTGTCCGACGCGGGCATCTCGCTCTCGATGATCGCTTCCCTCAACAGCGCCGGCAGATTCCACTGCCGCGCCAACCACCCGCCCACCGTGGCGTGGTCGCACCCCAGCCAGTCGCGCTCGGCGGCCAGCAGTTCGGCATTGCCAACGGCGCGTTCGACCAGTCGCGCATAGTCATCGCCCAGGACTTCCAGCAGGGCCAGCACGCCGATGTCCTGCAGCAGCCCGGCCAGCATCAGCTCTTCCACCTTGCTGATGCCGGCACGCTGGCCCAGCACCCGACTGGCCAGCGCGGCGATGACGCTGCGACGCCAGACGCGCTCCTGCGCGGCAGGATGGGTGCCGCTGCCGCAGCGTGACAGGGAGAACCCCAATGCCAGCGTCAGGGTGGCATTCAGGCCCAGCACCGTGAGCGCCTGCGAAAGGTTTTCCACCCTGCGGCGACTGGCGTAGAGCGGGGAGTTGGCGATGCGGAGCATGCGCGCGCTCAATGCCGCATCCAGGCCGATCGCATCGGCGGCCGTCGCCATCACCACGTCCGGATCCTGCGCGAGCTCGATGATCCGCAATGCAACGCCGGGCGGGCTGGGCAGATTGCGGCAATTCAGCAGCTGGGCTTCGAGTTCGGGACGCATCCGGGTGCGGGCCACGCAAGTGGGAATTGCCGGCAGGATGCCAGCAATGCGCGACGAAGTGTCACGTTTGAAACCAGTTTCGGCACGGAACGTGCAAACTTGAGTCGTAGTCGACTAACGGTCACGGCGTGCGCGGCGGCATCCGATCCCGCCCGCTACGCGGGCAACAAAAAAGCCGCGGTTCCCCGCGGCTTTTCCGTCGAAGCGGAGAGGGAAGGCTTACGCCAGCCCGGCCTGCTTCATGACTTCGGCGGCGTAGTCTTCCACCACCTTCTCGATGCCTTCGCCGACCACCAAGCGCTGGAAACCGACCACGTCGGCACCGGCGGCCTTCACGACCTGCTCGACCGACTTGTCGCTGTCCAGCACGTACGGCTGGCCGTACAGGGTCACTTCGTTGACGATCTTGTTGATCTTGCCGGAGATGATCTTCTCCAGGATGTCGGCCGGCTTGGCCTTGTCCTTGTCCGACATCTTCGCCAGCTCGATTTCCTTTTCCTTCGCCACGAATTCGGCCGGCACGTCGGCGGCCTTGTTGTGCGGCGGGTTCATCGCGGCGATGTGCATCGCCAGGCCGCGGGCCAGTTCGGCGTCGCCGCCCTTGACCTCGACCAGCACGCCGATCTTGCCGCCGTGCACGTAGGCCGCGACGTTGTTGGCGCTGTCGATCGACACCAGGCGACGGATCTGCATGTTCTCGCCCAGCTTGGCGATGGCGGCGGCGCGGGCTTCCTCGACGGTCTCGCCCGAGGCCAGCTTGGCGCTCTTCAGCGCTTCCACATCGGCGGCGCCCGAGGTCAGCGCGGCCTGCGCGATGGCGTCGGTGAAGGCGATGAAGTTGGCGTCCTTGGCGACGAAGTCGGTCTCGGAGTTGATCTCGACCAGCACGGCCTTGCCGCCGTCCTGGGCCACGGCCACGCGGCCTTCGGCGGTGACGCGGTCGGCCTTCTTGTCGGCCTTGGCCAGGCCCGACTTGCGCAGCCACTCGGCCGCGGCGTCGATGTCGGCGTTGTTCTCGGTGAGTGCCTTCTTGCACTCCATCATGCCGGCGCCAGTGCGCTCGCGCAGTTCCTTGACCAGGGAAGCGGTGATTTCCACGGGATTACCTCTATTTGGATTGGCAAAGCCCCTCTCCCGTCGGAAGAGGGGTTGGGGTGAGGGTGCGGCGGAGTCGCGATGCATGCAGCGTCGACGTGCTCCGTACCTTCATCCGCCCTTCGGGCACCTTCTCCCGATGGGAGAAGGCGGAACATGGGCCGCCGCGCAGCATGGCGCAGCGGCATTGCAGCCGGATTACTCGGCGGCGGCTTCGTCGGGCTTCTTGCCGGCGGCCTTCTTGGCCGGGGCGCGACGGGCACCCTTGTCGTCGCCGCCTTCGGCGAACTCTTCCTCGCGCACGCTGGCGGCGTTCGGCTGGGCGGCCTTGCCTTCCAGCACGGCGTCGGCGGCGGCACGGGCGTACAGCTGCACGGCGCGGATGGCGTCGTCGTTGCCGGGGATGGCGTAGTCGACCAGGGCCGGGTCGTAGTTCGAGTCGACCACCGCGATCACCGGGATGCCGAGCTTCTTGGCTTCCTTGATGGCGATGTCTTCATGGCCGATGTCGATGACGAACAGCGCGTCCGGCAGTCGGTTCATTTCCTTGATGCCGCCCAGCGAGGCCAGCAGCTTCTCGCGCTCGCGGCGCAGGCCCAGCACTTCGTGCTTGACCAGCTTCTCGAACGTGCCGTCGGTTTCGGCGGCTTCCAGTTCCTTCAGGCGGGCGACCGACTTCTTCACGGTGGCGAAGTTGGTCAGCGTGCCGCCCAGCCAGCGCTGGGTCATGAACGGCATGCCGCAACGCTCGGCCTCTTCCTTCACGGCCTCGCGCGCGCTGCGCTTGGTGCCCAGGAACAGGATGGTGCCGCGCTTCTGGGCGACGCCCGAGATGAAGTTCATCGCGTCGTTGAAGAGCGGAACGGTCTTCTCGAGGTTGATGATGTGGATCTTGCCGCGGGCACCGAAGATGTACGGCGCCATCTTGGGGTTCCAGTAGCGGGTCTGGTGGCCGAAATGGACGCCGGCTTCCAGCATCTGGCGCATGGTGACTTGGGGCATTGCAGTAACTCCATCGAAGGGGAACCCACCGTCCGGTTCAATGGGGGACGGCGCCGGTGAAGGCGGGGTTCCGGGGTTGGGCCTCCCTGCGGCTTCCGTGTCCGAACCCTTCAGTGAAGGGCACCCCGGCACGGGTTGGGGCAGCAGGTGTGGATTCGTCGGTGTCGCCCGACGTGGGCGGTCCGGACCGGGCAACCCCAGGCACGAAGCCGAGGGAGTATAGCCGCCTCCAGCCCCCCGCCGCAAACGGTACGGACCGCCTTGGGCTGGGCCTTCTCCCGTGGTCGTTCAGCCCGGGCGCCAAATGGGGGATAATCGGCCATATGGCCATCCAGCTGAAAACCCCCGAAGACCTCGCCCAGATGCGCATCGCCGGCCGCCTGGCCGCCGAAGTGCTGCAAGTGGTCGCCCCGCACGTGAAGCCGGGCGTGACCACCGCCGAACTGGACCGCATCTGCCACGATCACATCGTCAACGTGCAGAAAGCCATCCCGGCCAACGTGGGCTACAAGGGCTTCCCGGCGACGGTCTGCACCTCGGTCAACAACGTCATCTGCCATGGCATCCCGAGCGAAGCGAAGGTGCTCAAGGATGGCGACATCCTCAACATCGACGTCACCGTCATCAAGGACGGCTGGCACGGCGACACCAGCCGCATGTACATCGTCGGCACCCCGTCGGTGATGGCGAAGCGGCTGGTGGACACCACCCGCGAAGCCATGTTCCGCGGCATCCGCGCGGTGAAACCGGGCGCCACCCTCGGTGACGTGGGCCACGCGATCCAGCAGTACGCCGAAGCCGAGCGCTTCAGCGTGGTGCGCGAGTACTGCGGCCACGGCATCGGCAAGGTCTACCACGACGAGCCGCAGGTGCTGCACTACGGACGCCCCGGCGAGGGCGTGGTGCTGAAGCCGGGCATGACCTTCACCATCGAGCCGATGATCAACGAGGGTGCGCGGCATACCCGCGTGCTGCCCGATGGCTGGACCGTGGTCACCAAGGACCGCAAGCTGTCCGCGCAGTGGGAGCACACCGTCGCGGTGACCGAGGACGGCGTCGAGATCCTGACCCGCGTGCCGGGCGACGACAACGACCTGTGAGCACCACGACAGCCGCGAACGGACACGCGACGCGGCTTCCGGACATCGGCCCGGACGTCGCCGATGACGCGGTCTGGTCGGCGGCGGCGCGCGCCTCGCTCGGCCATACCGATGCGCGGCTGGACAAGCGCTTCGACCAGGACGACGGTATGGACCGCATCCTCGCGCTGCGCGCGCGGGCGGTGGACCACCTGCTGAAGGACGCCTGGCTGCGCTGCATCCCCGCGGATGCGCCGATGGCGCTGTTCGCGGTGGGCGGGTACGGGCGTGGCGAACTGTTTCCGCAATCCGACGTCGACGTGCTGGTGCTGGCTGCATCCGACGTGCAGCAGGCCCACCACGATGCCGTGGCACGCTTCTTCGCGATGCTCTGGGATGCTGGCCTGCCGATCAGCCACAGCGTGCGCTCGGCGAGCGAATGCACGGCCGCTGCCGCCGCCGACCAGAGCGTGCTGACTGCGCTGATCGAGGAGCGGCTGATCATTGGCGAACCGGTGGACGAAGGCCTGCTGATCGATGCCATCGGTCCGGCCCGGGTCTGGCCGCCGCGCGATTTCTTCGTCGCCAAGCGCGAGGAGCTGCGCATCCGCCACGCACGCTTCGGCGACACGTCCGACAATCTCGAACCCAACATCAAGGAAGGCCCGGGCGGGTTGCGCGACCTGCACACGCTGGGCTGGATGGCGCTGCGCACGTTCGGCGTGCGCGACCTTGAGCCGCTGGTAGGCCTGGGCCACCTGGGCCAGGACGAAGCTCTCGCGCTCGCGCGCGAGCGGCGTGCGCTGGGTCGCCTGCGCTACGGCCTGCATCGCGTGGCAGGTCGCCCCGAGGAGCGCCTTCGCTTCGATTACCAGAAGACGCTGGCGCAGCGTCTTGGTTTCGCCGATGACGCGGGAAGCCTGGGCGTCGAGAAGATGATGCAGGGCTTCTACCGCAGTGCCGCCATCGTGCGCCGGATCAGCGACCGCCTGCTGCAGCGCTTCGAGGAACAGTTCGACGGCGAGGCATTGCCCGAACCGCTGGATGAGCGCTTTGCGCTGCGCCGGGGTTATCTGGCCGCGCGCGAGGTGGCCTGGCCCGGGGACGATGTCGCCCAGGTGTTCGCGTTGTTCGCGACATGGGCGGCGCACCCGCAGATCCGTGGCCTGCATTCGCGCACGGCGCGTGCGCTGGCGGAATCGCTGCCCAGGCTGTCGGCGTACCCGGCAGCCGACCGGCTGCAGCGTGATGCCTTCATGGCGCTGCTGCGCGGCCCGCGCGCGGTGGAAACGCTGACCCGCATGGCGCGCCTGGGCGTGCTGGGGCAGTGGATCCCTGCGTTCGCCCGCGTGTCGGGGCGCATGCAGTTCGACCTGTTCCATGTCTACACGGTGGACCAGCACACCTTGATGGTGCTGCGGAACATCGCCGCATTCGCCGCCGGCCGTGCCGACGACCGCTTCTCCATCGCGCATGAAGTCTGGCCACGCCTGCGCAAGCCCGAACTGCTCCTGCTGGCCGGCCTGTTCCATGACATCGCCAAGGGGCGTGGTGGCGATCATTCGGAGCTGGGCGCCGTGGATGCACGCGAGTTCTGCGTGGCGCACGGGCTCAGCGAGGCGGACACCGCGCTGGTCGCGTGGCTGGTGGAGCAGCACCTGCGCATGTCGGTGACGGCGCAGAAGCAGGATATTTCCGACCCGGACGTCATCCACGCCTTCGCCACACTGGTCGGAGACCGCGAGCGGCTGGACTATCTCTACCTGCTGACCTGCGCGGACATTGCCGGCACCAGCCCCAAGCTCTGGAACGCGTGGAAGGACCGGCTGCTCGCCGATCTGTACTTCGCTGCGCGGCGCGTGTTGCGGGAAGGGCTGGAGAATCCGGTCGCCGTGGACGAGCGTCTCGACGAAGCGCGCGGAAGCGTGCGTGCGCTGCTGGAAGTGCAGGGCATGGCAGCCGCACAGGCGGACGCCCTGTTCGCGACCATGCCTGAAGAGAGTTTCCTGCGCTTCCGTCCGGAGCAACTGGCCTGGCAGGCACAGGCCATCCGTGGCGCGATGCCTGGCGAGACGCGGGTGCGCGCACGCCGCATCGCCGACGACGCGGACGCGATGGAAGTGTTCGTGCATTCGCCGGACCGTGACGGCCTGTTTGCCGCGATCCTCGCCACGCTCGACCGCATGGGCTTCGCGATTCACCAGGCGCGCGTGCTGGTGGGACCCCAGGGCACCGTCTTCGATACGTTCGAAGTCCTGCCGGCCGATGCCTATGCGCCGCGCGATCCCGTCGAGGTGGCGCGCGGCCTGGGCGACGCGCTCGCGCGGCCGCTGGACAGCGTGCGTACGTCCCGGCGCGCCGTGCCGCGCCAGCTCAAGCATTTCCGATTCGCACCGCGCATCGAGTTCGACACCACGCCGGACGGGCGCAGGACCATCCTCGGCCTGGTCGCGCCTGACCGCCCGGGACTGCTGTCGGACGTGGCCCAGGTGCTGCGCCGGCAGGGCCTGCGCGTGCACGACGCACGCATCGCCACGTTCGGCGAGCGGGCGGAAGACGTTTTCCAGATCACCGACGAGCACGACCAGCCCCTGACCGGCGCGGCCATGCAGGACGCGTTGCGCGACGCGCTGCGCGCCGGCCTCGATACCCCCACCTGAGCAGAACCCAGCAGGACCTTTGATGACCCGCAAAGCCAGCAAGAACGAAGAACTGAAGTCCACCATCGAGAGCGCGTTCGAGCGCCGGGCCGAGCTGACGCCGGCCGAGATCGAGGGCTCCACCCGCACCGCCGTTGAGCTGGCGATCGAGGGCCTGGAGAGCGGAAAACTGCGCGTGGCCGAGCCCGACGGCAAGGGTGGCTGGAAGGTCAACGAATGGCTGAAGAAGGCCGTGCTGCTGTATTTCCGCGTCAGCGAGATGGAACTGGTCGAAGCCTATCCCGCGCCGTTCTGGGACAAGGTCGAGGCGCGCTTCGGCGCCTTCGACGAGAACGATTTCCGCAAGCTCGGCGTGCGCGTGGTGCCGGGCGCCATCGCGCGCCGCGGCACGTACTTCGGCAAGGACGTGGTGCTGATGCCGAGCTTCGTCAACATCGGGGCGTACGTGGGCGAAGGCACGATGGTCGACACCTGGGCGACCGTCGGCTCCTGCGCGCAGATCGGCAAGCACTGCCACCTGTCGGGCGGTGCCGGCATCGGCGGCGTGCTGGAACCGCTGCAGGCCAGCCCGACGATCATCGAGGACCACTGCTTCATCGGGGCGCGCTCGGAAGTCGTCGAAGGCGTCGTGGTCGGGCACCACAGCGTGATCGGCATGGGGGTGTTCATCGGTCAGTCCACGCGCATCTACAACCGCGCCACCAAGGAAATCACGTACGGCTACGTACCGCCGGGCAGCGTGGTGGTGTCCGGTTCGCTGCCGGCCGCCGATGGTTCGCATTCGTTGTACTGCGCGGTGATCGTCAAGCAGGTCGACGAGAAGACCCGCAGCAAGACCAGCGTCAACGAATTGCTGCGCGGATTGGCGGACTGAGCGATGGCGACGACGCTCTATGGTTTGAAGAACTGCGACACCTGCAGGAAGGCGATGAAGTGGCTGGACCGCTTCGGCGTCGCGTACACGTTCGTCGACTACCGCGACAGTCGGCAGTCGCCCGAGACGCTGAAGGGCTGGGCGGACAAGGCGGGCGGCTGGGATGCGCTGATCAACAAGTCCTCGACGACCTGGCGCCAGTTGCCGGACAACCGCAAGGCACCTGGCTCCGATGCGGAGTGGAAGTTGCTGCTGAAGGAGTATCCGCAGCTGATCCGCCGCCCAGTGGTGATCACGGGTGAAGACGGGTTTTCACAGGGCTTCAGCGACAATGGGTTCAAGAAGATCTTCGGAGCCGGCGCGTGAGCGATGTCGTCGAACTCTCCAGCGAACTGATCCGCCGCCATTCGGTGACGCCGGATGACGCAGGTTGCCAGCAGGTGCTGGCGACGCGGTTGGGCCAGGCCGGTTTCCACTGCGAACACCTGCGCTTCGGCGACACCGACAATCTCTGGGCCACGCATGGCGCCGGTTCGCCGGTGCTGGTGCTGCTCGGGCACACCGATGTCGTGCCTCCCGGGCCGCTGGACGCGTGGACCAGCGATCCCTTCGTGCCCACCATCCGCGATGGCGTGCTGTATGGTCGTGGTACCGCCGACATGAAATGCAGCGTGGCCGCGTGCACGATCGCGCTGGAGCGGTTCGTCGACGCGCATCCGGACCATCCCGGCACGGTGGCGCTGCTGGTCACCTCTGACGAGGAAGGCGACGCGCATGATGGGGTGAAGAAAGTCGCCGCGCTGTTTCGCGAGCGTGGCCAGAAGATCGACTGGTGCATCACCGGCGAACCGTCGTCGAAGGATGTGCTGGGCGACCTGCTGCGCGTGGGGCGGCGCGGCACGCTGACCGCGACACTGGCCGTGCGCGGCGTGCAGGGACATGTGGCGTATCCGCACAAGGCGCTCAACCCGATCCACAAGGCGTTGCCGGCGCTGGATGAACTGGCAGCGCGGCAGTGGGACGAAGGCTACGAGACTTTTCCGCCGACCAGCCTGCAGATTTCCAACATCCATTCCGGTACCGGTGCCAGCAATGTCATCCCGGGCGAACTGCAGGTGGTGTTCAACCTGCGCTTCAATCCCAGCTGGACGGCGGAGAAGCTGGAGCAGGAGATCGAAGCCATCTTCCAGCGGCACGGCCTCGACTACCGCGTGCAGTGGCATCGCGGTGGCGAGCCGTTCTACACGCCCGAAGGCCACCTGCGCGCCACGGCGCGCGCGGTGCTGGGCGAGTTCGCCGGTGCGCCGCCGGAGGAAAGCACGGCGGGCGGCACGTCCGATGCGCGCTTCATCGCGCCGCTGGGTGCGGAATGCATCGAGGTCGGGCCGGTCAACGCCAGCATCCACAAGGTCGACGAGCACGTGCGCGTCGCGGACCTGGAGGCACTGCCGGGCCTGTACCAGGCCCTGGTCGAACGGCTGATGCTGCCGGCGCGCGCGCCCTGAGGCATTTGCGCGCCGCCGTTTGCTTTCGGATGAAACAGTTGCCAAGCGGCGGCGGGACCGGTTACGGTCGCGCCATGCCCTGCCGCACCGCCATCAACAACAACCGCAATAACCTGCGCCCGAACAACGGGACGCGGGCGATGCGGCTCTGCGACTAGGCAACGGAAGACCTGCCGGATACCAGAAACCCGCATCGCGAGATGCGGGTTTTTTCGTTTCCGGCTTCCATCATCGAACCCCACCAGGAGTTTCCTCCCATGTGTTCCATCTTCGGCATCTTCGGGCTGCAGCCCGGCGACGACATCCAGGCCCTCCGGCGACAGGCGCTGGAACTTTCGCAGAAGCAGCGCCATCGCGGACCCGACTGGAGCGGTGTCTACCATGACGACGGCGCCATCCTGGTGCACGAACGGCTGGCCATCGTCGATCCGGCCGGCGGCTCGCAGCCGCTGCGTTCGGCCGATGGGGCGCTGGTGCTGGCGGTCAACGGCGAGATCTACAACCATCGCGAGTTGAAGGCGGAACTGAAGCAGGACTACGCCTTCCAGACCGGTTCCGACTGCGAGGTCATCAATGCGCTGTACCGCGAGGACGAACCGGTGTCGTTCCTCAACCGCCTCAACGGCATCTTCGCCTTCGCGCTGTGGGACAAGGCGACGGGCCGGGCGCTGATCGCGCGCGATCCCATCGGCGTGTGCCCGCTGTACTGGGGCCACGATCGCGAGGGCCGGCTGTGCGTGGCATCGGAGATGAAGGCGCTGTCGCCGATCTGCGCGGATGTCGCCCAGTTCCCGCCGGGCCACTACTACGAGACGGCGACGCGGACGCTGGTCAAGTACTACGAAAAGCCGTGGCGTGATTACGCCGCAGTGGAGCATGTGGAAGTCGCCAGGCAGGAGCTGCGCGAAGCATTCGAGCGCGCCGTGCATCGCCAGCTGATGACCGACGTGCCCTACGGCGTGCTGCTGTCCGGTGGCCTGGACTCCTCGCTGGTCGCGGCCGTCGCCGCGCGTTATGCACGGCATCGCATCGAGGACAACGACACGACCGAAGCCTGGTGGCCGCGGCTGCACTCGTTCGCCATCGGCCTGGACGGGTCGCCCGACCTGGCGGCGGCGGAAGTCGCGGCGAAGGCATTGGGTACCGTGCACCACGGCTTCACCTACACGTTCCAAGAGGGGCTCGACGCCATCCCGGAAGTGATCCGCCACATCGAAACCTACGACGTCACGACCATCCGCGCCTCCACGCCGATGTACCTGCTGGCGCGTCGCATCAAGGCGATGGGGGTGAAGATGGTGCTGTCGGGCGAGGGCAGCGACGAGATCTTCGGCGGTTACCTGTACTTCCACAAGGCGCCGGACGCGCGCGAATTCCACGAGGAGCTGGTGCGCAAGCTGGACGCGCTCTACAACTACGACTGCCTGCGCGCGAACAAGTCGATGATGGCCTGGGGCGTGGAACCACGCGTGCCGTTCCTCGACGTGGAGTTCCTCGACGTGGCCATGAAGATGGATGCCTTGCACAAGATGATCGACAAGGGCAGCGCCGGCGCGCAGCGGATGGAAAAGGGCATATTGCGCGAGGCGTTCGAGGGCTATCTGCCGGAGTCGATCCTGTGGCGGCAGAAGGAGCAATTCAGCGACGGCGTCGGCTACGGCTGGATCGACGGGCTGAAGGCGCATGCGGAGGCACAGGTCAGCGATCGCGAACTGGCGGCGGCCGACAAGCGCTTCCCGGTCAATCCGCCGCAGACCAAGGAGGCCTATTTCTATCGCACGCTGTTCGAACAGCACTATCCGGGCCAGGCCTGCGCGGAAACGGTGCCGGGCGGCAAGTCGATCGCGTGCTCGTCGCCGGCGGCGATCGCGTGGGATGCCAGCTTCGCGAAGATGGCCGATCCGTCCGGCCGTGCCGTGGCCGGCGTGCACGCGGCGGCCTTGCAGGCGGGCTGACGATGTCACCCGCCGACGTGGTGCGCGAATGGGTCCGCCGCTTCAACGCGGCGGACGTGGATGGCCTGGCCGCGCTGTATACGGAAGACGCGGTGAATCACCAGGTGGAGGCCGACCCGCTGCACGGACGCGAGGCGATCGCGATGCTGTTCCGCACCGAATTCGCGCGCGCGACGATGGTGTGCGAGGTGGAACAGATCCTCGAGGACGGGGAGTGGGCCGTGATGGAATGGCGCGATCCGCTCGGACTGCGCGGCTGCGGCTTCTTCCGCGTGCGCGACGGTCGCATCGTGTTCCAGCGCGGCTACTTCGACCAGCTCAGCTTCTTCCGCCAGCAGGGGCTGGCGGTACCGGATCACTACCTGGGCTGAGCGTTGGCGGGACGCAGCGTCAGTGTGTGGGCGGCATCGCCCGGCAGGAATGGCGTCGGCCGTCCGTGTACCCAGTCGTCATGGCCTGCGCCCCAGAACGGCGACATCGGGTGGCCACTCTGGCCGCCCGGCATGTGGATGATGCCGTCGGCCTCGTGGCCGGGCGACACCACCATGCGTTCCGAGGCGCCGAAGGACGGACCCTGCACGCGCGGCATGGCGCCGTCACCGGCGAGCGGTTCGCCCGGCATGCAGAGCTTGGGCTTGAGGAAGGCGGGCAGGGCGTTCGCCAGCGGATGGCAGATCTTCGCAGTGTTGCGCTCGCCCCAGCGACGCTGCGCCAGCGGCCCTTGATCGGCCAGGTCGTCGCGGACTTCCTTCGCCGCGTCTTCCAGCAGGGCATCCCACGTCCTGTAGCGGCGCGACAACAGATGCGGGGGACGCTGTTCGAGCAATGGCCAGGCGACGCCTTCCAACTGCGGCAGGTCGGGCATGATGAAGTCGTTGCCCAGGGCTGCCTGTGCCGGTGCGGTCAGGCCATCGGCGATGCGCGCATGCACGGCGAGGCGCCAGGCGCGCACGAGGCGATAGCTGACGGAGTCGACGCTGGCGACGCCTTCCCAGGTCCTGCCCGCATCCGCGAGTGCCTTCACGGAGGAGTCCGCGGGCGATCGTCCGGCTTCATCCTGCAGCAGTTGCCACCAGCGCTGCAGGAACACGGCGCGATCGTCGAGCTGGATGGCCAGCAGGTCCTTTTCGGCGAAGCGTTCCTTCGCCAGCAGGCCGTCGCGGATCTGCCTGGCACGCGCGCCCAGCGCATAGCCGCCATCGCCGACCCGTGCCAGCGCGTCTCCCTCCAGGACGCGCGCATTCGCGGTCCACAAACGGTGGTTGGGCGGCGAGGTCAGTACCGGCGTGAGCTGGCTGGAGATGAGCCACGGCGTGCATCGGCTCGGTGGTGCGGGGGTGGCTGCTGATGCATCCGCGCTGCCGCGCGTGAACTCCAGCGAGTGCGTGCATGCACCCGCGCGCGATGCCAGCGGGCCGAGGATGCGCCAGGCGACGCGCCCCTTGTGGTCCGCGATGACGAGATTCTGTGCCGGCGTGGCGGTGCGCTGTGCGACTGACAGCACGGAGGGAAGATCACCGGCGGTGGCGAAATCCGCCAGGCCGAAGTTCAGCGCGCCGGGCTGGTGTGCGACCCAACGCAGGGCCAGCGCGGGCTTGCCGGGCGTCGCCGGATGCACGATGGGCCCGTAGCGCGTGTCGACAACGTCCAGCGTGACGGCATCGGCACCGGCCACGCGGATGGTTTCGGCGTGGTGTTCGGTCGCATCGCAGGTGGCCGGATCATCGCCCTTGTTGCACGGCTTCACCGGATACCAGTCCGCCGTGTCCGCATAGCTGTTGGTGAAGCCCCATGCCACATGCCCGTTGCTGCCGACGATGATGGCGGGCAGGCCGGGCAGGCTGAAGCCGGATACATCGACCGTCCCGCCGGGCGCGCGCGGGTTCGGATAACGCAGGCGGACGCGGAACCAGATGTTGGGCGCACGCAGGCCCAGATGCATGTCGTCGGCAACGATGGCGCGGCCGTCGGCGGTCAGTGCGCCGGCCACCGCCCAGTTGTTGCTGCCGGGCGTGCCCTTGTCGGCCAGGCGCCGGTGCGAGTCGGTCTTCGGCATCGGCAGCGTGCGCAGGTCGACACCCGTTGCCGGTGGAAGCGCGGCATTGCCTCGTGCCTGCCCGTAGAGCGGTGCGTCCCATTCGGTGCCATCGTGGGTCAGCAGGTCGAACAGGGCCGGCGGCACGTGCTGGCGGATCTTCCACAGGCCGAGCTCGCGCAGGTTCCCGGAGTCCTGCAGGTCGAAGTACATCGCGTATCCGGCCAGCGCCGAGTCGGTCACCTCCCAGGCGCGCGGCGATTGCCGCAGCAACAGGTAGGGCCAGGGACGCGCGCGCAGGTCGTCAAGTCCGGCGTTGACGCCAGCGGCATAGGCTTCGAGCTGCGGCATGCGGTCGCCCGCGAATTCGCCCAGGTGCGCGGATACCCGTGCGCGGATGCGGTGGGTGCGGCGCTCCTTGTCCATGTCCACCGCAATGGGGCCGAACAGTTCCGACAGTTCGCCGGCGGAACTGCGCCGCATCAGGTCCATCTCGAAGTAGCGCTCCTGGGCGTGCACGTATCCCAGTGCGCGGGTGGCGTCGGCCTCGCTGGCGGCGTCGATGGTTACCACGCCCAGTGCATCGCGCTGGATCGAGACCGGTGCCGACAGTCCGGCCAGGCCGGACTCGCCTTCCAGCCGGGCCAGGCTGCCCCGCATCAACCACCACACCACAAGCAATGCCACGACAACGAGGGCCAACAGCAGCAGCGCGATGCGCCGGGTCCACTTCAGCATTGCGGGATCCTTGCGGTAGGGGCGTGGGGGTCGCGGCCGATTATTCCATGGAAGCCATGACCGCTACTGCCGCAGCGCAACGACGAACGAGAGTGATTCCGATTCGGTCATCATGGTGCCCGATCGGGCATCCTGTGCGCCTCGCTACCGGAGCCACGTGCCATGAAAGGCCATCCCGACGTCGTCGACTATCTCAAGTTCCTGCTGCGCGGCGAACTCGCTGCCCGCGACCAGTACTTCATCCATTCCCGCCGTTACGAGGACATGGGGCTGAAGGCGCTGTTCAACCGCATCGACCACGAGATGCAGGAAGAAACCCAGCACGCCGATGCGCTGCTGCGCCGCATCCTGTTCCTGGAGGGCGATCCGGACATGCGCCCGGAGTCGTTCGTCGCGGGCAGGACGGTCGAGGAGATGCTGCAGCGCGACCTGGAGGTCGAATACGCCGTACGCGCGAATCTGGCCAAGGGTGTCGGCCTGTGCGAACAGCATGGCGACTATGTCAGCCGCGAGATCCTGCTGGCCCAGCTCAAGGACACCGAGGAAGACCACGCGCACTGGCTGGAACAGCAACTGGGCCTGATCAAGCGCCTGGGCATCGAGCTGTACCTCACGTCGAAGCTGGATGGCGGCAGCGTTTCGGGCTGAGGCGAAGACTCAGGTCCGGCGAAGCCGATAGACGGCGGTGGTGAGCGCAGTCAGGCCTTCCGCCTGGAAGCGCGGCTCTTGGTCCAGGATGTCGCGCCGCTCGAGCAGCACGTGCTGCCACGGTGAAGCGAACAGCGCCTCGACTTCCGCCTGCCCGACCGAGAATGGCGGACCGTCCTTCTGCTGCTGCGGGTACTCCAGCGTGATCAGCAGGCCCCGGCAGCCGGACGGCAACGCGGCATACAGCGTGTCGAGGTAGCGGCGGCGCAGGGCGGGCGGAAGCGCGATCAGCGCTGCACGGTCATAGACCGCCTCCACATCGGCAAGTAGCGCTGGCTCCAGTCCGAACGCATCCCCCAGGACGATCTCGATGGGGCCGGCAGTGAAGTGCTCGCCGTACTGGCTGACTGTCCTGACCGGCTCCACGCCCGCCTCCTGGAAGAACTGCGCCACGGCCAGGGGCGACAGTTCCACGCCCAGCACGCGGTATCCCTGCGCGGCCAGCCAGTGCATGTCCAGCGATTTGCCGCACAGCGGCACCAGGACGCGGGCATCGGCACGCACCTGCAGCGATGGCCAGTGTTTTTCCAGCAGCGGCATCACGTCGCTGCGGTGGAAACCGATCTGGCCTTCCTGCCATCGCTGCAACCAGAATCCGCTATCCATTCGTGCGACCCTCGTCGAAACCGTTGGATTGAAACTCGCCCAGCTGTTGTAGGAGGGGCTTCAGCCCCGAGGCTTCTCCGCGTGTAAAGCGGTCGGGGCTGAAGCCCCTCCTACAGCAATGCCGCCCTGTTGCATGCAGGGCGTCGCGATCACGAACGCGCCGCAGCGCGTCCATGCGGTGGACTACTGGACATCCAGTCCATCGACCTTCTGCCAACCCCGCGGCAACAACCCACCCCGCGTCGCGCGCGCACCGACGTAGGCATCCAGGTCCTTGAACGACAGGCTCATCGTGCGCTGGCCGCTTTTCACCTGCAGCGTGCCGCCGGGCGACACCGCGGCGATGGCGACGACATGCTCGGTGCCCAGCTTGGCCTTCGGGATTTCGATGATCTTGTTGCCCTTGCCCTTGTCGAGTTCCGGCAGTTCGCTGACGGGGAACGCCAGCAGGTGGCCGGCGCTGGTCACCGCGACGATGCGGTCGGTTTCCGCATTCGGCACCGCCGACGGTTGCAGTACATGGGCACCGGCGGTCAGGTTGAGCATGGCCTTGCCGGCCTTCTGGCGACCGGTGAGGTTCTCGAAGCGGGTCACGAAGCCGTAGCCATGCGACGAGGCCAGCACGAAGCGCGTGTCGTTGTCGCCGCTGGCCAGCGCCTGGAACGATGCGCCCGCGGCAGGAGAGAACCGGCCCGTGAGGGGCTCGCCATTGCCGCGCGCCGATGGCAGCGTGTGCACGGCGGTGGAATAGCTGCGGCCCTCCGAATCGAGGAACGCCACCTGCTGCGTACTGCGCGAACGCACAGCTGCGAGCAGGCTGTCGCCGTCGCGGTAGGAAAGCGTGGCCGCATCCATGTCGTGGCCCTTGGCCGCACGGATCCAGCCCTTCGCCGACATCACGACCGTCATCGGCTCGCTGGCAACCAGTTCGGTTTCATCCAGCGCCTGTGCGGCATCGCGTTGCACCAGCGGCGACATGCGCGCGTCGCCGAATTTCTTCGCATCGGCGGTGAGCTCGTCCTTGATCAGCTTTTTCAGCTTGGCCTTGGAGTCCAGCGTGGCGATCAGCTTCTCGCGCTCGCTGGCGAGTTCGTCCTGCTCGCCGCGGATCTTCATTTCCTCAAGGCGGGCGAGTTGCTTCAGCCTGGTGTCGAGGATGTAGTCCGCCTGCTCCTCGCTCAATGCGAAGCGTGCGATCAACGCGGCCCTGGGCTCGTCCTCGGTGCGGATGATGCGGATGACTTCATCCAGGTTGAGGAACGCCACCAGCAGGCCTTCCAGCAGGTGCAGGCGGCGCTCGACTTTTTCCAGCCGGTGCTTCAGGCGGCGGGTGACGGTGTCGCTGCGGAAGGCCAGCCACTCGGTCAGCAACATCTTCAGGTTCTTGACCTGCGGCCGGCCATCCAGTCCGATGATGTTGAGGTTGACCCGGTAACTCTTCTCCAGGTCGGTCGTGGCGAACAGGTGGCCCATCAGCTGTTCGGCATCCACGCGGTTGGAACGCGGAATCAGCACTACGCGCACGGGGTTGGCGTGGTCGGATTCGTCGCGGATGTCTTCCAGCCAGGGCAGCTTTTTCGCGCGCATCTGGGCGGCGATCTGTTCGATCACCTTCGACGGCGAGACCTGGTAGGGCAGGGCATCGATGACGATGTTGGCGTTGTCCTTGCGCCAGACGGCGCGCGCGCGGACGCTGCCGGTACCGTTTTCGTACATCGCGCGGAGGTCCGATGGCGCGGTGATGATCTCGGCCCTGGTGGGATAGTCGGGGCCCCGCACGTGCTCGCACAGGTCGGCGACCGTGGCATCCGGGTCGTCGATCAGCCGGATGCAGGCGCTGACGATCTCGTTGAGATTGTGGGGCGGCACGTCGGTGGCCATGCCGACCGCAATGCCGGTGGTGCCGTTGAGCAGCAGGTGCGGCAGGCGCGCCGGCAACCAGGTGGGCTCCTCCAGCGTGCCGTCGAAATTGGGCGTCCAGTCCGCCGTGCCCTGGCCCAGCTCGCCCAGCAGCACTTCGGCGATCGGCGTGAGCTTGGATTCCGTGTAGCGCATGGCCGCGAACGACTTGGGATCGTCGGGCGAGCCGAAGTTGCCCTGGCCTTCGATCAGCGGATAACGGTAGGAGAACGGCTGCGCCATCAGCACCAGCGCCTCGTAGCACGCGCTGTCGCCGTGCGGGTGGTATTTGCCGATGACGTCGCCGACGGTACGCGCGGACTTCTTCGGCTTGGCGCCGGCATTCAGGCCCAGCTCGCTCATCGCATAGACGATGCGCCGCTGCACGGGCTTCAGACCGTCGCCGATGAAGGGCAGGGCGCGGTCGAGCACCACGTACATGGAGTAATCGAGGTAGGCGCGCTCGGCGTACTCGCGCAGCGGTATCTGCTCGAAGCCGTGGAAGGTGGGGCGGATCGTTTCGGTCATTGCGGGCTTGCAGTCTGCGGGTCGTGGTCGACCCCGCCATTCTACCCGCCACCCCGTCTCACCCGATGCTACCGGGCAGCAACGGACCGTCCAGCCACAGCCAGCGCGCCAGCCACGCCGTGGTGAAGGCGATGCCCAGCGTGAGCGGAACGCCGACGCGCAGGAAATCGCCGAAGGTGTAGCGGCCGGGGTTGAGGATCAGCAGGTTGCCGTGGTGGCCGATCGGGGTGAGGAACGAGGCCACCGCTCCCATCGCCGTGCATACGACGAAGGGCACCGGGTTCAGCTCCAGGCCACCCGCCAGCGCCAGCGCGATGGGGGCGAGCAGTACCGTCGTCGCGGCGTCGGACAGGATCTGCGTCAGCAGCGCGGCGGTACCGAACATCACCAGCAGCAGCACCAGCGGCGACCAGTGTGCGGTGTGGTTGAGCAGCAGGTCCGCCACCAGCGCCGCAGTGCCGGTCTTCTCCATGGCGATGCCCAGCGGGATGACGCCGCCGATCATCACGAAGATACGCACGTCGATTTCCTGGTAGGCGCGCTCGATGTCCACGCAGCGCGTGAGCACCATGGCGACCGCGCCGGCAAGGAAGGCGATGTGCGGCGCGAGCACCTCGGTGGCCGCGGCCGCCACCGCTGCCGCCATGATCAGCAGGGCGATGGGCGCACGACGACGCGGCTTCTCCCTGCCACCGAACGGCATCAGCATCAGGAAGCCGTGATGGGCCGCCAGCGGTTCGAGGTTCTGCTGCTGGCCCCACAGCACGAGCAGGTCGCCCTCCTGCAACACCATTTCCGAGAGCTCGCCATGCAGCCAGCCTTCGCGGCGCCACAGGCCGACCACCACCACGCCCAGGTTCCGCAGGAAATCGATGTCGGCGACGCTGCGGCCGACGAACTCGGAATGCGGCGCGACCACGGCCTGTACCAGCTGCTCTTCGCCAAGGGCTTCGGTCTTCGGTTGTTCGTTTGGTTTTTCGCCGTACTTGGCCACGGCATGCAGGGCCAAGCCGGGCTCATTGCGGATGGAGGCGATCTCGTCCGGCGAGGCCCGCACCAGCAGTACGTCCCCGGCGTCGAGCTTGCCGTCCATCCGCTGGTTGCGGCGACGCATGCCCTGGCGCAGCCAGTCCACCACCTGGAGCCGCTTGTCGAACGCTTCGGCGAATTCGCCGCGCGTCTTGCCCACCCACGGCGAGGCTTCTTCCACCAGCAGTTCGGTGTAGTAACGGTCCAGCTTCAGGTAGTCGCCCTGCGGTGTTTCACCCTCGCGCTTGGGTACCAGCCAGCGTCCCAGCAGCATGTAGGCGGTCCCCAGCACCACCAGGGCGGCACCGATGGGCGTGATGGCGAAGATGTCCAGCCCCGGCAATCCCGCGCGCTTGATCAGGTCGTTGGACAGCAGGAAGGCGGGCGCGCTGAACAAGGTCAGCGTGGTGCCGAGCGATGCCGCCAGCGACATCGGCATCAGCAGGCGCGATGCGGCAAGCTTCTGCTCGCGGGCGATCCGCATCAGGATGGGCAGCATCATCGCGGTGACCATCACGTGGTGCGAGAACGCCGCCAGTGCGGCAGTGGCGGGCATCACCACGGCGATCGTGCGCCATTCGCTGCCGCCGGCCGCCCTGCCGATGCCGGCACCGATGCGTTCGGTGATGCCGGTGGCGGACAAGCCGGCCGACAGCACGAACACGGCGGCGACGATGATCGCCGGTTCGCTGGCGAAGCCCGACAACGCTTCCTTCGGGCCGAGGATGCCCGTCAGCGTGAGCGCGAGCAGCGCAAGCAGCGCGACCAGGTCGACGCGGAGTTTTTCGCTGACGAACAGACCCAACGTGATTGCCAGGATGGCAAGGAAGAGGATCTGCTGGAACTCCATTCGCGCCCCCTGTGTTCGATGTCGGGTCGGATGTCAGGCACCCAGCCTAACGCGTGCGGCGATGCGTGCGCCCGGCGGCGTCGCGGGGACCGGCGGATGCGTCGTGACGAAGCACGCAGGCCGGAACCCCGAAAACAAGAAACCCCCGCTTGCGCGAGGGTTTCGTGATGCGTGGTGCCCAGGAGAGGACTCGAACCTCCACGGTTTTACCCGCTAGTACCTGAAACTAGTGCGTCTACCAATTCCGCCACCTGGGCAGGTAAGCGAGGCGCGCATTTTGTGGGGAGTGCGGGGGATTGTCAACGGTCCCCTTCGCATGGCGTTGTTCAGGCGGGGTGTACCATCCCCCTATGACCAACAAGACACCACGCAGCGGCGGCAAGACGCCCGCCGGGAAAGGAAGCAAGCCAGGCGGCACGCCCGGTTCCCGCAACGCCGGCAAGCCGGCCCCCTCTGGCAAGTCCGGCAAGCCGGCCAAGAAGAGCCTCCCGCCCTGGATGCCCGATGTGCCCGCGCGAGCGCCGTCCCGCACGCATGCCGGCGCACCGCCCGCGCGCCGCAACCCGGGCTCCGGATCACGTACGGGCGGTCGTTTCGTCGATCCGCATGCGCAACGCGAAGCGCAGCGTTATGAACAACCCATTGCCAGTCGCGAGGCCATCCTCGGCTTCCTCGAAGCAGCGGAAGGTCCGCAGACGGCGGAGGAAATCGCCGGTCCACTGGGCCTGGACGCACCCGAGCGTTTCGATGCGCTGTCCAAGCGGCTGGGCGCGATGGTCCGCGATGGCCAACTCGTGCAGAACCGGCGCGGCGGTTTCGCGCCCGTGCAGCAGACCGACCTCATCTCCGGCACGGTGATCGCCAATCCCGACGGCTTCGGTTTCCTGCGTCCTGATGCGGGCGGCGACGATCTGTTCCTGCCGCCCTACGAAATGCGCAAGGTCATGCATGGCGACCGCGCGCTGGCCAATGTCACCGGCATCGATCGCCGCGGTCGTCGCGAAGGCAGCATCGCGCGCGTGCTGGAGCGTGGCGTCACCCGCCTGATCGGGCGGTTCGGTTTCGAAGTGGGCATCGCCTACGTGGCGCCCGACGACAAGCGCATCCAGCGCAACGTCCAGATCCCGCAGGACGCGACCGGTGGCGCGCGCGACGGCCAGCTCGTCGTGGTCGAACTGACCCAGGCGCCGGACACCCGGCGCCCGCCCATCGGCAAGGTCATCGCCGTGCTCGGCGACAGTCTGACGCCATCGCTGGTGGTCGAGGCTGCGATCCACGGCCACAACCTGCCGCACGAGTTCCCGCAGGAGGTGCTGGACGAGGCCACGGCCGTGCCGCTGGTCATCGAGCCCTCGATGATCGGCGATCGCGTGGACCTGCGCGACATGCCGCTGGTGACCATCGACGGCGCCGATGCGAAGGACTTCGACGATGCGGTGTATTGCGAGAGCAATCGCCAGGGCCTGCGCATGAAGAACCGCAGCGGCTACCGCCTGGTGGTGGCCATCGCCGATGTCTCGCACTACGTGCGCCCGGGTACGCCGCTGGATGATGAAGCGCAGAAGCGCGCGACCTCGGTGTACTTCCCGGGTTTCGTGGTGCCCATGCTGCCGGAGACATTGTCCAACGGCATCTGCTCGCTGAATCCGAAAGTGGACCGCATGTGTTTCGTCTGCGACATGCAGGTCAACAGCGAGGGCGAAGTCACCCAGTCGAAGTTCTACGAGGCGGTGATGCGCTCGCACGCACGCCTCACCTACGACCAGGTGTGGAAGGCAGTGGGCGAGGGTGACGCCGAGGCCCGCCAGTCCATCGGCGCCTTGCTGCCGCAGGTCGAGCGCCTGCACGAGCTGTATGGCCTGCTGGCCAAGGCGCGCGAGAAGCGTGGGGCGATCGAGTTCGAGACGTCCGAAGTCCGCTTCGAACTGGACAACCGCGGGGAAGTCACCCAGGCCGGCATGTTGCAGCGGAACGATGCGCACAAGCTGATCGAGGAATGCATGATCGCGGCCAACGTGGAAGCCGCCAGGTTCCTGCTGGGCGCGCGCATTCCCGCGCCGTACCGTGTGCATGACCGGCCGCCGGAATCCAAGTACGCCGACCTGCTCGAGTTCCTGAAGGAATTCAAGTTGAGCCTGCCGGCCTGGAGCAAGGTGCAGCCACGGGATTTCACCCAGCTGCTGAAGAAGATCCGCGAGCGTCCCGACGTGGCCCTGCTGGAATCGGTGGTGCTGCGCAGCCAGAGCCTGGCGGTCTACTCGCCGGACAATGCGGGCCATTTCGGCCTGGCGCTGGAGGCCTACGCGCATTTCACGTCGCCCATCCGCCGGTATCCCGACCTGCTCGTGCACCGCGCCATCAAGTACGCGCTGACCAAGGGCAAGCCGGAGAAATTCCTGTATTCCGCGCACGAGATGGCGGCCCTTTCGCTGCAGTGTTCGGAACGCGCGCGACGCGCCGACGAAGCCGAGCGTGAAGTCGATGAGCGCTACCGTGCGGCGTGGATGGAGCAGCATGTCGGCGGCCAGTTCGACGGCGTGATCAGCGGCGTCACCAGCTTTGGCCTGTTCGTGGAGCTGGACCAGTCCAAGGTCAACGGCCTGGTCCATGTGACCCAGCTGCCGCAGGACTATTACCACTTCGATCCGCTGCGCAAGACATTGTCGGGCGAGCGCCGCGGCATGTCGTTCCGCCTGGGCGACCGCGTCCGCATCATCGTGCTGAAGGCCAGCCTGGAGGAACGCAAGATCGACTTCCGCCTGGTCGACGACAAGGCGAAAGACGGTGGCACGCCCTCGCCCCAGCCGCGTGGGCAGCCGGCCAAGCGCAGGAAGCAGAAGTACTGATTGAAGCCCGTCGTCCCAGCGCACGCTGGGATCCAGCTTGATCTTGGCTTTCTTCAAGGACCTGCGTGAAACGGCAGCATCAGGATGGATACCGGCTTCCGCCGGGATGACGATCAAGGGCGGCACCGTCGTCCCAGCGCACGCTGGAACCCATTTTGATCTTCGCTCTCTTCGCACGGACCTGCGTGCAACGGCAGCATCAGGATGGATCCCGGCTACCGCCGGGATGACGATCAAAGGCGACACTGTCGTCCGGTGCTTGTGGGATGACGGGACCCTTGTCGTCGGGCGTTACAGGATGGGCGTGGTCCTGCAACGACATGCGCATCCCACGCCAGGAGCGTCAGCCCATGCCCATCCCGACCCACACCGGCGGCTGCCAATGCGGCGCGATCCGCTTCCGCGTCAGCGGCGAGCTGAAGGACGCTTCCATCTGCCATTGCCGCATGTGCCAGAAAGCATTCGGTGCGTACTACGCGCCGCTGGTGTCCACGCGCGGCGCGGTGCTGGCGTGGACGCGGGGCGAACCGAAGCGCTTCCACTCGTCCAACGTCGTCCGGCGCGGCTTCTGTGCCGACTGCGGCACGCCGCTGACCTATGAGGCGCCCGACGGCGTGGCGCTGGCCGCGGGGGCATTCGACGACCCCTCGGGATTGCCGCCGTGGGTGCAGTACGGGGTGGAAGGCAAGCTGCCGTACGTGGATACCCTGCCTGCATTGCCGCAGCGGCGCACCGAGGAAGACGAGGCGGCGGCCTTTCTTGCCGGAGTGGTGTCGTTCCAGCATCCCGACCACGACACGGCCGCGTGGCCGCCGCGCTGAGCGACCGGTCGGTGCGATAATGCCGGCCTTTCCAACGCGGCCGTACAGCGCATGAGCAAGCAGAACCAGTGGATCGTCGGCGTCAACGCGGTCGCTTCGGCCGTCGAGAACGATGCCGACAACGTGCGCGAGATCCTGATCGAGGGAGGCAGCAAG
This sequence comes from Pseudoxanthomonas sp. CCNWLW251, assembly GCF_037402255.1. Taxonomy (NCBI): domain Bacteria; kingdom Pseudomonadati; phylum Pseudomonadota; class Gammaproteobacteria; order Lysobacterales; family Lysobacteraceae; genus Pseudoxanthomonas; species Pseudoxanthomonas sp. CCNWLW251. The sequence continues at coordinate 659,168 of NZ_JBBEGA010000001.1, read as the reverse complement.
AACGCGCGCCTGACCGAGATCGAGGAGAACGCACGTCGCAAGGGCATCGACGTGCGTCGCGTCACCGGGCAGGCGCTGGACGGCGTGGCCGGCGCGTTGCGCCACCAGGGCGTGGCCGCGCGCTATGCCGCTGCCAGGACCTGGGACGAGAACGAACTGCAGGGTCTGGTGGAAGCCGCCGAAGGCAAGGCGCTGTTGCTGGTGCTGGACGGCGTGCAGGATCCGCACAATCTTGGCGCCTGCCTGCGCAGCGCCGCCGCGGCCGGCGTCACCGCCGTGATCATTCCCAAGGACAAGTCGGTCGGCGTCAACGCGACCGTGCGCAAGACGTCGGCCGGTGCGGCCGACCGCATCCCGGTTGTGCAGGTCACCAATCTGTCGCGTTGCCTGCGCGACCTGCAGCAGCTCGGCGTGTGGATCTATGGCCTGGCCGGCGAGGCGGATGCCTCGCTGTACGCCACCGACCTGCGCGGCAACGTGGCGCTGGCGCTGGGCGGCGAAGCCGATGGTCTGCGTCGCCTGACCCGCGAGCATTGCGACGGGCTGGTGAAGATTCCCATGCCCGGCGACATCGAAAGCCTCAACGTGTCGGTCGCGGCCGGCGTCACCCTGTTCGAGGCCGTCCGCCAGCGCCAGTAGAGGAGTCCCCATGTCCCGCACGCCGCATCCTTCGTTCCCTCGACTGGCGGCGCTGCTGCTGGGGCTGTCCTCGCTCACCGCCATCGCGCAGGAAGCGCCGCGCGTACGGGCCCGCGACCTCGGTGTCGCCCCCGGCATCTTCGCGACCGGCACGCACAATGCCATCACCGATGTCGCCGGCGTGCGCGTCGGACAGGTGACGCTGAAGGAAGGCGACACCGTGCGGACCGGTGTCACCGCAATCCTGCCGCATGCGGGCAACACGTACCGCTCGCGCGTGCCGGCCGCAGTGCATGTCGGCAACGGGTTCGGCAAATTCATCGGCAGCACCCAGGTCAACGAACTGGGCGAACTGGAAACCCCCATCCTGCTGACATGCACCCTGTGCGTGTGGAAGGCGGCGGATGCAATGGCGGCCTGGATGCTCGACAAGCCGGGCATGCAGCAGGTGCGTTCGCTCAACGTGGTCGTCGGCGAAACCAATGATGGCGGTCTCAACGACATCCGTGCCCGTCCGGTGACGGCCGAGGCGGTGCGGGGCGCGCTTGAAGCCGCCCATGATGGTCCGGTGCAGGAAGGCAGCGTGGGCGCCGGCACGGGTACGGTGGCGTTCGGCTGGAAGGGCGGCATCGGCACGTCCTCGCGCAAGCTGCCCGGTTCGCTGGGAGGCTGGACGGTCGGTGTGCTGGTACAAAGCAATTTCGGTGGCGTGCTGCAGGTATCCGGTGCGCCGGTGGGCCGTGAACTGGCGCGTTACGCCTTCCAGGATGCCGTCGCGGTGCGCGCTGCTGCAGGCCGCGGTCCTGCGGATGATCGCGGGGACGGATCGATCATCATCGTCATCGCCACCGATGCGCCGCTGGGCGACCGCAACCTGCGGCGCGTCGCCTCGCGCGCAATGATGGGGCTGGGCCGGACAGGCAGTTCGGCGTCCAATGGCAGCGGGGATTACATCCTCGCGTTCTCCACCGCCGAGTCGGTGCGGCGCGCCTTCGATGCGCCCCGGCTGGAAACCGCCGAACTCGCGAACGAGCAGATGAGCGCGGTATTCCAGGCCAGCGTGGAAGCGGTGGAAGAGGCGATCTACAACTCGCTGTTCATGGCCACCACCGTCAGTGGCAATGGCGAGACGGTCGAGGCGATTCCGCTGGACCGCGTGCGTGACGTGCTGCGCCGCCATGGCATTGCGCCCACGCGATAGTCCCGTGCGAGTTCAGTGCGCCACGTTGCGGATGAAGCGCAGCGGTGTGTCGCCGTCGTTGCGATAGGCGTAGTCGCGGTCGCTGGGGAATACGAAGAAATCGCCCGCATCGACCGCATGTTCTCCGTCGGGCAGTTCCACCACCAGCGTGCCTTCGATGACGAAGAACATTTCGTGCCATCCGCTCGGGTCGGCCGCCGAGGTGTAGCGGTCCCCGGGCATCAACGTCCAGGCCCACAGTTCCACGTCGTGGGTAGCCGGTGCGCTGGCCAGCAGCACGCCCTGCGAGCCCGGCGTGCGCCCGCTCCAGACCAGGGCTTCGATGCGGTCCCGGCTCGGATTGCCCGGCGCCTTCACCAGGTCGGCGAACGTCACCTCCAACGCCTCGGCGATCCGGTCGAGGGTATTGAGGCTGACATTGGCATCCCCGGATTCGATCCCGACCAGCATGCGGCGGCTGACGTCCGAGGCATCCGCCAGCGCCTGTTGGCTGAGGCCGGCTGCGGTCCGCAGGCGGCGGACGTTCTCGGCAACGTGTTCAAGTACGCTCATGGGCAGGGGTTGCGCATTATATTGCGCATCCGGTAAGCTTCGGTGTGCGCAATATAGTGCGCAATTCGTTCATCCTTCAAGCGCGGCGCTTCCGGCGTCCGCAGGTAGTGTCGCCATGTCGTCCCCGAATTCCCCCGCGCCCGCCCACTGGCAGCCGATCGCGCTGCTGCTCGTCGCCATGCTGTCCATCCAGGCCGGCGCGTCGATGGCGAAGAGCCTGTTCCCGGCGGTGGGTGCCACCGGCGCCACCGCGTTGCGGCTGGCGCTGGCGACATTGATCCTGGTGATGGTGTTCCGCCCGTGGCGGGCACATATCACGCGGGCGCAATGGCCGCTGCTGCTGTTCTACGGCGCCTCGCTGGGGCTGATGAACCTGCTGTTCTACAAGGCCCTGGAAACGGTGCCGCTGGGCATTGCCGTCGCGCTCGAATTCACCGGCCCGCTCGCCGTGGCGCTGTTCGGTTCCCGCCATCTGCGCGACGTCGTCTGGGTGGCGTTGGCCGTCGCCGGACTGGTCCTGCTGGTGCCGGAGCAGGGCGCCCAGGCAGTGGACCTCGTGGGGGTGGCGTACGCGCTCGGCGCGGGTGCGTGCTGGGCGATGTACATCGTGTTCGGCCAGAAGGCCGGCAACGCGCATGGCCCGCAGACGGTCGCGATAGGCAGCTGCATCGCCGCGGCGGTGGCGGTGCCGTTCGGTGTCGCGCACGCCGGGGCAGCGCTGCTGGCGCCCGCGTTGTTGCCCGTCGCGCTGGCGGTGGCACTGCTGTCCACCGCGATTCCCTACAGCCTGGAGATGGTCGCGCTGACGAAGATGCCCACGCGCACTTTCGGCATGCTGATGAGCCTGGAGCCGGCCATCGCCGCGTTGTGCGGCCTGCTGTTCCTGCACGAACGCCTGTCGATGCTGCAGTGGCTGGCCATCGCCGCGATCATCGTCGCGTCGGCGGGTGCCGCGATGACGGCACGTCCGGTCGTGGCGGCCGCCGGCAGCGGCCAGGGGTGATGCAGCGCGCTCAGCCCAGCGGGCGCGGCCACGCATTGGCGATCTTGCAGAACAGCCGCGCTGTCTGCTCGGCATCGTAGACGGCGGAGTGCGCGTCCTCCGCATTCCAGTCGAAGCCCGCCGCCTGCACCGCGCGCGCCAGCACGGTCTGGCCGTAGGCCACGCCGGCGAGCGTCACCGTATCGAACACGCTGAAGGGATGGAACGGGTTGCGCTTGTGCGCCACGCGCGTGACCGCCGCATTGAGGAAGTTCAGGTCGAAGTGGGCGTTGTGGCCTACCAGGATCGCGCGTTGGCACCCGTGCTTCTTTACCGCCGCACGCACGGGCGCGAAGACATGGTCCAGCGCATCCTTTTCCTGCTTGGCGAAACGGAACGGGTGGTCGAGGTCGATGCCGGTGACTTCCAGCGACTTCGGATCGATTTCGGTGCCGGGCGCCGGATGCAGGTGCACGCTGGCGGTCTCGCCGCAGACCAGCAATCCGTTTTCGTCCAGGTCCAGCGGCACCGCAGCCATTTCCAGCAGTGCGTGGCGGTTCCAGTCGAAGCCGCCGGTTTCCACGTCCACCACCACCGGCAGGTAACCGCGGAAGCGCTGGGCCATCGGAGTGATGCGGGTGGGTTCGGTGGCGTTTTCCATGTGGGAAAGGGTAGCAGACGGCGTGGCGCTTCTTCTGCTGGAAACCCAGCCGCGAGCTCGCAGTTGCAGGAGCGACGTGAGTCGCGACCGCACACGATCGGCGTTCCGGTTCTCCCGGATCTTCGCGTAGCGGGCATGCGACACCTGCCTGTCGGACGGCCACGCGTGCGTCCCGGGTCTGCGGTCGCGACTCACGTCGCTCCTACAGAAGTCAGGGACGCGTACCCAGCAGCGTGCCTTCTTCACGCATACGGGAAAGCATGGCGCCCCCCTGGTCGACGAAGGCGGGCAGGTCACCCACGCCCGCTTCGACCGCGAGTTGCCGCAGCGCATCGCCACCGCTGCGACCGCCTTCGCCCAGCAGTTCCATCAGCCGGTACACCAACGGCGAGATGGCCGCGAATCTCACCCGGTGGCCGGCATCACGCCGGACGAGCAGGAAGGTCGGTTCGGAGGGCGCGGTGTCGGGCAGGTAGTCCGGTCCGATGCGGTGCACCGGCCATTGATAGGCGAGCGCCCATGCGAAAGGCGATACCACCGGCTCACCTGTGACAAGGTCGCCGTCCGGCACGTGGGGTGGCACGGCGTCATCGGCGATCTGCAGCGCCAGTTCGACCCATTCGTAATGCGCCAGTTCGCGCAGCCACGCGGGCAGTGAGTCGTTGCGCCCGGCACGTGACTCCAGGTAACGGATGAACTCGCGCGCCACTTCCGGAAACAGGGGCGTCCTGCTGCGGTGTTCGGCATAGAACTGCCGTACCAGCATGCACCAGGCATCGTCACCCAGGGTCTTGCGGATCACCGGGAAGTTGCCGGCCAGCAGGCTTTCGATGTTGTTGAAGAACAGGTCGCGATAGACCGCCAGCCGGCGTGCCTCGATGCCCGGTGGTGGCGGATGCGCCGAGGGATCGCGCAGGTGGCGCGACAGGGCGAATTGCTGGTCGCGCAGCGCGTCAGCCATGCAGCGCGTGTCCGTCGGAGGTCGCGTGCGCCGATTGCAGGTGACGGATGCGCTGGAGTTCCGCAGCGAGTTCGGCCAACGGAGGGAAATTGAAATCGCGCTCCAGCAGGGTGGGGCGCACGCCGTGCGTCGCATAGGCCAATGACAGCAGCGACCACACGTCGTCCTTCACCGGCGCGCCATGCGTGTCCACCTTGAGGTCGTCGGCTTCGTCGTAGTGGCCGGCGATGTGGTACGAGGCGATCCGCGCCGACGGCATGCGCGCCAGGAAACCACGCGCGTCGTAGCCATGGTTGATCGCGTTGACGTAGATGTTGTTGACGTCCAGCAGCAGATCGCAGTCCGCTTCGGACAGCACCGCGATGATGAAGTCGGCTTCGTCCATTGCCTGGTAGGGCGCGGCGTAGTAGGAGACGTTCTCCACCGCGATGCGCCGGCCGAGGGCGTCCTGTGCCTGGCGGATGTGCGCCGCGACATGCCGCACCGCTTCCTCGGTGAAGGGAATCGGCATCAGGTCGTACAGGTGGCCGTCGTCGGTGCAGTAACTCAGGTGTTCGCTGTACAGCGCCACGCCGTGCTGGTCGAGGAAGCGGCGCGTGCGGGCGAGGAAGGTATCGTCCAGTGGTGCAACGCCGCCGAGCGACAGCGACAGGCCGTGGCAGGTCAGTGCATGGCGCGAGGACAAGGTCTGCAGCGCTTCACCGTAGCGGCCGCCCACGCCGATCCAGTTGTCCGGCGCGCATTCGAGGAAGTCGAACGCATCCGCCGGCGCTGCCAGCAGTTCGTCCAGCAGTGCGCGACGCAGGCCGAGGCCGGCGGAAGGGGCGGGCAGGGAGCGGTTCATTGCGACACGGCGACGTCCCGCCTTCCGGAGAAGACGGGACCGTCGTTCAGTGCGGACGGATCAGCCTTCGGTCTTCTTGTCGGCACCGCACTTGCCTTCGCCACACTTGCCTTCACCGCACTTGCCCTCGGCGCCCTTGGCACCGGCGTGCGCCTTGTGCTCGGCCGCGTCGATGAAGCCGTCCTTGTTGGTGTCGATGTCGGCGAACTTTCCGGCCTTGTCGGGATGCGCGGCGGCGAATTCGGCCTGCGAGACCTTGCCGTCCTTGTCGGTGTCGGCCTTGGCCATGCCGCACTTGCCTTCGCCGCATTTACCCTCACCGCACTTGCCTTCGCCCGCCTTGGCGGCCTCGGGTGCGGCCAGCAGGTAACCCTGCGCCAGTGGTTCCATCGCGAAGCTCGAACCGGCCAGCAGGATGCCGCCCGCCAGGGCTACGGCGATGGTGACGGGCTTGGTGGTGTTCTTGGACATCGTGGTCTCTCCCGGGAATGTGCGGGGTATCCGCACCAACGTGGCGGGATTGTAGCCGCGGGACGTTAGCGGTTCGTGTGGGCAGGGGGCTGGAACGGAAACGCCCCGCAATGGCGGGGCGTTCCGGGTGCTGCGGTGCGGCGAAAGCCTCAGATGACGCCGGTGGTGCTGGTCTCGTCGCGCTTGTCGCGCGGGGGCAGCGGTTGCTCGCCATGCACCAGGAACCAGACGTTCTCGGCGATGTTGGTGGCGTGGTCGCCGATCCGCTCCAGGTTCTTGGCCATGAACAGCAGGTGGGTGCACGGGGTGATGTTGCGCGGGTCTTCCATCATGTAGGTCAGCAACTCGCGGAACAGCGCGGTGTAGTGCGCGTCCAGCTCGGCGTCGCGCGCGCGGACCTGGACGGCCTGTTCGGCATCGCCGTTCTGGTAGGCGAGGAGCACGTCGCGCACCTGGCGCGCCGCCAGCTTGCCGAGCGCGCGCAGGCCGGTGATTTGCGGCATCGGCGGCGACACGTTGAGGGCGATCGAACGCTTGGCCACGTTGGCCGCGTAGTCGCCGATGCGCTCGATGTCGGCCGGGATGCGCAGGCCGGCGAGGATCTCGCGCAGGTCGCGCGCCATCGGCCCGCGCAGGGCGAGGTGCATCACGTCGTGGCTGACCTGGTGCTCGATGGCGTCGATGGCTTCGTCGTTGGCGATGATGCGCTGGGCGGCCTTGTCGTCGCGGCGTTCGACCACGTCCAGCGCGGCCTCCAGCTGGGCGACGGCAGTCTCGCCCATGCGCACGATCTCGGCCACGATGCGGCGCTGTTCTTCGTCGTAGCTCTTCACGATATGGTCGTTCGGTTGGGTGTTCATGGGCGTCCTCAGCCGAAACGGCCGGTGATGTAGTCTTCCGTCTGCTGCTTGCCGGGGTTGGAGAAGATCGTCGACGTGACGTCGTGCTCCACCAGCTCGCCCAGGTACATGAAGGCCGTGTAGTCGGACACGCGCGCGGCCTGCTGCATGTTGTGCGTCACGATGGCGATGGTGTACTGGTGCTTCAGTTCCTCGATCAGCTGTTCGATCTTGCTGGTCGAGATGGGATCCAGCGCCGAGGTCGGCTCATCGAGCAGGATCACGTCCGGGCGCAGCGCCACGGCGCGCGCGATGCACAGGCGCTGCTGCTGGCCGCCGGACAGGCCCAGCGCGCTCTGCTTCAGCTTGTCCTTTGCCTCTTCCCACAGCGCGGCCTGGCGCAGCGCCTGTTCGACGCGCACGTCCATCTCGGCCTTGCCCAGGCGCTCATGGTGGCGGATGCCATAGGCGACGTTCTCGTAGATCGTCATCGGGAACGGAACGGGCTTCTGGAACACCATGCCCACCTTGCTGCGCAGGCGGTTCATCGGGTACTTGGCGTCCAGGATGTTTTCCCCGTCCAGCGACACCACGCCGGTGGCGCGCAGCTTGGGATAGAGCGAATAGATGCGGTTGAACACGCGCAGCAGCGTGGACTTGCCGCAACCGGACGGACCGATCAGCGCCGTCACGCGCTTCTCGGGGATCTCCAGGTTGATGTTCTTCAGGGCGTGGTAGTCGCCGTAGTAGAAGTCCAGGTCCTTGGCGGCCAGCTTCACCTTGGCCTGCGCGCTGTGCTCGTCGTGGCGCTGGGTGGCAACGACCGAAATGCGGGCCGCGTCATTCATGGGTCACCTTGTTTCGAAGAAGGATGGTTCGCGCAGCCAGGCTGAGCAGGAGGACCAGGGCAGTCACCAGGAACGCACCGGCCCAGGCCAGCGAGTTCCACGAGTCGTAGGGGCTCATGGCGTACTGGAAGATCACCATGGGCAGGTTGGCCATCGACTGGTTGAGGTCGGTGCTCCAGAACTGGTTGTTGAAGGCGGTGAACAGCAACGGTGCGGTTTCGCCGCTGATGCGCGCCAGTGCCAGCAACACGCCGGTGACGATGCCCGGCAATGCAGAACGCATCAGCACCTGCGTGGTCACCTTCCACTGCGGCACGCCCAGCGACAGCGCCGCTTCGCGCATCTGCTGCGGCACCAGCCGCAGCATCTCGTCGGTGGTGCGCACGATGACGGGCAGGGCGATGAATGCCAGAGCGACCGCACCTGCCCAGGCCGAGTAGTGGCCCATCTGCGCCACCATCACGGTGTAGATGAAGAGGCCCAGCACGATGGACGGTGCCGACAGCAGGATGTCGTTGACGAAGCGGACCGTTTCGCCCAGCCAGTGCTTGTTGGCGTACTCGGCCAGGTAGGTGCCGGCGGCCACACCGATGGGCGTGCCCAGCAGGATGGCCAAGAGGCTCATCACCACGCTGCCGAACAACGCGTTCGCCAGGCCGCCGGGTTCGTTCGGCGGCGGGGTCATCTGGGTGAACAGGTCCAGATTGAGGCTGCTCATGCCCTTGGTGATCGTGGTCCAGAGGATCCAGACCAGCCACATCAGGCCGAAGATCGCAGCCGCGATGGACAGCGTCAGCGCGACGCCGTTCTTGACCTTGCGGAAGGTGTACAGGGACGTGGACATCAGTTGCCCTCCCGCTTGGCCAGCTGGCGTAGCATCAGGCGGGCGATGGCCAGCACGATGAAGGTCAGCAGGAACAGAGTGAAGCCCAGCAGCAGCAGCGAGCCCTTGTGCAGCGGGTCGGTGGCCTCGGCGAATTCGTTGGCGATGGTGGAGGCGATGGACGTGCCCGGCTCCAGCAGCGCCGCGCTGATCGTGTAGGCATTGCCGATCACGAACGTCACCGCCATGGTTTCGCCGAGTGCACGGCCCAGGCCGAGGAACACGCCGCCGATCACCGCCGAGCGCGTGTACGGCAGCACCACGTCCCACACCACTTCCCACTTGGTGGAACCCAGCGCGTAGGCCGACTCCTTCAGCCGGCCCGGCACGGTCAGGAAGACCTCGCGCATGACCGACGACACGAACGGGATCACCATGATGGCCAGCACCAGCCCGGCGGTCAGCATGCCGATGCCGAGCGGCGGGCCGGACAGCACCGCGCCGATCAGCGGCAGCTGCCCCAGGTTGTCGTTGATCCACGGGTAGACGTGTTCGCTCAGCTGCGGCGCCAGCACGAACAGGCCCCACATGCCGTAGATGATCGAAGGAATGCCGGCCAGCAGCTCGATCGCCATCCCGACCGGGCCGCGCATCCACGCAGGCGCCACTTCGGTCAGGAACACCGCGATGCCGAAACTCACCGGCACCGCGATCAGCATGGCGACGCCGGCGCTGACCAGCGTGCCGAACACCGGCACCAGGGCGCCGAATTCGCGCGTGCCGACATTCCATTCGGTGCTGGTGAAGAAGCCCAGGCCGAAGGTCTGGAGGGCTTCGCGACCGCCCCACAGCATCGACAATGCGGCTGCGATCAGCGAGATCAGGACGAACATGCCGGCGCCGGTCATGGTCCAGCGGAACAGCTTGTCGGCACGCGCGTCGCGCGTGGTACGCACATCCGACAGGGAAGCGGGGAGAGCGGTGGCGTTCATGCAACCCGGGAGATAGGGGGGAGGGGCTGGTGCGAAGTGTTCAAGTGCACGTTGTCGCGGTTACCGCGTGATGACACCGGGCCGCTCATGGGGCGGCCCGGCGCGTTCCCTTCAGAGCTTGATTTCGGCGGCCCAGTACTTCTCGATCTGTCCTACCAGCTCGGGCGGCAGCGGCACGTAGTCCAGTTCGTTCGCCTGCGCCTGGCCCTGCTCGTAGGCCCACTTGAAGAAGTCCAGGGTGTGCCTGGCTTTCGCGGCATCCTTCGGCTGCTTGTAGACCAGGATGAAGTTGGTCGCCGTGATCGGCCACGCCTGTTCGCCGGGCGCATTCGTGATGACCAGGTTGAAGTCCTTGGCATTCGCCCAGTCGGCGCTGGCCGCCGCAGCGGCGAAGCTCTCTGCCGTGGGCTGCACGAACTGGCCGGCCGCATTCTGCAGCGACGCGTACGACATGTTGTTCTGCTCGGCGTACGCCAGTTCGACGTAGCCGATGGAGCCCTTCAGCTGGCGCACGTACGCCGCCACGCCTTCGTTGCCCTTGCCGCCGACGCCGCCGGGCCAGTTGACGCTCGTACCTTCGCCGACCTTCGTCTTCCACTCGCCGCTGACCTTGGACAGGTAGTTGACGAAGTTGAAGGTGGTGCCCGAGCCATCCGAGCGGTGCACGGTATTGATCTTGCCGGCCGGCAGGGTCACGCCCGGATTGAGCGCGGCGATGGCCGGATCGTTCCAGGTCGTGATCTTGTGCAGGAAGATGTCGGCCAGCACGGTGCCGCTGAGCTTCAGCTGCCCGGGCTGCAGGCCTTCCACGTTGATGACGGGCACCACGCCGCCGATGACCGACGGAAACTGGCCCAGGCCAGCCTGCGCCAGCTCTTCGGACGACAGCGGCTTGTCCGACGAACCGAAATCGACGGTCGCGGCCTTGATCTGCGCGATGCCGCCGCCCGAACCGATGGACTGGTAATTGATCTTGGCGCCGGTGGCCTTGTTGTAGTCGGTCGACCAGCGGGCCATCAGCGGGTAGATGAACGAGGCGCCGGCCCCGGTGATCTCGGCGGAGATCTTCTGCGCACCTTCGGTCGCTGCCGGGGTGGCCTCATTGCCTGCCGTCGCGGCGGGTGCGTCGGTCTTGCCGCCGCAACCGGCGACGAACAAGGCGGTTGCCAGGGCCAGCGTGGCCAGGCGAGCGTTACGGACGTGCATGGGATCTCCGGACGTGTCGTTTGTGATCCACGCTATGAAATGATGTTTTTGTTACAGCGTGATGACATGGCGGTCTCGCACTGTCATGCGACAGGACGTGCCTGTTCGTGCGCCAAAAAAAGGCGGGCCCGAAGGCCCGCCCGGGTGATGCAGGCGCGGGAGGAACGCCGCATCGGGCCGGCACGGGGAGAGACCGTGCCGGCGGGTGCGATCAGTACTTCAGGTTGGCCTTCCAGTAGGTCTCGATCTGCTGCACCAGTGCCGGCGGCAGCGGCACGTAGTCCAGCGACTTGGCCTGGGCGTCGCCATTGGCGTAGACCCAGCGGAAGAAGTCGCGGGCGTCCTTGTTGCCCTTCTTCGGTGCCTTGTACATCAGGATGAAGTTGGTGGCGGTGATCGGCCAGGAGTTCGCGCCCGGGGCATTGGTCATGACCAGGTAGAAGTCCTTCGACTTGCCCCACTCGGCGCTGGCGGCGGCGGCGGCGAAGGATTCCTCGCTGGGCTGCACGTAGTTGCCGGAGGCGTTCTTCAGGCTGGCGTAGGCCATCTTGTTCTGCAGCGCGTACGACAGTTCGACGTAGCCGATGCCGCCCTTGATCTGCTTCACGTAGGCCGCGACGCCTTCGTTGCCCTTGCCGCCCACGCCGGTCGGCCACTGCACGGAGGTGCCTTCACCCACCTTGGTCTTCCACTCCGGGCTGACCTTGGACAGGTAGTTGACGAAGTTGAAGGTGGTGCCCGAACCGTCCGAACGACGGACCACCGTGATGCGCTGCGCCGGCAGCGTCAGGCCGGGGTTCAGCGCGGCGATGGCGGGATCGTTCCAGGTCTTGATGGTGCCCAGGAAGATGTTGGCCAGCGTGGGGCCATCCAGCTTCAGCTGGCCCGGCTTCAGGCCGGCCACGTTCAACACCGGCACCACGCCGCCGATCACCGACGGGAACTGGGCCAGGCCGTACTTGGCCAGCTCTTCAGGCTTCAGCGGGGCATCGGAAGAACCGAAATCCACCGTGCCGGCCTTGATCTGCGCGATGCCGCCACCCGAACCGATGGACTGGTAGTTCACGCGGTTGTTGGAAGCCTTGGCGTAGTCGGCAGACCACTTGGTCATCACCGGATACACGAACGATGCACCGGCGCCGGTCACGTCGGCAGCGAACGCCTGCGCGGAGAAAGCAGACGCCAGCGCCAGCAGCGCCACGCGGGATTTGATCGAGTTCAACACGGAAGTCTCCTGGGAGAAGGCAGGGTGAAAGGCACAGGCGTGCCCGTTGGGTGGCCATTCCACGACGTTTGTGTGACAGCCCCGTGTCGTGATTGCGACAGTCGCGTGACGGAATCCGGGCGGCCCATGCGTGGTCGCCACGTGCAACCTCTCCGTGACTGTGGGCGAGCGGAGCGGGGGGAGGGATCGGCCACCGGACGCGACCCGTCCCGCCATCCGCTTCCTTTCTATATATGCGGCTGACCACCGCGGAGCCGCTGGCGGGCGTGGTCGCCGTCTCGCTGTCACACGACGGTCATGAAACTCACATGTGACTGCAAGATTTCACTCCCATCCTTTAGCGCATCTTTGACGGGCGCTTAATGATTTCCGAAGGTGAACTCGGAAGTGAAGCACGGCGTCCACGAAGCCAGCGTCCTTACTCCTACTTCCACTCGGAGAGTCACCCATGCGTTATTCCCTCCTGGCTGCCGCGCTTGCCGTTGCCATGGGCAGCACCAGCTTTTCGGCCGCCGCTGCCGACAACCGTGACCAGCAGATCGCCGAACTGAAGGCGCAGCTGGAAGCCATGCAGACCAAACTGCTGGAACTGGAAGAACGCACCGACGCGCAGTCGGACGTGAACCTGGACACGGCAGCGCAGCTGGACAAGCTCAACACCGGCTCGCCGAAGATCGACACCAAGGGCGGCATCAAGGTGACCTCGGCCGACGGCAAGTTCGAGGCCACCGTGGGCGGCCGCATCCACTTCGATACCTATGCCTTCGATCGCGATCTCGCCAGCACCACGGGCACCACCGAGTTCCGTCGCGCGCGCCTGACCCTGGGCGGCAAGGCTTATGGCTGGGAATACAAGCTGGAGCAGGACTTCGGCGCCGGCACCAACCTGGACGGTCTGCGTGATGCCTATATCGCCAAGTCGGCGCTGGGTGGCAAGTTCACCATCGGTCACTTCAAGCCGTACCGCGCGATGGAAGAACTGACCAGCTCCAACGAACTGCTGATGATGGAGCGTCCGTTCGCCTCGGCCACCGGTCTGTTCAGCAGCCGTCAGTTCCAGCAGGGCGTGGGCTACCTGCGTGCCGGCGAGAACTACACCGCCGGCGTCAGCGTGTTCAACCTGCGCGGCGCTGCGGGTGCACGCAACGAAGGCGTCGGCTCGGCCGGCCGCGTGACGTTCGCGCCGATCAACAACGACAACAACACCCTGCACTTCGGTGCGTGGTACAGCTACGAGAACGCCAACAACGGCTCGGACAACCTGGCCGCCACGTTCAACTACGCCGGCCGCCGTGGCCCGTCGCAGGCCATCGCCACCACCACCGGTGCGAGCCGCAATCAGGTGACCGCCTACGCGCTGGAAGCCGCCGGCTCGTTTGGTCCCGCGTTCTTCCAGGCCGAGTACGCCGATGCCACCTTCGGCCAGCCGCTCGGTCGCGACCAGGACGTGACCAGCTATTACGTGCAGGGCAGCTTCATGCTCAACGGTGGCCACAAGGGCTACAAGGCGGCGACGGGTGTGTTCGCATCGCCGAAGTACGTCGACAAGGGTCTGTGGGAACTGACGGCGCGCTATGACTATGCAGAGAACGAAACGCTGAACCGCGAGGTCACCAGCTGGATCGTCGGCATGAACTACTACGTCAACCCGAACCTGCGCTTCATGTTCAACTACACGCAGGGCGACAACGAAGTCACCGGCGACGAGACCGCCCAGTACGCGCTGCGCACGCAGTTCAGCTGGTAAGCACCGCACAGGCTGCAAACGAAAAACCCCGGGCATGTCCCGGGGTTTTTTCATGTGGAGGGTCGCTCCCACAGAAGATTGCCTCCGAGGCCTGCGGCGAACATGTCTGCCGGCGCTCACCCGGGCAGCGTCTTGTCCTTGAAGCGGCAGAGGTCGCGGATCACGCATTGCGGGCAATCCGGTTTGCGCGCCTTGCAGACGTAGCGGCCATGCAGGATCAGCCAGTGATGCGCGTCCTGCATGAACTCCGCCGGCACCACCTTCACCAGCCTGTCCTCCACCGTCCGCACGTCCTTGCCCGGTGCAAGCCCGGTCCGGTTGGCGACGCGGAAGATGTGCGTGTCCACCGCCATGGTGGGCTCGCCGAATGCCGTATTCAGCACCACGTTGGCGGTCTTGCGGCCCACGCCGGGCAAGGCTTCGAGTGCCTCGCGCGAACGTGGCACTTCGCCGCCGTGTTCGTCGAGCAGGATGCGGCAGGTGGCGATGACGTTCTTCGCCTTCGCGTTGAACAGGCCGATGGTCGAGATGTACTTCTTCAGCCCATCCTCGCCCAGCGCCAGCAAGGTCGCGGGCGTGTTGGCCACGGGGAACAGGCGCCGGGTTGCCTTGTTGACGCCCACGTCGGTCGCCTGCGCGGACAATGTCACTGCGACCAGCAATTCGAACGGCGTGCTGTATTCCAGCTCGGTGGTCGGCTTCGGGTTGAGCTCGCGCAAGCGCGAGAAGAGCTCCACGACTTCCGCGCGCGTGAGCGTGGGACTGCGCCGGGGCGCACGCGTCATCGCTTCGACCTGTCGGCTGCCTTGGCCTTGGCACGTGCCAGGATCGCCGCAGCGCTGGCAGGCAACGCAGGGCGCTCCGGGGCAGAGGACGCGGTGTCCGTGCTGGCAGGGACGGCCGCCAGGCGTCGGGCTTCGCGTTCCTGTGCGCGCCGGGCCAGGCGCACCTGCCGCAACCGGTAGCGGCGGCGGGCGTCCCAGGCGGTACGCAGCCGCGCCTGCGCCTGCATCACGGGCGCGATCACTCCTGCATCGTCACCCGTGCATCCGCAGGCAGTAAACGTCATCAGGCCCGCCTCGATCGCGCCATCGACATCGTCTGCCATGAGCAGGGCATGCAGCGACCGCGCGAGGTCGCACGCAGGGCAGGGACAGGGAGTCATCGCGATGCCCCGCCGCTCAGCGCCCGGTGAAGGCCGGCTTGCGGCGTTCGATGAAGGCACGCGTGCCTTCGCGCATGTCATCGGTGGCGAACATCAGGCCGAACTGCGCGGTTTCGTACTGCAGCCCTTCTTCGATGCCGCACTCGCCGCCGACATTCACGGCATCGAGCGTTGCGCGCAGTGCAAGCGGCGCGGACGCGGCCAGTTGCGCCGCGACCTTCGCCGTCTCGGCCTCCAGCTCCGCCACCGGCACCACGCGGGTGACGATGCCCAGCTGCAGTGCACGCTCGGCCGTAACCGGGGCACCGAGCAGGCAGAGTTCCAGCGTGGCCGAACGCCCGGCCAGGCGCAGCAACCGCTGGCTTCCACCGAAGCCCGGGATCAGTCCGAGGTTGATCTCGGGTTGGCCTACCTTGGCCGTATCCGCCGCAATGCGGAGATGGCAGGCCATGGCCAGTTCCAGCCCGCCGCCCAGGGCGAAGCCGTTCACCATCGCGATGACCGGCTTGGGCAGCGTCTCGATGCTGCGCATCAGTTTCTGGCCGCGCAGGGAGAAATCGCGACCCTCCGTGGCGCGCAGGTCTGCCATTTCGGCGATGTCGGCGCCGGCGACGAACGCCTTGGGGCCGGCGCCGGTCAGCACCACGACTCTGACGGCCGCATCGGCAGCTGCTGCGTCGAACGCCGCCTGCAGCGCATCGAGCGTGGCGGCATTGAGGGCATTCAGCTTGTCGGGGCGGTTCACGGTGATGCGGCGGACACCTTCCGCATCGGTAACGAGGACGAGACTGTCGGGCATGGGTTTTCTGCGGTGAATTGTAAAATTTGAGTGAAGCGGGAACTCTGCCCTGAAGGCCCGGTCAGACCAGCCTGTCGTCAGTGGCGGTTAAGCGCCCCGGCGGCTATCCTAGCGCGTCCATTTCCAGGCGGTATGCCGCCGCCCAATCCGGAGAGTGTGTTGATGAAGGTGCGTTCGTTAGTGGTCGCAGTTGCGGCATTCGCCATGGCCGGTAGCGCCCTGGCCCAGGACGTCTCGTCCGAGAAGGGCAAGTTGAGCTACTACTTCGGTTACGACTATGGCAACAATCTGGCCGAGCTGACCGCACGTGGCGAACAGCTGGACATCAATTCGGTGGTGAAGGGCCTGCAGGATGCCTACGCCAAGCAGAAGCCGGCGCTGACGTCCGAGCAGCTCAAGCCCGCCCTGGAAGCCTTCCAGAAGCGCGAGCAGACCCGCGCTCAGCAGGCCAAGGCCGAGTACGACAAGGTGGCGGCCGAGAACAAGACCAAGAGCGACCAGTTCATCGGTACGTTCAAGGGCCAGCCGGGCGTGAAGTCGCTGGCCAGCGGTGTTCCCTACAAGGTGCTGGAGAACGGCAACGGTGCCAAGCCGACCCAGGCCAGCACGGTTGAACTGCTGGTGTCCGGTCCGTATCCGTTCGGCCAGCGCCCGGCCGAGGCACGCCCGGCGCAGCAGATGAAGGACCTGAAGGTCAGCGCCGTCGAGATGCCGGCCATGCGCGAAGCCCTGCTGCAGATGCCTGCAGGCGCCAAGTGGGAAGTCGCCCTGCCGCCGGACAAGGCCTATGGTGCTGATCCCCGCACCGGTTTCCCGCCGAACGTGGCGGTGGTCTTCGAGATCAAGCTGGTCAGCGTCAAGTGACGCAATGACGCGTCCGCGCACCGCGCGGGCGCCCCGGTCATTGCATCATCCCCGCGCAGGCGGGGAGCCCAGTGGCTGTCAACACCACGTTCCGTCTGCGCCGGCCTTGTGCCGGCGCAGTGCTTTTCAGCGGCGGGCAGCGTTTCCGCGCTACGCTCCGCAGGTGCCAGATGAAATGAATACCGCTTTCCGCGCCGTGCTCAGCCCATGCATCGGCGTCTGTACGTTGGACGACGAGGGGCTCTGCGAAGGCTGTCTTCGCACCACTTCGGAAATCGCGCGCTGGTCGCAGATGAACGATGACGAACGCTTGCGTCTGATGGAGGCCGTGCTGCCGGCCCGCGAGCGGGCGCGCGTGCCGCTGGAACAGCGTCTGCGCGAAGGCGGCGCCCTGCGCCGCGCCCTGCATCCGCTGGGTGCCATGCCGGCCGAGGCGGGCTGGAACCACGATGATCTGGTCGACCTTCTGCCGCCGGGACCATTGGCCGAAGCGGCCGTGCTGGCGGGACTGATTCCCCGCGAGGAGGGCACCCAGGTGCTGCTGACCCGCCGCACCGATGGCCTGCGCCACCACGGCGGGCAGGTGAGCTTCCCGGGCGGCCGCATTGAGCCGACCGATGCCGATGCCATCGCGGCGGCCTTGCGCGAAAGCCATGAGGAAATCGCGTTGCCGGCGTCGCAGGTGACGCCGCTGGGCTTCCTCGATCCATTCACGACGATCAGTGGATTCCGCGTGGTGCCGGTGGTCGCGTTGATCGATCCCGCCTTCGTGCCAGTGCCCGAACCGAATGAAGTGGCCGATGTGTTCGAAGTGCCGCTCGACTACCTGCTGTCGCCGGACAACCTTCGCCGCGTCGAAGTCGACTATCGCGGGCGCCGGCGCGTCGTGCTTGAGTACGCGTGGCCTGGACAGCGCATCTGGGGCGCGACGGCCGCCATCCTGTTCAACCTGCGGCAACGGCTGGAGCAGCTTGCATGAATACGAACTGGAACACCTTGGTCGATGCGCCTGCGTTGTCCGCCGTTCTCGGCGATCCGGGAGTGCGGCTGGTGGATGCGCGTTTCGTGATGCTCAATGCGGCACCGGATGCGGGCCGCCAGGCCTATGCCCAGTCGCACCTGCCCGGCGCGGTGTACGCCGACCTGAATCTCGACTTGTCGGATCTGTCGAAGGTCGGTGAGGGTCGCCATCCGTTGCCCGACAGCGACGTGCTCGCCCGCAGGTTGGGCGAATGGGGGATCGGGCCGGAACACCAGGTGGTGGTCTACGACGCCGGCGACGGCAGCATGGCGGCCGCGCGCCTGTGGTGGTTGTTGAGGCTGATGGGGCATCCGCGGGTAGCGGTGCTGGATGGAGGATTGGCCGCATGGCGTGTCATGGGTGGAGAGGAAACCGCCGAGGTTGCCGCACCTCCACCTGTCGCGGCGTATCCGTCGCGTATGGATGGCCGTCAGCTCGTCAGTGCGGACGAAGTCCTGGACCGGTTGGACGAAGACAGTGGTTGGCTTGTCGATGCGCGGGCGGCCGAGCGCTTCCGTGGCGACGTCGAACCCATCGATCCGGTCGCCGGGCATGTGCCGGGCGCGCTCAACCGTCCGTTCGCACAGAACCTGCGCGAGGGCCGTTTCAAGCCGACGGAGGAGCTCCGCCTGGAGCTGTCTTCGCTGCTGGGTGCGCGCGCTCCTGGCGACACTGTGTTGATGTGCGGATCCGGCGTGACGGCTTGCCACCTGCTGCTCGCCTTCGAACACGCCGGCCTGCGCGGTGCGCGGGTGTATCCCGGTTCGTGGAGCGGCTGGATCAGCGATCCATCGCGTCCTGTCGCCCGCGGCGACTGACGGCGTGACGCCTCACTTCTTCAGCTTGTCCACCAGAGCGCGCAACGCCTGCTGCGTATCGGGCGCATGCCATGCATCGACGAAGCGTTCCAGCTGGATCAGGGAAGGGTCCAGGGCCTCGACCAGGTCGCGGCGGGCGAGGGCGCGCGTCTGCAGCATCGGGTGGTGCGGCAGGCCCAGCAGTTGCTGCAGCCAGGCCACGGAACGGGCGACAACCCCCTGCTGATCGACCAGTTCGTCCACCAGGCCGATGTCGATCGCACGTTCGGCGGGCACCATTTCGCCCGCGACCAGCAAGCGTTCCGCGCGGTAGTTCCCGACCACGCGACGCATCAGGCGCTGGATGCCCTCCGGTACCACCAGCCCCACCTGGGTCTCGTTGAGACCGAGCGCGAAGGGACGGGCGGGATCCGCGCTGCGCGCCATCACGCGATAGTCGCAGCACAGCGCCAGGACGCAGCCGCCGGCCGGGGCGTGACCGGTGATGGCCGCCACCACCGGTACGCGTGATTCGGCCAGCGTGCGCGCCGCTCCGAAGAATGCCTGCCAGGCATCGAGAAGCGCCTTGCGGTCGTCGCCCAGCGAGAGCAGATAGGGAACGTCCATGCCGGCAGAGAAGATCTTCGGGTTGCCGGCCAGCACGATGCCGCGCGCGCCATCGTCCATCGCGTGGTTGACCGCCTCGATCAGTGCGCGGCACAGGTCGGTATTCAAGGCGTTGACCGGCGGCCGGGCGAGGCGGATCTCGCGGATGTCGCCGTGATCGGTGGTGTCGATGAGCGCCGTCATTCATCCTCTCCCTGAAGTCAGGCCAGTATCATAGGCGCATGAACCGTCGCTCCGGAACGATCCGCCTGTCCGCGCTGTTGATCGCCTGCATGGGCTCCGCCAACGCGGCGGAGTGCCTGCCCGTGGTGAAGGGGGCCTGGGTACGCCTGCCACGGGTCGCGATGCCGATGATGGCGGGCTTCGCCCGCATCGAGAATCCCTGCGCGAAGCAGGTGAGCGTCACCGGTGCCGAAAGCCTGGCCTTCGCCGACGTGTCGCTGCACGAGACGCGCGAGGAAAACGGCGTCAGCCGCATGCGCGAAGTGGCCACGCTGCCCATCGCGCACGGCAAGGCCGTCGAACTGAAGCCCGGCGGGCTGCATCTGATGCTGCATGGCCCTTACGCGCCGATAGCGGCTGGCGAGAAAGTCGTGATCACGCTGAGGCTGGCCGACGGGCGTTCACTGCCCGTCGCGTTCGACGTGCGCAAGACCGCGCCCTGAGCGCGTCGATTCCTATAGGAGCGACGTGAGTCGCGACCGCGGACCTGAAGCGACGCGGCAGAACCGGAAGCATGGACCAGCGTAGACGGAAGCAATTGGATAGCCTTTTGCATCCGCTGTCCCAGGAAGATTCCGGTCGCGACTTACGTCGCTCCTGCAGGGGGCCAAGAGCGCCGTTATTCCGACACCGCGCGGATCGCCGCCGGCAGTGGCGCGCTGTGGCCGGTCTGCGTGTCCATCCACACCACCACCACGTTGCCGTCGGAATACAGCACGCTGTCGTCCTTCGCCGACACGATGCGGTGGCCGATGGTCACGCTGCTGGTGCCCAGGCGGTCGACGTAGAGTTCCACCACCACGTCGTTCG
The DNA here is from genome assembly GCF_037402255.1 of Pseudoxanthomonas sp. CCNWLW251. Classification (NCBI taxonomy): domain Bacteria; kingdom Pseudomonadati; phylum Pseudomonadota; class Gammaproteobacteria; order Lysobacterales; family Lysobacteraceae; genus Pseudoxanthomonas; species Pseudoxanthomonas sp. CCNWLW251. The sequence continues at coordinate 638,872 of NZ_JBBEGA010000001.1, read as the reverse complement.
GCCAGGTCAGCGGGCGCTTGTAGTTGATGTTGTTGGCGGCCACGACCGGTGCGATGCGGTCCGTCATCGACACGTCCGGCACCGTCAGCATCCAGCGCACGCGTGCTTCTTCCAGGTACGAGATGTACTTGGCGTTGTTGACGTGGCCCATGCTGTCCATGTCGCGCCAGCGCACGCTGATCGGGATCTTCGCCAGCAGTTTGCGGCCAGCGTCGTTGGCATCGGGAGTGGCGCTCATCGTGCGGCCTTCTTCGTCGTGGACTTGGTGGTTTTCTTGGTGGCGGACTTGCGCGGGGGTAGCACGTCAGGCTTGGCGACCGCGGCCGGCTTGCTGGCCTTGGGCATCTTCGATTCCGGCAGCAGCTTGGCGAGGAAGTGTCCGGTGTGCGAACCGGGATGCGCCGCGATGTCTTCCGGCGTGCCGGTGGCCAGGATCTGGCCGCCGCGATGGCCGCCTTCCGGCCCCAGGTCCACCACCCAGTCGGCGGTCTTGATGACGTCCAGGTTGTGCTCGATCACCACGATGGTGTTGCCGTCGTCGCGCAGCTTGTGCAACACGGCCAGCAGGTGCTCGATGTCGTGGAAGTGCAGGCCGGTGGTCGGCTCATCCAGGATGTACAGCGTGCGGCCGGTGTCGCGGCGCGAGAGTTCCTTCGACAGCTTCACGCGCTGCGCTTCACCGCCGGACAGCGTGGTCGCGCTCTGGCCCAGTTTGATGTAGCTGAGGCCCACGTCCATCAGCGTTTCCAGCTTGCGCGCGATCGACGGCACCGGCTCGAACAGGGTCAGCGCATCCTCGACCGTCATTTCCAGCACGTCGTTGATGTTGTAGCCCTTGTAGAGGATTTCCAGTGTCTCGCGGTTGTAGCGCTTGCCGTGGCAGACATCGCAGGGCACGTACACGTCGGGCAGGAAGTGCATCTCCACCTTGATCATGCCGTCGCCCTGGCAGGCCTCGCAGCGGCCGCCGCGCACGTTGAAGCTGAAACGTCCCGGCGAGTAGCCGCGCGCGCGCGACTCCGGCACCTGCGCATACAGTTCGCGCAGCGGCGTGAACAGCCCCGTGTAGGTCGCCGGATTGGAACGTGGTGTACGGCCGATCGGCGACTGGTCGATGTCGACGACCTTGTCGAACAGGTCCAGGCCGGTCACTTCACGGTACGGTGCCGGCTTGTGCGAGGCGCCGTTGATCTCGTTGGCGGCCAGCGAGTACAGCGTGTCGTTGATCAGCGTGGACTTGCCCGAACCCGATACGCCGGTGATGCAGGTGAACAGCCCCGACGGGATGTCCAGGTCCACGTCCTTCAGGTTGTTGCCGGTGGCGCCGCGCAGGTGCAGCGTCATCTTCGGGTTCGCCTTATGGCGCGCCTTCGGCACTTCGATCTGGCGCTTGCCGGACAGGTACTGTCCGGTCAGCGAGCGCGGCGACTTCAGCAGGTCGTCCAGGGTGCCCTGGCCGACGATCTCGCCGCCGTGCACGCCGGCACCCGGTCCGATGTCCAGCACGTAGTCGGCCATGCGAATGGCGTCCTCATCGTGCTCCACCACGATCACGGTGTTGCCGAGATCGCGCAGGCGCGTCAGCGTACCGAGCAGCCGTTCGTTGTCGCGCTGGTGCAGGCCGATGCTCGGCTCGTCCAGTACGTACATCACGCCGACCAGGCCGGCGCCGATCTGCGAGGCCAGGCGGATGCGCTGCGCTTCACCGCCGGAAAGTGTGTCGGCCTTGCGTTCCAGCGTCAGGTAATCCAGGCCCACGTCGACCAGGAATCCCAGGCGTTCGGCAATTTCCTTGACGATCTTGGTGGCGATCTCACCGCGCCAGCCGGGCAGGTCGAGGCCGCGGAAGAACGCCAGGGCTTCGTCCACCGGCAGTACCACCAATGATGGCAGTGGACGGTCGGCGACGAACACGTTGCGCGCGGACTTGTTGAGGCGTGCGCCCTGGCAATCGGGGCAGGGACGATCGCTGATGTACTTCGCCAGTTCCTCGCGCACGGCCGGCGATTCCGTCTCGCGATAGCGGCGTTCCAGGTTCGGCACGATGCCCTCGAAGCGATGCTTGCGCTGTGTGCGCCCGCCCGATTCGGTGAGGTAGGTGAAGGTGATCACCTCTTCGCCACTGCCATACAGCACCGCCTGCTGCACTTTCTCCGGCAGCGACTGCCACGGCGCGTCGGTGTCGAACTGGTAATGCTTGGCCAGCGATGCGATCAGCTGGAAGTAGTAAGCATTGCGACGATCCCAGCCGCGTACGGCACCGGCGGCCAGCGACAGCTCCGGATGCACGACCACGCGCGAGGGGTCGAAGAACTGCGCCACGCCCAGGCCGTCGCACGTGGGGCAGGCGCCGACCGGCGAGTTGAACGAGAACAGGCGCGGTTCCAGTTCCGGCAGCGAGTAATCGCAGACCGGGCAGGAATATTTCGACGAGAACAGCAGCGGGGCCGCATCGGGCTGGTCGAGCGACATCACCTGCGCCATGCCGTCGCCCAGCTTCAGCGCGGTCTCGAAACTTTCCGCCAGACGCTGCTTGAGGTCTTCGCGCGGACGGAAGCGATCGATCACCGCTTCGATGGTGTGCTTCTGGCGCAGCGCCAGCGGCGGCACGGCGTCGATCTCGTGCAACTCACCATCGACGCGAACGCGCACGAAGCCCTGCGCGCGCAGCTGGTCGAACACCTGCGCATGTTCGCCCTTGCGCTCGCGGATCACCGGTGCCAGCAGCATGTAGCGCTGCTCGCCGTCGAGGGCCAGCACCTGGTCGACCATCTGGCTGACGGTCTGCGCCTCCAGCGGATAGCCGTGGTCCGGGCAGCGCGGCAGGCCGACGCGGGCGTACAGCAGGCGCAGGTAGTCGTAGATCTCGGTGATCGTGCCGACCGTCGAGCGCGGGTTGTGGCTGGTCGACTTCTGTTCGATCGAGATCGCCGGCGACAGACCTTCGATGTGGTCGACATCGGGCTTTTCCATCACCGACAGGAACTGCCGCGCGTACGCGGACAGCGATTCCACGTAGCGGCGCTGACCCTCGGCGTAGATGGTGTCGAACGCCAGCGACGACTTGCCGGAACCGGACAGGCCGGTGATCACGATCAGCTTGTCGCGCGGCAGGTCGAGATCGATGTTCTTGAGGTTGTGGGTACGGGCTCCGCGGATGCGGATGAAGTCCATGGCCATCGGGTGGGGGGATCCGGAAAGCGAACAAGGAAGCGTAGCGATCTGCCTAAGTGGGGGCAAATAGCGCCATTGCCAGCGAAGCAGCGGGTTCGGGTGGGCGCTCAGTCAGCCGGGCAGCCGGTCGGGTGGGCCAGGCTGCCGCCGTGCCCGCGACCGCCGTCCGCAAGCAGGGCCACGGTGGGGGCGATCCATCCAAGTCATTGATCTACAATGGTCCGCCCCGTTGCCGGCGGGGCCTGTTACCGCCATCAGCCGCCAGTCTGCGCGCCAATGCGGACATTCCCTGTCCGTGAAGAAAGTCCCCGGGGAGCCGGAGGCTGGTCGGGGGTGGGGAGCGGGTTGACCGTAACTCGCTGAATCCACTAAAATTCCGCTTCTGTCCGCCCTCGATGGCAGGCAGGCTCCAGAAAATAACTACAGAAACCAAGGAATCCACATGTACGCAGTCGTAGTCACGGGCGGTAAGCAGTACCGCGTGATGAAGGGCGAGACGCTCCGCGTCGAGAAGCTCGAAGCCGAAGCCGGCAACGAGCTCACCTTCGACAACATCCTGATGCTGGGCGATGGCGAGACCATCAGTCTGGGTGACGCCCTGAAGGGCGCCACGGTCACCGCGAAGGTCGTCGGCCATGGCCGCGCCGACAAGGTGCGCATCATCAAGTTCCGCCGCCGCAAGCACCACATGAAGCGCCAGGGTCACCGGCAGCATTACACCGAAATCGAAATCACCGGCATCAACAAGTAAGGAGAAGCAGTCATGGCACATAAAAAGGGCGTAGGCTCATCGCGCAACGGCCGCGACTCCAACCCGAAGATGCTGGGCGTCAAGGTCTTTGGTGGTCAGGCGATCGATGCGGGCAACATCATCATCCGCCAGCGTGGCACCCAGTTCCATCCGGGTCCGGGCGTCGGCCTGGGCCGCGACCACACGCTGTTCGCGCTGGTCGATGGCAAGGTCGAGTTCTCGATCAAGGGCGCCAAGAAGCGCCGCACCGTGAGCGTGGTAACGGAAGCCTGAGGCTTTCGCACACGCCGAGCGAAGGGCCCCGCCGCGTGCGGGGCTTTTCGTTTGCGGGCACCGTGGTTGCGGCTGCGGCATGATTTCAACGCCCTGGCTTCAACCCCGCTTCACGCACCTGTTGCACCTTCCCCCCATTACGTCAGCCCAATCCCATGAAACTCGTAGACGAAGCAGAAATCCAGGTCGGCGCCGGCAACGGCGGCAACGGTTGCGTGGGGTTCCGTCGCGAGAAGTTCATTCCGCTGGGCGGGCCGGACGGAGGTGATGGCGGCAACGGCGGCAGTGTCTGGCTGCAGGCCGACGAGAATCTCAATACCCTGGTCGACTTCCGCCACCAGACCCAGTTCCGCGCCCAGCGTGGCGAGAACGGCATGGGTCGGCAGATGTACGGCAAGGCGGGCGAAGACCTGACCATCACGGTGCCGGTCGGCACGGTGGTGACCAACGTCAGCACGGATGAGGTGATTGGCGATCTCACGCAGCATGGCGACCGCCTGCTGGTGGCCAAGGGCGGCAAGGGCGGCCTCGGCAACATGCATTTCAAGAGTTCCATCACCCGCGCGCCGCGCAAGGCGACGCCGGGCGAGGAGGGCGAAGAGCGCCTGCTGAAGCTCGAGCTGAAGCTGCTGGCCGACGTCGGCCTGCTGGGTTTCCCCAACGCGGGCAAGAGCACGTTCATCCGCGCGGTATCGGCGGCGACGCCGAAGGTGGCGGACTATCCGTTCACCACGCTGTATCCGAACCTGGGCGTGGTCAGCGTGGAAGCGCACCGGAGCTTCGTGATCGCGGACATCCCGGGCCTGATCGAAGGCGCCGCCGACGGTGCCGGCCTGGGCGCGACGTTCCTGCGTCACTTGCAGCGCACGCGCATCCTGCTGCACCTGGTGGACATGGCGCCGATGGAGGGCGGCGTGGACGGCATCGATCCGGTCGAGCAGGTCCGCGCCATCGAGCGCGAACTGGAAAAGCACGATCCCGAACTGCTGCAGAAGCCGCGCTGGCTGGTGCTCAACAAGGCCGACCTGATGTTCGAGGACGAGGCCAGGGAGCGGGCGGACGAGATCATCGCCAGCCTTGGCTGGACCCGGCCGTGGTACCAGGTGTCCGCCATTTCGCGCGAGGGCACCTGGCCGATCATGAAGGACGTGATGGCGTTCTTCGACCGCCTGAAGGAAGAGGCCGACGAGGCCGCCCGCGAGGGCTGAGAAAAATAAGCCCGCCGGAAGGCGGGTTTTTTTGTGTGGTTGGCGACCGTACGGTTCCGGCATCCCGGCATTGACGCGCAGGCAAAAAGAAACCCGCCTTGCGGCGGGCTTCCGTGTCTTCGCGTTGCATACCGCCGTGAATCAGGCCGCTTGCAGGGCCTTGATGCGGGCGTTCAGGCGGCTCTTGTGGCGGGCGGCCTTGTTCTTGTGGATCAGGCCGCGCGAGCTCAGGCGGTCGAGGATCGGCTGGGCCGTGACGAACGCGGCCTGGGCGCCGGCGGCGTCGTTGGCGTCGAGCGCCTTCAGGACTTTCTTGACGGCGGTGCGCAGCATCGAACGCTGGCCGGCGTTGCGCGCGTTGCGCACGACGGTCTGCTTGGCGCGCTTCTTGGCGGACTTGATATTGGCCACAGTGGGATTCCTGGTGAATACCTGAGAGAATTCAGGGGGTGAACGGAAGACGGGTAATAGAGCCGGAAATTATGGGGCATTCAATGGGTTGCGTCAACCTGGGTCGTCCCCAGGAAAAGGGGGGGCGATGAGCGGCAGGTTGCTGCGTTCGGCCGCCGTCTTCAGCTCCATGACCTTCCTGTCCCGGCTCTCGGGACTGGTCCGGGACCAGGTCTACGCCCACGTCTTCGGAGCGGGCGGGATGATGGATGCCTTCTTCGTGGCGTTCCGGATCCCCAATTTCATGCGGCGGCTCTCGGCCGAAGGGTCGTTCTCGATGGCTTTCGTCCCGGTGCTGGCCGAGTACAAGGCCGCCCGCAGCGCGCAGGAGGTCAAGGCTCTGGTCGATCGGGTGGCCGGCACCCTGGCGGCCGCGCTGATGGTGCTGACCGCCATCGTCATCCTGCTGGCGCCGCAGATCGCCCGCCTGATCGCGCCGAACTTCGATGCGGCGCAGATGGCGATGCTGACCGACCTGCTGCGCATCACGTTCCCCTACGCGCTGTTCATCTCGCTGGCGTCGCTGGTCGGCGCTGTGCTCAACAGCTACCAGCGTTTCGCCGTCCCGGCGCTGTCGCCGGTACTGCTGAATGTGGCGATGATCTCGGCGGCGCTGTCCGCCAAGCACTGGTTCGGCAGTTCGGTGATGGTGCTGGGGTGGGGCGTGTTCATCGCCGGCGTACTGCAGTTGGGGTTCCAGTTGCCGTCGCTGTTCCGGCTCGGCCTGCTGCCGCGCCCGCGGCTGGACTTCGCTCATGCCGGCGTGCGCAGGATCCTGACCCTGATGGTGCCGACGCTGTTCGGCTCCTCGGTGACCCAGTTCAACCTGCTGCTCAATACATGGATTGCCGCGCTGCTGGTCAGCGGCAGTGTCAGCTGGCTGTACTACAGCGACCGTCTGCTGGAATTCCCGCTGGGCATGTTCGGTGTCGCCATCGGCACGGTGATCCTGCCGCACCTGTCCAGCCGCCATGCCCAAACCGACCCGGACGGTTACTCGAAGGGTCTGGACTGGGGCTTCCGGCTTTGCCTGCTGATCGGCCTGCCGGCCTGCGCCGGGTTGGTCCTGTGCGCCCAGCCGCTTCTGTCGACGCTGTTCCAGTACGGCCAGTTCGATGCAACGGACGTGCAGATGGCCAGCTGGAGTCTGATGGCCCAGTCCATCGCCGTGCCTGCCTTCCTGCTGGTGAAGGTGCTGGCACCGGCGTTCTATTCGCGCCAGGACACCCGCACCCCGGTGAAGGCCGCGATCGTGGCGGTTCTGACCAATGCGCTGTGCACGCTGCTGTTCTTCGCCGCGATGCTCTATGGCACGGAGCCCGGCCGCCAAGCGCTGGAGGCGGCCGGTGGCAACCTGAAGAATGCGCTAGGCCAAGTGCAGGGCGCCCACGCGCTGCTGGCGTTGGCCATCGCCATCGCCGGCTGGGTCAATGCGTTGCAACTGGCCTGGCTGCTGCGGAAGGCAGGCGTCTATCGCCGCCAGCCGGGGTGGGGTCGCTTCCTCCGCCAGATCGGTGTGGCGACATTCGCCATGACGCTGGTGGTGCTGGCATTCCGGCTGGCCTGGCCGGACTGGTCGGCTTGGGCATGGTGGGAACGAGGGTGGCGCCTGGCGGTGACGGTGGGCGCAGGCGGCGCGCTCTACGGCGGCCTGCTCTGGCTGCAGGGCATCCGTCCACATGACCTGCGTGGGCATTGAAGCTGGCCCGGGCGGCTATACTTCAAGGTCTTGCGACGCAATCCCGGTCCGGCCTTGCATGGTCGACCTTCAGACAGGAATCCATGAGCAGGCTGTTCCGTGACGTCGATGGCGGGTCTCTGTGCCCGCACGGTAGCGTGGTCTGCATCGGCGCCTTCGATGGCCTCCACTCGGGCCACCGTGCGCTGGTGCGGCATGCGGTGACGCGTGCCCGTGCGCTGGGCGTGCCGGCGGTGGTGGTCACCTTCGAGCCGCTGCCGCGCGAGTTCTTCGCCAGGGACAACCCGCCGCCGAGGCTGACCCTGGCCCGGGCCAAAGTCGAAGGCCTGCTCGACCTGGGTGCCGATCATGTCGGCCTGCTGCGTTTCGACGCAAAACTCTCGGCCATGTCGGCTGAAGACTTCGTCCGCACGCTGCTGGTCGGTCGCCTGGCGGCACGCGAAGTATGGATCGGCCCGGAGTTCCGTTTCGGCCACCGTCGCGGTGGCGACCTCGCCCTCCTGCAGGCGATGGGGAGCGAACTGGGTTTCAGCGCCGGCGAAATCGAGCCTGTGCACGCCCAGGGCGACCGCGTCTCCAGCACCCGCATCCGTGAAGCGCTGAAGAGCGGCGACTTCACCACGGCCACCCGCCTGCTGGGTCGGACGTACGCGATCGGCGGCCGCGTCGTGCGCGGCAAGCAGCTAGGCCGCACGCTCGGCTTTCCCACCGCCAACCTGCGCTTTCCGAAGACGCCGGCCTTGTCCGGCATCTACGCCACCTGGGTACACGGCGTTGGCGACAAGCCCTGGCCGTCGGTGTCCAGTTTCGGCACGCGGCCGACAGTGGACGGCGTGGAGCCGTTGCTGGAAGCCCACCTGTTCGACTTCGCCGGTGACCTCTACGGGCGCCATATCGAAGTCGAGTTCGTCGCCAAGCTGCGCGACGAACTGAAATTCCCCGATCTGCCCAGCCTTACCGAGCAGATGCATCGCGATGCCGACCAGGCGCGCGCCCTCCTTTCCGAACACAAAGAACGAGTGACGGCGTGAGCCAGGACTACAAAGCCACCCTCCATCTGCCCGCGACGGACTTCCCGATGCGCGGTGACCTGCCCAAGCGCGAGCCCGACACGCTGGCCCGCTGGGAAAGCGAAGGCCTGTACGCCCGCTTGCGCGACAACGCGAAGGGTCGCCCGCTGTTCGTGCTGCACGATGGTCCGCCGTACGCCAACGGCGCGATCCATCTCGGCCACGCGGTCAACAAGATCCTCAAGGACATCATCGTCAAGTCGAAGTACCTGGCCGGCTTCGATGCGCCGTACATCCCGGGCTGGGACTGCCATGGCCTGCCGATCGAGATCGCCATCGAGAAGAAGTACGGCAAGGTCGGCGTGAAGCTGGACGCGGTCGAGTTCCGCCAGAAGTGCCGCGAGTACGCCGAGTCGCAGATCGACATCCAGCGCAAGGACTTCAAGCGCCTGGGTGTGACCGGCGACTGGGACAACCCGTACAAGACGCTCGATTTCCGCTTCGAAGCCAACGAGATCCGCGCGCTGGCCAAGATCGTCGCCAACGGCCACCTGACCCGCGGCGTGAAGCCCGTGCACTGGTGCTTCGACTGCGGCTCGGCGCTGGCCGAGGCCGAGATCGAATACGCCGACAAGGTCTCGCCGGCGGTGGACGTGGCCTACGCTGCGCGCGACGCGCAGGCGGTGGCGAAGGCGTTCGGCGCCACGGTGCCTGCCGATGTCGAAGTCGCCCTGCCGATCTGGACCACGACCCCGTGGACGCTGCCGGCGTCGTTGGCGATCTCGGTCGGTGGCGAACTGGAGTACGCGCTGGTCGAAGGCCCTGCGCACGACGGCAGGCGCCGCTGGCTGGTGCTGGCCGATGCGCTGGCTGCGCGCGCGCTGCAGCGCTACGGCGTCACCGACGTGGTCGTGCATGCGCGCGTGAAGGGCAGTGCGCTGGAAGGCCTGCTGTTCGCGCATCCGTTCTACGACACGCGCGACATCCCCGTGCTGCTGGGCGACCACGTGTCGGCCGAAGACGGTACCGGCGCCGTGCACACCGCGCCCGGCCACGGCCAGGAGGACTATGTCGTCAGCAAGCAGTACGGCCTGTTGGACAAGTACACCGCCGCGCAGATCAATCCGGTCGATGGCCGCGGCGTCTACCTGCCGTCCACGCCGGCCGCGCATGGCGTGGAGCTGGCCGGCCTGCACATCTGGAAGGCCAACGACACGGTCGTCGACGTGCTCAAGCAGAGCGGCGCGCTGCTCGCCTTCAGCAAGCTCGAACACAGCTACCCGCACTGCTGGCGCCACAAGACGCCCATCGCGTTCCGCGCCACCCCGCAGTGGTTCATCTCGATGGAGCAGGCCAACCTGCGCGCTGACGCGCTCGACGCGATCAAACACGTCGGCTGGTTCCCGCAATGGGGCGAAGCCCGCATCGCCGGCATGGTGGATGGGCGCCCGGACTGGACCATCTCGCGCCAGCGCACCTGGGGCGTGCCGATCGCCCTGTTCGTGCATCGCGAAACCGGCGAGCCGCACCCGCGCAGCGTCGAGCTGATGCGTGCCGTGGCCGACAAGGTGGAGCAGGGCGGCGTCGATGTCTGGTACACGCTGGACGCGGCCGAACTGCTGGGCGACGAGTCGAAGGACTACGACAGGATCACCGACATCCTCGATGTCTGGTTCGACTCCGGCGTCACCCACGAAGCGGTGTTGCTGGAGCGCGGCATCGGCAAGCCGGCCGACCTGTACCTGGAAGGCTCCGACCAGCACCGCGGCTGGTTCCAGTCCTCGCTGCTCACAGGCGTGGCGATCGACAAGGCAGCCCCGTACAAGCAATGCCTCACCCACGGCTTCACCGTGGACGAGCACGGCCGCAAGATGTCCAAGTCGCTGGGCAACGGCATCGAGCCGCAGGACATCATGAAGACCCTGGGCGCGGACATCCTGCGCCTGTGGATCGCCAGTGCCGACTACAGCAACGAGATGTCGCTGTCGCAGGAAATCCTCAAGCGCAACGCCGACGCCTACCGGCGCCTGCGCAACACCGCGCGCTTCCTGCTCAGCAACCTCAACGGCTTCGACCCGGCGCGCGATCTGGTCGCGGTGGACGACATGGTCGCGCTGGACCGCTGGATCGTGCACCGCGCCTTCGAGCTGCAGGAAAGGATCAAGGCCGCCTACGAGCGCTACGACTTCGCCGAGATCGTGCAGGCCCTGCTGAACTTCTGCAGCGTCGACCTCGGTTCGTTGTACCTGGACGTCACCAAGGACCGCCTGTACACCATGCGCGAGGATTCGCGCGGGCGGCGCAGCGCGCAAAGCGCGATGTACCGCATCGCCGAAGCCTTCGTGCGCTGGGTGGCGCCGGTGCTCACCTTCACCGCCGACGAGATGTGGGCGTACCTGCCCGGCGAACACGTCGGCAACGTGCTGTTCGCCACCTGGTACGACGGCCTTGCGCCGCTGCCGGAAGGCGCGGCACTGAATGCTGCCGACTTCGACGAACTGCTCGCGTTGCGCGAGCAGGTGGCGAAGGTGCTGGAGCCGATGCGCGCCAACGGCCTGATCGGTGCCGCACTGGAAGCCGAGATCGCCGTGTCGGTGAGCGCGATCAAGGCAGCGAAGTGGCAGCCGCTCGCGGAGGAGCTGCGCTTCCTGTTCATCAGCGGCGACGTCACCGTCTCCGAGGTCAGTGCCGACGAGGTCTTCGTGCTGGCCACGCCGACCACCAAGAGCAAGTGCGTGCGCTGCTGGCACTACCGCGCCGATGTCGGCGCGCATGCCGGGCATCCGGAGCTGTGCGGCCGCTGCGTCAGCAACATCGACGGCGCCGGCGAAGACCGGGTGTGGTTCTGATATTTCCCTGTAGGAGGGGCTTCAGCCCCGACTGCCCGCCATCGGAGCATCGGGGCTGAAGCCCCTCCTACAGGTTTCTTCCAATAGGAACATGATGAGCAAACATCCCAAACCCAACGCGCTGATCTGGCTGCTGTTGTCGGCCGTGGTGATCGGCCTTGACCAGTGGTCCAAGGCCTGGGTGCTGGCGTCGCTGCCGGAATACACCGCCATCCCGGTGATCGAGGGCTTCTGGAACTGGTACCGCACCTACAACACTGGCGCCGCCTTCAGCTTCCTCGCCGATGCCGGTGGCTGGCAGTTGTGGTTCTTCACCGTGCTGGCGGTGTGCATCAGCGGCCTGCTCGGCTTCTGGCTGTCGCGCACGCGCCGCGGCGACTGGCGCCAGGCGTTGCCATACGCACTGGTGATCGGCGGCGCGCTGGGCAACGTCATCGACCGCCAGATCCACGGTCACGTGATCGACTTCATCCAGTGGCACTGGCGGGACCACTTCTGGCCGGCGTTCAATATCGCGGATTGCGCGGTGGTGGGCGGGGCCATCGGCATTGCGCTGTTCGGCCTGTTCGAGGGCAAGAAGAAGACCGCGTAGGGCGGGCCCTGGCCCGCCGCGCGATGACGCATCAACACGGTGGGCCAGGGCCCACCCTACGAAACGCGTCGCGGCGGTCTGCCCTTACCCCTTTCCCCTCTTCCGCAGGCGGGAGAGGGGTGCAGGTGCCACGCGGGATCGGCACCGGCAACAGATTCATCTTTTCATTTCTCCGCCTTCGGTAATATCGGTCTTATGGACGTCCTGCTCGCCAATCCCCGTGGTTTCTGTGCCGGCGTCGACCGCGCCATCGAGATCGTCAAGCGCGCCATCGAGACGCTGGGCGCGCCGATCTACGTGCGGCATGAAGTGGTGCACAACCGCTTCGTCGTCGATGACCTGAAGCAGCGCGGCGCGATCTTCGTCGAGGAACTGGACGAAGTGCCGGACGGCGCGACCGTCATCTTCAGTGCACACGGCGTGTCGCAGGCGGTACGCGGCGAAGCCGCGCGGCGTGGTCTGAAGGTGTTCGACGCCACTTGTCCGCTGGTTACCAAGGTGCACCTGGAGGTCGCGCGCCACTGCCGTGCAGGCCGCGACGTGGTGCTGATCGGCCATGCCGGCCATCCCGAGGTGGAAGGCACGATGGGGCAGTGGAGCCGAGAAGGCGGCGCCGGCAGCATCTACCTGGTGGAAGACATCGACAATGTCGCCACGCTCGAAGTGAGCCAGCCCGACAACCTCTTCTACACCACCCAGACCACGCTGTCGGTGGACGACACCGTGGGCATCATCCAGGCGCTGCAGGCGCGCTTCCCGGCGATCCATGGGCCGAAAAACGACGACATCTGCTACGCCACGCAGAATCGCCAGGACGCCGTGCGCGATCTGGCCAAGGAATGCGATCTAGTCCTGGTCGTGGGTTCGCCCAACAGCTCCAACTCCAACCGCCTGCGCGAGCTGGCCGAGCGCGATGGCGTGGAGTCGTACCTGATCGACGGTGCGCACGAGATCGACCCGCGCTGGATCGAGGGCAAGCAGCGCATCGGCGTAACGGCCGGCGCCTCGGCGCCCGATGTGCTGATCGAAGGCGTCATCCAGCGCCTGCGCGACCTCGGCGCGGGCGGCGTCAGCGAACTCGCAGGCGAGCCCGAGAACATGGTCTTCGCCCTGCCGAAGGAACTTCGGCTGCAGCTGGTGTCCTGACGGCGCCCATGCCAGGGCGGCGAGCATGGAAGCCGCAGCGGATCCGGGTCTCTGGCCCGACGACATCCGACCGGCCTTGGCCCCGGTGCCGTTCCGTCGGGCGAAGCGCGACGCACTTCTCGTCCGATGACGCTGCGGGATGACTGAAAAAAAAAGCGCCCGCGGCCTCGTCGCCACGGGCGCCTGTCGGCACCTGTCCCGCGGGCGGTGAGCCTAGCGGTACACGCGCTCGCAACGGCGTTCGACGATGCGGTCGCCCTTGTCCTCCTGGCTGTTGCCCTGCACCTTGCGGCCGATGGCACCACCGGCTACGGCACCGCCGACCGTGGCGACTTTCTTGCCGCTGCCGCTGCCGACCTGGTTGCCCAGCAGGCCGCCCACGACCGCACCGATGGCCGTGCCCGCCACGCGGTTGGGGTCCTTGCTGTTCTTCTGCACTTCCACGTTCTTGCAGACGACCTTGCTGCCGTCGCTGAAGCGGCGGCCTTCGTCTTCCGGGCCGTACGTCTGTGCTGCGGCGGCCGACATCACCGACATCAGGCCCAGCGACAGCAGGAGGCGAGGGGTATTCATGTCGAATCTCCTTGGTGGGTAGCGCCACGCGAGCGTGCGCGGCCAGTCGCGAACGACAGGTGAAATCCGCGTTGCGCATTCATGTTCCAGCGCAGTGCCCGTGACGCCTGCGCCACAAACATGACGGCGGGCTGACGGATGGCGGGCGATCTTGACGGGCGCACCACATCCTCCGCTTTAGGTTGCAGGCATCCACGATGAAGAGAAAGGAGTCGCGCCATGCACACCCCCGAAGAACTGGAAAAGAAGCTCTGGAAAGCAATCAAGTCCGATCGCACGCTGATGCTGGGGCTGGATGGCGCGGAGGAGGGCCATACGCGGCCGATGACAGCGCTGCTGGAACATGAAGGCCGCGGTCCGTTGTGGATTTTCACCGCCACCGACAACCAGCTTGCCCAGCGCACGCGATCCCCGCAGCGGGCATTGGCCACGTTCGCGTCGATGGGGCACGACGTGTTCGCCAGCCTGCAGGGCATGCTGGTCCGCGATGACGACCGTGGCGCGATCGATCGCTTGTGGAACCCCTTCGTCGCCGCGTGGTACGAGGGTGGCAAGGATGATCCGAAGCTGGCGCTGCTGCGCTTCGATGCCGAGCACGCGGAGATATGGCTCAACGAGCAGAGCCTGCTGGCCGGCGTGAAGCTGCTGTTCGGCGTGGACCCGAAGGAGGACTACCAGGACAAGGTGGCCGACGTGGATCTGCGCACTCACCTCGCCTGATCCTGTGGCATCCATAGGCCGGAAGTCACGACTTCCCCAACGGCGCCTGACTCCGGCCCCACCGGTTTGGCCGGAGCGCGTTGTGACGCCCGTGAACAGGGAAAACCAACGCGCTGGAACAGGGGCCAGGCCGCGGTGATCACTCACCGGATGTCATGCCCCATGCTGTTGTATTCGCAAACCCACCTGCACAACCTGCTGGATCGCCTGGAAACCAGCGATGCCCGCACCACCGGCCAACTCGAAGCCCTCACCGTGTGGGTGGCGGCGCTGGTACAGACCCATCCCGACGGCGAACGCCTGCGTGCGACCGCACAGGCGCTGTCCGCGCGCAGTCCGTTCCGTGCACTGTGCCAGTACCAGGAGGAAGTGGCCGCCTACGACGCCACGTTCTGCCAGTTGCAATCGCTTGCGCCACGATGCGACCCCGCTCCGCACGCACGTCTGCCGCTGCCACCGAACGTATGAGGCGCGCCTCTCCCGATGCAGGCCGCGCGGTCGCGTGCTAGGTGGTGGAGCACAGGGCCACTGCACCGAGTGAAGCTGTCACCGACCGGACATGTCGCGCTCGCCCCTCATCCGGCCTTCGGCCACCTTCTCCCCGCTTCGCAGGGAGAAGGATGCATCGGTGTGAGTGCGGAATGTCCTGCATCATGAAGAGGGTACCGCGCCAGCGATCCTTCGACGGGGACGCACTTGCAGCCAAGCTGGACGAAGCTAGGGCTTCGTACAACGGTACCCTTGTGGTCGCCGTGGCTGTTCACCTGGATCCGGATTGCCGCTGCTGCGGCGCCGACCACGCATGCAGTGTTGCGCGCGGTTTGGAAAGATGGCGTCAACGTACGCAAGCTGCTCGCGGCGAACTGCGCGCGGGGTCACACGGGGGCGTGAATGCGCGCTGTCCCGCTAGTGAGTCTCCGACGCTTGGTCGCCGGTATCGACGAACACGGGGTTGGAATAGAACCACAGGTCCCGCCAGGGATCCTCGCCGGGCACGTCCGCGAGCGGTGTCGTCTCCAGCGTGTTGCTGCCGCGTGCGCGCACGAACGCGCCACGCGCGGGAACCGGCAGGTCCCAGGTGACGATGCGCCAGGGCCCGTCGGTGCGCCACGTGCCGGCGGTCCAGCGCCTGGTCTGCATGCGTGGCGTGCCATCCTCGCCGGACGTGCCGACGATCAGTTCCAGCTGCGCCAGCGACGGATGTTCGCCATGGTGGTTGGGCCGCGCCGGTTGCCGCACCCGCAGCTCGATGCGCATCGTCGTGTCCGCCGGCATCGCCAGCGTGTCGCCCAGCATCGCCGTGCGCGAGTCCCGGCCCGTTGCGCGGACCGTCAGTTCCAGTGCATCGATCACATCGCCCGTGACCGCGAACATGCGACCGTGGCGCAGGCCGTCGAGGATGTCGCGCGCGTCGCGTCGTGCCCACACATAGGTCTTGCTGTATTCGCCCGGGTCGTAGTCGCGCCCGCCGTCGCGCAGGTTTTCGTGCGAATCGGAGGAGGCCGTGATCCAGAAGCGGCGGCCTTCCGCGAGCAGCGTGTCCCACACGCCTCCGACCTGCGTGGTCATCTGGTCGAAGCCGCCGAAGGTGGGTGCGGCGGCGTTGCGATACAGGCCGCGTTCGGTGCGCGTGGCCTGGTGGCCGGGTGCGCCTTCCATGCCCACCAGCACGCGTGGTGCGGTGTCGTGCCACGCGCGCAGTTCGGTGGGCTCCACCTCGCCCCAGGCGCCAACGCCGGTGGCGGTGCGCGAGGGGTGGTTGACGAACATCAGCGGTGGTGCAGGCAGGGCGCGCATGTGCGCCAGCGCATCGATCATGGTCTGGCCGTCATCGCGCGCCAGGCCATCTATCGGTTCGTTGCGGCTGAAGCGGTGCTCGATCTCCACCAGTTCATCGCGCTCGTGCTTGCCGGGGGCGATGACCAGCGAGGCGTGCTCGGCCCCGGGCACATCGAACTCCATGCCGTTGAACTGGATCAACGATGGAACATCGCGGCGCGCCTGCTCGAGTGCGGGCCATGCATGTTCCTGCGTCACCCTGGAGTGACCGGGGCCGCCATGGTCGGTGTGCACCATCCAGGCAAGGCCGTGTCTCAGCGCCTGGCGGGCATTGTGGCTGCGTGTGTAGGGAGAATCGCCGCCCCGGATCGGCGTGGGCGGGGTGGTGGTGCGGTCCCAGTCCACGCTCCACTCGCTGTGCACGTGGTGGTCGCCGGCTTGCCACGCGCGGCCGGCGTCGGCGTCTTCCGCGTGCACGACGGGAGAAAGGCCCAGCAGGCCCAGGCAGATCAGGTGACGCAACATCGTGGACTCCTCGGACGGGCGCGACATCGCGCGCCGCACGTGCCGGGCCGCCGCAACGGCGGCCCGGGCGTGGACAGGA
The DNA here is from genome assembly GCF_037402255.1 of Pseudoxanthomonas sp. CCNWLW251. NCBI lineage: Bacteria > Pseudomonadati > Pseudomonadota > Gammaproteobacteria > Lysobacterales > Lysobacteraceae > Pseudoxanthomonas > Pseudoxanthomonas sp. CCNWLW251. The sequence continues at coordinate 622,044 of NZ_JBBEGA010000001.1, read as the reverse complement.
AGGCGCCGCCCGGAACGGGCGGCGCGGGCGCTCAGAAGTCGGCGCGCAGGCCGAGGCTGATGCGACGGCCCGACTTCTCGTACATGGTCGGGAACGAGGGATCCATCGTGTAGCCGCTGGTCTCCTCGTCGGTCATGTTGATGCCCTTCAGGCTGAGCTTGAGGTGGTCGTTGATCCTGTAGCCGATCGAGATGTCCAACTGGCCGTAGGCGTCGCGCCAGATCGGATACATGTTGTAGCCGATCGACTCCACGTACTCGTCCTTGTGGTTGTACGACACGCGCGCATCGAAGTGCTGGTTCTCGTAGTACGCGGTGAAGTTCCAGGTCTTCTCCGCCAGGCCGGGCATCGGCGTACGGATGCCGAGGTCGGATTCGCCGGCCAGCGAACTGTCCAGCATCGTGTAGTTGGCATTGATGCCGAAGCCGTCCAGTGCCTCGTGGAACGCGCGCAGCGGGAGGTTCGCGATCAGCTCGATGCCGTCCACGTCGTACGAGCCCTTCGCGTTCACCGGCTGGTACACGTCGAAATCGTAGTAGCCGTTGAGCGTGCCGTTGGCGTTGTAGACCGCGACGTCCTCGACCACGCCCGTCAATGCGCTGACCACCACGCCATCGATCTTCTTGCGGAAGTACGACGCCGCCAGCAGGCCGCCATTGTCCAGGTACTTCTCCAGGCCGATCTCCCACTGCTTGGCATAAGTGGGCTTCAGGTCCGGGTTGCCATCGGTGAAGCGGAACGAGCTCCAGCTCGCCGTGCGCTTGTAGGCCACGTCGCTGAGCGAGGGGCGGATCAATGTCTCGGAACCCGCGGCGCGCAGCAGCAGGCCGTCGGCCAGTTCCGCGGTCAGGTTGAAGCTGGGCAGCACGTCGGTGTAACCGCCGTCCTTCGAAACCGGCGTATCCGTGTAGCCGGTGCTGCCATCGGGGTTCTGCACCGGGTGGTAGCCGAAGGACACCACCGAAGTGTCGACATAGCGCGCGCCCGCATTCACCGTCACCGGCACCCGGCCGATGTTGAAATCCAGGTTCGCCATCGCGTACAGGCTGGCGACCTCCTCGTCGACGCGGTAGTACTGCGCATCGTCGAACGGCGTGGAGAATCCGGGGTAGCGGAAGTAGCCGCGTGCGAAATCGTTGGAGACCTGCTGCCAGTCGAGGTCCTTCACGCTGTAGGCCCCGCCGGGGACGATGTCGCCGATCCACTGTAGCGGGCTGTCCGCCAGCGTGCGCGTGTTGACCCATGAGGTGTCGCCGGGGCCCGGCCCGGTGATCTTGAGTTCGCCGTACTGGCGCTCCTTGCTGCGATCGGTGTAACGCGCGCCGAACTGCACGTTCTGCAGGGCCGGCAGGAAGGGCAGTTCGAGCTTGCGCGTCACGTCCACCTTGGCGGCGTACTTGTCGTCGTTGATCTTCTCCAGCGTGGTCTCGTACGCCTCGAACAGGTAGCGCTCGGGCGAGCCGTACATGTCGAAGCCGGCGGAGCTGGCGCTGGGGATCGTCTCGCCGCTGCGGCCGGTCCAGCGCGTGCGGGAGGGCGCATAGGCGACGTGCTTCAGGTTGGAATAGTCCAGCGTCTTCTCCGCACCGGAGTAGCCGGCCATCGCTTCCACGTCCCAGAGGTCGTTGTTCCAGTCCAGCGCAAGGCTGTACTGGCCGTAGTCGGTTTCGTTGATGCGCTCCTTGCTGAGGAACTCATGCTGGGTGGCGGTGTACGACACGTCGCGCAGCACCAGCATGCCGTAGTCGGACAGCGTGGTGGCGTCGTACTCGTGGATCGTCTCCAGCGTGCTGCGGCTGGAGGCCGAGTACGCCGCAGCGTCGTATTCGTCCTCGGTGGTGTCGTAACCGCCGACCATGGCGTCGAAGGTCAGGCTGAAGGTGCTGCTGGGCCTGTACTGCAGCGACGCGGTGGCGCCCCACTTTTCCTGGTCGTTGAGGTACGCGCGGTCGCCGACCTTGTCCTGGAACACGACCAGGTTGCTCTCGGCGGTATTGGCGCGGTTGTTGATCACCCAGCCGGTATCGCGCTCGATCACCGCTTCGGCCTGCGAACCGCGCGTGCCCGACGCGCCGAGGAAGCGCGACATCGGGCGGAAGTTGATGCCCGAGGTCGAATCGGTGCGGTTGGTGCGTTCGGCATGCGAGAACGACACCAGTGCACCCCAGTCGCCCCAGGTATCGCTGGCCAGGAAGGCGAACTTCGGATCGGTCTCTTCCGAGATCGAGTTGTGCGCGCCTTCGGCGGACGCCACCAGCTTGCGGCCGTTGTAATCGAACGGACGTGCAGTGGAGATCTCCACCGAACCGGCGATGCCGCCTTCCTCGTCCGCTGCCGTCGGCGACTTCTGCACGGTGACCTGCTGGATGATCTCCGAGGCGAACAGGTCGAACTCGACATCGCGCCCGCCGCTGCCGGAGGCGGTGGCGAGATCGTTGATCGATACGTGGGTGTACTCGGAGGGAAGGCCGCGCACGTTGACCTTGCTGCCCATGCCCTTGTTGCGTTCGATGGTCACGCCCGGCATGCGCTGCAGGGCCTCGGCAAGGTTCTGCTCCGGGAAGTCGGCCACGTCGGTGGCGACGATGGAGTCGGAAAAGCCCACGTTGTAGCGCTTGATGTCCACCGCCTGTTCCAGGCTGCGGCTGTAGCTGCCCACCACGGTGACGCTCTCCAGCTCCTGCGCATCCACCGCCTGTGCCGTGGGCACGGGCGCGGGTGCGGGTGCCGATGCGGGTGTTGCCGGGACGGTGGGCGCACTGGCAGCGTCGGATTCGATGGTGACGGTGCTGGCGTTGAGATAGCGGAAGCGCAGGCCGGTGCCTTCGAGGAGATGGGTGAGGGCCTGCTCGGACGACAGGCCGGCGGGCACGGCGCGCGTGCGCGGATTGCCTGCCTGTGCGTTGTAGACGAACTGCAGTCCGGTCTGCCGCGACAGCGCATTGAGCGCGCTGTCGAGCGATTGCGAGGGGATGACGTCGGTCGCGACGGTCGCCTGTTGGGCGGCGACGTGGGCGGTCGCTGTCTGCAGGGCCAGGGCGATGGAAAGAACGAGGAGTCGGCGCATCGTGGTGTCCGGGTGGAGTGGGGTGGTGGCGCGCGACAACACGCACGCACCCCCACTACGAGGGCCCACGGCGCCGATCGGGCACCGGTTTTCCCATGAATTTTTTCTTACAGCGCCAGCTTCACCACGCACCATGCGCGGGTGCATGATGCGAACGCACGCGGATCTCGCGCGCATCGGCGCTGACCGCGAGCGTGGGTTGTTCGTCCAGGAAGGCGCGCAACGACGCCACGTCGTCCGCGCGCAGGTTGCCGGTCAGGCGCAGCGCGCCGGCCTCGCTGTCGTCCACGCGCAGGCGGACGGTGTTCATGCGGTTGAAGCGGTCGGCGATGTCGCGCAGGGGTTCGTCGCGGAACACGACGCGCCGTTGCCACCACGCCGTCATGGCGCCGACATCTTCCTGCACCACACTGACCTTGCGGTCGGTGTGGGCCACATGCGCGGATTGTCCGGCCGTCAGGTCGGCGAGCAACCGCCCCTTGCCCGCACGGTCGATCACGTGGATGCGCCCCTCGGCCACGCCGAAGCGCGCCTGGTCGCGTTGCAGCGATACGTCGAAGGTGGTGCCGATGTCGCGCACTTCCAGCCCGGCCGCGTGCACGGTGAACGGGCGGCGATCTTCGGCCACGACGAAGCTCGCCTGGCCGCGCGCCAGTTCGACGCGCCGGCGCAGCAGGCCGATGGTTGCGGTGACGTCGCTTTCCGCATTGAGGTGCATCACCGTGCCGTCTTCGAGCGTGACCACGCGCGGCGTGCCATGTGCGGCGGTGTAGTGGCGCGCGCTGGGCAGCGCTGCATGCACGGCGACGCCGATGCCCAGCAGTACGGCCGCCGCGGCGGTGATGCGTGGCAGGCGACGCGGCGGCGCGCGCGTGACGGGTACATGCGCGGTGCGCAATGGCAGCGGGATGATGTTGTCGCGCGTGCCCGCTTGCTCGGATTCCGCGGGCAGCCCGCGTATGGCATCGCCGATCTCGGCGGCGACGCTTGCGATGGCCAGGTATTCGCGCAGGTGCGCGGGCGAGGCCACCAGCCATTCCATGAAGCGCTGCTGGTCGGCGGGGGCCAGCGCGCCTTCGCGCTGCATCACGTGCCAGTAAGCGGCTTCGCGGGTGGCGGCGGCAGCACCGGGAGGGAACAGGGGCGTGGTCATCATGCGGCCCCCATCGCACGACGGCATACGGCCAGGCCGCGCACCACGTGCTTCTTCACCATGTGCGAAGACACGCCCAGGCGTTCACCGATCTGGCGGTAGGTCAGGCCGTCGCGATACTGCATCACCAGCACCGCGCGCGTACGCGCAGGCAGGCTGGCCAGCAGGGCCTGCATGTGTTGCCGGCGCTGCGCGCGCTCGGTGGCATCCTCCACGCCGTCCACGCTGGTGACCAGCGCGGCCACCTGCTCCACATCTTCCATCGGCACCGGCGTGCGCTGCCGGCGTGCAGCCTGTTCGCGCGCGAGGTTGAGCGCGACGGTGAACAGGTAGGCCTCGGGATTGGCGATGTGCTCGCCCTGGCCCTGGTGCGCGCGCAGCAGGCGCAGGTAGGTTTCCTGGACGAGGTCTTCGGCTTCGTCGTTGGCGCCGCGGCGCGCGAAGAAACCCCGGAGCGCGGGTGCCTGGTCGGTGAACACACGCGTGAGCGCGCGGATCGCGTGTTCGGCCAAGGTCCCGTCCCACGGTGCAGGAAAGGGCGGCAAGGTACGCGGCGTGGATGACGGTTCAGTGACACCCGCCGCGTGCGGTCACAGGCGACTGATGCAGCGCAGGCGGATCGCGCCGGCGGCCACGCCCTGTTGTGCGGCGGCGCGTGCGCGCAGCGCCTGCGCCGCAACGTCGGGCGCTTCGCAGGCGAGCATCACCTGGCCCCAGGCGATGCACTGGCCGGCGTCGTAGACCTCGTAGTCGGCGAAGTAGTGGCGGGTCTGCGCGGCGTCGATCGCGTCAGGTACCGACGTGCACATCGCACTCGCACTCCGCGCAACCGAGCTGTTCCAGGGCGATCTCCAGCGCCAGTGCGTAGCTGCGTGCGCCGTAGCCGTCGACGACCGCCAGGCGCCGGCCAGTGGTGGCCGGCAGCACGTGTGGGTGTTCGCCGAGGTCGCCGTGTACTTCCACATAGGGATGCATGAGGTCGTGCACCGCACGCTGCAGCAGTGGATGGTCGATGAGTGCGCCAGGATCGAGCAGGGTGGCGCGTACGCCCCATTCATTGGCCAGGCGCAGGGCGGCCAGCACTTCGGTGGTGGAGGCGCAACTGCGTACGGCGAGAGTCTGTCCGGCGCAGCCGGCGCGCTGCACCAGTGCGCCGAGCACCGACGATGGCAGCGGGGGCGGCGGTGAGGTCAGCGCGTCGTGGCGTTCGGGGCCACGGATGACGAGGATGGACATGAGGGGCTCCGGCTCAGGCATGGAACGTCCCTGCCGACGGGGCGGGACGCAGGCGGCGCAGCGCGACTTCCAGCGCCATCGCGTAGGCGCGCGGCAGGTCGTCGCGCAGGATCACGGTGACCAGCGGCGCGTGCTGCGGCAGTACGCGCGGTTCCAGCGCGTGTGCGGCATCGGCATGCACTTCGATGTAGGGCGAGGGCAGGCTGTCGAGCGCGTCGCGCAGGGCGCGGGCCTGGGTGGTGTCATGAACGGCCAGGTCGCCAACATCGAGCAGCAGCATGTCGGCCGGGTCGGCATGCGCGCGGCGCAAGCCGGACAGCAGGTCGCGGACCGTCGTGAAGACGCGGCAGTGCAGCGCCTGGCCGGCCGCGTTCGCACGCTGCCGCAGCGATGGATAGAGGGAGCGGGTGTCGGAAAGCGCAGCATGCGGGCCGCGCAGGATCAGGATGGACATGCATCGGGTCGTGGCGCACATCGCGTGCGGTGTGGCCACGATAGGCGTCCCTCGCGTAAAGCCGCCATGCCGACACGCCTTCTGCGGCGTAAAGAAGGCGTAGCGTTTTCAGCGGGCCGCGATCAGGAGCACGCCTGCCAATGCGAGGGCCGGTGTCCACGCCGCATCCGGCGCGCATGCGCGATGCCGCAGTCCGCGGCAGACCCCACGGGCGACGACCTGGGTTGTCGCCAGCATCGCCAGCAGGTGCAGGGCCACGGCGGCGAGCATCAGCGGCAGCGATCCGGTCGCGGTGATGGCACGCGCGGGTCCGCTCGACACGCACAGCGGCAGCAACGCGGGTACCAGCATCAGGCCGCTGCCATGCGCCGTGCCCATCAGGCAGGACCAGGCGGCCAGGCCCGCCCGTGATCGATGCGCGACGTGGGCAGCGGGCTTGCACGGTCGCCGGACCATCCGCCATGCCGCCAGCGCAAGCAGGCAGGCACCGGCCACGACCTGCACGCGATGTGGCGCCCACCGCGCGCCCTGCATTACCAGCACTACCACGAGCGCCACCGACAGCGCGTGCCCGATGGCGATCGGCAGCAGGGCGCGGCGCACATCGCGCGCATCGCCGGACCGCGCGGCACGCGCCGCCGCGAACATCCAGCCGTTCGCCGGGCTCAGGCCGTGCAGGGCACCAAGGCCGGCGATGGCCAGCCACGGAAGCCATGCTTCGGACAGGCTCATGACGGCGCGCTACCTCAGGGCTTGGCCGAACAGCACGCCCCCGCCGTGGCGACGGGCGCCGCATCGTAGCGGTCGTGATGGCGTATCCAGGCCATCGGATAGTCCTCCGCGTCTTCATTGCGCCCGTGCGGGGTGAGGTCCAGCAGCGCGTAGGTGTGCATCATCGCTTCCACGCCGCGGCCGTAGCGCGAATAGGTGTGGAAGACCTGGCCGGCATCGTCCCGTACGAACACGCTGATGCCGGGCGCTTCCTCGTGCGGGAACGGTTGCCGCGTGTAGTTGTAGTCCACCGCGCCGCGCGACATCTCCTCCCGGGTGAAGTTGACGCCGAAGTCGTGGTTGAACGAGGTGCCATGCGAGGACACCCACGGGAAGGTCCAGCCCATGCGCTGGCGGAACGCTTCGATGTCGGCCAGTGGTGCGCGCGACACCGCGATCAGGGTGAGGTCGCGCTGGGCCAGGTGCAGCTGCGCACCGGCATGGTGGTCGGCCATGAAGGAGCAGCTCTTGCAGCCCTGCTCCCAGCCGGGCGCGAACATGAAGTGCTGCACCATCAACTGGCGGCGGCCGTCGAACAGCTCCGCCAGCGTGCGCATGCCGTGCGGCGTGTCGAAGGAATAGGGCGTGTCCACGCGGACCCACGGCAGGGCGCGGCGTTCGCGTGCGATCCGGTCGTGCAGGCGGGTGAGTTCCTTTTCCCGCGCGAGCAGCGCGAGGCGGGCGGTGCGCCATGCGTCGCGGGAAACGATGGCGGGCGTGTCGTGTGCAGGCGCGTTCATGGCAGGCTCCTTGGCGTGGGTGCAGGCGGGCAAGCAGGCGAGCGTCATCCGTGCCGCATGCCTGCATGCAGTGGAGGAAGGAATTCAGGGGCGCCGCACGGGGCGGCAGGCGGTATCAGTCGACGCGTGCGGGACGCCTTACCGCGCGCAGCATGCCGCTGGGGCCGCCACCGCAATAGAACAGGTCGCCGCCGTCGGATTCCAGGCCGCTGATGCCGACGCCTGCGGGCATGTCGAGGCGTTCCAGCACGCGGCCATCGTGCGGATCGATGTGGCGCAGGTCGCTGTCGTCGCCTTCCCACGTGGCGTGCCACAACTCGCCGTCGACCCAGGACACGCCGGTGACGAAGCGGTCGGATTCGAGGGTGCGCAGGACGGCGCCGGTGGCCGGGTCGATCTGCACGATGCGGCGTTCGCGGTACTGGCCCACCCACAGGCTACCGTCGGACCACGCCATGCCCGAATCGCCGCCCTGGCCCGGCGCGGGAATCGAGGCGATCACGGCGCCGGTGGCGGGATCGATCTTGTCGATGCGCGCTTCGGCCAACTGGTACAGGTGCGTGCCGTCGAACGCGGTGCCGGCATCGGCCGCGCGCGGAAGGCTGCGCGCGATATCGCCGCTGGCGGGATCGATGGCGATGAGACGGTCGCCGGTGGCGGCCCACACGTGGTGGCCGTCGTGGGTGACGCCAGCCACACCGCCATTGGCCTGGAACGGGCCGTATTCGCGGACGATCTCGGCGGGACTGGCGGCGGCGTGGCGGGTGGTGTCGTTCATGGCTGGCTCCGGGTGTGCGGGGACGGGGCCAATCTACGCACCCGTCGGCGTGGCGGGGAGTAACAAGATCGTCGTGAATCCGGCCAGCGGAGGGGCCACCCAGCGTTGCGCGCGGGCACGGCCGATCGCACGGACCTGGCCGGCCGCTTCCATCGCGACGAGCGCGCGCTGCACGGAGCGCTGGCTGTCGCCGGTGGCCAGTGCGAGTGCGGAGGTGGACCAGGCTGTGCCGTCGGCCAGCAGCCCGTGCAACGCGCCCTGTTCGCCTTCGACCGGCGGTGCAAGTACGACCGCGCCGCGCGTGCCGTGCGGCGTGAGCTGGAAACCGCGCGTGGTGGCGGTGAGGTCGGCGAATGGTGCAAGCAGGCGGCGCAATCGCCCGATCTCCACGCGCAGCCGTGCGCGATGCGTCTCGTCCGGTTGGCGCGTGCGGAACACGCGCGCGATCAGTGCGTTGCGGTCGACATCGCCGGGCCAGCCCGTGGCGAGTGCACGCAGCAGCGCGAACAGCACGGGGCGCCGCGCGAGCGATGCCATGCCGGTGGCATCGCGCACCGCGTGGCGCATGGCATCGACGACCAGCGTGCCGGAAGCGAGCAGCGCTTCCACGTCGTCCAGCGTGACGGGTTGCTCGTGGCCTGCGTGCAGGATGCGCGCGGCAGGACGCCGCAGGCTGGCTTCGACCTGCGCGATCTCGGCGGACAGCGCGGGGATGCCGGCCAGCGAGGCGGCGGTCCGTGCACGCTGCAACGCCAGACGCGCATCGCGCGTGCGCAGCGAGCGCAGTGCGATCTCGGCGGCGGCGAGTGCGGCCAGGGCATGGTGTGCGGCGGGCGCGCCCTCCAGATCGAGCGTATCCAGGGCGGCATGCGCGGCTTCCAGTCGTCCGAGCAGCAGGTGACGGCGCAGGGCAATCAGTTCCGCATGGCGTGCGTTGGCGCGGTCGCCGCGTGCGGCCAGTGCCTGTGCGGCCGCGTCCAGGCGCTGCGGCTCGGCACCGAAGTCGCGCAGGGCCAGTGCCACCTCCGCTTCGGCGACCACGCAGCGCGCCCGCGCCAAGGGTTCTCGCGGACCGAAGCCACGCGCGGCACGACGCAGGAGATCGCGCGCGCGCGGATAGTCGCCGAGCTGCGCCATCGCGATGCCGCGCAGGGCCAGCGCGGGCGGGTCGTCCCGCCAGCCCACGTGCTTGAGCGCGCCCAGGACATCGCCGGCCGTCAGGGCCCGGCCGGCGGCGGCGATCAGGGAATCCATGCCGGCAGCCTACCGTGCGGGCGCGTCGTCGTCGCGGGTCGTGCGGGTGCTATTCCCTATTCCGCTTCCAGCTTCCGCCGCATGCGCGTGTAATCGTGGCGGTACTGGCGGGCCAACTGCGTTTTCTTCGTCGCGCCGAGGATCTTGCCGGACACCTGGAAGAACTTCTTCTCTTCCTCGCGCAGGTGGTGGTGGACCTTCTCCGACAACTCGCGTGCCTTCTTCAGCCAGGCGGCGTAACGGGGGTCGAGGGACTGGAGGTCTTCGACCAGCTCGTCGATCTGGTGGTGTTCGTGCAGGGCGTGGCGGGAAGAATCCAGCCCCATGTCGTCCATCAGGATGGGCGCGTAGAGAAAGCGCTCCTCCGCGGCGGCATGCGCGGCCAATTCGATCCGGAGCCCAGTGAACAGGTCGAGCCGCTCGCGCGTGCCGGGTTTCGAACGCAGCAGGCGGCGGCACAGCGAGCGCTGGGTTTCATGGCTTTCGCGCAGGGCGTCGTAGATGGATTCGGGCATGCAGTGGTTTCCTGGCCAAGGGCTGGGATGGGCATGGATCAGGGCAGGGTACGGACCTTGGGTTCGCGTGCGTACTGGCGGGTGCGCGCGGCCTTGATGAAGGCGGCAGTGTCGCCGGCGTTGACCACGCCGGCATCCTTGCCGATGCCGGCGGCCTTGATGACCGCGGCGGCGCCCTCGTCATGCGCGATGGCCTTCAGGTGGCCGAACGCATCGCGTACCCAGTCCACGGCGGCGGCTTCGGCGGCGAGCGCCTTGCCTGCCGTCTCCGACAGCACCAGCGCCACGGCGTCGAACACCATCGAGGGCGTGCCGGCCAGCTGACCGTCAGCAGGCTGGCGCTTGCCGTTGCCCAGCTTCGCACCGCCGATCTTCGGCGCAACGATCTTCACCTGCGCACCATCGGCTTCTGCTGCCTTGCGCAAGGCGGCGATCGCGGCGGCGTCCGATCCTTCATCGATCAGGATGCCGACGCAGCGGCCCTGCAGCGTCGGCTTCATCTTGCCGATGATCTGCAATGCAGGTGAAGGCGGCATGTCCTGCGGTGAGACGGTGGTGGCCGGTGCCGGCGGCAGTGCATCCAGGCCCAGGCCATCGGCGACGCGCTTGGCCAGGCCTGCATCGACGTGGCGCAGGTGGCCGACGATCGCTTCGCGTACGTGCGGTGTTTCCACTTTCGACAACTCGAACACCAGCGCGGCCGCCATGTGCGCCTGCTCCGGCGCCGTCTGGCTGCGGAAGAACAGTCGCGCCTGGCTGTAGTGGTCGGCAAAACTCTCCGGCCGCACGCGCCCTTTGCGGCCCTCCGCCACGGTCGCATGGCTGCGGAAGCCGGCCGGTGTTTCGCGCGGCGTATCGGGCTGCAGGCTGCTGGGCTCGTAGTTCACACGGCCCTTCGGCACCTGCATCTGCATGTGGCCGTCGCGTTGCAGGTTGGCGAACGGACACTTCGGCGCGTTGACCGGGATCTGGTGGAAGTTGGGGCCGCCCAGTCGCGAGAGCTGCGTATCCAGGTAGGAGAACAACCGGCCCTGCAGCAGCGGATCGTTGCTGAAATCGATGCCGGGCACGATGTTGGCGGGGCAGTAGGCGACCTGTTCGGTTTCGGCGAAGAAGTTGTCCGGCCAGCGGTCCAGCACCATGCGGCCGATCACCGTCAACGGCACGAGCTCTTCCGGAATCAGCTTGGTGGGATCCAAATGATCGAAGGGGAACGCATCGGCCTGTTCCTCGGTGAACAGCTGCACGGCCAGTTCCCATTCCGGGAAGTCGCCCTTCTGGATGGCTTCGAACAGGTCGCGGCGATGGAAGTCGTTGTCCGCCGCCTGCAGCTTCACTGCTTCGTCCCACACTGTCGACTGGATGCCGAGCTTCGGTCGCCAGTGGAACTTGACGAAAGTGCTGTTGCCCTTGGCATCGAGCAGGCGGAAGCTGTGCACGCCGAAGCCTTCGATCATGCGCAGCGAGCGCGGGATGGTGCGGTCGCTCATCGCCCACATGATCATGTGGAACGCTTCCGGCGTCAGCGAGATGAAATCCCAGAACGTATCGTGCGCGCTGCCGGCCTGCGGATAGGCGCGGTCCGGTTCCATCTTCACCGAATGCACCAGGTCCGGGAACTTCATCGCGTCCTGGATGAAGAACACCGGGATGTTGTTGCCCACCAGGTCCCAGTTGCCCTCCTGCGTGTAGAACTTCACCGCGAAGCCGCGCACGTCGCGCGGCGTGTCCACCGAGCCCGCGCCGCCGGCTACCGTGGAGAAGCGGCAGAACACCGGCGTACGCACCCCGGTCTCGTTCAGCACGCGCGCGGTGGTGTACTTCTTCAGCGATTTGGTCAGCTCGAAGTAGCCGTGCGCGCCGGAGCCGCGCGCATGCACGATGCGCTCGGGAATGCGCTCGTGGTCGAAGTGGGTGATCTTCTCGCGCAGGATGAAGTCTTCCAGCAGCGTCGGTCCGCGATCGTGCGCGCGCAGCGAGTTCTGGTTGTCGCTGACCGGGATGCCCTGGTTGGTGGTCAGCGGCGGGTGCTTGCCACCTGCGTTGAAGTGGAGCTCGCCGCCGTTGCCGGGTGTCGGCGTGTCGGCCTTGCCGGTGTTCGATGAGGGGGAGGGGGATTTGCGTGCGGCCATCTGGGGTCTCCTGGACGACGGACCAGCCATCGCGGTGCGCGAGGGTCTGCATCCGCCGATCATCTGCGTCCGCGTGTGGAGAGCGCGTTACGGCGTCATGGCTGTACGCATTGACGCTGTGCTGACGAATGGTCGCGGACACTCGCTGTCCGCATGCCGTGCCATCACTGTCGGCTCTTCAACCGGAGGATTGCGCTTTGGAAACCAACGAACTGCATCGCGGTCGCCTGATCGACCATATCCAGCTGGTCGTGCGCGACCTGGACGCCAGCCGCACGTTCTATGCCGCCGTGTTCGAGGTGCTTGGCGTGCCGATGGGCGGCGAGGATGAGGGATATTTCTGGGCGGACGAACTGTTCGTCTCCACCGCCGACAGCGAAGCGGCGCATGGCGAACTCACCGGCCGCCATCATCTGGCGTTCCAGGCGCAGGACCGCGCGATGGTGGATGCCTTCCACACGGCGGCGCTGGCGAACGGCGGCACCGATCACGGCGCGCCCGGCGAGCGCCCGTACCACCCGGGCTACTACGCGGCATTCGTGCTCGACCCGGATGGCAACAACATCGAAGCGGTCTACCACGGCGAGGCGAAGCGCAGTGCGCCTTCGGTCAAGGTGGAGTTTTGAAACATCCTTCTCCCCGCTGACGCAGGGAGAGGGGAACGGCGCTTGCACGCGTGTGGTTACAGGAACATCCCGCCCGACGCCTCGATGCGCTGCGCATTGATCCAGCGATTGGCCGGCGAGAGCAGCGAGGCGACCACGCCGCCGATATCGTCCGGTACCCCGACCCGGCCCAGCGCGGTCTGCGAGGCGACGAACGCGTTGAGCTGCGCGTTGTCGCGCACGGCACCACCGCCGAAGTCGGTCTCGATCGCGCCAGGCGCGACGATGTTCACCGCGATGCCGCGCGCGCCCAGCTCCTTTGCCTGGTAGCGCGTCAGCACTTCCATCGCGCCCTTCATCGCCGCATACGCCGCGTAGCCGGGCAGGGCGAAGCGGGCCAGGCCCGAGGAAATGTTGATGATGCGACCACCATCCGCGATCCGGGGCAGCAGCGCCTGGGTGAGGAAGAACGGTCCCTTGAAGTGCACGTCGACCAGCGCATCGAACTGCGCGCGCGTGGTCTCGGCGAAGCCGGCATGCACGCCCATGCCGGCGTTGTTGACCAGATGGTCGAAGCGATCGCGGCCCCACGAGGTGAGCTGGGCACGCACCGCCTCAACGAAGGCGTCGAACGTGCCGCTCTGGCCCACGTCCAGCGGCAGCGCGGCGGCGCGCTGGCCGAGGGCTTCGATCTCGGCGACGACGGCTGCGGCCTCGGCCTGCTGGCTACGGTAGGTGAGGATGACGTCGTGGCCCTGGCGGGCGATGGCGAGGGCCATGTTGCGGCCCAGGCCGCGGCTGCCGCCGGTGATCAGGGTGAGGGGGGAAGGGGTCTTGGTCATGGCAGGGCTCCAGTCGGGGAAGGCGGTGGATTCACCGTGAGGGCACTGTATTGGGCGGTAATAATTTGATAAATCGGCTTAAGCTGATTTGACCGTTCGCCAATGGCGAACAATCGCTGGAGCCGCCATGCACCGCCTCGACGCCATGCAGGCTTTCGTCCGGGTCGCCGAGATGGCCAGTTTCACCCGCGCCGCGGACAGCCTGGGCTTGCCCAAGGCCAGCGTGTCCACTGCCGTCCAGCAACTGGAAGCGTGGGTGGGCACACAACTGTTGCACCGGACCACGCGGCGTGTGCAGCTGACCCAGGACGGCCGGGCGTTCTACGAGCGCTGCCAGGACCTGCTGGCCGACATGGACGAGGTGCAGCACCTGTTCGTGCGTACACCCCAGGCATTGCGTGGCCGGCTGCGCGTGGACATGCCGGCGCGGTTCGCACGGCATTTCGTGCTGCCGCAGCTGCCGGCCTTCCTGCACGATCACCCGCAACTGGAACTGGAACTGAGCTGTACCGACCGTCGGGTGGACGTGGTGCGCGAGGGCTTCGACTGCGTGCTGCGCGTGGGTACGCTGGCCGATACCAGTCTGATCGCGCGGCCACTGGGCCAGTTGCGCGTGGTGACCTGCGCCAGCCCGGCGTACCTGCAGCGGCATGGCATGCCGCAGTCACCGGAGGACCTGCATGCGCATCGCATGATCCACTACGCCAGCACCTTCGGTGGCAGGCCGGATGGGTGGGAGTACTGGGACGGGGTGCAGTTCACCAGCGTGCCGGTGCAGGGTGCGCTGACGGTCAACAGTTCCGATGCCTACGAAGCCGCCTGCATCGCCGGCCTGGGGCTGATCCAGGCGCCGGCCGCAGGGTTGCGGGCATTGATCGACCAGGGCCTGCTGGTGGAAGTGCTGCCGCAGTACCGTGCCGAAGCGATGCCGGTGTCCCTGCTGTATGCGCATCGTCGCCACCTGCCGCAGCGCGTGCAGGCATTCATGGCATGGCTGGCGGAGACGGTACGGCCCTACCTAGACGCCTGATCCACGGCGTGGCGTGCGCGGCGCACCTCATGCGGTCTGCCGTCCGCCGGTGTCGGCTTGCGCGTGGCGACGCACGAGGAGGCGGAAGAACGGGCCGGTCAGCAGGGTCGACAGCACGGCCAGGGTGACCAGTGCGGCGAAGGCGTGTTCGGACAGCAGGCCGTGGTCACGCAGGATGGTGGCCGCGACGATTTCCATCAGCCCCTTGCATTGCAGCAGCGCACCCACGGCCAGCGCTTCACGGCGCGACAGCGAGGGGGCCGGCGGACACAGCAGCACCGCGACCAGCTTGGCGACGACCGCCAGCACGAGCAGCACCAGCGACGCCTGCAGCGAGGCCCAGCCCAGCACGCTGCCATCGATCTTCAGGCCGCTGTGGCCGAAGAACAGCGGCGCCAGCCCGATCAGGGCGAACTGGCCCAGGCGTTCCACCGGCAGTCGCCGGGACCATGCCGGCGGCACCATCGCGCCACCGAAATAGGCGCCGAGCAATGCATGCAGACCCAGCTCCGAACTCGCCCAGGCGCCGGCCACGAGGAACACCGGCAATGACAGCCACACCAGCCACAGGGGCAGCTGTCCGTGCATGCGCTGCGCCAGCGTGCCGGCGGCGGCCAGCATGACGAGCGTGCCTGCCGCGAGCAGGTGCAGGGCGGAGGCGCCGGCCAGAAGCGAACCGCCTTCGGCCGCCAACAACAGCAGTGCCAGGCCGATCCACAGTACGGCGTCGTCGATCACGGCGATGCGCAGCGCGAGCTGGGTCAGCGGCCGGTGCAGCGGGCCGAGTTCGCGCACGATACCGATCAGTACCGGCAGCGCGCTGACTGCGATGCACAGGCCGATCGCAAGTGCCCCCATCCAGGCGCCGCCTTCAGGCGCCTCCCAGCCCGGCAAACCGGTGAAGTAGGCATGCGCCGCAAGCGTGCCGAGCGCGAACGGCAGCAGCAGCGCCATGCCCGCGCTGGCGACGAAGCGCAGCGCTTGCGTGCGCGGCAGCGGCTTGGCATCGGCGGTGGTGGGCAGGTGAGCGGACTGGCGCGTTTCCAGGCCGGCGGTGAACGCAAGCAGCAGTACGCCGATGAAGCCGATCTGGTCGCCGGGCTTCGACGGTATGCCCCAGCTGGCAGGCAGCACGCCGGTGGCGGCCAGCAGCAAGCCGATGATGATGGGGATGACGGCGATGGGAATGGAACGCCCCAGCACGCGCCACGCCGTCCAGGCCAGGCCGATGAAGATCAGGGCATCGAGGGCGAGTGCAGTCAGGTCGGTCATGGTGGCGATGTTACCCGCGCGCCGCACGCGGTATCGCGTGGCGTTGGATACCCATGCCGGGTTTCATATCCCGTAGTCAGGCAAGACCAGTTCGTCGTGGAAGTAGCGCCCCATCAGGAGCCTGGGGAAGACGGGGAGCCGCATCAGGAGCGTGGTGTAGTCACGCAGGCGCACGCCCAGCGCCGTTCTGGGCACGAACGAGGCTGCCAGGCTTTCCGCATGTTTCTGCTTGCGGGCGATGACAGCGTGCAGTCGTGATTGGTAGCGGGCGAGCGCGGCAGCGGTGTCGTTGCCGTGCCGGTGCAGCTCGCCCGCGAGCACGTAGGCTTCCGCCAGCGCGAAGCCGGCGCCTTCTCCCGCGATGAGGGAAGGGCACGCGGCAGCGTCGCCGATCAATGCCACGTTGCCCTGGACCCAGCGGTCCATGCGGATCTGGCTGATGCTGTCGAAGTAGATGTCGTCCGTCTGTGCGATGGCTGAGACGATGGCATCGGATTCCCACCCGATGCCGTCGAGGGCGCGGGTCAATGCGGCCTTCCGCCCGGCATGATCGCGGGGCGTCCCGCCCGCGAGGTACTCGTCGCGCAGCAGGACGAAGAAGAGCATCCGATCGTCGCGCATCGGAAAGCGGGCCACGTAGCGGCCGGGCGCGGTATACGCCACATAGGCATTCCCGTTGCGTGGCCGGTAGCCGGCTGCCTCGAACGAGGCGACGTGGCATCCCATCGGGTATTCGAACCGGGTATCGGGGCCGAACACGTGGTGACGGACGCGCGAATGCAGGCCGTCGGCGCCGATCACGAGATCCGCCTCCTGCAGTGGCGCATGGTCGAAGCCGACGCGTACCCGTGTCCCGTCATCGTCGATGGTGGTGACGCTGTCGCCGAACCGGGTGTCCACCTGGCCGTCCAAGGCGCCGTAGATGGCTGCGGCGATGTCGGACCTCGCCAGCGTGGCCATGCGCCCCTTGGCGAGCTTCAACAGCACGCTGGACGGGTAGCCGCCACGGGTACGCCCGGCACGGTCCACCATGCGCAACTCGTCGGAATGGTGCTGCAGTTCCAGCAGCCTTGGCAGCAAGCCCATCTTTTCCAGTGCGTCGTAGCCGATGCCCCACAGGTTGACCACGAACCCGCCGGTGCGCAGGTCGGGCGCGCGTTCCACCAGCGTCACGTCGTGGCCGAGCCTGCCCAGCCAATACGCGAGCGCGGTACCCGCGATGCCCGCTCCGTTGATGACTACCTTCATCGACGCGTCTCCCCGTGAGTCGAATGCAAGCGTGCCCAGTATCGCGCGTGCACGCACGTTATAGCGACGGTACGAAAAAGCCCCGCATCGGCGGGGCTTCTTCGTCATCCGTGGTACCGCACTCAGGCGTCCACTTCGTCCTTGTACGCATCCACCGGGATGCAGGCGCACATGACGTTCTTGTCGCCGTAGACGTTGTCCACGCGGGCGACCGGCGGCCAGTACTTCTGCAGCTTCAGGGTGGCCAGCGGGAACGCGGCCAGTTCGCGCGGGTAGGCGTGGGTCCACTCGCTGGCCATCACCATCGTGGCGGTGTGCGGCGCATTCTTCAGCGGATTGTCCTCGCGGTCCAGGCGGCCGTCCTCGACCGCGCGGATCTCTTCGCGGATCTCGATCATCGCGTCGATGAAGCGGTCCAGTTCGTGCTGGGATTCGCTTTCGGTCGGCTCGACCATCAGCGTGCCCGCGACCGGGAAGCTCAGCGTGGGCGCGTGGAAGCCGAAGTCGATCAGGCGCTTGGCCACGTCCTCGGCGCTGATGCCGGTGCGGTCCTTGATCGGGCGCAGGTCGAGGATGCACTCGTGCGCCACCAGGCCGTTGCGGCCGGTGTAGAGCGTCTCGAAATGCGGTTCCAGCCGCTTGGCGATGTAGTTGGCGTTGAGCAGCGCCACCTGGGTGGCCTTGCGCAGGCCCTGCGCGCCCATCAGGGTGACGTACATCCAGCTAATCGGCAGGATGCTGGCACTGCCGAAGCTGGCCGCCGACACCATGCCGACATCGCCTTCGCCGCCCAGCTTCTTCGGCAGGTACGGCGCCAGGTGTGCTTTCACCGCGCACGGACCCACGCCGGGGCCGCCGCCGCCATGCGGGATGCAGAAGGTCTTGTGCAGGTTGAGGTGCGAGACGTCCGACCCCCACTTGCCCGGCTTGGCCACGCCGACCAGGGCATTCATGTTGGCGCCGTCGGTGTACACCTGCCCGCCATGCCGGTGCACGATCTCGCAGATCTCCACCACGTCTTCCTCGAACACGCCGTGCGTGGAGGGGTAGGTGATCATGATAGCGGCCAGGCGCTCGCTGTACTTCTCGGCGGCGCGGCGGATGTCTTCCACATCGACGTTGCCGTTGGCATCGCACTTGGTCACCACCACGGTCATGCCGCACATCTGCGCGGACGCCGGATTGGTGCCGTGCGCGGATTCCGGGATCAGGCAGATGTCGCGGTGCGCTTCACCGCGCGAACGATGGTAGGCGCGGATCGCCAGCAGGCCGGCGTACTCGCCCTGCGCGCCGGAGTTGGGCTGCAGGCTGACGGCGTCGTAGCCGGTGCATTCCACCAGCATGGCTTCCAGTTCGTCGATCAGCTGCGTATAGCCGGCCGTCTGGTCCGCGGGCGCGAACGGGTGGATGCCGCCGAACTCCGGCCACGTCACGGGGATCATCTCGGCGGTGGCATTGAGCTTCATGGTGCAGCTGCCCAGCGGGATCATGGTGCGATCCATGGCCAGGTCCTTGTCGGCCAGGGCACGCATGTAGCGCAGCAGTTCGTGTTCGCTGTGGTGCGTGTTGAACACCGGGTGGGTCAGGAAGTCGCTGGTGCGGCGCAGGGCGGCAGGCACCAGCGAAGGTGCGCTGGCGTCCAGGGCGTCGACCGACGGCAGCGTGGCGCTTTCACCGGCGAACACGCCCCACAGCGCTTCCACATCGGCGCGCGTGGTGGTCTCGTCCAGCGAGATGCACAGCGAGCCATTGCCGCGCACACGCAGGTTGATGCGGGCGGCATGGGCGCGGGCGAGGATGGCGTCGCGTGCGTCGCCGGGTTCGATGCACAGCGTGTCGAAGGCGCTGGCATGCACGGCCGGGTAGCCCAGCGTGCGCAGGCCTTCGGCGAGGATGGCGGTCAGGCGGGCCACGCGGTCGGCGATGCGCTTGAGACCCTCCGGGCCGTGGTAGACGGCGTACATGCTGGCCATGACGGCGAGCAACACCTGCGCGGTACAGATGTTGGACGTGGCCTTCTCGCGGCGGATGTGCTGCTCGCGCGTCTGCAGGGTGAGGCGGTAGGCCGGCTTGCCCTCGGCATCGACCGACACGCCGATCAGGCGACCCGGCATGCTGCGCTTGTAGGCATCGCGGCAGGCCATGAACGCGGCGTGCGGGCCGCCGAAGCCGAACGGCACGCCGAAGCGCTGCGAGTTGCCGATCACGATGTCCGCACCCATTTCGCCCGGCGGCTTCAGCAATGTCAGCGCGAGCAGGTCGGTGGCGACGACGAACAGCGCGTTGTGCGCGTGGATGGTCTCGGCGTCCTTCGTCCACTCCTCCACCCAGCCGCTGGAGGCGGGGTATTGCACCAGCACGCCGAAGTAGTCACCGCCGGCCAGCTTCTGGTGGAAGGCATCGGTGGAACGCACGACATCGACGGTGATGCCCAGCGGTTCGGCGCGGGTGGCCAGCACTTCCAGCGTCTGCGGGTGGGTGTCGCCGGCGACCAGGAAGGTGTTCGACTTCGACTTGGCCGAGCGCTTGGCCAGCGTCATCGCTTCGGCGGCGGCGGTGCCTTCGTCCAACAGCGAGGCGTTGGCGATCTCCATGCCGGTCAGGTCGGCGACCATGGTCTGGAAGTTGATCAGCGCTTCCATGCGGCCTTGCGAGATCTCCGCCTGGTAGGGGGTGTACGCCGTGTACCAGGCCGGGTTCTCGAGGATGTTGCGCAGGATGACCTTCGGCGTGAGCGTGCCGTAGTAGCCCTGGCCGATGAAGCTGCGGAACACCTGGTTGCGCGTGGCGACGGCACGGATCTTGGCCAGCGCCTCCTCCTCGTTGATCGGCGCGGGCAGGGCCAGCGGCTGTGCGGACTTGATGCTGGCCGGCACGATGGCGTCGGTCATCGCCTCCAGCGAGTCATGGCCGACGATGCGCAGCATGTGTGCGATCTCGGCGTCGTTGGGGCCGATGTGGCGTTCGAGAAACGCGCCGTGGTGCTCGAGCTCGCGCAGGGAGGGGGTGTTCGACATGGGAGGCATCCGGGAAGGGCAATAGGACCGGGCACGCGGAAACCGCGTGTGGGATGCCCCTCTGTCCTTTTGCCTGAGAGTTTGGAAGCGCGGCGGACGAGGTCGCGTGCTTCGTGCCCCTTCGGCGCCGGCGCTGCCACGAGGGCGGCCGGTCTCTCCAGAGTGTTTGCAGCAGGGGTGGTATCGGGCCTGAGCGATTACGGGCGTTTGCGCCTTCGGCAGCACGTCGCGGACGACGGGCTTCTCCCACCGGGTCTTGCCGGCCGATTATAGCCCGACGCGGCGGGCCGCTGGCGGTTTCGGCGTACCATGTGCAGCCCCGCGCCGCCTGTTCATGCATGCCGGCCGCGCCCGCCTGGAGTTTTTTCCCGCAATGACGGCTCCCCGCGCCATCTCCAACCGCCGCCTGGCCATCCTGCTGGGTGGGCTGGCGATGTTCGGCCCGTTCTCCATCGACACGATCTTCCCTGCGTTCCCCGCCATGGGCGCGCACCTGGGCGCCGACAAGGTGGCGATGCAGCAGACGATCAGCGTGTACCTGCTGACGTATGCGCTGATGAGCCTGGTGCATGGGCCGCTGTCGGATACGTTCGGCCGCAAGCGGGTGATCCTGGGGGGGCTGATCGTGTTCCTGCTGGCGTCGGTGGGCTGCGCGCTGTCCACCGACATGGCCACGCTGCTGTTCTTCCGTGCCGTGCAGGGCCTGTCGGCGGGCGTGGGCTTCATCGTGGGGCGCGCGGTGATCCGCGATGCGCGCAACGGCGATGACGCGCAGCGGCTGATGAGCCAGGTGTCGATGATCTTCGGCATCGCACCGGCCATCGCACCGATCGTGGGGGGCTGGATCCTGGGCTGGAGCGCGTGGCCGATGATCTTCTGGTTCCTCGCCGGGTTCTCGCTGCTGTTGCTGGTGGCGGTGGTCGGCTGGCTGCCGGAGACGCATCCGCCGGAAGCACGCCTGCAGGTGTCGCCCCGTCGCCTGCTGCGGGATTACGTGGGCATCGTGCGCAACCGGCGTTTCGTGCGACTGGCGCTGGCCGGTTCGCTGAGTTTCGGTGGCCTGTTCCTGTACATCGCCTCCGCGCCGGCGTTCGTGATGGACCTGCTGCATCTGAACGAACAACAGTTCGCGTGGCTGTTCCTGCCGACCATCGGCGGCATGGTGCTGGGCGCGTTCCTGTCCGGGCGTGCAGCGGGACGTGTCGACGGCGCGCGCCTGGTGAGGATCGGCTACGCGTGCATGGCGCTGGCGATGGTGGCGAACGTGGCCTACACCGCCTGGGCGGGCGATGACATCCGCGTGCCCTGGGCGGTGCTGCCGATGATGCTGGCGGCACTGGGCGTCGCTCTGGTGTTCCCGATCCTGACCCTGGCCATCCTGGACATGTATCCGCGCCAGCGCGGCGCGGCTTCGTCGCTGCAGGCGTTCAGCAACCTGGTGGTCAACGCGATCATCGCCGGCCTGCTTTCACCGCTGCTGAGCCATCACGGCCTCCACCTGGCACTGGGCATGGCCGGCTTCGTGCTGGCCGGCTGGCTGATGTGGCAATGGGAAGCGAATGCCAGCCGGCGCCTGCCCGCGTGCCCGCGCGAGCCCGCGGCGCTCGAACCCACCGATCAACTCTGACTTCCTGCGAGACCGTCCATGTCCATCCAGTCCAAGGCGCGCCGCGAGGCGAAGAAGCGCAAGGCGACCAAGGCGCACAACCAGGCGCGAGCGAATGCGCCCGCCATCGAGCCGCATGCCGAGTTGCGCAATCCCGAGGGCGAACTGCTGGCTGGCGTCGTGCGCCAGGCCGGCGTCTGGGTGCTGGGCATGGACGGCCGCATCGCGGGCACCTCCGACAGCGCCGCCGAAGTGCTGGCGATGATCAAGCAGGCGGCGGTGCTGCACGAAGCACAGGGCAACGCGGTACGCCTGGTGTATTCCGACGAACTGCGCGACACCGCCGTGATCGAAGCCGCCACGCAGGGGCTGACGCTGGAGCAGTTCGAAGCGCAGCTCGCCGACCAGATGAAGACGGGCAAGCCGGATCCGGCGCCGGACGTGAACTGAGGCGCGTTGTATCCCTGTAGGAGCGACGTCAGTCGCGACCGCGGACTGGGACTGGCCATCGACCAGTCACGAAGTGGCCGTGGTTCCGCTGCCGCACTGTGTGCTCATCTTGGTCGCACTCGACTCCTCCAGCCGTGCGGTCGCGACTGACGTCGCTCCTACAACGTCGCATGCCGTCGGCGCAGCCACACCGCCAGCCCCGCCATGACGCCCACCGGCACCCAGATCCATCGCAGTTCCGACGCCAGCACCTCCGCGCCACGCGCGCTGAAGAAACGGTTCGCGAAGGGCGACACTTCGATCACGCGCCAGGGCGCGAAGTGACGTGCGTCGGACCACGGCCAGAACAGCGCGACACCCAGGCCACCATCAGTCAGCATGTCCAGCAGTGGATGCGAGGCCACGGACAGGGCTATGAACAGGAATGCGGTGACGGCGCGCACCTTCAACCACCGCGCGAAGCCCGCCGCGAACGCACCGCAGAAAACGGCGAATGCGAGCGAGTGGCTGGCGCCCCGATGGCCGAAATCATGCGCGTACTCGATCCCCAGCTTGAACATCGCCACGTCGGCATCCGGCAGCATCGCGGCGGCCATGCCGGCGGCGACCAGTTTCGGTGGAAGACGTGTCCGCCCCAGGGCAACGCCGGCGGCCAGGGGAATCAGGGCATGGGTAAAGATGGTCGGCATGGCAGTGGCTGCTCTCCGGTCGGTTCGCATCCAGCCTGCGCGCGCGATGTGTGCTGGCGATGAAGCCTGTGAGGGTCCGCAAAGGAAGAGGCCGGCATACGCCGGCCTCTTCGTCGCCTGCTCGCTGCGATCAGCGCTCGCGCAGCGAGTGTCGCGTGGGGGTCATCGTGCGGGGACGTTCGATGGCGGGCCGCGCAGTCGGCCTTGTCATGGTTTCCGTTGGGGTGATGGTGCGTGAGCCCTGGCCCTGCGCGACGGCGCCGGCGGAACGTACCAGCGGCTGCGAGCTGTTCTCGCGGACCGGCTCCGAGGCTATCCACTGTTTGATGTGCGGAAAGACCAGGTCGAGCCGCGAGTAGTGGTCGCGGTTGAGGGCATTTCCGGTGGAACCGGTGTTGGAACACAAGGCATCGCCACCCAGCAGGCCACCCCGCAGGCGCAGGCTGTTGTCGCGGTAGCGCGTGAACAGGCCCGAGCCGCTGCTGCCACCTTCCGTGGTGCCTTCGAGCCAGGCCACGGTATAGAGTTCGGCGTAGGCATCGGTGACATGCTGGCCCCGGGATACTTTCTTGGCGTCGCCCTGGGGATGATGGATGGCGATGACGTCCGCGCTGGTGGCCAGGGTGCTGGCATCCCAACCTGCGAACGTGGCATTGGCGGGAGCAGGATTCTTCAGGCGCAGCAACAGCGCATCCAGGTCTTCGTCCGCATACAGCAGGTCCGCGCCGCCGACCACCGGGTTGCGCCTCGCGCCATCCGCGCCGCCACAGGTGGAGTTCTCGTACGCCCAATAGGTGTTGAGCGTGTTGGCTACCGACTGGCTGGAAATGCAATGTGCCGCGGTATAGAAGTAGGGCACCTGCGTCGAGGGGACGGTGTCGTTGAGCAGTGTGCCGGTGCAGACATAGCCCTTGCCGTCGCTCTCGACGAAGGTCATGTGGGCCACGGCGTTTTTCGCCTGCACGAAGGCAGGGCCGTACTCGGCAACCTTGCAGACCACGTCGATGTTGCAGCTGCCCGCATCGCCCAGCGACTTGAGCAGCTTGAAATCGTTGCGGCTGTTGGTCAGCAGGTGCGACAGCTTCGGTGCCTGCAGACGTGCCTGCAATGCCTTGACGTGCGCGGGACGATAGATCTCGATGATCTGGGTGGCGCCGTCGGTGCCTGGTGTCCAGTAGATGCCTTGCGCATCCACCAGTTGCTGGGCCTCGGATGCGTTCACCGTCGCAACCGCTTGTGAAGGCGCGTCGGAGCCACCGAAGCGCAGTTCGACATGCGGATGCAGTCCCTGCAGTTGCAGTCCCACGCGCAGGCCGAGAGCATCCGGCGACGTGACCTGCAGGCGTGCGACAGCGCCGCCGGTCTTCAGGGGAATCCAGCGCAGCACTGGCGTCGTGCGGTCGACGCCTTCATCCGCCAACCCCCGGCCCACGCCTATCTGGGTGGCCTTGATGCGCTGGACCGTGTTGTGTCGTTGCACGTCGAGCAACCGGCTGATGGATAGTTCCCGATAGCGCAGCGGGGTGGCGTTGCGTGACGGGAAGGCGGCGAGCTTCCATTGCGTTGGCGCCAACGTGGGCGTGCGGCTGGTTTCGCTGCCGACCTGCGGGCCGGTCTGTGCGACGGCGCAGTGAGGCGAGGCCAGCAAGACAAGCAGCAGGGTCGACAGGGGGTAGCGCGCTTTCATCAATGACATCCTTGTGGCCATGTGTTCTGAATAAAAAGACGGGCCGTCACCGGCCCGTCCCGTTGCTGCAGCTTACGACTTCGCCGGTGTCCCGGGCGTCGGCGTGGCTGCCGCCGCAGGCATCTGCCAGCCGCAGGTCTGCCCTTCGTTCTGCTGCTTCAGCCAATCCTGCAGCGGGGCGAAGTATTCCAGCACCGCGCCGGCGTCCATCTTCTCGCCGCCGGTGAGTTCCTTCAGGGTGGACTGCCACGGCTGGCTGGCGCCCTTTTCCAGCATCGCCCAGAACTTCTGGCCCGCCGCCTTGTTGCCGTAGAAGCTGCAGTTGTACAGCGGGCCCTTGTAGCCGGCCGCATCGCACAGGCCCTTGTAGAACTGGAACTGCAGCACGTGCGAAAGGAAGTAGCGCGTGTACGGCGTGTTGCCCGGCACATGGTACTTCGCACCCGGGTCGAAGAAATCCTCGCCGCGCGCGGTGGCCGGCGCCACGCCCTGGTACTTGGCCTTCAGTTCCCACCAGGCCTTGTTGTAGTCGGCCGGCTTGATGCTGCCGTCGAACACGCCCCAGCGCCAGCGATCGATCATCAGGCCGAACGGCATGAACGACACCTTCGCCAGCGCCATGCGCATCTGCGCATTGATCAGCGCTTCGTTGCTCTGCTGCGGCGCGTCGACCATGCCGATCGACTTCAGGTAGTCAGGCGTCATCGCCAGCACCATGGTGTCGCCGATCGCTTCGTGGAAGCCGTCGTGCGCGCCGGTCTGGAACAGTGGCGGCAGCTTGTTGTAGGCCAGGTAGTAATAGACGTGGCCGAGCTCGTGGTAGATGGTGGTGAAGTCTTCCTCGTTCGGCTTGATGCACATCTTGGTGCGTACGTCGCCGGCCATGTTCATGTCCCACGCGCTGGCGTGGCAGACCACGTCGCGGTCCATCGGCTTGATGAACTGGGTCTTGGACCAGTAAC
Organism: Pseudoxanthomonas sp. CCNWLW251; assembly: GCF_037402255.1. Lineage (NCBI taxonomy): Bacteria > Pseudomonadati > Pseudomonadota > Gammaproteobacteria > Lysobacterales > Lysobacteraceae > Pseudoxanthomonas > Pseudoxanthomonas sp. CCNWLW251. The sequence goes on along the minus strand of NZ_JBBEGA010000001.1, from coordinate 596,536 downwards.
TCTCCGGCAGCTTCGGCATGCCGAGGCTGGTGTAGAACTCCTGCGCACGTTCGGTCATCTGCTTGGCGACCTGCAGCTGTGCCTCGCGCTCGGCCTGGAACAGCTTGTCGGTACCCGGTCCCGGGCCGGCCTTGCCGAGTGCCGCCTGGTAATCAGCCTGGTACTGCTTTTCCAGCGCGCCGGTGATGTCGAGGCTGCCGGCACCCTTGTAGGGCTCCAGCACGTCCCACAGGTTGCCCCAGTCCTGCTGCCACATGTTGCCCATCAGGTGCGCCGGCAGCAGGCCGTTGACCTGGCCCTTCTCCACGCCGTAAGTGGCCTGCAGCTTGGTGCGGGTGTAGCAGTGCAGCTGTTCGTAGAGCGGCTTGACCTGGCCCCACAGGCGATCGGTTTCGGCGGCGATCTCGGCGGGCGTCATGTCGTAGCCGCTGCGCCACATCTCGCCGGCATCGGCGAAGCCCATTTCCTTGGAACCTTCGTTCACCAGTTCGACGAAGCGCGTGTAGTCGGCGCGCATCGGCTGGGCGATGGTGTGCCAGCCCTGCCATGCGTCCAGCTGGGCGTCGTAGTCGCGGCTGCTGCGCAGCACATCCTCGAGTTCACCCAACTGCCGGCACTTCTTGTCGTCGCCCTCGCCGGTGCAATAGGTGCCGGCACCGTAGGTGCCTTCCATCTTGGTGGCGATCTGGGTCAACTCGGCCAGCTTGGCCGGATCCTTCGGCGCCGGCATCGCGGTGGCCAGCTTCAGCAACTGGATGGCGCGCGCGGTCTCGGGCGACATCTTCTGGCCTTCGAACTTCTTCGCCTGCTCGATCCAGCTGTTGAGCTGGGTCAGGTAGCGCTCGTTGCCCTTGGCGGCGAGCAGCTGGCTGTCGTCGTTGATGTAGGTGCTGGACAGCCATTGCGCGGCGGTCAGCTCCGGGTACATCTTCTTGAACTCGTCGTTGACCCGCGCGATGAACTGGTCGGCGGTCTCGCCCTGCGGCGCGGTGGGCACGCCGGCAGTGTCTGCGGCGGGCTCGTCCTTCTTGCAGGCGGCGAGCGTGGCGACGCAGGCGCCGACGGCGAGTGCGAGCAGGAGGTGGCGTTGCTTCACGGGAAGTCCTTCAGGGTGCGGCGGGCGCAGGAACCGGAAGGGTAGTGAGGGTGGGGGAGGGGGTGCAAGTGCGGCGCCCCCTTACTGCAGGAGCGACGTAAGTCGCGACCGGAACGTTGAACGACCCAGGGCGCGCAAAAGCATGCCGCAGAGCCGTTGTTGGCGCCTTCGCGACAGGCGGGGTGTCCTGGTTGGCGCAGGCGTGCGGTTGCGACTTACGTCGCTCCTACAGGGACGGCCCGTCAGCGGTGAGGCAGACCGTGTTCGTCCAGGAAGGCGCGGGCATCGTCGGCGTCCTGCTCGAACCACGCCTGCGTCGATCCCAACCGGTACGTGTAGCCCCATGCGTCCATGTCCGCCATCAGCCGGCCGCGACCCACGCCCGGCAGTTCGTCGGCCAGGATGATCTGCAGGCAGCAGGTGGCGTCTTCCTCGATCACCGAATCGGTGGCGTCGGTGTGCACCTGCGCGCGCCGTTCCGGCGGCAGGACGATCAGGTGGCAGGCTTCGTGCAGCATCGAATGCACGGGTGTGTCACCACGGACGTAGACGTTGTGGGCGATGACGCCGGCTTCCGGTTCGCCCCAGAAGCTGCCGGGAATCGGTGCGCCGTCTTCGATGCGGTGCAGGACCAGTCCGTAACGCGCCAGCAGCGTGGCCGCGGCACCGAGCGGCAATGCCGCCACGCGCATCACGTTGGGTTCGAGGGTGTCTGCAGCGGCATTCATGCGGGCGGGACAGTTAGGGCGGAGCGATGCTCCGCCCGTGGTCAGGAGTTGCCTTCAGGCAGCGCGACCGAGATGTCCAGCACGTCGTGGTCGCCGTCCTTGATCAGGTCGACCTTCACCGCGTCGACGTCGACGTTGACGTACTTCTTGATGACTTCCAGCAGCTCGCGGCGCAGCAGCGGCAGGTAGTCGGGGGCGCCACGCGAATTGCGCTCCTGCGCGATGATGATCTGCAGGCGGTTCTTCGCGGTTTCGGCGGTGTTCTTCTTCGCCTTGAGGAAATCGAACAGGCCCATGTTCAACCTCCGAACAACTTGGTGAAGAAACCCTTCTTCTCAAGGGTGATGAAGCGCATCGGGCGGTCTTCGCCCAGCAGGCGCCCCACCGTGTCGTCGTAGGCCTGGCCGGCCGGCGACTCCAGGTCGAGGATGACCGGTTCGCCCTTGTTGGAGGCGTTGAGCACGTCGCCCGACTCCGGAATCACGCCCAGGGTCTTCAGGCCCAGCACGTCTTCCACGTCCTTGATGCTGAGCATCTCGCCGCCTTCCACGCGCGCCGGGTTGTAGCGCGTCAGCAGCAGGTTGGCCTTCAGCGTCTCGCCGTTCTCGGCCTTGCGGGTCTTGGAGTCCAGCAGGCCCAGGATGCGGTCGGAGTCGCGCACGGAGGACACTTCCGGATTGACCACCACGATGGCCTGGTCGGCGAAGTACATCGCCAGGAACGCGCCCTTCTCGATGCCGGCCGGCGAGTCGCACACGACGTAGTCGAAGCCGTCATCGGACAGGTCCTTCAGCACCTTCTCCACGCCTTCCTTGGTCAGCGCATCCTTGTCGCGGGTCTGCGAGGCGGCCAGCACGTACAGCGTGTCGAAGCGCTTGTCCTTGATCAGGGCCTGCTTCAGGGTGGCTTCGCCCTGGGTGACGTTGACGAAGTCGTACACGACGCGGCGTTCGCAGCCCATGATGAGGTCGAGGTTGCGCAGGCCGACGTCGAAGTCGATGACCGCGACCTTCTTGCCGCGACGGGCCAAACCGCATGCGATGCTGGCGCTGGTGGTGGTCTTGCCCACGCCGCCCTTGCCGGACGTGACTACGATGATTTCAGCCAACGGTGTTCTCCTTGGTCGTTCTTCTATTCGGGGTAACGCCGCGCATCATTCCTGCGCGACGATCTTGAGTTGGTCCTGGTCCAGCCAGATCTGCACGGCCTTGCCGCGCAGTTCCTTGGGTACTTCCTCCATCACCTTGTAGTGACCGGCGACGGCGACCAGTTCGGCATGGAACTCGCGGCAGAAAATGCGCGCATCGGCGTTGCCGCGCGCACCGGCGAGCGCGCGGCCGCGCAGGGCGCCGTAGATGTGGATGGAGCCGTCGGAGATGACTTCGGCGCCGGCACCCACGGTGCTCAGTACGGTCAGGTCGCGGTTTTCCGCGTAAAGCTGCTGGCCCGATCGCACGGGGGTCTTCTGGACCAGCCCAGGCCTGGTGTCGGCGGCTTTCGCCGTGGGTGCCGGCGCCGCCTTGGCGGGGGCAGGCGCGGGTTCGGCCCGCGCGGGTGCGGGTGTGGCCTGCGCCACCGGCTCGTACTGGGCACGGAACTTGGCCAGCAGGGGCAGGCCGAGTTGTTCGGAAAGGGTTTCGGTTTCACGCGTGCCGTAGGCCAGCGCCACCGGGAGGACGCCGGCACCGCGCAGGCCGTCGATCAGTGCGCGTGCGGTCGCTTCGTCCGGCAGGCGGGTCAGGCCGCCGAAGTCGACGATCACGGCAGCGCGGCCGAACAGCTTGGGCGCGCGCTCCACGCGCTCGCGCATCTCGCGGATCAGCTGGTCGACATCGAGGGTGCGGATGCGGAGGTTGGCGATGCCGACCTGGCCGATCTTCAGTTCACCGGCCTGTTCGTAGTCCATGGAGGCTCGCGTCACGCTCATGTACCCGTCGGCCGTTGCGTGCTGGCATCGACCAGCAGCCGGGTGCGGGCCCACGGTGCGTCCGGCAGGGCGTCGCCATAGGTTTCGCGGACCCACGGATAGCTGCACAGTTCCTTCATCAGCATGCTGGCGCGCACGTTGGCCTCGGCCATGACGTTCTGGCCGATCTCGCGGAAGCCGAAGCTGCCATGGAAGAGCAGGGCGGGGTCGGCGCCATGGTCGAGGAAGACTTCGCAGGCCAGCTGCGGATAGCGCAGTTCCGCATAGCTCTGCACGTCGGCGTAGAACGCCCGGCCCACGCCGCCGCCGCGGCGGCGGCTGGCCACCACGATGCGGTCGATGTAGAAGAACTGGGGGTAGCGCTCGCGGAACCAGGCGAAGTTGCTGCTGTCATGCCCGGCGTTCGAGCCGAAGCCGACCAGGAAACCGGCGAGGTTGCCGTCGCGTTCGGCGACGCGGAAGTACTCGGCCTGTTCGTAGAAGCGGCGGACCTTGGCCGAATCCAGCGGCAGGATCGCCAGTCCGGCATTGTTGTTGAGGGCTAGGACGGAATCCAGCTCGTGCTCGCGCACGTCGCGGATGACAATCGACATTACCTGACTCCGAACGGGTCTTGCAGGGTGGCGCACGGCCAAGCGGGGATTATCGCATGGTGCCGCAGCGACGGGCGAGGCGGCGGGTGAGCGGGGGATGAACCCGGCCATCCCCATTCCAACGCGGGCATGACTTTAGTTGGGACATGGCCGCGCGCGATTCCGCCTAAGATGCCCGGATGTTGGGACGACTCAGCCATACCCGCCTGCTGCGCGCCGCCGGGCTCTACACATGGGCCCTGGTGGGGATTCCCATCATCCTGAATGTGTGGGTGCTGCCGCCGTCCAGCGGAACGGACGAGCAGGGCGTCAACCTGCCGCTGACCGCGCTGTGCTACTTCATCTTTGGCGGCGTCTACTGGCTGGCGACGCGTGCGCTGGATGGCCGCCGGGATGGCCTGCCGGTGGCATGGAACGTGCCGCTGGCCATGGTGCTGACGGCGACCGCGATCGGGGTGGGCTTCTATACCCAGACCGGGCTGGGCGCCGTGCTGCTGCTGATCATGGCCGGCGTGCTGCCCTGGCTGCTGGAACTGCGCTTCGCGGTGGCCTGGCTGCTGGCCGCGCACGTCCTGCTGGTGCCGTCGTTCATGGCTCGCGACGACTTCAATTTCTGGGAGGCCCTGTTCCAGTCGATGTTCTACGTGGGGTTTTCGGCCTTCGTGCTGATCACCACCTACGTAGCGCGCCAGCAGGCCCAGGCGCGTGAAGAGCAGCGGCGACTCAACGCGGAACTGCGCGCCACCCGCGTGCTGCTGGCCGAGAGCGCCCGGGTGAACGAGCGCACCCGCATCTCCCGCGAATTGCACGATCTGCTGGGGCACCACCTGACCGCCCTGAGCCTGAACCTGGAAGTTGCCGGCCACATGACCGAGGGGCGCGCGCAGGAGCACGTGCGCCAGGCGCATACGCTGGCCCGGCTGCTGCTGACCGACGTACGCGAAGCCGTCAGCCAGCTGCGCGACAGCGGCGCCATCGATCTGGGGGCGGCGCTGGTTCCGCTGGCCGAAAAAGTCCCTTCGCTGGCCATCCACATGGATATCGAAGAGCCCCTGACCCTCGAAGACCCGCACCGCGCCCATGTGTTGCTGCGGTGCACCCAGGAAATCATCACCAACGCCGTCCGCCATGCCAACGCCCGCCACCTGTGGCTGCATTGCCGGCGCGACGGGGCGAAGATCCTGATCGATGCCCGCGACGACGGTGCCGGCAGCGGGCAGGTGGTCGCCGGCAACGGCCTCACCGGCATGCGCGAGCGCCTGTCCCAGTACGGTGGCGACCTGCGCATCGAGACGCAGCCCGGACGGGGCTTCTGCCTGCACATCGCGTTGCCCGTCAACGAGGCCGCACCCGGCCTCGCGCCCCGCCCCCTTCCCCAACCCGAACCCACACCCGAGCTCAGCTCCGGAGGAACCCCGTGATCCGTGTCTGTCTGGTCGACGACCAAACCCTGGTACGCCAGGGCATCCGTTCCCTGCTGGCGCTGGACGACGGCATCGAGGTGGTGGCCGAGGCCGCAGACGGGAAACAGGCCGTCGACCTGGTCCCGCAGGTCAACCCCGACGTGGTGCTGATGGACATGCGCATGCCGGTGATGTCGGGCCTGGAGGCGCTGCAGGCGCTGGCCAGAACGGGCCAGCTTCCCCCCACCATCATCCTCACCACGTTCGACGACGACCAGCTCGTCCTTGCCGGGCTGAAGGCCGGCGCCAAGGGCTACCTGCTGAAGGATGTGTCGCTGGAGCAACTGGTCGGCGCCATCCGCACCGTGGCCGGCGGCGGCTCGCTGGTGCAGCCGGCCGTCACCCAGCGCCTGCTGTCCGGCCTGGAGCACATGCGCAACGAGTTCGTCAGCCTGGACCGCCCGGACCCGTTGACGGACCGCGAGACCGAGATCCTCCGGCTGATGGCCAGCGGCTTCTCCAACAAGGAGATCGCCAACTCGCTGGGCGTGGCCGAGGGGACCATCAAGAACCATGTCTCCAACATCCTCTCCAAGCTGGGTGTGCGCGACCGCACGCGGGCGGTGCTCAAGGCGTTCGAACTGCAGTTGGTCTGAAGCCCGCGGCAGGCTCTGTTGCTGCGGCGCACAGGTGCGCCATGGCCGCCGAGGCTCCTTTCCATACGCCCCGGAATAGGGCGGCCAACCGGTGTCAGGTGGGCTGCCCGAAGGCTGCCAACCCTGCTAGGATGCGCGTTGCATTTTTTTCACGGCCGAGGCACCGGCCCCCGGAGACTCCTGAATGACCCGTTTGATCGAGTTCGTGATTGCGTTGGCGCTGGTTCTGGCGCTGTTTCTGGTGATCGGCCTGGTCCTGCCGTCCTCGCGCGAGTTGCAGGAAAGCGTCGAGACCAACCGTCGCATGACCATCGTGTTCGACACGCTGAACAACGTGCGTCGACTGAAGGACTGGAACCCGCTGATCCCGAGCGCGGCCAACGAACTGAGCTACTCGGGCGGGGAAGACAACTCCGGCGTCGGCGCGAAGGTGGACTTCAACTCCGCCAATGCGGGCTGGGGCCAGGGCAGCTGGGAAATCGTCGAGAGCGAGCGTCCGGCGCCGAGCGGTGGCACTGGCAAGATCGCGTATGCGATCACCGACAAGCGCATGGGCAGCGACAAGCGCAGCGTCTTCACGCTGGAGCCGAGCGGCAAGAACAACCGCAACGTGAAGATCACCCAGAGCTACGAGGTGAAGTACGGCTTCAACCTGCTCGGCCGCTATGCCGGCATGTACGTGAGCCGCCACGTCGGTGACGCCGTCAAGGCCGGCCTGTCGAAGCTGACCAACATGCTGGCCACCGTGCCGAACTTCGACTACCGCACCGAAGGCAGCCCGCTGACCGACCTGAAAATCGTCGAGGTGCCCGCCGAAGACCTGCTGGTCGTCAACGCAGGCAACATCGACCGCACCAACGACGCCATCAAGGCGTCGATCAAGCAGAACCAGGAGTGGATCAAGCGCGTGATGGATGCCAACGGCCTGGTCGCCGCCGGTCCGCTGCGCATCATCACCACCGACTTCGGCACCGAGAAGTACGCGTTCGACGTGGCGCAGCCGGTCCGCAAGGGCAGTGCGGCGCCGAAGGCTGATGCCGCCGCCGGTGAAACGGCACCTGCCGCCGCGCCCGCACCCGCGCCGGTCGCTTCCGCAGGCGAGTTGAAGGTCACCATCCCCTCGGGCGCACCGGTCGAGTACGTTCGTACCGAAGCCCGCAAGTCGGCGTTCGCCAGCTACACCGGCTACATGGCCGAACTCGACAACCAGCGCAATGCGCTGCGCGCCTGGGCCGTCACCGCCGGCCACGAAGTGGTTGATCGTCCGTACGAGTCGTGGAAGTCGGGTGTCGATGGCTCCTTCGATGCCGGCGGCAAGTTCGACATCTACTGGGCGGTCAAGCAGTAACGCTGCCCGGACCATCGTCCGCAATGACGAGTACCACGCCAACGCGCCGCTTCATGCGGCGCGTTGCGTTTGTGGGAGCACGGATCTCCGCGCTTCTTTCCGCCCCTGGCAGGATGCCGGCCCTTCCACGAGGTCTGCAGCACCCATGAATTACGACCGTCGCCAACGCAAGCCTTCTTTCCTCGCGTTTTCCGGGGCCGTGTTCGCCGCTGCGGCTGTCGGCCTGTCGGCGTATGCCTCGCACGGCGTGGATGCCGGACTCGCGCAGTCGCACCTGCAGACCGCAGCGTTGTTCGCTTTCGGGCATGGGCTTGCCTTGGCGGCGCTGGCGCCCGGCACCACGCGGCGCATGGGCAAAGTGGCGTTGTGCCTGCTGCTGCTGGGCACGCTGCTCTTTTCGGGCAGCCTGGTGGCCGGCGCGCTGGGTGGCCTCAGCACGCGCCTCGCCCCGGCCGGCGGCATTACCCTAATGCTGGGCTGGTTGCTGTGGGCACTGGACGCGGTCCGGCGCTGACGCCATGCCCCGTCACGCGCGCGGGTTCGATACGGAACATGCGTGGGACCATCTGACCCGGCGCGACCGCAGACTGGGTGCGTGGATGAAGCGGATCGGCTACATCGAACCGCAGCCCACATGGAAGAAGACCTTCGACCCCGTCGATGCGCTGGCCAGGGCGATCCTTTACCAGCAACTGAGCGGCAAGGCCGCCGCCACCATCGTGGGGCGCGTGGAAGCGGCGATCGGCAGTGCCCGCCTGCACTTCGACACACTGGGCCGGATCGACGACGTCGCGCTGCGCACCTGCGGGGTTTCCGGCAACAAGGCACTGGCGTTGCGCGATCTCGCGGCGCGTGAGCAACGGGGCGAAATCCCCACGCTGCGGCAGATGTCCACCATGCATGAGGATGACATCGTCGCCGCGCTGGTGCCCATCCGCGGCATCGGCCGCTGGACGGTGGAAATGATGCTGATGTTCCGCCTGGGACGGCCCGACGTGCTGCCCATCGACGACCTTGGCGTGCGCAAGGGCGCGCAGTTCGTCGACAAGCTGGATGCCATGCCGACGCCGAAGGAATTGCTGGCTCGCGGTGAGAAATGGGGCCCTTACCGCACCTACGCAGCGCAATACCTGTGGCGCATCGCGGACTTCGGTGTCGAGGCGAAGGCGCCGACGAAGCGTTCGCAGGATTGACCGGGGATCCTGCCCGCCTGTGAAAAGGCGAGCCTTCGGAGTCGCTCAGCGCGCGCTACTGTCGGTGGCTTTTCCGGCGAACAAGGGGTCCTCGCTGAGCGAGCGCCTGGGTGCTGGCGGGTTGCGTTTCCAGTCCCGCAGGAAACGGTGGTAACGGTAGGTCGCCGTCATCGCACGGAAGTAGAAGATGGCGAACACCAGGCCCAGCACAAGCCCGGAGGGCTTGCCGGTCTCGACCATGACCAGGATCTTCGACAGCACGAAATAGAGCAGCATGATCGTGGCCGCCGTGCGGCTGCGCTTGTAGATGCCGAACGCGAGCAGTGCGATCAGGCCGACATCGACGAGATTCCACGCGTCGTAACCAATTTCACGGCCGGCACCTCCCAGCGAAACCAGGGTCACGAGCAACGTCATCGCGCCGGAGATGCATGCAGCGACCCAGCCGTGCTTTATCGGGCGCGTGATTTCGTCTGGCAGGTCACGCTCGAGAGGCTGGCGTGCATCGGCCACCGTCGCGGCGGGACTTTCATACGGGTTGGGTGTGCTCATGGCTTCCTTCCGGTTGGATTCCAGGGACGTAAGGGGCCGAACGACGCCTTCGCCTCTACCGCCGTCGGCGGTATTCGTCGGCTGACCCGAGCCCAGCGTGTGCGCCGCGAGCCCATACCGTCAAGAGGTGGTCGCTCCCACGAAACACCAATGCCAAGGCTCATAGACGATGCCATGCGGATTGCCGCGCGGGTAACTCAAGACAAAGCCGAAATCGCCGGCATGCCCGGTCAGCCATGCGAAGGCGGCAGTGTGCTCGAACGATTCTTCGGCCGGTGGCTCACCGGGCGTGCCGATGTCGAGCGCATTGCCGCTGTGGTGTTCGCTGTATCCGGGTGCCGCGTTCACGGTAAGGATCTGGTCCACCGTCTGCCCGCGCGCGCGCTTCCGCGCGAAGATGCCAAGCTGGTAATCGTGGCTGCGATAACCGGAGATCGCATCCAGCGATATGCCCTCACGCGCGGCAGTCGCCTGCATTGCGCGCCAGGCCCGGGCTGCGCCGGCGGTCAACCACAGCGGCCGGCGGTAGCGGTCGAATCCGGCGAATGCGAGGGCCGCGGGTTCCGCGACCAGCGGCAACCCCGTGCTTTCGCCGTATGCCTCATCCAGTCCCAGCGCGTGGAGCCGATCCTGCAGGGCATGCAGCGGCAACGAGCCCGGCGCACTTGCATCAGAACCGCGCGTGCCTGCTTCGAGCCTGTCCAGCGCATCCCACGCGTCATCCAGCCCCGGTTCCCGACGAAGGCATGGCACCAGCGGTTGCACGGCGTGGTGGGAGATCGCCGCCAGGTAGCGGCCGTCGTGCTTGCGGCGCAATACGGTATGCGCCGTCGCGACAGCGCGCGCGTCAGCGTTGCTGCGCACGCGCAGCAGGTCGGCAGGCCATAGTTCGATCTGCGCCGTGTTGAGCAGGATGGATTTCAGCGGTCGGGCGGGCAGGCGGTGCATGCCCGCAGCTTAGCGGCGTGGCGTGGGGGCCGCCAGCTCGCGCAGGCGTGCCAGCACGTCGGCAGGGCGCGTCGGGCTGAGCATCAGGAGGCCGCCATCCCGCTGCGGCAGCAGCAGGACACGGGTACGGTCGGTGACCAGGCAGAACGCCCTGGTGAGGTTGCGCAAGCGGAAATGGCCGGCCTTGAAGCCCGGCAGGCTGAAACCGTTCGTCTTCAGCATCGGTGCCAGTTCGGTGTGTTCTTCCAGGCTCAGTATGCGTGCCCTGTCGAGATCGAAGGCTTCCACCGCGAGCTTCCTGGTGTAGAACGTCGCGAGCACCTGCAATTCGCGGTTGTCCAGCACGATCCGGCGACGCCGCAGGGCGAAGGTGAGCACCACGCCGACGGCCAGCACGAACGGCACCGCCAGCCATGCCGCCGAGGGCGGCGGTGTACGGGATTCCATCGTCATTGCCACGATCACCGCGCCGATCGCGGCAAGCACCGGCAGCCACAGCCACCAGGCGACGTGGGAGGACAGCGGGGCGACGTCGAATTCCTGCTTCTGGTGCATGGGGTTCCTAGTGCGCGTCGGCGGAGGGAATACAGGCGTGGAGGGTGTCGGCGGTGGCCAGCAGCCGCAGGGCTTCTTCGCTCAGTCGCTGCTGCTGGACCTGACGTGACACGCGCGCGACACCATCGCCAGGCTGGAATCCATAGTCGCCGAACTGCGAATGGTTGCCGCCCTCGATTTCAATCCAGCGTGTATCGGACGGCAGCAGGTGCCGGTTGCGTGCGACGCGCGCGGGCGTGGCCAGGCCATCGCGTCCGCCCACGAGCTTGGTGACCGGCAGCTGCAAGGCAGACAGGTCCACATCGCGAGGATGCGAAGTGGCCACGAGCAGCAGCGCCGTGCTGCGTTCGGGATGTGCGAGGACATGGCGCGATGCCACTTCGCCTCCGCGCGAATGCCCGCCGATGACCCAGCAACGTACCGCGGGCATGGCCGCCATGGCGGCGCGGCCCCGCTCCAGGACGGGCGACCCTTCCGCGCGCCCCAGGGCGCCGCGGCGCGGCAGTTCGATGACGGCGGCGGGATAGCCGGCTTCGGCGGCATTCCGGGCCAGTCGGGCGTAGGCGCGAGGGTCGACCAGTGCGCCGGAGAAGAACAGCAGTCCCGTCGCATGCAGCGATGTGGCACGTGGCCTGAACTCCCAACGGCCATCGCCGTGCACCACGACAACACGATCGTCGGTCAGGGAGGCGCGGCGACCGTCCGCATTCGCTCGGTACGCCAGCAGGCACCAGACGGTGAACAGGACAGTGGCTGCCAGCCCCAGCGCGACCCAGATGCGCTTGATCCGTCGAACGAGCCCGGCCACGGCGTCGGCGCTCAGGCCGGCTTCCGGAAGAACAGGCGCACCGAGACTTCGTGTTCGATGAAGAGCGTGCTGACCAGCTCCCATCCTTGCGCGCTCATCTTGTCCAGCTCCTGCTGGATGCGGTCGGTGAGCTTGCCGGCGAACATCTTGTACGGAACCTCGACGACCTTGTGGCTCCAGCGGTGGTTCATGGCGATTCCTTCCTGGTGTTGGCGGACGCATCGCCCTTCGGCAACCGTCCGGACTTGCGCAATGCATCGCGCAGCACGTATTCGATCTGGGCATTGAGCGATCGCAGTTCGTCGTCCGCCCAGCGCTGCGCCGCGGCCAGGACCTCGGCATTGATGCGCAGCGGATAGGCCTTCTTGTCCTGCTTCTCGCTCACGGGTTGTTCCTGTTGCGGCGCAGCTGCAGCAGCATCGACACGATCAGCGCATTCACCAGCACGACCATCGCGATCACGATGGCGTGTACCCGGCCGTTGTCATCGCCGGCCCAGTACACGCCCACGGCGCCGGCCTGGATCGCCAGTCCCACCAGCACCCAGTGCACGGCCATGCCGCGCGAGCGGGCATCGGGTCCGCGGCTCATCCATGCGCCGATGAGCAGGGCGGGCAGGCCGGAGATGGCGAGGACCAGCGGAACGAGGGCGTTCATGCGCGCGCGCCCGTGTCAGTAGATGGAGCCGGTGTTGACGATGGGTTGGGTGCCGCGCTCGCCGCACAGCACGACCAGCAGGTTGCTGACCATCTGCGCCTTGCGCTCCTCGTCCAGCTTCACCACATCGTTCTTCTGCAATTCGGCCAGGGCCATTTCGACCATGCCGACAGCGCCGGCCACGATGCGCGTACGGGCTGCGATCACCGCGTTGGCCTGCTGCCGCTGCAACATCGCCTGGGCGATCTCGGGTGCATAGGCCAGATGGCTGATGCGGGCTTCGATCACGTCCACGCCGGCTCTGCCCAGGCGCTCGGCGATCTGTTCCTGCAGGTGCTGCGAGATCTCCTGCGGATGGCTGCGCAACGCGATCTGGCCATCCTCGTGCTGGTCGTAGGGATAGCTGGAGGCCATCGCACGCAGCGCGGATTCGGACTGGATGTGCACGAAGCTCTCGTAGTCGTCCACGTTGAACACGGCTTCGGCCGAATCCACCACCTGCCACACGATCACGGCCGCGATCTCAATCGGGCTGCCATCCAGCTCGTTGACCTTCAGGCGGCTGCTTTCGAAATTGCGGATGCGCAGGGAGATCTTCTTCTTGGTGAAGAAGACGTTGTTCCAGCGCAGGCCGTTGTCCTTCACCGTACCCACGTACTTGCCGAACAGGCTGAGCACGGCGGACTGGTTGGGTTCCAGCTTGTACAGGCCCGCCATGACGAAAAGGGCGGTGGCCCCCAGCAGGGCACCCAGCAATAGGCCGGCAGGCTGCTTGTTGGCGGCGGCCGTGATGAAGATGGCGGCGGCTCCCAAGGCCAGCAGCAGGACTCCCAGCAGGACCGGAATTCCGGGCAGCGACGACTTGGCGTTCTCTCTCATGGCACATCCCCTTGTTGGAGACTGAAAGATATCAATTTGATATCAGATGTCAACGAGCTGCATCCGCCGTCCGTCGGCCCGCCCGGTAAACTGGCGCCCTCTTTCCACGGACCACCGCGCATGACGACCCTCGGCACCCCGCTTACGCCCCACGCCACCCGCGTCCTGCTGCTGGGGTCCGGCGAGCTGGGCAAGGAAGTGGCCATCGAGCTGCAGCGACTGGGCGTGGAGGTGATCGCCGCCGACCGCTATGCCGATGCCCCGGCCATGCAGGTGGCACACCGCTCGCACGTGCTGGACATGCTGGACCCGGCGGCGATCCGCGCACTGATCGCGCGGGAAGAGCCCCACCTGGTGGTGCCCGAGATCGAGGCCATCCATACCCAGACGCTGGTGGAACTGGAAGCCGAAGGCGCTGCGCGGGTCATTCCCACCGCGCGCGCCGCACGGCTGACGATGGATCGCGAAGGCATCCGTCGGCTGGCGGCGGAAACCCTCGGCCTGCCGACATCGCCCTATCGCTTCGTGGATACGTTCGAGGAGTATCGCGATGCGGTGAAGGCCATCGGCCTGCCGTGCGTGGTCAAGCCGGTCATGTCGTCGTCAGGCAAGGGCCAGAGCACGCTGCGCGGCGAGGCGGACATCGACACGGCCTGGGACTATGCCCAAACCGGCGGTCGCGCCGGTGCCGGTCGCTGCATCGTCGAGGGCTTCATCGATTTCGACTACGAGATCACTCTGCTGACGGTGCGCCACGCCGGCGGCACCGCGTTCTGCGACCCGATCGGCCACTGGCAGAAGGATGGCGATTACCGCGAGAGCTGGCAGCCGCAGCCGATGACGGCGCGCGCGCTGGAGCGGTCGCAGCAGATCGCGCGGGCCGTGACAGACGACCTGGGCGGCTGGGGCCTGTTCGGGGTGGAGTTGTTCGTCAAGGGCGACGATGTGTGGTTCAGCGAAGTGTCGCCGCGTCCGCACGACACCGGGCTGGTCACGCTGGTGTCGCAGGAGTTGTCGGAGTTCGCGCTGCATGCACGCGCGATCCTGGGCCTGCCTATTCCGGTCATCCGCCAGAGCGGGCCGTCCGCCTCATGCGCGATGCTGGCGCATGGCCACGGCGTACCGCTGTTCGGCAACGTGGAAGGCGCGCTGGCCGCGCCTGATACCGCGCTGCGCCTGTTCGGCAAGCCGCGCGTGGAAGGGCATCGCCGCGTGGGCGTGACGCTGGCGCGTGCGGACAGCATCGAGACTGCGCGGGCGGCAGCGCGCGCGGCCGCCGAAGCCATCACCATCGAACTGGAATGAGGCGCGCGCCATGAACGGAAATACCGGCTACGCCGTGTTCTTCTTCCCGCAGGCGCTGGAAGCACTGGGTGAAGCGATCAAACCCTATCTGACCAACCAGCCCGAAGGCCCGCACATCTTCTGCAAGGAGATCGATACCGGCGGCGCCTTCACCGAAATGACCCTGGTGGGCAAGGATGCCGAAGGCCATGACGTGCAGGTGGAGCTGATGGTACCGGGCAGCATGATCCGGATGATCGTGTCGGCACAGAACGAGGCCGTCTTCGGCTTCGGCCCACGGATCGCGGCGCCGGCAGTGGGAGCGGCATAAGTCGCGCCGCGGCGCTCCGTCCTAGAGGGCCAGGTCCACCCACACCAGATGATGATCGCTGCCATCGGCGATGGCGGCGTCCGGGTGGTCCTTCTTCGGCCAGAACACGCCGCTGCCCGTCAACGCCAAGCCGGTGGACGGCAGCACGTAGTCCAAGCGCAGCGCGCCGTTCCGGCGCCCGAAATCACCCGTGACATGCGCGGGTGCGCCATGGCGCTGCAAGCCCTTCGCCGCGTAGGCGAGCGCGACTTCTTCGCCGCCTTCGCTGCGGGGCGTGGCCATGCGCATCACGCGCGGGTGTTCTAGAAGCTCGATGATGGCTTCGTGGTGACCGTCGCCATCGGCGGGATCGTTGTTGAGGTCGCCTGCGATGACGAAGCGCGCGTCGGTGGCGAGTCCCCCGCATCGCCCCTGGTCGTCGCAGAGCCACGGGACATCGCTCGCGCCCAGGTATTCGCGCCACAGCCGGATTTCGTCGGCATTGCGCAGCCCGTTGCGGTTCTCCGGGCCATCGAACACCGGCGGCGTCGGGTGCGAAACCAGGAAATGCACCACGCCGTCCTGTGTGCGAACCGGTACGTCCCAGTGCGATTTCGACGACAGGCGCAACTGCTTCCAGACGGCATCGGTGTAGAAAGGTTCGTGTGTCGTCGGGTCGACGGGGTTGCTGGCACCGGGCATCGCGCTCCACCGCAACAGCTGGAACGTGCGTACCTGCGCTTCGTCGATCGGGAAGCGCGACAGCACCAGCATGCCGTACTGGCCGGGGTGCAGCCCGTAGCCCCAGGCATCGTTGCCGCGCTCGCGTCCCGTGCTGCCGACACTGCCATTGCGGTCCAGGTCCAGGCCGCTGGGTACGCCGGTGTTGACTGGCGCGAGATACCGGTAGGCGTAGTGCAGCGGATCGCCGCCGCCGGGCTGGGCGACATCCAGATAGCGCTGCTGGAACAGGTCGGCGGCGCGGTGTGCGTCGTCGTAGTCGAACTCGTTGAGCAGCACCAGGTCGGGGCGCACCTTCTGCAGCACGGCGGCGATCTTGCGCGCATGCGCGTCGTCGTCTTCCAGTTGCCTGATCACGCCACCTGCGTCATCGGAGAACAGCGACGTGTTGTAGGTCGCCACGCGTATCGTCACGGCCTGCCGGCCGGCAGGCTCGCCTGGCTTCTTGGGTGAGTGGCAGGCAGCGAGCGTCATCGTGAGCAGGAGGAAGAGGGTGCGCATGCGTGGATTCTGTCATGCCGCTGTGACAGGCGTAAAAAAAAGCGCCCCGGGAGACCGGGGCGCCGCGGGCCAGCGACGAGGTCGGCCCGGTGGAACGTCAGAACGAGCAGCCCACCGCTGCGTACGCGGTCTTGGCCTGGTCCATCGCGGTCTTGCACTGGGCGGCCAGTGCCGTCTTGTCGGTGACGGTGGCCCAGCTGGCCTTCGACTGCTCGATGCCTTGCTTCATCATGTCGCGCTGCGCTTCCGGCACCTTGTCGCTGATGCAGGCGTAGACCTTTTCGAGGTACTGGTCGCATTCGGCGACGCCGGTGCCGGCATCGACCGTGTCGGACGTGGCGATGGCCGCATCGGCAGCAGCCGGCGCCTCTACCATGGGAGCATCCGCCGGGGGAGTCGCCTCGTCGGCGGGTTTGCAGGCCGACAGGGCCAGGGTGGTCAGTGCCGCAAGGGCAAGGAGGTTGAACTTCATGAAAGCTCCGAACGGATGAGTGGATGTCTTGATTCCCGCGCCGACGCCGATCGCGCCGGTGGCACATTCTGTGCACTTCATCACGAAGTTGCTATTCACATTTACGTCCCACACTCCGCGCACGAACGCGGCCTCTCGACTCACAGATGCGCGCGAACCCAGCCACGCCCGTCGAAGCATTCCAGCGGAGCGAAGCGGCGCTTGTAGTCCATCTTGCGGTGGCCCTCTATCCAGTAACCCAGGTAAAGGTGCGTGTAGCCATCCCGCCGAGCCCATTCGATCTGCCGCAGGATCGCCAGCGTACCCAGGCTGCGCGCTTCCAGCGCAGGGTCGTAGAAGGTGTAGACCGCCGACAGTGCGCCCGGGATGACATCGGTCACCGCCACCGCGAGCAGCTGGCCGTCCTCGCGCAACTCCACGAAACGGCCACGTGACCAGCTGCCCACCAGGAACTGGTCGAACT
Organism: Pseudoxanthomonas sp. CCNWLW251; assembly: GCF_037402255.1. Taxonomy (NCBI): domain Bacteria; kingdom Pseudomonadati; phylum Pseudomonadota; class Gammaproteobacteria; order Lysobacterales; family Lysobacteraceae; genus Pseudoxanthomonas; species Pseudoxanthomonas sp. CCNWLW251. The sequence goes on along the minus strand of NZ_JBBEGA010000001.1, from coordinate 579,422 downwards.
CCGTCGCTCCGTGGTCGTCCATGCCGCCCAGCGGATGGCGGGCGGCCAGATAACGCCGGTAGAGGGCCAGGTGTTCCTCGCCACGCAACGCGGCGACGATCCGTGTCTCCACGCGCGTGTTGCGCGCGGCGCAGCGGCGCTGGCTGCGGTCCGGGGCGAAGTCGGCCACCGGGATCCGCACCGCCACGCAGGCACGGCATTGCCGGCAGTGCGGGCGGTAGACGATATCGCCCGAGCGACGGAAGCCCCAGCCCAGCGCATCCGGATACAACTGCGGCAGGCGCGGGTCGCGCGGGTCCAGCACCAGGTCGCGCGCGACGCGGTCGGGCCAGTATCCGCAGGGATGCTCTCCGGTATGGAACAGGCGCAGGTCGTCGATAGGCTGGTTGTTCTCGCCCACGTCATCCTCCCCAGCGCGCAGCCAGCGGCCAGAACGCAAGGCCCGCCACTGCGCCAACCACCGCGCCTGCAAGCAGGTCGCGACGCGTGTGGCGTTCCAGGGCCAGGCGCGACCACGCGATGGCGGTGGCGAACAGCAGGGCGATGACCATCCACAGTGTTCCCACCTTGTGCAGCAGGAGCGCGGCGAACACCGCGAATGCGAGGTGCAGGGAGAGCTTGCACCAGCGCGCCGCGAGCATGGCCGCCAGGATCATGAACGCCGACAATGCCAGCCCGAGCGCAAGCAACGGTTGAGCCCCGCGCCATGCGACCAGCACGGCGCCAGCCGTCAGTGCGATCAGCAGGAAGCGATTCAAGGCGCTGCGCTCATGCCGCGCACTGGCGTCCACGTGCCCCCAACGCCCACGACGGACCTGCCACCAGGAGAAGCCCATTACCAGCGCAGCGAATGCGCCGAAGCCCAGTGCCGACCACGCGGCTGTACGGCGGTCCCCCTGCGCCAGCGCGATGGCGAGCACCGCCATCGGCAACACCAGCATCGGGTGGCCGAAGATGGAGAGGGCGCGGGCGAGTGGGGCAGGCATGCGGTCAGCATACTGCGGCGCCGGTGTCGCGTGGACCGCGACCGTCCGCTAGCTGAACGCGGCCGTCGGCGCGTCAACGCGGGCAGCATCAGCGCGTTTTCTGTGTCAGTGGCGCAACCGGTGCCGCGTCTCCAGGAGAACATGATGAACCGCAAGACCCTGCTTTTCGTGGCCGTGCTGGCCGCCCTCGGCGCCGGCTCCGCGCTGGCCGCCACACAGGCCGGCGACGCGCAGAAGCCGGCGCGCGCGAGCCTGGACAAGAATGCCGATGGCGCCATCGACAAGGCTGAAGCGGCGGCGCATCCGCGCCTGGCCGAGCGTTTCGCCGATCTGGACAAGAACGGCGATGGCAAGCTGACTGCCGACGAACGTCCGCAGCACAAGGGAATGCGCGGACATGGTCGCCATGGCGGATCGCGTCACGGCGATGGCTTCAGGAAGCTGGATACCGATGGCGACGGGAAGGTCAGCCGTGCCGAAGCCGCAGCGCAGCCACGTTTCGCCGAGCGCTTCGACACGATGGATGCGAACAGGGATGGCGTGATCGACCGCGCCGATCGTGAAGCGCGCGGCAAGCAACGCCGCGACGAATGGTTCGCCAAGGCCGATGCCGACAAGGACGGCAAGCTGACCCGTGCGGAGATCGACCAGGCGGACGTGCAGCGTCGCACCGAGTTCCAGCAGCGCATGCAGGCCCGCATGGATGAGCGCTTCGCCGCTGCGGACAAGGACAGGGATGGGAGCCTGTCGCGTGAAGAAGTGAAGGACAACGCTCGTCTGGCCAGCCGTTTCGATGCGCTGGACGCCAACAAGGATGGCGCCCTGTCCCGGGAAGAACTGGCCGCCGGCAAGCCTTCCCGACGCTGAGCACCACGCACGCCCCCGGGTTTCCGGGTGCGTGCGTACCGGGTCGTAAGAAAGAGAGGCGGCCCGACATGATCAGCCCCGTGAACAGTCCGGTCAGCGCCAGGCCAACTGCCAGCACGAGACCCCACATCCGCCAGAAGCGCTGGCGCCGCACCTGCCGGCGCATGCCTTCCGGGTCGCGTTGCAGGTCCCGGTCCTGGCGGCGCTTCAGGATGCGCGGCAGCCAATGGCCGCTGGCCCAGCAGATGCCGCCGATGTAGACCAGGGTTACCCCCAGGTGCGGTACCCACCCGCGCACCTGTGCCAGGGCGATGATGCCCGCGACGAAGCCCGCGATCAGCAGGGTGCAGAACACGCCGTAGCGGACCAGGTCGCGTCGTTCCTGGGCATCCAGAGGATCCTTCAGTGGCTTGCGGATGCCGAACCACACCGCACTGATGCCGATGAATGTTCCCAGCGCCGCGACGCCTGCCGATCCGCCCAGCAGCTTCAGCAATCCCTTGCCTGCAACCGCACCGCCAGTGCCGAGTACAGCGGCCCCCGCAGTGGGCGGTGCAGCAACGGCCAGCATGCCCAACACTCCGCTGGCGAACGCCGCCGACGGCGCCGACGTGTGTGCGAACTCGGCGAAGCGCGTCATCAGGTCTTCGCGCACGTACTGGCGCGCACGCGACAGGCGCTTGCGCACGGCGGCGTCGGTGATGCCCAGCAAACGGGCGACCTGATGCGAGCGCTGGCCTTCGCGATAGTAGAGCAGCAGCACTTCGCGACTGTCTTCCGGCAAGGCCGCGATGACCTCGCGCGCGGCCTGTTCCTGTTCGGTCTGCAACAGCGTCTCGGCCGGCGTGGGCGCGGTGTCGGCGGCGAGCGTCAATGCCAGTTCCGCCGTACCGCCCGTCATCGGACGCCGTCGCTGCGCGCGCAGGTGGTCGCGCGCCAGGTTGCGGGTGATCTCGCGCAGCCAGGGCAGGAAGCTGTCCGGGTTCTTCAGCGTGGCCAGCTGCCGCCACCCTTTCAGGAACGCTTCCTGCGCGATGTCCTCGCTGGCCTGTACATCGCGCGTGATCGCCAGCGCAATGCCGGTGATGGCGTTCTGGCACATCGCCACCACGCGGCCGTACGCCGCATGGTCGCCGCGCGCGGCCGCCGGCAATGTCTCACGCAGGGAAAGTTCGATCGCCAGGGCGTCCATCGTGTCTCCGCTTCTTCATGGTCATGCAGGCACGACGACCGGCGAAGCAGAGTGTGACCCGTGCGCGAGGGCCGGGGAACTACAGGGGCAGTCGCCCGCTGTCGATCAGCGCATACAGGATGGCGCCGATAGCGAGCACGCTGGTCAACGCCACGGCCTTCCTGCCGATCACGTAGTCGTAGCCGCGCCGCCGTTGCGTGTTGGCCGGATGGGCGAGGATCGGATCCATGATCCGGGGCAGGGTGACCAGGTACTGGTAGTTGATCACGCACAGGCCCGCCAGCGTGACCAGGCCGATCGCCACCCAGCCGGTCGCGATGACCGTCGCCAGCATGAGGCAGAACAGCCACACCGAGCCGGAGGTCGCATTGAGGGCCATGAAGCGGCGTACCTGCTGGCGTTCCTGCGCGGTCTGGCAGAAGCGCGCGAGATACCACCAGGTGAAGGCATAGCCGACCAGGCCACCGATCACGCCGCCCAGGACACCGCCGAGGGCGGCCGGGTGCTGGGTGATCTGTTCGAAGATCACGCCCAGCGAGCCGCCGGCCACGCCGCCGGTGATGCCGCCCGTGGTCAGGCCGCCCGTGCCCAGCTTGCCCACCAGTCCGGTGCCGAGTACGCCGGAGCCGATGACTGTCGCTGCGCTTGCCGCTGGCACTGCGCCGACCAGGCCACCCAACACGATCATGGTGAAGGCGGCACCGGGCGCCGTGGTACGCGCGAAGTCGCTGAAGCGCTTCAGCAATTCTTCGCGTACGCAGGCGCGGGCGCGCGACAGGCGCTTGCGCACGGCGGCATCGCTGAGGCCCAGCAGCTCGGCTACCTGCTGCGAACTCTGGCCTTCGCGATAGAACAGCAGCAGGGTTTCGCGACTGTCCTCCGGCAGTGCGGAAATGATCTCGGTGGCAGCGATTTCCTCCTCTGTCTGCAACAGGCGCTCCGACGGCGAAGGGTCAGGATCGGCGGCCATGCCGATGGCGATCTCGGCCGCTTCGCCGGACAACGGGCGGCCGTGCTGCGCACGCAGCCAGTCGCGGGCCAGGTTGCGGGTGATCTGGCGCAGCCAGGGCAGGAAACTGGCGGTGTTCTTGAGCTTGTCGAGCTGCTGCCAGGCCTTGAGGAAGGCCTCCTGCGCGATGTCTTCGCTGGCCTGCACGTCGCGAGTGATCGCCAGGGCAATCGCGGTGACGGTGTTCTGGCAGGCGTTGACGATGCGGCCGTAGGCTTCGTGGCTGCCGCGCGCGGCAGCGGGCAGTTCGGTCTGCAGCATCAGGTCGAGGGCAAGGGCAGTCATCGGGTCAGGGTCATCGGAGGGGCTGATGACCCTGACGGACCGGTGCGACGGATGTGACCGGAACCGGCACTGCAGGTGCCGGGCTCAGCCGCCGGTGGCGGGCTGGATGCGGATGCGGTCTTCTTCCGGCGCTGCATCGGCCGGTGCGGGGGCGGGCGTTTCCTGCGGCTGCGGTACCGGCGCGGGCGCAGGCACGGGGCGCCGCATCCACATCACCGCCGCAGCGAGGGCGATCAACGCCAGCAGGACCAGGCGGATGCGCCAGGCCCACGACCGCCGCGGCGCGGCGTCGGCTTCCTGGTCGGTGCGGAACGTCAGCGTGGGCCCCTGGCCCGGACGCGTGGTCTCCAGCAGGCCGGCTTCGCGCAGCAGGGCGCGGGCGCGTGGCTGGTCCTCGGCATGGCGTACCCACAGCGCGGGCTGCAGCTGCGCCTTCACCGGTTCGGTATAGCTGAATTGTCCGCCGCGCTTGCTCTGGTAGGAGCGGCCGTTGCTGATGAAGACGGGAATGCCCGCCTCGGTCAGCATCTTGGCCACGCCTTCGACGGTCTCGATCCGCTGGCTGGAGAACACTTGCCGCATGCGTGCGCCCTCAGTCCTTCGCCGGCACGGCCGACGCCGCTTCCGCGTCCGGCACCACGCGGATCAGGCCTTCCTGCGCGGTGCTGGCGACCAGCCGGCCCTGGCGGTCGAAGATCTGTCCCCGCGCCAGGCCGCGCGAACTGCTCGCACTGGGACTGTCGATGGAATACAGCAGCCAATCGTCCGCGCGGAACGGGCGATGGAACCACAGTGCATGATCCAGCGACGCCATCTGCACGTTGGGCTGGTAGTAGCTGATGCCGTGCGGATAGGTGGCCGTGCCCAGCAACTGGAAGTCGGAGGCATAGGCGAGCAGCGCGCGATGCAGTTCGGGCGAATCGCCCACGGGTTCGCTCAGGCGGAACCAGACCTGCTGGAACGGCGGGCGCTTGGGCGGGTTCAGTTCATCGCGCGGATAGACGTGGCGGAACTCGAACGGCCCGCGCCGCGACATCCAGCGCTGGACCTTCGGCGGCAAGGTGGCCATCACGTCCGCGGGCACGGGTGGGGCATTGGCGATGTCTTCCGGCTGCGGGACTTCCGGCATCGACAATTGATGTTCCGCGCCGTCTTCCCCGGCCTGGAACGACGCGGCGCAGAAGAAGATCACCCGGCCATGCTGGATGGCGGTCACCCGGCGCACCGAGAAGCTGCCGCCATCGCGCGTGCGGTCCACTTCGTAGACGATCGGGGCTTCGATGTTGCCGGCACGCAGGAAGTAGGCATGCAGGGAATGCGCGCGGCGCTCGCCGCTGCTGCCATCCACGGTGGCCTGTGCGGCCGACAGCGCCTGGCCCAGTACCTGGCCGCCAAAGACATACTTGGTGCCGATGTCGCGACTCTGGCCGCGGAACAGGTTGTCTTCCAGCCGCTCCAGCGACAGCAGTTCGATCAGTTCGGAGACGACGGGTTCGGGAGCGGGGGACAAGGGCGGCGCCTATGGCAAAGACCGGCGAATTATAGCGATCACCCTGTAGGAGGGGCTTCAGCCCCGATGCCTTGTCGCCGGGTGCAGACGAAAGCGTCGGGGCTGAAGCCCTTCCTACACTGCGTGGGGCTTCAGGCGCTCCAGCGGGGTGGCGCGCAGCACGGCATCCCAGGGGAACAGCGGGCCGGGATCCATCTTGCGCGGCACGCTGACGTCCGGGTCGTCGCTGGCGGGTTCGCGCGCGGTGTCCAGTTCCTCGTGCCCGGCGATGTAGCGCAGCGCGGGCAGTTCCTGCCGAAGATGCTCCAGCAGCGCTTTCAGGGCGTCGATCTGCGCGTCGGTGTAGGGCTCTTCCATCTTCTGGCTGCCGACGGCGAGCCAGTCGGGATAGCGTCCGGTATTGACCAGTTCGATGCCGACCGAGCGCGGGTTGTAGCCGCGCACATGGTGGGCGACGCGGTCCGACCGCACGTAGACGTGCACGCTGCCGTCCCGGTCGATGTAGTAGTGGCCGCTGTTGCCGGTGCCGGAGGCATGCAGGATGCGTTCGCCGTACTCGCGGGCCATCGCCAGGTCGGGCAGTTCGGTGCAGTGGACCACCACCAGGTCGATCTGCGCCAGCGGGCGCGCTTCCAGCTTCTCCTCGTAGGGCAGCGGATCGACGATGCAGGCGAAAGTGGGGCGTTCGATGCTCATGCGCCGATGCTAGCAGGCGGGGGCGGGCCGTAGCCCGGTCCGGTAAACTGGCCGCCGTCCCCGCCAAGCCGGTTCCTCATGCCGCTCAACCCCGAATCCCCGCTGGCCAAGCTCATGGCCACCCTGCCGCGTGCCGGCAAGGTGGAGTGGATCGGCCTGCGACCGGCCCGCGATGAGGTCATGGTCGCCACCGGGATCGTCGAAGCCGTCACTGGCGTTGGCCTGGTCGGGGACCGCTACAAGAGCGGCAGCGGCAAGCGCGGCATCACCCTGATCCAGGCCGAGCACCTGCCGGTGATCGCGGCGCTCGCGCAGCGTCCGGACCTGGCGCCCGCGCTGCTGCGGCGGAACGTGGTCGTCTCCGGCATTCCGCTGATCGCGCTGAAAGAGCGTCGTTTCCGCATCGGCGACGCGGTGTTCGAGGGCACCGAGGAGTGCGATCCGTGTTCGCGCATGGAAGATGCGCTGGGCCCTGGCGGCTACAACGCGATGCGCGGCCATGGCGGCCTGTGCGCGCGCATCGTCGAGGGCGGCACGTTCCGCGTCGGCGACGCGGTGGAAGCGCTGTGATGCGCGGCCACTGCATCCTGTCGCACGGCTTCGAGAGCGGTCCCGATGCCACCAAGGTCACCGCGCTGGCGGATGTCGCCGAACGCCTGGGTTGGAGTCACGAACGTCCCGACTACACGGACCTGGACGCGCGGCGTGATGTCAGCTCGCTGGGCGATGTGGTCGCGCGGCTGGATCGCCTGCGAGGCCTGGCACAGGCGGCGGCCGCGCGCGGTCCCGTGGTGCTGGCCGGTTCCAGCCTCGGCGCCTATATCGCCGGCCGCATCTCGCGCGAAGTGCCGGTGCGCGGCCTGTTCCTGATGGCGCCGCCGATCAGCATGGGTCCGCTACCGGAACTCGATGCCGCAGCGGTGCCGGTTTCCGTCATCCACGGGTGGGATGACGAACTGATTCCCGCGCAGGCCGTGGTCGACTGGGCGCACGCGCGCCGCGCCCGCCTGCTGCTGGTGAACGACGGGCACCGGTTGTCGGACCATGTGGCTGCGTCGGCGGAAGCCTTCGGGCAGTTGCTCGCCGGTCTTTGATTTTCCCTGCCGACATTCCGGTGCATACCGGGCTTTCAACCGCCGAACGGCGGATCATCCATCTTGCTTCGCGCTGTCACTGCAAAGGTCGGACGCAACATCGACATGGCTCTCCGCTTTAGCGGGGATGACGACGCTCAATATCCGAGGTTTCCCTTGAAGTTCTTCGTCTCCTGCGCCAAAGGCCTGGAATACCTGCTCGCCGACGAGCTGCTTGCGCTCGGCGTGCCCAAGGCCACCGCCACCGTTGCGGGCGTGAATGCCGATGGCGAACCGCTGGATGCCCAGCGCGCCGTGCTGTGGTCGCGCCTGGCCAGCCGCGTGCTGTGGCCGATCGCCGAGTTCGAGTGCCTCGACGAGCAGGCGCTGTATGACGGCGTGATGGCGATCGCATGGGAGCAGCACACGCGGCCGGAGCTGACGCTGGCGGTCGATGCCCACGTCTCCGGCGAAGCCATCACCCATGCGCGCTACGCCGCGCAGCGCGTCAAGGATGCGGTGGTCGACCGCCTGCGCCAGCAGGGGCTGGAGCGGCCCTCGGTGGACGTGGAACAGCCCGACGTGCGCATCAATCTGTCGCTGCGCAAGGGGCGCGCGACGATCTCCATCGATCTGGGTGGCGGGCCGATGCATCGTCGGGGTTGGCGGCAGGCACAGAACGAAGCGCCGTTGAAGGAAAACCTCGCGGCCGCCGTGCTGATGCGTGGCGGCTGGCCGGCGCTGTACCACGAAGGGGGCGCGTTGCTGGACCCGATGTGCGGCAGCGGCACGCTGCTGATCGAAGGCGCGCTGATGGCGGCCGACGTCGCACCCGGCCTGCAGCGGCACGGCAGCCTGTTGCCATCGCGCTGGCTGGGCTTCGATGCGGAGGCGTGGCGTGCCCTGTTCGCCGACGCGGTGCAGCGCGAATCCGAGGGCCGCAAGGCCCTCAGGCCGGCCTTCTTCGGCAGCGATGTCGACCTGGGATCGATCCGCGCCGCTCGGGACAACGCTGTGCTCGCAGGCCTGGCCGGCCAGTTGCAGTTCGAGGCATGCGACGTGGCGCAATTGCCCGTGCGCGAAGAACCACGCGGCCTGGTGGTCTGCAATCCGCCCTACGACGAACGCCTGGCGGCCGACGCCGCGCTGTATCGCGCGCTGGGGGATGCGTTGCAGCGCGCGGTGCCGCAATGGCGGGCCAGCCTGCTGTGCGGCAATGCGGAGCTGGGGTATGCCACCGGCTTGCGCGCCGGCAAGAAGTACCAGTTGTTCAACGGCGCCATCGAGTGTGCCCTGATCGTCTGCGACCCGGTCGCGGTGCCCGCACGCGAACCGCGCGAGGCGCGTCCGCTGTCGGACGGCGCGCAGATGGTGGCCAACCGCCTGCGCAAGAACCTGAAGAAGTTCAAGAGCTGGCGCGCGCGCGACGGCGTCACGTGCTACCGCGTCTACGATGCCGACCTGCCCGAGTACGCCGCCGCCATCGACGTGTATGCGGAGGAAGGCGGGGAGGCGCGGACTTTCCTGCACGTGCAGGAATACGCCGCGCCCGCCACCATTCCCGAGCACGACGTACGTCGCCGTTTCAGCGAGCTTTTGGCGGCCACGCGCGAGGTGTTCGGCGTGCCGCAGGAGCAGATCGCGGTGAAGTCGCGCGAACGCGGCAAGGGCGGCGCGAAGTACGGCCGCATGCAGCAGCGGGACGAATTCGTCGTGGTGCGCGAATCGGGTGCGCTGCTGCGGGTGAACCTGTTCGATTACCTGGACACGGGCCTGTTCCTCGACCACCGCCCGCTGCGTTGGCGCATGGCGCAGGAAGCGCGCGGCAAGCGCTTCCTCAACCTGTTCTGCTACACCGGCGTGGCCAGCGTGCAGGCGGCGGTGGCAGGCGCGGCGACCACGACCAGCGTCGACCTGTCCGCGACCTACCTGCAGTGGTGCGCTGACAACCTGGCCGAGAACGGCCTTGGCGGTTCAAAGCATCGTCTGGTGCAGGCGGATGCCATGCGTTGGCTGGAAGCGGAGCAGGGCGAGTACGACCTGGTCTTCTGCGACCCGCCCACATTCTCCAATTCCGCCCGTGCCGACGACTTCGACGTGCAGAAGGAGCAGGTGCGCCTGCTGCGCGCGGCGGTCGCCCGCCTGGCGCCGGGCGGCGTGCTGTACTTCAGCAACAACTTCCGCCGCTTCAAGCTGGACGAGGATGCGGTAGCCGAGTTCGCGCGCTGCGAGGACATCAGCGCGAAAACCATTCCGCCGGATTTCGAGCGCAACGCCCGCATCCACCGCGCGTGGCGGCTGACGCGGGCGTAAGCCGCTTCAACCGACGATGAGGACGAAGTCGCCGCGCTGGGATGCCATCGACAGGGCCAGCGTGCTTCGGCTGGAGGCCAGATCGGCGGCGGACAGTGCCGTGCTCGGGGGGTGCGCGCGGTAGCTGGCGTCTTCTGCGAGCGTGTCGCGCACCACGTAGCCCATCAGCACGTTGACCAGTTCGCCCAGCGCATCGATGGCGAGTTCTTCGTCGCATTCCTCCGGCGTGATCGACAGCAGCGAGCAGGCCATGGCCCGGGCGGTGGCGCGACTGCATCCCACGCCGACCAGCAGGGATTCCGAACCGGCGTCGATGCGTACGTGCGCGGTGACGTCGCAGGCGTCCAGCACGGCATCGTCCGCGATGCCCGATGCCTGGCACTGGCTGCCGGCCAGGCGCGGGAACAGGCGGTTGCAGACCCGGATGGTGCTGGTGGCCATGTCGGCCAGCGTGTGGCCGGCAATGCCCAGCGCCAGCGCATGGTTGGCTTCGTCGAGGTCGCGGCGATGGGCGACCAGTTCGGCGTCGAGCAGTTCCGCGCTCACTGCGCCCTGCTCGACCAGGATCTGGCCGAACAGCTTGCGGCCTTTCTTCTGGGCGGTCAGCAGTACATCGAGTTGCCCGGCATCCAGCAGGCCCATTTCCAGGGCGATGTCGCCGAAGCGCCGGTCTTCGGCACGCTGGCGCTCGTTGATGCGGCGGGCCTGCGCGGCATCCAGCATGCGATGGTGGACGGCCAGCTCGCCGAGCAGGGGATTGGACGCACGCTGCGCATCGAGCGCGGCGAGGAGTTGTGCGGAGGTGATGGTGCCGCGTTCCAGCAGGAACTGGCCCAGGAATTTCGCTGCCATGGTGTCGTCTCGTGCGGAAGTGAAGGAAGGGCGTGCGCGGCGGTCAGGCGACCGCTTCGTGCAGCACGCGATCCATCACTTCGGGATCGATGGGTTTCTGCAGGTACGACCGCGCGCCCAGCTTCAGGCATTCCTCGATGTCGCTCTGTGCGCCGAGCGAGCTGAGGATCACCACGCGCGCGGCCGGATCCTGCGCGAGGATGCGGCTGAGTGCCTGCTTGCCGTCGCATTCGGGCATCACCAGGTCCATCAGCACCAGGTCGGGGTGCAAGGCCTGGTACTGGTTGACGGCCTCGTGGCCGTTGCCGGCTTCGCCGACCACTTCAAAACCGCAATCGGCAAGTTGGCGCGCAGCCAGCATGCGCAGTGCGCGCGAGTCGTCGCAAAGCAGGACGGTCGGACGTGACGTCATGGTGATGGATCCCCCTGTTGGATCGTTAGGGCCCCGCGGCATTGACCGACGCGGGGCGACATGTAGGCACTATCGGCCTGTCCGGGGAGATCTTGAGCGCGGGCACGGAGGCGATGCTCCGCAGCTGTCAGGGCTGCGGAAGAGCCCCTGTCGCGAGCGCTTCCTCGATGCCGCTGAATGCCGAGCGCGCGCCGGCAGGGGAGCTTCCGGTGTCGGTGGCGAAATAGGCCACGCCGGTACCCGCGTGCAGGTCCACCCACAGGCCCGAGCGCAGTCCGTACGCGTCGCCGGCGTGGCCGGCCCGTGCGATGCCATCACCGAAGGGATCGTCGCCGCAGCCCGCCACCGGAGTGGCCAGCCTCTGCACGGCCAGCCCGTAGCGGCAGAAGAAGGCGTTCGCCTGGCCGCTGCCGGTGTCTTCCTCGTGGGTCACGCCGTTGCGGCCGTCGAACGTCCATTGAGGTCCCAGGAGTGCGGCGACGCTGGCCGGTTGCAGCAGTCGCACGCCGTCCACCTCGCCGCGATTGAGCAGCAGGCGGCCGATTTTCGCCAGGCCGTTCGCGGAGATACGCAGGCCGCCCTGCGGGGAGAACAGGGCGCCGTTATCGCCGGGCTTCCAGCGGGCAAGGTCGCAGGCCGCCCCGTCCCCGACCACCACGGCGCAGGCCGGTTTGCCGGCACGGTTGTCATCGCGCACCGGTTGGCCATCGCGGTACAGCACGACGGCGCGCGCGGCTGTCGCGCTGTCGCAGCTTTCCCAGTTGAAGCAGGCATCGAGCCGCAGCGGATCGATCAGCAGTCGCCGCATCAGCAGATCGAAGCGTTCGCCGGTGGCGTTCTCCATGGCCATCGCCACCAGCGGGAAGTTGAGGTTGGTGTAGCGGAAGTGCGTGCCCGGCGCATGCGCGTCGTCCCACGCCTTCGGATCGTCGAGGATCGTCTTCAGGGGTTCGCCCAGCGGCGTGGCGTAGTAACCGGCGGCGTCGGTGAGGCTGGACTGGTGGGACAGCAGCAGGCGCAGGGTGATCTTCGTTGCGGGAAAGCGCGGATGGCGCAGCGGCCAGCCGAGATAGGTGGATACGTCGGCATCCAGGTCCAGCGTGCCGGCCTCCACCAGCCGCATCACGCCGATCGCGGTGACCAGCTTGGAGATCGACGCGACGCGCACGGGATCGTCAGCGGTGACGTTGCGGCCGGTGGCGAGATCGGCCTTGCCTTCGGCGCGGGTCGCGACGGTGCCATCGCGATCGAAGGCGACGCGTACCCATGCGACGGGTTCCGCCGCCGAGGCGGCCATGGCGGCACCAAGGCAGGACAGCGACAGGATGAGGCGGCGTAGCAACATGGACCAGTACCGTGCGGGGGCCGGCCCCGACTTTACTTCATCGTCGGCATCACGAATTCGGCGGCGTGTGTTTCCGGCCAGCGGGCGGTGATGGTCTTCAGGCGCGTGTAGAAGCGCACGCCGTCCGGGCCATGCACGTGCAACGGGCCGAAGATCGAACGCTTCCAGCCGCCGAAGCTGTGGAAGGCCATCGGCACCGGGATCGGCACGTTGATGCCGACCATGCCGGCCTGCACGCGGTGCGCGAATTCGCGCGCCGCGCCGCCGTCGCGGGTGAAGATGGCGGTGCCGTTGCCGTACTCGTGTTCGTTGACCAGCTGCAGCGCCGCATCGAGGTCGGGCACGCGCATGACGCACAGCACGGGGCCGAAGATCTCCTCGCGGTAGATCGTCATGTCGGGCATCACGCGGTCGAACAGGCAGCCGCCGAGGAAGAAGCCATCGGCGTGGCCGTCGACTACGTGCCCGCGGCCGTCGACGACGAGTTCCGCACCCTCGGCCACGCCTGCATCGACGTAGCCGCGCACCTTGTCGCGGTGCGCGCCGGTGACCAGCGGGCCCATCTCGGGATCCTGGCAGCCGGGACCGATCTTCAGCGCCGCCACCTTGGGCGCCAGCGTGGCTACCAGCGCATCGGCCGTGGCATCGCCCACACAGACGGCGACGGAGATCGCCATGCAGCGCTCGCCGGCCGAGCCGTAGCCGGCGCCGAGCAGCGCGGATACCGCGCCGTCGAGGTCGGCATCGGGCAGCACCACCATGTGGTTCTTCGCCCCGCCCAGCGCCTGCACGCGCTTGCCGTTGGCGCTGCCGCGCGCATAGATGTACTCGGCGATCGGCGTGGAGCCCACGAAGCTCAACGCCTGCACGCGCGGTTCGTCGAGCAGCGTGTCCACCGCCACCTTGTCGCCGTGCACGACATTGAACACGCCATCGGGCAGCCCGGCGCGCTTCAGCAGGTCGGCCATGAACAGCGCGGCGGATGGATCGCGTTCGGACGGCTTCAGCACGAAGGTATTGCCGCAGGCCAGCGCCACCGGGAACATCCACAGCGGCACCATCGCGGGGAAGTTGAACGGCGTGATGCCGGCCACGACGCCCAGCGGTGCGTATTCGCTCCACGAATCGACATCGCGGCCGACGTTCATCGAATGCTCGCCCTTGAGCAGGTGCGGGATGCCGCAGGCGAACTCCACCACTTCCAGCCCGCGGGTCACTTCGCCGCGCGCGTCGGACAGCACCTTGCCGTGTTCCGAGGTGATGATCTTCGCCAGGTCGCCGGCGTGCGTTTCCATCAGTTCCTTGAAGCGGAACATCACGCGTGCGCGATTCAGCGGCGTGGTGGCGGCCCATGCGGGGAAGGCGGCGGATGCGGCGTCCACGGCCTGCTCCACGTCATCGGCCGAGGCCAAGGGCACGTGGGCGGTGACGGCGCCGGTCGCGGGGTCGAATACGTTGCCGAAGCGGCCGCTGGTGCCCTCCATCCGCTGTCCCTTGAAGAAGTGATGCAACGCTTCGGTCATGGCCGACTACCTGGTGGAGTCCCTCTCCCCGCATGCGGGGAGAGGGTGCCCGGAGGGCGGGTGAGGGGCGACGGAGCCCTTGTCTTCAATCGTGGCGCGGTGTTTCGAGTGTTGCTTTTTCCAGTCGCTCGATAGGGTCGTCATCGCCGAGGCGGTGATGGCTCCGGCGTACCCCTCATCCGCCTTCGGCACCTTCTCCCCGCAGGCGGGGAGAAGGGAACAGCAGGATCAGGCCAGCGCCTCGCGCGCCGGCACGTAGGCGTAACCCAGGTCGTCGGCGACCGCCTTGTAGGTGATCTTGCCAGCGTGCACGTTCAGGCCGTTGAGCAGGTGCTCGTCGTCCAGCATGGCCTGCTTCGCGCCCTTGTTGGCCAGCTGCACGGCGAAGGGCAGGGTGGCGTTGGTCAGTGCGAACGTGGACGTGCGGGCGACGCCGCCCGGCATGTTGGCCACGCAGTAGTGGATGATGCCGTCCACTTCGTAGGTCGGGTTCTGGTGGGTGGTGGCCTTCGAGGTTTCGAAGCAGCCGCCCTGGTCGATCGCCACGTCCACCAGCACCGAGCCCGGACGCATCAGCTTCAGCTGGTCGCGCGAGACGAGCTTGGGCGCGGCCGCGCCGGGGATCAGCACGGCGCCGATCACCAGGTCGGTGTCGGGCAGGCGTTCCTCGATGGCGTCGCGGGTGGAATAGATCGTGGTCAGCTGGTGGCCGTACAGCTCGTCCAGATACTTCAGCCGGTCGAGCGAGCGGTCGAGGATGGTGACGTGCGCGTTCATGCCCATCGCCATGCGCGCGGCGTTGATGCCGACCACGCCACCGCCGATCACCAGCACTTCGGCCGGCTTCACGCCCGGCACGCCGCCGAGCAGCACGCCGGAACCGCCCTGCGCCTTCTCCAGCGCGTGCGCGCCGGCCTGGATCGACATGCGGCCGGCGACTTCCGACATCGGCGCGAGTAGCGGCAGGCCACCCTTGCGGTCGGTGACGGTTTCATAGGCGATGCAGGTGGCGCCGGAGGCGACCAGCGCCTTGGTCTGCTCCGGATCGGGTGCGAGGTGCAGGTAGGTGTACAGCACCTGGCCCGGGCGCAGCATGGCGCACTCGTTCGGCTGCGGCTCCTTGACCTTGATGATCATGTCGGCGCGGGCAAAGATCTCTTCGGCGGTATCGACGATCTGCGCGCCGGCCTTGACGTACTGCTCATCGGTCAGGCCGATGGCCTTGCCGCCGTCGCGCTGCACGAGGACCTGGTGGCCATTGGAGACGAGTTCGCGCGCGCCGGCCGGGGTAAGGCCGATGCGGTATTCGTGGTTCTTTATTTCCTTGGGGACGCCAATCAGCATGTTGCTCTCCAGTAGCGGGAAGGGGCTTCGCGCGTGGGGAGCGCTGGTGCCATTGGTCCGTAATTTTACGCGGTTGCCCGTATGGTGTCCGCCAGGACATTCACGATCCGGTCGATGTGGTGCTTTTCCACGATCAGGGGCGGCGACAGGGCGATGACGTCGCCGGTCACCCGGATCAGCAGGTGGCCCTCGTGGAAGGCACGACTGAACACATCGTAGGCTCGCGTGCCTGGTGCACCGGTGCGTGGCGCCAGCTCGATCGCGCCGACAAGACCGTAGTTGCGGATGTCCACGACGTTGGGCAAGCCCTTGAGCGAATGCAGCGCATCCTGCCAGTAGTCGCCGAGTTCCAGCGCCTTGTCGAAGAGGTTTTCTTCCTCGTACGTATCGAGCGTGGCCAGCGCAGCGGCGCAGGCCAGCGGATGGCCGGAGTAGGTGTAGCCATGGAACATGTCGATGGCGCTGTCCGGCCCGCTCATGAACGCGTCGAACATGCGGTCCGACACGAAGGTGGCGCCCATCGGCACGCAGCCGTTGGTGATGCCCTTGGCGGCGGTAATCATGTCCGGCGTGACGCCGAAGCGCTGCGCGCCGAAGGCATGCCCCACGCGGCCGAAGCCGGTGATCACTTCGTCGAAGATCAGCAGGATGCCGTGCCTGTCGCAGATCTCGCGCAGCCGCTGCAGGTAGCCCTGCGGCGGGATCACCACGCCGGCGGAACCGGAGATCGGCTCGACGATGACGGCGGCGATGGTGGAGGCGTCGTACAGCGCGATCTGCCGCTCAAGGTCTTCGGCCAGTTCGATGCCATGCGGCGGCAGGCCTTTCGAGAACGCATTGCGCGACACGTCAAGCGTGTGGCGTATGTGCGAAACGGCGGGAAGTCCTGGGCCGAACCACTTGCGGTTGTTCGGCAGGCCACCCACGGACATGCCGCCGAAGCCGACACCGTGGTAGCCCTTCTCGCGACCGATGAAACGCGTGCGTTGGCCTTCGCCGCGTACCCGGTGGTAGGCCAGGGCGATCTTCAGCGCGCTGTCCACGGCTTCCGAGCCGGAGTTGCTGAAGAACACCTTGTTGAGGTCGCCCGGCGCAAGCGCGGCCAGTCGTTCCGCCAGCCTGAACGGCAGCGGCGAACTCATCGAAAAATTGGGCGCGAAGTCGAGCGTGCCGATCTGCTGCCTTACCGCTTCGACGATGCGGGGCCGCGCATGGCCGGCGTTGCAGCACCACAGGCCGGCGGTGGCATCCAGCACCTCGTTGCCGTCGACATCGCGGTAGTACATGCCGGACGCGCTGGCGAGCAGCCGGGGCTTCGCCTTGAACTGCCTGTTGGCCGTGAACGGCATCCAGAAGTGGTCGAGCGAGGCGGGTGCCTCCAGATTCTGGCGGGCGTAGTGGTCGGCCAGGGCGGAGGAGGTGTCGTCGGCGCTCATCGCGGCTCCAGGGGACGGGACGGATGCGGGCAGCTTAGCGCGTTGAAAAAACTTTACAACTGATGTGCCGTGGGTCCCCCTGAGCGCATCGCTGTTGTAGGAGGGGCTTTAGCCCCGACGCTTTCACGCCAGAAGCCTCGGGGCTAAAGCCCCTCCTGCAAAACGCCGGTGCGGGGCTTTCCAGCAAGGTTGCCCAGGGGTGTAAAGTATCCCGCAACACTTTCCGCTTTCCTGCAAGGGTGGTGATGGACATCGGCGCACGCCTGCAACTGGTCCGCAAATCCAAAAGCCTCAGCCAGCGCGAGCTGGCCAAGCGCGTGGGCGTCACCAACAGCACCATTTCGCTGATCGAGCAGAACAAGGTCAGCCCGTCGGTGAGCTCGTTGAAGAAGGTGCTGGACGGCATCCCCATTTCGCTGGCCGACTTCTTCACGCTCGACCTGGAAAAGGGGCTGCCCGACAGCCCGTTCTATGTGGCCGACGAATTGCCGGACGTGGGCAGCAACGGCATCCACTACTTCCTCATCGGCCAGCACCGCCCGCAGCGCCAGATGTGCATCCTGCGCGAAGTGATGCCGCCGGGCAGCGATACCGGCGACAGCATGCTGGCGCACGACGGCGAGGAGGGCGGGGTGGTGATCGCAGGCGAAGTCGAGGTCACCGTCGGCGACCAGGTGCGCGTGCTGAAGGCCGGAGAGGGCTATTACTTCGAAAGCCGCACGCCGCACCGTTTCCGCAATGTCGGTGAAGAAGATGCGGTGATCGTCAGCGCGAATACGCCGGCGACGTTTTGATCGTTTGATCCCCTCTCCCACCGGGAGAGGGGTCGGGGTGAGGGTGCGGCGAAGCCAGCGCAGTGCCGGCATCACGGACCCCACCGCACCCTCGTCCGGCGCTTCGCGCCACCTTCTCCCGGTGGGAGAAGGGAACACAGCCAGGAGCTTCCATGAGCAACCCCCGCACGCAACAGGACTGGCAAGCGATGGCCGGCACGCTGTCGATCCGCACGCAGGCCTTCATCGACGGCAAGTACGTCGATGCCGCCTCGGGCAAGACCTTCGACTGCGTCAGCCCGATCGACGGGCGCGTGCTGGGCCGGGTCGCCGATGGGCAGGAAGAGGACATCAACCGCGCCGTCGCCGCCGCGCGACGCAGCTTCGATGCAGGCGCGTGGTCCAACGCGCGGCCGACGCATCGCAAGAAAGTGCTGCTCAAGCTCACCCAGTTGATCGAACAGCATGCGGACGAGCTGGCGCTGCTGGAATCGCTCGACATGGGCAAGCCGGTCAGCGACGCGCGCAGCGTCGATATCGCCGCCACCATCCGTTGCATGGGATGGACCGCCGAAGCACTGGACAAGGTATATGGCGAAGTCGCCGCCACCGGCCAGGACGAGTTGGGCCTGGTGACGCGCGAACCGTTGGGTGTCATCGGCGCAATCGTGCCGTGGAACTTCCCGCTGCTGATGGCGTCGTGGAAGCTCGCCCCGGCGCTGGCGATGGGCAACTCCATCGTGCTGAAGCCGTCGGAGAAATCGCCGCTGACCGCGATCCGCCTGGCCGAGCTCGCGATCGAAGCCGGCATCCCGGCGGGGGTGCTCAACGTGGTACCGGGCTTCGGCAAGACCGCCGGCGAGCCGCTGGCGCTGCACATGGACGTGGACGGACTGGTGTTCACCGGCTCCACGGCAGTCGGCAAGCGCCTGTTGCAGTGTGCGGGCCTGTCGAACATGAAGCGCGCGTACATGGAATGCGGCGGCAAGAGCCCCAACATCGTGTTCGCCGACGCGCACGACCTGGACGTGGCGGCGAAGGCCGCGGCGGGCGGCATCTTCTACAACCAGGGCGAAGTCTGCACCGCAGCCTCGCGCCTGCTGGTGGAGCGATCGATCAAGGATGAGTTCGTCGCCCGCGTGGTCGAGGCGGGCAAGGCCATGCGGCCGCGCCACCCGCTCGATCCCGGCGCGCCGATGGGCGCGATGGTCGACGAAGGCCAGACGCAGCGCGTGCTGGACTACATCGAGAAAGGCAAGGCCGAGGGCGCGCGGCTGGCGCTGGGCGGCCGCCGAGCCGACGTGGAAGCCGGCGGCTGCTATCTGGAGCCGACCGTGTTCGACGACGTGGCGCACGAGCACACGATCAGCCGCGAGGAGATCTTCGGGCCGGTCCTGTCGGTGATCGCGTTCGACAGCGAGGAAGAAGCGCTGCGCATGGCCAACGACAGCGAGTACGGGCTGGCGGCGGGCGTGTGGACGCGCGACATCAGCCGCGCGCACCGCGTGGCACGCAAGTTGCGTGCGGGCAGCGTGTGGGTGAACTACTGGGACGGCGGCGACATGACCGCGCCGTTCGGGGGCTACAAGCAGTCCGGCAACGGCCGCGACAAGTCGTTGCATGCCTTCGACAAGTACACGGAGATCAAGGCGACGTGGATCAATCTGGGGAGCTGACGAGGTACTCTTTCTCCCGGCAAGCGGGGGCCACGCTGTTCTTTCTCCCCGCGAGGCGGAAGACATGCTGTTCCTTCTCCCCGCAAGCGGGGAGAAGGTGCCCGGAGGGCGGATGAGGGGCGGGCGCGGCAATGAGCCGGGCGCGCAGCTCTCGCATCTCCGTTCGCCCCTCACCCGCCTTCGGCACCCTCTCCCCGCAGGCGGGGAGAGGGAAGTCCCAGCAAGCACCTCGGCTTGTGGTTCTGCCAGAATCGCCCCGACCCACCGATCGGCTACTCCATGACCGCCAGCGCCGCCGCTTCCACGCCCACCAACTCCCCCGGCCGCGTGCTGTTCGCCAGTCTGATCGGCACCACCATCGAATTCTTCGATTTCTACATCTACGCCACGGCGGCGGTACTGGTGTTTCCGCACCTGTTCTTCCCGCAGAGCGATCCGACGACGGCCACGCTGCAGTCGTTCGCGACCTTCGCACTGGCGTTCATCGCGCGGCCGGTGGGCTCGGCGTTGTTCGGGCACTTCGGCGACCGCGTGGGGCGCAAGGCGACGCTGGTGGCGGCGCTGCTGACGATGGGCATCTCGACGGTGGTAATCGGCCTGCTGCCGACCTACGCACAGGTCGGCATCATGGCGCCGATGCTGTTGGCGTTGTGCCGGCTGGGACAAGGCATCGGCCTGGGCGGCGAGTGGGGTGGCGCCGTGTTGCTGGCGACGGAGAACGCGCCGCCCGGAAAGCGTGCGTGGTACGGCATGTTCCCGCAACTCGGTGCGCCGATCGGCTTCCTCTGCTCCACCGGCATCTTCCTGCTGCTGACCCAGGTGATGACGGACGCGCAATTCCTGGCATGGGGTTGGCGCATCCCGTTCGTCGCCAGTGCGGCGCTGGTCTTCGTCGGTCTGTGGGTGCGGCTGCGGATCACCGAGACACCCGATTTCCAGAAGGCGCTGGATCGCGACGAGCGCGTCAAGGTGCCGATGCTCACCACGGTGCGCGAACATCCCTTTGCGCTGCTGACCGGAACGTTCGCGCTGGTGGCGACGTTCGTGCTGTTCTATCTGATGACCGTGTTCGCGCTGAGCTGGGGCACGTCGAAGCTGGGCTACTCGCGCGAGCATTTCCTGCTGCTGCAGATGGTCGGCGTGCTGTTCTTCGCGCTGACGATTCCGCTGTCCGCACTGTATGCCGACCGCTTCGGGCGTCGCAACGCGATGATCGTGGCCACGCTGCTGATCATCGGTTTCGGGTTCGTTTTCGCCCCGCTGCTGGAATCCGGCAGCGACCTCGGCGTGCTCGCGTTCCTGGCGCTGGGGCTGGGCGCGATGGGGCTGACCTACGGTCCCTGCGGTACGATCCTCGCGGAGATGTTTCCCACGGCGGTGCGCTATACCGGCGCGTCGCTGGCATTCAACCTTGCGGGCATCCTGGGCGCGTCGCCCGCGCCCTACATCGCTACGCGCCTCGGCGAACGCTATGGCCTGGCATCGGTGGGCGGGTATCTGGCCGCGATGGCGGTACTGACATTGCTGGCGCTGCTGGTGATGCCGCGCCGCAGGTAGCGTGCGCCATGTGCGGGGCCGTGCGATGCGGGTGAGCGCGCGCGGTGCACGCTAGCCGAACAGTCGCTTCACGGTGCGGCTCAGCCAACCGCCCTGCTGGTGGTCCTTCACGAACTGGTTGAGATGGCGCTTCACGGAATCCGCGTAGGCCTTGTCGTCGTTGCGGATGTGGTTGAACAGCCAGCGCGACAGCATGCTGCGCAATTCGTCCACGATGTCCTCGCCGGCCTCGAAGCGCAGGCGGTATTCGGAAACGCGCTTGGTGAACACTTCATGCACGCGCTTGTGCGCAGCACTGAAGGGATAGCCCGCTTCCTCCATCAGTTCCTCCTCGAATGCGAAGTGCGACAGCGTGTAGTCGACCAGTTCATCGATCACCTCGGCCACGGCGAAGCGTTCCATCGACTTCTGGGTGATGTGCAGGTGGTTGATCATCTCCACGATGCGGCGGTGCTGGCCATCGATGATGTCGATGCCCGTATCCATGTCGTCCTGCCAGATCAGCAGTGTCATGAGCGTGTCCCCTGCCGGCGGATGCCGGAATGCAGGGGCAATCTAGGTGTGCGCCTGTGTCGCGGCATTGATCGGGATCAATGCCGCGACAGGTGGTCGCAGAAGAGGTTGGCCGTTGTAGGAGCGACGTGAGTCGCGACCATAGACCCAACGGATTCGGCAGACTCGGGTTCTGCCGACGTCATTCCCCGCGTTGTGCCCACTTTTTCAGCGTCGACCCGACGCGGTTGTATCGACCTTGCGGTCGCGACTCACCTCGCTCCTACACAAGAGCGACGCCCCTCAGCCGCTGGACACCACCCGGTTCCGCCCACCCGCCTTTGCCAGGTAGAGGCGTCGATCGGCTTCGCTGAGCAGGTGATTGAGCGTCTGGCCCGGGAAACGCGTCCGGAAGACGCCGATGCTGACCGTCATGCGCAGCTTGTGGCTGCCGATGTCGACTTCCAGCGCTTCTATCGCGGTGCGCAGCGATTCGAAATACTCCACCGCTTCGCTTTCACCCAGGTAGGGCACCAGTGCACAGAACTCCTCGCCGCCGAAACGGGCGACCAGATCCTGCGTGCCGGCGTGACGGGCGATGGTCTGGGCCACCGCCTTGAGCGCCACGTCGCCGGCTTCGTGGCCGTAGGTGTCGTTGATGTGCTTGAAGTGGTCGATATCGACGATCGCCGACGTCACCGACTGCTGCCGTCCCAACGTATTGGGCAGCAGTGCGTGGCATTCGGCCAGGAAGTGGCGGCGGTTGGGCAGGCCGGTGAGGAAGTCGCGCGTGGCCAGGTCCTGCAGCGTGCCAATCAGTTCCAGCTGGTCGATGTTCTGCGAGACGCGGCAGAAGAATTCTTCGCGCGAGAAGGGCTTGTGCAGGAAGTCGTTGGCGCCGCTCTTGAGGAAGCGCGGCACCAGGCTGCCATCGCTGGTGCCCGAAATGCCGATGATCGCCAGGTGGTCGCGCGCATGCCGTGCACGCAGGCGACGGGTGAACTCATGCCCCTTCATGCCGGGCATTTCCTGGTCGACGATGGCCAGACGGATGTCCGGGTTGGCATCCAGCATCGCCAGGCCGGCCTCTCCATCCGCCGCTTCCACCACGCGGAAACCGTACATCGACAGCAGCGCCGCCGCATGCTGACGGGCCGAGCGCGAGTCGTCGACGATCAGCGCGGCGATGCGGCGATTGCGTTCCAGCCGCTGCACCAGCCAGACCAGGTAATCGATGCTGCCCGGCGTGTTCTTGAGTACGTAGTCCACGACCTGCCGTCGCAGCACCTGTTCGCGCAGGCCGTCGTCGTAAACGCCGCTCACCACCACCGTGGGCAAGTGGCGCGAGAGGAAGAACTCCACCACCTCGTCGTGGCTGCCGTCGGCCAGCACCAGGCTGGTGACCACCATGAACCAGTCCGGATGCTTCTCCAGCGTCGCGCGCGCCTCGCCGAGGGTCGAGGCATAGACCACCGGGAGACTGAGTTTCTGCTCGATGGCCTCGCCGATCAGCCGCGCATGCGTGCGCGAGTTCTCCACCACCAGGATGCGTTGTGGCAGGGGCGAATTGCTTGCAGGGGCGGTTGGAACACGCAGGGGTGTCGGCATCGTCATCGGCGCCACGGGGTATCCATGTACCCGTTATCGGCCGCTCCGTGACGGACTTGAGAGCGCCGTCACGAAAACCGGCGCGTGCAGCGGCGTCACCAGAGGGCGTCGCGAAGCTTGTACCAGGCCATCGCGGCGACCAGGAGCGGGGTGCGCAGGGCGCGTCCGCCGGGGAAGGGGTGATGGCGGATCCTGGCGAACAGGTCCAGCCGTTCGGTCTGTCCGCGGATAGCTTCGGCGATCACGGTACCGGCCAGCCCGGCGGCGATCACGCCATGGCCCGAGAAGCCCTGCGCGAAGTACAGGTTCGGCGCCAGCCGGCCCCAGTGCGGGGCACGGTTGAGGGATATGTCGATCATTCCGCCCCACAGATACTCGATGCCCACGTCGCGCAACTGCGGGAAGACGCGATGCATGCGCCGCGTCATCACGCCGCGCAGGTTGGGTGGCGTCATCGTCGAGTAGCTCGCGCGCCCACCGAACAGCAGGCGATGGTCGCGGCCAAGACGGAAGTAGTCCAGCGCCCAGTTGGTGTCGGCCACGGCCATGTCGTTGCGGATCAGCCCGCGCGCACGCGCCTCGCCCAGCGGCGGCGTGGCGGCGATGTAGGTGCCGACCGGCATCATCCGCGATTCCAGTTCGGGTGTGATGCCGCGCAGCAGCGCGTTGCCGGCGAGGATGACCGTGTCGCAGACGACTTCGCCGCGGGCGGTCTTCAGCACGGGTCGCGCACCACGGACCAGTTGGATGACGCGCGAGCCTTCGAAGATCCGCGCGCCGGCGGCCAGCGCCGCACGGCCCAGGCCAAGCGCATAGGCGAGCGGATGCAGGTGGCCGCTCAGCGGGTCGTACATCGCGCCCAGGTAGCGGTCACTGGCCAACTCGGCACGCAGGCGCTCGCGGTTCCACCACTGCACGGGATGGCCGTAGCGTGTGTTGAAGTCCTCGATCGCGTGCTCGACCTCGCGCTGTTGGCGCGGCTTGATCGGCACGGTGGCGTGGCCATCGCGCCAATCGCAGTCGATCCCGTGCCGGTCGATGCGACCCCGCAGCCAGCGCAGGCCGTCCAGCGACAGGTCGAACATCTTCTTCGCGTCGTCGAAACCGACCAGCGCTTCCAGCTTCGCTTCGCCGCAGCTGAAACCGGCGATCGCCTGCCCGCCGTTGCGCCCCGACGCGCCCCAGCCGATGCGCTCGGCTTCCAGCACGACGACCCTGTAGCCGGCTTCCGCCAGTTCCAGAGCTGCCGACAGGCCGGTGTAGCCGGCGCCGAGGATGCAGACATCGGCGTCCACGCGCCCCTGCAGCACCGGTTGCGCAGGTAATGGCGTGGCGCTGGCGGCGTACCAGCTGTCGGGATAGGACATGCCGGGGGAGACGGTCATGACGTTCCCCTGCCGTCATTCCGGCGGACGCCGGAATCCACGTTGCTGTTTCGGTGTCCGGCAGCAGCGAGAGCAAGATGGATGACCCGCCGTTCGGCGGTCGAGAGCCCGGCGTCCGCCGGAATGACGGCTGGAAGAGCGCGCGACATTCGTCTCACACCGACCGCAGGTACCACGCGTACTCCAGATCCGTCACCTCGGTATAGAAGCTGTGCATCTCCTTGAGCTTCTGCTGGCCGTAGATGTGCTGGAACGACGTGCCGAACTGCGCGCGGATGAACTCGCTGCCCATGAACGATCCGATGGCCTCGCGCCAGAACGGGGTGCGGATCTCGGTCTGGTCGTAGGCGTTGCCGGTCACCGGCGGACCGGGGTCGAAACCCTCCTCCATGCCGTGCAGCATGCCGGCGAGCACTGCGGCGGTGACCAGGTAGATGTTGGCATCGGCACCGGCGATGCGGTGCTCGATGCGCGTGTTGGCTTCGTCGCTGTGCGGGATGCGCATGGCGACGGTGCGGTTGTTGTAGCCCCACACGTCGTTGAGCGGCACGAACGCATTCAGCACGAAGCGGCGGTAGCTGTTGGCATGCGGTGCGAACAGCAGCAGGCAGTCCTGGTCGCTGCGTTGCAGGCCGCCGATGGCGTGCTTCAGGGCCTCTGCCGGTGCTGAAGGCGGCGAGGCGAAGATGTTGCGGCCCTCGGCATCCAGCACGCTGGCGTGGATGTGCATGCCGCTGCCGGCCTGCTCGGCGAACGGCTTGGCCATGAAGCTGGCCATCAGCCCCTGCTGCTGCGCGGCGGCCTTGATCGCGCGCTTCAGGTAGATGGCATCGTCGCAGGCGAGCAGGGCGTCGTCGCGGTGCTTGAGGTTGATCTCGAACTGTCCCGGCGCGTACTCGGCCACCGCCGTGTCGGCGGGAATGCGCTGCGCCCGGCAGATGGCGGCCACCGCATCGGTGAAGCCCCGGTAGTCGTTGAGGTCTTCCATGTAGTAGACCTGCGTGCTGGTGTTGCGCTGGCCGGTCGCCGGATTGATCGAGGTGCGTGGGCGGCCGGCGTCATCCATGCGCTGGTCGAACAGGTAGAACTCCAGTTCCACCGCCACCACCGGCTTCAGCCCGCGCGCGGCGTAACGCGCCAGCACGCGCCTGAGCACTTCGCGTGGATTGGCCTCGAACATGCCGCCCTGCGCATCCTCCATGCTCAACAACAGTTGCGCAGCCGGGCGTGGCGACCACGGCACCGGCCGCAGCGAACCCGGCACGGGCCGGCACACGCGGTCCTCGTCGCCGATGTCGTAGCCCAGGCCGGTTTCCTCCACGGTATTGCCGGTGATGTCGGTGGCGATCAGCGACATCGGCAGGCACACGCCGTCGCGGTACACCTTCTCCAGTGCATCACGGGTAACGCGTTTGCCGCGCAGCAGGCCGTTCATGTCCGGCAGCAGCAGGTCGATCTGCTCGCAATCGGGGATCGAGGCCAGCGTGGCGGCGTCGTCGACAGGCAGGGAAGGCGCGGCGGAATCGGGGCGCATGATGGTGTTCCTGGAGGCTGCGGGCAGCTTAGCAGAGCTGCCGGTGCGTCAAGAATACTCAACGCCTGAATTCCTCCAGGTCAATGAAATGCCCGAAATTGGTGCCGCAGCGCACCATATCGGCGCCGAAAACGCCATCCTGGCGTGTCGTGTTGTAAAAATAAAACGGCCGGGTTAACTTGCCTGCAAGCCACTTCGGGCTTCCTGCATGACCCCGCTGCCGCGGGTCGGTCTGCCGACCGACCACAAGCAAATCGGTGCACATCCCTTCCTCGCTGTCGGCGAGAAATATGTGCGCGCGGTGGTCGACGGGGCCGGCTGCCTGCCGCTGCTGGTGCCCACGCTGGACCCGGTGCTGCCACTGCGCCAGGTGCTGGAGGGCCTCGATGGCCTGCTGCTGACCGGCGCGGTCAGCAATATCGAACCGCATCATTACAGCGACGAATCCAGCTACGAAGGCAACCTGCTGGATCCCCGCCGCGATGCCACCAACCTGCCGCTGATCCCGCTGGCGATCGAGATGGGTGTGCCGGTGCTGGCGATCTGCCGCGGCTTCCAGGAGGTCAACGTCGCCTTCGGGGGCAGCCTGTACCAGAAAGTACACGAGCAGCCCGGCTTCATGGATCATCGCGAGAACAGGGACGATCCGCTGGACGTGCAGTACGGTCCTGCGCACGACATCGCGCTGGTGCCGGGTGGCGTGCTGGCCACGCTGGTCGGTGACACGCGTGCCACCGTCAATTCGCTGCATGGCCAGGGCGTTCGCCGCCTGGGCGAAGGGCTGGTAGTAGAAGCGCAGGCGCCGGATGGACTGATCGAGGCGTTCCGCCACGACGGCGCCGCCTTCATGCTGGCCGTGCAGTGGCACCCCGAATGGAAGGTCGCCGAAAACCCGTTCTACCTTGCGCTTTTCCGCGCATTCGGCGACGCCTGTCGCGCCCGTGCGGCAGGGCGCGGAGGCGTGGCATGAAGCGGCGGCATCCACCGCCATGGGAGGGCGGGCGCTGAAGCGCCCGTGTCCAATGTCGCCGGCCGTCCCGCGCCGGTGCCTCCCTTCCCAGGACCGTGTTCCCCATGAGCCAGAAACAGACACAGCGAAAGAAAGCCGCCGCCGCCGAGCCTTCCGAGAGTTCACTGCGCCGCTGGCTGAAAGAGCGCAGCATCACCGAGGTCGAGTGCCTGGTACCCGACATCACCGGCATCGCGCGCGGCAAGATCATCCCCGCCGACAAGTTCAGCCATGACTACGGTACGCGCCTGCCCGAGGGCATCTTCGCCACCACCGTCACCGGCGATTACCCCGACGACTATTACGAGCTGACCTCGCCGTCGGACTCGGACATGTTCCTGCGGCCCGACCCCGACACCGTCCGCATGGTCCCATGGGCCACCGACCCTACCGCGCAGGTGATCCATGACTGCCACACCAAGGATGGCAAGCCGCACGACCTGGCCCCGCGCAACGTGCTGCGGCGCGTGCTGGCCGCCTATGAAAAGGAAGGGCTGCGGCCGGTAGTGGCACCGGAGCTGGAGTTCTTCCTGGTGCAGAAGAACACCGATCCTGATTTCCCGCTGCTGCCACCCGCCGGCCGCTCGGGCCGTCCCGAAACCGCGCGGCAGTCGTACTCCATCGATGCGGTCAACGAATTCGACCCCATCCTTGACCTGATGTACGACTACTGCGATGCGATGGAACTGGACGTGGATACGCTGATCCACGAATCCGGCGCCGCGCAGCTGGAAGTCAACTTCACCCACGACGATGCCCTGTCGCGCGCCGACCAAGTGTTCCTGTTCAAGCGCACGATGCGCGAAGCGGCGATGCGCCATGGCGTGTATGCCACCTTCCTGGCAAAGCCGATGGAGAACGAACCCGGCAGCGCCATGCATATCCACCAGAGCCTGCTGGACGTGAAGACCGGCCGCAACGTGTTCACCGGCAAGACCGAGGGCAAGGGCAGCAAGCTGTTCGGCCATTACCTGGGCGGCCTGCAGAAGTACGTGCCGATGGCGATGGCGTTCTTCGGTCCCAACGTCAACTCCTACCGGCGGCTGGCGCTGGGTCAGGTGGCGCCGATCAACGTGCAGTGGGGTTACGACAACCGTACCTGCGGCCTGCGCGTACCGATGGACACGCCGGAAAACATGCGGGTGGAAAGCCGCTTCGCCGGTTCCGATGCCAATCCGTATCTCGCCATGGCCGGCACGCTGGCCTGCGGCCTGCTGGGCATCCGCGAACAGCTCAAGCCGACCGAACCGCTGTCCAGCAGTGCGCAGGACATCGGCTTCGAGCTGCCGCGCTCGCTGGGCGAGGCGCTGGACGAACTGGAAGGCTGCAAGCCGCTGCAGGACCTGATGGGCGCGCGTTTCGTGCGTGCCTACGTGTCGGTGAAGCGCAAGGAATACGAGACCTTCTTCCGCGTGATCAGTTCGTGGGAGCGGGAGTTCCTGTTGTTGAACGTCTGAATGCTGTTCCCTTCTCCCGCCGGGAGAAGGTGGCGCGAAGCGCCGGATGAGGGTACGGCGGCATCGGGATGGTTCACCGCCGATGGTTCTGCCGGACCCTCACCCCAACCCCTCTCCCAATGGGAGAGGGGCTCAATCATTGGAGCGTGTATGAACCAACTCGACACCCGCACCCTGCAGAAGCTCGATGCCGAGCACCACCTGCATCCGTTCAACGACAACGCCGCGCTGGCGAAGAAAGGCACGCGCATCCTCACCAAGGGCGAGGGCTGCTACGTGTGGGATGCGGAAGGCAACCAGCTGCTCGACGCCTTCGCCGGCCTGTGGTGCGTCAACATCGGGTATGGGCGCACGGAGCTGGGCGAGGCCGCATCGAAGCAGATGACGCAGCTGGCCTACTACAACAGCTTCTTCCAGTGCACCACCGAGCCGACGATCGCACTGGCGGCGAAGCTGGCCGAGCTGGCGCCGGGCGATCTCAATCACTCCTTCTTCGTCAATTCCGGGTCGGAGGCCAACGACACCATCCTGCGCCTGGTCCGCCATTTCTGGGCCGTGCAGGACAAGCCGCAGAAGAACATCTTCATCGGCCGCCACGATGGCTACCACGGCACCACCATGGCTGGCGCCAGCCTCGGTGGCATGAAGGGCATGCACAAGCAGGGCGGGTTGCCGATCCCCGACATCCACCACATCGATCCTCCGTTCTGGTTCGCCGACGGCGGCGACATGGACGAGGACGAGTACGGGCTGGTTGCCGCACGCCGACTGGAGGACAAGATCCTCGAACTCGGCCCGGACCGCGTGGCCGCCTTCATCGGCGAGCCCATCATGGGTGCCATCGGTGTCTACATTCCGCCGAAGACCTACTGGCCCGAGATCGAGCGCATCTGCCGCAAGTACGACGTGCTGCTGGTGGCCGACGAAGTGATCTGCGGTTTCGGCCGCACCGGCGAGTGGTTCGGTTCCCAGTACTTCGGCTTCCAGCCGGACATCATGCCGGTGGCCAAGGGCATCACCTCCGGCTACATCCCGCTGGGCGCGGCGATGTTCAACGACCGCGTGGCCAAGGTGCTGAAGGAGCAGGGCGGCGAACTGGCGCACGGGGCCACGTACTCGGGCCACCCGGTGTGCGCGGCGGTGGCACTGGAGAACATCCGCATTCTCCAGGACGAAAAGATCGTCGAGCGCGCGAAGACCGAGGTCGCGCCCTACCTGGCGCAGCGCTGGGCCGAGCTGGGCGAACACCGGCTGGTCGGGCAGGCGCGCATCGCCGGCATGGTCGGCGCGCTGGAACTGGTGCCGGACAAGCGCAAGCGCGCGTTCTTCCCCGAGCGCGGCACCGTCGGTCCTCGCTGTCGCGACCACGCGCTCAGGCACGGGCTGATCCTGCGCGCCACCTGGGACGCGATGCTGCTGTCGCCCCCGCTGGTGATCACCCGTACGCAGGTGGACGAGCTGTTCGACAAGACATGGAAGGCGCTCAACGACACCGCCGACGATCTGGGGCTGTGAGGCCTCGCCGCGATGCGTGCGCTGCGTCACGGCGTCGCGGCCCGGGCGTATGATGTTTCCATCCCCCGATCCTGATTCCATGGAGACCCCGATGAAGCTCAAGACCCTCACCGTCATGCTGGCCGCCGCCGTGCTGGCAGCCTGTGGCGGCAAGGACGGGCAGGCCACCGCCGACGCGCCCTCGAAGACCCTCAATGTCTACAACTGGTCCGACTACATCGCCGAGGACACGATCCCGAACTTCGAGCAGCAGTCGGGCGTCAAGGTCACCTACGACGTGTTCGACAGCGACGAGATGGTCGAGACCAAGCTGCTGGCCGGCAGCAGTGGTTACGACGTGGTGGTGCCATCGCTGAGCTTCCTGGGACGGCAGATCCAGGCCGGTGTGTTCCTGCCGCTGGACAAGAGCAAGCTCCCGAACCTGAAGAACCTCGACCCGAAGATGCTCGAGCGCATCGCGCTGCAGGACCCGGGCAACCAGTACGCCGTGCCCTACCTCTGGGGTACCAGCGGCATCGGCTACAACGTCGACAAGATCAAGGCCATCTTCGGCGACACCGCCGTGACCGGCAGCTGGGACGTGGTATTCAAGCCGGAGAACGCGGCCAAGCTGAAGGATTGCGGTATCACCGTGCTGGACACGCCGTCGGAGCTGATCCCGATTGCGCTGAACTACCTGGGCGAAGATCCGCACAGTTTCGATCCGGCCACCATCGACAAGGCGGCGGCGCTGCTGAAGTCGATTCGCCCGTATATCCGCAACTTCCACTCTTCCTCGTACATCAACGATCTGGCCAACGGCGATGTCTGCCTGGTGGTGGGCTGGTCGGGCGACATCATCCAGGCGCGCGACCGCGCCGCCGAAGCGGGCAACGGCGTCAACGTGGCGTACTCGATCCCGAAGGAAGGCGCGCCGCAGTGGTTCGACATGCTGGCCATCCCGAAGGATGCGAAGAATGTCGACAACGCCTACGCCTTCATCAACTACCTGCTCGACCCGAAGGTGGCGGCGGCGAACACCAACTACGTGACCTATCCGAACCCGGTGCCGGCGTCCCGGCCGCTGGTCGAGAAAAGCATCGCGGATGATCCGACGATCTATCCGCCGGCGGACGTGGACGCAAAACTGTTCACCTTCGCGGTGCTGCCGCCGGAAGTGGATCGCCAGTACACGCGCATCTGGACGGAGCTGAAGACCGGACGCTGACACACACGAGGGCGCGGGCCATGACGGACGCGCCCTTCGTCATCGTGGCGTCACCCACGGGAGCGGGTGGCGACACAGGGGAGGGGAGAAGGGGAGCAACGCCGGCACGGAACAGGCCATTGCAATGACAGCATGCCCGCGGCGGCCCCAGGCCGGTACGGGACCACATCAAGCCGCCCTTGCGGGCCGAACGGAGAGAGATTGATGAAACTGCGCGTACTGGCAACCACCCTGGCCCTGTGCACCCTCGCCGCATGCGGCGGAAAATCCGCCGGGGAAGGCGGCACCGACACCGGCGGCGCCAAGCAGGTCAACGTCTACAACTGGTCCGACTACATCGCCGAAGACACCATCCCGAACTTCGAGAAGAGCACCGGCATCAAGGTGACCTACGACGTGTTCGACAGCAACGAGGTGCTGGAAACCAAGCTGCTGGCGGGCAGCAGCGGTTACGACGTGGTGGTGCCGACGATGAATTTCCTCGGCCGGCAGATCCAGGCCGGCGTGTTCCTGCCGCTGGACAAGAGCAAGATCCCCAACTACGCCAACCTCGACCCGGCCATCATGAAGCGGCTGGAGAACCAGGACCCCGGCAACCAGCATGCGATCCCCTACATGTGGGGGACCACCGGCATCGGCTACAACGTCGACAAGGTGAAGGCGGCCTTCGGCAACACCGACATCGCCAACAGCCTGGACATCGTGTTCAAGCCCGAGAACATTTCCAAGCTGAAGGACTGCGGCGTGACCTTCCTGGATACGCCTTCGGAGATCATCCCGATCGCGCTCAACTACCTGGGCGAGGATCCCAACAGCCAGGACGCGGCGGTGATCGACAAGGCCGCCGCGCTGCTGAAGACGATCCGCCCGTACATCACCAATTTCCATTCCTCGCAGTACATCGACGCGATGGCCAATGGCGATACCTGCCTGGTCGTGGGCTGGTCGGGTGACATCATCCAGGCGCGCGACCGCGCCGCTGAAGCGGGCAACGGCGTCAACATCGCCTATGCCATCCCGAAGGAAGGCGCGCCGCAATGGTTCGACATGCTGGCCATCCCGAAGGGCGCCAAGCACATCGATGAGGCCTATGCCTTCATCAACTACCTGCTCGACCCGCAGGTGATGGCGAACAATTCGAACTTCATCAGCTATCCGAACGCGATCCCCAAGGCGAAGGACCTGATGGAGAAGACGATCACGGAAGATCCGACGATCTATCCCACGCCCGAGGTGGAAGCCAAGCTGTTCACCTTCGCCATCATCCCGCCGGAAGTGGACCGCCAGTACACCCGCATCTGGACGGAACTGAAGACCGGCAAGTAAGCGCCGCGGCCGGTACGGGCGATGCCCGTGCCGGTGTCCGGCGGACCCACGCGATATATAGATGGCCGGCGCCCACGCGGTCCGGCGACCAGGGGAATTCCATGGCGGCAGAACAGGGCAACGGCGGCAAGGACGCGGGGCAGGGCGGCAAGGCGAACCCGCAGGAGTACCTGCGCATCGTCGATGTGCGCAAGGAGTTCGACGGCTTCGTCGCCGTGGACGACACCAACCTGACGATCCGCAAGGGCGAGATCTTCGCGTTGCTGGGTGGATCGGGCAGCGGCAAGTCGACGCTGCTGCGATGCCTCGCCGGTTTCGAGAAGCCCTCGTCCGGCAAGATCTACCTGGACGGGCAACTGCTCAACGACCTGCCGCCGTACGAGCGGCCGCTCAACATGATGTTCCAGTCCTACGCGCTGTTCCCGCACATGACGGTCGAGCAGAACATCGCCTTCGGCCTGAAGCAGGACGGCCTGTCGAAGGACGCGATCAGGAAGCGCGTGGAGGAGATGCTGGCGCTGGTACAGCTGGGCAAACTGGCCAAACGCAAACCGCACCAGTTGTCCGGTGGCCAGCAACAGCGCGTCGCGCTGGCGCGCTCGCTGGCGAAGGGCCCGAAGCTGTTGCTGCTGGACGAACCGATGGGCGCGCTGGACAAGAAGCTGCGCTCGCAGATGCAACTGGAACTGGTGAGCATCATCGAGAAGTCGGGCGTGACCTGCGTGATGGTCACCCACGACCAGGAAGAGGCCATGACCATGGCCACCCGCATCGCGCTGATGGACCAGGGCTGGATCCGCCAGGTCGGCACGCCGGACGAAATCTACGAGCAACCCACCAGCCGCTTCGCTGCCGAGTTCATCGGCTCGGTCAACCTGATCGAAGGCGTGGTGGAGGAAGACGAAGCCGACTACGTCACCATCCGTTCGCCGCAGCTGCCGGATCCGATCTACATCGGCCATGGCATCTCGGGCTTCGAAGGACAGGAGGTCGGCTTCGCGGTACGGCCGGAAAAGCTGGGCATCGGCAAGCAGGAACCCGAACAGCCGCACAACAAGGCGAAGGGCGTGATCGAGGACATCGCCTATTTCGGCAGCCACTCGGTATACCACGTGCGCCTGCCGAGCGGGTACAAGTTCATGGCCAACTTCGCCAACGTGCAGCGCTGGGCCAGCGAAGGCCTGACCTGGAACGACGAAGTCTGGGTGTGGTGGGGCGACAACGACGGCGTGGTGCTGACCTCATGAACATCCTCCGTTCCCTG
Organism: Pseudoxanthomonas sp. CCNWLW251; assembly: GCF_037402255.1. Taxonomy (NCBI): domain Bacteria; kingdom Pseudomonadati; phylum Pseudomonadota; class Gammaproteobacteria; order Lysobacterales; family Lysobacteraceae; genus Pseudoxanthomonas; species Pseudoxanthomonas sp. CCNWLW251. Next base: position 545,776 of record NZ_JBBEGA010000001.1, on the reverse strand, counting down.
GGCAAGCGCCTGCCGGGGCCGCGCTGGGGCGTCATCTCGGTGCCCTACGTGTGGCTGCTGCTGTTCTTCGCCATCCCGTTCCTGATCGTGCTGAAGATCTCCTTCGCCAAGCTGGCGATCGCGATGCCGCCGTATACGCCCATCCTCGAGTACATCGACGAGGCGTTGACGCTCAAGCTCAACCTGGGCAACTACACCGCGCTGTTCACCGACTCGCAGTACATCCAGGCGTATCTGAGCTCGATCAAGATCGCCGCCATCTCCACCTTCCTCGCGCTGCTGGTGGCGTATCCGATCGCCTACGTCATCGCACGCCTGCCACCGTCGTCGCGCAACATCGCGATGATGCTGGTGGTGCTGCCGTCGTGGACGTCGTTCCTGATCCGCGTCTACGCATGGATCGGCATCCTCAAGAACAACGGCCTGCTCAACAACCTGCTGATGAAGATCGGCATCATCGACGAGCCCCTGCAGATCCTGTACACCCCGCTCGCGGCGTACATCGGCATCGTCTACTGCTACCTGCCGTTCATGGTGTTGCCGCTGTACACCAACCTGGTGAAGCACGACAACCGCCTGCTGGAGGCCGCCTACGACCTGGGTGCGAAACCCTGGAAGGCGTTCTTCACCATCACGCTGCCCCTGTCCAAGGCCGGCATCATCGCGGGGTGCATGCTGGTGATGATCCCGGCGGTGGGGGAATTCGTGATTCCCGAACTGCTCGGTGGCCCGGACACGCTGATGATCGGCCGCGTGCTGTGGGGCGAGTTCTTCAACAACCGCGACTGGCCCGCGGCGTCGGCGGTGGCCATCGTCATGCTGATCCTGCTGCTGGTCCCCATCCTGATCTTCAACCGCGTACAGCAACGCGAGCTGGAAGGGAGGCTGACATGAGCCGCGTCGGACAACGTACCGTCAACTGGGTGGTGCTCGGGCTGGGTTTCGCTTTCCTGTACGTGCCGGTCTTCATCCTGATGGTGTACTCCTTCAACGAGTCGCGCCTGGCCACGGTGTGGTCGGGCTTCTCGTTCAAGTGGTACGGCGAGCTGTTCCGCGACGAGAAGATGCTGCGTGCCGCCTGGATCAGCATCAAGGTGGCGTTCTGGACCGCCAGTGCCGCGGTGGTACTGGGCACGATGGCGGCGCTGGTGATGACCCGCATGCGCCGTTTCCCCGGCAAGACGCTGTTCGGTGCGCTGATCACCGCGCCGCTGGTGATGCCGGAGGTGATCATCGGCCTGTCGATCCTGCTGATGTTCGTGTCGCTAGGGCAATTCATAGGCTTCAAGCCGGGCGGCATCCTGTCGATCTGGATCGCGCACGTCACGTTCACCCTGGCCTTCGTCACCGTCGTCGTGTCCTCGCGCCTGTCGGAACTGGACAAGTCGCTGGAGGAAGCCGCGATGGACCTGGGTGCCAACCGCATCAAGGTGTTCTTCCTGATCACGTTGCCCATCATCGCGCCCGCCCTGGTGTCCGGCTGGCTGCTCGCCTTCACGCTGTCGCTGGACGATGTGGTGATCGCCAGCTTCGTCGCCGGTCCGAGTTCGACCACATTGCCGATCGAGGTGTTCTCGTCGGTGCGGCGGGGCCTGAGCCCGAAGATCAATGCGCTCGCCACCTTGATGATCCTGGTGGTCAGCGTGGCGGCATTCCTGGGCTGGTGGTTCATGTATCGCGAGGAGAAGCGTCGCCAGCGCGACGTGCAACTGGCGTTGCAGGAGAACGGATAGCAATCGGGAGGAGGAGGGGCGGGTCGCCGATGGCACGTCGCAGCGCTTGCCCGTCATCCCAGCGTAGGCCGGGATCCAACTTGCTTCTGTCCTGGATCCTGTGGGATTACGCGAAAGTCAAAATGGATCCCGGCTTGCGCCGGGATGACGGTGGAGGAGTCCTGGAACGTCAACGGGCGTTGCAGGAGAACGGGTGGCAAGTTGGAAGCGGGTGGCAGGTCGCGGATGGCATGACCAGCGCTTGCCCGTCATCCCAGCGTACGCTGGGATCCAACTTGCTTCTGTCTGGGATCCTGCGGGACTGCGCGAAAGTCAGAATGGATCCCAGCTTGCGCTGGGATGACGGGGTGGGAGTGCGAGGGCGTGGCAAGCGGGACCCGCCACGGCGGCGTAACGCCGCGGCTCGCAGAATACACTCGGCTTTTTCCACGCATCACGACATCGAACGAACGCCATGACCATCGAAACCGTCAATCCCGCGACAGGACAGGTCGAGTACCGCCACGAACTGATGACTTCCGCGCAGATCGATGCCGTGCTGGCGGCGTCGCAGCAGGCGTTCCCGGCCTGGGCAGCGCTGTCGCTCGCCGAGCGGGGCAAGGTGCTGCGTGCGATCGGGGCCGAACTGCGCCGTCGCCGCGATGACATCCAGCGCACCATGACGGCCGAGATGGGCAAGCTGCGCAAGGAAGCCCTGGCCGAAGTCGACAAGTGTGCCGGCGCTTGCGATTACTATGCCGACCACGCGGCCGACTACCTGCAGGACCAGCCTGTCGCCACCGATGGCCAGCGCAGTTACGTGCGCTACGAACCCATCGGCTGCGTGCTGGCGGTGATGCCGTGGAATTTTCCCATCTGGCAGGTCTTCCGCTTCCTCGCGCCTGCCTTGATGGCCGGCAACGTGGCCGTGCTCAAGCACGCGAGCAACGTGCCGCGCTGCGCCGACATCATCGGCGAGGTGCTGGCGACCGCCGGCTTGCCTGCGGGCGTGTTCGGTGTGCTGCACATCGACAACGACCAGGCAGCCGAGGTGATCCGCGATGCGCGCGTGGCCGCCGTGACGTTGACCGGCAGCGAACGCGCCGGACGCTCCGTGGCATCCAACGCCGGCAGCCAGTTGAAGAAGAGCGTGATGGAGCTCGGTGGCAGCGACGCCTTCATCGTGCTGGACGATGCCGACCTGGAGAAAACAGTGGCCGGCGCTGTCGCGTCGCGCTTCGGCAACGCGGGCCAGACCTGCATCGCGGCCAAGCGCTTCATCGTGCAGGACGCGATCGCGGACGAATTCGTGAAGCGCTTCGTCGAGGCGTCATCGAAGCTGCAGCTCGGCGATCCCCAGGACGAGGCCACCACGCTGGCACCGATGGCGCGCCAGGACTTGCGCGATGAACTGCACAAGCAGGTGCAGGCCAGCGTGTCGAAGGGCGCGAAGGTGCTGCTGGGCGGCGAGCCCGATGCGTCGCATGCGGGCTATCCGGCGTCGATCCTCGATGCCGTGGTGCCGGGCATGCCCGCCTACGAAGAGGAACTGTTCGGCCCGGTCGCCAGCATCCTGCGCGTCAGGGACGATGCCGAAGCCGTGCGCGTGGCCAACGACACCACGTTCGGCCTGGGCGCCAGCGTGTGGACGAAGGACGTGGAGCGCGGCGACCGCATCGCACGTCAGCTGCAGGTGGGCGCGGCCTTCGTCAACGCGATCGTGCGCAGCGATGTGCGCCTGCCGTTCGGCGGCACCAAGCGCTCGGGATTCGGTCGCGAGCTGGCCGGGCATGGCATCCACGAGTTCATGAACATCAAGTCGGTCTACGTGGCCTGACCTGCGTGGTGGAGCCGGGCTTGCCCGGCTCCGTCTTGGTCGAGAAAGCCCCTCCTGCAGCGGGCATGCCATCGGTGGAACGGATGGTTACGTGGGTTGCCGTTCCTAAGCCGCCATGCCGGTGCCATCTTGTCGGCAGTTGAACTGGAGGCACCATGAACACTCTGACCGACACCACGCCCGCCCGGGTGATCCGCACGATCCGCGGCCGACCCACGTCCGATGGCGCGGGCGTCAAGTTGACGCGCGTGATCGGCGGCCCCGACCTGCCGGACCTCGATCCGTTCCTGCTGCTGGATGAGTTCGGCACGGACAAGGCCGAGGACTACCTCGCCGGTTTCCCCGAGCATCCGCACCGTGGCTTCGAGACCGTCACCTACATGCTGGACGGCCGCATGCGCCATCGCGACAACCACGGCAACGAGGGCCTGCTGACGCCGGGCGCGGTGCAGTGGATGACGGCGGGCCGGGGCCTGGTGCATTCGGAGATGCCCGAGCAGGAGTCCGGGCGGATGCGCGGGTTCCAGTTGTGGGTGAACCTGCCGGCACGTGACAAGATGACGGCGCCGAAGTACCAGGAGTTCGCACCCGAGAAGATCCCGGTTGCGCACCCGGCCAAGGGCATCGACGTGAAGGTGATCGCCGGTGCTGTCGGCGATACGCAGGGACCGATCTCGCAACCGGCCACCGATCCGGTGTACCTCGACATCGCGCTGCAGCCGGGACATGCGTGGGAGTACACGCTGCCCGTCGGTCACAACGCGTTCGCCTATGTGTTCGAGGGTGCGGTGACGGTGGGCGAGGGCGACGAAGCCCGCCCGCTGGACACGCACGAGATGGGGGTGCTGGGCGGTGGCGACACGCTGCAGGTGCGTGCCGGCAGCCAGCCGGCACGGCTGATCCTGGTGGCGGGCCGGCCGCTGCGCGAACCGGTCATGCGGCATGGTCCCTTCGTGATGAACACGCGGCAGGAACTGATGCAGGCTTTCGTCGACTTCCAGGAAGGCCGGTTCTGACGCGAAGGGCGGCATGCCTTCCCGTCGAGGATGCCGCCGGCGGCGTCAGTTGCCGGCGGACAGCTGCGCGCTGGCCGCACGCACGTCGAGTTGCTGGGCCAGCGAAATCATCGAGCTGAGTTCCTGCGCGGAGTCCGCGTTGATCCAGACCTGCGCGTACTGGTCGTCGCCGAGTTCGACCACGGTGATGCGGCGGGATGCCATGGCCGGTGTGGTTTCCTGTCCGCCCAGGTCCAGCTTGTACCAGTAGATCTCCTCGCCGGAGAACGTGCTCTCTTCTTCGCGCAGGCGCCGTTCCAGGCGGATCTTCGGATCGCGCGAGGTCAGCATCACGTTCAGTACCTGGCGTCCATCGGCGGTGATCGCCTTGCAGGCAATGAAGCTGGCATCGGCGCGCTGCTCCCACTGCAGGCCGGCGCTGGCGGGCAGGGTGGGGCACGAGGGTGCAGCCTGCGCCCACGCGGAGGCGGAAAAGAGGCCAAGGCAAACAGCAATCACGGTCTTCATGGATATCCCCTGGGTGGAGCGCCCCGGTAGGCGGAGCCAACTCGTCCGCGCGTCGTGGCAGGCCGCGTGCGGCCGCTGCGTAATCCCCTGGCATTCCACGACGTCGGCTGCCGTTTTCCCCCGGCAGTTGACCCGACCATAGCCCATGCTGCGTCGCAAAACAACGCAAGCGATGGCCGAACGGCGACACCCGTCACGCCGCGGGTCGGGCCTGTGCCCGGTGGTTCCGGGCACAGGCGGCAGGGCTCAGTCGCGATCCCGTCCCATCCAGCCGTAGAGCATGCCGCCGATCAGGCCGCCCAGGATCGGGGCCAGCCAGAACAGCCACAGCTGCCCGATGGCCGCCGGACCGGCGAACAACGCCACTGCGGTGGAGCGTGCCGGGTTCACCGACGTATTGGTGACCGGGATGCTGATCAGGTGGATCAGGGTCAGCGCCAAACCGATCGCGATCGGTGCGAAGCCGGCGGGCGCGCGTCCATGGGTCGAACCCATGATGACGATCAGGAAGAACGCCGTGAGCACCACTTCGGTCAGGAATGCCGCCGCCACCGAGTAACCGCCGGGCGACATCGCGCCATAGCCGTTGCTGGCGAATGCGCCCGCCGCGTTCGGATCGACCGCGAAGGCCGGATTGCCGCTGGCGATCTGCCACAGGATGAAGCCGGCCGCGAGGCCGCCGAGCACCTGCGCCACGATGTACGGCACCAGGTCCTTGACCGGGAACCGGCCACCCGCCCACAGCCCGAAACTCACCGCAGGATTGAAGTGACCGCCCGAGATATGGCCGAACGCGTACGCGCCTGTCAGCACGGTCAGGCCGAACGCCAGTGCCACGCCGAGAAAGCCGATGCCGAGCGGGTTGCCGTCACCGCCGAAATGGGCTGCCAGTACCGCGCTGCCGCAGCCGCCCAGCACCAACCAGAATGTCCCCAGGAACTCCGCTGCGAGCTTCTTTGCCAGACTCATGCCAACCCCCATCGGTGTGCGTCCCGTCACATGACGGTGCGCGCACGATAGCGGAAGCCGCTCGCTGCAAGTGTTTGCTTTGCGTTATGCCGGGCGCATTCAAACGGCAATGAAGGAAGTGTCACATTCGCCGCGCGTGCGGGGTCCATCAGCGTTCGGGCAGGGGAATGAACTCGGTTTCGCCAGGGACATGGCCGAAGCGACCGTCCAGCCAGTCCTGCTTGGCCTGTTCGATGCGCTCCTTCGAACTGGAGACGAAGTTCCACCAGATATGGCGGGGCGCGTCGAGCGGTTCGCCGCCCATCAGCAGGCCCTTGAGCGGTGTCTTCGCGCGCAGCACCGGTCGGGTGCCACGGTCGAACACCACCAGGTGCTTCTCCGGGATGTCGGCGCCGTCCACCTGGGCGTCGCCTTCCAGGATGTAGAGCGCGCGTTCGGCGTGGCCGTTGTCGATCTCCAGTTCCGCGTCCGGCTGCAGGTCTACGGCGACATTGAACGTACCGCTGAATACCTTCACCGGTGACTCTTCCCCATACGCATGGCCGGCGATGACGCGCAACCGGACGCCCGGGCGTTCCAGCACCGGCAGCGTGGCCGCCGTGTGGTGGTGGAACTCGGGCGCGACCTCTTCGTACGACGTCGGCAGTGCCACCCAGGTCTGCATGCCGTGCACCGTGTGCTGGCCGGTGCGGATATCCACCGGCGTGCGTTCGGAGTGGGCGATGCCGCGGCCGGCGGTCATCCAGTTGACGTCGCCGGGCGTGATCACCTGTTCCGAACCCAGCGTGTCCTTGTGGTTGATCGCGCCGGACCAGAGGAACGTCACCGTGGCCAGGCCGATGTGCGGATGCGGGCGGACATCGATGCCGCGCCCGGGCTCGAACACCGCCGGCCCCATGTGGTCGACGAATACGAACGGCCCCACACTGCGGGCCTGCAGGCTGGGTACCGCGCGGCGCACATTGAAGCCGCCGCCGAGGTCGTGCACGCGGGGAGCGATGATCGTGGTCATGGGGGCGTCCTGATCGGGGTGGGCGGAAGCATCGCACGCGGGGCCGTGGCGCCGGCAGACGATACGGAAACGATCCGTTGCAGCGCATCCCCCATCAAGGGCATGAGCCGACGCCGGTCGCCGTCAGTCCCGTCGCGATGCCAGCCGGTCGGCCAGCCGCGTGGGTTCGGGCAGGCGATAGCCCCGCAAGGTCCGCAGAACGCCGTCGAGCGCGCCCTGCATCGACACCCGGTGGCCGGGCGAAACGATCAGCGGATTGCAACGCAGCTTGCTGCGCAGTGCCCAGCCGATCTGCTCGCCACGATGGATGAGCGGCGTGCGCTCACCGGGCGCCGCGCCGAGTGCATCGTGCTTGCCGCACAGCACGTTCTTCGCCACGCCGATGCTGGGCAGTCCGGTCACCACGCCGAAATGCGCGGCGATGCCCAGCCGGCGCGGATGCGCGATGCCCTGGCCATCGATGAAGGCGAGATCCGGCGCGTGCGGCAGGCGTTCCAGCGCCGCCACCAGCGCGGGCAGTTCGCGGAAGCTCAGCAGGCCGGGGACGTAGGGCATGGAGGTGGGGACGCGCACCACCTCCGATGCGACGGGTTGCAGCGTGTCGGCGGCGAGCAGCACGGCAGCGGCGCGCGTGATGGCGCCTTCGTCTTCGAAACCGACATCGAATCCCGCCAGCCAGCGTGGTACCTCGGGCCTGTCGTCGCGCAGCACGACTTCCGCCGCCAGCAGCTCCTGCAGCCGGCGTGCGTGCGCGATGCTGCCATCCCAGTCGCCGAACAGGGCCTTCATCGCGCGGTCGGTGCGCCGTAGCGCTGCACCTCGAGGGTTGCCGGCCGATCGGCATGCACACGGACGATGGAGACGCGGTCGTACTCCGTCTCGTCCATCGGCGCTGTGGCGCATCCGCACAAGGCCGCGACCAGGTCGGGCACGGTATTGCTGTGGCCCACCACCAGCACGGTGCCGGCGCGATGCCGCTGTTTCCACTGCGCGGCGACTTCACCGGCCGGGCCACGCGCGTAGTACGCCTCTACCGGCAATCCGTGGGCGGTGGCGGCCGGATGCGCGGTCTGGCGGGTGCGGCGGAACTCGGTGGCATACACCGCGACGAGCGGGACATCGTGCAGGCGTTGGGCCAGTGCATCGGCGCGGGCCAGGCCGGCGGCGGAGAGACTCGGATTCTCCGGGTCGTCGGTGGCCTTTTCGGCGTGCCGCACCACGATGAAGGTCAGGGGGGCCGAGGCGGCCTCCCGCGCCGGTCCGGAAGCGCAGGCAGCGAGCAACGGGAGCATGAGCAGCAGGGCGAAAAAGCGGAGCAGGTACGGCAGGCGCATGGCAATCCCGGACATGACGGAAGCATCGAGCGTGCAACGGTGGGCAGGACCGCGCAAGCGGTGTCCTCACACGGCTGCGGCTACGATAGGGCTCCATGCGTGAAGAAGGGGGCACCATGCGCAGGTGGTTGCGTCGGCTGGGTATCCTGCTGCTGATCCTGGTGGTGGCGTCGTGCACGGCGCTGTACAGCTACGGAAGGTTCGCGGAGGCCGCGCGCGGGCCTGCCTCGATGTCGCTGCCGATCGCCGCCGATGCCACGCCGCTGGACCGCGCCATCGCGCCCTTGCTGCGCGAGCATCCGGGGCGGAGCGGGATGGCCCTGTTGCAGGACAACCTGGACGCCTTCACCGTGCGTGCCGCCACGGCGCGCGCGGCAGGCCGCAGCCTGGACCTGCAGTACTACATCTGGAACCAGGACTTCACCGGCAACCTGCTGAGCTACGAGGCCCTGCGCGCGGCCGATCGCGGCGTGCGCGTGCGCCTGCTGCTGGACGACATGACCGCGCATGGCAAGGATTCCCAGCTCGCCGCACTGGATGCACATGCCAACATCGAGGTGCGCCTGTTCAATCCCTCGCGCAGCCGTGCCGGCGTGCTGGGCCGTGCCAGCGAGATGCTGTTGCGCCCGGTCAGCATGAACCGCCGCATGCACAACAAGGCCTGGATTGCCGATGGACGCGTGGCGGTCGTGGGTGGCCGCAACGTGGGCGACGAGTATTTCGACGCCGCCGCGCAGACCAATTTTCTCGATCTGGATGCGGTCCTCATCGGACCTGCGGTCGCGCAGGCATCGGCGATCTTCGACGACTTCTGGAACAGCGCCTCGGTCATTCCACTCGCAGCGCTGACGACCGCGGAGAAGGGCGCGCTGGAGCGGCTGCGCGAGAACGGCGATGCCGGGTATGCGTCCGCACAGGCGGGCGACTACGTGGCGAGGTTGCGGCGTTCCCCCGGCGTCCGCGCGCTGGTGGGAGGCACCACGCTGCACTGGCTGGATGACGTGGGTGTGTATTCCGATCCCGCCTCCAAGGGCCAGGGGGAAGGACAGGGCCAGTGGCTGGTCCATCGGCTGGGCAGGGCGATGGGCGAGGCCAAGCGCCAGCTGCGGGTGATCTCGCCGTACTTCGTGCCGGGCGACGAAGGTGCGCGCTGGCTGGTGGCCAGGCGCGCGCAGGGCGTGGACGTCGGCGTGCTGACGAACTCGCTTGCCGCCAACGACGTCATGGCCGTGCATGGGGGTTACGCACCCTATCGCGTAGCGTTGCTGGAAGGCGGGGTGACGTTGTTCGAGCTGATGCCGCATGGCGAACAGGACAGCAGCCTGTTCGGTTCCAGCGGTGCCAGCCTGCATACGAAGGCGTTCGTCGTGGACGATGACGCCGGCTTCATCGGTTCCTTCAACCTCGACCCGCGCTCGGTCAACCTCAATACCGAGATGGGCGTGCTGTTCCGCGATCGCGGTGCCGCGGCCGCGCTGCTGCGCAGCTACCAGGCCAAGATCGCACCCGACCGGAGTTATCGCGTGTCCCTGAAAGATGGCGCGCTGCGCTGGGAGGACGCGTCCACGCAGCCGCCGAAGGTGTGGGAGCGTGAACCGGAAGCCAGCGCGTGGCGCCGATGGGTGGCGCGCGCCGTCGGCTGGCTGCCGATCGAATCGCAGCTGTAGCGCCAGGGTCGCACGCGGCCGCGACGGATTGCATCGCCTCACCCCCGCAGCAGGGGCTTCAGCCCCGATGCTTCTTCCTGCGTCGTCGTCCCTCACCTGACCGGAAAAAATCGGGGCTGGAGCCCCTCCTGCAAAGGCCAATTCGCATCACACCGCCAGGGTGGTCAGCAATGCCTTGGCCGCATTGAAGCGGTCGGGCGCGTCCGGCAGCGGCACCTTGATGCGCAGCTTGTCCGGACCCTCCATCGTGTAGAGCTTGGGTTGCTTCTGGATCAGCTGGATCACGGCCATCGGGTCGATCTTCGGCTTGGCCTCGAACACGATGCGGCCGCCATGCTCGCCGAGTTCCAGCTTGCGTATGCCCATCTCGTTCGCGGCGAGTTTCAGTTCCGCCGTGGCGAACAGGTACTTGGCCGGATCCGGCAGCAGGCCGAAGCGGTCGATCATCTCCACCTGCAGGTCGCGCAGTTCGTCCTTGTCGCGCGCGCTGCTGATGCGCTTGTACAGCGTCAGGCGCGAGTGCACGTCGGGCAGGTAGTCGTCCGGGATCAACGACGGCACGTTCAACTCGACCTCGGCGCCGCGGCGCTCCTGGCCCAGGTCCACGTCGGGCAGGTGGCCGGCCTTGATCGAACGCACCGCGCGCTCGAGCAGTTCGGTGTACAGGCTGAAGCCCACCTCGGCCATCTGGCCGCTCTGGTCCTCGCCCAGCAGTTCACCGGCGCCGCGGATTTCAAGATCGTGCGTGGCCAGCGTGAAGCCGGCGCCCAGTTCGTCCATCGAGGCGATGGCTTCCAGCCGGCGTTGCGCATCGGCCGTGATGCTGCGCTTGTCCGGCACCACGAGGTACGCGTAGCTGCGGTGGTGCGAACGGCCGACGCGCCCGCGCAACTGGTGCAGCTGCGCCAGGCCGAACTTGTCGGCGCGGTTCATGATGATGGTGTTGGCGTTGGGAATGTCGATGCCGGACTCGATGATGGTCGTGCACAGCAGCACGTTGAAGCGCTGCTTCTGGAAATCCAGCATCACCTGTTCCAGCTCGCGTTCGGGCATCTGCCCGTGCGCGACGCCGATGCGTGCTTCCGGCACCAGCTCCTGCAGCTCGCGCTGCATGCGGCCGATGCTCTCCACGTCATTGTGCAGGAAGTACACCTGGCCACCGCGCGCGAGTTCGCGCTGGAACGCCTCCTTCAGCATGGCCGCGTCCCACGGCGTGACGAAGGTCTGCACCGCCATGCGGTTGGCCGGTGGGGTGGCGATGATGGACAGGTCGCGCAGGCCGGCCATCGCCATGTTGAGCGTGCGCGGGATAGGCGTGGCGGTCAGCGTCAGCAGGTGCACGTTCGCGCGCAACGCCTTCAGCGCTTCCTTCTGGCGCACGCCGAACCGCTGCTCCTCGTCCACGATCACCAGCCCGAGGTCCTTGAACTTCACGTCCGACTGCAGCAGGCGATGCGTGCCGACGATGACGTCCAGCTTGCCTTCCGCCAGGCGGTCGAGTTCGGCCTTGATCTCCTTGGTGGTCTTGAAGCGCGACAGGACCTCCACTTTCAGCGGCCAGTCGGCGAAGCGGTCGCGGAAGTTGCGGTAGTGCTGCTCGGCCAGCAGCGTGGTCGGCACCAGCACCGCCACCTGCTTGCCGGCGCTGGCCGCAGCGAAGGCGGCGCGCACGGCCACCTCGGTCTTGCCGAAGCCGACGTCGCCGCAGACCACGCGGTCCATCGGCTGGCTGCTGGCCAGGTCGCGGATGACCGCTTCGATGGCATGGTGCTGGTCGGGCGTCTCCTCGAACGGAAAGCCCGCCGCGAACGGCTCGTACATCGCGCGATCCAGGTGCAGCGCCAGGCCGGCGCGGGCCTGCCGGCGCGCCTGGATCTCGAGCAGCTCGGCGGCCACGTCGCGCACCTTCTCCGCCGCCTTCTTCTTCGCCCTGGCCCAGGCTTCGCCCCCGAGCGAATGCAGCGGTGCCGTTTCCACCGACGCGCCCGAGTAACGGCTGATCAGGTGCAACTGCGCGACCGGCACGTACAGGCGATCGCCCTTGGCGTATTCGATCTCGAGGAACTCGCCCGGCATGCCGCCCACGTCCATCGCGATCAGGCCGCGATAACGGCCCACGCCATGATCCTCGTGGACGATGGGCGCGCCCTCGGTCAGCTCGCCGAGGTCGCGGATGATCGCTTCCGGTTCGCGGCCGGTGCGCTTGCGCCGGTGCGCCTGGGTGGCGCGCTCGGGGAACAGCTGGCGTTCGGTGAGTACCGCGATGCGCGGATCGTCCAGCGCGAAGCCATCGGCGAGCGGCGCTACCGCGATGGCGAAGCGAGGAAGCCCCTCTCCCTGCGGGAGAGGGGTTGGGGTGAGGGTGCGCGACGTGCGCGATGATTCAGTTGCCGGCGCCTTCGCCGCACCCTCATCCGGCGCTTCGCGCCACCTTCTCCCGGCGGGAGAAGGGAGAAAGGCGCTGAAGTCTGCCACCACGTCAGGTTTCAACTCCGCCGCCTGCAGGACCTCAAGCAGCGCTTCGCGACGGCCGGGCGAGTCGGCGGCGATCAGCACGCGGCCCGGGTAGTGGCCGAGGAACGATTTCAGCGCGTCGCCCGCAGGCGCGTCCTTCGCCGCGACCGGCAGCGGCGGCAACGGCTGGTCGCCCAGCGGCAGCGCATCGGCGTACCGGCTGTGCTGCGCGCCGCAGACCTCGATGCGCGCACGCCGGTTGAGCTGCTCGCGCAGGCCGTCCGGTGACAGGTACAGCTCGTCCGGCGGCAGCAGCGGGCGCTCGATGTCGTGGCGGCGCTGCTCGTAGCGGTTGCGGGTCTGTGCCCAGAAGGCCTCGGCGGCTTCACCGAAGCCGTCGGTGAGCACGGGCAGCGTGTTTTCCTGCAGGTAGTCGAACAGCGTGGAGGTCTGGTCGAAGAACAGCGGCAGGTAGTACTCCACGCCCGCCGGTGCCAGCCCGGACTTCAGATCCTGGTACAGGGCACTGCGGCGCGTGTCCACGTCGAAGCGGTCGCGCAGCAGCGTCATCGCGCGCTCCACCGAACGCTCGTCCAGGGGTACTTCGCGCCCGGGCAGCAATTGCACGGCATCGGTCCTGTCGAGCGAGCGCTGGCTTTCCGGATCGAAATGGCGGATCGAGTCGATGCTGTCGTCCAGCAGTTCGATCCGCAGCGGCGCCTCCGCGCCCATCGGATAGACATCCAGCAGGCCGCCACGCACGGCGAAGTCGCCCGGGTCCAGTACCTGTGGCACGTGCCGGTAGCTGGCCGCTTCGAGCCGGCGCTTTTCGGCGTCGAAGTCCAGGCGCTGGCCGACCCGATAGTCGAAGCTGCCGCCGACGATGTGGCGCAGCGGCGACAGGCGCTGCATCAGCGTCTGCACAGGAACGACCACGATCGCGCGCGACAGCGTCGGCAGGCGGTGCAGCGCGGACAGGCGCTGCGACACGATGTCGGGGTGCGGGCTGAACTGGTCGTACGGCAGCGTCTCCCAGTCCGGGAACGGCACCACCGGCACGTCGGCCGCGATGCCCAGCAGCGTGTGCAGGTCCGCTTCCAGCTGGTGCGCCTCGTGGTTGTCGCGCGCGACCACCAGCACCGGGCCGGCATGCGCACGCGCGGCTGCGGCGATGGACCAGGCCAGCGCGGTGGGCGACGCGGGCGCGCGCCACCAGGCGCGGGATTGGCCGCCACGAGGCAGGGGCGGAGCGGGCAGGGAAGGTTTCTTGGTATCGGTCATGGGTACACAAAACAGCGGCAGCGCCGGACACCGTGGGGTGCCCAGCGCGAAGGGAGGTGGAGTTTACCAAGCGCGCGCCGGCCGGCCGTCACGCCCGGCTGGGGTCACTCGGCGGTCAGGGGGTCGATCACCTGCGTCACCGCGGAAATGCGGTTGGCCGGAAACCCGCCGAGGCGTGCGTGTTCGCGGACCAGTGCTTCGCTGGGCGCGCGGTAGACGCAGTAGATCTTGTCGTCGGTGACGTAGCTGTGTTCCCACTGCACCTGCGGGCCGAGTTCGTCCAGCACGCTGCACGACTTCTGCGCGACCGTCCTGAGCTCGGCCGGCGTCATCAGGCCGGCGCCTTCGATATCGCGTTCGATCAGGTAGCGGGGCATGGCGGATTCCTCGGCATGGTTCAGGGACGGGCTTCCAGTACCAGGTTGAACGGCGTTTCCGCCGCGCGCCGGAAACGCCGGAATCCGCCTTCGGCCATCACCTGTTGCAACCGGGCCTGTCCGGCCTGGGCACCCAGCGCGGGGCCGTGGCGGGCGAGGGATACCGGTACGCAGATCTGCGAAGAAGCGCCGTAATAGACGCGCCCCACCGGGTTGAGGTTGTCCTGTACGTGGTCGCCGGCGAACGGCTCCACCAGCAGGCAGTGGCCATCCGGCTTTAGGGCCTGGTACGCATGCCGGGCCGCGCCGATCGGATCGCCCATGTCGTGCAGGCAATCGAAGAATGTCACCAGGTCGAGGTCTTCTTCGTCATAGCCCACCGCATCGGCCACCTCGAAACGCGCGTTGCGGATGCCGGCGGCGCTTGCACGCTCGTTGGCGGTACGGACGGAATCGGCATGGTAGTCGTAGCCGACGAACTGCGAATGCGGGAAGGCTCTTGCCATCAGCAGCGTGCTGGCGCCATGACCGCAGCCCACGTCGGCCACGTGCGCGCCGTGCCCGAGCTTCTCGACCGCGCCATCCAGCGCGGGCAGCCATTCGGTCAGCAGGTGGGCGTGGTAACCGGCACGGAAGAAGCGTTCCGTACCGTGGAACAGGCAGGCATGGTGTTCGCCCCATTCCATGCCCTGGCCGGTGCGGAAGTTCTCGGTCGTGCGTTCCAGCGCATGGAAGGCCGCTTCGACGATGTAGTAGGCGCCGGCCAGGTCGACGGGACTGTCGGGGCTGGCCAGGCAGAGCGTCTGCGCGTCATCGAGCGAGTAACGTCCGCTGTCGGCGTCGTAGGTGACGTAGCCGCCGGCCGCCTGGTTGGCCAGCCATTCGCGGATGTAGCGCTCGTGCGTGTGCGTGCGCTGCGCAAGGTCGGCAGGCGTGGCAGGGAATGCCGCCAGCGCGCGGTACAAGCCCAGGCGGTCGCCGACCAGCATCAGCGTAGCGCTGATCGCCGCGCCGAGATCGCCGACAGCGCGGCCGAGGAAGGTGTTCAGGCGATCATTGTCGATAGCCATGGGCCGTGACCTGGGCGAACACGGCAGGGCTTGCCGCCAGCCCCCTGCACGGCAGCCTACGCCTGCGCGCCGATGCCGGGGCGGCCGTTGATCGGAACGCCAGCGCTGCGCGCCTCAGGCTTCTTCGTTGAGATCCAGTACCACGCGGACCAGACCGGAGCCGTCGTTCTCGCGCACGCGCTTGAACCCCAGCGACTGCGCCAGCGCGAGCATCGGCTGGTTGGAATCCAGCACGTCGCCATACAGGCGGTCGAGCTTCTTCGAGCGCGCCCATTTGGCGAGCTTGCGCATCAGGTGGCGGCCCAGCCCCTGCCCGGCGATGAAGTGGCTGACCAGGATGGCGAACTCGGCATCGCGCGTACGCGGCACCATGGCCGCGCGGGCGACGGCGCCCACCAGCGCTTCGCCCGGCGGCAGCGTTTCGGCGGCGACCAGCGCGAATTCGGTATTGGGGTCGGGATGCGCCAGCCGCTGCGCCATCTCCGGCGTGAGTTCCTTCAGTGCGTAAAGGAAGCGGTGGCGTATTTCCTCGGGACCCAGCAGTCCGAACGCGCCCTGGATGGGGCCGGCGTCTTCGGGCCGGATCGGCCGGATCAGCAATTCGCGCCCACTGGGCAGGCGGAAGTGTTCATGCCAGGGCGGGAGGCGTTTCGGCGCGGTCATGGTGTGATGCTCGCATGAAATCCGGAGACGGGGCGAGGGCCGTGGCGTCGCTGGTTCAGGCGCCGTGGCGTTTGCCGCGCAGGCGCGAGATGGCGGTGACCACGGCCACGATGATCGCACCGGCCACCACACCGACGCCTGCATTGAACAGGCCTTCCCACAACCAGCCCACGCTGCCTTCCGCGTAAGGCTGGATGAAGTGATGCAGTGCCGGGATGCTGTGGACGAGAATGCCGCCACCGACGAGGAACATCGCGGCGGTGCCGGCGATGGAAAGGAATTTCATCAGATAGGGCGCGCTGTAGAGGATGCCGCGGCCGAAGGCGCGCTTGAACCGCGCCCAGCCGCTCTCGCGGACATCGGAGGTCAATGCCAGGCCGGCATCGTCCAGCTTCACGATGCCGCCCACCAGGCCGTAGACGCCCACGGTCATGATTGCGGAGATCGCCACCAGCGTGAGCACCTGCTCCATGAAGGTGCGTCCCGTCAGCGTGCCCAGCGAGATGACGATGATCTCCGCCGACAGGATGAAGTCGGTGCGGATGGCGCCGCGGATCTTGTCCTTCTCGAACGCGACCATGTCCACGTTCGTGTCCTGCACCGCCTTGACCAGTTCGGCGTGGTGCTGGCTGTCCGTGTCCTTGCCATGCAGGAACTTGTGCGCCAGTTTCTCCACGCCCTCGAAGCACAGGAAGGCGCCACCCAGCATCATCAGCGGCGTCACCAGCGGGATGTTGTAGCCCTTGCCGTGCAGCCAGGTTTCCAGTGCGCTGATCGCCAGCGCGGCCGGCACCAGGATGGCCTTGTTGACCACCGATCCCTTCGCCACCGCCCATACCACGGGCAGTTCGCGGTCCGCCTTCACGCCGGTGACCTGCTGGGCATTCAGTGCCAGGTCGTCGCCCAGTACGCCTGCCGTCTTCTTCGCAGCGACCTTGGTCATCACGGACACATCGTCCAGCAGCGTGGCGATGTCGTCGATCAGGGCGAAGAGGCTGGATCCGGCCATGGATGAGGGTCGTCGTGAAGGGGAAGGGCGCGATTCTCGCACAGCGCCCTGACCGGGCCGCGTGATCCCGCCGCCGGGGTCAGTCCGGTGCGCGCAGCCACTCCAGCCGGTGGCTGGCGCCGGCCTCGCCCAGGGCGGCAGCGAGCGCCGGCAGCACCGGCGCCAGCGCCTTGTCCAGTTGCCAGGGCGGATTGAGCACCAGCATGCCGCTACCGGTGAGGCGCAGCGGCGAGTCGTCCGGCCGGACCTGCAACTCGGCGACGAACGCCCCCTTGGAGGGCAGCGAAGTCGCCTTGCGGAAGAACGGCGACAACGTGCGCCGCTGCTTGATGGGATACCAGACCGCGTAGGTCGCGGCCGGCCAACGCTCCAGGGCATCGCGCAGCGAGGCGATGATCTGCGGGTACTCGGCATCCTGGGCTTCGTAGGGCGGATCGATCAGCACCAGGCCGCGAGCGATGCGCTGCGCGCCTGCACGGGGCGGCAGCAGCGCCTTCATCGCCGCGTAACCGTCGCGCGCATGGACGGCAACACGGTCGTCGCCGGCGAACAGGTCCTTCAGCGCCTGCGCCTCGTCCGGTTGCAGTTCGCAGGCCGCCAGCCGGTCCTGGGCGCGCAGGGCCTGCGCGGTCAGCAGCGGCGACCCGGGGTAGGCGACCAGCGCGCCGACCGGGTTGCTCGCCTGCACCGCGCGGAGATAGGCCTCCACGAGTTCCGGCATGCGTGGCGCGTCGAGCAGCTTGAACACCCCTTCGTCGGCTTCGGAGGTCTTGCGGCTTTCCGAGCCGCCGAGCAGGTAACGGCCGCGACCGGCATGCGTGTCCAGCACGAAGAACGGCGCGTCCTTGCGTTTCAGCGCATCGATCATGGCCAGCAGCACGATGTGCTTGAGGACATCGGCGTGGTTGCCGGCGTGGAAGGCATGGCGGTAATTCATGGCGCGCAGCATATATGCTTGCGCCATGCCCCGTGTATTGATTGCCGAAGACGAAGCCGCCATCGCCGATGCCGTGCTGTATGCCCTGCGCAGCGAAGGCATCGAAGCCGACCACTGCCTGCTGGCGCGCGAGGTCGCGCCGCGCGTGCGCGCCGGCGGCGTAGACGTGGTGGTGCTCGACGTTGGCCTGCCCGACGCCAGCGGCTTCGATGTCTGCCGCGAACTGCGCGGTTTCAGCGACGTGCCGGTGATCTTCCTGACCGCACGCAACGACGAGATCGACCGCGTGCTGGGGCTGGAACTGGGCGCGGACGACTACGTCACCAAGCCTTTCTCGCCACGCGAACTGGTGGCGCGCGTGCGCGCCCGCCTGCGGCGTGCCGGCGGTACGGTCAAGGCCGTGGAGGGCGAATGGACCGCGCGCGGTGACTTCGCCATCGACCGCGACGGCCACCGCATCCGCTTCCGGCAGCAGTTGCTGGACCTGACCCGCTACGAGTACGCGCTGCTGGATGCGCTGCTGCAGCGGCCGGGCGCGATCCTCAGCCGTGCGCAGTTGATGGACCGCGGATGGGACAGCGACGCCGACAGCGCCGACCGCACCGTCGACACCCACGTCAAGACACTGCGCGCCAAGCTGCGCGCGGCTGGCGCCGACCCCGACCCGATCCGCACCCATCGCGGCCTGGGTTACGCGATCGAGGCCTGAGATGCGGCTGGGGCTGAAGCTCGTCCTCGGCTTCTTCCTGATCGTCGGCATCGCCGCGTTCTTCGTGATGCGGGTGTTCGTCAACGAAGTGAAGCCGGGCGTGCGGCAGGCGATGGAGTCCACGCTGGTCGATGCGGCCAACATGCTGGCCGAGATGGCCGCCGACGACCTGAAGGCGGGCCGCATCGCCGGGGGAACCTTCGCCGGCAACGTGGCCCAGGCGCAGCAGCGTGATCCGAAGGCCTGGGTATGGCGTTTCCAGAAGCGCTCCGTGGACTATCGCGTCACCGTGACCGACGCGCGCGGCACGGTGGTCTTCGACTCGCAGGGACGCGATGTAGGCCGCGACAACTCGCGCTGGAACGATGTCTACCGCACCTTGCGCGGCGAATACGGGGCCCGTTCCAGTCCCGAAGCGCCCGGCGACGAGACCAATACGGTGATGCACGTGGCCGCGCCGATCTACGATCCGGCCGATCGCGCCACGCTGCTGGGCGTGCTGACGCTGTCGCAGCCCAACCGCAGCATCGAGCCCTTCATCGTCGCCAGCCAGCGCAGCATCCTGTTGCGCGGCGCCTGGCTGATCGGCATCTCCGCCCTGATCGGCGTGCTGATGACGTGGTGGCTGGTGCGCGGCATCGGCGGGTTGAACCGCTACGCGCAGGCGGTCAGCGCGGGTGAGCCGGTGCCGCCGCCACGCCCGCGCGCCGACGAGATCGGCGACCTCGGCCGCGCACTGGAGACCATGCGCCGCAAGCTGCAGGGCAAGGCGTACGTCGAGCAGTACGTGCAGTCGCTCACGCATGAGATGAAGAGCCCGCTCGCCGCGATCCGCGGTGCCGCCGAGCTGCTGCAGGAGCCCCTGCCCGAAGCGGACCACCAGCGTTTCGTCCGCAACATCCAGACCCAGGAACACCGCCTCACCGAGACCATCGACAAGCTGCTGGCCCTGGCCGAAGTGGAACAGCACGGCTGGCTGCAGCGCCGCGAACGCGTGGATACCTCGGCGCTGGCGGACGAGGTGGTGCAGGGCCTGGACGCCAAGCTCACCCCGCACGGCGTGGACGTGGTGCGTGTGCCGCAGACGGGGGCCTGGGCGGTGGAAGGCGACGCCTTCCTGCTGCGGCGCGCACTGGGCAACCTGCTGGACAACGCCATCGCCTTTTCGCCGCCGGGCGGCACGGTGGAGCTCGCGGTCGAGGCCACGGACGGACTGGTGCGCTTCATCGTCCGCGACCGCGGGCCGGGCGTGCCTGACTACGCACGCGAGCGCGTGTTCGAGCGCTTCTATTCGCTGCCTCGGCCCGATGGCGGCCAGCGCAGTTCCGGCCTGGGCCTGCCGTTCGTGCGCGAAGTGATGCGCCTGCATGGTGGCGAAGCCACGCTGGACAACCGCCACGACGGTGGTGCCGAAGCGGTGCTGTCGCTGCCCAGGCTCTAGTCCGCACTTCACACAGCCTTCAAACACGCTTCCTGCCGGTCGCACACCGGCACCGGACGATGCATCCCGTATCCAACCGGGGCATCGACATGAAGTCATTGAAGTTGCTGTTGCGTTTCCTCACCGTCGGCGGGCTGGTCCTGCTGCTGCTCATTCCACTGGTGATGATCCGCGGGGTCATCCAGGACCGCGAGCGTTACCGTGCGCTGGCCGAAACGCGCGTCTCGCAGAGCATGGCCGGGCCACAGCAGGTGGTCGGCCCGCTGCGTGTCATCCCGTGGCGCGAAGAGCGCCTCGTCAACGCGTTGAACGAAGACGGCAAGCCCGAGGTGCGCCGGGATGTGAAGGAGGGCTACCTGCTGCAGACCCCTGCCACCCTGGCCGTGGACGGTCGCCTGCAGCCGGGCGAGCGGCGCATCGGGCTGTACACGGTCAATGTGTACGAATGGAAGGCGGCGATGAAGGCGAGCTTCGCACCCCTGCAGGTGCCGGGTGCCGACGGGCGCGTCTACGGGCAGCCCTACGTGGTGGTCGGGATGGCCGATGTGCGCGGCCTGGTCGGCACGCCGTCGCTGAAGGTCGATGGCGTGCCGCGGACGCTGGCCGCCGGCACCGGCGCGATGTCGTCGCGGATGGAAGGCATCCACGCGCTGCTGGAGGTACAGGGCGGCGCCCTGCCCGCGAGCGAGGTGCACCTGGACATGGCATTGGCCGGCACCCAGACGCTCGGCATCGCGCCGATCGCAGACAGCAACGACATCGCGATGAGCTCCCCCTGGCGGCAGCCGCTGTTCGGTGGCCGCTTCCTGCCCAACAGCAAGACGCTGGGCGATGCGGGCTTCACCGCGCGCTGGCAGGTCTCTTCGCTGGCGAGCGCGGCGCAGAGCCAGCTGGAATCCGCATCGGGCAAGCTGACCCAGCCGCCGTCGTTGAGCGCCACGCCATCCGGCTACGCTGCCGACGATAGCAGCGACACCGCCATCGACAGCGCGGTGGTCAGCCTCGCGGACACCGTTGACGTGTACACGCAGGTCGACCGCGCCAGCAAGTACGGCATCCTGTTCGTGGTGTTGACCTTCGTCGGTTTCGCGCTGTTCGAACTGATCAAGCGCCTGCCGATCCATCCGCTGCAGTACCTGCTGGTGGGCCTGGCGCTGGCGATCTTCTTCCTGTTGCTGCTCAGCCTGTCCGAGCACATCGCGTTCTGGCAGGCCTATCTCGTCTCCGCGGCCGCCTGCATAGGACTGCAGTTCTTCTACCTGTCGGGCGTGCTTCAGAGCTGGCTGCGCGCGGCGGGTTTCGCCACCATGCTGACCGCGCTGTACGGCGTGCTGTACATCCTGCTGAAATCCGAGAACAACGCGCTGCTGATGGGCTCGCTGCTGTTGTTCGGCATCCTGGCCGTGATCATGTGGGTCACCCGCAAGGTGGACTGGTATGCGCTGGGTACGGAACTGCGCTGAGGCGGCCATGAATCGGGTGCGTATCTATCATCGGGCGCAACAGTTGCTCCCCGCCGTGATCCAGACTGCAGGCCTGCACGGAGTGGCGATGTCCTCTGGACAGCTGCGATACCTGCTCTTCGGTCTGCTATTGGGGCGCGAGTCGCGTGGTGCGGTCGCGCTGGAACTGGCACGTCACGCGGTCGACGCCATCCAGCACGAGGGCCTGGCCTATTTCAATGGAGCGACATGCTCGCGCGGCGCACTGTCGGGTGGCGCACTGTCGTACTACGAAGCCTGGCGGCACCTGTCACCAGAGGGACATGGAGGACACGCGGTGGTCTGCGGCGAATGGATGGGCACGGCGCACGACGGCATCGCGCCGGGACGGTGGCGCAGCCTGGAGGCGTCTTTGCGTGACGGCGCATACCTCACCCGAGAGGTGGGCCGGGATGCCTGGCTCGCGGTGCTGCCGACGGCACGTCTTGTCGTCTACGGCTGGCGGGATCGCTGATGATGCTCTTGCTGGCAGCCACGATGGCATTCGCACTTCCCTTGGGTGTCATCGCTCTCGTCGCGGCAGTCGCCGGCTTTTTCTTCAGGCCACTGCAGCCGCTTATCCTGATGGCGATGGCGTGGAGCGTCGGGTGGTTCTGCAACGGGCTCGCTGTGGAAGAGATGTTTGCGCCTGCGATGGTCCTGCCGGTGTGGCTGGCCCTTCTCGTCGCGATCTGCGCGAGTATCGCGGTACGCCGGGGGATGGAGCACGGGTATCGGCTCGAAGCCGGAAGAGCGGGCGCGTCGGAGTAACGCACAACGGACGGATCCGGGTTGCCTCGCCCCGGCCGGTGGCGTGCGCTAGAGTTCAGGGATGAACTCTGCGCACACCATCGGCCTCTTCCGTGGGCCGGAAATCACGCCCTGGCTTGACGATGTCGCGCGCCTGCGCGTGACCGTGTTCCGCGACTGGCCCTACCTTTACGAAGGCGATCTGGACTTCGAGCGCGATTACCTGGCCGCGTATGCGCGCTCGGCAGAAAGCGTGTTCGTGCTGGCGATGCAGGGTGGGGAGGTGGTGGGTGCATCCACCGGCCTGCCGTTGGCGGACGACACCGAAGCCTTCCGCCAGCCGTTCCTGGACAGCGGGATGGATCCCGAGGACGTCTTCTACTTCGGCGAATCCGTGTTGCTGCCGGCCTACCGCGGCCATGGCATCGGCCACGCGTTCTTCGACCACCGCGAAGCGCATGCGCGGGCGCTGGGACGGTTCGGGTGGACGGCGTTCTGCGCGGTGGACCGTGAAGCGGACGACCCGCGCAGGCCCGTCGGGCATCGCACCCACGAGGCGTTCTGGGACAAGCGTGGCTACACGCGGCAGCCCGGCATGACCATGCGGCTGGCATGGAACGAGATCGGGCGCGCCGAAACCGAGCACGCGCTGACGTTCTGGCTGCGCGGGCTGGAGGGCGCGCGATGAAAGTCGCCGTGGCCAAGCATGTCGTCCAGGCACCTGCGGATTTCACCGCCTTTGCCGACCGACAGGCGACGGCATTGGGCGAGGTGGCCGCGCGGGGCGCACGCATCGTCGTCCTGCCGGAGTATCTGTCGCTGGAACTGGCCGCCACGTTCGACGCCGGCGTGCGCGGCGACCTGCACGCTTCGCTGGCTGCGATACAGCGTTATCGCGACGACTGGCTCGCGCTGTATGCACGGCTTGCACGGACGTTCGATCTGTACATCGTGGCCGGTACGTTCCTGCTCGCCCACGCTGGCGGCCGCTACCGCAACCGCTGCGACGTGTTCACCCCCCAGGGCGCGTATGCGTGGCAGGACAAGCTGCAGCTCACCGGGTTCGAGAAGACCCTGGGCGTCGTGGAGGGCGGCGACGCGGTGAAGGTGTTCGACATGGACGGTGTGCGTGCCGCCGTGGCCGTCTGCTACGACAGCGAATTCCCGCTGCCGGTACGTGCGCAGGCCGAGGCCGGCGCACGGCTGCTGCTGGTGCCCAGCTGCACGGATACGGCGGCCGGTGCCACCCGCGTGCGCGTGGGATGCCTGGCACGCGCGCTGGAGAACCGGATGTTCGTGGCGCAGTCGGTCACTGCCGGCGAGGCGGCGTGGAGCCCTGCGCTGGACATCAATACCGGTGAGGCCGCGATCTTCGCGCCGATGGATCGCGGGCTGCCCGACGATGGCATCGTGGCGCAGACCGCCGACCAGGCCGCCTGGGCCATCGCGGACCTGGATGTCGACGCCCTGGACCGCAGTCGCGCCAGTGCCCAGGTGGCCAACGATCGCGACTGGCCGGGCCAACTCCAGCCCGCTCTCCTTCGCGCGCGAGCCGCCGCATTCGAAATGCCGTAGGAGCGCCCGTCGGGCGCTCCTGCAGGCCCGTCGTGCTCAACGCTCCCAGCCGAACACTTCGACCAGCGGCTTGCCGAACACCTCGGCGATGCGGAACGCGCATTCCAGCGTCGGCGAATACTTGCCGGCCTCGATCGCGGCAATGGTCTGCCGGGTCACGCCCACGCGCTTGCCGAGGTCGGCCTGGGTCATTTCGCCGGCCAGGAAGCGCAGCGTGCGGATCTGGTTGGTGACCCGGGCCTCAGACACGTACGCCTCGACGATAGCCGTGGATGATCAGGCCGGAGTGGACGAACTCGGCGGCGGCGATCGCCAGCAGCGTTGCATGCACCAGCGTCCAGCCACCGGCAAGGAACGGCATCACGCAGCCCACGATGATGATGCCGGCCATCAGCACGTAATAGGCGTAAACCGACGCGCGCGACTCGATCCGGCGATCGCGCTCGTCGGTGGGCGTGGGCGAGCCGTCTTCCTCGCGCTGCCGGCCCAGCAGGTAGGTAAGCCCCGCGATGATCCCCAGCGATCCCAGCGCGAGCGCCAGCAGGCCGATGCGCTGCCCCATGTGCATTGCCGCGACGGCATCGGCATAGACCGCGAGGTAGGTGAAGTACAGCGCGAACACGACGGCCAGCGCCGTCAGCCAGACCCAGGCGAAACGTTCCTTCGACAGCATGGTGGTGCTCCCCGTTGGTGGATGGACGGGGAGTAAGGTAATGTTTGATTTACTCAATGTCAATAAAATCTAACATTGAGATGACAAAAGATAACTCTGAGTTCGCTCTTCTTGTCGCTGTGGGCGTTGCCCGGCTCAGCCCAGCAGGCTTACGCCCGGCACCAGCCAGATCGAAAGCGTCGCCAGTGCGGTGCCGATGACCGTCGCTGCCAGCACGTCGCTGGGGTAGTGCAGGCCCAGTACCACACGCGAGACCGCCACGCAGGCGGCGAACGGGATCAGCAAGGGGGCCAGCACCGGGTAGTGCGCCAGCGCCACGATGGTGAAGGCCACCGCGTGCAGCGTGTGGCCGGACGGGAAGCTGAACTCGTCCAGCGGCGCGATCCATGCGCGGATGCGTACATCCGACGCGAACGGGCGTGGCCGCTTCGTCCAGCGCTTCAACGCCTTGTACAGCGTCAGCGCGATCACACCGGTCGCCGCCAGGTGCGCCGAAGCCGCCAGCCCGTCCAGGCCATCGGCGACCACCAGCGCCGCCATCAGCACGTACCAGAACACGCCGTCGCCCAGCCGGCTGACAAGGGCGAAGAAACGACGCACGCCGTTCCATTCGCCCCAGCGATTGGCGAGCAGGCACCAGCCGGTGTCCCGGCCGATGAGGGGATTACGCGGCAGCAACGGACGCATGGTGGCTTCTCCGTGTCAGGGCGAGATCGGTCAGCAGGGCATCGAAGTCGGCGGACACCTGGTCCGGGTGAAGCGCGCGCATCGCGTCGCTGGCGGCATCGGCCATGGCGCGGCGCGCAGGGGCATCGCCCGCCAACCGCAATGCCGCCCCGATGAAGTCGTCGTCGTTGTCGACGGCGGCGCCGTGCACGCCGTCGATCAGGTGCTCGCGCGCGGCACCATAGTTGAATGCCACCGTCGGCACACCGCTGGCCATCGCTTCCAGCGTCACGTTGCCGAAGGTTTCGCTATGGCTGGAGAACAGGAACAGGTCGCCGCTGGCGAAGTGCCGCGCCAGCGCGTCGCCACGCTGCACGCCGCAGAAGATGAAGTCCGGATTCTCCTGCGCGAGCCGCTCGCGCACCGGTCCGTCGCCGACCCAGACGAATTTCGCCGTCGGCTGCAACTGCTGGATGCGGCGGAATGCCCGGATCGACAACTCGAGGTTCTTCTCCGCAGCAATGCGACCCACGTAGATCACGGCGAGGTCGTCCGGCCCCAGGCCCCATGCCGCACGCAGCGTCGCGTCGCGTCGCGATGGGCTGAAGTGGCGCGCGTCCACGGCGCGCGCCAGCCGCACCACGCGATGGAAGCCCTGCGACTGCAGGAAGTCGGCCAGTTCGCGCGTCGGCACCAGCGTGGCGTCCGCGCCGTTATGGAAGCGGCGCATCCAGCGCAGTGCGGTGTGCTGCAGGAAGCGCACGCCGTAGTCGCGCATGTATTCGTCGAAGCGGGTGTGGAATCCTGTCGCCACCGGGATGCCGAGCCGCCGCGCGGCACGCAGCGCCGACCACCCCAGCGGGCCTTCCGTCGCCACGTAGATGGCATCGGGAGGGGAAGCCTTCCACTGCGCCACCAGGCGGCGCGTCGCAGGCAGGCCGAACTTCAGTCCGGGGTAGCGCGGCAGGCTGGCGCCACGCACCAGCAGGGTGTCTCCGCTGTCGGCGGCGTCGGCGGGCTGGCGCGGCCGGATCAGGGAGACGGCATGCCCGCGCTGGCGCAGGCCGGTTTCCAGCCCCTGCACGGTCAGGGCCACGCCGTTGACTTCCGGCGGATACGTCTCGGTGACGATGGCAAAGCGCATGCGCAACTCCACGTTTTGCGCATGCTGGGGGCGGGAGATGTAGCGAGTATTGCGGTGCGGTTACCGGTACATGACGCTGCCGAAGAAGGCGACTCAGCGCTTCTTCGGCTTGTCTGAGCGGCGGCCGCCCGTGGCCGCCTGGCTCAGCAGATGCCGGAACCGTGGGCATTCCAGGTGGCTGGGGGCGGAGCAGGCCGCGGCGTGGCGCAGTCCGTCGCGCATCGCGGTCAGGCGCAGGATCATCACGTCCAGTTCGCGCGCCTTCGCGCGCAGGCTGCGGCGGTCGATGTCGGGTCGGCCATCGGCGCCGAACATCGCCGCGATTTCGTCGAGCGAAAACCCAGCCGTCTGCCCCAAGGCGATCAGCGCCAGGCGTTCCAGTACGTCCGGATGGAAGGTGCGGCGCAGGCCATGGCGTCCGATCGACGCGATCAGCCCTTTCTGTTCGTAGTAGCGCAGTGTCGACGCCGGCAAGCCGGATCGTTTCGCAACCTCGCCGATGTCCACCGGAACCCCGCTTGACTTCAAGTCGACTTGAAGTGGCATCGTGCGCGCAACGGTCGTGCGGCACAAGCCAGCGCCGGACCTTTCTTGGAGATCGACATGGATTCTGTGATCCGCACGCTGCTCATCGGCATCGGCGCCACACTCGCGATGGATGCCTGGGGCCTGCTGCGGTGCGGCCTCTTCGGCGTGCCGACCGCCGACTATGCCCTGGTGGGTCGCTGGCTCGGCCATATGCCGACGGGGCGATTCCGCCATGCCGCCATCGCCCGGAGCGCCTCCGTCCGCGGCGAACGGACGCTGGGCTGGTGCGCGCACTACCTGACCGGCATCGCCTTTGCCGGTGTGCTCCCCATTGTCTGGGGCGTTGCGTGGCTGCGTGACCCTACGCCGGGGCCGGCACTCCTGGTGGGCCTGGTCACCGTCGCCGTTCCGTTCCTGCTGATGCAGCCTGGCATGGGCGCCGGCGTCGCGGCGTCCAGGACGCCGCGTCCGGCCAATGCGCGCATGCACAGCGTGTTGAACCACCTGATGTTCGGTGCAGGGCTCTATCTGTCGGCCCTGCTCGTACGTCTGCTGTTTTCCTTCTGATCCCGTTCTTCCAACAGGAGTCTCCCCATGCGTATTCCCGCCCGTTTCGCGCCGCTGCTATTCGGCGCGCTGCTCTCCGCCATCATGGTGTCGTTGGTGTCCGCGTTCGTGCTGCTGATCAACCAGGGACTGCATGCGGACTTCCTGGCAACCTGGGCGCGCAGCTGCGCCACGACGTGGCCGGTGGCCTTCATCGCCGTCACGCTGGTGGCGCCCGGGGTCCGTCGGATCGTCGCGAAGCTGACAGCCTGATTCCATCGCGGGTGAAGGCGGCCGCCTTCAGGCCGCGCGTTGCCCCCGCGCCGCCATCCGGTGCCCCAGCCACGCCATCGGCAGGTAAGCGAACACCAGATCCACCACGGTGAACCAGAGCGGCGAGGGCAGCATGGTGATGGCGGCGATGCCGCCGATCAGGAAGCAGGCGCCGACCGTCCACGCGGGGCCGCGGGTCTGGCCGGGCGTCGCCAGCGTGGCGACGAAGGCGCCCACCAGCGTGCCGATGGCGTGGGCCAGGAAGGGGAACAGGAAATGCTTCGGTTCGAACAGCGGCATCGCCGCCTTGAGGCCTTCCGCCGTGGTGGTGTCCACGCCGGCCGGTGGCGGGATGACATGGCCACTGAGCATGACCAGCGCCATGTTGGCGATGCTGCCGACGAGCAGGCCGGCAATGACGGCAAGGATCAGACGGAACACGCGCTTCATGACAACCTCCGGCAAGGATGCGAGGGACTGCCCGTCGGCGTGGGGCCGGCCGCGACTGGGGGCGACTATAGCCGAGCCCGCGCCGGCCGAGAGACACGCTGTCGGACATGGGGGTTGATGCCACCCGGAACGCGCCACAGGGTCACCACGCGAACCCTTCCTTCCACGCGCTCTGCGGCAACCACGTCGTCTGGTCCGGTGAAGCAGCGTCGATGCAGCCTGATGCCACGCGATGCGCCACCATCGGCTCGATGTCCGCGAACCGGGTCGCGCGCGATCCGATCCCTGCACCGATCAGGTTGTTGTGGATGTCCATGGTGTTGGCGCGCTTTCCGCGCCGCTCCATGACGCCATTGACGAGGTGGACGGCACGCGCGTCCAGGGTGTAGGCCACGATCGCGCTGGCCAGGGTGTGCCGGTACGCGTCCAGCGGCCCATGCCGGCCACCCGGGAGTGGGCTCTGCAGGACGTGGGACCAGGTGTAGGTCAGGACGGACGCGGGATATGCCGCCACGATGAGTGCGGCCAGCATGAGCCTGCGCAGCCACGGACGCTTGCGCTTCGACGGCTTCATCGGGGTCAGTAGTCGCGCGGCTCGACCACCACCGCCGTGCCGTAGCACAACACTTCGGTGAGGCCTGCCATCACGTCGGTGGCGTCGTAGCGGACGGCGATGATCGCGTTGGCCCCCAGTTGCCGGGCGTGCTGCATCATGTCGCGGTAGGTCTCGTGGCGCGCCTGTTCGCACAGCTCGGTGTAGATGGTGATGTTGCCGCCGAACAGCGTCTGCAGTCCGCCGAGGAAATTGCCGACGATCGAGCGCGACCGTACCGTAATGCCCCGCACCAGGCCCAGGTTGCGGATGATGCGGTAGCCCGGCAGTTCCAGTGCCGTGGTGACCATCGTGTCATTCAGAGGTGAAGCCGTCGGGCGCGCTGCCGGGGAGTTGTAGGGGTCAGCCATGCGGTCTGCCTGTGGTGGTGTCGGATGCCAGACGGCGTACGTCGGCAAGAGGATCGTGGTTCTTCGTCTCGCGTGTCCAGGTCCTTCCAGCATCCGATCCCCGTCGACCCATCAAATGATGCATGCGTATCGATCTGCCACGGATGCCGAACACCTCGGTCACGTCATGGACTGCCTTCCGGCGAGGATCTGGAAGCAATGTCAGGGTGAAACCAGCGATTGCGCCGCACCATTGCTGGCGCTTATCTCGCCGATGCTCGCGAGATCGATCCCCTCGATGCACGCCAGGTTGTAGCCGTATTCCGTCGGGACGCTGCGGCGCTGGTGATGCGTGTAGATGCCGCAGATGCTGCAGAAATAGTGCCTGGCGATCTTCGTGTTCCACTGGTACAGGCTGAGCTTGTCCTCGCCACGCGTGACGCGCAACCGGTCCACGGTGACGCCCGCCATGATGGCGCCCCGGCGACTGCACATGGAGCAGTTGCAACGGCGTATGTTCTCGTGGCCGTTGATCAGGTCGACCTCGAACTCGACGGCCTTGCAATGGCAGGTTCCCTTGACGGTCTGCTGAGTGATCACCGCTGCGCTCTCTTTGTCGGCTGGCCGGCGGGGCCGCCGTGATGCGGCATCATAAGCGCGGACTGCCGCGGGTAGACAGGTGGGGCCAGGGACTGCCTCAGGGCACGCGTTCGCCGCGCGCCGCAGTGAACAATGCGTACCAGTCCTCCCGGCTCAGCTCGACGCTGTCGGCTGCGCAGCACGTTGCCAGGTGAACCGGGTCGGTGGTGCCGACGATGGGTTGGATGCCGGCGGGGTGGCGCAGCAGCCAGGCAAGCTGGATGGCCTCCGGGGTGACCCCTTTTTCTTCCGCCAGTTGGCGGAGCAGGGTCGAAGTGTTGCGGACCACCGGATCGGCGAACTCCGAGGCAGTCGCGAACCTGCCGCCCGCCAGCGGCGACCACGCCTGCACGCGGATATCGTGCAGGCGACAGTAGTCCAGCGTGCCGGCCGCTGCCGCGTAGGCATGGCCGGTGGTGTTGGCCACCACGCCGTCGTCGATCAGGTGATGGTGCAGCAGGCTCACCTCCACCTGGTTGGCAACCAGCGGCTGCCGCACATGCCTGCGCAGCAGTGCGATCTGTCCGGCCGTGTGGTTGCTCACGCCGAAATGGCGCACCTTGCCGGTGGCATGCAGCGCGTCGAATGCACGCGCGACCTCCTCCGGCTCCACCAGCGCATCCGGGCGGTGCAGCAGCAGCATGTCGAGATGCTCCACACCCAGTCGCGACAGGCTGCGCTCGACGGAGGCCACGATGTGGGCCTGGCTGAAGTCGTAACGTCCCGGTGAGCCTGCCGGATCATCGGCAAAGCGGATACCACACTTCGACTGCAGCACCATGCGCTGGCGCAGACCGGGCGAGGCGCGCAGCACGTCGCCGAACACCTGCTCGGACTTGCCACGCGCATAGATGTCGGCATGGTCGAACAGGGTGATGCCATGGGCCAGCGCGGTTTCGACCAGGCGCTGTGCCTGGCGGCGTTCGTCGGCGGTCACCGGCGTGCTATCCCACGCGCGGCTCAGCTGCATGCAGCCATAGGCGATGCGCGAAACCGGGGTGTCGTCGGCGAGGAGGAAGGTCTTCATCATGTGCGTGCGGAGGGAGGAAGCGGCATCATGCCAGAGCGCTCCGGTGGTTCAGTTGCGCTGGCGTTCGGCCATGAGCTTCTGCGCCAGCGCCTCGACCTCCAGCGGTCGTGCCAGGTAATAGCCCTGCACGTCATCCACGCCGAGCGCCTGCAGGGCGGCCAGTTCCGACGCGGTCTCCACGCCTTCGGCGACCACGCGGGACTGCGTCTGGCGGGCGAACTCGATCAGCGCAGCAGCCAGCGCACGCCGTGGTGAATCGGTGTCGATGTCGCGGGTCAGGCTGAGGTCGAGCTTGATGATGTCCGGATGGATGGCCAGCACGTGCCGCATGCTGGCGTAGCCGGCGCCGGCATCGTCCACCGCCACGCGCACGCCGGCCTCGCGGAGCGGCACCAGGCGCTCGTTGAGCAGCTTGTAGTCTTCGACCAGCGAATGCTCGGTGATTTCCAGCACCACGCGATGCGGATCCAGGTCGTCGATGTAGCCGTCGATGCCGCCACTGATGATCGTCTGCGGCGAAACGTTCAATGCCACGTAGAAGTCGCCATGGACATGGCGGAGGCCATCCAGTGCCGACAGGATGGCGTTGAGCTCCAGGCGCACGCCCAGGCCGATCTCACTGGCTTCGGCGAACCACACGTCCGGCGTGCGGCGGGGTTCCAGGTCGAAGCGCGAGAGGCATTCCACGCCGATGATGCGGCGCGTGCTGCTGCGGTAGATGGGCTGGTACACCATGTGCGGCTGGCCCAGTTCCAGCACCGCGGTGATGCGCTCCACCTTCGCCTCGTGTTCCTGCACGGCATCCAGGTCGCCGTCGATCTGGTAGGCCAGCAGGTCGGCGAAGGCACGCATCATGTGCAGATCGCGCTGGCCCAGCGAGAGGTTGGACGACAGGCTGAAGCAGCAGAAGGTGCCGTACACGCGTCCGTCGCGCAGCTGGATGGGGACACTGATGTGCGCGCCGATCGGCACGGTGCGCGTTTCGGGCAGGTGCTCGAGCAGCGGGATGGCGGCGGTGTCGGGAATCAGCTGCGGGATGCTGCCTTCGACCACCCGCATGCAGTAGCCCTCGTCGAGTGGGCTGGAGTCGCCGGGCAGGATGGGCGCGCGGTCGAGCCGTGTGGCGACATGACGGAAGACGCGATGACGGCCATGGAATTCGCTGACGAAGGCCACGTCCATGTCGAGATGGCGGCGGACGGCATCCAGCAGGCGGTCCACGTTGCGGCTGATGGACACGGCTCCCGGGCCGCCTTCCAGCCAGGCGTCGGACAAGGGCGCCTCGGGATTGCTTCGATCGATCACGGCTTCCTCCTGAATGCACGTACGCGACGAATCATGGCCGTCGGACCGGCTCCCGCCACAGGAGCGGACGGGGAGGATGGCGTGGGGGAAAAGGGATGGGCCACGCCGCAAATCCGGGGCGGGTCCGAGTGTAACCTCAAGTCACACTAGAGGGGACGTGGGCCGTTCACGCCACGAAGGGCTTGAACGCCACGCCCAGGCCCTGCATGTCTTCGGGTTCGCCGACCAGGTCGGAGCGGAGCAGGGGGCGCGAGTCGATCCACTTCTTGCTGACCACCAGGTCGAGACGATCGCCGTTTGCGGTCAGGTCCAGCCGCGGGATGGCCTCCGCATCATGCGAGCGGTGCAGCAGCACCGCCAGCCGCAGCAGCGCGGCCTTGCGCTTGGCGCTCAGCAGCAGGCGGTCGGGCAGGGCATCGAAGGCCGTCTTGGGTACGCCGCGGCGGTGGGTGCGGACCAGCGCGGACAACACCTGCTGCTCCTGGCGCGAGAAGCCCTCGATGTCGGAATGCTCCAGCAGGTAGGCGCCGTGCACGTGGTACTGGCTGTGTGCGATGGCCAGGCCGATCTCGTGCAGGCGCGCGGCCCAGCCGAGCATCCGCGCATCGTCGTCGTCCAGGCTCCAGCGCTGTTCCACCTGCTCGAACAGGCGCATCGCGGTGGCTTCCACGCGCGCGGCCTGGAATTCGTCGATGCCGTAGCGCTGCATCAGCGCCGCCGTGGAAAGATCGCGCGGATCGTTGTCGCTGCCGCGGCCCAGCATGTCGAACAGGATGCCTTCGCGCATGGCGGCCTTGCTGACCATCAGGCGCTGCAGTCCCAACGCCTCGAAGGCCGCCTCCAGCACCAGCACGCCGCCGGCGATGATCGGCCGGCGGTCACTGGACAGGCCAGGCAGGTCGATGTCTTCGATGCGGTCGGCCTGCAACAGGCGGTCGCGCACCTGTGGCAGGGCCTCGGCGGTCACCGCGCCCTTGGTCAGCTTCATCGCCGCGCAGATGTCGCCGATGGCCTTGTTGGTGCCGGACGAGCCGATGGCTTCCTGCCAGCCCAGGTTGCGGTACAGGCCGGCGAACTGCTGGAACTCGGCGCCGATTTCGGTCAGGGCTTCCTTCCAGCGCTTGCGCGACAGCTTGCCGCCGGGAAAGAAGCGTCGCGTGCTGGCGATGCAGCCCGCCTGCAGGCTTTCGCGTTCCAGCGTCTCGAAGCCGCGGCCGATGATGAATTCCGTCGAGCCGCCGCCGATGTCGATCACCAGCCGGCGCTGATTGGACTTCGGCGGCTGGGCGTGCGCGACGCCAAGGTAGATGAGGCGCGCTTCCTCGCGGCCCGAGACCACTTCGATGGGTTTGCCGAGCGCGGCTTCCGCGGCGACCAGGAAATCCTGCGGGTCACGCAGTTGCCGCACGGTATTGGTGGCCAGTGCGCGCACGCGCGTGCCGGGGATGTCGCGGATGCGCTGGCCGAAACGCGACAGGCAGTCGAGGGCGCGCTGGCGGGCCGCAGCTGACAGTCCGCCCTTGCCATCCAGGCCATCGGCCATCCGCACGGTCTCGCGCAGCCGGTCCACCACGCGCAGCTGTCCCAGCAGTGATCGCGCGACCACCATGTGGAAGCTGTTGGAACCCAGGTCGATCGCGGCCAGCAGGTCCCCGTCCTGGAGCGGCGGGGAGGTGGAAGAGGTCAGGGGCGCCATGCGATCAGTTTAACGGGTGCGGGCACGCAATGTGTCAGCGCGACGATGCGACGCGAGGTCGCAGCGTCGCATCACACCTTCGCCAGCAGGGTGCCCTGCGCGGAGTGCGGCGCTTCCTCGCCCGGCGACAGCTTGAGGTAACTCCCGTCCGCCTGCAGTTCCCACGCATTGCAGTTGTCGTCCAGGTAGTTCTGCAGGCCATCCTTGAACACGCGCGCGGCGAGCTCCTTGTCGAGGATCGGGAAGCAGGTCTCCACCCGGTGCAGCAGGTTGCGCTCCAGCCAATCGGCGCTGGCGCAATACAGTTCGGGCGAGCCGTCGTTGCCGAACCAGTAGATGCGGCTGTGCTCGAGGAATCGCCCGACGATGGAGCGCACGCGGATGTTGTCCGAAATGCCGGGCACGCCAGGACGCAGGGCACACGCGCCGCGCACGATCAGATCGATCCGCACGCCCGCCTGCGATGCGGCATACAGGGCGCGGATGATGCGGGGTTCGTTGATCGCATTGATCTTGGCGATGATGCGGGCGGGCTTGCCGGCCCGGGCCAGCTTCGCCTCGCGTTCGATCTTCCTGATCAGCCCCGGGTGCAGAGTGAACGGCGACTGCAGCAGGCGCTTGAGCTTGGTGGTGGGGGCGAGGCCCGACAGCTGCTGGAACAGCAGGTGCACGTCGGTGCCGATATCCGGGTCGCTGGTCAGCAGGCCGATGTCGGTATACGCGCGCGCCGTGCCGCTGTGGTAGTTGCCTGTGCCCAGGTGCACGTACCGGCGCAGCTTGCGGCCTTCGCGACGCACGATCAGCAGCATCTTGGCGTGGGTCTTGTAGCCCACCACGCCGTACACGACCTGCGCGCCGGCTTCCTGCAGCTTGTCCGCGACGCCGAGGTTCGCATCCTCGTCGAAGCGCGCACGCAGTTCGACCACGACGGTGACGTCCTTGCCGTTGCGCGCGGCCTGCACCAATGCCTCGACGAGCGCCGAGTCCTTGCCGGTGCGGTACAGCGTCTGCTTGATGGCCAGTACGTCCGGATCGACAGCGGCCTGCTTGACCACCTCGAGCACGGCCGCGAACGAATCGAACGGGTGGTGCAGCAGCACGTCGCCGTCGGCCACCTTCTCGAAGATCGCATCGCTGTCGCGCAGCGTACGCGGGGTGAACGCGGGGTACTTCAGTTCCGGACGCTGCACCAGGTCGTAGACCTGGATCACGCGATTGAGGTTGACCGGCCCGTTGATCGGGTACACCGCGTTGTCGGGCAGGGCGAAGTTCTGCAGCAGCTGCCGCACGATGGGCTTGGGGCAGTCGTGCGCGATCTCCAGCCGCACGGCCGGCCGGTAGCCGCGACCGACCAGTTCATCGCGCAGCGCCAGCGCCAGGTTCTCCACTTCCTCCTCGTCGACCACGACTTCGGAGTTGCGGGTCACGCGGAACTGGTAGGAGCCCTTGACCTCCATGCCCGGGAACAGTTCGTCCACGAACACCGACAGCACCGACGAAAGCAGCACGAAATCGTTCTCGCCACCGGACACGCGCTGTGGCAGGTGGATGATGCGCGGCAGCGAGCGCGGCGCGCGCACGATCGCCAGGTGGCCGGCGCGGCCGAACGCATCCTTGCCCTTCAGCACCACCACGATGTTGAGCGACTTGTTGAGGATCTTCGGGAAGGGGTGCGCCGGATCCAGGCCCAGCGGCGACAGCACCGGCATGATCTCGTTACGGAAGTAGGCGCGCAGCCAGCGCTTCTGGCGCGCGTTCCAGCTGTCGCGACCGAACACGCGCACGCCGGCCTCGGCCAGGCTGGGGCGGAGCACGTCGTTCCAGCACTTGTACTGCGCATCGACCAGCTCGGCGGCGCGATCATGGATCCTGTTGAGCACCGTGGCCGGACTCATGCCGTCGGCACCGGGGGGCAGGCCGAAGTCCAGCGCATGCCGCACGGTGGCCGCGCGGATCTCGAAGAACTCGTCCAGGTTGGTGCATGAGATGCACAGGAAGCGCAGGCGCTCCAGCAGCGGCACCGACGGATCCTGCGCCTGCGCCAGGACGCGGAAGTTGAAGTCCAGCTGCGACAGTTCGCGGTTGAGGTAGAGCGAGGGGTCGCGCAGCGCGTCTTCGCCGGTCGCGGGGGTGGGCGTCGTATCCAGGGCGGCGTTCATGCAGTCTGGCTGTCCGTGATGATGGGGTGGGGGGCGTCGAGGCGTGGCTCCACGCGCTCGGCGCCGAAATGCACGGAGAACGTGCTGCCGTGGCCGACCTCGCTCTCGATCTCCAGGCGCGCCTGGTGCAGGTTGAGCACGTGCTTGACGATGGACAGGCCCAGGCCGGTGCCGCCGCTTTCACGCGAGCGGCTGGTGGAGACGCGGTAGAAGCGTTCGGTGATGCGCGGCAGGTGCGAGGAGGGAATGCCGTAGCCGGTGTCGCGCACGCTGAGCATGGCGCCGTCGCCTTCGCGCGCGAAACGCACGGTGATGGTGCCGCCCGCAGGCGTGTAGCGCACCGCATTGCTGACCAGGTTGGAGAACGCGCTGTGCAGTTCCTTGTTGGAGCCGGACAGGTCCAAGGGAGCTTCGTCCTGGATGACGATCGTGTGGCGGCGCTGGCTGAGCGCTTCGGCTTCACGGCGCAGGGTGGCCAGCATGGGCGCCATCGCGACATTCTCGTCGGGCAGACTGTCCTGCGCTTCGAGGCGCGAGAGCGTGAGCAGGTCTTCGACTAGCTGGGTCATCCGCTGCGATTGCTTCTGCATTTCGCTCAGCATCGGCGCCCAGTCCGGATACTCGGTGGGTTCCAGCATGTCTAGGTAGCCATGCACCACGGTCAGCGGCGTGCGCAGCTCGTGCGAGACATTGGCCACGAAGTCGCGGCGCATCTGCTCGAGCCGCAGCATCTTGCTGACATCGCGCGCGACCAGCAGCCAGTACTCGTCGGAATACGGGATCAGGCGCAGGTTGAGGCGCAGGTTGGGATCGACCGGCGAGGCTGCATCCAGCATCGGTTCGGCATTGCGGCCGGCGGCCAGCCAGTGCGACATCGGCAGCGGCTGCAGGCGATCACCGACCGGGGCGCCGATGTCCGTCGGGTACTGCAGGCCGAGCAGGCTGGTGGCGGCCTTGTTGAACCACTGCACGCGCTGGCTGTTGCGTTCCACCACCACGACGGCATCCGGGAGCGCGGCGGCGGCGGCGCGATACGCGCGCAGCATGTCGAGCAGGCGGCGCTTGCGGGTGCGCATTTCGGCCTGGCCACGGAACAGCAGGCGATCCAGCTCGTTCCACACCCCCCTGCCTTGCGCCGGCTCGAGTCGCTGGCGTGCGGTCAGGCGCAGCAGCACCTTGCGCAGGCGCCAGTAGTGCCACACGACCACGCCCAGCGCGGCGATGGTCACGATCGGCCACACCTGGCCGACCAGCAGGCCCACCACCACGGCCAGCGCCAGGATCAGCGCCAACTGGCCGAGCGTCTTGAACCAGGCGGAACGGATGTCATGGGGCATGGGGCGATTGTAGGCAGATGTGTATGACAGGAGGGATGGGACTGCAGGGGGTGTGATGGGTAAAGGGATCGGAAGATGGTCAGCCGGGGCGCGATGTGCCGTGCGGGCAGTGGTCCGTCGTCATCCCGGCTAACGCTGGGATCCATGTCGCTCTTGGCGCAACTTGCGTCACTCCAGAGCAGGAACAACGGCGAACGCAAAATGGATCCCAGCCTTCGCTGGGATGACGAAAGGGGGCGGCAGTTTGTTCCTCACATCCCCAGAGCGGTGGAAAAAGGCGCGTTCACACCGACTGTCCGGACCTTCCGGAATCGTCACATCGAGGCCGAGAAGCGGTAACCGGAACCGCGCACGGTCTGCACCATGTTCTCCAGGCCGTGCGGTTCAAGCGTCTTGCGGAGGCGCCGGATATGCACGTCGACCGTGCGTTCCTCGACGT
Source organism: Pseudoxanthomonas sp. CCNWLW251 (assembly GCF_037402255.1). Taxonomy (NCBI): domain Bacteria; kingdom Pseudomonadati; phylum Pseudomonadota; class Gammaproteobacteria; order Lysobacterales; family Lysobacteraceae; genus Pseudoxanthomonas; species Pseudoxanthomonas sp. CCNWLW251. The sequence continues at coordinate 508,148 of NZ_JBBEGA010000001.1, read as the reverse complement.
ACACGCTGCCGCCCCAGACGTGGTCCAGCAGCTGCGTGCGCGAGTAGACGCGCTCGGGGTGGGTCATGAAGAAGTGCAGCAGGCGGTACTCGGTGGGGCCGATGGCGACCGGCGTGTCACCGGCGAACACACGGTGGGCGGCGCCGTCGATACGCAGGTTGCCCACGGCGACGCTGCCGTCTTCGTCATCGTCGCGCGAGCGGCGCATCACCGCGCGGATGCGGGCCAGAAGTTCGCGCGCGGAGAACGGCTTGACCACGTAGTCGTCGACGCCGGCTTCCAGGCCGCCCACGCGATCGTTTTCTTCGCCACGGGCGGTGAGCATGATGATGGGCACGTCGCGAGTCATCGCGTCCTTGCGCCAGCGGCGGGCCAGCTCCAGCCCGCTGGTGCCGGGCAGCATCCAGTCCAGCAGGATCAGGTCCGGTACGCGGTCGGCGATGGCGTTCTGCGCCTCGCGGGCGTCGCCGGCATGGATGGGCTCGTATTCGCCCTTGCGGAGGGCGAACGCCACCATGTCGCGGATGGCGGGCTCGTCGTCAACGATCAGGATGTGCTTCTGCACGCAAAATCCGGGGGCGAGGGGGACCGTGCCAGTAGACGACAATTTTATGACGTTTACATGACGCGCCGTCGGACTGTCACAAGGCGCGCCGAATGAGGGTCAACGGCGCTCGACGTCGGGGTCGCGGATGCCCTGGCGGCGCAGTTCGAGCACTTCCGGGGTGATGGTGGCGATGCGGGCATCGATCCTGGCGCGGGCGTAGAAATCCAGGTCGCCCTGGTTCTTGAGATTCTGCAGCTGGATCAATGCCTGCTCCGGCCGGCCATTCAGGTAGGCGGCCTCTGCGTAGGCTTCGCCGGCACGGGCGGTGTCGCCCGCCAGTTCGTTGGCCCTGGCGAAGTGCTGCTGGAACACCGGATCGTCGCCCGCGCGCGCCATCAACGGGCGCAGGATGGCTTGCGAGCGCTGCCCGGCCTCGCGTCCGCCCTGTTCGTTCAGCACCTTCGCATAGGTCAGGACCGCCGGGCGGTTCTGCGGAAGTCGTTGCAGCAAGGCGTCGAAGCGACGGTTCGCCGCCGCCGGATCGCCGGTGCGCGATTCCGCCTCGCCCAGTGCCAGCGTTATCCAGAGGTTGTCGGGATGTTCGTCGTCCAGGCGGCGCAATTCCGTCAACGCGGTCCTGCTGTCGCCGCCCTGCAGATGGGCGATGGCCAGTCCGTAGCGCTGGGGTGCCGTCAACGGCTTGCCGGCCTGCCGGCGCAGCGTTTCGTACTCCCGTACGGCGGCAGAAGGCGTGCTGGCGCTGAGTGCCCGCAGGCGTTCGCGCGCCCAGTCGAACTGGCCGGTATCGCCACGCTGGAAGACCTGGGAGGGCAGGGTCACAGGGATGGGCAGCAACGGGTTGTCGCTACGCGACTCCGGTAGCGTCACGCCTCGCCGGTCGAAGCGTTCAACGTGCTCGCCACCGGGAACGCGGGTGGTCGCGGTGATCTGGTCGCCACGCAACTGGTCGGCGCGTTGGCGGGCTTCGCTGATGCGCGTGGTGGTGACCGGGTGGGTCTGCAGGTAGTCCGGCACCTGTTCGCGCCCGCTGCCGCGGCTGGCGCGGGTGGCCTGCTGGAGTTTGGCGAAGAAGCCGGCCATGGCGTCGATGTCGTAGCCGGCGCGGGACAGGGTGCGGATGCCGACGCGGTCGGCCTCGGATTCGTTGGAGCGGGTGTAGTCGATCTGGCGCTGCTGCATCAGGCCCATGGCCGAAGCGATCGCCGCCTGGGAGGCATCGCCGCTGGAACTTCCGCCCGCCGCCTGGGCCAGCACGATGGCGCCCAGCATGCCCAGCAGGATAGGAACCTGGTCGCGTTGCGCCCGCTCCACGCCGCGCAGCACGTGTTGCTGGGTCACATGGGCGATTTCGTGGGAGAGCACCGCCGCCATCTCGTCTTCGCGATCCGCCGTCAGCACCAGGCCGGCATTCATGCCGATGTAGCCGCCCAGCGTGGCGAAGGCATTGATCTGCCGGTCGCGCATCATGAAGAACGTGTACGCCTGCTGCGGGTTGTCGCTGTCGGCGCCCAGCCGGCTGCCCACGGTCTGCAGCCAGTCCGTGATCAGCGGGTCTTCCAGCAGGTACCCGTAGTTGCGGAGTTCGCGCAGCATCATGCCGCCGTACTCGGCCTGGCGCGCCGGGGTGAGCAGCTCGCCTGCGGATGAGCCGATATCCGGCAGGCGGCTGTCCTGGGAGGCTGCCAGCGGTGCCGCGAGGGCCAGGGTCAGGGCAGTGGCAAGCAGGATGGGACGCAAACGGGGGCTCCGTGGCGGATAATGGGGGTCTCGATCAGGATGACGGGTCGCTGATCCGGGCGAGTGAATACGTGGTTAACCGGACCAGTACCGGTCCGCACTGTTCCATGTCGCCGGCTGTAACCCGACCCCGTCGACCCGATATTGGTTGGGACCACAGCATGTCCCTTTCGTTCCGGAGAACTCCCTTGAGCGACACCCCGCAAGGCGCCCCCGCCCCCGAGATCACTCTCTACAGTACCGCCATCTGCCCTTACTGCGTGGCGGCGAAGAACTTCCTCAAGAGCAAGGGCCAGACCTGGACGGAAGTACGCATCGACCTTGACGCGGACGCGCGCGAGAAGATGATCGCAAAGGCCAGGCGTACCAGCGTGCCTCAGATATTCATCGGCGAAACCCATGTGGGCGGCTACGACGACATGATCGCGCTGCACCGTGCAGGCAAGCTGGAAGCCCTGCTCGCAGGGGAGGCGGCATGAGCGCGGCCGACGATGGCCAGGACCGCGTGAAGGCATTCACCGAGTTCCGGCAGCGGATGAACAAGCGCATCCTGGATGAACCCAACCAGGTCGTCCGCCGCTTCTTCGCCCTGGACACGCAGACCTACCAGGCAGGCGCGCTGGACGTGAAGACGAAGGAACTGCTGGGCTTGGTGGCTTCGATGGTGCTGCGTTGCGACGACTGCATCAGCTACCACGTCGCCCAGTGCAAGGAGGCCGGCGTCACGCGCGAGGAATTCTTCGAGACGTTCTCGGTGGGCCTGGTGGTGGGCGGCTCCATCGTCATCCCGCACCTGCGCCGGGCGGTGGATTTCCTCGACCAGCTGGAAGGCGGGCAGGCTGACGCGCCGTCGGCGCACGACCACTGAGGCTGGGGCAGGGACAGGGCGCAGGCATCCCCGAGCACCTCGGCTGCCTTCGTGCAGTCCGTTCATCCCACTCCCGTCATCCCGGCGCACGCCGGGATCCGACTGGATCTTGGCAATGCCTCCGACCATCGTCGATTTGGGCCCCCGAGGGGGCCTCGGGCATAATGGCGCGCACAGACCTTCCCCTTTGCGTCCGCGCCGGCCCCCGGCCAGCGCGCGCCCCTGTTCGGAAACACCACTCAAATGACCCAGACGATTACGGTCATCCGCGGCGACGGTATCGGCCCGGAGATCATGGACGCCACCCTGCACGTGCTTGACGTGATGAAGGTCGGCCTGACCTACGAAGAAGCCGATGCCGGCCTGGTCGCGCTGGAAAAGCACGGCGACCTGCTGCCGCAGGCCACCCTGGATTCGATCCGCAAGAACGGCGTGGCGTTGAAGAGCCCGCTGACCACGCCGGTGGGCGAGGGCTTCAGCTCGATCAACGTCGCGCTGCGCCGCCACTTCGACCTGTACGCCAACGTGCGCCCGGCCAAGTCGTTCCCGAACACCAAGTCGCGCTTCCCGACCGGCGTTGACCTGATCACGGTGCGCGAGAACACCGAGGGTGCGTACATCGGTGAAGGCCAGTCGATCTCGGAAGACGGCGAAACCGCCCTGCTGACGCAGAAGATCACCCGCAAGGGTTCCGAGCGCATCGTGCGTTACGCCTACGACCTGGCCCGCAAGACCGGCCGCAAGAAGGTCACCATCGTCCACAAGGCCAACATCCTGAAGACCACCTCGGGCCTGTTCCTGAAGGTCGCGCGCGAAGTGGCCGCGCTGTACCCCGAGATCCAGACCAACGAGATGATCGTGGACAACACCTGCATGCAGCTGGTGATGCGTCCGGAGCAGTTCGACATCATCGTCACCACCAACCTGTTCGGCGACATCATTTCCGACCTGTGCGCCGGTCTGGTCGGCGGCCTGGGCCTGGCACCGGGTGCGAACATCGGCGTCGACGCGGCGATCTTCGAGGCCGTCCACGGCTCCGCGCCGGACATCGCCGGCAAGGGCGTGGCCAATCCCTGCGCGCTGCTGCTGGGCGCGGCCCAGATGCTGGACCACCTGGGCCAGCCGGAAAAGGCCGAGCGCCTGCGTGCGGCGATCATCGCCACGCTGGAAGCCAAGGATTCGCTGACCCCGGACCTGGGCGGGGAGGGCACCACGATGTCGTTCGCGAAGGCGATCGCCAGCCGCGTCTGAGCCCACATAGCCAGGCAACGCACTGACGGGACGCACAGCGTCCCGTTTTTGTTTGCATGTGTCCCATCCATGAGGTTGGATGGGAGACCGAGGGCACGCACAATCCGGGCCCCACGCAGAAGGCCCCGTCATGTCCGTCCGTCCCAGCGCGCTGGCGCTGACTCCGCTGCTGCTGTTCCTCGCGCTGTTCTTCGGTGCCGGGTTGTACTTCACCGCGCAGGGCGAGGCGATGGGGTTCTATCAGTTGCGCGCGCCGGTGGCGATCCTGCCGGCGCTGGCGCTCGGCGTATGGCTGGCGCGTCGTCGTGGCGTGCCTGCGCAGCAGACGCTGCTGGCCGGCATGGGCGACAGCAACGTCATGCTGATGTGTCTGATCTTCCTGCTGGCAGGCGCGTTCGCCACGGTATCCAAGGCGATCGGTGCGGTGGATGCGGTGGTGGCGCTGGGCCTGGGCGCCTTGCCGGCGAGCCTGATCCTGCCGGGATTGTTCCTGGCGGCGGCGTTCGTTTCGCTGTCGATCGGCACCTCGATGGGGACGGTGGCGGCCGTGGTGCCCATCGCATTGGGCGTTGCCGATGCCGCAGGGCTGGACCGGGTGCTGGTGGTCGGCGCGGTGCTTGGCGGCGCCATGTTCGGCGACAACCTGTCGATCATCTCGGACACCACCATCGCCGCCACGCGCAGCCAGGGTGCGGAGATGCGCGACAAGTTCCGCGAGAACTTCAAGATCGCGTTGCCGGCCGCCATCGCAACGCTCGCGGTACTGGCAACGCTCGGCGACGCGGCGCCGGTGGCCGCGCCCGATGCGGCTTCACCGTGGCTGGTGTTGCCCTACGTGCTGGTACTCGGGCTGGCCCTGGCCGGGCTGGACGTGGTGCTGGTATTGGCCATCGGGCTGGTCGCGGCGGGCATCTTCGGTTTCGTGCTGGCGGACGACTACGACGTGGTGTCCTACGTGGGCGACATCTACGTGGGCTTCGAGGGGATGGTCGAGATCACGCTCCTGTCCATCCTCATCGGCGGACTGGCCGCCCTGATCAAGGCCACGGGAGGACTGGACTGGCTGGCGCAGGTCATCGCGAAGTTCGCGCGGGGGCATACGGGGCGCCGGTCCGGTGAAATCAGCATCGCGGCGCTCGCGGCTGGCACCGACGCACTGACGGCGAACAACACCGTCGCGATCCTGGTCACCGGCAGCCTGGCCAGGGACATCGCCCAGCGCCATGGCATCAGTCCCCGGCGCGCGGCGAGCATGCTCGACATCTTCGCCTGCGTGGTGCAGGGCGTGCTGCCCTACGGCGCACAGATCCTGCTGGCGGCCTCGCTGGCTGCCGTGTCGCCGCTGGCGCTGGCCGGCAGCGTGCACTACTGCTGGTGGCTGGCGGGGTCGGCGCTGGTGTTCATCGCCTGGTCGACGCGGCGCGCCGCCGAGGTCGCGGGCCCAGCGCCACCGGACGAGACGGTCGGCTCATGAAAAAAGGGGCGCCGAGGCGCCCCTTTTCTTTCGCGAGGAATGGAATCAGTCGCGCGATTGCAGTTTCGACAGCAGGCGCAGCAGCTCCAGGTACAGCCACACCAGCGTGACCATCAGGCCGAAGGCGCCATACCACTCCATGTACTTCGGTGCGCCCTGTTCGACGCCGGTTTCGATGAAGTCGAAATCCAGCACCAGGTTCAGTGAGGCGATGACGACGACGAACAGGCTGAAGCCGATGCCGACCAGGCCGGATTCGTGGATCAGCGGGATCTTGATGCCGAAGAAGCCCAGCGCGATGCTCGCCAGGTAGACCAGTGCGATGCCGCCGGTGGCCGCCACCACGCCCAGCTTGAAGTTCTCGGTGGCCTTGATCAGACCACTGCGGTAGGCGAACAGCAGCGCGAACAGGATGCCGAAGGTCAGCATCACCGCCTGCATCACGATCCCGCCGAACTGCGCGTTGTACACCGCAGAGATCGCGCCCAGGAAGAACCCTTCGACCAGCGCATACAGCGGTGCGGTGACGGGCGACCAGGTCTTCTTGAAGACGGTGATCAGCGCCAGCACCAGGCCGCCGATGGCGCCACCCCACATGTACACCGCGAAGCCGGGAGCGGGCAGGCCGTCCGGGCCGAGGGCCTGATTCCACGAGAACGCCGCCGTCAGCACGGTCAGCAGCAACAGGATGCCGGTCTTGTTGATGGTGCCGTTGAGCGTCATCGCCTCGCCGTCGCGCGAGACGACTGTCCCGCTGCCAAGGTCGAGGAAGGTGGATTCCTTCAATGCCGGATTGCCGCTGCGCATCATCGTTCCCTCATGTGGTTGCCGGACGTCTGTCCCCAGCGCCTGAGCATATCGCAAGCGAAGGAACATCAGGTTTCGTTTGACAGCAGGGCCGCAGGTTCCGACAATACGCGACCTCGTTGGCGTCCAGACGCCATGCCGGGACCCTCGTCGGGGTATAGCGCAGTCTGGTAGCGCATCTGCTTTGGGAGCAGAGGGTCGGGGGTTCGAATCCCTCTACCCCGACCAGTCTGATGCAGTGCCAGTGTGTTCCGGCATGACGGGGATGCGACAATCCGGACCGGGCGCCCGTAGCTCAACCGGATAGAGCACCGGCCTTCTAAGCCGGCGGTTACAGGTTCGAGTCCTGTCGGGCGCGCCACTTCCGGTGCGATCCGGAAGGATGCAGGTTTCAGTGGTGGCTGTAGCTCAGCTGGTTAGAGTACTGGATTGTGATTCCAGATGTCGGGGGTTCGAGTCCCCTCAGCCACCCCACTGATCGAGGATCTCCGCACTGCGGGGGTTCACAGAAAAAGAAGATGCGGTTACACTACGCAGCCAGTTTTTCGGGGCCGTTAGCTCAGTTGGTAGAGCAGTTGACTCTTAATCAATAGGTCCAAGGTTCGAATCCTTGACGGCCCACCAAACCCGAAAACGCCCGGCTCACGCCGGGCGTTTTTCTTTGCGTGACGATGCACCTTGGCGTGGGTCGGTGGGTGCCGTCCGATGGGGTCGACAGTCGCTTGTCGTCTTCCGGCCCCGGCCGGCTCGCGCGTACAATCGCCAAGCCTTGCGAAAGTGGCGGAATTGGTAGACGCACTGGATTTAGGTTCCAGCGGGTAACCCCCGTGAGGGTTCGAGTCCCTCCTTTCGCACCACCCACGCCGCGCTGTAGACCGGAAAGTACGGTCGTGAACCCGCCAGGGCGGGGAGCGGCCGGCTTCGTGAACGGGTGATCCCGGTACCGGGCGCCGAAGAGGGCATGGCGCCATGCGTCCTGGCGTACGCCGATGATGAACCGCCGGCCATCCCTGCCGTCGGAAACTCGTTGATGAAGCTCCAGCGATGGGCCCCATCGATCTCGTCGAGGCCCGGGGCCGGGCATGGCGCCAGAAGCCCCTGTGCCCGGACCGGCCCATGCCTCCACCCGAAACGCCCGCCCCGCTGGCAGCCCGCCCCGGAATCAGCGAAACTATCAAGTTCCGCCGGGCGGGCCTTGCGCGCTTGCCCCAGGCGTCCCGGATTATCAACATCGCCCCGGCTGTGCCGTGGCCGCAGGAGTCAGTGAGTATGCAAGTTTCGGTCGAATCGGTCGGCAACCTCGAGCGCCGCATGAGCTTCAGCCTGCCGGCTGAGCGCCTGGACACCCACATCGGCGGTCGCCTGCGCGAACTGTCGCGCACCGCGCGCATCAAGGGGTTCCGTCCCGGCAAGGTGCCGGCGAAGGTCATCGAACAGCGTTATGGCGAGCAGGTCCGCGCCGAGGCGCTCGACGGCCTGCTGCGCGAGACGTTCAACAATGCCGTGCGTGAGCAGGAACTGCAGCTGGCCGGCAATCCGCGCATCGAGAAGCAGGGCGAGGGCGAGCTGGATTTCGTGGCCACGTTCGAAGTGGTGCCGGACTTCGGCGACGTCGACGTCGCCAAGCTGACCGTGATCCGCCACGCCGCCGAAGTGACCGATGCCGACATCGACCAGATGGTCGACAACCTGCGCATGCAGCGGCGTACGTTCCAGGTCGTCGAACGCGGCGCAAAGGAAGGCGATCGCGTGGCGCTGGAGACCTGGTCGCAGGCCGGTGACGAGCGCATGCCGGCGGAGGGCATCGAGAAGGGTGCCACGCTGATCGGGTCGGGCGTGATGTTCGGTGAGATCGAACAGGCGCTCGTGGGTCTGGCCAAGGGCGACGAAAAGACGGTGTCGGTCACTTTCCCCGCCGACTGGCGCGTTCCGCCGCTGGCGGGCAAGCAGGTCGACGTGCACGTCAAGGTCACCGAGGTGGCCGAGTCGGTGCTGCCTGAGGTGGACCGCGAGTTCATCCGCAGCTTCGGCGTGAAGAGTGGCGACGCCGAGCAGTTCCGGGCGGATATCCGCAGCAACCTGGAGCGCGAGCTCAAGGGTGCCCTGATGACCCGCCTGCGCCGCGAGGTCGGGGAGCAGCTGATCGCCGTCTATTCGCACGTCGAAATGCCGCCGCGCCTGGTCGAGAACGAGGCGCGCGTGATGGTCCAGCAGGCGGCCGAGCAGGCCCGCCGCCAGGGCCAGCAGGTGCAGGTCCCTGACAACGCCTACGAGGGCTTCCTGGATGCGGCGCGCAAGCGCGTGCTGGTTGGCCTGCTGGTGGGCGAGGTGGCCCGCCGCAACCAGCTGCGCCTGGACTCCAAGCGCCTGAACGAGACGTTGCGTCTGATCGCCTCGACCTACGAGGAGCCGGAGCAGGTCATTGAGTTGTACCGCAACGATCCCCAACTGATGAACAGTCTGCAGGGTCGTGTGATGGAAGAGCAGGTGATCGACTGGATCGCCGAGCGCGCCCAGCACACCGAGCAGACGCTTTCCTTCCAGGAAGCCATCCGCAACTGAGCCGGGCACCCGTCCGGACAGAAGGTCCGGCTATCCTAGGCCGGACCTTCCCACGAACGACAGGCGCGAGAACCGAATGAGCATCCAAACCCAAGCCCTTAACCTGGTGCCGATGGTGGTCGAGCAGACCAGCCGCGGCGAGCGCGCCTACGACATCTATTCCCGCCTGCTGAAGGAACGCGTCATCTTCCTGGTCGGCGGCGTGGACGACCACGTGGCGAACGTCATCGTGGCCCAGATGCTCTTCCTCGAAGCGGAAAATCCCGAGAAGGACATCAGCCTGTACATCAACTCGCCGGGCGGCGTGGTGACGGCGGGCATGGCGATCTACGACACCATGCAGTACATCAAGCCCGACGTCAGCACCATCTGCGTGGGCCAGGCGGCCAGCATGGGTGCGCTGCTGCTGGCATCCGGCGCGAAAGGCAAGCGGTATGCGCTGCCGAACTCGCGCGTGATGATCCACCAGCCGCTGGGCGGCTTCCAGGGTCAGGCCACGGACATCGACATCCATGCCCGCGAGATCCTGACCCTGCGTGCCCGGTTGAATGAAATCCTGGCCAAGCACACCGGGCAGTCGCTGGAGACGATCGAGCGCGACACGGAGCGCGACAACTTCAAGAGCGCGGCCGATGCCCAGGCCTATGGACTGGTCGACCAGGTGCTGGAACGTCGCCCCGACGACTCCATCCAGTCGGCCTGATACCCCGGATTGCCCGCTTTTACGGCACGAATCCCCCTGTTCACGGACCCGGCTGACACGCCGGGGCCGTGTGCTATTCTCCGACCGCAAGCCCCCGAGGGCAGGTTGAGCGACCGAGTATTACCAGCATGAGCGAAGATCGTCAGGGCCGTTCCGGCGACAGCACCAAAATCCTGTACTGCTCGTTCTGCGGCAAGAGCCAGCACGAGGTGCGCAAGCTGATCGCGGGTCCCAGCGTGTTCATCTGCGATGAATGCGTGGAGCTGTGCAACGACATCATCCGCGAGGAGCTGGAAGAGAAGGCGCAGTCCGCCCGTAGCCACCTGCCCAAGCCGCGCGAGATCCTGGAAGTCCTGGACCAGTACGTGATCGGTCAGAACCGCGCCAAGCGCACGCTGGCGGTGGCGGTCTACAACCACTACAAGCGCATCGAGAGCCGCAGCAAGAACGATGAGGTCGAACTGGCCAAGTCGAACATCCTGCTGGCCGGCCCGACCGGTTCGGGCAAGACCCTGCTGGCCGAGACGCTGGCGCGCCTGCTCAACGTGCCGTTCACCATCGCCGACGCCACCACGCTGACCGAGGCCGGTTACGTGGGCGAGGATGTGGAGAACATCATCCAGAAGCTGCTGCAGAAGTGCGACTACGACGTCGACAAGGCTCAGCAGGGCATCGTGTACATCGACGAGATCGACAAGATCTCACGCAAGAGCGAGAACCCGTCGATCACCCGAGACGTGTCCGGTGAAGGCGTGCAGCAGGCGCTGCTGAAGCTGATCGAAGGCACTGTGGCCAGCGTGCCGCCGCAGGGCGGCCGCAAGCACCCGCAGCAGGAATTCCTGCAGGTCGATACCAAGAACATCCTGTTCATTTGCGGGGGCGCGTTCGCCGGCCTGGACAAGATCATCCAGCAGCGCAGCACCGAGGCCGGCGGCATCGGGTTCGGCGCCAAGGTGAAGAGTTCCGAGAAGAAGTCGGAAATCGGCAAGGTGTTGTCGGAGGTCGAGCCGGAAGACCTGATCAAGTTCGGTCTGATTCCCGAATTCGTGGGCCGCCTGCCGGTGGTCGCGACGCTGGAGGAGCTGGACGAGACCGCGCTGGTCAAGATCCTGACCGAGCCGAAGAACGCCATCACCAAGCAGTTCAAGAAGCTGTTCGAGATGGAGGGAGTGGAACTGGAGTTCCGTGCGGACGCCCTGTCCGCCATCGCCCGCAAGGCGCTCAAGCGCAAGACCGGTGCCCGTGGCTTGCGTACCATCGTCGAATCGGTGCTGCTGGATACGATGTACGAACTGCCTTCGCTCGAAAACGTCAGCAAGGTGGTCGTGGACGAGTCCGTCATCGAGCACAAGTCCGAGCCGTATCTGATCTATCAGAATCCGCCCGCACCGAAGGTCGCGGCCGCCGAGTGATCGGCCCCGTGATGCGGTCGACGACAGGCGCCCTCGTGGCGCCTGTTCATTTTTCGCGCGCCGATTCCAACCCACTGCTTTTGTTGCGGTTTCAGGCCCGCTATTGCATCCCGATGCCGATGGCCCCATAACGGCCCCATTGGTGTTTCGACACCCCCGCATTCCGCATTCCGCACTTCGCTGGAGCCCCCATGCCCCGCCATCCCCAGACTGAAACCCTCGACCTGCCGGTCCTGCCGCTACGCGACGTGGTGGTGTTTCCGCACATGGTCATCCCGCTGTTCGTCGGGCGCGACAAATCCATGCGTGCGCTGGAACAGGCGATGGAGGCCGACAAACGCATCATCCTGCTCGCGCAGAAGTCCGCGGAAACCGACGATCCCGCTGCCGCCGACCTGTACACGGTCGGCACCCTGGCACAGGTGCTGCAACTGCTGAAGCTGCCTGACGGCACGATCAAGGTGCTGGTCGAAGGCACGTCGCGCATCAGCGTCTCCAACGTGGACGAACGCGATGGCGCGCTGTACGGGCAAGGCGAGGAGATCGACTCCACCGACGGACGCGAGCCGCGCGAGATCGAGGCGGTTGCGCGTTCGCTGATGGGCCTGTTCGAGCAGTACGTGAAGACCAACCGCAAGCTGCCGCCCGAGCTGCTGCAGACGCTGGCAGGCATCGACGAACCCAGTCGGCTGGCCGATACCATTGCCGCGCACCTGGGCGTCCGCCTCAGCGACAAGCAGCGTTTGCTGGAGACGATCGAAGTCGGTGAACGGCTCGAGCTGCTGGTCGGTTTCGTCGACGGCGAGATCGACGTGCAGCAACTGGAGAAGCGCATCCGCGGCCGCGTGAAGTCGCAGATGGAGAAGAGCCAGCGCGAGTACTACCTCAACGAACAGATGAAGGCCATCCAGAAGGAGCTGGGCGAGCTCGACGAAGCGCCCAACGAACTGGAGGACCTGGCGCGACGGATCGCCGAGGCGGGCATGCCCAAGCCGGTGGAGACCAAGGCGCGCAACGAGCTCAACAAGCTCAAGCAGATGTCGCCGATGTCGGCGGAAGCCGCCGTCGTGCGCAACTACCTGGACTGGGTGTTGGGCGTGCCGTGGAACAAGCGCACCAAGGTCCGCAAGGACCTGAAGGTCGCACAGGACACCTTGGACGCCGACCACTACGGTCTGGAGAAGGTCAAGGAACGCATCCTCGAGTACCTCGCGGTGCAGTCGCGGGTGAAGAAGCTGCGCGGACCGATCCTGTGCCTCGTGGGACCGCCGGGCGTGGGCAAGACCTCGCTCGGGCAGAGCATCGCGAAGGCGACGAACCGCAAGTTCGTCCGCATGTCGCTGGGTGGCGTGCGCGACGAGGCCGAGATCCGTGGGCATCGCCGCACCTACGTGGGTTCGATGCCGGGCCGCATCGTGCAGAACCTCAACAAGACCGGCAGCAAGAATCCGCTGTTCGTGCTGGACGAGATCGACAAGATGTCCATGGACTTCCGCGGCGATCCCTCGTCAGCCCTGCTGGAGGTGCTCGATCCCGAGCAGAACAACGCATTCAACGATCACTACCTGGAAGTGGACCTGGATCTGTCCGAGGTGATGTTCGTCGCCACCTCCAATTCGTTGAACATTCCGGGTCCCTTGCTGGACCGCATGGAAGTGATCCGCATCCCGGGATACACCGAGGATGAGAAGGTCAACATCGCGCAGCGCTACCTTGTCCCGAAGCAGTTGAAGGCCAACGGCCTGAAGGCGGACGAGCTGAAGATCGCCGAAAGCGCGATCCGCGACTTGGTCCGCTACTACACCCGCGAGTCGGGCGTGCGCAACCTGGAGCGCGAAGTCGCCAAGATCTGCCGCAAGGTGGTGAAGGAGATCGCGCTGGGCGGCGCCAAGGCGTTGGCAAAGAAGAAGACGGCGAAGGCGGCCACCGTGCAGGTCGGCTCGAAGAATCTGGAGAAGTACTCCGGCGTGCGTCGCTACGACTTCGGGCGCGCGGAGGAGCAGAACGAGGTGGGTCTGGTGACCGGTCTGGCATGGACCGAAGTCGGTGGCGATCTGCTGCAGATCGAGGTGGCGCTGGTACCCGGCAAGGGCGGCATGATGCTGACCGGACAGCTGGGCGACGTGATGAAGGAGTCGGGCTCCGCCGCCTTGTCGGTGGTGCGCAGTCGCGCGGCCAGCCTGGGTGTGGATGCGGAATTCCTGCAGAAGCACGACGTGCACCTGCATGTACCGGATGGCGCCACGCCGAAGGACGGACCCAGCGCCGGCATCGCGATGGCGACCGCGCTGGTGTCCGCGCTGACGAAGAATCCGGTTCGCGCCAACGTCGCCATGACCGGCGAGATCACGCTGCGGGGACGGGTCACCGCGATCGGTGGGCTGAAGGAAAAGTTGCTCGCAGCGCTGCGTGGCGGCATCAACACCGTGATCATTCCTGACGAGAACAAGAAGGACCTCGCGGATATCCCCGCCAACGTCACAGAGGGCATGAAGATCGTGCCGGTGAAGTGGATCGACGAAGTGCTGGACCTGGCGCTGGAACGTCCGCTGGCCCCGGTACCCGCCGATGGCGGAGGCGAGCGCACGGTGCCGACGGCGGAGAAGGAAAGCGACAAGGGATCGCAACAACCGGGCGTGAAGCATTGAACGATGTGACGGATGGCGGCTGGAATCGCCCCGAAACCCGCGTCATTGCTGGGTTTTCGGCTTGCGTGGCATTTTTTGCACTGGTATAACGGCGTCACCCGCGCACATGGGGCGATGCCTCGCTGTGCGTGGATATAACGACCGGTTCCCGCGAGGCGAGCGAGCCCCGAGGTCCCGGTTACTCATTCCGCGGTTGTGCCGCAAAGGGAGTTACTCAATGAACAAAACCGAATTGATTGATGCCGTCGCCGACGAAGCCGAAGTGTCCAAGGCCGAAGCTGGCCGTGCCGTCGACGCCGTCATCTCCAGCATCACCAAGGCCCTCAAGAAGGGCGACACCGTGACGCTGGTCGGCTTCGGCACCTTCCAAGTCCGCAAGCGCGCAGCGCGCACGGGCCGCAACCCGAAGACCGGCGATACCATCAAGATCAAGGCTTCCAAGAACCCGGCCTTCAAGGCTGGCAAAGCCCTGAAGGATGCCGTAAACTAATCGACTCGCTGCCGATGGCAGGGTGCGTGATGCACCTGGGGTGCTTAGCTCAGCGGTAGAGCGTCTCCCTTACACGGAGAGGGTCGGGGGTTCGAAACCCTCAGCACCCACCACCTCGGGGCGATGCAAGGTTAAAAAATTTGCAGGACGGTCTAGCGGAAACCGCGTAAATCGTCTTACAATGTCTGTCTCAGCGCGGAGTGGTAGTTCAGTCGGTTAGAATGCTGGCCTGTCACGCCGGAGGTCGCGGGTTCGAGTCCCGTCCACTCCGCCATTACACCCGGAAAGCCCGCGAAAGCGGGCTTTCTGCTTTCTGTACGCATCACGCCGCATTGTGGCCGGGAAGATGCTCCCCGGCGGCGGGATCCGCCAGGTGGCGAGACGCCGTTGTCCCGGCACGCTAAACTTCGCGGCTGAAAGAATCCGAGCCCCGTGCACACATGCTGCAGAAACTCCGCGACAAAACCTCCGGCTGGGTCGCCAGCCTGATCCTGGGTCTGCTGATCATTCCGTTCGCCTTCGTCGGCGTGAACGAGTACATGACCGGTGGCACCGCCAGCGACGTTGCCCTGGTCGAAGCGCCGCCGACGTGGTGGGAGTCGGCACCCCAATGGTGGCCGGCTTCGATGCTGTGGCAGCGCGAGGAAGTCACCCAGGATGAATTCCGCGCCGCATTCGAGCAGGCGCGCCAGCAGCAGCGACAGGCGCAGGGTGAAGCGTTCGATCCGCGCGAGTTCGAGAGTGTCGACAACAAGCGCAAGGTGCTCGAGCAACTGATCGACCAGAAGGTGCTGGCGCTGGCGTCCAAGCGCGCCGGTATCGTCGTGGGCGATGCAGCCGTGCAGAAGATGATCCTGAGCGAGCCCGCGTTCCAGATCGACGGCAAGTTCAGCCAGGAGCAGTACCAGATGCTGCTGTCGTCGCAGGTACCTGCGATCTCCCCGCTGAAGTTCCAAGAAGACCAGCGCGAACGGCTGCGCATGATGCTGGTGCCCCAGGCGATCAGCGATTCCGACTTCGTCACCGAGGGCGAGCAGGAGCGCATGTGGAAGCTGCTGGGCGAAACGCGCGACATCGGCATTGCCCTGTTGCCGCCGGCCGCGGAGGGCGCCACGCCCGTCAGCGATGCGGATATCAAGGCCTGGTACGACGGACACAAGGACGACTTCAAGCAGCCGGAGCAGGTCTCGCTGGAGTATCTGGAAATCAATGGTGCCGCGCTGCCGGTCACCGCCACCGCCGACGAGGCTACGTTGCGCAAGCGCTACGACGCCGAGAAGTCGCGTTTCGTCTCTCCCGAACAGCGTGTGGTCGCCCACATCCTGATCGCGGCTGACGCGAACGCCGATGCCGCCACGCAGAAGAAGGCGGAAGAAAGAGCCGCTGCGCTGGCCAAGCAGGCGCGTGAGGGCGCCGACTTCGCGGCACTGGCGCGCGCCAATTCGGAAGACCCGGGTTCGAAGGACATGGGGGGCGAGCTGCCGCCGTTCGCGAAGGACGGTTCGATGGTGAAACCCTTCGAGGACGCCGCGTTCGCCATGCAGGCCGGTGAGATCCGTGGACCGGTGAAGAGCGACTTCGGTTACCACGTGCTGCAGTTGAAGCAGGTCACCGGCGGTACCGGCCGCAGCTTCGAGGAGGTGCGCGAGGAACTGGCGGCGGAAGAAGCCAGCAGCGAGCGTGATCGCGCGTTCAACGATCTGGCGGGCCGCGTGGTCAATGAAACCCTGAAGAATCCGACCGCGCTCGCCCCGGCCGCGCAGGCGACAGGGCTGCCGCTGCAGAAGGTCGGCCCGTTCTCCCGCACCAATCCCCAGGGCATCGCGACCGTACCGGCCGTGTTGCGTGCCGCCTTCTCGGACACGCTGGTCCAGGACGGCACCATCAGCGATCCGATCGAAATCGCGCCCAACCACAGCGTGGTCATCCGGGTCGCCCAGCACACGCCGGAACAGGCGTTGCCCATGGACAAGGCGCGCGACGCCGTCGTGCTCGCCATCCGTGCCGACCGTCGCGAGAAGGCCGCCCAGGCGGCTGCGGACGCGCTGGTCGCACGCGTGCAGAAGGGTGAGTCGCTTGCGACCATCGCTGCGGCCGATGGCCTGCGCTACAACGAGTTGCCCGGCCTGCGTCGTGGCATGCCGATGCCGACGGCCGAGGCGAACGAAGCGATCTTCGCGGCGGCGCGCCCGGCGGAAGGCAAGGCGACGGCGGGCAAGGTGGCGCTGGGTGATGGCGCTTACGCCATCTTCACCGTCAACAAGGTGACGGAGGGTGCGATCGCCGACATGCCAGCCGAAGAGCGCGCGACGATGCAGCAGCAGATGACGCAGTTGAACGGCGGCGTTGCGACACAGGCGTACGTCGATGCACTGCGCAAGCGTTTCAAGGTCGAAGTGTTCGAAGACCGGCTCTGAGCCGGGCACCCCTCGCGACATGAAGAATCCCGCCGAACGGCGGGATTTTTTTTCAGCCCGGACCGCGCATCAGGCCGGATCGTCGTCCAGCTTCAGCACCATGCCGGGGCGAAGGACGGCGTCCGCTTTCAGGCCATTCACGCGCAGCAGGTGCGTGGTGGAAATGCCGTACCGGCGCGCGATGGTCCAGGCCGACTCGCCGCTTTTCACAACGTGCGTGCGTGAAGGGGCGGGTTCGGTGCCAGGCATGTCCGCGCTGGCGACGGCGGGTGGGGCGGCAGGGGTGTCACTCGTGCCGGTTGCGCTGTCGTCGCCGGCGATGGCGGGCGCGAGCAATCGCAGGGGCTTCGTTCCGCGGCTGAAGCGGCCTGCAAGCGCAGGATTGAGGCGTTTGAGAAGCGTGGCGGGTTGTTGCTGGCTGCGCGCCCAGGATTCCAGCGTGGCGTCCCCTGGCAGCGTGTGTGCCTCCAACCGGGGCACGGGGCGGTCCATCTGCCGCAGCCAGGCATCGCGGTCGTCGGCCTGCTGGAAGACGCAGGCCAGCGCGTGCAGCTTCTCCACGTAGGCGTACGTGATGCCGGAGAGCCCGGGCAATTCCGCCGGTCTTGCATTGCGTGCGTTCATGCCTGCGCGGCGCATGGATTGCAGCACGCGGTATTCCCCCGCGTTGTAGGCCATCACCGCCAGCCTCCAGTCGCCGCCGAACATGCCGTGCAATGTCTTGAGGTAGCGGATGGCCGCCTGCGTGGAGTCCACCGGCGATAGCCGTCCGTCGTAGCCCTCGCGCATGGGGACGCCGTGGTTGCGGGCCGTGATGCCGATGAATTGCCACAGCCCTGCCGGGCCGCTGGGGTTGCGCGCACCGGGCTTGTATCCACTTTCGACGAACGGGATGAGCGCGAACTCGGTGGGCAGGTGGGCATCGCGCAGGGCGTCGACCACGTAGCCGAACAGCGGCAGCAGGTCTTCCTGTGCGCTGGCGAGCTGGCCTGGCGCATGGCTGAAGTGCTTTTTCCAGCGGCCATTCGTTGCCTGGCTGTCGCACTCCGGATCGGCGAGCCCGTCACGGAAGCGCTGGTAGATCTCCAGGCCGCTGCGCTGGTGCGTGGCGGACAGGCTCGCGGGAGCAAGCGGATCGACCGCTGGCGCTTCTGGCAGCTGCGCCTGCGTTTCGATGGAGGGCGCAGGATCGGCAGCCATCACGGGGTGGGCGATGATGGCCAGGCCGGCGGCGAGGATCGTCCGATGCATTCGGTTGCGTCTGCTCATGCGCGAAAATCGTTCTTCCATTGCCTCAGTGTCGCGAACGTTTCCACCCGGTCGGCAGGCGCCCTTCCCAGCCGATGCGTGACCGCTTCGCGCACGGCTTCATCGTCCACGCGCAGGAAGGGATTGGTGGCCACCTCGGCCGCCAGCGAGGTGGGCAGGGTGGGGCGACCGGCACGGCGCATGGCGCGGGCTTCCTGGATGCGCAGGCGCAGGGCGGGGTTGTGCGGATCCACAGTTTCGGCGAAAGCGGCGTTGGCCAGGGTGTACTCATGGCCGCAGCAGACCAGCGACGAGTCCGGCAAGGCGGCCAGGCGTTCCAGCGAAGCGAGCATCTGCGGCGGCGTACCTTCGAACAGTCGACCGCAGCCCAGGCTGAACAGCGTATCCCCGCAGAACAGGTGGGGCGGACCCTCGCTGCCTCCCCCGTGGAACGCGATATGGCTGCGGGTATGTCCGGGGACCGACAGCACCGACAGTCGCCAGCGCTTCACCTGGACGACGCTGCCGTCGCCCACGCGCTCCGTGGCATCGGGAATGCGTTCGTCTTCAGGAGCGAACACCGGCAGCGTCGGCCAGCGGTCCCGCAGGGCGGCGATGCCGCCGGCATGGTCGGGGTGATGGTGGGTAATCAGGACCGCGGCAGGCCACAAGCCGTTGCCGGTGGCCGCAAGGACAGGCGCCGCGTCGCCGGGGTCCACCACGAGCGCGTCACCGTCGTCGTCCACCAGTGCCCAGATGTAGTTGTCTTCGAAGGCGGGCAGGGCGAGCAGGCGCATCGGGGGACGGGCTCCGGGCAAGAACGGACGGCCGGGCGCGGCGTCCTCTACAATCCGAACATGCCTGCCTTCGCATTTACCCGTCAACCCGATGCCCTGGCGTGGTTCGGGACGGGCCGAGGCGGGCCGATACTCGCGTCGGAGCATGCCCGGGTAAGCCAGGCGCTCACCAGTCGCACTCCGCAGCCCTGGCTTTGGGTCTTGCCGGAGGGCACGGATCCCTCCGCCACCGCTCCCGCGACGCGCGGGCTGCGCCTGAGGGCGACCGCGGGCTCGCATCGTCTGTCAGGGCCTGTCCACTGCGGGTTGCCCTTGCCGCTGCCCACCGAGGCCGTGGGCGTGATCGTGCTGCAGCACGCCCTGGACGCCGGCGATCCGCAGCCGCTGCTGCAGGAGTGCGCCCGGGTGCTGGAGCCCGGAGGACGCCTGTGGCTGTTCGTCCTCAATCCGTGGAGCCCTTATCGCCTGCGCTGGCGCGGCACCGGGTTGAAGTCGCGTGCGCTGGACCAGTGGCGCCTCCAGTTGGCGGCGGCGGGGCTGACGATGTCGCAGCATGTCCTGCACTACGGCCCGGTCTGGCGCGGCATGCCGGACGCTCCCGGCAACGGCCCTGCACCGTTGCGCGCCGCCCGCCTGCTGGAAGCGGAGAAGCGCGTGGCCGGCCTGATTCCCCCCGCGCCCGTGGCGCGCGCGTGGCGCACCGCGCCCGCAGCCTGATACCCGACCAAGAGGACACATGAAGCACGTCAGCATCCATACCGATGGTTCCTGCCTGGGCAACCCGGGCCCCGGCGGCTGGGCAGCGCTCCTGCGCTACGGCGAAAAGGAGCGGGAAGTGGTCGGCGGCGAGGCGCAGACCACCAACAACCGGATGGAGCTGATGGCCGCCATCGCTGCGCTGGAAGTGCTGACGGAAGGCTGCGAGGTCACGCTGCATATCGATTCGCAATACGTTCGCCAAGGCATCACCGAATGGATGCCCGGCTGGGTGCGGCGCGGCTGGAAGACCGCGGGCGGCGATCCGGTGAAGAATCGCGATCTGTGGGAGCGCCTGCACGCGGCCACGGCTCGCCACAAGATCGACTGGAAGTGGGTCAAGGGCCATAACGGCGACCCCGACAACGAGCGCGTGGACGTGCTCGCGCGCAACGCGGCGGTGCGCTTTCGCAGCGGTGCCGTGGCGTGACCGTGCCGCTCCTGCCGGGACAGGTTGTCGCCCAGACCGCCCGATTGCGCCTGTACGCGATGTCCGATGACGCGCACGCCGACGCGGCCCTGATGCTGGTACTGCTCAACGACGCCGCCTTCATCCGCAACATCGCAGACCGCGGCGTCCGCAGCCTGGAGCAGGCACGCGACTACCTGCGCAATGGCGCGCTGCGCAGCTATGCGGAACACGGGTTCGGGATGTACGCCGTCCAGCTGAAGGACACCGGTGCGTTGATCGGGAACTGCGGGCTGGTGCGACGCGAGGGCCTCGATGGCCCGGACCTGGGTTATGCATTGCTGCCCGACCATTGCGGCCGGGGCTACGCATGCGAGGCCGCGCTTGCGGTGATCGCCGATGCGAGGACCCGGCTCGGCATCACCCGGCTGCAGGCCATCGTCAATCCGGACAATGCGGCCTCCATCGGCCTGTTGCAGAAGCTGGGATTCGAATTCGACAGAATGGTCGTCCTGCCGCACGTCGAGCATGCGCTCGATCTGTTCCACCTGAATGTACCTACGGAAGCCAACGCCTGATGCGCCAGATCATCCTCGATACCGAAACCACCGGCCTAGAGTGGAGGAAAGGCAACCGGGTGGTCGAAATCGGCTGTGTCGAACTGCTTGAACGCAGACCCACCGGGCGCACGTACCATCAGTACATCAACCCGCAGCGCGAATTCGAGCAGGGAGCGGCGGAAGTCACCGGGCTCAGCCTGGAATTCCTGTCCGACAAGCCACTCTTCGCCGCCATCGCGGATGAATTCCTGGCCTTCATCGACGGTGCGGAGCTGGTGATCCACAACGCCGCTTTCGACGTGGGCTTCCTGGACTATGAGCTATCGCGGCTGGGTGAGCACTACGGCCGCCTGGCGGACCGGGTCACCGTCGAAGATTCGCTGCTGCTGGCGCGACAACGCTATCCCGGCCAGCGCAACTCGCTGGACGCGCTGTGCAAGCGGCTGGGCGTGGACAACACCCACCGGCAATTGCACGGCGCCCTGCTGGACGCCCAGCTGTTGTGCGACGTGTACCTGAACCTCACCGCCGGCCAGCGGGAAATCGGGTTCGGAGGCGCGGAAGACGCGGCGCCCGGGTCAGCCGCGACCGTGGTGCATCGGTTCGATTCCGCCAATACCGGCGCCCGCCCGCGCGTTTCGCCCACCGTGGACGAACTGGCCGCACATGAGGCACGCCTGGCGACCCTGCGGAAGAAAGCGGGTGGGCGGTGCCTGTGGGACCCGCCCGCGTTCGAGGCCGTTTGAGCGGCCCCTGATGCGTCAGTGGCAGCGCACCAGGACGGCGGTGACGTTGTCCGAGCCACCGCCATCCAGCGCGGCAGCGATCAGGGTATCCACGCATTCCTGGGCGCTGCAGTCGTCGTATTTCAGCGTGGCGGCGATGCTGCCGTCGTCCACCTCTTCGGTCAGGCCATCGCTGCACAGCAGGAGTTGCATGCCGGGCCGGAGTTCACCGGTCATGGTTTCCACGTTGAGATGGTTGGGGTCCGTGACGCCCAGGGCCTGGGTAACGACGTTGCGGTGCGGGTGGGTGCGGGCCTGTTCACTGGTGAGCGCGCCCTGTGCGATCAGTTCCTGCACGTAACTGTGGTCCTGGCTCAGTTGCGCCAGTTGGCCTTCGCGCCACAGGTAGGCGCGGCTGTCGCCGACCCAGGCCACTTCGAACCGGTTGCCCTGGATGCGGGCGGCCACCACGGTGGTGCCCATCGGCAGGGTGTCGTTGCGTCGGCGCGACGTGCGGATGATCTCCTCGTCGGCGATCCGGATGGCCTGCGCCAGCGGTGTGCCGTCGCGGATCTCGCGCACGATGGTCTCCCGCGCAAGCGCGCTGGCCACCTCGCCGCAGGCGTGGCCGCCCATGCCATCGGCCACCAGCCAGAGCCCGAGCTCGCTGTCGCCGTAGTAGGTGTCCTCGTTGAGCTCGCGCCGGAGCCCGACGTGGGAGATGTGGCCGAATTCGATCATGGTGCCCTGTCTGTTCGGACGGATTTCGCCTATCCGGTCATACGCAATGATCCGGTCGGACAGGACATCGGGCAAGGTTGGCGTGGTTCCGGACGGCAACCGGGGTTCATTCACGTGCAGACGGAGTGATGCGGCCACGCGGATTGTGCCTTCCGGCTTGTCCGGATGCGGTCCGCCACGTATCATTCACGCCCCCGGCAAGCCCGGGGCCACCGGAGAGGTGGCAGAGTGGTTGAATGTACCTGACTCGAAATCAGGCATACGTTAATAGCGTATCGAGGGTTCGAATCCCTCCCTCTCCGCCAGTTTCAAGAAAGCCCCCGCAAGGGGGCTTTTGCGTTGTGGGAGGGCTGACCCAGCGCTGCCGCGACTATCTCGCGGGCGGCTGCGCCTAGAATGGCGTTCTTTGCCCGGGAGCCGTCATGTCCGAAATCCTCGTCCCCGTTTCCTTCGGTGAGCTGCTGGACAAGATCGCCATCCTCCAGATCAAGTCCGAGCGCATGAGCGATCCCGCCAAGCTCGCCCATGTGCGCGATGAGCTGGCGGCGCTGGAGCACAGTTGGATGGCCCACCCGGTCGCAGGCCACAACATCGCAGAGCTGCGTGCGCAGCTGAAGGCCGTCAACGAGCGCCTGTGGGTGATCGAGGATGACGTGCGCCTGAAGGAGAAGGCGCAGGCATTCGACGAGGATTTCATCCGCCTGGCCCGCAGCGTCTACATCGAGAACGATGAGCGGGCCCGGATCAAGAAGGCGATCAACCTCGCGCTGGGTTCCAGCTACGTGGAAGAGAAGTCGTACCAGGACTACCGCTCCGGCGGCACGTCCTGACGGGACCCCGGGCTACCCGTCAAGATCGTTGCGGCGACGCTCGAAGGCGGCGATGGCGTCTTCCACGGTGATCAGTTCCATCACGCCATCGTGTTCGATCTTGGTTCCCCACTTCAGCGCTGCGGCCGGCCGGCCCTTGTAGCGGCGCGCGGCATCATCGTAGCGATCCACGCAGTAGCGGACGCTGGAGTAAGGGCCGCTGCGAAGCGGGTTGCTGGCCGCATGCAGTCCCAGCACGGCCGCACCCATTGCGTTGGCGATGTGCATGGGGCCGGAATCCGGCGTCATCACCAGGTCCGCGCGCGCCAGCAGGGCCGGCAGTTGCTTGAGGGTGTCCTTGCCCACCAGGTCCAGCACCGGCGAGCGCATGGCCGAGATGATCGCGTCGGCGGTGCGTCGCTCCAGATCGCTGCGGCCTCCGCACACCACGATGCGCCAACCCTGCGCGGCAGCGTGGTCGGCCACCGCGGCGTAGCGGTCGGCGTACCAGTTGCGCCGTTCGTGGCTCGAGCACGGCGAAATCACCAGCGTGCGCTGGTGATCGGCGCTCCACTGCGCAGCCGCCCAGGCGTGCGCGTCGGCGGGGACCGGCAGGTCCCACACCACATCGGTCTGCCGCAGGCCGAGGGGTTCGCAGAAGCTGCCGATCGCGTCGAGCACGTGGATGCCGGGCCGGTCGGGGATGCGTTCGTTGACGACCAGGCCATGCAGGTCCTTCGAGCGGCTGCGGTCGTAGCCGATCCGGCGCCGGGCAGGAATGAAGGCCGACAACAGATTGGCGCGCAGGGCCACCTGCATCTGCAGCAAGGCGTCGAATCCTCCTGCAGGCAACGCGCGGCGCAAGGCGCGCATGCCGGCCAGCCCGGTCTTCTTGTCGTAGGTGTGGAAGGTCACGCCGTCCAGTCCTTCGAGCAGCTTGAATCCGCCCTTGTCGATCACCCAATGCAGGTGCGCCCGGGGCCAGTGCCGTTGCAGGGTGCGCACCAGCGGCACGACATGGGTCACGTCGCCGAGTGCGGACAGGCGGAGCAGGCAGAGTGATTGGGGAATCGTGGACAAGTGTTGTTAGACTCGCTGGATGGTCGGATTTGACGCCTCGGAATCCCTGACGCCGTTCCGCGAAGGCAGCGGATACGGTGCGATTCTGTTCGACCGCAAACACCTGCGGCAAGCGGATCCCGACTGGTTCGCACCGGAGAAGTGGGGAGACCGTGCCCGCCCGGTCGACAGTGGCGGACGGGGCGGGGCCTGGTTCATCGATGCCCCTTCCAGCCAGTGCGTGTTGCGCCACTACCGGCGCGGCGGCCTGGCCGCGCGTTTCAGCCAGGACCGCTATCTCTGGCACGGCCCGGACCGCACACGCAGTTTCGCCGAATTCCGGCTCACGCGCGCGCTGCTGGCGCGCGGCCTGCCGGTGCCGCGCCCGGTGGCCGCCAGCTATGTACGCGACGGCATGTTCTACCGCGCCTCCATCCTGCTGGAACGGTTGATGGAGGTGCGTACGCTGGCCGATATCGCAGGCCAGGCCGCCGGCAATGCGCCATGGGAGAGCACCGGCAGGCTGGTGGCGCGCTTCCATCGCGCGGGCCTGGACCACGCCGACCTCAACGCGCAGAACATCCTTTTCGATGGCGGCGGACATGGCTGGCTGATCGATTTCGACCGCAGCCGGCTGCGCATCCCGGCCACCGCATGGCGCGAGCAGAATCTCGCGCGGCTCAGGCGTTCCCTGCTCAAGCTGCGCGGCGAACGCAGCGCGGACGAAGTGGGCTACGACTTCGCGCACCTGCGTCGTGCCTACGACCATGCCTGGTCGCGAGGCTACTGAGATGGACTGGGCGCTACGCTTCCTCGGCGTCGGCAATGCCAGTGCCGTCGAGCTGGGTTCGGCGATGGCCACGCTGGAACGGGGCGGGCAGCCTTGGCTGGTGATCGACTGCGGTGGCGAGGGACTGACGGCGTACCAGACCCGTTATGGCGGGATGCCCGATGCCATCTTCCTCACCCACCTGCACCTGGACCATGTCGCCGGCTTCGAACGCCTGTTCGTGGGCAGCTATTTCGATTCCGCACGGCGGGGCAGGGTACGCCTGTACGTCCCCGCGCCGCTGGTTCCGCTGCTGCACCAGCGCGTCGCCAGTTATCCGAACGTGCTGGCCGAGGGCGGCGCGAATTTCTGGGATGCGTTCCAGCTGGTGCCCGTGGGCGATGCGTTCTGGCACGACGGCCAGCGGCTGGAGGTGTTTCCCGTGCGCCATCACTGGCCCGAGACGGCGTTCGGGCTGCGCCTGCGTGGCAGCGTGGTCTGGACCGGCGACACGCGCCCGATCCCGGAGATGCTGGCACGCCACGCCGATGCCGACGAACTGATTGCCCACGACTGCGCGCTGCACGGCAACCCCTCGCACAGTGGCATCGATGACCTGGAGCGCGAGTATCCGTCGCCGTTGCTGGCCCGCTGCGTGCTGTACCACTACGCCAGCGCGGAGGAAGGCGCGGCACTGCGCGCGCGCGGCCATCGCGTGGCGATGCCCGGTGAGGTGATCCCGCTGGCGCAGCCCCTCCCGACGGTGCTGCCGTGAACAGTTCCACGCTGCCGCGTGACCTGCTGGGGCGGCCGCTGCACGACCTGCGCCTGTCGGTGATCGATGCCTGCAATTTCCGGTGCGGCTACTGCATGCCGGCCGATCGCGTGCCCGAGGATTACGGCACCGACGCCTCGCAGCGGCTTTCCTTCGACGAAATCGAGACGCTGGTTCGCGCCTTCGCACGGTTGGGCGTGCGCAAGCTCCGGTTGACGGGTGGCGAGCCGCTGTTGCGCAAGCGGCTCCCGGAACTGGTGCGACGACTGGCGGGTATTGCCGGGCTTGAAGACATCGCGCTGACCACCAACGGCATGTTGCTGGCGGCGCAGGCGCGTGCGCTGCACGACGCGGGTCTGCGCCGCATCACGGTCAGCCTGGATGCGCTCGACCCCGAAGTGTTTGCCGACATGTCGGGGCGCCGCGGACAGGTGCGCGACGTGCTGGCCGGTATCGATGCGGCCATGGCGGCCGGATTCACCCGCCTGAAGATCAACGCCGTCGTCCAGCGCGGCGTCAACGAAGCGCAGGTGCTGCCGCTGGTCGAACGCTTCCGCGGAACGGGACACGTGGTGCGCTTCATCGAATTCATGGATGTCGGCGACAGCAACGATTGGCGACGTGACCGGATGGTTCCGTCCTCCGTGCTGCGCGACCGCATCGGATCGCGCTGGCCGCTGCATGCGCTGCAGGCGGACTATCGCGGCGAAGTGGCCGAGCGCTATGCCTTCGATGACGGCGGCGGCGAAGTCGGCTTTGTCAGCTCCGTCAGCACGCCGTTCTGCGGCGACTGCCACCGGGCACGCGTGTCGGCCGATGGCCGGCTCTTCACCTGCCTGTTCGCCTCGGAAGGCGCCGACCTGCGCGCGGTGGTGGGGCAGGGCGAGGAGGCGCTGGCCGCGCACGTCGCCAGCCTGTGGAACGCGCGCGGCGACCGCTACAGCGAACTTCGCGGCAGTCCGGAAGTGCGGGACCGGCGACGCGTCGAGATGTATCTTATCGGCGGTTGAAGCCCCAGGACCCGCATGCCCCGCAAAGCCCTGACCCATCTGGATGCCGATGGCCGTCCCGCGATGGTGGATGTATCCGGCAAGGAGGCCACTGCACGCGAAGCCCGCGCCACCTGCCGCGTACGCTTCCCGGCAGATGTCGCGCGCGAACTCAGACGGAATCGCCTGCGCAGCGCGAAGGGCGGCATCGTCGACACCGCCATCATCGCCGGCACGATGGCGGTCAAGCGCACCCACGAGCTGATCCCGTTTTGCCATCCGCTGCCGATCGACGGCTGCCGGCTGACCGTGGACTGGGACGGCGAGTCCACGCTGCGCATCGATTGCCACGTCCGCACCGTCCATCGGACCGGCGTGGAGATGGAGGCGCTCACCGGCGCCACGGTTGCCGCGTTGACGGTCTACGACATGTGCAAGGCGCTGTCGCATGCCATTGTGCTGGGTCCCGCCAAGCTGGTGGGAAAGCGTGGCGGCAAGCACGACGTGGGCCGGGTCTGATGGTCACCGTGACATTGCTCTATTTCGCCAGCCTGCGCGAGCGCACCGGTGTGGCCAGTGAGTCGGTCAGTACCCGCGCCAACGATCTCGCCGGGCTCTATGCCGAGGTCCAGGCGCGGCATGGCATCGCCTGGCCGCGCGAACATCTGCGGGTCGCGATGAACGGCGAATTCGCCCGCTGGCACGATGCTCCCGTCGAGGGCAGCGAGATCGCCTTCATTCCCCCGGTGAGTGGAGGCTGAGCATGCACGGTTTCCGACTCTCCGAGGTTCCACTCGACGTGCCCACGCTGCGCGGATCCCTCCTTGATGCGCGCGCCGGCGGATATGCCAGCTTCGAGGGATGGGTGCGCGATCATCACGCGGGTCGGGCCGTCGACGGCCTCGACTACCAGGCCTATGCCGCCCTTGCCGAGATCGAGGGCGGACGCATCCTCGCCGAGGCGATGACGCGGTTCGATGTGGTGGCGGCGAGCTGTGTGCATCGCGTGGGCACGCTCGCCATCGGGGACCTGGCGGTATGGGTGGGCGTGAGCGCTGCGCACCGCGGTGCCGCGTTCGATGCCTGTCGCTACATCATCGATGAAGTGAAGCAGCGCGTGCCGATCTGGAAGCGGGAGCACTATCGCGAAGGCGATGCGGATTGGCTGCATCCGATGGGGGATGGGCCTTGAAGCCACGGCGCACCCTTCTTCTTTCTGCATGCCTGGCAACCGTCACGTCTCTTGCCATGCAGGTCGGCAACGCGGCGGAGCTTCTCGTCGGTAACAAGTCCGCGGACACCGTCTGGCGGCTGTCGTTGCGTGATGGACGCAGGATCGGCGAATTCCGCACGGGCGAAGCGCCGCACGAGATCGCGGTGGCCCCGGATGGCCGTCTTGCCGTGGTGACGAATTACGGTGCTGCGAAATCCGGCAACACGCTGTCGGTGCTGGACTTGCGGAGCGGCAAGCCAACCCGATCCATCGATCTGGGACAACACAGTGCCCCGCACGGGCTCCGCTTCCTGCCGGACGGCCGCCGGGTACTGGTCACCACCGAAGGCTCGGCCAGCGTACTGGTGGTCGACGTGCCGAAGGGCGAGATCGAGCGCGTGATCGAGGTGGGAGGTGGCACCGGACACATGATGGCGGTGTCGCCGGACGGACGTGTCGCCTACCTCACCAAGATCCAGGCCGGCACACTGAGCCGCATCGACCTGCAGGCGGGCGTGAAGACGGTGGAGCGGCCTGCCGGGAAAGGCGCGGAGGGCGTCGCGGTCCGCCCCGATGGCGCCGAGGTCTGGGTGACCAACCGCGAGGACGGCACGATCACCGTGCATGACCCGCGGACGCTGGTCGTCAAGCGACGCATGAGCAGCAAGGGATTCCCCATCCGGGTGGTGTTCTCGCCCGACGGCACGCTGGCGTTCGTCACCAATGCACGGGCGGCGACACTGGCGGTGTTCAACACGCGCACCAGGGTGCCGGTGGCCTCCCTGTCGCTGTCGCGCGAAGACATGACCTACCAGCCCACGATGCTGGGCAATGCGGCGTTGCCGATCGGCGTTGCGGTCGCAGCGGACCGTCCACGTGCCTACGTCGCGATCAGTGGCGGCGACAGGATCGCCGTGATCGACACGCAGCGCTGGCAGGTGATCGACTACTGGGTCACCGGCCGCGAACCGGATGCGTTGGGCATCGTCGCGGACTAGGGATGTGACCGCTGATGTCGCGTACCCGAAAAGGCGGTGGCCCCGCCGGCTGACCTCGGCGCCCGCATCAGTCGATACCGTTGCTGCCTTCCGGCCCTGGCGGAGTTTTCAACCTAGCGTCGCGAGGGGCCGACGGGGCCACCATAGAAAACGAAACCGCGCTCGGGCGCGGCTGCGTCGTTCATCCCGATGGCTCGGGATGGATGAAACTGGCGGAGAGAGGGGGATTCGAACCCCCGAAGCGCGGTTTAGACGCTTACACACTTTCCAGGCGTGCTCCTTCAACCACTCGGACACCTCTCCGGGACCTGAACGCAACCATGGGCCGCTTTCAGGGCCGTGAATTCTAGCCTTCGCCGGGGCCGGCCACAAGCGAAGCCTCGCGGTGTCCGCGAGCGGAGGGGACGGCGGGCGGGGCGTGGCACAATGTCGGCATGTCCTATCTCGTCCTCGCCCGCAAGTGGCGCCCCAAGCGTTTCGCCGAACTGGTAGGCCAGGAACACGTGGTCCGGGCACTCACCAATGCGCTGGACAGCGGCCGTGTGCACCACGCCTTCCTGTTCACCGGTACGCGCGGGGTCGGCAAGACCACGATCGCGCGCATCTTCGCCAAATCGCTGAACTGCGAGAAGGGCACCAGCGCCGATCCGTGCGGCCAATGCGCTGCCTGCCTGGACATCGATGCCGGCCGCTACATCGACCTGCTGGAGATCGACGCCGCGTCGAACACCGGCGTGGACGATGTGCGCGAGGTCATCGAGAACGCGCAGTACATGCCTTCGCGCGGCAAGTTCAAGGTGTACCTGATCGACGAAGTGCACATGCTGTCGAAGGCGGCGTTCAACGCGCTGCTGAAGACGCTGGAGGAACCGCCGGAACACGTGAAGTTCCTGCTCGCCACCACCGATCCCCAGAAACTGCCCGTCACCGTGCTGTCGCGCTGCCTGCAATTCAACCTCAAGCGGCTCGATGAAGAACAGATCCGCGGCCAGATGACGAAGATCCTCGGCGCCGAAGGCATCGAGGCCGACACGGGTGCGATCGCCCAGCTCGCGCGTGCCGCCGATGGGTCGCTGCGCGACGGTCTTTCGCTGCTGGACCAGTCCATCGCGTACGCCGGCGGTGCCCTCCGCGAGGATGGCGTGCGTACCATGCTGGGCACGGTGGACCGCACCCAGGTCAATGCGATGCTGGCCGCCCTGGCGCAAGGCGATGGCGAGGCGTTGCTGCAGGTGGTCGCGCGGCTGGCGGAGTTTTCCCCGGACTGGGCCGGCGTGCTGGATGCCGTCGCCGAAGCGCTGCACCGCATCCAGGTGCGGCAGCTGGTGCCGTCGGCCAGCGTGGAAGCGGAGGGGGTCGACATCGAAGCCTTCGCCGGGCAGCTGCGCCCCGAAGTGGTGCAGCTCTGGTACCAGATGGCGATCAATGGCCGGCGCGACCTGCATCTTGCGCCCAGCGGACGCGCCGGCTTCGAGATGAGCATCCTGCGCATGCTGGCCTTCAGGCCAGCGCAGGCGGGCGAAATGCGCGGCGACGCTCGCGCTGCGGCAACGGCCGCGCCTGTCCAGACCACGGCCCCCGCAGCCGCATCCACTGCAAGCCCTGCCCGCACGACACCTGCGCCGGAGTCGCTGGCGCAGCCGCAACAGATGGCGCGCGAAGAAGCCCCGGCTCCGCCGCGCATGGCGGCACCTGTCGTCGAGGACGCGCCGCCGTGGCTTCCCGCGCAGGCGAACCCGTCACCCGCCACGCCGGCCGCCTCGTCCATGCCGGCGGATATCGGCATCACCGATGCCGAGACGTGGCTGCATTTCGCCGGCAGTTGCGGGCTGAAGGGCGTCGGCAAGCAACTGGTCGACAATGTCGCGTTCGCGGGCTACGCGAATGGCACGCTGACGCTGGCGCTGGACAGCGGCTTCGATTACCTGCGCTCCGAGCGCACGCTCGGCGAGCTTGCCGATGCCATCGCTACTCGTTACGGCGTGGCTCCCCGTCTCGCATTCGCCGCGGCGGCGAGCGATGCCGAAACGCTGAAGGAGCGCAGCCATCGGCAGCGCGACGAACGCCAGAGCGAGGCCGAAGAAACCTTCATGAATCATCCGGACGTGCGGCAGCTGATGCAGCAGCATGGCGCCAGGCTCGTCCCGGACTCCATCCGACCTTACGAAGAGTGATCACGACATGCGTGGAAACATCGCCCAACTGATGCAACAGGCGCAGAAGATGCAGGAGAACCTGCAGCGCGCCCAGGAAGAGCTCGCCAAGCTCGAGGTGACCGGCAATGCCGGCGGCGGCATGGTCGGCGTGACCCTGACCGGCGCCAAGGAATGCCGGAAAGTACGCATCGATCCCTCGTTGCTCTCCGATGCGGAGATGCTGGAAGACCTGATTGCGGCTGCGTTCAATGATGCATCCAACAAGGTCGATGCCGAATCCAAGACGCGCATGGGCGCAGCGACGTCCGGCATGCCGCTGCCGCCGGGCATGAAGCTGCCGTTCTGATATTCGCCAATGGCCGGCCTGTGCGTGGCACCCGCCATCGCCGGTCCGGATGACGATCATGTCCAGTCCGCTGCTCGAACAGCTCATCGAGTCGCTGCGCGTCCTGCCCGGAGTGGGGCAGAAGACAGCGCAGCGCATGGCCTACCACCTGCTCGACCGCGAACGGGACGGGGGCAAGCGCTTGGCCGGCGTGTTGGCCGAAGCGCTGGACCATATCGGTCATTGCGCGCATTGCCGCGATTTCACCGAAGGCGAGATCTGCACGCTCTGCGCGAGCGGCAGTCGCGACCGTCACCAGCTGTGTGTGGTGGAGTCACCCTCGGATCGCCTGGCGATCGAACAGGCGACGGGATACCGCGGCCTCTATTTCGTCCTGCACGGCCGGCTGTCTCCCCTGGACGGCATCGGCCCGCGCGAGCTGGGACTGGATGCGCTGTCGGCGCGGCTGGCGCAGGGCGAGGTCACCGAGCTGATCATCGCCACCAATCCCACCGTC
Source organism: Pseudoxanthomonas sp. CCNWLW251 (assembly GCF_037402255.1). NCBI lineage: Bacteria > Pseudomonadati > Pseudomonadota > Gammaproteobacteria > Lysobacterales > Lysobacteraceae > Pseudoxanthomonas > Pseudoxanthomonas sp. CCNWLW251. Next base: position 476,365 of record NZ_JBBEGA010000001.1, on the reverse strand, counting down.
GAAGGTGAAGCCACGGCCCACTACCTGGCGCAGCTGGCGCGGCAGCAGGGCGTGCGCCCGAGCAGGCTTGCCCATGGCGTACCGCTGGGCGGCGAACTGGAATACGTCGACCGCGGCACGCTGGCGCACGCGTTCGGCGGCCGCAGTGAAATGACCTGACCGCACTCACACGGGGACGCGTGAACACCATGACCGACACCATCTTCGCCAGGATCATCCGCCGCGAGATTCCCGCCACCATCGTCTACGAGGACGATGAGGTGCTGGGCTTCAAGGACATCGCGCCGCAGGCGCCCGTGCACGTGCTATTCATCCCGAAGAACGACCCCATCCCCACGCTGGATGATGTGCAGCCGCAACAGGCGCACCTGATAGGCAGGCTGGCGTTGGCCGCGGCGGAGTACGCGCGCCGGGAAGGCTTTGCCGGGAACGGCTACCGGGTGGTCATGAACTGTCGCGAGGATGCAGGGCAGACGGTGTTCCACATCCACCTGCATCTGCTTGCCGGTGCGGCACTGGGCCGTTTCGGTACGCAGGCCTGAAAGACCGCCATTTCGACCACGCAAGAAAAAGCCGCTCGTAGAGCGGCTTTTTTCCTTCCCGGCGCGAGGTATTACCACCAGCCCCAACGGCCCCAGCGCGGTCCCCAGAAGGGGTCGTAGTACGGGTAGGGGCGGACCTCCACTTCGCGCACTTCCGGCCACAGATACACCACGTCCGCCGCGACACGGGGAAGCTGGTAGTCGTAGTCGCCGATGCGCGTGCTTTCGTAACCCTCGATCTTGCCAACGAATGTCACCTCGCGGCCCTCGGAGAACACGGCCGGATCGTAGAAACCCGCGCGGCACGCAATGAAGCGGCCATCGGTCGCATCCGGTGCCGAGGACAGCGGCCGGCCGGTGGCGGCGAGCGGACGCGATACAAGCTGGAAGCAGGTGCCGTTCTGGGCCGGGGTGGTACTGATGATGCGGCCGCCCCATCGCACCGGCGCGCCTACCTGTGGTGTACCGACGGAATCCCGCGGGTTGACCGGGGTGAACGTGCCCTGCAGCGGCGCGGGTGCCGTAGCGCAGGCGGAGAGCAGCGCGGCGGCTGCGACGACAACGGCGAAGCGAAGTTTCATGGCCAGTCTCCAGCGGGTTATGGGCGGTGCCGGCGCAGGTCTTCGATCAGTGCGCGGTTGTCCCCCTCATCCGCAGCGTAGCGCGCTGCAGCGAAACGCCGGCTGAGCGAAACCAACGGTTTTGCGTCCTCAGGTCGCTGGGCGACCACTCTGTACGCCCAGGCGCCGGCAGTCTCGTGTGGCTCCCGCCCCAGGCCCAGCCGGGCGTAGCGTGCCCCCAGGCGGTGCCAGGCGCGCAGCAGTGGGTCGCGCTCGCGCTCGCCCCGGGCCAGCAGCCAGGCCATCCAGCCCACCGCGATCATTGCGAACACGCCGAACAATGCGGCCAGTCCGGATGGCCCAAGCTGCTGCGCACCCAGCTGCTGCAGGATGCGCGTCTGGCGCTTGGCATCGAAACCCAGCACCATGTCGTTCCATCCGCGGCGCAGCCAATCGCTCACCTGGCCCAGGCCATCGATGCTGATCAATCCGGCGCCGCCGGCGCGGGCACCGCCAAGCCTGTCCTCGAGAGTGTCGTAGATGCGCTCCGGTGCGACTGCAGCGGTGGGGTCCACGCGAACCCAGCCCCGCTGCGGCAGCCAGACCTCGGCCCACGCATGCGCGTCCATGTTGCGGACGATCCAGTAATCGCCCAACCGGTTGTAGGTGCCGCCGGTGTAACCGGTGACCACGCGCGCCGGGACGCCACCGGAGCGCATCAGGAAGACGAAGGCCGAACTGAAGTGCTCGCAGTATCCCGCCTGCTGGTCGAAGAGGAATTCGTCGACGGTGTTGCGCCCGGGGAAGGGCGTGTTCAACGTGTAGGCGAAGCTGGAGCGGATCCAGTCGAGTGCGCGCGCGACCTGCACGGCGTCATTGCCGCCGGCTTCGCGCCGCCATTGGGCACCCAGTGCGCGTGTCCGTGGATTGAAGCCGACGGGCAGCTGCAACGCCTGCCGGCGCACGGCGTCGGGCAGCTGGACATCGAAGCGGGTCGGAGCCGACGATTGCACGCGCCAGCGGCTGAGTGCATTCAATGGAAGGCGCGTACGCGTGCTGTAGTCGCGCGTCAGGCTGGTGCCTTCCGGTGCGGCGACGGGAAGGTCCAGCATCACCAGGTCGCGATTGTCGGTCGGCTCCACGTCCATCTGGTAGTCCCATACCGTGGGCGCGCGCATGCTCTCCGCCGGCGGCATATCGGACAGCGGATTGCCGCGGGTCCAGGTCCGGCCGTCGAAGTCCGCCAGCACCGGGCCACGCCAGTACATCTGGGAGGTCGGTGGCGTTGCGCCGAAAAACTGCACACGCAGGGCGGGCGTGTCATCGGCGATCAGGTCCAGCCAGCCGCCGGGGGACATTTCGTCGCTCAAGCCCGGCTTGGAGAGGGCGCGTTCGGGCACTCCCCACAGTGGCGTGGGAAAGCGCGGGAAAAGCCAGAACGCCGCCATCACCAACGGGACACCGATCAGCACGAGCTTCCCGACCTGGCGGAGTTGCTGCAGCGGCCGGGCCGGGACAGCGGACAAGGTGACCTCGGCGTCGGCAAGGCGATGCAGCGCGACCAGGCTGCTCAATACGCCGACCAGCCCCAGGGCCATGCTCAGTGGTCCCTGGTCGAGAAGGAAAGCAGCGAAGGGTGCGAACAGTGCGAAGCCCAGCAGGCTGCGGTTGTCACGCAGGCTGCGGGTTTCGGTGGGCTTGATGGCCAGCATCGCGGCCAGCAGAGCACAGCCCGTATCGCGCCCGAACTGCATGCCGGTGAAGGCCATGACAGCGACCACCATCGTGATGGCCAGCAGTACACGCAGAAGCGCGGGCAGCGGACGCTTCCATGATGCGAAGGCGAGCGCGACGCCCGTTGCGCCCAACCCCATCGCCAAGGTGGGGGGCAGGTGGACCAGCAGGGCGAGCAGGCAAACGCCCGCCGTCGCCAGCGTCCATCGGCGGCTGCCCGGATCCAGCGTCGTGGGCTTAGGCGAGGGCATGCGGCATCAGCGCCAGCGCGCGCAGGCAGAGGTGTCGATGGGCGGTGCCTGCGCCGGGACCGAGCGGAGGTTGGCCAGGCAGCAGCAGGCGATAACGACGGCCCTCGCGTTCGGCCAGGTCGATCCAGTGCGCCAGGCGCTGGATGCGGTGCTCGTGGAGCAGCGCGGGCAGCGCTGTCCATGCGAGTTCCACCTCCTGCCCCAGCGGCTGCTCGTATTCGCGTACCAGCAGCTGATCGTGCCGAGCCGAGGGTTTCCATGCGATGGAGCGCCGTGCATCGCCCGCGCGGTAGTTGCGCAACTGATGCACGTCCTCGCCACCGGCGTGCAATCGCGTGCGGCTTCCGGCCCCCGAGATGTCGGGCAGCGGTGGACCTTGCGGCTCGGGAGCCGGGTAGACCAGAAGATGGGAGGAGGGCCATACCCAGGCCCAGGCGCGCGCGAGTCCCAGCGGTTGCGTGGTGGACAGGCGGATACGGTCGAGGTCGTACCATCCGCGCTGCTGAGTCGGAAGTGACAATTCCGCCACGACGCCGTCAGATGGCGCCAGCGTGGCGAAGACGTGCCTGTCGCAGGCATCCACGCGCAGGCCATGGCGCGCGCGCGCATCGCGTGAAGACAATGCCACCTGCAGGCGCAACGGGGTGCCTGCCGGGACGGGGTCGGCGGCGATTGCATCGATCCGCAGGTCCGCCAGTTGCAGGTGCGCGAAGATCAGGCTGGCCATCGCCGTGGCACCCAGCAACAGCGCCAGCAGCAAACCCGGATTGTTGTTGTAGTTCAACGCGCCCAGCGCCATCGTGAACACCAGCGCCGCGAAGAAAAGACCGAATCGCGTGGGCAGCACATAGATGCGCCGGCGGTCCAGCTGCACGGGCAGGGATTCGGGTTGGCGGGGTCTGGCCAGCCTGGCGAAACGGCGGGCGAGGCGGGCGCGCGGCGTGCTTGCCATGCTCAGTCCACGGGCACCGCGTGCAGGATGGCCTTGGTCAACGCGATCGCCTGATCGGTCTCGGCCTCGGCGACGATGCGATGGGAGGCCACGGCGAGGAACAGTGTCTGCACGTCCTCGGGCAGCACATGGTTGCGGCCCACCAGCAATGCATAGGCGCGTGCGGCGCGCAGCAACGCGATGCCCGCGCGCGGGGACAGGCCGACACGCACGCCGGGGTGTTGCCGGCTGCGGGCCAGCAGTGCCTGCACGTAGTCGATCAGGGCATCGCTGGCATGCACTTCGCCAACGGCTTGCCGCAGCGCCACCACTTCTTCGGACGACAGCAATGGCATCGCCTGCGCGATCATCATCCGCCGGTCCGTGCCGGCCAGCAGTGCGCGCTCGGATTCCGCATTCGGATAGCCGAGCGCCAACCGCAGCAGGAAGCGATCCAGTTGCGAGTCCGGCAACGGATACGTGCCGGAGAGATCCACGGGGTTCTGTGTGGCGATCACGAAGAAGGGCTCCGGCAACGCGTGGGTCACGCCATCCAGCGTGACCTGGTGCTCGGCCATGGCTTCCAGCAATGCGCTTTGCGTGCGCGGAGGCGCGCGGTTGATCTCGTCCGCCAGCAGCACGTTGGTGAAGACCGGTCCCGGATGGAAGCTGAAGGCGCGCGCCTGGGCATCGTAGACCGACACGCCCAGGACATCGGCCGGCAACAGGTCCGAGGTGAACTGCACGCGCTGGAACGTCAGGCCCAGCGTGGCCGCCAGTGCGTGCGCGAGCGTGGTCTTGCCGAGCCCCGGCAGGTCCTCGATCAGCAGATGGCCATCGGAGAGCAGCGCCACGAAGGCGAGGCGTACTTCATGGGCCTTGCCCAGCACCAGGGAGTTGACCTGCGCCTGGGCGCGCTTGAGGGCGTCGGCCAAGCCTTCGGATAGCATAGGGCGGGTGCTGGGAATGGCGGACATCGCGCTCTCGGTTTCCGATCGTGGGTTCAGGGAAGTGTAGCGAGATGGAAGAAGAACAACGCGCGCGCCAGTGGTTCCTTGCAGTGTGGACAATCGTGACGGTCGTCAAGATCGCGATCGCCGCACGCTTGCCGTTGTTCGTGGACGAAGCGTTCTACTGGCAGGAAGGCCAGCATCTGGCGGCGGCGTATTCCGACCTGCCGGGATTGACCGCCTGGTTGACGCGCCTCGGAACCGAACTGGGCGGACATCATGTGTTGGCGGTGCGCGCGCCCTTCCTGTTGCTCGCGGCGGTGCTGCCGTGGCTGGTGGCCCGGAGCGCCACACACTGGTTTGGTGCTGCAGCGGGATGGCAGGCGGCCTTGCTGACCGTGCTGATGCCGCTGTCGGGCACGCTCGGCCTGCTGGCGTTGCCGGATGTGCCGATGGCGGTCGCGACGGTGCTCTGCGCTGATGCCGGTGCGCGCCTGTTGCGTGACGTCGATGCGATGTCGGCGACCGAACTGGCCCTCGGGCTGATGCTGGGCGCGCTGAGCCATTACCGCTTCGTGGGTGTGATCGGCGTGGGCCTCATCGCCCTGCTGTGGTTGCCCGAGGGCCGGAAAGTACTCCGTGATGCGCGGGTCTGGGTCGCGCTTGCGGTGGGCCTGCTCGCCTGGGCGCCACTGCTCGCGTGGAACCTCGAGTACGCCGACGCCGGCCTGCGTTTCCAGTTGCTCGATCGCCATCCCTGGGCCTTCCACGGAGACGGTGCGCGCTTCCTGCTGGTGCAGGCGGCCCTGGTCACGCCGTTGCTGTTCTGGGCCATGCTCGTGGTGTGCCTGCGCGGCTTGCGTGGCAGCGAGGATGCCGGCACCGCATGGCGTTACTTCGCGTTGCTTGGCGCAATCTCCACACTCGGTTTCTTCCTCATCGGCTTCTTCGCCGACAACGAACGCGTCAGCTTCCATTGGCCGTTGCCGGGCTACCTCGCCCTTCTGATGGTGGTGCCGTTGCTGTTGCGCACGTGGTCTCCCGCGCGGCGCAAGGCGACCTGGGGCATCGCCGGCATCGGCGCGGCGCTGATGCTGGGCTACTACGTGGTGGTGTCGTTGCCGGGGCTGCGCACGCAGATGGCTGGCAGCAAGTACTACCCCGAGAACTTCGCGGGCTGGGACACGCTGGCGGCGGAAGTGCGCAAGGCCCAGGCCGGGTTGCCCGAGGGGACGGTGCTGCTCGCGGACAGCTTCAAGACCGGCGCGGAACTCGGCTTCGCGCTGGGGGATGCGGAAATCCCGACCCTGGATCACCCGTTGAATCGCAAGCACGGGCGGGCTCCCCAGCTCCGGCTATGGGGCCTCGAGCACGATGGCAAGCGCAGCGCACCCACCTTGCTGGTGGTCGCCGCCACCGACGTGAAGTTCAGCGCATTGCTCGCGCACTACCAGCAGTTGTGTGCCGTGGTGGGGCCCTTGCCGCCAGCGGAGGTGGTGAACATCGATCATGGCGCGCGGCGTTTCCTGCTGTTCGCTCTGCCGAAGGAACCCGCCGGAGGTGAATGCATGACGCCTGTCGTGGCTAACATCGACGTGCCGGCGGCCGGCGCCACTGTCGGCCGCCGCTTCAGCGTGGGTGGCTGGGCGGTGAAGGACGTGGTGGGCGTGACGAAGGTGGAAGTGCTGATGGATGGCCGAGTCGTCGCCGAAGCCACGGACGCCAGCGCCAATGAATGGTTGACCGTTTTCCTGAAGGGCGCTTCGCGCGATCCGCGCATGCCCCGCGTGCAGTTCAATGTCGAGGTGGACGCCGGCGCGTTGCCGGCTGGCCGGCATTGGCTGGGGCTGCGTCTGACCGGTGGCGACGGCAGTGTGGAGACCTGGGCGGAACAGCCTGTCGTGGTGCGGTGACGCTTCAGGGAAGTTCGAAGCCGGCCTCGCGCAGCATCCGCGCCACCGCGATCAGGGGCAGGCCGACCAGGGCAGTGGGGTCCGACGATTCGATGGCATCGAACAAGGCGATGCCGAACCCTTCCGATTTGAAGCTTCCGGCGCAATCGAAGGGCTGCTCCGCGTCCACGTACCGCTCGATCTCGGCGGAATCCAGGCGGCGGAAGCGTACCGTGGTGACGTCCTGCGCCTGCAGGACCTGCTCATCACGTACCAGGCACACGGCCGTGTGGAAGCGGACCTCCCGGCCCGACATGGCGTTCAGCTGGGCGATGGCGGCCTCGCGCTGGCCGGGCTTCCCCAGGGGCTGCCCGTCGAGCTCGGCAGCCTGGTCCGCGCCGATGATCCAGCTGCCCGGGTGCTGGTGGGCGATGGCATCGGCCTTGGCCCGCGCCAGGCGGCTGGCCATGGCCGGCACGGATTCGCCGTCCAGCAGCACCTCGTCCACTTCCGGGCGCGCGATGTGGAACGGCACGCGCAGCCGCTCGAGCAGCTCTCGGCGGTAGCGGGAAGTCGAGGCAAGCATCAGCGGCATGGCGTCGGGTGACCGGCAGGGGCGGGCGGGGGAGTCTGACGGGCGGCGGGGCGCCCGGCAAGCCATCCTCCTCGGGCGGGGTGGTTTGACAGTTCGGTCCTTCATCCTTAACATTCAGCGGCTTATGTCCGTGAATACGCCCGAGATGTTGGATGCTTGGCGCATGGTCGCGGCCCGGCGCAGCTTTGAAGGCCGCCTGCCGTTGTCCGCGATGACGCGTCTGCAGGGTCTTCTGGTCGATACCGAAGGCGATGTGCGCTACACGATCGAGTTCGACCGTGACGCGCTGCAGGTGCCTTACATAGGCTTGCGGATCGAAGTGGGGTTGCCGCTGGTGTGCCAGCGCAGCCTGCGGCGTTTCGTGTTGTCGGTGACGGTCGAGCAGCGGCTCGGGCTGGTCCGGAGCGAGGATGAGGAATCCGCGCTTCCGCCCGGCTACGAGGCCCTGCTGGTGCCGGAAGACGGCATGCTGCGCCCCAGCGAACTGGTCGAGGACGAACTGGTCCTCGCCGTGCCGGTGGTGCCGGTGGATCCAACGTCCGAGGCCGTGGAGCGCGAGTGGGCCGCAGATGAAGAAGAGGTGGCGAAGACCAGTCCGTTCGCGGCGCTGGCCTCGCTGAAGAAGAACTAGCCGCTACCGCGGTCTGGCAACACGAACCGCAAGGTTCACCAACAGATACAAGAGCTGGAGCAATCCCATGGCTGTGCAGAAATCCCGCGTTACCCCGTCCCGCCGTGGCCAGCGTCGTTCGCACGACGCGCTGACCGCCAAGCAGCTGTCCACCGACCCGACCACGGGCGAGATCCACCTGCGTCACCACGTGACCGCCGACGGTTACTACCGTGGCAAGAAGGTCATCGCCACCAAGACCACGATGGTCGAGGAAGATTGATCCGCGTGGCGCGCCCTTCGCGGGGCGCGCTTTCCGCATGATCAATGACAATCAGGGCCCTTCGTGGGGCTGGCAACGGGAGTGTGCATGAGCGAGCCGGGTAACAAGGGGCGCATTTATGCGCGCATCGCCGGTACGGGCAGCTATCTGCCCGAGAAGGTGCTGACCAACGAAGACCTGTCGAAGCTGGTGGATACCAGCGACGAATGGATCCAGTCCCGCACCGGCATCCGTGAGCGCCATATCGCCGCCGAAGGCGAGACCGCGGGCGACCTGGGCTACCAGGCGGCGCTCCGCGCCCTCGAGGCGGCCGGCGTCGATGTCTCCGAGATCGACCTGATCGTGGTGGGCACCACCACGCCCGACCTGATCTTTCCCTCGACCGCCTGCCTGATCCAGGCCCGGCTGGGTATCGCAGGCTGCGCGGCGCTGGACGTCAATGCGGCCTGCTCGGGGTTCATCTACGCGCTCAGCGTGGCCGACAAGTTCATCCGCTGCGGTGATGCCAAGACGGCACTGGTCATCGGTACCGAGACCCTCAGTCGCATCGTCGACTGGACCGAGCGCACCACCTGCGTGCTGTTCGGCGACGGTGCCGGCGCGGCGGTGCTGAAGGCCGATGGCGAGACCGGCATCCTCAGCACCCATCTGCATGCCGATGGCAGCAAGAAGGAACTGCTCTGGAATCCGGTCGGCGTGTCGGCCGGTTTCAAGCCGGATGAGCCGAACAACGGCATCCGCATCCACATGAAGGGCAATGACGTCTTCAAGTACGCCGTCAAGGCGCTGGATGGCGTGGTGGATGAAACGCTTGAAGCCAACGGACTGGACAAGCACGACCTGGACTGGCTGATCCCGCACCAGGCGAACCTGCGCATCATCGAAGCCACCGCCAAGCGGCTGGACATGTCGATGGATCAGGTCATCGTGACCGTCGACAAGCATGGCAACACGTCGTCGGGCTCTGTGCCGCTGGCGCTGGATACTGCCGTGCGTTCGGGTCGCGTGGAACGCGGGCAGCTGCTGCTGCTGGAAGCGTTCGGTGGAGGCTTCACCTGGGGTTCCGTGCTGCTGCGCTACTGACGCCTGCGGCAACAGGACGCACGAAAAGGCGACGCCGTTAAGCGTCGCCTTTTCCATTTCCGGCGTGCATGCGCGAAGGGTGTGCGTGCCACGCATACGCCCCGGTACAGACAATCCGGCGTCTTCACCCGTATCATCGCCGCCTGTTTTCACTCAGGGTGTCCTGGTGACTTCCACGCAACTCGCTTTCGTCTTCCCGGGCCAGGGCTCGCAGTCGGTCGGCATGCTGGCCGAGTTGTCCGAATTGCATCCGGTAGTGCGCGAGACGTTCGCCGAAGCGTCCGATGGTGCGGGTGTCGACCTGTGGGCGCTGTCGCAAGGCGGCCCTGAAGAGATGCTCAACCGCACCGAGTACACGCAGCCGGCATTGCTTGCAGCGGGCATCGCGGTATGGCGTGCCTGGCAGCAACAGGGTGGCGTGCAGCCGTCCCAGCTCGCCGGGCACAGTCTGGGCGAATACACCGCGCTCGTCGCGGCAGGCGCGTTGTCGTTGAAGGATGGCGCCCACCTCGTGCGCCTGCGCGGCCAACTGATGCAGGAAGCGGCTCCGCAGGGCGTCGGCGCGATGGCCGCCGTGCTGGGCGCCGAGGATGCCCTGGTGGCCGAGGTCTGCACGCAGGCGTCCGACAGCAAGGTCGTCGTGCCCGCCAATTACAACTCGCCCGGCCAGATCGTGATCGGCGGCGACGCCGAGGCGGTCGATCGTGCAATCGCGTTGCTCACCGAGCGTGGCATCCGCAAGGTGGTGAAGCTCGCGGTCAGCGTGCCTTCGCACACGCCACTGATGCGCGAAGCGGCCAATCGCCTCGCGGAGGTGATGGCAGGGCTCGACTGGCACACGCCGTCGTTGCCGGTGGTGCAGAACGTGGATGCACACGTGCACGCCGGGGCGGACGCCATCCGCGATGCACTGGTTCGCCAGTTGTACCTGCCCGTGCGCTGGACCGAGTGCGTCCAGGCGCTGGCGTCGAATGGCGCCACGCGCATTGCGGAGTGTGGTCCCGGCAAGGTGCTCGCGGGGCTGGTGAAGCGCATCGACAAGGGCCTGGACGCGCGCGCCATCGGTGGTGTGGGCGACTTCCAGGGTGCGCTTGCCGATTGGCAGGCGTGACGCCCGCGCGGCTCCCTTCCCTTATCCTGACCTCCCGCGCTCGCGCGGAACCGTTCCGAGGACATCATCATCATGAGCAAGCCCCTGCAGGGTGAAATCGCGCTGGTCACCGGCGCCAGCCGCGGCATCGGCGCCGCGATCGCCGACGCTTTGGCTGCCCAGGGCGCCACCGTCATCGGCACCGCGACCACCGCCGCCGGGGCGCAGGCCATCGGCGAGCGGATGGCCGCATCCGGTGGTCACGGCCGCGAACTCAACGTCACCGATGGCGCGGCAGTCGAAGCCCTGATCGATGCCGTCGCCAAGGAGTTCGGTCCGGTGTCCATCCTGGTCAACAACGCCGGCATCACCCGAGACAACCTGCTGATGCGGATGAAAGACGAGGACTGGCAGGCCATCCTCGACACCAACCTCACCAGTGTCTATCGCACGTCCAAGGCAGTCATGCGCGGCATGATGAAGGCACGCAAGGGCCGCATCATCAACATCGCCTCGGTGATCGGCGTCACCGGCAATGCAGGGCAGGCGAACTATGCCGCCGCCAAGGCCGGCATCATCGCGTTCTCCAAGTCGCTGGCGAAGGAAATCGGCAGCCGCGGTGTCACCGTCAACGTGGTCGCTCCCGGTTTCATCGCCACCGACATGACCAAGGACCTGCCCGAAGAGACCAAGAAGGCGCTCGGTGAGCAGATCGCACTCGGTCGCCTGGGCGAGCCGGCCGACATCGCGAATGCGGTCGCCTTCCTCGCGGGTCCAGCGGCCGGCTACATCACCGGCGAGACCCTGCACGTCAACGGCGGCATGTACATGCCGTAAAGAATTAGCTGTAAGTGGTTGATTCGGTGGCGATTGGCGATACCTGCCCGCCGTCGCCGGTTTCCACTACACTATCCCCGGTTTGCCCTCGCCCCGCGTCGGCAGAATCCAACACGTCACCCATCTCCGTCTGGAGCGAATCCATGAGCAGCATCGAAGAACGCGTCAAGAAAATCGTCGTCGAACAACTCGGCGTGAAGGAAGAGGAAGTCACCACCAGTGCATCGTTCGTCGATGACCTGGGCGCCGACTCGCTGGACACCGTTGAACTGGTGATGGCGCTGGAAGAAGAGTTCGAATGCGAAATTCCGGACGAGGAAGCCGAGAAGATCACTTCGGTGCAGCAGGCCATCGATTACGTCAAGGCGCACGTCAAGGCGTAAGTCCCGCACCTGCAGCAAACCGTGTCGGGGCCGCGCATGCGGCCCCGCGCGTATCCGGCCCCCATGCGCCCGCGTAGGGCGCGGCCGCCAAGATCCATGAGGAATCCGATATGAGCCAGCGTCGTCGCGTCGTCATCACCGGCATGGGCCTGGTGTCCCCCCTGGGCAATGACATGGCCAGCAGCTGGGACGGCATCGTCAACGGGCGGTCGGGCCTGGGTCCGATCACCACCTTCGACACCGAGGGCTACAGCACCAAGATCGCGGGCGAGATCCGCGGTTTCGACCCCACCGCCTTCGTGCCGCCGAAGGACGTGAAGAAGATGGACTCGTTCATCCACTACGGACTGGCCGCGTCGCTGATGGCGATGGACGACTCCGGACTGGAAGTGACCGAAGCCAATGCCGAGCGCATCGGCGCCATCATCGGTGCAGGCATCGGCGGCATCCTCGGCATCGAGGAGACCGCGGTGAAGCTGCACGAAGGCGGCCCGCGCAAGATTTCCCCGTTCTACATCCCAAGCACCATCATCAACATGCTGCCGGGCCACCTGAGCATCATGAAGGGGCTGAAAGGGCCCGGCTATTCGGCGGTATCCGCCTGCGCCACCTCGAACCACTCGATCGGCATCGCCATGCGCAGCATCCAGTACGGCGACGCCGACGTGATGATCGCCGGCGGCGCCGAACGCGGCTCGTCGCCGACGTCGGTGGGCGGGTTCTGCGCGATGAAGGCCATGTCCACCCGCAACGACGATCCTGCCCGCGCCTCGCGTCCGTGGGACAAGGATCGCGATGGCTTCGTGCTGGGCGACGGTGCCGGCATCCTCGTGTTGGAGGAGTACGAACACGCGAAGGCGCGTGGCGCACGCATCTACTGCGAGCTGGCCGGTTTCGGCGCCTCGCAGGACGCCTACCACATGACCGCGCCCAGCGAGAACGGCGAGGGCCCATCACGCTGCATGCGGTCCGCACTGAAGGACGCCGGCCTGAATCCGGAGCAGGTGGAATACCTCAACGCGCACGGCACCTCCACGCCGCTGGGCGACCTGGCCGAAACGCTGGCGATGAAGCGCGCGCTGGGCGACCACGCGTACAAGATCATGGTCAGTTCCACCAAGTCGATGACCGGCCACCTGCTGGGCGCGGCCGGCGGCGCGGAAGCCATCTTCTCCGTGCTGGCCATCCACCACGGCATCATCCCGCCGACCATCAACCTGGACGAGCCGGGCGAAGGCTGCGATCTCGACTACGTGCCGCACACGGCGCGCGAGAAGAAGATCGATGTGGCGGTGTCGAATGGCTTCGGCTTCGGCGGCACCAACGGCACGCTGGTGTTCAAGCGGATCTGATCCTGTTCCGTCCTTCTCCCTCCGGGAGAAGGTGGCGCGCAGCGCCGGATGAGGGTGCGGCGGAATCATCGACCCCTGAATCATTGCATCTTCTCCGCACCCTCTCCCCAACCCTTCTCCCGGCGGGAGAGGGGCCAGGAACGACATGATCGAGACCCGCGCGCTTCCTTCAGACACCGACCTGCTGGCCCTGCATCGCCAGGATCCGCAGCGCTATCCCGTGCTGCTGGAATCCGTCGCGTCCGGCACCGCGCAGGGACGCTGGGATTTCCTGCTGGTGGCCGATGGCACGGGGCTTCGCCTGGGGGCCGATGGCGTGACCCGCGACCTTCGAGGCAACGCGGAAGCCGGCGATTTCCTCGCCGTGCTCGATCGCCACTGGCAGGCGCAGCGCGTTCCCCGTGAAGAACCACGCTGGCCGTTCCGTGGTGGCTGGGCGCTGCTGCTGGCGTACGAGCTGGCCCAGCAGGTGGAGCCTGTCCTGCATCTGCCCCACGCGCCGGCGACGCAGCCGGTCGCGCTCGCCCTGCGCTGTCCTGCCGCCGTGCTGCGCGACCGCAGTACCGGTGATTGCGTGGTGGTGGCCGAAGCAGGACAGGGCGGACTGATCGCCCGCACGGTGGACGATGCCGCCATTGCGGCGCGACAGCCCGCGCTACCTGCTTGGGTACCTCCCGCACGCATCGACGAAGATGCGCCGCGCCGCTTCACCGACGGCGTGGACCGCATCCTCGACTACCTGCGTGCGGGCGACATCTTCCAGGTCAACCTGTCGCGGGCCTGGCGCGCGCATTTCGATACACCGCTCGATCCCGCCACGCTGTACGCGCGGCTGCGCACCGCCAATCCCGCGCCGTTCGCCGGCCTGTTCAGCACGTCGGAATGGACCGTGGTGAGCTCATCCCCCGAACGCTTGGTGTCGGTGCGTGGCGACGTGGTCGAAACCCGGCCCATCGCCGGCACGCGTCCGCGCTTCGAAGGCGATGACGATGCCGCGCGCATCCGCGAACTGGTGGGCCACCCGAAGGAGCGCGCCGAGCACGTCATGCTCATCGACCTGGAACGCAACGACCTGGGCCGCGTGTGCACGCCCGGCAGCGTGCAGGTGGACGAGCTGATGACGGTGGAAAGCTATGCCCACGTGCACCACATCGTCAGCAACGTGCGCGGTCACCTGCGTGACGATGCCACGCCCGGTGATGTCATCCGCGCCACCTTTCCCGGCGGCACCATCACCGGCTGCCCCAAGGTGCGCTGCATGCAGATCATCGCCGAACTCGAGCAGACGCCGCGTGGCGCCTACACCGGCGCGTTCGGCTGGCTGAACCGCGATGGCGATCTCGACCTGAACATCCTGATCCGCAGCGCCGAGATCGTGGCCGACGGACAGGGCAGCGTGGCCCGCTTCCGTACCGGGGCCGGCATCGTCGCCGACTCGATTCCGGACAGGGAACTGGATGAAACCCGCGCCAAGGCCCGAGGCGTACTGAAGGCGCTGGAAGGCTGATTGCTGTTGCCTTCTCCCCATATATGGGGAGGAGGGGGGCGCCGCTGCGGCTGATCAGGCCGCGCCTACAGCCTGAGACGGCGACCGGGTATCCTGCACGGCCTGCTTCAAGCACCGAGGACTACGTGGCGTCAGCTCTCAAGCGCGGTTGCCGCTTCATCGTCATCACCTTCCTCCTGTTGCTGGCCCTGGCGGCCGGCGCGGCGTTCTGGCTGTGGCAGGGCCACCGCGGGTTCGCCGATACCGCCATCGGTGGCGTCAGCGCGGAGGCCACCGTGGAGGTCGCCAGTGGCGATGCCTTTCCCACCGTGCTGCGCAAGCTGCGCGCGCAGGGTGTGTCGCATGGCAGCGACCTGCAATGGCGGCTGCTGGCCCGCGAGACCAATACCGCCAGCCAGCTGAAGGTCGGCGAGTACGCGCTGTCCCCGGAACTCACCCCGCGCGAGCTGCTGCAGCGCATGCGCGAGGGCCGCACGCTGCAGTACCGCTTCACCCTCGTCGAGGGCTGGAACATCCGCCAGGTGCGCGCCGCGCTGCGCAACGCCACGCCCCTGCAGCAGAAGACCGCGCAGATGAGCGATGCCGAACTGATGGCCGCGCTGGGCCATCCCGGGCAGCACCCCGAAGGCCGCTTCCTGCCCGAAACCTACGTCTACACGCGCAGCGAATCCGACCTCGACGTGCTCAAGCGTGCCCATGCCGCGATGGAGAAAGCCGTGGTTGCCGCGTGGGAAGGCCGTGCCAACGGCATCCCGCTGCAGTCGGCCGAGGAAGCGTTGATCCTCGCCTCCATCATCGAGAAGGAAACCGGCATCGCCGAAGAACGCCCGGCCATCGCCGGCGTGTTCGCGCGCCGCCTGAAGATCGGCATGCCGCTGCAGACCGATCCCACCGTCATCTACGGCATCGGCAGCAGTTACGACGGCAACATCCGGCGCCGCGACCTGACCACCGACACGCCGTACAACACGTATACCCGCAAGGGCCTGACGCCCACCCCGATCGCCATGCCGGGCATGGACGCGTTGAAGGCGGCGGTAAATCCCGCCGATGGCGACGCGCTGTACTTCGTCGCAGTCGGCGACGGCAGCGGACGGCACATCTTCTCCGCCACCCTGGCCGAACACAACGCCGCCGTGGCGCGCTACCTGGTGACGCGCCGCGAGACGCTGCGCAAGGCGGAAGCCCCGTGAGCGAAGCCGTGCTGTCGCAGCCACGCCTGATCACGCTCGAGGGCGGCGAGGGTGCCGGCAAGACCAGTGCGATCGCGGCCATCCGCGACCGTCTGCAGGCCGCCGGCCACGACGTCGTGCAGACGCGCGAACCCGGCGGTACACCGCTGGCCGAGCGCATCCGCGAGTTGCTGCTCAATCCGCAGGACGAAGCACTGGCGGCGGAAACCGAATTGCTCCTGATGTTCGCCGCGCGCGCGCAGCATGTGCGCGACGTCGTGCGTCCGGCGTTGCGGCGTGGCGCATTCGTCGTCAGCGATCGCTTCACCGATTCCAGTTATGCCTACCAGGGCGCGGGACGCGGATTGGACCCCGAGTGGATCGCCGCGCTGGAGCGTCGTGCGGTGGGCCTGAAGCCCGGCCTGACGCTGCTGCTGGACCTGGACGTGCGCGAAGGCCGCGCACGCACGGCGGGGCGCGACCTGTGGCCGGACCGCATCGAGAGCGAGCAGGACGATTTCTTCGAGCGTGTACGTGCAGGCTTCCGCGCGCGTGCGGCTGCCGAGCCGCAACGCTTCCGGGTGATCGATGCCGCGCAGCCGCCGGCCGGCGTGGGTGCCGCCGTCGATGACGCCATCGGCGCCTACCTGCGCACCCTGACGGACAGCGACCTGGCATGAGCATGAGCACCGTGTTCTCGCCTTGGCAGCAGCGCGCCTATGACCACGCCGTCGCGGCGCTGGACGCCGGTCGTCTCGGCCACGGGCTGCTGGTCTGCGGCCCCGCCGGGCTGGGCAAGCGGGCGGTGCTGGATCGGCTGGCCCGCCGCGTGCTGGCGCAGCAGCGCGACGCGCACGGCGAACCCGCCCCCGGCGACCGCAGCACGCGCCTGATCGACGCAGGCACGCACCCCGACCTGCAGGTCATCTCGTTCGTCGCCACCAAGGATGGCAGCAAGCTGCGCACCGAGATCGTGATCGACCAGATCCGCGAGGTGTCGCAGAAGCTGGCGCTGACGCCGCAGTACGGCGGCGCGCAGGTGGCCCTGATCGACCCGGCCGACGCGATCAACCGTTCAGCCTGCAACGCCTTGTTGAAGACGCTGGAAGAGCCCGCGCCGGGACGCTACCTGTGGCTGGTCAGTGCGCAGCCCGCGCGTTTGCCGGCGACCATCCGCAGCCGTTGCCAGCGCATCGAGTTCCGCCTGCCACCGCGTGAAGAAGCCCTGGTCTGGCTGCAGGCGCAGGGCCACGCGGCGGCCGAGGCCGCGCGTGCGCTGGATGCCGCGCGTGGCCACCCCGGTCTGGCGGACGACTGGTTGCGCCACGACGGGCTGGCCTTGCGCGAGGCGGTGGCCCGCGACCTGCAGCGGCTGGAGAAAGGCGAGATCGGCGTGGTGGAAACCGCGCAGCGCTGGGCCAACGACGAACTGGCCGATGCGCGGCTGCGGCACGCGGCCGACCTCGCGCTGGAACAGGCCGGCACTGTCGGCTTGACCGATCCGGCCCGATTGAACAAGCTGGCCACCTGGTTCGATGCCGCCAACCGCACCCGCGATCTGTTGCGGACCACGGTACGTGGCGATCTGGCCATGGTGGAACTGCTGCTGGCCTGGGCCGGCAGCGACCGCGGTCGCGCTGTCGGTGCGCGGCGCGGATGACCGACACGCACGGAGACGGGGAATGAATGCAGCAGGTGGACGGCAGGGCATCCTGTCGCTGGCAGTGAAAGACAAGGCCGCGCTGTACAACGCCTACATGCCGTTCGTGAAAGGCGGCGGCATCTTCGTGCCCACGCCGAAACGCTACTTCCTCGGCGACGAGGTCTTCCTGCTGCTTACCCTGCCCGAATCCAGCGACCGCCTGCCGGTGGCCGGCAAGGTGGTATGGGTGACGCCCATCGGCGCGCAGGGCAACCGTGCTGCCGGCATCGGCGTGCAGTTCGCCGAGAACAGTGAAGGCGAAGCCATCAAGAACCGCATCGAAACGATGCTGGCGGGCAGCCTCGGCGGCGAGAAGCCGACCCACACGATGTAAGCCGGATCGCAGTGGCAGCTCGAACACCCCCAGGGGTTCCCCGGGTGCAGGGCGCCATGCCCCGATCCCCTCAGGAAGCGCCGCGCTGCACGCGGCGGAGATAGCGGATCGTGGCGGTCTCCCACTGCCGCGCACCACTCGCACCCACGGCGGCGCGCTGCAGGCGGCCGTCTTCCCACCCGCTGAATACACGCGGGTCCACGTAGTTCTTCTCGCAGATGCGCGGCGTATTGCCCAGCAGGTCGGCGGCCCCACGCAGCACGGCCAGCCGCACCTGCGCGCGGGCCGATGCATCCTCCTTCGCCGGCGCTGGCAGTGCCGCCAGGGCGCGGAAGGCGAACAACGTGGCGCCCAGCGTGCGGAAATCCTTCGCGGTGTACGGGCCATGCAGGTGCGTCTGCAGATAGTCGTTGACGTCGCCCGAGGTGATGCGCTGCACGCGGCCATGCTCGCGATACTGGAACAGCGCCTGTCCCGGCAGTTGCCGGCACTGGCGCACCAGCCGCACCAGGCGCGCATCGCTGACGCGGGATGCCAGCGCCTTGCCGCCCTTGCCGCGGAAGGCGAAGCGCACTTCGCCCCCGGCGATGAAGTGCGCGTGCACGTTGCGCAGGGTGGTAAGGCCGTACGAACCGTTCTCCTTCGCGTAGCTCGCGTTGCCCACCCGCAGCAGGGTATGGCCGAGCAGGGCGACGACCAGCGCCACCACTTTTTCGCGCGGGAAGCCCGGCAGGGCGAGATCGGCGCGCACCTGCCGGCGCAGGCGTGGGAGGGCTTCGGCGAATGCGATCAAGCGGTCGTACTTGCGTGCCCCGCGCTCGGCCTGCCACGCGCGGTGGTAGCGGTACTGCTTGCGCCCGCGCGCGTCGCGCCCGGTGGCCTGCAGGTGGCCGCGTGCATCGGCGCAGATCCATACATCGGTATAGGCGGGGGGAATGGCCAACTGGTGGATACGCGCAAGCGTGGCGGGATCGCGAACCGCGCGGCCGCGCGCATCCAGGTACGTGAAGCCACGTCCGCGGCGGCGCCTGCGCAGGCCGGGCATCGCATCCGTGGTGTAGTGCAGGCCGCCCATCGCGCCTCAGAAGTCGTCGACGTACTCGAGCACCAGGCCGTACTGCGCGGCGACATCGTCGGCAGCGTCGCGCACGGCATCGGCGTGCGAAGAACCTGCTTCGACCTCCAGCGCATGCACGTCGCTGCCGCCGATGTCGTCGGTGAGGCCGGCGGAACTGGAGTCGTCGTCGTCCATGTGCGGCATCAGGTCCGCCAGTTCCTCCGCGCGTTCCACGCCGTCCAGTCCGTGCAACGCCGTCACCAGCGCATCGAAGCCGGTGCGCGGACCGGTGGCCCGCAGTCTGATCATGGTCATGGGGTTCCTCTGCGCCATGCGCATTCGTGGTTCCCCCGACCATAGGGCGGCTCCGGTCACGCCTTCGTGAAGTTCATCCGGGTATCGGTGGAGTGGCGTTCAGCACGTCCTTCTCGCGACAGGGCCATGGCAGGTCTCATGCCCGCTACACGATGACTGCAGATGGACCACGCTTTCCTTTTCCCCGTGCGGCGGGGAGAAGGTGGCCGAAGGCCGGATGAGGGGCGAGCGCAGCCCCCCACCGCAACGTCTTCACGCCGCGCTACCATCCGCCCCGGGGCTGTCGGAGTCCCGCAGGGAGCAGGGAATGAAGGAATCACGCGCAAGCCAGCCGTCGCGCTCATGGACTGTGCTGTTGTTGATGTTGGTGGTGTGCGTGCCATTGCTGGCGCAGGCGCAGACGTTGTCGGGCCTGCGGGTATTGCCGCATGAAGGTCCGGACTCTTCGTTCTCCGGGTGGCAGAGCGAAGGTGCGGTGCCGGCGGCGTTGACGGTGCCGCTGGACCTGGGCGACGAGGTGTACGGCGCGACATTGCAGGTGCAGCCGGCGAAGGCGGGCGAAACGTACCGGGTGCGAGTGCAGTACGAAACCAGCCTGGGCCTGAGTGCGGAAGGCCCGCACCTGGATCTCACGGACTGGAAGCACTGTGTATCGGACTGGGAGGCGGCGGACGCGCTCGATGCGGTGTCGTTCGTGTTGCCGACGCCGTCAGCGGAACAGCACGCGTGCTTCCCGAAGTACACGCGTGGGGAACTTGAGCAGGCGGTGCGTGCGTACGCGGTGGCGCAGGGCGATCCGGCGATGGCCGATGACTGGATTCCCCGCATCGGGGAAGGAGACGCGCTGGGCACGGTGGTGCCGTTCGTGGCGATCAGTGCGGTGCGCGTGAGGGTGGAAGTGCTGCGGAAGGGGAAATGGGTCGAGGTGACGACGGTGGCGTTCTTGCCGCCGATGGGATGTTGAGGGAGTGTGTCGATTGTGGGTGAGCTCGCGAACGCCGACATCGGAATATCGGAAAGCCAGCGGTGTCGGGCTTCACTTCGTTCACCCCGACCTGTCGCGGGCTGCTGGTGCACAATGCGGCACCTTTATTTGATCTGGACGCATCATGGATATCGAAGCCCTTCTGAGTGCCGCTCTGCGCGAGGCGGGTTACGGGCAGGACGCCATCGGCTCGGCGATGCCGAGGATCCTGCGCATCCTGGAGGCCGAGGACGTACGCATCGAGATGGGGCGCAACCTGTCGCGCAAAGAGCGCGAATACGTGCGCCTGCAGCTCGAACTGGGACTGAGCGTGCGGGAAGTCGTTGCCGGCCTGAAGAACAGATGAGCGGCAACCGTAGGATGGGTTGAGCCGAAGGCGATACCCATCGATACGACAGCATGGCAGAGATTGAAGTTTGCGTTGCGCTGCTTCTGTCGCCGTCACAACTCGCTGTTGTCGGTCCCTGCACGCGATGGGTATCGCCTTCGGCTCAACCCATCCTACGCGCTAGCCCAATCCCGTTGTGAGCATCCATGCAGAGATATTCGCGCGCAACAGATGTCATTGCCGCCTTTGGAATAGGCGCCGCCATCCTCGCGGCGACGGCCGTTATGGGAGATCCCATCTATGCGGGCGTCTGGTACTACGTCCTCGCCTGGGCGGTCCTGATAGGCGCGGTGCAGAGTGCGCGCGTGCCGCCCCTGTTTTCTGCCGGTGCATCGTCGGCATTGGGCGTGTCTGTCCTCCTTTACTGGGCATGGCAAGCATCCCTGCCGCAGCCGGAAGGACTTCTTGGGCTCGGCCACCTGTTCTCCCTGCCTGGCTTGGCTGTTGGCGCGGTCATTGCAGCCGTCGTCATCCGGCGCCGCCAGCTGCGCCCGGCAGCCGCCTTCGGTATCGGCTTCCTTACCTGCTGCGTCGGGTTTGGCATCGCGCAGATCGCGGTGTGCCGCACGATGATGTACTGCGGCGCGCTGTCGGGCAGCGTGGGATGAGCCTGTAGATACGACGGCATGGCAGAGCCTAAAGTCTCCACTGCGTTGTTCGTGTAGCCGTCGCCGTCACAACTCGCTGTTGTGGATCCCTGCACGCGATGGGTATCGCCTTTGGCTCAACCCATCCTACGCGCGTGCTTCCATCGTAAGGGGGACCATCAATTCGGCCGGTCGCCCGGCGCATGGCGTACGACGCCGGCCTCGCTGTGATCCGTTTTACCCGCTGCATTGGAAAGCGGCATCTGCCCGAATTCTTCCTCCGTCATCCCGGAGAGTTGTATCCGGAGATCGTTCTCCACCTCGACTCTCCGCCGGTCGACCAGGGTCTGCAGCGCATCCAGAAGTTCGGAAAAATCCATGGCCTCAAGACGGCCCAGGGAGAACATCGGGACCCGTTCGCAGCCGATACGGAGGTAGCCGTCGCGATCACGCACGGCCTTTGCGGCGTAGGTGTGATCGACGCCCCCAGGGTGGGAAACCAGCGTGTCGCGCAGCCTCCTGAAGTGCCGGTGGCGCACATGAAGCAGTTCTGGGAGGCTCCCGATCACCTCGGCAGCACCCCAGGGCGCGACGCCCTTGCCGAAGCAACGGCCATAGTGAACCAGGGCCGCCGTCCACCACGCCTCGACGTCGCTGTTTGGCGCTGCATCCAGTATCCGATCCACGTACATGGCCGCGGCAACCAGGTCATCCGCAATACCACTCAGTATCTCCAGCCGACGCGCCTGATTGCCGTCCAACCGTCTGGCTTCCGACATTCCTTGCTCCTGACTCACCGTTGCAAGCAGATGACCTTACGCCTGCTATCACGGTTAAAGGATGAAATCCGGGCAACCGCACATCGGAGAATTTCAGGTAAACGCATCTGTCGGCGATGAGGTGAAGATCAAGCAGGTCGGTTCCGGTTCGGATTGCGGCTTCGGGTTCGGCGTGATGGCGAGCCATGTGCTCACTCTCAGGCCGCCGGAGCAAGGACGCCCACTCAACGCGGCGGCTGTATGGCCGGCGCATGCTGCGCCATCAGCTCCACGATCCAGTCGATGAACACGCGCAGCTTGCGGCTGACGTGCCGGCTTGGCGGGAAGGCCACGTACAGCGGCATCGGGTCGAGCTGCCAGTCCTCGAACAGTGGCACCAGTTCGCCGCGCGCGAGCGGTGCGCGCGCCATGTACTGCGGTAGCCACAACACGCCCAGGCCGGCGATGCCCGCGGCCAGATACGTATTGCCGTCATCCACCGACAGCACATGCCGGCCGTGCACGCGCAACTGCTCGTCGCCGCGCCGCATCGCATACGCCAGTGGCGTGCCGGCGCGCGAACCGCGATACCCGATGATGCGGTGGTCGCTGTCTTCCAGTGCCTGCGGATGCAGCGGCTCACCCGCATGCGCCAGATAGTCCGGCGCGGCGTACACCCCCAGCGCCAGGTCGGCGATGTGGCGCGCGCGCAGCGACGGCTCGGTGAGCTCGCCGCCGCGCACCACGCAGTCCACGTTCTCGTCGATCAGGTCCACCTTGCGGTCGCTGGCGCCCAGGTCCAACTGGATGTCCGGATACCGCGCGTGGAAGGCGGGCAGGGCCGGCACCACGACCAGGGTGGCCAAGGGCGCGGGCACGTCGACGCGCAGGCGGCCGCGCGGCGAGGCGGAGGCTGCCGACAGACTGGTCTCGGCATCGTCCAGGTCGGCCAGCAGGCGCACGACGCGCTCGTAGTAGGCGGTCCCGTCGGCGGTGGCGTTGACCCTGCGCGTGGTGCGGTGGAGCAGCTTCACGCGGAGGTGGGTCTCCAGCTGCTGCACGAGCTGGGTCACGCGCGTCCTGCTGGTCTGCAGCGTGTCGGCGGCCTGGGTGAAGCTGCCGGTTTCCACCACGCGGACGAAGGCCTGCATCGCATCGATACGGTCCATGTGGTCTCCAGAGGGCCGAACGGGATTGTTTGGATTCTACAAACAGTGATCTCCGGACCGGCGTGTTTATCGCGCGGGCGCGGCTGCCTAGAGTGATCCCACGCGCCGGAACTGCCGGCCCACAGGAGATATCCCATGAGTGCCCGTGATGCTGTTTTCCCCGCCGGTCGGCATGCGCTGTACGCCACCCACCGCTATTCTGCCGCGATCAGGTCGGATGACCTGCTGTTCGTGTCCGGTCAGGTCGGCAGCCGCGACGACGGTTCGCCCGAACCGGATTTCGAAGCCCAGGTCCGCCTGGCGTTCGCCAATCTGGAAGCGACCCTGCGTGCGGCCGGATGCGGATTCGACGATATCGTCGACGTCACCACCTTCCATACCGATCCCGCACGCCAGTTCGACACGGTCCTGGCCGTGAAGGACGAGATCTTTCCGCAAGCGCCCTATCCGGCCTGGACCGCGATCGGCGTCACCTGGCTCGCGGGCTTCGACTTCGAGATCAAGGTCATCGCGCGCATTCCGCGCTGAACATCCGCGTGGCGAAGGTCGGGCACGGCCAGGTGCTCAGGCCGCACCCGACTGGATGCGGTGTGTCGTTTCACCGGTATCTGAAAAATATGTCGCGGGCTTTTCCCGCCGCGACGATCCGGTTCCCCGTCATCCCGCGCGGGTCAGTCTGCGCTGCGCGGCACCGGCGTGTTGAGCAGTTGCTGTTCCCACAGGTACGCGATCCCGCTGCCTGCGGCATGCTGCTTGAGCACCTCCGTCAGTTCGGCGGCGTGGTCGGTCCGAGCCCAGTCGCGCTGCCATTCGGCCGCGACTGCCAGCCAGGTCATCATGTTCGCGCCCGCCGCGATCATGCGCTGGATGGCCACCTGGTGCGCCTCGACCGACACCGCGCCGGAGGCATCGGTGATGACGGTGACATCCCAGCCTTCGCCCAGTGCCTGGATCACCGGCATGGCGACGCAGATCTCGGTCCACAGGCCGGCGATGATGAGTTGCTTGCGGCCCGTCGCCTTGACCGCGTCCACCACCTTGCGGTCTTCCCAGGTGTTGATGAACGTCCGGTCGATCACCTCCTGGCCCGGAAGCACGTCGGTGATCTGCGGAAAGATGAGGCCGCCGCGTTCGGCGATGACGCTGGTCAGGATGGTGGGCACACCGAACGCCTTGGCGGATTTCGCCAGCGCGGTGGCATTGTTGACCACCATGTGCGGGTCGTGGCTGTTGAGGTTGGCGAGCTGGTACGGCTGGTGGTCGATCAGAACGAGGACCGAGTCTTCCGGACGAAGCAGCGACGCAAGACCGTTGCGAAAAGTCATGGATACATCCTGTGGTGAGGGGAAGGTGCAGAGACGGACGCAGCGGTGGGTGCATCGTCCCGGCGAAAACCTTGTCATCCCCTTGCGCGGGGCGGTAGCGCCCGTTCGTGCCAAGCTGTGTCGCGGAATCGGGAACACGGGATTCGCGACGGCTGTGGCAGGCTATGTCGCGCATCCGGGAGACCACGTTGGATATCGAAGACCTGCGGACATTCGTGGAAGTGGCCGATGCCGGCGGCGTTTCCCCCGCTGCGCGTCGGCTCGGCGTTGCCAAGTCCATCGTCAGTCGGCGGCTGGTCCGGATCGAGGCGGAACTGGGCGTGCAACTGCTTGCACGCACCACGCGCGGCGCTGCGCTCACCGATGCCGGCACCACGTTCCGCGAACACGCCGCCCGGGCCTGCGCCGAGATCGACGCGGCCCGGGAAAGCATCCTGCCCAGCGGTGACCTGCGTGGCCGCCTGCGCATTGCGGCGCCGCTGTCCTTCGGGCCGACCCACTTCGCTTCCGTGCTCGCGGAAATGGCGCGGCGCCACCCGCAGCTGCATGTGCATACCGCCTACAGCGATCGCTTCGTCGATCTGGTCGCGGAGGGGTTCGATTGCGCGATCCGCGTGGGCTATCTGCAGGATTCCACTCTGGTCGCGCGCTGCGTGGGGCCGCTGTATGGAAAGCTCGTCGCGAGCCCGGATTATCTCGAGGTGCATGGCGCCCCCGAGGTTCCGGGTGACCTCGCCGCGCATGAAGCGCTGATGCAGGGAACCGAAGCGTGGCAGTTCATGGACGGCGACGAGGTCATCACCGTGCACCCGCGCGGGCGCTTCAAGGCCGACAACGGCACCGCGCTGATTGCCGCCGCCGTCGCGGGGCTCGGCATCGCGTGGCTTCCCGATGGCCTTACCCGCGACTACGTGGCCTCCGGCGCGCTGGTGTCGGTCATGACCCGCTATCCGCCGCCGCCGGCCGGCATCTATGTCATCCGGCCGCCCGGCCAGCATCCTTCACTCAAGGTGCGGGCGCTCACCGAGTTGCTGATCGAATGTTTCGAACAGGCGCCGCACCTGGCGGATGTCGGCGGCTGAGCCGCCCCGCGGTGGTGGCGACCACATCGAGGGCAGGGCAGCGGGCCGGGTGGCACCGTTCCATGGCACAGTGCGGCGGCCTGCGCGGGCGTGGAGCATCGAAGCCGCTGCGGCATCCGCCCACCATATTCATCCCGGAGAATCCTGCATGCGGTTCCACCTTGGCCGTTGGTCCGTGATCGCGATGCTGGCCTGCAGTGCGCTGCCTGCGTGGGCAGCGCAACCCAGGGAGTCCTTCGGCCTGCGCGTACCCGTGGCGCCGATGGCGCGCGCGATGCAGGAAGGCCACGAACTGGTCTACGAACTGCACCTGGACAACCATGCCCGCCGCGATCTGCGACCCGTGCGCGTTGACGTACTGGATGCAGCTGACGGGCGCGTGCTGGCCGCCTACGAAGGCGCGGCGCTGGAGCAACGGCTGGACCGCTCGGGCGTTCAGTGGAAGGCCGAGACCTTCGATGCGATCCCGTCGGGGCGGCGCGGCGTGGTGTTCATCGAACTGCCATTGAAGGGCGCGTTGCCCGGCGCCTTGCGCCATCGGGTCGGCTTTGCGGATGTGGATGCCGGTGCGGGCATCGACACGATCGAAGGCGGTTCGACACCGGTGATCGACGGCAGGACCCCGGTGCTGGCGCCACCGCTCGACGGCGGTCCGTGGGTCGCCATCCATGATCCCCGCTGGGCGCGCGGGCATCGCCGCGTGGGCTATGCCTTCAACG
Source organism: Pseudoxanthomonas sp. CCNWLW251 (assembly GCF_037402255.1). NCBI lineage: Bacteria > Pseudomonadati > Pseudomonadota > Gammaproteobacteria > Lysobacterales > Lysobacteraceae > Pseudoxanthomonas > Pseudoxanthomonas sp. CCNWLW251. The sequence continues at coordinate 450,172 of NZ_JBBEGA010000001.1, read as the reverse complement.
GTGCCCTGCGTACCCCCGGTCGCCATGCGGCCGACTGGGTGAAGCTGGATGCATCCGGCCGCAAGGCGCCGGCGGGCAACGATCTTGCCGCACGCACCTACAGTCATGGACAGCCTGTGTATGCCGTGGCCGATGGCGTGGTGAGTCGCGTGCACGACCGGTCGCCGGAGCGCACGCGACTGTCGGACGGCATCACCGGCACCGAAGGCAACCACGTGGTCCTGCAGCTCGACAACGGCTACTACGCGCACTACGGCCACCTGCGCCCCGGCAGTGCGACGGTCACGCCCGGCACGCGCGTCAAGGCGGGCGACAGGATCGCCGAGGTCGGGTTCAGTGGCAGCGCCTCCGCTCCGCAACTGCACTTCGCCCTCACCGACGGCCCGGATGAACTGGCCAGCGAAGGCATCGCGTACACGTTCGCGCGCTACCGCCTGCTGGGCACGTTCGACGATGTCTCGCGGATCGGCCACGGCATGTGGACGCCCGCCAGCGCGCAGCAGGAGGTCCGGGCCTCCATGCCCGCGGGCATGAGCGTGGTGCGCTGGCCGGAATAGGGCGTGCGCATGGGGCGAGGGCGATTCGTCGGTCCCATCGCGGCTTCGTCGCATCCTGCTGGCCGGCACGGTGGTCTGCGTGCATCCTCCCGCGCTGGACAGGCGCTGGTTCCCACCCTCGCCTGACATGGCCAACACGACATGCCGGTACCGGCAGGGGAGGACAGATGCGTTTCAGGACGTCATGGCGGGTGGCCGCGGTACTGGTCGCGATGCTGGTGTCGGGCAGGGCGGGCGCCGCGGATGCGCCCGCGGGCGTGGCGGGCGAGGGCATCGATGCCCGTATCCAGGCGCGCATGGCCGGGTCCGGCCTGGTGGGCGTGGGCGCGGCGGTGATCATCGACCGGAAGGTGGCGTGGTCGAAGGGCTACGGCTTCGCCGACAAGCAGCGCGGCGTGCCGTTCACGCCCGACACGGTGATGGCGATCGGCTCGATCAGCAAGACCTTCACCGGCGTGGCGATGATGCAGGCGGTGCAGGACGGCAGGCTGTCGCTGGACGAAGACATCAACCGCTATCTGCCTTTCAAGGTGGTGCATCCCGCGTTCCCGGAGGCGCGCATCACGTTGCGCCAGCTGGCCACGCACACCTCGGGCATCACGGACCGCTGGGCGGTATACGAGCGCCTGTACCACTGGGGCGGCGATGCGCCGGAAACGCTGGGTGATTTCCTGTCGGGCTATCTGATTGCGGGCGGCAAGGACTATGCGCCGGAGAACTTCGTGCCGCACGCGCCGGGCACGCACCGCGAGTACTCCAACATCGGGGCGGCACTGGCGGGCTACATCGTGGAGCATGCGGTCGGCGAACCGCTGAACACCTATACGCGCCGCACCATCTTCGCGCCGTTGCGGATGGCCCGCAGCGGCTGGTTGCTGTCGGAGGTGCCGGCGGGTGCGCATGCCACGCTGTACGTGGCGCAGGACGGCTTCAGCATTCCCCTCCCGCCCTACGGCCTGACCACCTATCCGGATGGTGGCGTGCGGACGTCGGTGGCTGAACTGTCGCGGTTCTTCATTGCGCTGCTTGGCGGCGGCCAGTATCAGGGCGCGCGCATCCTGCAGCCTGCCTCGGCCGCGGAGATGATGAGGCTGCAGTACACCGCGGCGAACAAGCCGGACAACATCGTACTGGCGGAGAAGAACTCCGGCCTGTTCTGGGCCACCAAGTACGATGGCCGCTTCGTCGGCCACGGCGGTTCCGACCCCGGCGTGCGGACCGAGATGCTCGCCACGCCAGCGGGAGACGTGGCCGTGGTGCTGTTCACCAATACCTCGCTGGCGGAACGCGACGGCAAGGTCTACGCGGAGCTGTTCAAGGATGTCTGGGAGCACGCGCAGGCATTGAAGTCCGCGGCGAAGTAGTCAGGTCGGCAGGCAGCCGATCCTGCGAGAATGCGGCCGGGCCCGCAATGCGCGGGCATGGGGGTGACGACATGATCCGCTGCACCATGATCATTCTTGCGTGGCTGCTGGTGGCCGCGATGCCGACGGCCCGGGCGGCACCGCCTGCGCCGACCGGCGAAGACGGCACCGCGCCGCGCGTACCGCTGGACTATCTGCCTGCGCTGAAGGGGGACTACTTTCCGCTGACGGATCGCGGATCCGGGCGCGTGCACCACGTCTATGTGCGCTATCCAGAAGGCTACGACGTGTCGGCACCGACGCGTTATCCGGTGGTGTACCTGCTGGATGGCGACAGCCTGTTCCCGTTGCTGGCGCCCACGCATCTGTTCCTGCACTACGACGAGAAACTGCCGGAGGCCATCCTGGTGGGCATCGCCTATGGCGGCTTCGACCCGGCCACCAACAAGCGCAACACCGACTTCACTGCGCCGGGCGCGGACGCCACGCCGGAGCAGGGCGGGGCGCCCGGGTTCCTGGCCTTCCTGCGCGGGCAACTGGTGCCCGAGGTGGAGCGTCGTTACGCCGTCGATCCGGCGCGACGCATCCTGGTGGGGCAGTCGCGCGCGGGTTACTTCGTGCTGTGGTCGGCGCGCGAGGCGCCGGACCTGTTCTGGGGGCGCATCGCCAGCAATCCGGCGCCCGGTCCGGCGCGTGACGCGCTGTTCGCCGGGGCGCGGCCGCACGCGCGCGACGACCTGCGTGTGGCGGTGGCCAGCGGCACGCGCGACACCGTCGAACGCCGGCGGGTGGCGAGGGAGTGGGCCGATGCGTGGACGTCCCGCGCGGATGCGCCGTGGCGGGTCGGCTTCTTCGAGATCGCCGACGGTACGCATGCGGCCAGCATCGGGGAAACCTACCGGCGCGCGATGCTGTGGCTGTTCCGCGAGGGGAACGATCCGCCGGCACCCACCCGCTGAGTGTTCGCCTGAACGTAATCGCGTTCACAGAACGGTGCCGGTCGTCGGAAAAACCGCCGGCATGTCACACAACCGGCATGTGCGCCCCTTACGCTGCGGGCATGGACACGTTGGCCACCATCCGGGCCGCACTGGCCGTCGCCGGGGAACGCATCGAACGCGATGCGTTGCGCGAGGACCCGCGCGTGTTCATGGATCAGCTGTGGCGCCAGGTCTACGACGCCGCCCCCGACGATCTGCAACCCTACGTGTGGGCGCGGCTGGCGGACTTCTCCACGCAACTGGGCCTGATGGGCGAACTGCCCACGCACCGCAGCCCGGTGCGGGCGCCGCCCGAGGTGTTCATGCGGCGGTAGCGGCGCTCACTGCGCCGGCGGGTCCCAGAGGCTGTCATCCACGGGCGCCTCGGACAGTCCGCGCACCAGCGTCATCACCATCTCGTTCTCGCTGACGCCGTTCTGTCGCGCCAGCTGCTTGAACACGTCCTCGCTCATCGTGACCAGCGGGATCAGGTTGAAGTGCCAGCGGCCCTGCTCGCGCTCGAATTCGAAATCGAAGGGCATCTCGACGGTGCCGATCTTCAGCCGTGCCGCCGCGTGGTCGCCGTCCACCTGCAGGGTGCCCAGTTCGCTGCGCTCGACGCCTTCGCGGCCGATCCAGCCGCGGTCCACGGCATGCGTGAACACCGTGCGCCCATCCATCGCACGCAGGTCACGGGCCGGGACGCGGGCGCGGATGATCAGCACCTGCAGGCGCTCGGTCATCGGCAGTGCTTCCAGCTCGGTGCGTAGGGCGCTCAACGCCAGTTCGCGATAGCGCGCGTACTCGCGCAGCGTGCCGGTGGTGACCTGGTCGGCGGCGCGTTCGCCCTGCCGGGCGAGCACGGCGGACTTGTAAGCCGCGAATGCGGCGCGCACCGCGGTTTCGTCGTCGGCTGCGTGGACGCTGAAGATGGGGGCGAGCAGCAGGCACAGGAGCAGCCAGCGGGACATGCGGTACTTCCATGGCGTGGGGCGCGCCATGGTAGGCGATCAGGGGTGAGAACAACTCACACTGACCTCATCCGCTGCGCGTCTGCGTTATGCAGGGCATGGAAGCACGTACCATGCACGCTGCATGAAAACCGAAATCCGACCCGCACGGCTGTCCGAAGCCGCTGAACTGTCCGCGATGATGCGGCGCACCTTCCTTGCCGCGAACGGCCATTGCAGCACACCGGAAAACGTCTCGGCCTTTGTCGCGCAGGCCTATACGCCCGAGCGGCAGGCGCAGGAAATCCGCGACCCCGACACGCTCACGCTGATCGTCGAACAGGACGGCGTGTGGGCCGGCTTCGCGCAACTGCGCTGGGGCACGGTGCCGCCGGCCGAAGTGGGGCTGCGGCCGACGGTGGAACTGGCGCGCATCTACCTGGACGAAGCCTTCCACGGGCAGGGCATCGCCGCCGTGCTGGTGTCGCACCTGCTGGCGGCGGCGCGGCTGCGCGGGTCGCGATCGGTCTGGCTGACGGTCTGGCAGGAGGCCCCGCAGGCGATCCGCTTCTGGCGCAAGCATGGCTTCCAGATCGTCGGCCGCTCCGTCTTCCACGTGGGCGATGATCCCAAGGAAGACTGGGTGATGACCCAGGTGCTCCCAACGGGGTGAAGGGCCTGGCGCAGTACGCCGGGCAACGATGCGGATATCGTGAGCGCGCGATTGAAGCGTCAGCACGTCTTGCAACGCGGTGCGACCTTTTCCGAGGCGCTGCGCGGCAACGCCAACGACATGGACCCGGGCGCCGTCGCGCCCTGATAGAACCGCGATCCGCGCGTCACGCGACGCGCGGCATCGTCCGCATCAGACGGTGGGCGTACGCAGCACCGGGTTGTCCCAGCCGGGGCGCGGGGCGAAGCGGTCGCCGTGGCGGGCCTGCAGGGCCTTGAGCTTTTCCAGCAGCGCGTCGGGACCGACCGCCTTGACGTGTTCGATCGGGCCGCCGCGGAACGGGGCGAAGCCGGTGCCGAAGATCACGCCTGCATCGAGCAGGTCGCTGTCGGCCACCACGCCATCGTGCAGGCAGGCGACGGCTTCGTTGAGCAGCGGCAGGATCAGGCGGTCCTCGAGATCATCGGGTGCCTTGTAGTCCTGCGGGACCTGCGGCTTCACGGCTTTGCCGTTCTCCCACTTGTACAGGCCCTGGCCGTCCTTCTTGCCGCGCTTGCCGGGTTCGACCGTCGCCAGCGCCGCCGGCAACGTCAGGCCGAGGAACGGCGACAGTTCCGCCCCCACGCCCTGGGCCACGTCCAGGCCGACGGTGTCGATCAGTTCGATCGGGCCCATCGGCATGCCGAACTTCACCGCGGCCTTGTCGATCACCGGGCCGGGGATGCCTTCGGCGTAGGCGGTCGCGGCTTCCAGCATGTACGGGAACAGCACGCGATTGACCAGGAAGCCCGGCGTGCCGGCCACCGGCACCGGGAACTTGTCCAGCGCCTTGCAGAAGGCGGCGAGGCGTTTGACGTTGGCGTCGTCGAGCGCGTCGTGCTGCACGATCTCCACCAGCGGCATCAGCGCCACCGGGTTGAAGTAGTGCAGGCCTGCGAACTGCGCGGGACGCTGAATGTGCTCGCGCAGCTCGGTTAGCGGGATCGATGACGTGTTGGTGGTCAGCAGCGCATCGGCCTTCAGGCGCGGCTCGACGGTCTGGTAGAGATCGCGCTTGGCCTCGGGGTTCTCGATGATCGCTTCGATCACCAGGTCGGCCTGCGGCACGCCATCGCCGGCCAGGTCGCCTTTCAGGCGCGCAGCCACGGCGGGACGCTTGCTCTCGTCCTTCACCTTCTTCGCGAACAGGTCCTGCGCACGCGAGAGGGCGCCGTCGATGAAGCGCTGCTCACGGTCCTGCAGGGTGACGTTGAAGCCCTTGTAGGCGGACCATGCGGCGATGTCGCCGCCCATCACGCCCGCACCGACGACATGCACGTTCGCGATGCCATGGTCCTTGCCGCCGAGGCCCTTCAGGCGTTCGGTGAGGAAGAAGATGCGGATCAGGTTGCGCGCGGTCGGTGTGCCCGCGAGTTTCACCACCGCCTTGCGCTCGGCGTCCAGACGCGCCTGGATGCCCTTCCCGCCGGCGGTCTTCCACACGTTGATGAGGGCATACGGCGCGGGGTAGTGCGCCTTCGGCGCCTTGCGTGCGACCTGCTTGAGCATCTGCGGCGCCAGCAACTGGCGGGCGGGCCAGCTGTTGCTGATCCAGCCGGTGAAGCGCTGCTTGAACGGGCGCTGCGGGCGCGAGGCGATCAATGCGATCGCGGCATCGATCAGCACGGCCGGCTCGGCGATCTTGTCGACCAGGCCCATCGCCTTCGCCGAGCTGGCCGACAGCGTGCGGCCGGTCAGCATCATGTCCATCGCCTTCGGTGATCCCACTAGGCGCGGCAGTCGCGCGCTGCCGCCCCATCCGGGGAAGATGCCCAGCTTCACTTCGGGCAGGCCGATGCGCGTGGATGGGTCGCTGCTGGCCACACGGTAGTCGCAGGCCAGCGAAATCTCGGTGCCGCCGCCCATGCAGAAGCCGTGGATGGCCGACACCGTCGGGCAGGGCAGTTCGGCCAGTTTCTGGAACACGGCCTGGCCGCGGCGGATCGCGTCGTTGACGGTGCCCTTGCGGTCGAACTCCTGGAATTCCTTCAGGTCCGCGCCGGCGATGAAACCCGATGCCTTCGCCGAACGCAGCACCACGCCTTTCGGCGGATCGATGGACAGGCGTTCGATGATGTCGGCCAGTTCGATCAGCACGTCCTGCGAGAACGCATTGACGCTGGCGCCCTGGCGGTCGAAGGCCAGCACCACGATGCCGTCCTCGCGTAGCTCGGTCTGCCAGTGACTGAATCGCAGCCCATCGAAGTTCGCGGCCATGCAGGGACCATCCGTTCACGTATGGATAAGGCCGCTATCATCCCGAGGTTGTTTCATCCCCGTCAAATCCACATATCAACGAGAACGTCGTCACGGGCGTGACCGGCGGCAGGGGGATGTTCCCGCTGCGCCGGTTAAATTCTTGATAGGGCAACGGTTTGGACAAGGCGTTGAACTTTCCTCCGCTAGCGCGGTCACAGGGCACGGCCAACGCCGAGCCGACAGGAGTGCGGCCCGGCATGGCCGAAACAGATCCAACCCAGGAGCTGGACCTCGAGCTGGTCAGGCGCGTGCAACGCGGCGACAGCGCGGCCTTCGACCTGCTGGTGCGCAAGTACCAGCATCGCGTGGTGGCGTTGATCGGGCGTTACATCCATGACTGGAGCGAGTGCCAGGACGTGGCCCAGGAGACCTTCCTGCGCGCATACCGTGCGCTGGGGAACTTCAGGGGCGATTCCCAGTTCTATACGTGGCTGCACCGTATCGCCGTGAACACCGCCAAGAACCACCTGGTCGCGCACAACCGCCGTCCGCCCACCGCGGACGTGGATGCCGCCGACGCCGAGCAGTACGACATCGGCGCCCGGCTGCGCGACACCGACACGCCCGAGCGCGAGCTGATGCGCCAGGAGATGGAGGCGACGGTGATGAAGGCCGTGGACGGCCTGCCCGAGGAGCTGCGGACTGCGATCACCCTGCGCGAGGTGGAAGGCCTCAGCTACGAGGAGATCGCGCAGAAAATGGACTGCCCGATCGGCACCGTGCGTTCCCGGATCTTCCGGGCGCGCGAGGCCATCGATGAACAGCTGCGTCCCTTGCTGGACAACGACAGTGCAACCCGGGAGCGAGCCCGCTCATGACCGCCCGCAACGAGACTCCGATCATCGACAAGCTAGAAACCCATCACCGCCAGCAACTGTCCGCCCTGATGGACGGCCACCTGCCTGCGGATGAAGCGCGCTTCCTGCTGCGGCGACTGCAGCACGACCAGGACCTGGCCGGGTGCTGGGAACGCTGGCAGTTGTGCGGCGACGTGCTGCGCGGTGAAGGCCGTGCGCCGGCGCCCGCGGGCTTCGCCGAGCGCGTGGCACGGGCGATCGCGGCCGAATCCGTTCCCGCCTCCGCCGCATCGCAGATGCAGGCTCCGCGTTCGCGCAACCTGCTCGCGCGTTGGGGCGGTGGCGCGCTTGCGGCGTCGGTGGCGCTGGTCGCGTTGTTCATGGCGCGCCAGCAATCGCCGCAGGACGTGCCGGTGGGCGAGGGAACCCAGGTGGCATCCACGCAGACGACATCCCCCGCCGTTCCGGCGGAGACGCCTTCAGCGCCCGCGCCGGACGCCGAGGCCTACGCGGTGGCCGCTGTCGCTGCCGTGACCAGCGTGCCCCGCCGGCAGGACAATGCCGCCCGTCGCAGTGCCACGCGCAGCCAGCAGGCAGCGCGCAGCGCGCAGCGTGTGGCGCGCGCCGATGCCCCGGTCCGTGCGACGGGCACCGCGCAGAACGCGCCGATTGACACCGTCGGTACGCTGGTGGCGGCCGCACCGTCGCAACTCGCCGCCAATCCCTTCGCCCATCGGGCAGGCGATACCGGCAGCGTGCCGTCCCGGCCATGGCCGAGGTCCGCGTTGTCGGGGTACCCATCGGCCAATGGTGGTCTGACGACGGGGTACAGCTCCGATTCGGCCGCGCGCACCTTCTACCCGTTCGAGCCGCGCCTGCAGTCCGCGCCGCCGGTGACACCGCCGATCGACGCGCCGCGCGAATGACCCCGGCTTCCGGTCGTCGGCCGGAGGCGAGATGAAATCCCTACCTTTTCCTGATCGAGGCATGCGTTCGATGACTCCTCACGCCCGTTCCGGCCTGTTGGCCGTGCTGATGCTCACCACCCCCCTCGCCGCTTGCGCGCAGCAGCCTGAGGCGCCTGTGCCCACGGCGGCGACGGCGCCTGTCGTTGCGCAGTCGGCAGCCCCGCAACTGGTGACCGGCCTTCCCGACTTCACCCAACTGGTGGAGCAGGTGGGGCCGGGTGTGGTGAACGTGGAGGCGACGGTGGGGTCGCGCCGCAGTGCGCAGGCCGAAGAGGCCGAGATACCCGAAATCTTCCGGCGCATGCTGCCGCCGGGCTTCCCGATGCCGGGCCCGGGCCAGCAGGGGCCGCAGCGGCGCGGTACCTCGATGGGATCGGGCTTCATCATTTCAGCCGACGGCTACGTGCTGACCAATCATCATGTGGTGGATGGCGCCGACGAGGTGAAGGTCACCCTGCCGGACCGCCGCGAGCTGACCGCCAAGGTGGTCGGGAGCGACCAGCAATACGACGTGGCACTGCTGAAGGTCGAGGCCAAGGGCCTGCCGACCGTGCGCATCGGCAACTCGGCCGCGCTGAAGCCGGGCCAGTGGGTGGTGGCGATCGGTTCGCCGCTGGGGCTGGATCACTCCGTCACCGCCGGCATCGTCAGCGCCGTGGGTCGCAGTGCGTCGGCCGAGCAGCGTTACGTGCCCTTCATCCAGACCGACGTGGCGATCAACCAGGGCAACTCGGGCGGCCCGCTGCTCAATACGCGCGGTGAAGTGGTCGGCATCAACTCGCAGATCTTCTCGGTGTCCGGCGGCTACATGGGTATCAGCTTCGCCATCCCGATCGACTTGGCGATGGGGGCGGTGGAGCAACTCAAGAGCACCGGCAAGGTCAGTCGCGGTCAGCTGGGCGTGCAGGTAGGCGCGGTGACTTCCGATGCCGTGAAGGGCTTCGGGCTTCCCGACAACCGGGGTGCGCTGGTCAATGACGTGGTGGGTGGCAGCCCTGCGGCGAAGGCCGGCATCGGTCCCGGAGATGTCATCCGTTCGGTCAATGGCCGCGCGATCAACGATTCGAGCGATCTGCCGCCGATCATCGGCGCGATGGCCCCCGGGACCAAGGTCACCTTGGGTGTCCTGCGCGATGGGAAGCCGCGTGATCTGACCGTGACGCTCAGCGAGCTGGACGAAGGCGAGGCGGGGGCGGGTGTCGCCCCGGCGTCGCCCGACAGGCCGGCAGCTCCGGCCGGACGCAATGCGCTCGGCATCCAGACCCAGTCGCTGGACGCGAACAGCCGCAAGCAACTGGGCATCGAAGGCAGCGACGGCGTGCTGGTGGCGCGCGTGGACAGTGCTGCCGCCCGCGAGGCGGGCCTTGCACCGGGCATGGTGATCCTGCAGGTAGGCCGCACCAAGGTCGACAGCCCTGCGGCGCTGGACCGGGAGCTGGCCGCTGCGAAGCCGGGTGACACCGTGATGCTGCTGGTCCGCCATCGCGGCGTGACCCGTTTCGTCGCCGTGACGGTGGAAAAAGGCTGAACCACGCTCGCCGTCGCTGGTGACCCCCCGTCGCCCCGCCTTGGGGGGGCGACGGCGTTTCCCCGGGGCCGGGATGCGGATCGGCGAGACCGGGCAATGTCCGTGCGATAATGTCCCGTTATTCCTGACGACCGCACAGGCCGCCGCGCACTCCCCATGTCTTCTGATTCCATGCGGAACATCCGCAACTTCTCGATCATCGCGCACGTCGACCACGGCAAATCGACCCTGGCCGACCGCATCATCCAGCTCTGTGGCGGCCTCGAGGCCCGCGAGATGGAAGCGCAGGTGCTCGACTCCAATCCCATCGAGCGCGAGCGCGGCATCACCATCAAGGCCCAGTCCGTGTCCCTGCCGTACAAGGCCAAGGACGGGCAGGTCTACCAGCTGAATTTCATCGACACCCCCGGCCACGTCGACTTCAGCTACGAAGTCAGCCGCTCGCTGGCGGCCTGCGAGGGCGCGCTGCTGGTGGTCGACGCCGCCCAGGGTGTGGAAGCCCAGTCGGTCGCCAACTGCTACACCGCGGTGGAGCAGGGCCTGGAAGTGGTGCCGGTGCTCAACAAGATCGACCTGCCGACGGCCGACATCGAGCGCGCCAAGCGGGAGATCGAGGCCGTCATCGGCATCGACGCCGACGATGCGGTGCCGGTCAGCGCCAAGACCGGGCTCAACGTCGACCTGGTGCTGGAGGCCATCGTGCAGCGCATCCCGCCGCCGAAGCCGCGCGACACCGACAAGCTGCAGGCGCTGATCATCGACTCGTGGTTCGACAACTACCTGGGCGTGGTCTCGCTGGTCCGCGTGATGCAGGGCGAGATCGGGCCGAAGAGCAAGATCCTGGTCATGTCCACCGGCCGCACCCATGAAGTGGACAAGGTCGGCGTGTTCACCCCCAAGCGCAAGGAGCTGAAGAAGCTCGGCGCCGGCGAGGTGGGCTGGATCACCGCCAGCATCAAGGACGTGCACGGCGCGCCGGTCGGCGACACCCTGACCCTCGCGTCCGACCCGGCCCCGGGCCCGCTGCCCGGCTTCCAGGAAATGCAGCCGCGCGTGTTCGCCGGCCTGTTCCCGGTCAATGCCGAGGACTATCCGGCGCTGCGCGAGGCGCTGGAGAAACTGCGCCTCAACGACGCGGCGCTCCGTTTCGAGCCGGAAAGCTCCGAGGCCATGGGCTTCGGCTTCCGCTGCGGCTTCCTCGGCATGCTGCACATGGAAATCGTGCAGGAGCGCCTGGAGCGCGAGTACGACCTGGACCTGATCAGTACCGCACCGACGGTGGTGTATGAAGTCCTCAGGACCGATGGCACGGTGCTCTCGCTGGACAATCCGGCCAAACTGCCACAGTCCAACCTGATCGAAGAGGTGCGCGAGCCCATCATCCGCGCCAACATCCTCACCCCGGAAGCCTACATCGGCGCCATCATCAAGCTGTGCGAGGAAAAGCGCGGCGCGCAGATCGGCATCCAGTACCTGGCCAGCCAGGTGCAGATCAGCTACGAGCTGCCGATGGCCGAAGTGGTGCTGGATTTCTTCGACAAGCTCAAATCGGTGAGCCGTGGCTATGCCTCGCTGGATTATGCATTCCTGCGCTTCCAGCCCGGCCCGTTCGTGCGCCTGGATACGCTGATCAACGGCGACAAGGTCGATGCGCTCAGCCTGATCGTGCACCGCAGCCATGCCGACCGGCGCGGCCGCGAACTGTGCGAGAAGATGAAGGAGCTGATCCCGCGGCAGATGTTCGACGTGGCCATCCAGGCCGCCGTGGGCTCGCAGATCATCGCGCGCAGCACGGTCAAGGCCATGCGCAAGAACGTGCTGGCCAAATGCTATGGTGGCGACATCACCCGCAAGAAGAAGCTCCTCGAGAAGCAGAAAGAGGGCAAGAAGCGGATGAAGCAGGTGGGGCGCGTGGAGATTCCGCAGGAAGCCTTCCTCGCCGTGCTGCAGGTGGACAGCAAGTAGCGTTTTCCTTCTCCCTGCGGCAGAAGGTGGCGCATAGCGCCGGATGAGGGTACGGCGAAGTCCGCGAAGCCGGGAGCGCGCGGACTTCGCCGTACCCTCACCCCAACCCCTTTCCCGGTGGGAGAGGGGCCATTCAACGGAGTGTGTATGGTCTGGTTTGAAACGATCCTCGTGGTACTGACGCTGCTGACCGGCCTGGTATGGCTGGCCGACAAGCTGTTCCTGGCCAAGCGCCGGCGCGCCCGGAGCGGATTGCTGGACGAAGAGCCGGTGCTGGTGGACTACTCGCGCGCGTTCTTCCCCGTGCTGGCCGTGGTGCTGATACTGCGCAGCTTCATCGCCGAGCCTTACAAGATCCCGTCCAGTTCGATGATGCCGAACCTGCTGATCGGCGATTTCATCCTGGTCAACAAGTTCTCCTACGGTCTGCGCCTGCCGATCACCAACCAGAAATTCCTGGCCATCGATGAGCCGGCGCGCGGCGACGTGGTGGTGTTCAAGCCGCCCCACGACCCCAAGAACAACTGGATCAAGCGCGTGATCGGCCTGCCGGGCGACAAGATCGGCTTCCACGGAGACACGGTATCGATCAACGGTCAGCCGTTGACCTACGAGAAGCTGGGCGACTACGTGGGCAAGGGCAGCGGTGCAGGTGAGACCGGGGCCGCACTATTGAAGGAAAAACTGCCGGGACGGCCCCATACGGTGCTGGAATGGCTGGACAGCGCACGGCCGGAGGGGCAGGGCGAATGGGTGGTTCCGCCCGGGCATTATTTCGTCATGGGCGACAATCGTGATAATAGCGAGGACAGCCGGTTCTGGACGCAGACCCATTTCCTGCCGGAACAGAACCTCCGCGGGAAGGCCTTCCTCGTCTGGCTGAACTGCGAGGGCTGGTTCTGCAAGAATGGCTTCGATGCCTCGCGTATCGGCAACGGCATCGAGTGATCTTTCAACGCTAACGGGGAAGCACGGGGGAATGGCAATGAAGCGCAAGCAAAGCGGCATGACGTTGATGAGCTTTCTGATGGTGCTGGCCGTGGTGGGCTTCGCCGCCTACATCGCCATGCGACTGTTCCCGATGTACCAGGAGTACTACGCGGTCAAGTCCTCGATGAAGGGGCTGGCCAACGAGGCGGGCGTGGCGGACATGGATCCGGCCCGGATCCATGAACTGTTCTTCCGCCGCCTCGACATCAATTACGCCACCAACATCAAGCCTTCGCACGTGAAGATCGAGCGCATGGAGGGCGGCTGGAACATGAAGGTCGCCTATGAAGTGCGCCGCCCCCTGGTGGGCAATCTCGATGTGGTCGGCAACTTCGCCGCCGAGCAGGCGATGACGCGTCGCGGCGCGGAATAGGGATTTGGCGGTTGACCGCATCGGCCATGCGTTCGCCGACCAGGGCCTGCTTGCGCAGGCCCTGACGCATCGCAGCGCGGGCGCTCCCCACAACGAGCGCCTGGAGTTCCTGGGCGACGGCGTGGTCAACCTGCTGGTCGCGGAAACCCTGTTCCTGCGCTGGCCCAAGGCCGACGAAGGCGCGCTGACCCGCGCACGCGCCGAACTGGTGCGCGAGGCGTCATTGGCCACCCTCGCACGGCACCTGCAACTGGGCGAGCGGCTGACCATGGGGCCGGGCGAAATGAAGTCCGGCGGCCATCGTCGCGATTCCATCCTGGCCGATGCGCTGGAGGCGGTCGTGGCGGCCATCTATCTCGACGCCGGTTTCGATGCGTGCCGGGCCGTGGTGCTGCCTTGGTTCGAGGAATCGCTGGCCGCACTGCCGGTCGGGCGGCCGGAGAAGGATGCCAAGACCCGCCTCCAGGAATGGCTGCAGGGGCGCCAGCGTCCCCTGCCGGTCTACGAACTGGTCTCGGAAAGCGGCGATGACCACGCCAAACTCTTCCTCGCGCGCTGCACCACGCTGGATCCGCCGCTGACGGCGGACGGCGAGGGCACCTCGCGCCGCAACGCCGAGCAGGTCGCCGCGGCGGCGCTGCTCGACAAGCTCGACATTTCGAAGTGAGTACCCCCCGGTGAGCGATTCCTCCTCCTACCGCAGCGGCAGTGTTGCCGTCATCGGTCGTCCCAATGTGGGCAAGTCCACGCTGACCAATGCGCTGGTCGGTGCCAAGGTCAGCATCACCTCCAACCGTCCGCAGACCACGCGGCACCGCCTGCTCGGCATCGCGACCTTCGCGGCGAACAAGGACCGGCCCGCAGGCCAGATCGTGCTGGTCGATACGCCGGGCCTGCACAAGCAGCAGGGCAAGTTCTCCGCTTCGGCGATGAGTCGGGTGATGAACCGGGCGGCCCGTGGTGCGCTGGAAGAGGTCGAAGCGGCCCTGATGGTGGTGGAAGCCGGCCGCTGGGACGAAGAGGACACGCTGGCCTACAACGTGCTGCGCGATGCGGGGATTCCGGTGGTGCTGGTGGTCAACAAGGTCGACCGGATCAAGGAAAAGGCGGCGATGTTGCCTTTCCTCGCCGAGGTTGCGCAGGACCGGCAATTTGCCGCTGTGCATCCGGTGTCCGCGCTGAAACGCAATGGCCTGGACGCGTTGGTGAAGGACATCCTGGCGCTACTGCCGGAGCAACCACCGATGTTCGGCGAAGACGAGATCACCGACCGCAGCGAGCGTTTCCTCGCGGCCGAACTGGTGCGCGAACAGTTGATGCGCCAGCTGGGCGCAGAGCTGCCGTACGCCACTACCGTCGAAATCGAGAACTTCACCACCGAAGACTCGCCGAAAGGCGAGCTGGCCCGCATCGGTGCGGTGATCTGGGTGGAGCGCGAGAGCCAGAAGGCCATCGTGATCGGCAAGGGCGGCGCGCGGCTGAAGGAGATCGGCAGCAAGTCGCGCCAGCAGATGGAGCATCTGTTCGGCCGCAAGGTGTTCCTTGAAACCTGGGTGCGCGTACGCGAGGGCTGGTCCGACGACGAGACGGCGCTCAAGGCCTTCGGGTATGAATGAGCCCGCGCGGGCCTGAATGCGCATCACCGGCGAGACCGCCTTCGTCCTGCATGCGCGCCCCTGGCGCGAGACCAGCCTGCTGGTCGAAGTCCTGGGCCGGGAACAGGGACGCCTGGGGCTGGTCGCGCGGGGCGTGCAGGGGCCGAAGAAGCATGTCCTGCGCGCCGCGCTGCAGCCGCTGCAATGCATCCGGCTCGATTGCGACCTGCGGGGCGAACTGGCGCGGCTGGTGAGCGCGGAGGCGCTGGACGCGGCACCGCAGCCCGCCGGCGACGCCATGCTGGCCGCGTTCTATCTCAGTGAACTCGTGCTGCGGCTGGTACCGCGCCACGATCCGCTGCCCGAGCTTTTCGACGCCTATGCGCAGGCACGCGAACGACTGCGGTTGCGTGACGGACTGGCGTGGTCGCTGCGCCGGTTCGAGCGCGACCTGCTGGAAGCGCTGGGCGTTGGTTTCGCGCTCGATGTGGATGGCGATGGCGAGCCGGTGGACCCGGCGGCGCGCTACCTGCTGGATCCGGAGCACGGCCCGCGTCGCCTGCACAGCGACCGCGGCCACGGGGAGCGCAGCCAGGCGGCCACCGGTCGCGCGCTGCTCGCCTTGGCGAAGGATGCGACGCCTTCGCCCGACGATCTCGTCAGCCTGCGTTTGCCGATGCGTTCGGTGCTGGCGCACCACCTCGGCCCGAGGGGGCTGAAATCGTGGGAAATGATCGGTGACCTGGGGCGCCTGAAACACCGCGGCGCCACGACGGACTGACGGCGTCAGGCGGCCGGCGACAACAGGCGCCTGCTCGCTTCGGCAAAGGCATCGCGCAACCCAGCATCGGTGGGCGCGGCATGCCAGCGGGCCGCGACACCGGCCAGCGCACGGGCCCCCGCGAAGCCGCAGCTGGCCTGCAGCCGGTGCAACTGGGCGCGCAGCGCCGCTTCATCCGCACGGGTGAACGCCTCCAGGCAGGCCGCGGTTGCCGCGGGCAACTCGGACAGGAACAACTCCCGCAGCAGCACCGCGTGTTCGCGATTGCCGGCGAGTGCGGCGAGTGCGGCAGCTTCGTCCCAGTCGGGAAGCGCCTGCGCCGACGGGCGGCCGGTGGCGCCTGCCAGCACATCGCGCACTGCGCGTTGCAGTGCCTGTGCCGAGAGTGGCTTGACCAGCACATCGGCGAAGCCGGCCTGGACCAGCTGTTCGCGTGTTGCGGGTGTCGCATCGGCCGTATGCGCCAGTGCGGGCGTGGCCGGATGGCGCGCGCGCAGGCATTGCAGCAGCGCCGCTCCGGTGCCGTCGGGCAGGTTGGCGTCGATCAACCACACGTCGAAGGCGAGCGGAAACGCCAGCGCCTGCGCGCAGTCCGCCGCGCGCTGCACGCGCGCAGGCAGTGCGGACAGGGCGGCCGACAGGAACTCGGCACTGATGGGGTCGTCTTCCACCAGCAGGAGCATCGGCATCGTGCCGTCGGTGAGGGTCATGGTCGGGCATCCTGCGGACTGGTCCCATCTTAGCGTCGGCGGGGGCGGGCGGCGCCCATGCGACAATGCGGCCCCGCCAACACACGCAGCCTGACGCCACGTGGCACGTACCCGCTCCCCCCGCATCGACAAGACCCCCTTCGAAGCCACCATCACCGACCTGACCCACGACGGGCGGGGCGTCGCCCGCCGCGACGGCAAGGCCGTGTTCGTCTCTGGCGCATTGCCGGGCGAGCGGGTGATGGCCGAACAGACGGCGAAGAACCGCCATTTCGACGAAGCGAAGGCGCTCGAGGTGCTGGATGCTTCCCCCGACCGCGTCACGCCGCGTTGCCCGCATTTCGGCACCTGTGGCGGCTGCGTGCTGCAGCACCTGGACGAGGCCCGGCAGATCGAGGCCAAGCAGCGCGTGCTGCTGGAGAACCTGGAGCGCATCGGCCACGTCACGCCGCGGGCGGTGCTGCCGCCGCTGACCGGTGCCGCCTGGGGATACCGCCGCAAGGGCCGCTTCTCCGTGCGCCGGGTCAACAAGAAGGACAAGACGCTGGTCGGTTTCCGCGAACAGGATCCGCGTTTCGTCGCCGACCTGTCCGAATGCCACACCGTCATCCCGGGGATCGGCACGAAGATCACCGCGCTGGCCGAGCTCGTCGAAAGCCTCGACGCGCGCGAGCACATCCCGCAGATCGAGTTCATCGCGGGCGACGCCAGTGCGGACTTCAGTGGCATCGCGCTGGTGTTCCGCCATCTGCTGCCGCTGAGCGAGGGCGACCGCGGGAAGCTCACGGCATTCGGCCAGGCCACCCGGCTCGCCATCTTCCTGCAGCCGGGCGGACTGGAAAGCGTGCATGCCTTGTGGCCGGAGGCGCCGCAGCTGGCGTTCGAGCTGGCGCCGTGGGACGTGTCGCTGGCCTTCCGTCCGCTGGACTTCATCCAGGTCAACGCGGCGCTCAACGAGAAGATGATCGCGCGGACCTTCGAACTGCTCGACCCGCAGCCGCAGGACCGCGTGCTCGACCTGTTCTGCGGGCTGGGCAATTTCACCCTGCCGATGGCACGCCTGGTGGGCGAGGTCGTGGGCGTGGAAGGCGAGGCGGGTCTTGTCGTGCGTGCGCGCGACAATGCCGCCCGCAACGGGCTGGTCAACGCGCACTTCCACGCGGCGGACCTGACCCAGGACCAGCGTGGTACGCCGTGGATGCGCCAGGGCTTCGACAAGCTGCTGCTCGATCCGCCGCGTTCCGGTGCCATCGAGGTGCTGCAGCAGTTGCCGCTCAGGCAGTTCGACCGCATCGTCTACGTCAGCTGCCATCCCGGCTCGCTGGCACGCGACGCGGGTTACCTGGTCAACGAGCAGGGCTACACGCTGGTGTCGGCCGGCGTGATGGACATGTTCCCGCACACGGCGCATGTGGAGAGCATCGCGCTGTTCGAAAGGAAGTGATCCCTGCCGGAGGGGCTTCGGCCCCGACACCGGGACGATCGGGAAAAGCGGTCGGGGCTGAAGCCCCTCCTACAACAACGCAGGGCTTCACTCGATGGGCATCGAAATCGAACGCAAATTCCTGGTCACCGGCGACGCCTGGCGCGATGCCGCGCACGAGGTCGTGCCGATGGCGCAGGGCTACATCAACGACATGGGGGCGATGGATCGCGGTGAACAGAAGGCCTCGGTGCGCGTGCGCATCCAGGGCGATGCCGCCTTCCTCAACCTGAAATCGCGCGAGCTGGGCGCCACCCGGCAGGAATTCGACTACGCCATCCCCGTTGCCGACGCCCGCGCGTTGCTGGCGCTGTGCGTGGGCGGCGTGATCGACAAGCGTCGGCACTACGTGCGGCACGAAGGCCACCTGTGGGAAGTCGACGAGTTCGTGGGCGCCAACGCGGGGCTGGTGGTGGCGGAAATCGAACTCGACCGTGCCGATGAAGACTTCGTGAAACCTGCCTGGGCCGGCAAACAGGTCACCGACACCGCCCGCTATTACAATCTTGCCCTGGCGTCGCGTCCGTACGGACAGTGGTCCGACGACGAACGCGCCGCCACCGATATTCCCTGAGGAACACCCAATGCTCGTCATCGGCATCGCCGGCACAGAACTCACCGCGCAGGAACGCGACTGGCTGCAACACGACGCCGTCGCAGGCGTCATCCTGTTCACCCGCAATTTCGCCTCGCGTGCGCAGGTGGCGGAACTGTCACAGGCCATCCGCGCCGCCGCGCCTCGTCCGCAGCTGGTCTGCGTGGACCAGGAAGGCGGGCGCGTGCAGCGCTTCCGCGACGGTTACAGCGATCTGCCGGCGCTGGAAGGCTTCGGCAAGCTTTATGCGCGGGAGCCGCAGCTGGCCCTGCAGCGCGCCGAAGAGCACGCGTGGCTGATGGCCAGCGAGATCCTCGCCAGCGGCGTGGACCTGAGCTTTGCGCCGGTGGTGGACCTTGCGCGTGGCAACCGCGCCATCGGCAATCGCGCCTTCGACGCCCATCCGCAGATCGTGGCCGAGTTCACGCGCGCGTACATCCGCGGCATGCACGCGGCCGGCATGGCGGCCACGCTGAAGCACTTCCCCGGCCACGGCACGGTGCTGGAAGACACCCACTTCGACGACGCCGTCGATCCGCGCAGCCTGGACGTGCTGCGCGCGGAGGACCTGGTTCCGTTCGTCGCCGGCATCGAGGCCAAGGCCGATGCGGTGATGATGGGGCACGTGAAATATCCGGCGGTGGCACCGGAACCGGCGGGCTACTCGCCGTTCTGGATCCAGAAGATCCTGCGCGACGAGATGGGTTTCCGCGGGGTGGTGTTCTCGGACGACATCGGCATGGCCGCGGCATTCTCGGCAGGCGGCGTGAAGCAGCGCATCCATGACCACCTGGACGCCGGATGCGACGTGGTGCTGGTGTGTTCGCCCAAGCTGGTGGACGAGTCGCTGAAGGCGGTGGAAGGCCGCGCACTGAATACCGCCGCCGTGCTCGGGGTACTGGGCCGTGGCGCACTGGGGTGGGACGGCTTGATCGCCGATGCGCGCTATGGCGACACCCAGGCGCGCGTGCTCGACAGTCTCACGGGAGTTGCATGATGGAATCGCTGGGCAATCCGAAGCCGAAGCTGGCCGACGCGCTGGCCAATGCCGACCTGCTGGTCGACCGCGCGACGATAGACCGCGCCATCGCCACGATGGCCGCGCCGATCGCGCGTGACTACGCGGGCGAGGTGCCGGTCTACCTGACCATCATGCACGGCGCGCTTCCGTTCGCCGGACAGCTGTCGCTGGAACTGGGCGCGCTGGGGTTGGACCTGGAGTTCGACTACCTGCACGCCACCCGCTATCGCGGCGAGACCACGGGCGGGGAGCTGGTGTGGAAGCACCGCCCCGCGACCGCGCTCTACGGTCGCCGTGTGCTGCTGGTGGACGACATTCTCGACGAAGGCCATACGCTGCTGGCAGTGAAGCAGTGGTGCCTGGAGCAGGGCGCCACCGACGTGCGGATCGCCGCGCTGACCACCAAGCAGCATGATCGTTGCGTGCCGGGCATCTGCGCGGACTATGTGGGCCTGGAGGTCGCGGACCGCTATGTGTTCGGTTTCGGCATGGACTACCACGAGCAGGGTCGCAACCTGCCGGGCATCTACGCGCTGAAGGACTGACCATGGCCGACATCGCGCTTGCCGTCATCGGCGGTACCGGCGTCTACAGGCTCGCCGACCTGCAGGACGTGGAGACGAAGGAACTGCACACCCGCTTCGGTGCGCCGTCCGGTCCTGTCCGCATCGGCACGATGGACGGGCGACGCGTGGCGTTCCTCGCCCGCCACGGCGAGGGCCATTCGGTGCCGCCGCACCTGGTCAACTACCGCGCCAACCTGCAGGTGCTGAAGGACCTCGGTGCCACCCGGGTGCTGGCGTTGAACACCGTCGGCGGCATCACGGATGCCTGCGGTCCGCGTGTACTGGCGTGCCCGGACCAGCTGATCGACTACACCTGGGGCCGGATCTCGACGATCTGCGAGGAGCCCGGCAGCGAGGTGCTGCATATCGACTTCGGTGATCCGTACACGCATTTACTTCGTCAGCAGATCCTCTCTGCGGCCCGCGAGGCCGGCGTGGATCTGGTGGATGGCGGCTGCTACGGGGCCACGCAGGGACCGCGTCTGGAGACCCGTGCCGAGATACGCCGGATGCGCCGCGATGGCTGCGATCTGGTCGGCATGACGGGCATGCCCGAAGCCGGTCTGGCGCGGGAAATGGGCCTGGAATACGCCTGCCTGGCCATCGTCGCCAACTGGGCGGCGGGTTGCGGCACCGACGAGGAAATCACGATGGACGAGGTGCTGGCGAACGTGGCCGCTGCATCGGCCGGGATCCCGGCCCTGGTGGCGGCGCTCGCACGCAGGTGATTGTCAACGCGCGCCGGGCTTTGCATACTCGGCGTGTGCGGCGTCATCGCCGCACATTCCACCCGCATCCAGAAAAGGAAATACAAGCGCTATGCCGTACGGTACCGTGAAATGGTTCAACGATGCCAAGGGCTTCGGATTCATCGCGCCAGAAGATGGCAGCGCCGATGTCTTTGCGCACCACACCGCCATCAACAGCAAGGGCTTCCGCAGCCTGCAGGAAGGCCAGCGCGTCAGTTACGAGCTGACCCAGGGCCCGAAGGGTGCACAGGCGTCCAACATCACGCCGGCAGCCTGATCCAAGACGATTTTCTTGAACCCCGCTCCGGCGGGGTTTTTTAACGCCTGCATTCCGGCGCATCGCACGTCCGGCAGGAAAGGAACGCGGCACCCGATGGACTCCCTGCACATCGCCATCGTCGGTTATGGCACCGCTGGCCAGGCTGCGGCGTTGCTGCTGTCGCGCGACGGCCACCGGGTGGAGGTCTTCGAACGTGCGGAACAACCGGGGCCGGTCGGCGCGGGCTTCCTGCTGCAACCGACCGGACTGCAGGTGCTGTGGGAACTGGGCCTGCTGCCCGATGTGCTGGCGCATGGCCGGCGGGTCAATCGCCTGTATGGCGAAACGCCCTGCGGTCGTGCGGTGATGGACATGCGCTACGCCGGACTGGACGCGCACTTGTTCGGGCTGGGCATGCAGCGCGGAGCGTTGTTCACGCTGCTGGCGGAGGCATGGGCGGGGCAGAGCGAGATCCATCGTGATCACGCCATCGAGGCCGTCAGTGACGATACGCGTCGCGTACGCGACCAGCATGGCCGCTGGCATGGCCCGTTCGACCTGGTGGTGAGTGCTGACGGTTCGGCTTCACGACTGCGCGTGGCCACCGGAGCCGTGAAGCGCGAGGCCGTCTATCCGTGGGGTGCGTTGTGGCGACTGGTGCCACAGGGCGACTGGCGCTGGAACGACGAGCTGCGCCAGCGTTACGTGGCCGCGCGCAAGATGATCGGGTTGCTGCCGGTGGGCACGCGGCCCGGTGATGGAACGCCGCGGTTGAGCTTCTTCTGGAGTCTGCCTGTCAGCGACTTCGATGCCTGGCGCGCGCGCGGTCTGCCGGCATGGCGCGAGGAAGTGGCACGCCTGTGGCCCGAGGCCGACGCCTGCCTGGCCGACACCGTGGACGCCGGCCAACTCGCACGCGCCAGTTATCGCGACGTAACCCTGCGGCAGTGGTACCGGGACCGCCTCGTCGTGATCGGAGACGCCGCGCATGGCATGAGTCCGCAATTGGGCCAGGGCGTCAACATGGCGCTGATGGACGCAATGGCCCTGCGCGACGCGCTGCGCGTGCAGGGCGATGTCCCGGCGGCGCTGGAGGCATATCAGCGCGAACGCCGGGCGCACGTCGGCGTCTACCAGTTCTGGAGCCGCTGGCTGACCCCGATCTTCCAGTCCGACCGGGACCTCATCGCGCATGCCCGCGATCTGGCGTTCCTCCCGATGGGCCGGCTGCCGGGTGGGCGCGGCCACATGCTGCGGGTGCTGAGCGGCACGCAGCACGGCTTCTTCCGCAAGCTGGAGCTGAAGCAGGCGTTCCTCGGGACACTTCGCGACCTCGCCCGCACTGTCTAGGACATCGCAATCAGGGGCAGGGCCCGCAACGCATCCACGCGCCGCGCTGAATTGCGCGAGAATCCGGGCGTGCAACGGGAACCGACGATGAGCGAACTTCCTCCGTTCGAAACGCATTCCGTGGAAAACCAGCCACCACCGTTCGTGCCGCGCGACCTGTGGGCGGACGACATCGTGTTGCGCGAGTGCGTGATGCGTGATGGCGCAGGCGCGTTCGCCCCCCGGCTGGCGACCTATGGCGCGCTGGCGGGCGACGCGCTCTACCGTCTTGGCTTCGATGCGAACCGGGACCGGCCGCGCCTGCGCACCCATGACCAGCACGGCCATCGCATCGACCTGGTGGAATTCCACCCCGCCTATCACCAGCTGATGGAGGCGGCGAAGACGCACGGTGTCGCCGGCCTGTCGTGGCACGAGCCGTTGCCCGGCGCGCACGTCGCGCGCGCTGCGTTGAGTTATCTGCATCACCAGGCGGAAGCGGGCACCAGTTGTCCCCTGACGATGACGCATGCGGCCGTCCCCGTCCTGCAGCGCGAGCCTGCGCTGCGCGAATGGGCGACGAAGGCGACCGCCCCGCACTACGATCCGCGCGACGTGCCCATTGGCGGCAAGGCCGGCATCACGCTGGGCATGGGCATGACCGAAAAGCAGGGGGGGTCCGACGTGCGGGCGAACGCCACCACCGCCACGCCGGACGCCGACGACACCTACACCCTGGTCGGGCACAAGTGGTTCTTCTCCGCGCCGATGTGCGATGGCTTCCTGGTGCTGGCACAGGCGCCGGGCGGGCTGACGTGCTTCCTGATGCCGCGCCGACGGGCAGACGGTGCGAAGAACGCATTCCGGCTGGTGCGGCTGAAGGACAAGCTGGGCGACTGGGCGAATGCGTCGAGCGAAGTGGAGTTCACGGGCGCGCGGGCATGGCGTGTCGGCGACGAAGGACGCGGTGTGGCCACCATCATCGAGATGGTGATGCTGACCCGGCTCGACTGCATGCTGGGGTCGTCCGCCGAGATGCGGATGGCGCTGGCGCAGGCAATGCATCATGCGCGCCATCGCCGCACGTTCGGCAAGCCGCTTGTGGAACACGCCCTGATGCGCAACGTGCTGGCCGACCTCGCGCTGGAGTCCGAGGCGGCGACCACCTTCGCGCTCCGCGTGGCACGCGCGGTGGATGCGGCGCCGCGCGATCCACGCGAGGCCGCCTTCGCGCGCATTGCCACGGCCGCCGGAAAATACTGGCTCTGCAAGCGCGCGCCCGCGTTCGTCAACGAGGCGCAGGAATGCCTGGGCGGTGCCGGCTACGTGGAAGAATCGATCCTGCCGCGACTGTACCGGCAGGCGCCGTTGAACTCGATCTGGGAAGGCAGTGGCAACATCCAGTGCCTCGACGTACTGCGCGCCCTCGCGCGCGAACCCGAGACCGTGCAGGCGGTGGGCGACGAACTGGCCGCCGCTTCCGGGCACGATGCGACGTTCGATGCGTTCGTCGATCGCCTGCGTGACGACCTCGCCGCCGCCCGCGAAGCCGGTGCGCGCCTGCTGGTGGAGCGTCTGGCGCTTGCGTTGCAGGCGTCGGTGCTGCTGCGCGCGGGCAGTCCGGCCGCGACCCTGTTCATCCGCAGCCGGTTGGGCGGGGAGCATGGCCTGGCGTTCGGCACGCTTCCGGCGGAGGTGGACGCAGCGCCCCTGCTGGCGCGGGCATTGCCGGCATGAGCGCCTGGCGCTGGATGTTCGCGTTGCTGGCTGTGTTGGGGCCGTCGTCGCAGGCGCGCGAACACGGGGATTGGCCGCCGCCCTTGTTGCCCGCTGCGCAGCAGGCCGACGCGATCCGTGTCCAAAAGGCGCAGCGCCGCATGGCGCTGTTGCGCGGTGGGCGCACCATCGCCACGTATCGCATCGTCCTGGGGGGCGCACCGGTGGGGCACAAGCGCGAGCAGGGCGACCAGCGCACGCCGGAAGGCGATTACCGCATCACCTACCGCAACGGACGCAGCCGCTTCCATCTGTCGTTGCGCATTTCCTATCCGGATGCGGCCGACCGTCGACAGGCGCTTGCGCGTGGCGTCGATCCGGGCGGCGACATCATGATCCATGGCGCCACCCCGCCGGGTTCACGCGCTGACTGGACGGAGGGCTGCATTGCCGTGACCAATGCGGAAATGGAAGCGATCTGGCAACGCGTGCCGGTGGGGACGCCGATCAGCATCGAACCCTGACGGGCGCGTTGCCGGTCTGTCAGCGTTGGCCGCCCCCGCGGGAGGCCAGTGCGCGCGAGCCGGTGATGATCATGCGGACCATCTCGGACAGTTGCTCGATCAGTTCCTGATCTTTCTCCGGCGGCAGATCCATCGCCGTGGCGCCCATCGCGAACACCAGCCGGGTGATGGCCTTGGATACCAGCGCAGGTTCGTACAGCGGGGCGTTGTCGCGCGTGGCCAGCCGCACCAGGTCCATGCACAGCTCTTCTTCGAAGAACTGCAGCTCGAGCTCCACCGCGTGCTTGAACGCATCCGAACCGACGTTGCCTTCGCGCAGCAGCACGTGCAGCAGCTTGTCGTCGGCGCGCAGTTGTTCGATGAATGCCTCCACCGAGCCGCGCACCACGCTGCGGTCGCTGCTGTAGGCGCGGTGGCGCGCCTCGCCGATGATCTTGCGCAGCGAGCGGCCGGCCAGATCGATCAACGCGACGGCCAGCTCGTCCATGTCGCGGAACTGGCGATAGAAGCTGTTGGGGGCGATGCCGGCCTCGCGGGCCACTTCGCGCAGGCTCAGCGTGGACACGCTGCGATGCGGGCCCACCAGTTTCAGCGCGGCCGCCATCAGGTCTTCGCGCGAGATCGACGCCTTGCGGCCGGGGCCGTTGTCGTCGTGGGGCAGCGGTTGCGGGTATGAAGTCACGCGGGAAGGCCGGACGTGCGGAGTGATGGGGGCATCATAGCCTCGTAAATTAATATACAACTGTATACACATCCGTCCTTACAGGGGTATAGTGCTGGCCATGAATGCCCAGATCCGTCCGTCCCCCCGCCGGCCCGGTCCCCTGAAACGGCTGATCCGGCCGCTCGTCAAGCCGGATGTGTTCGATTTCTGGGCCACCCGCTTGCATCGCACCTGGACCTGGGAGCGACCGCTGGCCCGGCTTGTCGCCCGCGAATCCGCCTCCGCGGACGCGGTCACCCTGCTGTTCAAGCCGAACCGCCACTGGGCGGGCCATCGCGCTGGCCAGCATGTGAACCTGGGCATCGAGATCAATGGGGTGCGGGTTACCCGCAGCTACAGCCTGACGTCGCCCCCGCGGGCGGACGGGTTGCTGCCGGTGACGGTGAAGGCGATCGAAGGCGGCAGGGTCAGCCGTTACCTGCACTCGACGGCCCGCATCGGCGAGATCGTCGAGCTGGGACAGGCGTTCGGCGACATGACGCTGCCGGCAGCGCCGACAGGCGCCTATCTGCTGCTCGCCGCGGGCAGCGGCATCACGCCGCTCATGGCGCTGGTGCGTGAACTGGCCGGGCAGGGCATGCCGGTCGGTCTGACGTTGCTCTACTGGGTGCGCCGGCGCGAGGAGGCCTGCTTCCTCGACGAACTGCGGACGCTCGCCGCCGCCCATCCGGGCTTCCACTTCCGGTTGCTGCTCACGCGCGAAGCCGCCTCTGCCGGCGACGAAGCCGAAGGCCGCATCGATGACACGGTGCTCTCCACGCAGGCGGGCGATCCCGCCACGCAACAGGTGATCGCCTGCGGGCCGGGCGGGTTCGTCGAAACCGCGCGTGGCCTGCTGGCCTCGCGCGTGGCCTCGTTCCAGGCCGAAGCGTTCACCGCCCCGCCGGTACTGGTGGTGGACGAGGGCGAGGTCGACATCCGCCTGCAACGCAGCGGGCGCACGCTGCGCGTGCCGCGTGGCGAATCCCTGCTGGTGGCCCTGGAGCAGCACGGCCTCAAGCCGCCGTCCGGCTGCCGCATGGGCATCTGCAATACCTGCGCCTGCGGCAAGTCCGCCGGCAGCACGCGCCACCTGCCCAGTGGCGCGCTGATGCATGAACCCACCCAGGCGTTGAAGCTGTGCATCCACAGCGCCGCCACCGACATCGAGCTGGATCTGTAATGGCGACCCTTTCCTCCCCCCGCAACCGCAGTCTCACCGCCGACGAACTGGATCGTTTCGGCGAGGAACTGGACGCCCTGCGTGCGCGTACCGTGGCGACGCTGGGCCAGCGTGATGCGCGCTATATCCGCAACGTGGTCAAAGCGGTGCGTTACACCAACCTGACCGGCCGCGTGCTGTTGCTCGCCGCCGCGATCGCCGGTGGCCTCTGGCTGGCCGACAGCGCGGTGGGCTGGCTGTTCTGGGTGCTGTGGGCGCTGGGTGCGCTGTCGCTGGGCCTGGGCAAGATCCTCGACAACATGGAGCTGGGCCACAACGTGATCCATGGCCAGTACGACTGGCTGGGCGACCCGCAGCTCAACGGCAAGACCTACGACTGGGACATCGTCGCCACCAGCGAGAACTGGCGGCACACGCACAATTTCCGCCACCACACGTACACCAACGTGCGTGGCATGGACGACGACATCGGCTATGGCCTGCTGCGCATCTTCCCGGAGCAGAAGTGGAAGCCTTTCTACCTGGCGCAGCCGGTGGTCGCGGTGGTGTTCGCGCTGCTGTTCCAGTGGGGCATCGCCATCCAGGACCTCAAGCTGGGCCGCTGGTGGCACGGCAAGATGACCACCCAGCAGCTGCGTCGCAAGTCCGCCCCGGTGGTGCGCAAGATGGGTCGCCAGCTGGCCAAGGACTACGTGATCTATCCGGCGCTGGCCGGGCCTTTCTTCCTGCCGGTGCTACTGGGCAACCTGGTCGCCAACGGCCTGCGCAACGTGTGGACCTACGTGATCATCTTCTGCGGGCATTTCACCGCCAATGCGGAAACATTCCCCAAGGAATGCATCAAGAACGAGTCGCGTGGCCACTGGTACTTGCGCCAGTTGCGTGGTTCGTCCAACCTGCGGGGCGGATTCCTGATCAACGTGCTGTCGGGCAACCTGAGCCACCAGATCGAGCACCACTTCTTCCCCGATATCCCGGCCAACCGTTACGCCGAGATGGCACGCGAGGTGCGCGCGATCTGCGCCCGCTACGGCCAGCACTACAACACGGGCACGCTGCTCACGCAGTTCGGGCAGGTCTGCTGGCGCATCGTGCGCCATGCCTTTCCCAGCCGCCCGCGACGCGCGATGGCGCTGGTCCAGGCGGAGGCCGCTGCGTAAGAGCCAGGCGCCGCCGTCCGGCGGTGCCGCAGCGCGCGCCGCAAGCGCGATATCGCGCCTGAGCCGCCATTCGGCAAAGAACGAAGCGGCGATCAGGCCCGTACCCGTCAGGCCCAGCCACTGGAACCGGGGATTCTCGAAGACCTCGTCGACCAGGTCGCTGTCCTGCAACTAAAGGCGCAGCAGGCGTACTTCGCTAGTTAACGCATCCGTACCGGACTCGCCACGATGAGCGGCTTCCTCCGCCTGTAGTGCCTGGCGCGACATCGCCCGGCTTCCCGTGGCATCAGCGCCTTCGCGGCGTTCCACCGTGACGACCCGTGCGCCGGTCAGCAGGTCAGCGTGGTGCCCAAGCCAACGCGGCAAAGGCGGAAGCGATTCCTGGATCATGCATGGGCTCCGGTCCTGGCCTCTCGCATCGTAGTGGAAGCTGCCCTCGGACGGCCGACGCACTCGCGGCAGGATCAGTCCAGGAACTGCAGTCGCGCAAGCTCGGCGTACAGGCCGTCCTGCGCCAGCAGTTCCGTATGCGTGCCCTGCGCGATGATGCGGCCACGGTCCATCACCACGATGCGGTCGGCCTTCAACACGGTCGCCAGCCGATGCGCGATGACCAGGGTGGTACGGCCCTCCATCAGCCGTTCCAGTGCCTGCTGCACCGCGCGCTCGCTCTGTGCGTCGAGCGCGCTGGTGGCTTCGTCCAGCAGCAGGATGGGCGCATCCTTCAGCAGCGCCCGGGCGATGGCGATGCGCTGCTGCTGGCCACCCGACAGGCGTGCGCCACGCTCGCCGAGCTGGCTGTCGAAGCCTTCCGGCAACTCGCGCAGGAAGTCGTCCGCTTCCGCCGCCTCGGCCGCCGCCTGCAGCTCGGCATCGGTCGCATCCAGCTTGCCGTAGCGGATGTTCTCCGCAGCACTGGCTGCGAAGATGGTGGGCTGCTGTGGCACCAGCGCGATGTGTTCTCGCAGGGCGGAAGGATCCAGTTCACGCAGGTCCACGCCATCGACGCGCACGCTGCCGGTCTGCGCATCGTGGAAGCGCAGCAACATCGAGAACACGGTGCTCTTGCCTGCACCGGACGGTCCGACCAGGGCGACGGTTTCGCCGGGCTCGACGCTGAGGTCGAAGCCGTCCAGCGCGGGAAGGTCGGGGCGCGACGGGTAGTGGAACGAAACGTTGTCGAAGCGGATCTCGCCTTTGACCGGCTGCGGCAACGTGCGTGGTTGTGTCGGCGCCTGGATGACAGGGGTTTCGCCCAGCAGCTCCGCGATGCGGCCCATGCCACCGGCCGCGCGTTGCAGTTCGTTCCATACCTCGGCCAGTGCACCGACCGATCCGCCGCCGATCAGCGCGTACAGCACGAACTGGCCCAGCGTGCCCGCGCTCATCGTGCCGTCGATCACGTCATGCGCGCCCGACCAGAGCACCAGCGTGATCGCGCCGAAGATCAGGGTGATGGCCGCCGCGGTCACCCATGCCTGCGCGCGGATGCGCTTGCGAGCGGTTTCCACGGCGGTCGCGATGGCGGCGCCGAAGCGGCCGCGTTCGTAGGGTTCGCGTGCGTGCGCCTGCACGGTGCGGACGGCGCCCAGGGTTTCGCTGGCCAGCGTGTTGGCATCGGCCACGCGGTCCTGGCTGGCGCGCGACGCTTTCTCCAGTCGGCGGGCACCCAGCACGATGGGCAGCACCGCCAGGGGGATGCCGATCAGCGCGAAGGCCGCCAGTCGGGGGCTGGTGACGAACAGCATCGCCAGGCTGCCGATCACGGTGACGCTGCTGCGTAGCGCCACCGACATGCTGGTGGCCACCACGGTGCGCAGCAGTTCGCTGTCGGCGGACAGTCGCGATACGAGTTCGCCGCTGCGGCTGCGGTCGTGGAATTCGGCATCCAGTCCGATCAGGTGCCCGTACAGCTGGCCGCGCAGGTCCGCGACGACCTTTTCGCCCAGCAGGGACACGAAGTAGAAACGCGCCGCGCTGGCCAGCGCCAGCACGACCGCCACCACGAACAGGAACAGGAACGCGCGATTGATGTTCGCGCCGTCGGTGAAGCCGTTGTCGATCATCTGCCGGAATGCGACCGGCAGGCTCAGCGTCGCCGCAGACGCCAGCGCCAGCGCCAGCAGCCACGCGGTGAACAGTCCGCCGTGCTGGCGCACGAAGGGCCACAGGGCGCGCAGGGTGCCCAGCTTGGCCTTGGGCTTGGGAGCCGCAGCGCTGTCCGCGGTGGTGGCGTTGTCGTTCATCGGCATCCGGAATCGAAGTGGTTGTGGGAGGGGCTTCAGCCGCGACCGGAATGTGTCGTCCCGGGTCGCGGCTGAAGCCCCTCCCGCAGGCACCTGCCGCCGGATTCACGCTGCCGTGGATACCACGCGCACCCGGTTACGGGTGGCGTCGCGCAGATGGTTTTTCAAGGCATCCGCGCGATCCACCGGGAGTTCCAGCGTCAGCAGCGCGCCGTTTTCATCGAACGATTCCTGCAGTTTGGTCGCCAGATGCGGTGCAAGCGCGGCATGCACCGCACCCAGGTCGTCGAACAGGCAGGCGAGCACCAGGTGCGTGGTGGCCACCAGCGGCTGCCGCAGGGCGGTGCGCAGACATTCCGCCGCCGCACCGCCGTAGGCCCGCACCAGCCCGCCCGCGCCCAGCTTGATGCCGCCGTACCAGCGGGTCACCACGACCATCACCCGGTCGAAACCCTGGCCATCGATGGCGGCCAGGATCGGTCGGCCCGCCGTGCCCGCAGGCTCACCGTCATCGCTGGAGCGATATTCGCCGCCGATCCGGTAGGCCCAGCAGTTGTGTGTCGCGGCGGGATCGCCGACTTCGCGCAGGAAGGCGAGCGCCCGGTCGGCATCGGCGACGGAGGTGGCCTGTGCGAGGAAACGGCTGTGCTTCACCTCCAGCAACTGCGAGGCGCACGCGGCGAGGGTGTCGCTCACGGTGTGCCGAGCAGCGGGCGCAGGTCGTCCGGGACGCGCTGGAACGGGTGCTCCTGCACGAACAGCTGCAGGCTGCGCAGCGCGTTGGCGTTGTCGCCCAGGTCACGGCGCAGGCGGATGCGGTCAAGCCATTCGTCCGGGGGCAGCCGTGTGTCAGCATCGACCGGGACCTGCAGGTCTGTCCGCCGAAGGGCGGTGCGTGCGGCACTGGGCTGGACGCTGCCGGCACTGGCGGCCGGAGCGGGCGGGGGCGGGGGCGGTGCTGCCGGTGCGGGCGCTGCGTCCTGCATACGTCCCTGGCGTTCCCGCGTGCTTATGCGGCTGCCGGTGACAGCGATCGTGTCGAGGGTGCGCCCTTCATTGGCGGCGGCCTGCTTGCGCCCTTCCTCGTAACGGGCGCGCTGTTCCTGTGAGGGCTGGGCGGCGGAACGCTGTTGTGTCTGCGCACGCGCGATGGCTTCCGGTACGTCGGCCGCCATCGCGGCCGGTGGTGCATACGCATCCGTTTCAGCCGGGAAGGCCTGGGGTGCCACCGGTTGTTCGCGCGACGATGCCTCCTCGGCTGAAGGCAGGCCGGGAACGGCGGGAATCAGTGCAAGGGGGCTGCGCTTCGGCGCGGCCTCCTGTCGTGCGGCGGCTTCCGCATTCTTGCGCGCGGGCCCGGACGGCGCGACGTCACGCTCGATGACGGCGGATGGCGGAGGAGGCCGCATGGCCTTTGCCGGGGCAGCAGGTTCCGTCGCCACGATCGCGGGCGGAGGAGCGAGCGATTCGACGGCGGGCGCGGCGGCATCCGCGGCGGCGGCATCGGCGTCCTCGCCGATCAGCTGGGCCGAGCGCTGTGTCTGTGCCGGGGCTTCGCTGGCCACCGGGACGTCGTGGCTGGGGCGAAGCTGCCAGGCAATGCCGGCGGCCAGCAGTACCGATGCCGCCACCCCCATGCCGAGTGGCCAGCGTCGGCGGGTTGGCGGCACCGCGCCGCCCCGGGACGGCGTGTCCTGCACAGCCGCCCGCGCGGCGCCCAGGATGCGCGCATCCAGCTCCGGCGACGGCGCACCGTGCGGTCCCAAGCGGGACAGCGACTGCGCCAGCGTGCGTTCTTCAGGCGTCAGGGGCTCGTGGGGCATCTTCATGGGTTCAATCTCGTCCGCAACCGGTCCATCGCATAGCGCAGGCGCGATTTCACGGTTTCCCGGCCCACGCCGGTGATCTCGCCGATCTCCTCCAGGGTCAGTTCCTGCTCCAGCCGGAGCAGCACGACTTCGCGCTGTTCCGGCGGCAATTCGTCCATGGCCAGTTGCAGCTGCCGTCGCTGCTCGAACTCGGAGAGCTGGCGCTCCGGCGTGTCATGGTCGGGAACGCGCGCGGTCCGCTCGTCCGCGTCCACGGGCGTGGCGGGTCGGTGTTTCGAAGCGCGCCAATGGTCGTTCAGCCGATTGTGCGCGATCCGGTACAGCCACGTCCCGAATGCCGCCTCCGGCTTCCAGCCCTCGCGCGCGCTGATCACGCGCTGCCAGGTGTCCTGGAAGAACTCGTCGGCCAGCGCCGGGTCGCGCAGGTGGCGCAACAGGAACCGGTACAACGGCCCACGGTGGCGCGCGTAGAGCTGTTCGAAGGCCGACGCGTCGCCAGCGGCGTAGGCCAGCATCAGGGTCTCGTCGGCGGGTTCTGCGAGGTCGTTCACCGACACCAGCGTAAGCCGTCCACGCACGCCCGTGAAGTCGGGGCGTGGTCGCGGCGCCGACACGTTCAGTGATCGACGCCCGTCGGGGATCGTGGTCGGGTGGGTCAAGGCGACAGGGGGAGCGGGACGGGACACACGTTTTCAAACGCGCGACGGCCCTTGAAGGGGTTGCCTTGGCCGTTTCCGTTCAGGGGGTCTCAGGCGGTATGCTCGCTGCGGGGGACCTCCAGACACCACGCACCGACTCGTTCGGGACAAGGGCATGCCTACGCCATCGATCAGCGCCGACAACCCGGCCAGCGCAGACGCCTCGCCGGCGGACCGGATTGCGTCGATCCTGCGTGGGCTGCTGCCGGCCGGTGCTGAACTCGCGATCAGCTGGCGCGACTGGGCGTTGGGCAACGACAGCGGTGCCACGCCGGCTGCATCCGGTGCGCTGAAGCGCCGCGCCGAGCATGCGCTGGCCGAAGCGCAGGTGGAGCACGATGGTCCTGCGCAGCGCACATATGCGTGGGACAACGCCGATGGCACTGCGCGCGTTGCGCTGGCACTGGCATTGCCGCACCCGCTGGCCCCGCCCGAGGAGGATGCCTGGCTGGCGCTGGCCCGCACGCTGCTGGTGACATCGCTGGATGCCGCGCGCGCGCAGGCGCGCATCGTTTCGCTGGAAAAATCCAAACGGCTGCAGCAGGCGCTCTACGAGATCGCCGACCTGGCCGGTGCCGATCTCGAGATGCCGGAGATGCTCCGCCGCATCCACGCGGTGGTGAACTCGCTGATGTATGCCGAGAACTGCTACATCGTGCTGTACGACGACCAGCGCCGCTCGGTCCGCTTCCTGTACTTCGCCGACCAGCGCGATCCCTATGTCGCCGAACCCGAGCGCGAATTCGGCGAAGAGGAAATGGCCAACAGCATGACCTTCGCGCTGTTGCGTCACGGCCAGCCGCTGCGCGGGCCTTCGGCCGTCATCCGGCAGAAGCTGGGCGTGATGCGCGATCCCTCGCATGGCCCGGACAGCCTGGACTGGCTGGGTGTGCCGATGCGCCGGGACGACCGGGTCTGCGGCGCCATCGTCGTGCAGAGCTACGACGCGCCGGCGAGTTATGCCGACGAGGATCGCGCGCTGCTGGGCTATGTGGCGCAGCACATCCTGACCGCGCTGGACCGCAAGCACGCGCACGTGGAACTGGAACACCGCGTGGCGGTGCGTACGCACGAACTGCAGCGCGCCAACCGCGAGCTGCAGGCCGAGATCATGGAGCGCAAGCGCGCGGAGAAACTGCAGCGCGCATTGTTCCGCATCACCGACCTGGCCATCACCTCGGAAAGCCTGGAGCGTTTCTACGCCGATGTGCACGTGGTGGTGGATGAGCTGATCAACGCGCGCAATTTCTACATCGCGCTCATTTCGGACGATGGCGAGCAACTGGGCTTCCCGTATTCGATCGACGAGCGCGACCCGATGCGCAAGTCGCGGCGCTTGACCAACGGGTTGACCGAGTACGTCATCGCCACCGGGCGGCCGCTGCTGGCCGACCGCGAGGTGATCGGCCAACTGGCGGAGCAGGGCAAGCTCCTGCAGCACGGCCCACCCGCCTACAGCTGGCTCGGCGTGCCGCTGTTCCGCGGCGAAGACGTGGTCGGCACGGTGGTGGTGCAGAGCTACACCGAAGAAGTGAAGTTCACGTCGCACGACCAGAACCTGTTGACCTTTGTCGCGCACCACATCGGCAACGGTCTGGACAGGCAGCGCGCGCAGGAGCGCCTGCGCAGCGCGCACGCGGAACTGGAGCGCAGGGTCGACGAGCGCACTCGCGAGCTTGCCGAAGCGAACCACCAGTTGCGTGCGCAGATCGGCGAGCGCCTGCGCGCCGAACAGCAGCTGACGTACCAGGCGACGCACGACGCCCTCACCGGACTGCCCAACCGCCCACACCTGCTGGATAGGCTGTCGGCCGCCATCGAACGCGCGCGCCATGGCGATGGCCAAGCCTTCGCGGTGCTGTTCCTCGACCTGGACCGGTTCAAGCTGGTCAACGACAGCATGGGGCACGCGGCCGGCGATGAACTGCTGGTGGAAGTCGCGCGCCGCATCATCATGAGCGTGCGCGACGATGATGTGGTCTCGCGCCTCGGTGGCGACGAATTTGCATTGCTGGTCGAGTACGCGGACGGCGTGGAGAACGTGCGCGACTTTGCCCAGCGCCTGTTGGCGTTGCTGGGGCGGCCGATGTGGGTGGCGGGGCGCGAGCTGTTTCCCTCCGCCAGCCTGGGCATCGCCATCTGGCACCCGCGTTACCGGAACGGCGAGGAATTGCTGCGCGATGCCGACGCTGCGATGTACCGCGCCAAGGAACAGGGGCGCGACCGTTGCGCCATGTTCGACGAGGCCATGCGCGAGGCGGCGATGCAGAGCCTGGACCTGGAGGCCGACCTGCGCCGCGCGATCAACCATCGCGACTTCCTGCCGTTCTACCAGCCCATCCGCCGCATGGACGACGGGCGCGTGATCGGGCATGAGGCGCTGCTGCGCTGGCAGCACGAACGGCGCGGGCTGCTGCTGCCGGCGGAGTTCATCGGGCTGGGCGAGGACAGCGGGCTGATCGAACAGGTCGACTGGCTGCTGTACGAGCAGGTGGTGCGCCAGATTTCTCGTGGCGTGGAGGGCTACATCTCGGTCAACGTGTCGCCGCGGCATTTCCGTTCGCCCGATTTCGGCGACCGGCTGCTGGCGATGTTCGAGGCGCACGGCGCGGATCCCGCGCGGTTGCGGCTGGAGATCACCGAGGTGGCGCTGCTCGATGATGCGCCACGCACGTTGCGCATCCTGCGCACGCTGCGGCAACACGGCATCCTGGCGCAACTCGATGACTTCGGCACCGGCTTCTCCGCGTTGTCGTACCTGCACCGCTTCCCGATCTCGGTACTCAAGATCGACCGCAGTTTTGTCTCCGGGCTGGGCAGCGAAGCCCGGCCGGAAAGCCTGGCGCTGGTGCGCGCGATCCTGGCGCTGGCAGGTACGCTGGGCATCGAGACCATTGCCGAGGGTGTTGAAACCGAAGAGCAGCGCCAGTCGTTGATCGAACTGGGCTGCCTGCTCGGCCAGGGCTACCTGCTGGGACGGCCGGCAGCGCAGATGGAGGCGGTGGCGGCCGACGTCGCCTGAGTCCTGAGGTTCGCTGCACACACCGCGTTAGCGGATGTGGATGGGTTCGTTGTCTCTCGGCTGCACCTGGCCCGACGAATGGACTTTCCCGTCGGCGGATACCTCCCGCCAGTTCACCCAGAAGTCACCGACACAGAGTCGCCTGAAGGCCACGCTGGCGGCGCCATGCGCCGGGACCTCGATCTGCTGCAGCGATGAGAAGTAGGGAGGGACGGTGGTGCCGTAGAGGGGAGCGTCGAAGTCCCGGGGCGACGGAGCGGCCAGCGCGCGGTCCGCATAGAAGCTCTTCAGCGATACGGCGACCGCATCGGCACGGTGGTTCACCACGACGATGCGGATGCCACAGCTGTCAGCGAACGCAGGCATGGGAGCCAGCAGCAGGCACGACAGCAACAGAGTGAGGCGCTTCATGGCGAGGCCCGCTTCGTGAGTAGGGACTGGGGCCGGGGCCGATCCTTCGGCCCCGGTTTCATGCATTCAGTCGCCCGCAATGGCGGGTGCGTCGTCCTGCACGGCCACCAGCCGATGTGCCTGGTCGATCATCCCCACGAATTCCGCTTTCAGGCCATGCGGGTCGGGGCCCGTCGCGCCGCGCGCGGTGCGCGCCACGTCGTTCCAGCTCCAGCCATCGATACGCTGTCCGCCACGCAGCAGATCGGCATAGGCCGCTACCGCGCTGGCGAAGCGGAAGGCATTGCTCGGCTGGGGGGTCAGCGACGTGCTTGCGATCGGCGTCTCGATCAGGCGGCTGCTGTCCTGGCCCGGCAGCTTGTACCGCAAGCGCACATGCGCGACCTCGTTGGTGGAGGCACCGGCGGCGACCTGCTTGCCGCCGTAACGCAGCGCGGGCAGGCGCTCGGCACCGCTGTCGACCGGCGTGATCTCGTACAGCGCCGTGACTTCGTGGCCCGCGCCGATGTCGCCGGCATCCACCTTGTCGTTGGCGAAGTCCTCGTTGGCGAGCACGCGGTTCTCGTAGCCGATCAGACGATATTCCGAGACGACGGCGGGGTTGAATTCCACCTGGATCTTCACGTCGCGGGCGATGGTCAGCAGGGTGGATTGCATTTCATCCACCAGCACCTTGCGGCCTTCCTGCAGCGTGTCGATGTAGGCATGGTTGCCGTCGCCGACATCGGCCAGGCGTTCGGCCATCGCATCGTTGTAGTTGCCGGTGCCGAAGCCAAGGGTGGTCAGCGCGATGCCGGACTTGCGCTGGTCGGCGACCATGGTCTCCAGGGCATCCTGGCTGACCGTGCCCACGTTGAAGTCGCCATCGGTCGCCAGGATGACGCGGTTCACGCCGTCCTTGATGTAGGCCTGCTTCGCCATCGCATATGCCAGCCGGATGCCGTCGCCGCCGTTGGTGCTGCCGCCGGCCTGCAGGCGGTCCAGCGAGGCAAGGATCTCGTCGTGCCGGTCGCCCGGCGTGGGTGGCAGCACCAGGCCGGCCGATCCGGCGTACACCACGATGCTGACGCGGTCCTGCCTGCGCAACTGCGGGACCAGCTGGGCGAAGGACTGCTTCAGCAGCGGCAGTTTGTCCGGCGACTCCATCGAGCCGGAGGTGTCGAGCAGGAACACCAGATTGGCCGGCGGCAACGTGGCCTTCGGCACGTCGTAGCCCTTGATGCCCACCATCAGTACCTGGCGCTTCGCGTTCCAGGGTGCCGGGGCGAGCTCGGTGGTCACGTTGAAGGGACGGCTGCGATCGCTGGGTGCGGCATGACCGTAGCGGAAATAGTTGATGAATTCCTCCGCACGCACGGCGTCGGCAGGCGGCCGCTGGCCTTCGCGCAGCATGCGGCGCACGTTGCTGTAGCTGCCGGTGTCCACATCCACGGAGAAGGTGGAGACAGGTTCATCCAGCGTCCGGCGCACAGGGTTGTCGTCGCGCTCGGCATACTTCTCGGTGTTGGCAGGTTGCGCCTGCGGCGGCGGGATCATGCCGCCCACCAGGTTCGCGCTGCGATACGCGACCGTCGCCGGCGCGGGTGGCGGTGGTGGCGCATGGGCATGGATCGGAGCTGCTGCTTTCGCCTGCCGGGCCTCCAGGCGTTGGCCCGTCACAACGATGCTGTCCAGCGTGGACCGCTCGCGCCGCAGGGCCTCGGTACTGGCGGCATCAGCGGCAGCCTCCGCCGCCGCGTAGGCGTCGGAGGGAGCGACCTCCGCGTCGGATGCGGGGTGTGCAGGAGGGCGGGATTGGCAGGCGGCCAGGACAGCGACGGCCAGCAGGGTGACGGTCAGACGGTGCGACATGGCGTGACTCCGTGTGTGGGACAGGGAGTCGAACGCACGGGGCCTGCGAGTGGGGTTGATCGCATTGCCACCCGGCGGGTGCCGCTACTCGATCACGCCGACATCCATGCCGTCATAGGCATCCAGGCCGTGCTCGTCGGCGAAGCGGTACAGCGCCTGGTTGCGCTGGTCCAGGCTGTCGGGTGTGTGGATCTCGGTCTTCTCGACGTGCAGCCACCAGAGGTCGGGATCCTTGCGATTGTCCTTGTCTTCCAGGTACAGCGCGATCACGCGGTACCCCTGTTCCTGCAGCAACGGGACCACGGCTTCCAGCGCCGGCCGCGTGCCGTGGGTGAAGAAGTAGCCCCATACCATCGGCTTGCTGAGATCCCATGGCGTTTCCCTGGCCATGTTGTCGAACATTTCGACAAGTTGTTCGCGGGTGATCATCTATTGCTCCTGGTGATGGGGACGTGTGGGGGACAGCGGAGGGCGAGCGCCGTTGTGCCGGTCTTGCCACTGCCGTATCCGGAGGTTGTCTCATGGACGTCGGCGAAGGCGCACGGCGCGATGCGGGTGCGGTGGCGCGCTCATTCCGCCCTGAGTTTCAATGTTCCATCGCCCAGTCGTGCATCGACCCTGTCGCCGGGACGCACCTGCGTCACCGAACGCACCAGCGTGCCATCTTCCTTCGTCACCAGCGCATAACCACGGGCGACAGTCGCGAGCGGGCTGATGGCTTCCAGTGAACGGGCCAGGCCACGCAGGCGCAGTGCCTCGCGTTGCAGCGTGCGCGCGACAGCGGCCTGGGGGCGCGGGGCGAGGGCGAGCAGGCGCGCGCGCACCTGTTCCAGTCGGCGCTGCGGTGCATGGGCACGCAGGACCGCGGCCGCGTGACGAACCGCGGCCGCGCGACGCGCCTGCTGGTCTCGCCACAGGGCATGCAGGCGGCGGGCGGCGTCTTCCTGCCGGCGTCGGAGCATTTCCAACCGCGCCTGCGGACGCAGCGCATTGAGACGCAGCGCGGCGCGGTCGGCGCGCTGCATGGCGTTGCGCAGCCTGTGTGTCTGGGTGGTGGCGAGCCGGCGCTGCAGCGCGTGTACGCGCGTCACCAGGTCGCGCCGGTCCGGTACCAGCAGCTCCGCCGCGACCGACGGCGTCGGCGCGCGCAGATCGGCGGCGAAATCGGCGAGGGTGAAGTCGGTCTCGTGGCCGACGGCGGACACGACGGGGACGGGCGAGGCGGCGATGGCGCGCGCCAGGCGCTCGTCATTGAAGGCCCACAGGTCTTCGAGCGATCCACCGCCACGGGTGACCAGCAGCACGTCATAACGGCCACCACGCGCCGCTCGCTGCAACACGTCGACGATCTGTGCGGCCGCCGTCTCGCCCTGCACCTGCACGGGCAGCACGTCGACTTCCAGCAGCGGGAAGCGGCGCTGCAACACGCTCAGTACATCGCGCACTGCAGCGCCGGTCGGCGAGGTCAGTATGCCCAGCCGCCGAACGTGCGAGGGCAGGGGACGCTTGCGCGCATCGTCGAACAGGCCTTCCGCCGCGAGCCTGGCCTTCAGTTCATCGAACGCGCGCCGCAACGCGCCTTCGCCGGCTTCCTCCAGGCTGTCGATCACCAGCTGGTAGTCGCCGCGCGCTTCGTACAGGGTCAGCCGGCCCCGCGCCAGCAGGCGCAGACCCTCGCGCGGGGCGAACTTCAGCCATTGGCTCTTGGGCTTGAACATGGCGCAGCGCACCTGCGCGCGCGCGTCCTTCAGGGTGAAGTACAGGTGGCCCGAGGCCGGACGGGTGACGTTGCCCAGTTCGCCTTCCACCCACACCAGCGGAAACGCGCCTTCCAGCAGGTCGCGGGCCAGGGTGTTCAATTGGGTGGGCGTAAGGACGTCGCGGGCAGTGTCGGTCATGCGGGAAGGATAAACGGTGGCGGTCTCATCGCCGCGAAGAGGTGCGACAGGTGGTCGCAGCCGCAGGGGTGGGTTCCATGATGGAATGACTGCGTCCCACCGCCCTGGAGTCTTCCGCATGCGCCGTTTCCCCTGGCCCCGCGCCTCCGTGCCGATCATGCTGGCGATGCTAGCGGCGTGCGCTCCCGCTGATCAGGCGCCGTCCGCGGCGCGCACCGGGCCTGTCTCCGTGGTGAAGACGATGGACATGCCGGCGCCGTCCGTCGCCGCGCAGCCCGACCTGATGGCGACGCCCGACGGTGCCCTGCTGCTGAGCTGGGTGGAGCCGATGGACGAGGCGGGTCACCGCCTGCGCTTCAGCCGCCTGGCTGCGGGCGCGCAGGGATGGGATGCGCCGCGCACGATCGCGGAAGGGACCGGCTGGTTCGTCAACTGGGCGGACACGCCGCACATCTACGCCATGCCGGATGGCTCGCTGTGGGCGCATTGGTTGAGAAGCACCGGACCGGCGCGCATGGACTACGGCATCGACCTGGTGCGCTCCGGCGACGGGGGCGCGACGTGGAGCGCGCCGCAACTGGTGCATCCGTCCGGCACGCCGGGTGACCATGGCTTCGTGACGTTCTGGCCGCAGGCGCGCGACCGGCTGGGCATCGCCTGGCTGGACAGTCGGCAGAAGGCCGCCGACGGCGCGCACGCGCATCACGATGACGGCCACCATGGTGCCGGCGCCCCGATGATGCTGCGTGCCGCGCTCTACGATGCGGAGGCGAAGCAGGGGGCCGAGTGGCCGCTGGATACGTCGACCTGTGATTGCTGCACCACGTCTTCCGCCATGACCGATCGTGGCGCCGTGGTCGTCTACCGCGGACGGGGCGAGGGCGAGATCCGCGATACGCGCATCGTCCGTTTCGATGGCGAGCGCTGGACCACGCCGCGCGACGTGCATGCGGATGGCTGGCAGATCGCCGGGTGCCCGGTGAATGGCCCGGTGGTCGTCGCCGAGGGCGACACGGTCTGGGTGGCCTGGTACACGGAGGCGGACGGCATGCCCGAGTTGCGCGCGGCGCGTTCGCAGGATGCCGGCGACAGCTTCGATGCGCCCGTGACGCTGGCGAAGGGCATGCAGGTGCTCGGGCGGTTGGGGCTCGCGCGCGGCGACGGCCATCTGGTGGTGGCCTGGCTCGAACAGTCGCCGGACGAGCAGCAGGTGCTGGTGCTCGCACGGCATGACGAGCGTTGGGGCCAGGCGCAGCGTACCGAGGTCGCCAGGCTGTCCGCGCGCGGCCGCGCAAGCGGCATCCCGCGCGTGCAGTGGCATGCCGGTGCGGCATGGCTGGCATGGACCGACGTCGATGGCGACGCGCCGCGGATGAAAGGCGCGCGCGTGACGTTCACGCGTTGATCCGGGGTGCGGCATTCCGTCGCACCTGACCCCTCCGTGTCGCTGCGTCTAGAATGCCGCCCGTGATCCGATCGCGCGCCTTGCTCCGACCGATGCTGCAGCTGGCCTTGCTGGCCGCGCTGCTGATGGCGTTCGCGCCGTCCGTCACGCGATGGGTGAGCGACACGGGCTCGCAGGTGTTGGCCGGGTGGACCGAACTGTGCACCACCGGTGGCATCAAATGGGTCGATACCCGCGCCGGATCACCGATGGAGGAATCGCCGTCGCCGGCCGGCATGCCGATGGGCGCCGATTGCGCGTACTGCATGCTGGCCGCCGCATTGCCGCTGTTGCTGCTCTGCATCGCCTTGCTCTTCCCGCGTCTCTCCGGAGACGTCATCGCAAGCGTCGTAACGCTTCCTCGCACGAGGCGCCTGCGCCTGCGCGGCCTGGGCGGACAAGGGCCGCCCGTCCTGCTCTGAACCACAAGACCTCCCGTTGATCGTGCGGCCCGTGCGCCGCGTCCTTGTGCTTTGGAGTTTCCATGTCCCTGTCTTCCTGCGCGGCGCTGCGTGCGTCGCGCCTGTCCGTGGCCGTCCTGGCGGCCCTGTCGTTTCCGGTCGTTGTACATGCCGCCGAGCGCATCACGTTGCCCGATGGTTCCCGTGCCACCCAGCTCGATGCCGTCGAGGTCAAGGGCCACGCGGTGGAACTCGACAAGGCCGCCGGCGCCGGCACGCGCCTGGCGTTGAGCGTCATGCAGACACCGGCGTCGATCACGGTGATCGACCGCGAAACACTCGACGCACGCGGCGTGCGTACTACCCAGGAAGCGCTGTCGGGCATCCCCGGGTTGACCGTCGCCTCGCCGCCGGGCAACGGCAATGCGGTGACGTATCGCGGCTTTTCCGGCAGCCAGATCACCCAGCTGTTCAACGGCATCGATGTGCAGTACGCCAGCATCGCGGCGCGTCCCGTGGATGCGTGGCAGTACGAGCGGGTGGAGGCGATCGGTGGTCCGTCGAGCTTCCTGTACGGTGCCGGCGCAGTCGGTGGCACGATCAACTACGTCACCCGGCTGGCGCGGCTGGACCGCGATGAAGCAGCCATGCAGGCATCGTGGGGGTCTTTCCGCGACGGCACGCTGGCGATGGGTGCCAACCTGCGCGTCGGCGGCAACGACGCCCTGCAGGCGGTCCGGCTGGATGCCAGCGCGCGCGACGCGGAAAGCGGGATCGATGGCCAGGTGCGCGAAGCATCGGCGATGGCGGCGTCCTGGCTGGTGCAGCTGGCCCCCACGCTTCGCCACACGCTTGCGGTGGAATACCAGCAGGAGGACAACCGTCGTCCCTACTGGGGCACGCCCGTGCGCCAGCCAGCGACCGGCCGCCTGTCGGTGCTGCCGGAAACGGTCGGGCGCAACTACAACGTCGCCGACGGCTACTACGGACAGGACGTGCTGTGGGCGCGCTCGCTGCTGGAATGGACACCGGGTGAGCGCGACACCGTGCGCAACACCATCTACCACTACGACGCACTGCGCGATTACCGCAACGTCGAAAGCTACCGCCTGACCGCCGGCAACGAGGGCGTCATCCGTTCCGGCACGTTGCTGCAGCGTCACGACCAGCAGGTCCATGGCAACCGGCTGGAGTGGAGCCACGAGGGCGCCTTGTTCGGCCTGCCGACGCAATGGGCCACCGGCCTGGACATCAGCTACAACCGGCAGACGCGCTTTCCGCTGTCGCTGTCGGCCACGGTGGACACCGTGTCGCTCGACGCGGTGACGCCGGGTCGCTTCCTCGACGTGCCCGGGACGGCGATCGTCTACACGCCCGACCGCACCAACCGGCTGCGCACGCAGGCGGTGTACGTGGAAAACCTGACCGAATTGACCCCGTCGCTGTCGTGGCTGACCGGGCTGCGCCACGACCGCATCGTGCTGGACGTGGTCAACCACCGCACGGTCTCGGCCAGCAATCCCGCGCGCTTCGAACGCGAGTACACGCCCACGACCGGGCGTGTGGCACTGAACTGGACCATCGCGCCGCAGGCGAACGTCTACATGCAATACAGCACGGCGGCCGATCCGCCGGCCGGCATCCTCAGCACCGCCAATTTCGCCACCCTGCGGGACTTCGACCTGACCACGGGAAGGCAGGTCGAAATCGGAACGAAACTGCAGTCGCAGGACGGACGCAGTTTCGCCACGCTGGCCGCGTATAGCATCGTGCGCCGCAATCTCGCGATCACCGATCCCGCCAATCCGGGCCAGACGCTGCCGGTGGGCCAGCAGTCGGCGCGCGGCATCGAGGC
This sequence comes from Pseudoxanthomonas sp. CCNWLW251, assembly GCF_037402255.1. Classification (NCBI taxonomy): domain Bacteria; kingdom Pseudomonadati; phylum Pseudomonadota; class Gammaproteobacteria; order Lysobacterales; family Lysobacteraceae; genus Pseudoxanthomonas; species Pseudoxanthomonas sp. CCNWLW251. The sequence continues at coordinate 406,700 of NZ_JBBEGA010000001.1, read as the reverse complement.
AAGTTTCGGCTGGCGTCCGCAGGCATCGCTGAACATCGAAGGCAACCTGGCCTGGGTGGACGCCACGCTGGACGACTTCTACGAGAACGTCGGCGGCGTTCCGGTCTCGCGCGCCGGCCGCCGGCCGACCAACACGCCCTCGCGCGTCGGCAACCTGTGGGTGGATTACCGCGTCGGCCCGCGCTGGTCGGCGGGCGTGGACGTGCGCGGCGTCTCGTCCCGCTACGCGAACGCCGCCAACACGCTGTCCACCGCCGGCTACGCGACATGGGGCGCGCACGTGGGCTTCAGATGGAACGACACCACCGAGCTGACCGTGCGCGGCCGCAATCTCGGCGACCGCACCTACGTGGTGTACGCGCTGGGCGGCACGATGGCGTACCTCGGCGATCCGCGCAGTTGGGACGTGGTGCTGCGCAGGACATTCTGATCTCGAGCGTCATCACGGCGACGGGTACGGTTTTCGGTAAGGTGGCGTCCGGTTGCACGGGAGGCACAGCGCATGCGCGGTCTCGACTTCAGTTCGTGGCAGGGCCTGCTGACAACGCTGGCGGGGTTGGCGCTGATCACGGTGATCGGCGTTGGCATCCGGCTGTTGGTCATGCAGACAGTGCAGGAGCGGCGTGCGCGCGAGAACCGCCAGATCAACGAGCGCCTGCGCACGCTGATCGCGGCCTACAAGGTGCTGGGCGGCTCGTTCACCGGCGCGCTGGAGGTCGACCCGCGCCACCTGCGCGACCTGCGCGTGCAGGCGCGCGAAACCGGCGCCGACGGGGTCGACGAAGGCAGCGACCGGCCCCGGCGCATCCGCGACGCGGTGGAAGCCGCGTTGTCGGACATCATCCTGCTGGGCACCGATGAGCAGGTGCGTCTGGCCGCGCAGGCCGCCCATGATCTCGCGGCGGGACGGCCCATCCACACCGATGCGCTGGTGGTGTCCCTGCGCGACTTCATCCGCAGCGTGCTCGACTTGGAGCCGGTCCCGTCTTCGTTGTCGATTCCGCGGCAAGGCCCGGCGCGACCGGCCGCCTCGAAAGGCAAGGGCGAGGGCGCGAAAGGCGAGGGGCGGCAGGGCGGTGGTGCCGGGATGGGCGCGGCCGGCCTGGGTGCCGGTGCGGGCATGGGCGCTGGCGCGGCGATCGAGCCGGACCGCGACCCGCCGCGCTGACGGCTACTCGTCGATCCAGCGCCGCTCCGGCCCCGGCCGCTTTGCCAGCTTGCGCTGCAGCGAACGGCGATGCATGCCCAGCAGGCGCGCAGCGGCGGAGATGTTGCCTTCGGTTTCGGCCAGCGCCTGCTGGATGTGTTCCCACTCCAGCCGGCTGAGCGGTGTCATGGTGTCGTCGGTCGCGCTGCTGTCTTCCGCTGCGGCAGGGGCTTCCAGCCCCAACGCACGCAGGATGGTCGGCACCGTCGCCGGTTTCGGGAGGTAGTCGTCGGCGCCGCGCTTGATGGATTCCACGGCAGTGGCCACGCTCGCATACCCGGTGACCAGCAGGATCTGCATGTCGGCGCGCAACGCGCGCAGCGGTTCGATCAGGGCCAGGCCGGAATCGCTGCCCAGCTTCAGGTCGACCAGGGCGAAATCGGGCAGGCACTCGCGCGCGCGCGCCAGCGCACTGGCGGCGTCCAGTGCGATCTCGGTCTCGATGCCCTTGCGCGCCAGGCTGCGCTGCAGCGTGCGCGCGTAGAGTTCGTCGTCGTCGACCAGCAGGCCTTTCATCGGATGTCTCTCATGGGGATGTCTCGTCATTGCCCGCCACGGGCAGGCGGAACTGCACCTGCACGCCCTTGGGCGGCACGGCGCGCATGGTCATGCGCCCGCCGAGCCGCTCGATGGTGGCATGCGACAGGGCCAGGCCCACGCCCATGCCTTCGGGCTTGCTGGTGCGGAAGAGTTGCTCGGACTGGAATGGCAGCGCTTCGTGGAAACCGTTGCCGTAATCGCGCACGGTGCCGACCAGCTCATCGCCTTCGCAGCGCAGGTCCAGGTCCACGCGCTGCGACCCGGCCTGGCGGCTGGCGTCCGCCGCATTGTTGAGCAGTGCCTGCAGCAGGTGGCCGGTGGACGCGTCGGTCGCCAGCCACGGCGGCAGTGCGCCGGTTCGCTGCAGTTCGATCGTCGGCCGGACCAGTTGCCAGCGCTGCACCACCTCGTCCAGGTCGACGCGCTGGCGCACGCCCATGTCGGCCGAGGCGGCGAGCGCGCGTACGCGGTCGCGGCACAGGTCGATCAGCTGGCGCATGGTGCCCGCGTCCTCGCGGATGTCGGGTTCGCTCGCGTGCTCGCGGATGTCCTCGGTCAGCAGCGTCATCGTCGCCAGCGGGGTATTGAGTTCATGCGCCACGGCGGCGGCGTGCGTGGCAAGGGCGACGATGCCTTCGTTGCGTGCGAAGCGTTCGCGCAGGCGGGCCAGTTCCTGCTCGCGCAGGCGCAGCGCGGCGACCAGCCGGGTGGAGAAATACAGCACCACGCCGGCCGACAACACGAAGTTCACCGCCATGCCCCACAGGTGCACGTTGAAGTTGTCGCCATGCAGGTGCGGCAGCGGCCGGCCGAACACGGCGGTCAGGATGTAGCCCAGCAGGCAGGCCACGCCGGTAGCCAGCACCCAGCGCAATGGCAGCGCCAGTGCGGACACCGCGATCAGCAGCAGGAACATCGAACTGAAGGGATTGCCGATGCCGCCGCTCCAGGCGACGAGCCAGGACAGCACGGCCACGTCCACCAGCATGTGCGCGAAGGCCTCGGCCGGCGTCTCTTGGCCGGGACGGCGGCTGCGCCAGGTGGCGTAGACGTTGAACAGCGCCAGCGCCCCGATGCCGGCCCACAGGGGCCAGCGCGGCAGGTCGATGTCCAGCAGGCCCAGCGCCACCAGCACCGTCACCGCCTGGCCCACGATGGCCACCCAGCGCAGGTTGCACAGGGTGCGCAGGAACGACGGCGTCAGCGTGAAGACGGTATTCGGCATCGCTACATGCTAGAGCAAGCGCGCGGACGGGGCCTGCGGCATGGCGTCGCAGGGCGGCGGCTGCCGGCCCGGGCAGGCAGCCACGCTACAATGCCGGCATGCACGACGCCGTCACCCGCCCCACGCCCCCCACCGACGCCGCGCCCTGGCCGCGCCGCATCACCCAAGCCGTCCGGATCGGCAACGCCACCGTCGGCGGCGGCCATCCGGTGGTGGTGCAGTCGATGACCAACACCGACACCGCCGACATCGCCGGCAGCGTGAAGCAGGTGGCGGAACTCTGGCGCGCCGGCTCGGAAATGGTCCGCCTGACCGTCAACAACCCCGAATCCGCCGCCGCCATCCCGCGCATCCGCGAGAAGCTGGAGATGATGGGCGTGTCGGTGCCGTTGATCGGCGACTTCCACTACAACGGCCACCAGTTGCTGGCGGGCGAACCGGCCTGCGCCGAGGCGCTGGCCAAGTACCGCATCAACCCGGGCAACGTCGGCTTCGGCAAGAAGCGCGACACCCAGTTCGCGCAGCTGATCGAATTCGCCATCCGCTACGGCAAGCCGGTACGCATCGGTGCCAACTGGGGTTCGCTGGACCAGGCCCTGGCGGCGCAGCTGATGGACGAAAACCATACGCGCGAAATCCCGTGGGACGCCGGCCGCGTGCTGCGCGAGGCGCTGATCCGCTCGGCGGTGGATTCGGCCGAGCGCGCGGTCGAGATCGGCCTGCCGCGCGACCGCATCGTGCTGTCGGCCAAGGTCAGCGGCGTGCAGGAACTGATCGCCGTCTACCGCGACATGGCCAGCCGCACCGACTTCGCCCTGCACCTGGGCCTGACCGAGGCCGGCATCGGCAGCAAGGGCATCGTCGCCTCGAGCGCCGCGCTGGCGGTGCTGCTGCAGGAAGGCATCGGCGACACCATCCGCATCTCGCTGACGCCGGAACCCGGCCAGTCCCGCACGCAGGAAGTCATCGTGGCGCAGGAACTGCTGCAGACCACCGGCCTGCGCGCGTTCACGCCGATGGTCACCGCGTGTCCCGGCTGCGGCCGCACCACCTCCGAGTTCTTCCAGGAACTGGCCAAGGTCGTGCAGGAACACGTGCGCGGCAAGATGCCCGAATGGAAGGTCACCCATCCCGGCGCCGAGAACATGACGCTGGCGGTGATGGGCTGCGTGGTCAACGGGCCGGGCGAATCGCGCCACGCCAATATCGGCATCTCGCTGCCGGGCACGGGCGAGGCGCCGGCGGCGCCGGTGTTCGTCGATGGCGAGAAGAAGATCACCTTGCGTGGCGAGAACATCGCACATGAGTTCGTCGCGCTGATCGATGACTACGTCGAGGCCAAGTACGCGCGTGCTGCCGGCTGACACGCTGGCGAACGGCCGGCGGTTCATCGCCGGCCTGTTCCGTGAACACGGCGGGCGCCTGGTCCTGCTGTTCTTCTGCCTGCTGGCGCCGTTGTGGCTGTTCGTCGAGCTGGCGGATGAAGTCCACGAGCTGGAAGCCTTCTACTTCGACGATCCGCTGCTGTGGCGCGCGCACGCGCTAAACGGCCCCGCGCTGGACCGCTTCTTCGTCTTCATGTCGGCGATCGGCTACCAGTGGGGCGTGGTGCCGGCGGACATCCTGCTGACGTCGGTGTTGCTGGTGCTGCGGCGCTGGCGCGAGGCCACCTTCGCAGGGGTGTCGTTCGCCGGCTCGGCCCTGCTGAACCTGGCCACCAAGCAGTTCTTCCAGCGCGATCGCCCCAGCCTGTGGGAGTCCATCGCGCCGGAGCACACCTTCAGTTTCCCCAGCGGCCACGCAATGGGCTCGGCCACGCTGGCGATGGTGGTGGTGCTGCTGTGCTGGCACACCCGTTTCCGCTGGCTGGTGGCCGGGCTGGCCGTGCTGTTCACGCTGACCGTCGGCGCCTCACGCATCTACCTGGGCGTGCATTACCCGTCCGACATCCTCGGCGGCTGGGCTGCGGGCGTCGCCTGGGTCTCGGGCGTCTACCTGGTGCTGTACCGCATCCGCGAGCGGCCGTGGCAGGTCAGATGAGGCGTCAGTTCTTCTGTAGGAGCGACGCAAGTCGCGACCGCATGCATTGAACATTCCGGTGCGTAACCGATAGCGCCCGCTCCGTTGGCCTGTCGCCGGAACAGGCGATGGCACTGCTTTGATTGACGGCGTGCGGTCGCGACTTACGTCGCTCCTACAGAAAGCCGCGTCTACGGCGCGTAGGCCCGCTCGCGCTCTTGCTGCAACCGTTGCCGCAGGTACTGGTCGCGGGTGAGGCCGGCGGGGATCGACGTGGTGGCCATCACTTCAGACACCACCTGCGCTTCACGGGCCTTGTAGGCCTGGAATCTCGGATCGTTGCGCTGCTGTGCGGTGAAGGCGGCCATGCGCGCGTCAGCGTGGGCGCGATAGCGGTCGGCGATGGCGGCGACCTCGGCTGCCTGTTGCGCCGGGTCGTCCACGGTCGCCTTGACCAGCGCTGTGCGCAGCAGCACGGCTTCGCCCGCAGACAGGCCGCCCGCTGCTTCGTACTTGTCGATCTGCCGCGTCAACGCATCGGCGCGTTCGCTGCGTTCCACCGCGCGCAACGACGCGGAATGCGCGAAGAAGTCTTTCGCATCGGTCTCGAAGCGCTGGCGCTCGCGGTGCTCCTGCGCCTGTGGCGTGGCTTGCAGGGAGGCCAGGGGCGACGACGCGGCGTCCGCGAGCTCAACCGATGACAGCGGCGCGGCTGGTCTGGCCGGGTCATCGCGCTTCCACCAGACGATGGCGGCGACGAAGACCGCGCACGGCACCAGCAGTGTCAGCAGTTTCTTCATGCAGCGTCCCTCGCACGCCGGGACCGCCGCAGCACGGCGGCCCCGGACATCGGCCTCATCCCATCAACTGGTCGACCAGCCAGTACAGCAGGTTGAATGGCTTGGCCTTGTCGGCCTTGTCGTCCTGCTCGCTGGCGTCGATCACTTTGCCCTGGCCATCGAGCACGCTGTCGATGAAGTGCTTCAGTTCCAGGTTCTGCGCCTGTACGTCGGCGTTCTTGAAGTCGACGATGGTGGTGCAGTGGCTCTCGTTGAGCGCGCGGTACTGGGGGAAGTAGCCACCGACGTTGTTCAACGTGTTCAGGCGGTCACGCAGGCGTGCGGTATCGACGTCCCAGCGCGCATGGATGCGCGCCTCCTTGGTCGCCTGGTCCGGCGCGTTGGCGATGTCGGGGTAGAACCGTTCGTAGGAATAGGACGAGTAGTTGAGGTCTTTCCAGAAGTGCGTGTGGCCCAGTCGGTCGTTCGCGTACTTGCTGGAGAGGGCCGGGTACAGGGTGCCGAGTTCGTTGAGATCGAACTGCGGCAGGCCGCTGGCGAGGTAGGGCAGGGGCCCGTTGGGCTGGTCCAGGCCCCAGGCGCTGCGGATCAGCGCCATCAGCGGTTGCGAGGGATAGTCCACCGGATTGCCGTTCTTCAGCGTGGGGAAGATCGGGCCGGAGTCGTTGATCAGGAAGCTGCGCGTGGGTGCCATGTCGCGACGCAGCGGATGGTAGCTGGTCAGGCTGCCCGCACCGCCTGCGCTGCAGCCGGTGGACAGCATCTGCGTGGGCCGCGGCAGGTTGTCCTTCAACCAGCCGACCACCGCGCGCACATTGCGTACCCCGTTGTGGTGCCAGACCAGCGGCGTGTTCTGGCCGCTCGGGTCGTTGTAGACCGCCACGCGGTCGCCGCTGTAGATGTCGCCGGTGCAGTAGGGCACGTAGACCATGTTCCAGCCCTGCGTCTTCACCGCATCGAACGGGCTGACGCGGGTGACGAACGGGCTGACCAGGCTGGCGCCGGGATTCAGCAGGCCCATGTAGTCGTCGGGGATGCCGTTCGGATTGCGCGCACCGCGGATGCCGCTCTGGCCGCTGCAACTGGCGTAGTCCCAGCAGGCGCCACCGCCTTCCATGTAGATGATGGTGTTGCGCGTATCGGCCACGCGGTTGACGAAGAACTTGAATGGCGAACCGTCGCCGCACACCGCGCCGGTCTGCGGCGCGAGCTGGATGGTCTGCCAGGCGTCATAGCGCCCGGGCTGGAAGCCGTCGTTGAAACCCGACGGATTGGCCAGCAACGGGTAGGTGCCGGTGCGCTGGGCGGCGGTGACCTTGTTGTCCGCCTTGGGCGGCGAGACCAGGTTCACCAGGGTCTGCCAGAAGCTGTAATCGCCTTCCTCGGCTTTCAGTGGCGCGGCCACCAGCAGGGTGAAGCTGGCGGCCGCCAGGACGAGGGGCAGGCGTGCGGGTCGTACGGGTGCAACCATGATCGGATCCTCCGGCGAGAGTCAGGTGGACGTTCAACGGGATGGACTGCCTTGGCGTGCGGCACGCGTGGGGGCGGCGACCGTACAGCGGCGGATGGTGGGACGCCCGCCCCGTGACGGGATTAAGTCCATGTGATGGCGTCGGCTTTGGCTGCCGTGGCCCCCGACATTGGCCGCGATACCCCCCTTCGCATGCCGCGCGACCAGCTAGGTAAACGGAACGATCCCGCGTCGCAGCACGCACGTGCGGCGTTGTACCGGTGTGCGCTATCGCGGCCGGGCAACGGATCGTTGCGGGCAGGCGCCTTGCCGCAGGCCGCCCGTGGATCGAACATGCCGACACCCGTCGCGGAACGCGGCGTGGACTCCGGGAATGGCAATGCAGGAACTGGTCGACCGATACGGCGTGCTGCTGGTGTTCGTCAACGTGCTGGCGTTGTCGCTGGGCCTGCCCGTGCCCGCGATGCCCACCCTGATCCTGGTGGGCGCCGGCGTGGCCATGCAGGCTGATCCGCTGTGGCTGCCGCTGGCCGGCGTGCTGGGCGTGTCGGTGCTGGCCAGCCTGATCGGCGACAGCGTCTGGTTCTACGCGGGCCGCCGCTACGGCAACCGCACGCTGCAGTCGCTGTGCCGGCTGTCGCTGTCGCGCGACACCTGCATGAAGCGCACCGAGCGCTTCTACGGCCGTTTCGGCATCCGCATCCTGTCGGTGGCGAAGTTCATTCCCGGACTGTCGATGGTGTCCGTGCCGCTGGCGGGCGCCATGCAGGTGCGGCTGCCGCCGTTCCTGCGCTACGACGGGCTCGGCGCGGCACTGTGGGCAACATTGGGACTGGGGCTGGGCGTGGTGTTCGCCAGGCAGGTCGAAACCGTCATCGATACGCTCTCGCAGCTGGGCACGGGTGCCGGCGTGGTCGTCGGCACACTGCTTGCGGCATACGTGGGCTGGCGCTGGTGGCGCCGCCGATCTCTGTTGAAGTCGCTGGAGGCGGCGCGGATCGATCCGCCGGCACTGGATGCGCTGGTCCGCGCGGGCCAGCCGCCGGTGGTGTTCGACATCCGCGCACCCGGTTTCCGCGACGTGGACCCCTACGTCATCCCGGGCGCGATGTTCGCGGACGAGCGCCACCTCGACGGCATCCTGGCCTCGTATCCACGCGAGGCGAAGATCGTCATCTACTGTGCCTGCCCCGATGAGGTGTCGGCCGCGTGGATGGCGGCGAAGCTGCGCGAGGCGGGCTTCCGCGACGTGCTGCCGCTGAAGGGCGGCATCGATGCCTGGCGCGCGGCGGGCTACGGCGTGGACCCGCTGGGCGGCTGACCTTCCCCGATCAGTGCTCGATGCAGACCCGGTTGCGGCCTTCGCTCTTGGCCCGGTACAGCGCCGCGTCGGCGGCGGCCATCATGCGGCTGACGGTATCGCGCTCGGGCGTCAGCGCGGCGATGCCGATACTCACGGTGATGCGCTGCGCTTCGCCGCCAGGACGGAACACCACCGCCTCCACCGCCTCGCGCAGACGCTCGGCGAAGCCGTAGGCGGCCTCGGGCCCGCATTCGGGCAGCAGTACGGCGAACTCCTCGCCGCCGATCCGCGCCGCGGCATCGTCGTTGCGCACATGCCGGCGCACCAGCGCCGCGATCTGCTTCAGCACGAGGTCGCCGGAGATGTGGCCGTAGCGGTCGTTGATCGGCTTGAACAGGTCCACGTCGATGATGCACATCGTCAACGCGCGCTGATGCCGCATGGCGCGCGCGATCTCCTTCTCCACCGTTTCGATGAAGTGGCGGCGGTTGTACATCTCCGTCAGGGCGTCGTGGGTGGCGAGCTGGTAGATCTCCTCGTGGTAGCGCGCTTCCACGCTGCTGTGGCTGATGAACTTGAGGATGCTCTCGCCCAGCGTGATGTGGTCGCCGTCCACCAGCGCGGCTTCGGTCACCGGCATGTCGTTCAGCCGGGTGGTATTGGTGGCGCCTAGATCGCGCACCCAGTAGGTATCGCCATCGCGCCAGATCTCGCAGTGCACTCGCGAGACACTGTTGTGCGGGATATGCAGGTCGGTTTCCTGCGAACGCCCCACGCGCACCGGCTGGACATCGATGTCCGCGCGCCGGCCCAGGCCTTCGCCATGGATCACCACCACGCACGCCGAACGCGGCGCGTGCGGACGCGGACCGTCGCTCAGGATGGTCCGTTGCGTGGTGGGCGGATCGTGGAAATCCCGGGACATGCGTGTGCTGCTGGCAGGTGCGGGTCCGAGTGTAACGGATCGGTCGGTCAACTCACGCTTCCGCTACCATGGCCGGGCGCACCGGGGACAGTGGCATGACATCGCAACCTTACGACGACCTCGCACCCACCGAGAGCCTGGCCACGCGCCTGCAGGACGCACCCACCGCGCCCGACGGAACGCTTGCGCCGGGCGCACGGCTGGGGCGTTACCGCATCGAAGGCCTGCTGGGCCGGGGCGGCATGGGCGAGGTCTACCGCGCCGCGCAGCTGGAACCGGTCCGCCGCGAGGTGGCGCTGAAGCTGATGCGCGCGCAACGCCTGCAGGCGCGCCACCTGGCGTATTTCGAAGTGGAGCGGCAGGTGCTCGCGCAGATGCGCCATCCGGCGATCGCGCAGATCTACGACGCCGGTGCGACCGACGAAGGCTTCCCGTTCTTTGCGATGGAGCTGATCGAAGGCACCCCCATCACGCGCTACTGCCGCGACCAGCGCCTGCCGCTGGATGCCCGCGTCGCATTGCTGATCCGGGTGTGCGAAGGCGTGCAGCACGCGCACCACAAGGGCGTGGTGCATCGCGACCTCAAGCCCGGCAACCTGCTGGTGGACACGCTGGACGGCAGGCCGGTGCCGAAGATCATCGATTTCGGCATCGCGACCACCGCGTCGCTGGCCGGCGATGCCGTGCTGGAGCGGGCGGGTACCCCGGAGTACATGAGCCCCGAGCAGGCGCAGGGCGATCCACGCGAAGTGGATACCCGCAGCGATGTGTATTCGCTCGGCGTGGTGCTGTGCGAACTGGTGACCGGCGTGCGGCCGGAAGCCGTGGGCGAGACCTGGTCCGCGGAGACGCCTACGGCCGTCGCGCCGTCGTCGCGGCTGGCGGGATTGCCGACCGAACAGGCACGCGAGATGGCGCAGGAGCGCGGTCTTTCGCTCGCGCGGATGCGCGATCGGCTGCGCGGCGACCTGGACTGGATCGTGCTGAAGGCCATGCAGCACGAGCGCGACGCCCGCTACGATTCGGCTGCGGCCCTGGCCGACGATCTGCAGCGTTACCTGGATGACAGGGTGGTCTCCGCGGTGCCCGCCAGTCGTGGTTATGTGTGGCGCAAGTTCCTGCGCCGCCACCGCGCTGCGGCCGTCGCGGCCGGCGTAGCGCTGGTGGCGCTGCTGGGCGGGCTGGGGCTGTCGCTGTATGGCCTGCAGCAGGCGCAGACGCAGCGCAGCGTCGCGGAGGCCCGCAGCGCGGAACTGGAGAAGGTGGCGGCGTTCCAGCAGTCGATGCTGGAAGGGATCGATATCGAGACCATGGGCGTGGGTCTGGCGGAGGGTCTGGTCCGGCAGGTCGGCAGCCTCGACCCGTCGGCGGCCGATGCCTTCGGTGCCACGCTGGCGAAGACCAGTACCGGCGATCTGGCGCGCGACCTGGTGGACCGGCAGTTGCTGGCGAACGCCGAGGACGCGATCGCCCGTGATTTCGCCGACCAGCCCGACGTGGCGGCCAGCCTGCGCGAGTCGGTGGGGCACGTGTACGCCGCCATCGGCCGCCATGACAAGGCGGCGACGCACTTCGCGCATGTGGCGGACTACCGCAGCACGGTGCTGGGCGAAGGTGCGCAGGAAACCCTGCGTGCGCGGCGGGACCAGGTGCAGGCGTTGCTGGAAGGCGCCCACATCGACCAGGCGGAGGCCGTGCTGCAGAAGGCGCTGCCGCGTGCGTTCGCACTGCCGGTCAACGACCGCGTGCGGGTGAAGCTGGAGCTCGCGCAGGCGCAGGTGATCTCGGCGCGGGGCGACCGGCCGCGCGCGAAGGGCGTGGTGCAGGCGGTGCAGGAGCGCCTGCTGTCCAGCGTGGGCGAGGGCGACCCGGCGACCCTGGAAGCCACCAATGACCTGGCGGCCGTGCAGCGCAACCTGGGCGAACTGCCCGAGGCGCGCGCCAACATGGAGAAAGTGGTCCGGTTGCGCACGGCCACGCTGGGCGCGGACCACGAGGAAACGCTTTCGGCGATGGGCAACCTCGCAGTCCTGCGCATCATGAACCGCGAAAAGGATGCCGCCATCGCGATGCAGCGGGACCTGACCGGACGCTACACGCGCAAGCTGGGCAGCGAACACCCGGTCACCCTGCAGGCGCGCAGCACGCTGGCCACGATGATGGTCGACGCAGGCCAGGCCGATGAGGCGCTGCCCCTGCTGAAGGATGCGCTGGCCGCGCGCGAACGCGTGCTGGGCCGCGATCATCCGCAGACCGTCCGCACGCGCCTCAACCTGGCGACCGCGCATGCGCGCCTGAAGGACTACGCCGCCGCGTTGCCGCTCGAGGAGCAGGTGATCACCGTACGCAGCCGCGTGCTGGGGCCATCGCACCCGGACACGCTGTCGATCCTGGTCAACCACGCCGGCACGCTGCTCAACGCAAAGCAACCCGAGGCCGCGCTGCGCCTGCTCACCGATGTCCAGCCCCTGGCGCTGAAGGTGCTGGGCGACAAGCACCCGCAGGCGCAGCTGACGATGGTCATCCGCGCCGAGGCGCTGCGCACCACCGGGCGCGCGCGGGACGCGCTGGCGGAGTACCAGAAACTGTTCGACCTGCGCCGTGCGGTGCTGGGCGAGCGGCACGTGGAAACACGCACGGCGGCCTGGAACCTGATCGACACCTACCGTGAACTGGGGCGCGGCGGCGAGGCCGACGCACTGCACCGGCAGTACATCGCGCCGTTGCTGGCGGCGGACCCGGGCACGCTGGACGACGCCGACGCCGAGTTCGTCAGCCGTTATCGCGAGGGAAAGCGGCCCGGCAAGCAGACCTGAGAACGCCCGGCCTCACTCGCCGGGCTTGGCCGCCGAGCTGGAGGCTTCCGACGCCGCGCGGCGCGACAGCACGGCTTCGCGATGGGCGATGTAGGCGTTGGCGCCGAAGATGATGCCGGCGCCGAGCAGCGTCCACGTATCCAGCGTCTCGTCGAACAACAGCCAGCCGAACACCGCGACGACCGGCAGCTGCATGAAGCTGATCGGTGTCAGCGCGGAGACTTCGCCCAGCTTCAACGCGCGCGTCCACAGCATGTGGCCGCCGGTGCCGAGTACGCCCGCCGCGACCACCCATACCCAGGTGATGCCCTGCGGCCATTCCCACACCGCCAATGCAGGCAGCAACGACATCGGCACCCATAGCAGCGTGGTGTAGATGACGATGCGGTCGGCCGGTTCGGTGTGCGAGAGCTGCTTGATCTGGATCGCCACCAGCGCGCTCATCACGGCCGCCAGGACGGCGATCAGCGCATCCGCCGTGAATGCCGAGGTGCCCGGCCGCACGATCACCAGCACGCCGATGAAGCCGAGCACCACCGCCGTCCAGCGACGCGCGCGCACCTGCTCGTTGAGCATCGCGGCGGCGGCGATGGTGACGAACAGCGGGGTGGAATAGGACAGCGACACCGCCTGCGCGAGCGGCAGGTGGCCGATGGCCCAGAAGCCGGCCAGCATCGAGCAGATGCCGATCACGCAGCGGAACAGGTAGCGCGGGAACTGGGTGGTTTTCAGGAAGCCGGGGCCATGGCGCAGGATCAGCGGCGCCGCTGCCAGCAGGCCGAAGAAGTTGCGGAAGAACGCGATCTCGAAGGTGTGCAGCGTGGCCGAGGCCAGGCGGATCGCCACCACCATCAGCGCGAAGAACACCGTGCTGCCCAGCATCAGCACGGCGGCGCGGTAGTGGGCGGGCAGGGTGGGCATCAGCAGCGGGGACCGGCCCCTTCCCCCGCACGCGGGGGAAGGATGGGATGGGGGCGAACGAAGTCACGGACGTCGAACCCACCGCCGATCGTTGTCGACACGACAAGTCGTGGCGGTCGAGTCCGTCGCGCACGCTGGAGGAGACGGGCTCCGGTCGGCCCCCACCCCGGCCCTCCCGCGTGAACGGGGGAGGGGGAAGTATCCGGGCCGTTGATGCGCGTCATCCCGGGACTACCAGGTGGCCCCGATGAGCTTCGGTTCCGGCTCGATGGCCACGCCGAAGCGCGCGTGCACGGACGCGGCGATCTTCCTTGCCAGCGCCAGCAACTGCGCACCGGTCGCCGCGCCATGGTTGACCAGCACCAGTGCGTGCGCGGCGGACACGCCGGCATCGCCATCGCGGTGTCCCTTCCAGCCACAGGCTTCGATCATCCAGGCCGCCGACAGCTTGCGGTTGTGCAAGGCATCGCCACGGAACACGGGCAGGGTGGGGTAGTCGACCAGCAGCGCTTCCGCCCGTGCCTGAGACACGATGGGGTTCTTGAAGAAGCTGCCGGCATTGCCGACCACGGCCGGATCGGGCAGCTTGCGCTGGCGGATGCGGATGACGGCTTCCCCCACATCGCGTGCGCTCGGTGCGGCGATGCCCATCGCGCCGAGTTCCTCACGGATGCCGGCGTAGTCCAGGCGCAGGGACGGCGTGCGCGGCAGCAGGAATTCGACCGCCGTCACCAGGTAGCGATCCGGCGCGTGCTTGAACACGCTGTCGCGGTAGGCAAAGGCGCAGGCTTCGCGGTCCAGCCGTACGCGCACGCCATGGTGGCGATCGAACGCCTCGACGATATCGATGAACTCGCCGACTTCGGTGCCGTAGGCGCCGATGTTCTGGATGGGCGACGCGCCCGCGGTGCCCGGGATCAGCGCCAGGTTCTCCAGCCCGCACAGGCCCTGTTCCAGCGACCACATTACCAGCGGATGCCACGGCACCCCGGCGTCGGCGCGCACGCGTGCGCGCTCGCCATCGTCGGACACGATGGCGGTCGAACGGGTGGCGAGGCTGATCACCGCGCCCGGTGCATCGCCCGCGAACAACAGGTTGCTGCCGCCACCGATCACCAGCGTTTCCGCATCGGTGACCTGCGGCAGGGCAAGCACCTCCTCCAGCGCGGCGACATCGTCCACTTCGATCAGCCACGGCGCGGTGGCGGGCACGCCGAAGGTGTTGCGGTCGCGCAATGCCGCGTTCGCGGTGAGGCGATAACCGGGGGTCATTCCGGGGCTACCGGACCACGGCTGGGCGCTTCGCGGCGGCGGCGGATCGCTTCCACGCACTCATGGACCAGCTCCGGTCCGCGATAGACCAGGCCCGTATAGCACTGCACCAGCGAGGCGCCTGCCGACATCTTCGCCACCGCATCGGCGCCGGACAGGATGCCGCCCACGCCGATCAGCGGAATGCTGTGCGGCAACCGCGTGCGCAGGCGGCGCAGGACCAGCGTGGCCTGGCCCATCAGCGGTGCGCCGGACAGGCCGCCGGTTTCACGGGCATGCGGGTGGTCCTGCACGCTCAGGCGGGAGACCGTGGTGTTGGTGGCGATGACGCCGTCCACCTGCATGTCGCCTAGCACGCGCGCGACCGCGTCGATGTCGCTGTCGGAGAGGTCCGGCGCGATCTTCACCAGCATCGGCACGCGCTTGCCGTGCTGGGCGGCAAGATCTTCCTGCGCCTCGCGCAGGGTACCGATGAGCTGGCGCAGCGTCTGCTCTTCCTGCAGTTCGCGCAGGCCGGCGGTATTGGGCGAGGAGATGTTGACGGTGATGTAGTCCGCCAGCGGATAGACGCGTTCCAGGCAGTAGAGATAGTCCGATGCCGCACGCTCGTTGGACGTGTCCTTGTTCTTGCCGATGTTGATGCCCAGCAGGCCGCGGTCGCGACGCGCGGCTTCGACATTGCGCACCAGCGCATCCACGCCTTCGTTGTTGAAGCCCAGGCGGTTGATCACGGCCTGGTGCTGCGGCAGACGGAACATGCGGGGCTTCGGGTTGCCGGGTTGCGGCTTGGGGGTGACCGTGCCGATCTCGACGAAGCCGAAGCCCAGGGCGAACAGGGCATCGATGTGCGCGCCGTTCTTGTCCATGCCGGCGGCCAGGCCGACGGGGTTGGGAAAGGTCAGGCCCATCACCTTGGTGGGCATCGGCGTGATGGGGCGCGCCACCAGCGGCGTGGTGCCGGTGCGGTAGGCCAGGTCCAGTGCCTTCAGGCCCATGCCGTGGGCGGTTTCGGCATCAAGGCCGAAGAGGAAAGGTCGGGCGAGGGAATACATGGAGGCGGGCGGGCTCAGTTCAGCGTCACCAGCCAGGCCATGCCGCCCAGGAACAGGAAGATCACCGCGATGCCGACCACCCACAACAGGGCCGATACCCAGCCGAGCACCAGACCACCGATGGCCATGCCGTCGCCGTCAAGCTGGCCCTGGCTGCGGCGGATCTCCGCGCGCGCCATGTGTCCGGTGACGATGGCGACGAGCGTGCCGATGAAGGGCAACAGGGTCCAGCCGAGGATGCCGGACACGAGGCTGGCGATGGCGAGGCTGCTGGTGGTGCGGGCTTGGTTCATCAGGATCTCCGTGCAGGGGTCAGGGAGGTGCGATGGCGCAGGATCGGGCGCACAAAAAAATCGCGCCACCCGATGGAGTGGCGCGATTATCCCAGATGCTGGCCCGTTCAGGGCATGCCAGCCCGGCTCTGGCGTGGGAAAGCCCGGACAGATCCATCAAGACAGGCGCCGTGCCTTCACGGCCGTTCGAGATGGGCTTGTCGAACCATGCGTCTCACGGCGAAGCAGCACGGTCCTGATCCGTCGACCCACCGCAGAGAGTGTGGATCGACAGGTTCACCAGGAAGGGGGCCAGTTGTTCCGGCATTCCTTACAGGTCGAACTTGATGCCCTGCGCCAGCGGCAGCGAGTCGGAGTAGTTGATGGTGTTGGTCTGGCGGCGCATGTAGACCTTCCACGCATCCGAGCCGGATTCGCGACCGCCGCCGGTTTCCTTCTCGCCGCCGAACGCGCCGCCGATCTCCGCGCCGCTGGTGCCGATGTTGACGTTGGCGATGCCGCAATCGCTGCCGGCCGCCGACAGGAACTGCTCGGCCGCCTTGAGGTTCTGCGTGAAGATCGACGACGACAGGCCCTGCGGCACGGCGTTCTGCATGTCGATGGCTTCGTCCAGCGTCTTGTACTTCATCACGTACAGGATCGGCGCGAAGGTCTCGTGCTGCACGACTTCATCGGAATTCTTCAGGCCGGTGACGATGGCCGGCAACACGAAGTTGCCCGGGCGGTCGATGGCGGTGCCGCCGGTTTCGACGGTGCCGCCACTGGCCTTGGCTTTCTCGATGGAGGCCAGGAACTGCTGCACGGCGGCCTGGCTGTTCAACGGGCCCATCAGGTTGGCCGGGTCCAGCGGATCGCCGATCTTGCCTTCCACCTGCTTGTACGCCTTGATCAGCGTGGACAGCACGGTGTCGTAGATGGATTCGTGCACGATCAGGCGGCGCGTGGTGGTGCAGCGCTGGCCGGCGGTGCCGACAGCGCCGAACACGATGCCCGGCACGGCCAGCTTCAGGTCGGCGGTTTCGTCCAGGATGATCGCGTTGTTGCCGCCCAGTTCCAGCAGGCTGCGGCCCATGCGGCGCGCGACGCGCTCGCCGACGGTGCGGCCGACCTGGGTGGAGCCGGTGAAGCTGATCAGCGGAATACGCTTGTCGTCGACGAACTGCTGCGCCAGCTCGACGCCGGCGTCGTTGATCAGGAAGAAGATATCCGGGAAGCCGCCGGCCTTCAGCGCGTCGTTGCAGATCTTCATGCTGGCGATCGCGGTGAGCGGTGTCTTGTTGGACGGCTTCCAGATGCAGATGTCGCCGCAGATCGCGGCCAGGAACGAATTCCACGCCCACACCGCGACCGGGAAGTTGAACGCGCTGATGATGCCGACCAGGCCCAGCGGCTGGTACTGCTCGTACATGCGGTGGCCGGGACGCTCGGAGTGCATGGTGTAGCCGTACAGCATGCGGCTCTGGCCCACGGCGAAGTCGGCGATGTCGATCATCTCCTGCACTTCGCCATCGCCCTCGGGCTTGCTCTTGCCCATTTCCAGCGCGACCAGCGAACCCAGCGCGTCCTTGTGCCGGCGCAGCGCGTCACCGCACAGGCGCACGGCTTCGCCGCGGCGCGGCGCGGGGGTGGTGCGCCACACCTTGAAGGCGGCCTGGGCACGTTCGACGATCTTCTCGTAGTCGGCCTGGCTGCTGGCGTGGACTTCGGCGATCACTTCGTTGGTGGTCGGGTTGATCGACTGCAGCAGGCCGGCATCGGTGGTCGTGGACCATTCGCCGCTGCCGAGGTAGGTACCCGAGTTGGTGTTGGCGAGGCCAAGGGCCTTGAGAAGGTCAGCAGGCATGGAAGCTCCAGGGATCGAATGCGGAGGACGCCAGCGGAAACCGCGGCGTCGCAGGGGGCACGATTCTATCAGAGCGACGTGTGCCGGCTTCGCGTAACTCCGTGTTTTTCCAGAGGTTCTTGCGCGACAACCGCTTGCGTGCGCGGCCGTTGATCCGCTGCCGGGGTTTGTTCGGTTCGCCGACTCCGGATGATGGCATTCGGCGATTCGCCGAGGGGGCGGGAGTGAGGCTGGTGCGACGGCGTGCGATGGAAGATGGTGACCCCGGCGCGATTCGAACGCACGACCTGTCCCTTAGGAGGGGACCGCTCTATCCAGCTGAGCTACGGGGCCATCGGCGGCGATTCTCGCACGAACGGATGACGGGTTGAACGCGCTCGCCGGCCGCGCGACCGCGCTGCAAGGGCACGCAAGCCACACGCGAATCCGGCATGCAATGTGGATCGGCCGGGCCGCATGCATGCCCGTCGCGCGACATGGCGGATGCATGCGCGGATGCTCCACGCGCAGCGGAAGACATCCCGGGGCCGCATTGGTTTCAGTTGCATCCAACTGAAATCATTGGCTTTGTTGCGACGCAGCGCTTGACAGCCCCCCGGGGTGCCGTGCTTTTCTTCCGGCATGCGCTTCCATGCACTCCACACGACGAATCCGACACCGGCCACGCAGCCGGCGCCGTCGCGTGCCTGTGCCGGGCGTACCGGCATTACCACCACCATTACCACCCTGACTCGTCGGGTGCGGTTGGTTGTGTTCGCGTAATTCGCAGACCACGGCCCCGCACCCGGATCAGGATGCAGGGCAACCCCGATTCCTGATGCGTGCCGGGCCTCCTACCCGAGGTTCCTGACCCATGTCGTCCCGCACCGCCGAAGTCGAACAATCCAAACCGCGCGTCGTCGTCCACAAGTTCGGCGGCACGTCCGTTGCCGATGCCGAACGTTACCGCCACGTGGCGCAACTGCTGCTGGCGCGCGAAGAAGACCTCCAGATCACCGTGGTCTCGGCGATGAAGGGCGTGACCGACGCGTTGATCGAACTGGCCGAACTCGCGTCGCGCGGGCAGGAGGAATGGCGCGAGCGCTGGCACGAGCTGCGTGCGCGGCATCGGGGCGCGGCCGTGGCGCTGCTCGGTGAGAGCGCCGGCGGCACGCTGGACTGGGTGGAGGAACGCTTCGACCAGCTCGCGCAGATCCTGGCGGCGCTCGGGGTGATCGGCGAACTCCCGCGCGAAGTGCTGGATCGCGTGCAGGGCCTGGGCGAAGTGCTGTCCGCGCGCCTGCTGGGCGACTACCTGCGCACGCTGGGCGAGGATTGTTCGGTACTCGACGCCCGCGACGTGCTGGTAGTGGATCGCAGCGACCTGGGCGTCGACGTCGACTGGGCGATCAGCGCGCAGCGCCTGGCGGAATGGCGGAAGGTCCATCCGCAACAGCGCGTGGTCGCCACCGGCTTCGTCGCCCGCGACCGCAACGACCGCATCACCACGCTCGGCCGCAATGGCAGCGACTACTCCGGCGCGATCTTCGCCGCGCTGTACGACGCGGCCGAGCTGCACATCTGGACCGACGTGGACGGCGTGCTGTCGGCCGACCCGCGCGTGGTACCGGAAGCGGTGCAGCTGGACACGCTGAGCTACGACGAAGCCTGCGAACTGGCCTACTTCGGTGCCAAGGTCGTGCATCCGCAGACCATGTCGCCGGCGATGGAACGCGGCCTGCCCATCATCATCCGCAACACCTTCCATCCGGAGCACCCCGGCACCCGCATCACCGCCGAGCGCGATGTCAGCGGACCCGTGAAGGGACTGACGCTGAGCCCCGACCTGGCGGTACTGAATCTGGAAGGCACCGGCCTGATCGGCGTGCCCGGCACGGCGGAGCGGGTGTTCGCCGCCCTGCGCGATGCGCGCGTGTCGGTGGTGATGATCTCGCAGGGATCGTCGGAACATTCGATCTGCTGCGTGGTGCGCCGCGCCGAGGCGGCGCGTGCGCAGTCCGCGCTGCTCACCGCCTTCGCACACGAGCTCACGGTGGGCCAGGTACAGCGCGTGCAATTGACGGAAGGCGTCAGCGTGCTGGCCGCCGTCGGCGACGGCATGGCCGGGCAGCCGGGCGTGGCCGCGCGCCTGTTCGAATCGCTGGGCCGCGCACGCGTCAACATCCTGGCGATCGCGCAGGGCTCGTCCGAACGCAACATCTCGGTCGCCATCGACAGTGCGGACGCCACCAAGGCGCTGCGTGCCGCGCACGCGGGTTTCTGGCTGTCGCCGCAGACGTTCGCCGTGGGCGTGATCGGGCCGGGCAACGTGGGCGCCACGCTGATCGAGCAACTGCGCGCCGCACAGCCGCAACTGCTGGGCAAGGCCAACCTCGACCTGCGCCTGCGCGCCATCGCCTCCAGCAAGCGCATGCTGCTGGACGAGCGCAGCATCGGCGCCGACTGGCGCGCACGCTTCGAAGCAAGCCCGCAACCGGCCGACCTGGATCGCTTCACCCAGCACCTGCTGTCGGCGCACATGCCGCATGCGGTGATCGTGGATTGCAGTGCCAGCCCGTTGGTCGCGGACCGGTATGCCGAGTGGCTGGCGGCCGGCATCCACGTGGTCACGCCGAACAAGCAGGCTGGCGCCGGCCCGCTGCCGCGCTACCACGCGATCCGCGAGGCGGCGTCCGCCAGCGGCGCACGTTTCCGCTACGAGGCCACGGTGGGCGCCGGCCTGCCGGTGATCTCCACCCTGCGTGACCTGCTGGACACCGGCGACGCGGTGGTGTCGGTGGAGGGCATCTTCTCCGGCACCCTGGCCTGGCTGTTCAACAAGTACGACGGCAGCGTGCCGTTCTCGCAACTGGTCGCGGAAGCGCGTGGCCTGGGCTATACCGAACCCGATCCGCGCGATGACCTGTCCGGCACCGACGTGGCGCGCAAGCTGGTGATCCTGGCGCGTGAAGCGGGGCGCGAGCTGGCGCTGGAAGACGTGCAGGTGGAAAGCCTGGTGCCGGCATCGCTGCGGCAGGCCAGCGTCGATGACTTCATGGCACGGCTGGGCGAGGTGGATGCCGGTTTCGACGCGCAGCTCGCGAAGGCGCGGGCCGCAGGCAACGTGCTGCGCTACGTGGCCAAACTGGATGCGGAAGGCCGTGCCAGCGTGGGCCTGGTGGAACTGCCTGCTGCGCATGCGTTCGGCAATCTGCGCCTGACCGACAACATCGTGCAGTTCACCACGCGCCGTTACTGCGACAATCCGCTGATCGTGCAGGGCCCGGGTGCAGGTCCGGAAGTGACGGCGGCCGGTGTGTTCGCCGACGTGTTGCGCGTGGCGGCCGGGCAGGGGGCGAAGCTGTGATGCCGGATTCGAGGATGCAAGCAGGAGAGCCGTGGGCATGAGGGAGCAGGCAAGTGCGTTTTCGCCCGCGTCGGTGGGCAACGTGGGCGTCGGGTTCGATATCCTCGGTCACGTGATCGAAGGGGTCGGCGATACGGTGGCCGTGCGCCGCATCGATGCGCCGGAGGTGCGTATCGCCGCCATCCGCGGCGCGACCGTGGACCTGCCGCTGGATGCGCCGGGCAATACCGCAGGCGCGGCGCTCATCTCGCTGCGCGAGGCGCTGGCGCTGCCGTTCGGCTTCGAGGTGGAGATCGAGAAGGGCATTCCGCTCGGCTCGGGCATGGGCGGGTCTGCAGCCTCCTGCGTCGCGGCACTGGTGGCAGCCAATGCCCTGCTTGAAACGCCGCTGAGCCGGGAGCAGCTGTATCCGCATGCGCTGGTAGGCGAGGCGGTGGCCAGCGGTGGCAGGCACGGCGACAACCTCGGTCCGATGCTGCTGGGCGGCCTGGTGCTGTCGACATCCGAACACCTGGTACGCGTTCCCGTGCCGGAGCACTGGCACAGCGTGCTGGTGCATCCGGACGCCATCCTGGAAACCCGGCGCGCGCGCGCTGCCCTGCAGGGAAACTACGAGCTGAAGGACTTCGTGGCGCAGAGCGCGAACCTGGCGCTGGTGCTCGCGGGTTGCCATGCAGGCGATGCTGCGCTCGTGCGTGCAGGGTTGCGTGACGTGCTGGTCGAACCCCGCCGTGCACCGCTGATCGTCGGCTTCGACGCGGCGAAAAGCGCCGCGCTGGAAGCCGGTGCGATGGGCGCCAGCATTTCAGGCGCCGGTCCCAGCGTGTTCGCGTGGTTCGAGTCGCGTGGCGAGGCGGAAGCGGCAGTGCCTCTCGTGCAGGCGGCGTTCGCAGCGGCCGGCTTCGACAGCCAGGCCTGGGTGTCGCCGATCAACGCGACCGGTGCCGAACTGCTGTCCGCGCACTGAGCCTTCTCCATTTCCGGTCGAGCCGCCTGGCAGGGCGGCTCCCCTACAGGTCACTTTCCAGATGAACTTCATTTCCACTCGACACGCCGCGCCCGTTGCCACGCTCAGCCAGGCCATCGCCGCCGGGTTGGCGCCCGATGGCGGGCTGTACGTGCCAGAAGCGCTGCCGCCACCTCGCGACCTGTCGCCGGGAAGCGATGTCGCGGATACGGCCGCCGCCCTGCTCGCGCCCTTCTTCCAAGGCGATGCACTGGCGGCTGAACTGCCGGCGATCTGCCGGGAGGCATTCGATTTTCCCGCGCCACTGATCTCGCTCGGGACGCCGGACGATTACGTGCTGGAGCTGTTCCACGGGCCCACGGCGGCGTTCAAGGATTTCGGCGCACGCTTCCTAGCCGCCGCGATGGCACGCCTGCGCCGGCATGAAGCCAAGCCGCTGACCATCCTGGTGGCCACCTCGGGCGATACCGGCGCGGCGGTGGCCGCCGCCTTCCATCGCCAGCCCGGGTTGCGCGTGGTGGTGCTGTATCCCGATGGTCGGGTGTCGCCACGGCAGGCGCACCAGTTGGGATGCTTCGGCGACAACATCACGGCGCTGCGGGTGGACGGTTCGTTCGACGACTGCCAGGCCCTGGTGAAGCGCGCCCTCAACGATGCCGACCTGCAGGCACAGGCGCCGCTCAGTTCCGCCAACAGCATCAGTCTGGGGCGCCTGCTGCCGCAGATGAGCTACTACGCGCATGCGGCGTTGACGCATCGTGCGGCGACCGGGCGGGTACTGAACCTCGTGATTCCCACCGGCAACCTGGGCAATGCCCTGGCCGCGATCCTGGCGCGTGCGCTGGGCGTGCCGCTCGGGCGCATTGCATTGGCGACCAACGCCAATCGCGTGCTGCCGGATTTCTTCGGCGGCGGCGACTACGCGCCGGCCTCAAGCATTGCGACCCTGGCCAACGCGATGGACGTGGGCGCGCCCAGCAACTTCGAGCGGTTGCGCTGGCTGTTCGGCGACGACGATGCTGCATTGCGCGCCGCCTTCACGGCGGCCCATGTCGACGACGCCACCATCCGCGAAGTGATCGCGCGGCGCTACCGCGACCACGGTGAGGTGCATTGCCCGCACACCGCCACGGCGATCAAAGTGCTGGAGGACCTGCGTGCACACGGCGAGCAAGGCGACTGGGCGGTGGCGGCCACGGCGCACCCGGCCAAGTTCGAGAGCGTGGTGGAGCCGCTGATCGGGCGGACCGTCGACGTGCCACCGGCGCTGGCCGAGCTGCTGGCGCGTCCGGCGCATGCCGATCCGATCTCCGCTGACTACGGCGCGTTGCTCGAGCGCCTGCTGCAGTAGTCCAGATCGCCGTTGTGGGAGCGATGTGATTCGCGACGTATCGCCGCCTGGTCGTTCGCGAATTGCGTCGTCCCTACAACCCGAGGTCGCGTCACTCAGGTCACCTGCCCGCCGAAGAGCGTCGCGAACATCGCACGAGGGTGCACCGTCCTGCGCTAAGCTCATCCGATGACACGATACTTCCTGCCCGCTTTCCTGTGGGTCGCGCTGCTCGTTGGTGCCGTTCCCCCCCTGGCGCGCGCGCAATCCGCCGTCTCGCCGCCCGATGTCCGCGCGCTGAAGCCGGGGGAGTTCCTCTGGTATCCGCAGATCGCGCCCGAGGGCCCCGTGGTGCTGGTCGTCAGCCTGGACGAACAGCGTGCCTACGTGTATCGCAACGGCATCGCGATCGGGGTGTCGACGATCAGTTCGGGCAAGGCGGGCAAGGACACGCCGACCGGCGTGTTCACCATCCTGCAGAAGAACAAGGACCACCGTTCCAACCTCTACAACAACGCACCGATGCCGTACATGCAGCGGCTGACGTGGGACGGCATCGCGCTGCACGGAGGCCATCTGCCCGGCTATCCCGCTTCGCATGGGTGCGTGCGCCTGCCGCAGGCCTTCGCCGAGAAGCTGTTCGGCATCACGCACTTCGGCGACTCAGTGGTGGTGGCGAACGCGAAGGCATCACCGGCCAGCGTGGTGCACCCGGCGGTGCTTGCACCGGTCACCTCGGGTGGCGAGGCGGCGCATCCGGAACTGTCGGCCTACGAGGTCTACTGGAATGAAGCGGCATCGCCGGAGGGCCCGGTCAGCATCCTGGTCAGCCTGCACGACCAGCGCGTGTCCGTGCTGCGCAACGGCGTGCTGATCGGTGCGGCGCCGTTGCAGAAGGTGGCCGATTTCGCCCTCAACGGCACGGTCCTGCTGGTGATGACCACGGAGAAGGAAGACATTCCCAGCCTGCTGGATCCCGAGCAGAAGGAGTACCGCTGGGTCGCCCATCGCGTGCTCGGCGAAGAAGGTGCGCCTATGCCGCCGCTGCGCTCGTTGGGCGATGCGTTCTGGATTCCCCAGGCTTTCGCACGCCGGCTGTACGGCATCCTGACACCGGGCACGACGGTGTTGCTGTCGGACCTGCCGGGCGTGCGCGCAACGCCAGCCGAACAGGGGACGGTGCCGGTCTTGGAATCCGATGAAGCCGGCCCCACACCGGTCGTACGCTGAGCCTTGCGGACGGAATCGGGATGCCGGCGTTTTCTTCCCCCGCCGGATGTCCGTCATGACCCCGTTCCGTCGCCTTCTGTCCTGCTGCATTGTCGTGCCGGGTCTCTCGCTGGCGGGCACGGCCACCGCCGGGCCACCGTCGCCGGGGTCTGCCGAACACCTGGTCGACGCGCTGCACCGCGCCGCGCCGGCGCTCGACCGGAAGGTGCTCTCGATGGCAGCCCGGGCGATGACGTGTTCGATCCGGCGCGGTGAACCTGTCCCCGCGCACCGGCTCAGCGTGATCGACTATTCGCGTCCCTCCACCCAGCCGCGCATGTGGGTGTTCGATCTCGAGCGCCAGCGCCTGCTGTTCGAGGAGTGGGTGGCGCATGGGCGCAATACCGGCGAGAACCTGGCCACCCGGTTCTCCAACGCCAACGGCAGCTACATGTCGAGCCTGGGCTCGTTCGTCACCCAGGAGTCCTACAGCGGTGCCAACGGCTACTCGCTGCGGCTGCAGGGGCTGGAGCCCGGCTTCAACGACAACGCGCGCGAACGCGCCATCGTCATCCATGGCGCACCCTATGTCAGCGATGCCCTGATCCGCGCCCAGGGGCGCCTGGGACGCAGCCTCGGCTGTCCGGCCGTGCGTGCGGCAGTGGCGCGGCCGTTGATCGACAGCATCCGCGGCGGCTCGTTCGTGTTCGCGTACTACCCGGATCCCGCCTGGCTGAAGCAGTCGCGCCTGCTGGGCGCGGACTGCGGCCAGGGCGTGGCCGCGCATCCCGCCCCGTCGGGCGCGGGCGGCTGACGCGCCTCAGATATCCAGCGGGATCTTCAGGTAACGCCGCCCGCTCGCTTCGGGCTCGGGCAATTGTCCGGCCCGGATGTTGACCTGCAGCGATGGCAGCAGCAACACAGGTGCCGCCAGCGTTGCGTCGCGCGCTTCGCGCATCTTCACGTAATCCTCTTCGGTCACGCCGCCGCCGATGTGCACGTTGCGTGCCTTCTCGTCGGCGACGGTGGTTTCCCACGCGTAGTGGTCCCGACCCGGTGCCTTGTAGTCGTGGCACAGGAACAGGCGCGTGTCGTCCGGCAGCGACAGCAGTGCGTGGATGGAACGGTACAGGGTGCGGGCATCGCCGCCGGGAAAGTCGGCGCGCGCGGTGCCGTAGTCGGGCATGAACAGCGTGTCACCGACAAACACCGCGTCGCCGATCCGATAGGACACGCAGGCCGGCGTATGGCCGGGGGTATGCATGACGCGGACCTCCAGCCCGCCGAGCGGGAACGTCTCGCCATCGCGGAACAACCGGTCGAATTCCCGTCCATCGCCGCTGACGTCGGCCAGCCCGAACACGGGCGCGAACGTGCGCTGCACATCGCGGATGTGTTCGCCGATGCCGATCGGTGCCCCGGTCTTCTCTTTCAGCCAGGGCGCCGCACTGAGGTGGTCGGCGTGCGCGTGCGTCTCCAGGATCCACGCAACCGTCAATCCCTGTTCCGCAACAAAGGCGAGCAGGGCATCGGCGGAACGGTGCGAGGCGTGGCCCGAACGGTGGTCGTAGTCCAGCACCGGGTCGATGATGGCCGCCTGCCGGGTGGCAGGGTCCCACACCACGTAGCTGACGGTGTTGGTGGCTTCATCGAACTGGGCGTGCGTGACGGGAATCTGCATGTGTCCTCCCTGGCGGGGTTGTTTTTTAATTTAGATTAGACTAAATTAAGAAAACACTAAAGTAAAGCGTGCCCGATGCCTTTCAGACAACGTGAACTGGACCAGATGCGTGCCAGCGCCGCAGAAGCCGCCGCGCTGATGCGTGCGCTGGCCCACGACGGCCGCTTGCTGGTCCTGTGCACGCTGGTCGCGCGGGGCGAGTGCAGTGCCGGCGCGCTGGCGCAGGAGGTCGGGCTCAGCCCGTCGGCGCTTTCGCAACACCTGGCGCGGCTGCGCGACGACGGGCTGGTGGAGAGCCGGCGCGAAGCGCAGACGGTGTACTACCGCATCGCCGATCCGCGCCTGGTGCGCCTGATCACGGTGCTGAAAGATCTCTACTGTCCCTGAGGGCAACACGGTGACGATTCCTTCGATTTCCCCGCAGCAAGCGCACGAGATGCGTGCCATGGGTGCCGTGCTGGTGGATATCCGCAATCCCGACGAACACGCGCGCGAACATATTCCCGGCGCCATCCTCTGGCCGGTCTCGCGCACGGGCATACCCTTGCAGAAGGGCACGGCCGCAGCGGTCGTGTTCCACTGCCGCTCCGGTGCGCGCACACAGGCCAATGCGGTACGACTCGCAGCGGCCGCCGGAGGCGATGCCTTCCTGCTGGAGGGCGGGCTGGAAGCGTGGAAGCAGGCAGGCTTGCCCGTGCGCGCGGATCGCACCCAGCCGATCGAGCTGATGCGCCAGGTGCAGATCGCGGCCGGGGCGCTGGTGCTGGCGGGCGTTCTGCTTTCTGTGTTGGCATCGCCGTACTGGCTGCTGCTGTCCGGATTCGTGGGGGCGGGGCTGGTGTTCGCGGGTGTCAGCGGATTCTGCGGCATGGCACGCGTGCTGGCATGGATGCCCTGGAATCGCCGCGCGACTGCATGATCCGGGCCATCGACCATTCCCCTTTCCAACGGAGTCTCCCATGAGCGAATCCCAGACGGTCAGCATCACCCTCGAGCAGGAAGACGACTACGCCTTCCGCATCCGCTTCGACGACACCACCATCGCCGAGCTGATGACCGATGAACCCGAGCCGCTGGGCAAGGGAGAGGGTCCGAACCCGACGCGGCTACTGATGTCGGCCGTGGCCAACTGCCTGTCGGCCAGCCTGCTGTTCGCGCTGCGCAAGTTCAAGAATTCACCAGGCAAGCTGGTGACGCATGCGACGGCCGAACTGGTTCGCAACGAACAGGGGCGGCTGCGCGTGGGACACATCCATGCCGACATCCGGCTTGCGGAAGCCGGCACGGCGCATGCGTCGCTCGAGCGCATCCTGGCCCAGTTCGAGAACTTCTGCGTGGTGACCGAAAGCGTGCGTCACGGCATCGATGTCTCCGTCAGCATCACCGATGCCGACGGCGTCCAGCTGCATGGCACCGCGCGGGCGGATCACGGCGAGTCCTGAGTTGCGGGTGGGGCGGGCTGCCCTTGTGGGAGCGACGCAAGGGAGGGGAAGGGCCGCGCACGCCTCGCGCTCCCGGATCGCCGCCAGCGTTCGGGCGTGGCATGATCCGGTCCTCCGCAGTCCGTATCCGAAGCCGTCCGTGATCGCGCCCATCAAGGGGAAAGCCACATCGCTGGACATCGCCCACCTGGCCGGCGTGTCCCAGCCCACCGTGTCGCGCGCGCTGCGCGGCAGCCCGATGGTCAACGAGGAGACACGCAAGCGCATCCTGGCCATCGCCGAGCAACTGAACTACAAGGTCGACAAGAACGCCTCCAACCTGCGTCGCCAGCATTCCGGCACCCTGGCGCTGCTGTTCTTCGAAGACCCCACCCCGGATGAGTCGTCCATCAACCCGTTCTTCCTGTCCATGCTGGGCAGCATCACCCGTGCCTGCGCGCTGCGCGGTTACGACCTGCTGATCTCGTTCCAGCAGCTGTCCAACGACTGGCAGGCCGATTACGAAGACAGCAAGAAGGCCGACGGCATCATCCTGCTCGGTTACGGAGACTACCTGGAGTCACGCGGCCGGCTGGAGCGGCTGGTGGAGCAGGGCACCCATTTCGTGCGCTGGGGCGCCGTGCAGCCGGATACGCCGGGTGTGTCGATCGGCTGCGACAACACCCAGGGCGGGCACGACATCACCGCCCACCTGATTGCGCAGGGGCGGCAGCGCATCGCCTTCCTCGGACATGCATCGAACCACTATCCGGAGTTCTTCGAGCGCTACCTCGGGCACCGGCAGGCCCTGGAATCCGCAGGCGTGGAAGCGGACACCGCCCTGCAGGTGGATGCCATCACCACCGAGCAGTCCGGCCATGAAGCCGCCTGCGAACTGCTCGCGCGTGGCGTGCCTTTCGATGCGATCTTCGCAGCCAGCGACCTGATCGCGGCGGGCGCGATGAAGGCCTTGCTCGAACGCGGCCTGCGCGTGCCGGAGGACGTCGCCGTGGCGGGTTTCGATGACATTCCGCTGGCCAGCTTCGTCAACCCCGGCCTGTCCACGGTGCAGCAGGACACCAAACGCGCCGGCGCCCTGCTGGTGGAAACCCTGCTGGCCCTGATCAACGGAGAACCGGCGGAGAGCCAGACCATCCCGGTCAGGCTGGCGCTGCGCGGGTCGACGGCTGCAAAGTGAGGGCGCCGTTGTAGGAGCGACGTAAGTCGCGACCGCGGCCCACACGCGTCAGGAAATCCCGATAACGCCAGCTTGCGGCACCTGCAGGTTCTCGCGCGATCCTGCGCCGATGCGGACCCAGGGTGGGTGGTCGCGACTTACGTCGCTCCTACAGTACAGAAGGCGCCGCCTTCAATCCGCCTTGGGCGCCTTGCGTGCCATCAGCTCGGCCAGGCGTGCGCGCGTATCGGCGCGCGTGATCGGCGCGTCCAGCAGGAACACGCGCACGCCGTGCGCAGGCACCTCCGCTTGCAGGCGGTTGCGCACGCGTTGGGTCTTGCCGGTGAACGCATCGCGCCAGGTGCCGGCCTGCAGGTGGTCGGATACCGACAGCTTCGCCGGTGCATCCGCCTTGTTCAGCAGCACCAGCGCGGTCTGGTTGACGCCTCCGTGCTGCAGCACGCGGTAGAAGATCGCCTGGTCTCCCTTCATGCGCACGTTGAGCTGGAGGCCGCGTTGCAGTGCGGGTGTGTCGCGGCGCAGTTGGGCGATGCGCTTCAAGGGGGCGAAGATCGGGCTCTGCGGCGCAGCGTCGATGCGATCCTGGCCGAAGTAGTTGCGATTTCCGGCATGTTCCGCGCGGCCACGCTCGAAGCCGGTTTCCGACCCGTAGTAGATCACCGGGATGCCGCGCGCGGTGAACAACCAGTTGTGGGCATCGATGAACCCCGCGTCCGTGGCGTTCATGCGCGCCATGTCGTGGTTGTCGTAGAAGGTCATCAGGTCGTACGGGTTCGCGTACGGGCCGTCTTCCAGGTACAGCGCCTTGCCGATCTCCTCGTATCTGGTGCCCGGCTTCTCGAAGGTTTCGGCCAGTTTTCCCTTCAGCGGGAAATCCAGCACGCTGTAGCTGCCATTGCGGGCCCAGGTGTGGCCGGCGATGCTGGCGGCGTCGTAGTTGAAGTTCTCGCCGAACATGAAGAAGCCCGGCTTCTTCGCACGCATGCGGTCGGCGAATTCCTTCCAGAACGCGTGCGGCATCCAGGCGATGGTGTCCACGCGGAACGCGGCCGCGCCCTGGTCGATCCACTGCTCGTAGGCGCCGACCAGGTACTCCATCACCGCCGGATTGTTCTCGTTGAAGTCCGAGAGCTGCGCCAGTCCGCCGCCGGTGTTGTAGAACGCGTGCATCGGTTTGCGGCGCGGGTCCAGTCTGTCCGGGTCGAGGTTCTGATGGTCGGCGATCAGCTTGCCGTCCTTGTCCCAGATCTTGCCGTACTGCGGCTGCATCTTCGGCATCGAATACGCGGGCGAGCCGTGATTGCCGACGATGTCGAGTACCACGTCGAGCTTCTGCTCCTTCATCGCCTTCGTGAAGCCGGCGAAATCCAGTCCTTCGCTGGGCAGGTGCTCGTCCAGCCTGTAGAAGTTGATGCCCCAGTAGCCGTGGTAGCCGGTCTTGCCGCAGTCGGTGAACATGCCGGCCCACTTCACTTCTTCGCCGCCGGTGAAGGCTTCGTCCGGGTTGTCGATGATCGGCGTGATCCACACCGAGGTGAAGCCCAAGTCGCGGATATAGCCCGCGTTGTCGAGTACGCCCTTGAAGTCGCCGCCCAGGTAACCGACGTTGTCGGTCTGGCCTTCGGGCGCACCGGGGGTGGCGCGGTCGAAGGTCGGGTTCTTGCCGCCCTGGTCGCGATGGTCGTTCGACGGATCACCGTTGACGAAGCGGTCGGTCAGCACGAAGTACACGGCTTCCTTCGCGAAGGGCTCGGTGGTGCCGTAGAACTCGTCGGCGGCCAGCACGGTGCATGGCGCGTACAGCAGGACCGCCAGTGCGGCGGCGAGCGAACGGTGGGTGTACTTCATCAGTGGGCCTGCGAGGAAATGGGGGCGGCGGCGTCCGGGGTTTCGTGCACGCGGGCCAGGGCCAGGGCGGCCAGCAGCAGGCTGACGCCGCTGATGACCAGCGCGAAGATCGCTTCATTGGCGAAGAATGCGCGCAGTGCCGGGCCCAGCAGCGTGGCCGCGACGATCTGCGGGACCACGATGAACATGTTGAAGATGCCCATGTAGATGCCCATCTTCTCCGCCGGCACATGGCTGGACAGCAGCGCGTACGGCATCGACAGGATACTGGCCCACGCCACGCCCACCAGCGCGAACGAGGCGATCAGCCAGGCCGGGTGCGGCACCCACCACATCGACAGGAAGCCCACGCCGCCGAGGACCAGCGAGCCCGCATGCACGGCCTTGCGATTGAGCGGGAAGCGAGCGGCATAGAAGCTGAGCAGCAGCGCCACCAGCATCGACGACAGGCCGTAGTAGCCCATGTACGAGCCCACGAGGTCGGCAGCATCCTGGAACGCCGCATTGGCCGACTGGAAGGCCGCTGCCTGTGCAGGCACCGCCGTGTCGAATGCCGCTGGATCCGGTGCCGGCGCGTTGAAGACATGTTCCGTCAGGCCCGGCGTGGCCATGCTCCACATCGCGAAGAACGCCAGCCAGCTGAAGAACTGCACCATGCCCAGGCGCCGCATCTGCGCCGGCATGTGCGCGACATGCCGGGCGATCTCGCTGGCCACGTTGCCCTGCGCACGCTTGTCGGCGTGGAAGCGCTCCAGATCGTCCGGCGGATACTCGCGCGTGGTCAGGATGGTGACCAGGATGCTGGCCATGAAGACGAAGGCGCCGATCGCGAAGGCGATCTTCACCGACGGGGGCACCACGCCCGGGCCCGCCTCGTTGGACACCCCGAGTTGCGTGATGAACCACGGCAGGTTGCTGGCGACCCACGTGCCGATGCCGATGATCAGGGTCTGCAGCACGAAACCGTAGGAGCGCTGGCTCTCCGGCAGCTTGTCGGCCACGAGCGCACGGAAGGGTTCCATGCTGATGTTGATGCTCGCGTCCAAGACCCACAACAGGCCGGCCGCGATCCACAACGTGGGCGAGTGCGGCATGAAGACCAGCGCGATCGAACTGAGGATCGCGCCCGCGAGGAAGTAGGGGCGCCGCCGTCCCAGTCGGGGATGCCAGGTGCGGTCGCTGAAATAGCCGATGACCGGCTGCACCAGCAGGCCCGTGAGCGGCGCTGCGATCCACAGCAGCGGCAACGCGTCCTTCTCCGCACCCAGGGTCTGGAAGATCCGCGACATGAAGCCGCCCTGCAGCGCGAAACCGAACTGGATGCCCAGGAAGCCGAACGACATGTTCCATATCTGCCAGAAGGACAGGCGGGGCTTGGCGGTCATCGGGGTCCCTGGCAGTGCGATGCGGTCGGAAGTGGGCACGCGAGGTGGCGGGCGTGGCGGCATCTTGCAGGCAAGCGCGGACGATTCCATGCTGCACCGCAAACAATGCGCGCATGCGCGACACCGAACGTCTGCTCCGCTCTTTCGCGCGTGCCCAACGCAAAAGTCCTTGTGCCACATGGCTTTCAGGGCAGCATGCGACCTTCGCCGGTGATCGGACGCGCGCACTGCATGGCGCACGCGTCATGTCATCTGCATACGTATTCATGCACACCCATGACGACCTCCGCTCACACATGCCGGTGGCTCGTGGAATAGTGGCGCCCGCCGAGCGCACCGGAGGGGTGTGCCGCGCA
Source organism: Pseudoxanthomonas sp. CCNWLW251 (assembly GCF_037402255.1). Taxonomy (NCBI): domain Bacteria; kingdom Pseudomonadati; phylum Pseudomonadota; class Gammaproteobacteria; order Lysobacterales; family Lysobacteraceae; genus Pseudoxanthomonas; species Pseudoxanthomonas sp. CCNWLW251. Next base: position 374,272 of record NZ_JBBEGA010000001.1, on the reverse strand, counting down.
TTGCGGACGGGTGCATCGATGACGAAGAACAACTGGTGGCGTGGCGCGGTGATCTACCAGATCTACCCCCGCAGCTTCCTGGACACCAACGGGGATGGCGTGGGCGACCTGCCGGGCATCGTCGAGAAGCTCGACTACATCGCCGGCTTGGGCGTGGACGCGATCTGGATCTCGCCGTTCTTCAAGTCGCCGATGGCGGACTTCGGCTACGACATCGCCGACTACCGCGATGTGGATCCGCTGTTCGGCACATTGGCCGATTTCGATCGCCTGCTCGCCAAGGCGCACTCACTGGGCGTCAAGGTGATGATCGACCAGGTGCTGAGTCACTGTTCGGTGGACCACGCGTGGTTCAAGGAGAGCCGCGAGAACCGCACCAACCCCAAGGCCGACTGGTACGTGTGGGCCGATCCGAAGGAAGACGGCACACCGCCCAACAACTGGATGTCGCTGTTCGGTGGCGTGGCCTGGCGCTGGGAGCCGCGCCGCGAGCAGTACTACCTGCACAACTTCCTCGCCAGCCAGCCCGATCTGAACTTCCACAATCCGGCGGTGCAGCAGGCCACGCTGGACAATGTGCAGTTCTGGCTCGACAAGGGCGTGGACGGCCTGCGGCTGGACGCGATCAACTTCTGCTTCCACGATGCGCAACTGCGCGACAACCCACCCAAGCCGAAGGAAAAGCGGGTGGGGCGCGGCTTCAGCCCCGACAATCCGTACGCGTACCAGTACCACTATTTCAACAACACGCAGCCGGAGAACATCCCGTTCCTGGAGCGTTTGCGCGGCCTGCTGGACCGCTATCCGGACGCGGCCGCGCTGGGTGAAATCTCGTCGGAGGACTCGCTGGCCACCACCGCCGAGTACGTCAGCGACCAGCGCCTGCACATGGGCTACAGCTTCGAACTGCTGACCGATGACGGCAGCGCCGCCTACATCCGCGACACGGTCGAGCGGCTGGAAGCCGCGATGGTCGAAGGCTGGCCCTGCTGGGCGGTCTCCAACCACGACGTCCAGCGTGCGGTCACGCGCTGGGGCAACGGTGATGCGTCGCCGGCCCTGGCGGCGCAGCTGGTCGCCCTGGTGTGTTCGTTGCGCGGCTCGGTCTGCCTGTACCAGGGCGAAGAACTCGGGCTCCCCGAAGCTGATGTGCCCTACGAAGCATTGCAGGATCCCTACGGCAAGACGTTCTGGCCGAACTTCAAGGGCCGCGATGGTTGCCGTACGCCGATGCCGTGGAACGGTGGCGAGCAGGCCGGCTTCAGCCACGGCAATCCGTGGTTGCCGATCCCCGCGGAACACCGCGCGATCAACGTCGCCGCGCAGGAAGCCGATGCCGGCTCCATCCTCAACCAGGTGCGGCGCTTCCTCGCGTGGCGACGCAGCCAGCCTGCATTGCGGGTGGGCAGCATCCGCTTCCTGGATGCCCCCGAGCCGGTGCTTGCCTTCGTGCGCGAGACCGGGGGCGCGGCGATGCTGGTGGTGTTCAACCTGTCGTCGCAGGAGGCCTCGTGGGCATTGCCGGGGGGCATCGTGCCGCGTGCGGTGGACAGCCACGGCCTGCCGTCCGGCACCCTGCAGGATGGCGGGCTCATGCTCCCGCCCCGCGGCGTGTACTACGCCCTCATCGACTGAATCAACGGGACGCGGCGATGGGCATATGCCTGGGCAGGATCGGGATCGCGCTGTTGCTGCTGGCCGCGTCGTTCATCGCGCAGGCGCAGGAGCGCGCAGCCTCCATCGCCGCCGCGCAGGCGGTGACGGGCGAGGGCGTCACCGGCACGCTGCTGCGCCACGCGCAGTTCCCTTCCCGCCATGTCGCGGCGAGGAACGTGGACGTCTGGCTGCCACCGGGCTACACGGAAGCGGATGGCACACGCTATCCCGTGCTCTACATGCACGATGGGCAGAACGTATTCGACCCGTCGACGTCCTACACCCGCGTGGACTGGGGCGTGGACGAGGCGATGACGCGCCTGATCGCCAACGGACATGCGCGCGCGGCCATCGTTGTCGCCGTATGGAACACGCCCAAGCGCCTGCAGGAATACATGCCGCGCAAGGCCATCCACGGCGAGACGTTCATTCCCACGCCAGGCGATCCGCCGTTTCCGACGGCCGAGATCATCGCCGACGACTATCTCGCCTTCCTCGTCACCGAGCTGAAGCCGTTCATCGATGCGCAGTACCGCACGCTCACCGGCCCGGCGGACACGTTCGCGATGGGGTCCAGCATGGGCGGTCTGATTTCCGCGTATGCGGTGCTGGAGTACCCGCGGGTGTTCGGCGGGGCAGGGTGCGTATCCACGCACTGGCCGATCGCCGGTGGCATCGTCGAAGGCTATCTGGCGCAGCACCTGCCTGCGCCCGGCGGCAACCGCTTCTACTTCGACTATGGCACCGAAGCCATCGACGCGATGTACGAGCCCTACCAGCAGCGTGTCGACAGTGTGATGCGGGCGCGTGGGTATCGTCCCGGCACGGATCTGCTGAGCCACCGTTACCTGGGCGCCACCCACAACGAGGCCGCCTGGCGCGACCGCATCGAAGTGCCGCTGGGTTTCCTGCTGCGGCCCTGACAGCAGCGGACATCCACGTCCCTCGCGCCTTTCACGCGCACCCCCATGACCGCGTTGCGCATGCGGAGACCTGTTGCCTGAACGACTGCGGCGATGCCTTGCATCGTGCATGTGCGCGGTCGACCGTGCGCGCGGAACGCGTGTTACATCACGGCGTGGAATATGCATGAATACGTATGCAGCGCGGATTGTGCAGCTGCGTGCGCCACTACCATTGCCGCACGTTTCGGGGCACCTGCCCCTGGCGTGGCAGACCCGGGCGATCGCATCGTGCGACGCACCCGGTTCATCGCATACAACGTCCTTGGAGAGGGGAACATGCAACTCAAGCGCAACCTGCTGAGCGCGGCGTTGGCGTCCGCCATCGCGCTCACCGCGACGGGCGTACAGGCCCAGACCGCCGAAACCGCCGCAGAACAGAACCAGCAAGCCGAGGCCACCGAACTGGACACCGTGGTGGTGACGGGCATCCGCCGCGGCATCGAGAGCGCCATTTCGGTCAAGCGCGATTCCACCTCCATCGTCGAGGCGGTATCCGCCGAAGACATCGGCAAGCTGCCGGATGTCAGCATCGGCGAATCCATCGGCCGTCTGCCCGGCTTGGCCGCGCAACGCGTCGCGGGTCGCGCGCAGGTGATCAGCGTGCGCGGCCTGTCGCCCGACTTCTCCACCACGCTGCTCAACGGCCGCGAGATGGTCAGCACCGGCGACAACCGCAGCGTCGAGTTCGACCAGTATCCGTCCGAGCTGGTCGGTGGCGTGACGGTGTACAAGACGCCCGATGCCGGCCTCATCGGCCAGGGCCTGTCGGGCACCATCGACATGCAGACCGTGCGCCCGTTGAGCTTCGATGCGCCGGTAGGCACCGTCGGCGTGCGCGGCCAGCGCAATTCGCTCGGCGCGGCGGCCGATGCGTCCGCCTACGGCGAGCGCATCAATGCCAGCTACATCACCCAGAATGAAGCGCGCACGTTCGGCTTCTCGATCGGGTATTCGCACACCACCACGCCGATCCAGGAAAACCAGGTGGGCCTGTATGAGCCGTGGCAGGCCATCGGCGACAACTGGCGCCCGGGCGTGCCGGCCGGCACGTTCTATTCCGACGGCATCAAGGCGCTGCGCCGTACCGGCGAAACCAAGCGTGATGGCGTGATGGCCACGGTGCAGTTCCGTCCGTCGAATGCGTGGACGAGCACGCTGGACCTGTTTCATTCGGAAGCCGAGCAGGTCGATACAGCCAATCAGTTCGAAGTCCATATCGGCGACTACAACGGCACGAATGATCCGAACAAGATCCGACTGATCGTCACCAATCCGAGCATCAACGGCAATAACACCTTTACCGGGGGCACGGTCGGCAACGTGTATCCGCTGGTGCGCGGCATGTACAACCGTCGCGAAGACGAGATCAATGCCTTTGGATGGAACAACGAGTTCACGACGGGCCAGGTGCGCATCATCGCCGACGTAGGCTGGTCGCGTGCCAAGCGCGACGAACTCAATCTCGAGAACAATACGCAGATGCTGCCGTTCCCGCAGTTCGACACCCTGCAGCTGCAGATCCGCAACAACGGCTTCTCGCAGATCAATCCGGGCCGCGACTACTCCGATCCGAATTCGCTTTACCTGACCAACACGATTTACGGATCTGGTTACGGCAAGGCTCCCAAGGTGGTCGACGAGCTTCGGACGGCGAAGCTGGCGGCCTCATTTCCCGCGCCAGCCTTCTTCACGGACATCGATGTCGGTCTGAACTATGCCGACCGCGAGAAGAACAAGCGTCAGCCCGAAGGCAACATCGACCGCGGCCCGCAGGGCGACACGACCATTGCGTCGGACCTGCAGTACCGTCCGGTCGACCTCGGCTTCGCCGGTATCGGCTATATCCCCTCCTGGAACGTTCCGGAAGCAGTTGCCCGCTACATGATCTTCAGCCCGAACGCGATCGCTCCGTATCTCGTCGCGAAGTCGTGGGATGTCAGGGAGAAGACCAGCTCCGCTTACATCCGCGGCAACATCGACACCGAGTGGGGCGGCGTCAGCGTGCGCGGCAATGCCGGCGTGCAGGTCCAGCACGTCGACCAGGCTTCCGATGCGATCAGGCTCAGTGGCGGCAGCAATCCGCAGCCCATCCACATGGGCAAGACCTTCACCGACGTGCTGCCGAGCATGAACCTGGCGTTTGGTTTCGATAACGACCAGACCCTGCGTGTCGCGCTGGCCAAACAGGTGGCGCGCCCGCGCGTGGACCAGCTGCGCGCCTCGCTGGAAGTGACGGCGTCCGACGGCCCGGACCAGAACAACGGCACCGGCCTGCGCAACAGCTTCGCCAGCGGCGGCAATCCGATGCTGGATCCGTGGCGGGCGTATGCGTTCGACGTGTCGTACGAGAAGTACTTCGGCACCAAGGCGTACGTGGCCGCGGCGTATTTCTACAAGGATCTGCAGACCTACATCTACACGCAGACCGATCCGTTCTACGACCTGTCCGCTTACACGTCCGACATCCCGCCGCACCCGAACTTCCCGGGCGTAGGTGTCAACCCGACGGGCAGTTACTCGCGGCCGGTGAACGGCGAGGGTGGCACGCTGCAGGGCCTGGAGCTGTCGGCATCGCTGCCGTTCGACATGTTCAGCGATGCGTTGCAGGGCTTCGGTGCGGTGGCCAGTGCCACGTTCAACGACAGCAACATCCAGATCCGCGACCCGGAGAGTGCGTCCAGCGTGGGTGCAGGCGATATCGATCTGCCGGGCCTGTCCAAGCGGGTCTACAACCTGACGGTGTACTTCGAGAAGAATGGCTTCGAGGCGCGCATCAACCAGCGTCGGCGTTCGGACTTCATCGGTGAGATCGGCAACTTCAACGGCAACCGCACGCTGCGCTACGTGGTCGGCGAGAACATTACCGACGCGCAGGTCAGCTACTCGTTCCCGGACGGGCATGCGCTCAGCGGCCTGAGCGTGCTGTTCCAGGCCAGCAACCTGACCGACGAGGCCTACCAGACCTACGCCGGCACCAAGGACCGTCCGCTGGAATACGTCGAGTGGGGCCGCAGCTACCTGCTGGGCGTCAGCTACAAGTTCTGATTCACGCGATACTTTGCTCTCCCAGCCCGTCGGCCCCGTGCCGGCGGGCTTTTTCTTTGGGGGCAAGGCCGGCGCTGCAGGATTGGCAACAAGAAAGGGCAAGCGTACGCCTGGCCTTTCGGGTGTTTTGGTGGGTCAGGGAGGATCGAACGCCCGGCTTCGTCATTGCGAATGACGCCTAACCATTCAGTCGTACGGGGTTAAGTCCTTTTGGATCATCTGGATGCCCGAAGTTCTCGCGCCTTGCGCCCATGTGTAAGGGGCCGGAGAGCCAATCGCCTGGTCCTCTGAGCTAATGGTCCTGGGATGCTGATGGGTGGCGGTTGATGCCTGTTTATCAGTGCTTCGGGTCCATCAGAAGGAATGTCGTTGTCTGACCGACGAAATCAGGCTAGCAGAGGATCAGCAGGGCGCAAGGGAAGCTCAGTCGTTCGGTTGGCTCAGGGCTAGGATGATTTCTTCCTCGGTTTCGATGGGGACCAGCGAGCCGATGGCTGCCCGAAGTTCATTCAGCCCGCACCCTGTGTCGCGGTCGCTGATGAAGAACTCTAATGACAGGGATGCGCTAATGCGGTTGATGTCTTCCACGCTTAGGTGCGTCGTTGAAGTTGGCAGCCTGGCGATGATGCATCTTGTTGGCGAGACAGGGAGATACACTGCCTCCGTTGCCACATCATTGGAGATCGCGCCCAGCACTAGCCTGGGCTTTCCGTCAGAGAACATTGCAACGGGGCCGCAATCGCCTAGGATGAAGAACTCGTCAGACTGGGTGTCTACTAGGTCAAACACCATGTCGGTGGCCATACGGTTAGCACGTATGGGCATTGCCGGATCCTTAGCTAGCGCTTTCAAGTACGCGTCGTCAGCGATGGTGTTTGCTTCAGTGCGGGCTCTGGACAGAAATGCATGCACCATTCCCCAAGCTTCGGCAACCAGTTGAGCCTCGTTGGTCGCGACATAGGACTTCCACTGCGAGCTGATGAAGCCATAGATCTTGGTACGCTGCTCTCGATGCGCATGGCCGAAGCGCTTGTTCACCTCTGCGTTGATGAGGCGCTTTTGCTCCTTGGGGTCCGTGAGGCTGGCCATAAGATCACGACGAATGCGCATGGGATCGAGCAGCTTCAAGCGCAGCGCTTCAAGAAGCGCAGGGAACAGCCCCGCCAGCGCTTCACGCATGGACTTCGTGCGGAACGACAGTGCACAGATGAGGGTCGCCAAGTCCATGGGGGGCACGGCGTCCCCCCGGTTGATGGCCTGCACGGTTGCGGCCAGCGCTCCCTCGCCTTGGGTAATGGCGTCGTCCAGGCTCGTGTCGTTCGGGTCGCCGTAAAAATCCAGCTCCTTGCCTAGCCCGCTGGTGTTAGGTGTGAATCGCCCTCTGGTCCGATGGTGTGCATGGACATAGAACTCCTTGCCCTTCTGGCGGTAGGCAAACGGGCGTTGGATGAGCTGGGGTAGGTAGTGATGTTTGCGGCCGGACATGAGTTCCATCCGAGCTTATGAACGGACCCCAGCGTACGACGCTTTCCGTGGGTCTAGGTGACGATCCAAGACCTTGTGTCCAGCGGGCTGCACCCGAAGCAGCAAACCACGCACCAGCGCGTCCCTGACTTCGTAGGGGCGATCCTTGGGTAGGGTTGTTGCGGCGATCTTCTTGGTCAGCTGGACACGGATGTTTGCGGCTCGTTTTCCATAAGTTCGGCTTAAGCCAAAACATAGGTGGGGCTGCGTATCGGTGCTTGCACGAGGGCCGTCCGCACCCACTGTCGGATCGGTTGAGTCCTTGAAACAGAAAGCCCCGCCGAAGCGGGGCTTTGAATGTTGGTGGAGCCAGGGAGGATCGAACTCCCGACCTCGTCATTGCGAACGACGCGCTCTCCCAGCTGAGCTATGGCCCCACAAGAGCGGCGCCATTCTAGCCCGCGGCCGCTTCCTGTGCCAAGCCCGAGCGGGCCAGGATGGGCGCCAGCGTGGGCTCCAGTTCGCCGCGCCGCCAGCCCGACAGGGCGGCGGGCCACTGGCCCGATTCCTGCAGCGCCTCCAGATACCGGCGCGAGGCCAGAACGCCGTCCGGCAGGCCGAGTTCGGCGCTGCGGGCGGACACCGCATCCTGCAGGCGCTTGACCTGTGCCTTGTCGCCATCGGTGGCGTTGCGCGCCAGCGGCATGCCGGCTTCGTCGTCCAGCGGCGTGGACAGCGTCTGCCAGATGGCGTCGGCCAGTTTGCGGGGCGCCTTGGGCTGGGTGTCGAACAGGCGCAGCAGCGCCGCCTTGTCCACCGGCGGCGTACGGGCGAGGCCCACCGCGAGCTCGTTGTCCAGGATCCAGCTGCGCGGCTTGTCGCTGGCGCGGGCCTGCGTTTCGCGCCAGCGCAGCAGGCGCACCAGCCGCCGCTGCGCGTCGGCATCGAGGAACTGCGCGCTGCGCATGGACAGGTGCGGCCAGCGTTCGCCCTCGTCGTGCGCCGCGTTCTCCACGAAGCGGGCACAGTCTTCTTCCAGCCACGCAAGGCGGCCACTGGATGCCAGTCCGGTCCGGAGCGCGTCGTGCACCGCGAACAGATAGCGCACATCGTCGGCGGCGTAGTGGAGTTGCGACTCGCTCAACGGGCGGCGCAGCCAGTCCGAACGGGTCTCGCCCTTGGGCAGCACGACGCCGGTGATGCGTTCCACCAGCTTCTGGTAGCCCAGACCGGCGGCCACCCCGCCGATGGCAGCGGCGATCTGCGTATCGAACAACGGCGTGGGCAACGCATTGCAGGCGAACTTGAACGCGACCAGGTCTTCACTGGCGCTGTGCATGACCTTGGTGATCGTGGTGTCCAGCAGCCACGGCCTCAGCGCATCGGTCATGCCCGGCACCAGGGGGTCGACGAGCAGCACGTCGTCGTCGATGGCGATCTGCACCAGCGCCAGCTGCGGCCAATAGGTGCGTTCACGCACGAACTCGGTATCCAGGCCGATCCGCGTGGGCCGGCGTTGCAGCTGCGCGTCCAGCGCGGTGGGGGTGTCGATCCAGTGGGGCACGAAATCTCCGCGTGATGCGTGGTTTGCTCAGTCAGGGGACAATAACCTAAGGTCCGGGCTCAGCCCGTATCGTCTGCCGGTAGTGTCTGCCGGCATTCTCTCACGGGGGCTGCTGGCTCCCATCACGGAGGGTGTTTGCGCGCGATCCTTGCCGCCTTGTTGATCTCGCTGCCGTGGCTCGCCGCGTGTTCGCGCGATGCGGCGACGCCGGACGAAGCGGGTGCCGCCGCCGATGCCGTACGCATGCCCAGCGTGACGGTGACGGGCGATGACAGCGGCGTGGACGAACTGAACTGGCGCCCGCCCGCCGTGGCCCTGGTGCCCGGCGATGCCGCTGACGCACACCGGCGTGCGGCGCGTGCGTTGTCCGAAGGCCGCCTGTTCGATGGGCCGGACGACGCGATCCCGCTGTACCTCGCACTACAACGGCTCGATGCCGGCGATGCGCGCGCGAAGACCGGCCTCGGCCGCAGCCTGGATCGCCTGCTGGACCAGGGCGCGCGGGTGATGCGCCATGCCGAGGACCGCACCGAGGCCCTCCGTCGCGCACGGCAGATCGCCGCCGTGGCGCGTACCGTGGCCCCGGCCGATCCGGCGGTCGTTGCCTATCTCGCGCGGGTGGACGAGGCCGATCAGCTCACCCGCCTGAACGTGGCCAGCGAACGCGCCCTGCGCGAAGGCACGCTGGGCGAGAACGGCGGCGGCGCACTGGCGGGTTTCCGCGAAGTGCTGAAGTGGAAGCCGGGCCAGCCGCGCGCCATGCAGGGGCTGGCCGCCGTGGAGAGCGCCATGATCCGCCGCGCGGAAGAAGCCGCGCTGGCCAGCGACTTCGACACCACGCGCCTCTGGCTGGACCACGCCGCCAAGGTCCGCGAGGACGCGCAGACCGTGGCCGATGCGCGCGTGCGCGTGGAAGCCATCCGCATGGCGCGCATCGCCGAACTGCGCGATGCCGGCGTGCGCGACATGGCGACGCCGCTCGGGCTGAAGGAGGCACGCGTCAAGCTGGCCGAGGTGTTGCGCATCGCCGAGCCCGGCAACCGCGTGGCGGCCGATTTCCGCCAGCGCATCGACCTGGCCACGCACTACGGCCTGTTCCGTCCGGGCCAGGCGTTCACCGACGCGCTGCACCATGGTGGCCGGGGGCCCGCGATGGTGGTGGTGCCGCACGGTGGCTTCAGCATGGGCGCGGGCGAGGACGAAAAAGATGCCGCCGATGCCGAGAAGCCCGCCCACTACGTGCGTTTCGATCGCGGGTTCGCGATGGCGCGGCACCCGGTGACGGTGGGCGAATTCCGCCGCTTCGTGGAAGCCACCCAGTACCGTCCACGCGCCACGCGCCGCGGCCATTCCATCGTCTACGACGAACGCAGCGGCAATTTCGTGCGTCGCAGCGGCGTGGACTGGCGCTCGGACTACACCGGACAGCCCGCCAGCGACGACATGCCGGTGCTGCACGTCAGCGTGTACGACGCCGAGGCCTACGCCGAATGGCTGGCCGGGCAGACCGGGCACGGCTACCGGCTGCCCAGCGAGGCCGAGTACGAATACGCCCTGCGTGCCGGCCGGCAGGGCCGCTATCCCTGGGGCAGCGGACAGCCCCCGCGCGGCGTGGCCAACCTGACCGGGGGCAACGACCGCTCGCCGAGCGGGCGCACCTGGAACAACGCCTTCGTCGGTTACGGCGACGGTTACTGGGGCCCGGCGCCAGTCGGGCGCTTCCGTACCAACGCCTTCGGCCTGAAGGACCTAGATGGCAACACCAGCGAATGGGTCGCGGACTGCTGGCATGCCAGCTACCGGCGCGCCCCGGCGGATGGGGCGGCGTGGTTCAATCCCGGCTGCCGGTCACGGGTGGTGCGCGGCGGGTCCTGGGCCAGTTCGCCGGCGCAGGCACGTGCCGCGTGGCGTTCGTCCTCGGATTCGGATATGACTAATGCGCGGGTGGGCTTCCGCGTCGTTCGCGGCATCTAGCCGCCAGGGAGAGGGTGATGAGGCAAGATCCAAACGGACGCTCGCAGTACGGGCAGGGCGGCGGGCGGCGCGGCGGCGGACTGGGCAACATCCGCTGGCTGATCCTGCTGGGCTTCCTGGTCTATGGCGGGTGCTACTACCTCAACAATCGCGTGGTCGATCCCTACACCGGCGAGAAGGTGCTGATCGACGGTTCCATCGGCGTGGAAGAAGAGAAGGCGCTCGGCCTGCAGGCCTACCAGGAGATACTGTCGCAGGAGCAGCCGGTCGATCCGAATTCGCAGATCGCGCAGCAGGTACGCACAATCGCGCAACGCCTGATTGCGAAGATCCCGGAAGTCGAAGCCGCCATCGCGCAGGAGAAGGGCACCCAGGCCAGCGGCAACTGGAAGACCTTCGAGTGGGACGTCAATGTCATCCAGTCCGACCAGGCGAATGCCTTCTGCCTGCCGGGCGGCAAGATGGCCGTCTACACCGGCCTGATCCCGGTGGCGAAGAACGCCGATGCGGTAGCGGTGGTGATGGGCCACGAGATCGCCCATGCGCTGCTGCGCCATGGCGCGCAGCGCATGTCGCAGCAGAAGCTCACCCAGATCGGCCAGATGGCCGGCGCGATGAGTGGCATGGACCCGCAACAGCAGCAGATGGTGATGGCCGCGATGGGGTACGGCTACCTGCTGCCGTATGCACGTGAGCACGAGACGCAGGCCGACGAAGTGGGCCTGATGCTGGCTGCCGCCGCCTGCTTCAATCCGCAGGAAGCCGTGCCGCTGTGGCAGCGCATGAGCGAGGCCAGCGGCGGGCAGGCACCGCCGGAGTTTTCCTCCACCCATCCCAATCCCGGCACGCGCATCCAGAACCTCACCGCGCTGATGCCCAAGGCGATGGAATACCGCCAGCGCTTCTGCAAGGAAGGCGCCGCGCCATGACGTCGCTCCCGTCAGCGCTGTTGCTGGTGGCGCTGTGCGTTGCCGCGCCCGCGCAGGCCGCGATCAAGGACGCGCAGCCGGACGGCTTCACCCTCGAAAACGCGGAGTGGGTGCCTGTCGCCCCGCAGGCGGCCTACACCGCGCTGGTGAACGATGTCGGCCGCTGGTGGCCCGCCGACCATACCTGGTGGGGCGATGCGTCCAGGCTGTCCATCAGCGACAAGGCCGGCGGCTGCTTCTGCGAGATCAACGGCGCGCAGCAGGCGTGGCACATGACGGTCACCTTCACCGATCCCGGCAAGCTGCTGCGCATGACCGGCGGCCTCGGTCCGTTGCAGGGCATGGGCCTGCACGGCGCACTGGAATGGCGCTTCGTCGAAGAGAACGGCGGCACCCGCATCACCTTGTGGTATCGCGTCGGCGGCTACACGCCGGATGACATGACCAAGTTCGCGCCCGTCGTGGACAAGGTGCAGGGCCTGCAGCTGGGTGGCCTGGCCACCTTCCTGCGCAACGGCACCGACGGCGCCCCACGCTGACATTCACTCCAACGTTCGAGGAAGGGAAGACCGCATGAGCATTCGTTTGTCGGAAAAGGACAGTGGCCGCACGCTGGGCAGCATCTCGCAGGAAGATTTCCAGCTGCTGGTCGACCACATGGAAGAAGAGTCATCCAGGGACCAGGACTACTACGTGGAACACACCGCCATCGATGCACTGGAAAGCCTCGGTGCCAGCGCTGGTTTCGTCGCGCTGCTGCGCACGGCGGTGGGTGAATCCGATGGCGTCGACGTGGTGTGGGCAGCGGAGCAAGGCGAGTAGTGCATTCCGTAGGACGGGTTGAGCCGAAGGCGATACCCATCTCTGGTCTTCGTTGACGGGCATGCGCGGCGGGTATCGCCTTCGGCTCAACCCATCCTGCGGGGGTGAGCGTTGTCCGATCGCCACCTCCTTCTCGGGAGTGACTCCCCATGTCGCCCCGCATCATCCCCATGCAACCCGTCCGCCATCTGCGCAGGCGATCGCGTTCTACGAGAAGCTGGGCTTCGCCGTCGAAGACCGCCGCGACGACGGGGGCAGGGCGAAGCTGCGCTGGGGCGACTGCCGGGTGATGCTGAACCAGTCGATCGGCGTGACCCCGGATACGCCGCGCAACGCGGTGCTCTATCTCTACCCCCGCGACATCGAAACCTTCCATGCGCAGGCGCGTGCGAACGGCCTGGACATCCCCGACCGGGGCACCCCGTTCTGCGGCATACGCGAGTTCCGCATCCACAATCCGGACGGCAACCGGCTTTGGATCGCGCAGGCGGGCGGGGCCGGCGGCGCCTGAGCCCGGAGCGCGAGCGTGCGGAGGTGGCATGCGCGGCTCCGGAACCTGCGCCCCCCCCGAGGCTTGCGCGGCGGCGGGCGATGCCTGCCTGCGTGAGGGAATGGCCCGGGGGGTGGGCTTCGAGCGATGAACGTCCGGATACCGGCATCGGCATGCGATCTCCGGTGGCCTGCCGCTGACCGCTGGCGGCACGTCCGCACGTTGCCCAAGGGAGCGGCGCCGGTTCCTGTCCGGTGGCCGGCATTCCTCTCACCCTGGGAACCCTTGCCATGCCCAACGTACGTGATCGCCCCTATCCCGGAATGAACTTCCTCGTCGACCTCGGCACCGGTGACGACGGTCCCGGCAGTGGCGTGGCCGAAGTGGTGTTCCCCGATGCGCGGCTGCAGCTCAACGAGTACCGCAGCGGGAACGACAAGACCAGCGAATCGATGAAGCTTTCCACATTGACGCACTACGACGATCTCGTGCTGCGTCGTGGCGTGACCGGTTCGTTGTCGTGGTACCAGTGGTGGAACGAAGCGCGCAACGGCGGCGACGCCCGGCGCGATATCAGCGTGACGCTGCTGGACGAGCAAGGCAACCCGGTATTGCGCTGGCGCTTCGTGCGTGCGCGCCCCGCGGCCTACCGTACCTCGCCGATGGATGCGACCGTGGCGGATACATTGTTCGAGACGCTGGAGATCGCGTTCGACCGCTTCGAGATGGAGTAGCAGTCAGTCCGTCGTATCGCGTGGGGGCTCGCGCAGGTATTCCAGCACGAAGCCGATGAGCAGGCCCAGCAGCGCGCAGCCCGCGGCCATCGCGGCGGACGAAGGCTGCTTGCCGGTCAGGTGGTACAGGCCCGCGCCGGCGCCGATCCCGAGCAGGAGGGAAACCAGCAGGCGGGGCTTTGCCCACGCCTCACCCAGCAACCACGCGATCAGTTCCACGGACGGCTCCCGACGAGCGACGTCGGGAGCATGGCCCGGTTGCTCAGAGCTTGGCAAACAACGTGGAGAGCACCAGCAGCGCGAACCCGGCCACCACCAGCCAGAACGCATGCGGGGCCAGCACCGGCACATAGCCGAACTTGGCGGCGATGCCGCCGGTGCCCAGCAGCAGGGCGATCAGCCAGACGCCGAAGGTGGGAGGGGTCAGTTTCATGCGGGATTCCTTGTCGAAGGTGCGTGTTGATTCGCAGGGAGCGGGAAGACGGGGACGCGGCTTCCTGTTCAGAAGCTCATGAACAGGCCGCCGTTGACGGGCAGGTTGGCGCCGGTGATGTAGCCGGCATCGTCGGCGGTGAGGAAGGCGACCGCGCGCGCGATGTCGTCCGGCTGGCCGATGCGACCCACCGGCACTGCGGCGACGGTGCGGTCGCGGACGTCATCGGGCATCGCCCTGGTCATCGGCGTTTCCACGTAGCCGGGCGAGACGCTGTTGACGGTAACGCCCTTGCGCGCCACTTCGCGCGCCAGCGACATCGAGAAGCCGTGCAGGCCGGCCTTCGCCGCCGCGTAGTTCACCTGGCCGAAATTGCCGGTCTGGCCGCTGACAGAACTGATGTTGACGATGCGACCGAACCCGCGCGCCTGCATGCCGTCCACGGCATGGCGGCAGAGGTTGAACACGCTGTCCAGGTTCACCCCGATCACGGCATCCCACTGCGCCTTGTCCATCTTGCGCAGGGTGGCGTCGCGGGTGATGCCGGCGTTGTTGACCAGGATGTCGAGCGCGCCGTGGCGGGCTTCGACATCGCGCACGAGTGCGGCGCAGGCATCGAAGTCGGCCACGTCGACGGTGGCGGTTTCGACATCGAGCCCGGCGGTCTGCGCGTGGAAACGGTCGAGCTGTTCGCCGGAGGCGGGCAGGTCGGCGGCGACCACTCTGCGGCCGGTGCGCGCCAGTGCCTGGCAGATCGCCAGGCCCAAGCCCCCCAGGCCGCCGGTTACCACGGCGATGCGTTGCGTCATGCGGAATCCCTGTGTCGCGAGGTCAAAAAAAGGCCCGCGCAACGGGGCGCGGGCCGGGTTTCACTACGGAGTGGTTCAGCGCGCGCGCGTCTTCGGCGTTTCGCGCGGCGGATCCTTCGGCTTGACCGTCGTCGGGCGGCCCATGCCGCCGCTGAGGTTGCGCTGGAACTCCTGCCACAACTCCATGTTGCGCTCGGTCAGCTGGTTCATCATGGTCCACGGCGTCTGGCCCAGCATGCTGCCCATCTGGCTGCGGAACTGCTGCTGCTGTTCCATGAACAACTGCATGCTGCGCTCCAGGTAGTTGCCCATGAAGCCCTGCAGCGAATCGCCGTAGAACCGGATGATCTGGCTGAGCAGCTGGGTGGACAGTACCGGTTCGCCGTCCTGTTCCTGCTCGCTGATGATCTGCAGCAGCACGGTGCGGGTCAGGTCGTCGCCGCTCTTGGCGTCGCGGACTTCGAAATCCTCGCCATCGACGATCAGCTGGCGCACGTCCTCGATGGTGATGTAGCTGGAGATCTCGGTGTCGTACAGACGGCGGTTGGGGTACTTCTTGATGATGCGGATCGCAGCCATTGAGCATTCACTCTAAACGCGTATGAGTCAGCATGACGCAGCGCAGCAGCCCTTGCAACAGGCCACAAGGCAGGGAGCCCCTGTTCAGCCAAGGAAAAAATGCTGCGCAACATGCGGCGGGTTGGACGCGCGGCGCGGGCCGCGTGGAGCGGGCAGGGCGGCGCCGATGGCACCGCCCCGGTCTCACCAGCCCATGTGGTGGCCGCCGTTGATGTCCAGGTTGGAGCCGGTGATCCAGCTGGCCTGTTCGTCCACCAGGAAGGCTACCGCGTAGGCGATTTCCTCGGGCTTGCCGAGGCGGCCGGTGGGAATGTCGGCGGCGATCTTCGCGCGGACTTCCTCCGGCACGGCCATCACCATGTCGGTGGCCACGTAGCCGGGCGACACCGTGTTGACGGTGATGCCGAGCTTGGCGTTCTCGCGCGCCAGCGAAATGGTGAAGCCGTGCATGCCGGCCTTGGCGGCGGCGTAATTGGCCTGGCCGTACTGGCCCTTCAGGCCGTTGATCGAACTGATCTGGATGATGCGGCCCCACTTGCGGTCGCGCATGCCCTCGATCACCGGGCGGGTGACGTTGAACACCGAGTTGAGGTTGGTGTTGATGACATCGCCCCACTGCGACGAGGACATCTTGTGGAAGGTGCCGTCGCGGGTGATGCCGGCGTTGTTGATCAGCACTTCGACCGGGCCGAGCGTCTGTTCGAGCTCCTTCACCATCGCCTGTGCTTCGTCGGGCGAGGTCACGTCACCCTTGACCAGCGTCATCTCGTAGCCATCGGCCTTCATCTGCGCCTGCCAGGCGAGGGCCTTTTCTTCATTGCGGTAATTGGTGGCGACCTTGTGGCCCATGTCCGCCAGCTTCTTGCAGATGGCGGTACCGATACCTCCGGTGCCGCCGGTGACCAGGACGACGCGCGATGTCATGTGGGGAATCTCCTTGTACCGCCGCAAGCCGACGGCCACCCGATTCTAGACAGCGCCCGCGACAGGCTTGTTGTGCGATGCAGCGAAGGTCATGCATGTCACTTTCGGCAGGCGTTCGGGGCGGAATCCGCGGCTGGCGGCCTGCATCGCGCCGGTGATGTTGCCGATGCCCGCCAGCGTCTCCACCGGCTGGCCCAGCGCTTGCCAGGCGGCCAGCAACGCGGGCAGCGGGTCGTCATCGTCGATGGGCAACGACGCCATCGACTTGGACAGCTTCTGTCCCTGCGCATCGACGATCAGCGGCAGGTGCAGGTAGCGCGGCGTGGGCAGACCCAGCGCGCGCTGCAACAGGATCTGGCGCGGGGTGGAGTCCAGCAGGTCCGCCCCGCGCACGATGTCGGTGATGCCCTGGTCGGCGTCGTCCACGACCACGGCCAACTGGTAGGCCCAGAAGCCATCGGCGCGGCGCAGGACGACATCGCCGACCTCGCGATCGACCGCCTGCTGTACCGTGCCCTGCAAGCCGTCTTCGAACGCGACATGGGCGCCATCGGGCACCCGCAACCTCACGGCCGGCATGCGATGGGCGTCGTTCGCCACGCAGGCGCGATGGATGCCACCCGCGTCGGCCAGCGCGCTCCGGCTGCAGCGGCATTCGAAGGCCAGGCCCTCTGCGACCAGGCGCGACAGGGCCTGGGCATACAGGTCGTGACGCGTGCTTTGCCAGACCACGGGCGCATCGGATGCCATGCCGAACGCGGCCAGCGTGTCCAGTTGCGCCTGCGCGGCACCGGCCACTTCACGCGGCGGATCGAGGTCTTCCACGCGTACCAGCCACTCGCCGCCATGGTGGCGGGCCAGTAGCCAGCTGCCCAGCGCAGCCACCAGCGAACCGAAGTGGAGGCGGCCGGTGGGCGAAGGCGCGAAGCGCCCGCGGTACACGGGGGAGGGATCGGTCGTGGTCATTCGTCGGAAGAGGGAGGAAAACTGAACCGCACAGTCAGCCAGCCGCTTGAATTCGCGGGGCGGCAGCCACAATTCTGCGACGTTAGCGTCTGTCTGTGCACGTCCCCCGGAGATACAAACCTTGTTCACGCGTGTTGCATTGTTCCTGGCCACCAACCTGGCCGTGCTGGTGCTGGCGGGCTTCGTGATGTCCCTGCTGGGCGTCAATCCCAACCAGATGGGCGGCCTGCTGGTGATGGCGGCCGTGTTCGGCTTCGGTGGTTCGCTGATCTCGCTGCTCACCTCGAAGTGGATGGCCAAGCGCGCGACCGGCGCGCAGGTGATCGAACAGCCGCGCAACGACCTGGAGCGCTGGCTGGTGGCCACCGTGAGGCGCCAGGCGCAGGCCGCCGGCATCGGGATGCCGGAAGTCGCGGTCTATGACGCACCGGAAATCAACGCCTTCGCCACCGGTGCCAACCGCAACAATGCGCTGGTGGCGGTGTCCACGGGACTGCTGCGTTCGATGAACCAGGACGAAGCCGAAGCGGTGCTGGGCCACGAGATCTCCCACGTCGCCAACGGCGACATGGTGACCATGGCGTTGCTGCAGGGCGTGTTGAACACCTTCGTCATCGTGCTGGCCCGCGTGGTGGGCGGCATCGTCGATGGCTTCCTGTCGGGCAACCGCGAGGGCGGTGGACGCGGCTTCGGCTATTACATCATCGTGATGGTGCTGGAAGTGGTGTTCGGCCTGTTCGCGACGATGATCGCGATGTGGTTCTCGCGCCGCCGCGAATTCCGTGCGGACCATGGTGGCGCCACGCTGGCCGGCCGCCAGAAGATGATCGCTGCGCTGGAGCGCCTGGGCCGGCAGCACAGTCCGAGCACGCTGCCGGCGCAGGTGGAGGCTTTCGGCATCGCCGGTGGCATCGGCCAGGGCATGAAGAAGCTGTTCCTCAGCCACCCTCCGCTGGAGCAGCGCATCGCCGCCCTGCGCGCACAGCAGGGCACGATGGCCTGAGCGACCAGGGAGTGAACCTTGAACAAAAAACCCGCCTTCTGGCGGGTTTTTTTGTTTGCTTCTTCCTGCACGGCAGGGGAGCAACTGGCTTGATTCAGGCGCAGCAGGAGGAGGAAGTTGTCCGTGGACATCCAGTATTCGATCAACCTGCGGTCGCTGCGCTTCGGAAGGATCGGCGCCAAGAGCGCCCCTCATCCGCCCTTCGGGCACCTTCTCCCCGCAGGCGGGGAGAAGGATACAAGCGCGTCGTTTTCTTCAAGGCACACGCACGGCGAGGCAGTCACCCTCTCCCCACTTGCGGGGAGAGGGAGGAGCCATGTCAGCTGAAGTCGTAATTCATCGCCGGACCGGGCGCTGCGAGGAAGTTGCCTTCCACGTAGTCCAGGCTGGCGGTGAACAGGAAGGCCATGGTGGCGGCGTCCTGCACGTGTTCCGCCACCGTCAGGATGCCCAGCGCCTGTGCGCGCTCGGCGATCTCGCGGATCTTCTGCTGGTGCTCGGTGTTCTTGCCCAGGTCTTCGCTGAAGACGCGGTCGATCTTGAGGAAGGTCGGCTGGAAGTGCGACAGCAACTGGAACGAATCCAGGCCCGCGCCGAAATGTTCCAGGCCCACCTGGCAGCCCAGCTTGGCCGCCGCCGACTGGAACGCCTGCGCCTGGCGGAGGTGGGTGAAGACCTTGGCCTCGGGCGTCTGCAGCCACAGCCGGCTGCCGGGCACGTCATGTGCGGCCAGTTCCCGGGCGATGAGGTCGAGCAGGCGGTTGTCGGCAAATGAGGCCGGGCTGACCTTCACCACCAGGCGGGTGTCGTGGCCAGCACGCTTGCGCTCGGCCAGCACCTCGATGGCACGGTTCACCACCCAGCGGTCGATGGCATCGAGCAGGCCGTTGTCCTCGGCGATCCCGATGAAGGATTGCGGGAGCACCGTTTCGCCATTGGACTCCAGGCGCAGCAGCGCCTCGTAGACTTCGCCGGGTTCGCCCTGCAGGCTCACCACCGGTTGGAAGTGCAGGCGGAAACTGCCGTCCTGCAGGGCTTCCTGCAGGCGCTTGATCCAGTTCTGCACGCGCTCTTCCTCGGCACGGTCGACGGCGCCGGGGTCGAAGATCTCGAAACGGTTGCCGCCCAGGTTGGTGGCGGTCTGCAGGCAGTCGGTGGCGCGCGTGAGCACCTGGCCGATGCTGGCGATCTTCTCGCCGATCTGCACGCCGCCGATGCTGGCGGTGACCGAGGCAGAACGCTCGCCCACGTTGAACACGTGCGAGGCGTACGAAGCGCGCAGCTTGTCGGCCAGCGCGGCGGAGTGGGCGTGGTTGCCCCGCAGCAGCACGGCGAAGGTGCGCTCGCCGAAGCGTGCGGCGGTGCACTGGTCGTCGAGTTTTTCCGCCAGGCGCGCCGCGAGCGCGGCCGCAAGGTCGTCGGCCGAATCGATGCCGATGTCCTGCAGGAGGCGCTGGTAGTGGTCCGGTTCGACCAGCAGCAGCGCGTACTGGTCTTCGCCGCGGGCCACCTGGGCCACGGCATTCTCCAGCTCGCGCAGGAAGGTGGGACGGTTCATCAGTCCGGTGACCATGTCGCGCTGGCGCAGGTCTTCGACTTCGCGCGCGAGTTCCGGGTCGAACTCCTCGCGCCGACGGAACACCACCTGCACACAGGGTTCGCTCTCGTAGGTGGCGGTGGCGAACTCCAACGTGGCCGGGAAGCTGTCGCCATCGATGCTGCGCGCCTCCAGTTCGAAGCGGGCCGGCGGCGGCTCGCCCTTGCTGAGTTTCTTCAGCAGGGCCTTGAAGTCGTTGACGTACTGCGGGGCCACCAGGTCCAGCAGCGACAGGCCTTCGACATCCTCGAAGGACTCGAAGCCGAACATTTCCAGGTAGGCGTCGTTGGCCCGGATGTGCATCCCTTCGTGGATGTAGGCGATCGGGTCGCGCGAGGACGAGATCAAGGCGTCGCAGCGACGCTCGGTCTCGCGCATCTGGCCTTCGAGCCGGCGCTGCGAACGGCGTGCGTCCAGGTCGGCCCATTCGCGGCGCAGCACTGTCAGCACGTGTTCCGGGCGCCCGCGCAGCGCGATCGCGCGCGCGCCGGCGGCCTGGTCGGCCAGCAACTCGGCTTCGCTGATCGCGTCGGCCAGCACGATGACCGGGATGTCCTTGCCGCTGGCATCCACCTGGCCCAGCACGGTGGCCAGCGGGATGCCCTTGGCCGTGCGCGAGGCCAGCAGCAGGTCCATGGGCTGTGCCGTCACCATCTGGCCCAGTTCCGCTGCGTCGAGCGGTCGCAGGGGGCGCACGGCGATGCCGCCATTGCGCAGCGTGGAGACGATGGCTTCCGCGTCCTCCGCGCTGTCGTCCACCAGGGTCAGTCGTAGTGTGGTGTCTTTGCCGATCTGCATGCAGCGTGTCCGCGAGGGGTGCGCGTTTAATACCTGAACGCGGCAGGTGAGTCCAATGCAGGCGTCGCAGATGCGGACATGGCCTGCCGTCGGTGGGTCACAGCGGGCGCTTGCCGGTATCGCCGGCGACTTCCCGTACCAGCCTCGGCACCAGGTACCCGGACAGCCGGGCGGCCAGTGCCGCATGCAGCGCCTTTGCCCGCGCGTCGTCGACCTCGAAATGCGCCGCGCCGGCCACCCGGTCCAGCTGGTGCAGGTAGTAGGGCAGCACGCCCGCCGCGAAGCCGCGCTCGCTGAGGTCCGCCAACGCCTCGACATCGTCATTCACGCCACGCAGCAAAACCGCCTGGTTCAGCAGGTGCACACCGGCGCCGCGCAGGCGCCCGAGTGCTGCGTCGACGCTGTCGTCGAACTCGTTGGCATGGTTGGCATGGACGACCAGGGTCACTGGCCACGGCAAGCCAGCCAGCCAGGCCCGCAGGCCATCGTCGATGCGTTCGGGCAGCACCACCGGCAGACGGCTGTGGATGCGCAGGCGACGCAGGTGGGGAATCTCCGCCAGCGCGTCGGTGAGCTCGGCCAGTCTGGCGTTCGACAGCGACAACGGGTCGCCGCCGGACAGCAGTACTTCTTCCACGCCCGTGTCGGCGCGGATCAGCGCCACGGCTTCCCGCCATCCTTCGCGTGCCGCGGTCTCGTCCGAATAGGGGAAGTGGCGGCGGAAGCAGTACCGGCAATTGATCGCACAACTGCCGGTCGCCACGAGCAGCGCCCTGCCGCGGTATTTCTGGATCACGCCGGTCCCCGTTCTGGCCGCGCCATCGCCCACGGCATCCAGGCCATAGCCGGTGGCCGGACGCATTTCGTCGTCCAGCGGCAATACCTGGCGGAGCAGCGGGTCGTGCGGATCGCCATGGCGCATGCGGGCCACGAAACCGCGCGGCACGCGCAGCGGGAACTGCGCGGTCGCGTCGTCCGAGACGCGGCCGGCCAGTGCATCCAACCCCAGCGACGACAGCAGCTCGCGCGGGTCGCGCACGGCATCGCGCCAGGCCTGTTGCCAGCGGGGTGCGGGCCTCGGGACGGGCTGTCGGGGTTCGGGGGCTGCGGTTATCATGTCGGGCCAGAAAACAAGCACCCGCCGGGTCCGGCGGGTCTCCCATTCTATCCGGCCGGCCGCCCTGCGCGGCGGGTACGCCTTACCCCAGGAGCACATGCATGGCCAGTTATGGCATGAACGACGTCAAGAACGGGATGAAGATCCTGATCAACAACGAACCGGCGATCATCAACGACACGGAATACGTCAAGCCGGGCAAGGGCCAGGCGTTCACCCGCGTGAAGTACCGCCTGATCAAGAGCGGCCGCGTGCAGGAAATCACCATGAAGAGCACCGACTCGGTGGAAGCGGCCGACGTGGTGGATACCGACATGCAGTACCTGTACTCCGACGGCGAATACTGGCACTTCATGCAGCAGGAAACCTTCGAGCAGGTGCAGGCCGACAAAGCCGGCATGGGCGGCGCCGAAAAGTGGCTGAAGGGTGAGGAAGACTGCGTGGTGACCCTGTGGAACGGCAACCCGATCCAGGTGACCCCGCCGAATTTCGTCGAGCTGCAGATCACCGAGACCGACCCGGGCGTGAAGGGCGATACCGCCGGTACGGGCGGCAAGCCGGCCACGCTGGAAACCGGTGCTGTCGTGCGCGTGCCGCTGTTCGTCGGACAGGAAGAGATCATCAAGGTCGATACCCGTACCGGTGAATACGTCAGCCGCGTGAAGTGATGGAACAGCTGGCGCTTTACCTGGGCGTCTGGGCCGTCGGCGTGCTGATCGCCGCGCTGGGCGTGATGCTCTGCTGGAACGTGACCCTGCCGCGGCTGTTCCCCAGCGTGCCGCGGCTGAACTACGGGCGCGCGTTGGCGCTGATGCTGCTGTGCTGGCTGCTGTTCGGCGCCGGCGCCATCGGCCTGACCTACACGCTGGGATTCTGAGCCGAGGCCCCATGAGCGACCGCACCCCCGAAGCCTGCGACCTGTTGATCGAAGCCGGCTTCGTGGTGCCGGTCGTCCCGCACGGGGTCGTGCTGGAAGACCACGCGGTCGCCGTCACCGCCGGCCGCATCGTCGCGATCCTCCCGCTCGCCGAAGCGCGCACCCGCTTCGCGCCGCGCGAGACGGTAGCGCGACCTGATGCCGCGTTGATCCCGGGCATGGTCAATGCGCACACCCACAACCCGATGACGCTGTTGCGCGGCGTCGCCGACGACCTGCCGCTGAAGGTCTGGCTGCAGCAGCACATCTGGCCCATCGAGGGTGCAGTGATCGGCCCGGATTTCGTTGCCGACGGCATCACCCTGGCGATCGCCGAGATGCTCCGCGGCGGCACGACCTGCGTCAACGAGAACTACTTCTTCCCCGATGTGCAGGCCGCGACGTACAAGCGCCATGGCTTCCGTGCCCGTGTCGGCTTGCCGGTGATCGATTTCCCCACGGCATGGGCGGCATCCGACGACGAGTACTTCGAGAAGGCCGGCGAAGTGCACGACCAGTGGCGGGACGATGCGCTGATCGCGACCGCGTTCGCCCCGCATGCGCCGTACACGGTCAACGACGCGAATTTCGAGCGTGTACGCATGCTGTCCGATCAGCTCGACGTGCCGGTCCACCTGCATCTGCACGAGACCGCGCAGGAAGTGGAGCAGTCGATCGAAAAGCACGGCCAGCGCCCGATCGCGCGGCTGGACCGGCTGGGGCTGGTCAACGACCGCCTGATCGCCATCCACATGACCCAGCTCACCGAGGCCGAGATCCACCTCTGTGCCGAGCGTGGCGTCAGCGTCGTGCACTGCCCGGAATCCAACCTCAAGCTCGCCTCCGGTTTCTGTCCGGCCTGCGCCCTGGAGCGTGCAGGCGTGACCTTGGCGGTCGGCACCGACGGCTGCGCGAGCAACAACGATCTGGACATGTTCAGTGAGACCCGCACGGCAGCGCTGCTGGCCAAGGCGGTGGCGCAGGATGCCGCGGCACTGGACGCGTTCAGTGCATTGCGCGCGGCCACGCTGGGCGGCGCGAAGGCGATCGGGTTCGACGACCGCATCGGCTCGATCGAACCGGGCAAGGAGGCCGACCTGGTCTGCGTGGATCTGTCCGCGCTGGAGACGCAGCCGCTGCACCACGTGGTGTCGCAGCTGATCTATGCCACCGGCCGCCAGCAGGTCAGCGATGTGTGGATCGCCGGCAAGGCGAAGCTGCGGCAGCGCGTGCTGGTCGAGATGGACATCGACGGCGTCATCGCCAACGCGCGCCAGTGGCGTGAACGGATCGCGGGTATCCGGCTGTCTTGAAAGGGTCATCCCAGCGAACGCTGGGATCCATGCGGACGTTGTGTTTGCTGTTCCCGATGCTGCTCCAAGCAAGAGCAAGATGGGTCCCGGCGTTCGCTGGGACGACGGAATTGGCGCCTCGCGGGGTCAGCCCGCTCTACAATGGCGGCATGACAACCACGACTTCGCCCCTCGACGACAATTTCAGCCAGGCCGAACTCGACAAGTTCGGCGCGCTGGCCAACCGCTGGTGGGACCCCGATGGTCCGCAGAAGGCGCTGCACGCGTTGAACCCGGTCCGCCTGCAGTACGTGCGTGACCGTGCGCGTCTGCCGGGCGCCACCGGACTGGATGTCGGCTGTGGCGGGGGATTGCTGAGCGAAGCGCTGGCGCGCGAGGGCGCGCATGTCACCGCGATCGACCTGGCACCCGAGCTGGTGAAGGTGGGGCGCCTGCACAAGCTGGAATCGGGCGTGCAGGTGGACTATCAGCTGCGTTCCGTCGAATCGCTGGCCGAAGAGCGTCCCGGCAGTTTCGACGTGGTCACCTGCATGGAAATGCTGGAGCACGTGCCGGATCCGGCTTCCATCATCCGCGCCTGCCACACGCTGCTGAAGCCCGGCGGACACCTGTTCCTGTCCACGCTGAACCGCACGCCGGCCGCCTTCGCACTGGCGATCGTCGGCGCCGAGTACATCGCACGGCTGCTGCCGAAAGGCACGCATCACTACAAGGAATTCATCCGCCCGGCAGAACTGGCACGCTGGTTGCGCGATGCGGGCTTCCAGCTGCAGGACGTCACCGGCCTGGCCTATGAACCATGGAGACAGCGCGCACGGCTGACCTCGCGCACCGACGTGAACTACCTAGCCAGTGCGGTGAAGCCGTGACGGCGCGGGGATTCCCGCGCGCCGCGCTGTTCGACCTGGACGGCACGCTGCTGGACAGCGCGCCGGACATGCTGGCCACCGCGAACCGGATGCGCGCATCGCGCGGTGTCGATGCGATGACACTGGATACCCTGCGGCCGCACGTATCCAAGGGTGCGCGCGCGATGTTGGCCGCTGCCTTCCCCGCCATGGAGCAGGGTCCGCGCGAGGCGCTGGTGCCTGAATTCCTGGCGATCTACCAGGAAGAGCTCGGTCGCCACAGTCTCCTCTTCGATGGTGTCGCCGACATGCTTGGAGCGCTGGAGCAGGCCGGCAGCGTGTGGGGCATCGTGACCAACAAACCCGAGTACCTGGCCCGCGACATCCTGCCGCAGCTGGGCTGGGAGACGCGGTGTGCCGTGCTGATCGGAGGCGACACGCTGGCGGAAAAGAAGCCGCATCCCCTGCCTTTGCAGGTAGCCGCCGAGCGCATCGGCATCGCGATCGCCGACTGCGTTTACGTGGGCGACGACGAGCGCGACATCCAGGCCTCGCGCGCGGCGGGCATGCCGTCGATCGCGGCGCTGTGGGGCTATCGCCAGGCGCACGAGGTGCCGGCGGCGTGGGGGGCGGATGTGATGCTGGAACAGCCGGCGGACCTCCTCAAGCCGGCCGCATGGCCCTTCTTCCATCGCCTGGTGGGAGCGACGTAAGTCGCGAGCGGCCGATGATGGCGTTCATCCGGGCGCGGTTGCCTGGCCTTTCCCTGCAACTTCATCGCGACTGACGTCGCTCCCACACCGTATCCGCGATGTCCGACTCCGCCGCCCTCGACAGCTTCCTTGAAAAATGGCGCACGCGTTGGCCCGAGTGGTCGGTGGGCGAGATCTTCGTGGCGCCCGCCTGCCGCGAGACGGCGGTGGCGTGGTTCGCGCTGCTGCAGGAATTCGACGATGCACTTAATGTCAGTGGCGATCCGCTGCCCGCAGACGCGAAGCTGGCATGGTGGGGCGAAGAACTGCGCGGCTGGAGCGGACAACGTTCGCGGCATCCGCTTGGCCGCAGGCTGGAGCCTGTGCGGGCCGCATGGTCTTCATTGGCCGATGCCTTGCCCGCGCTGCCGGCGGCACGTGGGGCGCAGGCTGGGAGCGAAGAGGCATTCGCGGCGCTGGCAGGCTACGGCGCAGCCGTGGCGGCGGTGGAGGCCGACGTGCTGGGGCGTGCGCCGGACGTGCAAGCGGTCGTTGCGCAGGTGCTGGCCATGAGCCTGGCCGATGGGGGCGTCGCGGCCGTGCCGATGGCGTTCCGGCGGGAAGAAGACACCGCTGCCGTGCGAGGGTGGGCCGCGGAGGTCCTGCGACGTTGGCAGGGCGGGCGGGCGGGTGCCCGCGAGCGCCGCGTTTTCGCTGCGTATGCGCGGGGCAGGTTGGAACGTCTGTCCCGACTGGGCGCGCCCGCCCCGTTGCCTTCGCGCCCCGTGCTCCTGCTCACCGGCTGGCGTGCGGCACGCGGCGATTGAAGGCATCGCATATCGTGGCGATAGACGCAGGAAACGGTCGTAACGGACTGTTTCATCTGGGGATTCAGGGCAGGGGGTACAATGCGCGGCATCCAGTCCCCCCGTGCATGACGATGTCTTCCTCGCTTCCCCAGGCGCCCCGCGCCGACCTTCCCGATGTCGCTCACCAGCGCGTGCCCCTGGCCCGCCCGCTGGACTGGGTGGGCATGGAGAACATCGCATTGCCGGTCCGCATCGCGGACGGTCAGGGTGGGCAGCTGCAGGTGGCCGCCAGCATCGACCTGTCGGTGAACCTGGCCAACGCGGATGCGCGCGGCATCCACATGTCGCGCCTCTACCTGCAACTGCAGGACGGACTGGCGCGTGAAACGATCACGCCTGCGGGCCTGCGACATCTGCTGCAGGACAGCGTGGCGTCGCAGGCCGGCCTGGCAACCAGCGCCCGCCTGAAGATCCGTTACGAAGCACTACTGCAGCGGAAGGCGCTGGAAAGCGACTATGCCGGCTGGAAGCGCTACCCGGTCGAAATCGAAGCCACGCTGGCCGACGGCCATCTGGTGCTGGCGTTGTCGTTTGCCGTCGAGTATTCCAGCACCTGTCCGGCTTCGGCGGCGCTGTCGCGGCAGGCCAACGCGGAGCGTTTTGCGGGAGATTTCGCCGCTGCGCATCCGTTGTCGGTCAATGTGGTGCACGACTGGCTGGCCTCCGAGCGCGGCTTGGCCGCCACGCCGCACGCGCAGCGCAGCCGGGCCAGCATGCGGGTGGAATTGCGCCCGCAGTTCGACGAGCTGCCCCTTGTCGCCCTGATCGACGCCATCGAAGCCGCGCTCGGCACCCCGGTGCAGACCGCAGTCAAGCGCGTGGATGAGCAGGCCTTTGCACGCCTCAATGCCGAGAACCTCATGTTCTGCGAAGACGCCGCGCGTCGCGTGGCGTCGGTGCTGTCAGGTGACGCCCGCATTGCCCGTTACGATGCCACCGTGGCGCACTACGAGAGTCTGCACCCGCACGACGCGGTGGCCCGCGTGAGCGGCAGCAACGACTGAGGCCGCCAGTCGGCAAGGCCGGCGCCACTTCACATTTATGGCCTGATCCGCGCTAAGCTCGGTCGCTGACCGCTCGGCGGAATGGATATGGGGAATCCACGGCGCCTGGCCAGAGACTGGTTGCTCTGGTTCTGCCTGATCGGGTGGGCGATGCCCGCCACCGCGCAAACGCTTTCGCTGGCCCGGCTCGACGCCGATCCGCCGGCGCGCGATGTCGTGTCCGGCAAAGTGGATGCGCAGTTTGCCGCCGCCGCCCGCGATGGCGTGATCTTCGAATCCCAGACGTCGCCCCGTTGGTGGCGCGTCGTCAGCCCCGTGGACGTGGATGCAGGCCTGCAACCGCACCTGGTGGTGCGCGCGCCGTACCAGAATCGGATGGAACTCTGGACCAGTGAAGGCCCGCCGGTCGTGCGCGCGTTGTTCGGCGCAGACGCCGACCTCGCGTTCTCGGCGCGTGCGCTGGCGTTCCCGCTGCCGGAAGGTGTCCGGGCCGGCCAGCCCCTCTACCTGCGGGTGATCTCGGTGGGGGGCACGCCGATGCCGCTGTCGATCCAGCCCTTGCGTGATGTCCATCGACAGGACCTGGAACACGTGGCATGGCGGGCGATGGTCCTGGGTGCGATGTGCGTACTCTCGGTGCTGGCGTTGGGGTTCTGCATCGGGCTGGGGGAGCGCAGCTACGGATTCCTGGCGCTGACCCTGCTTTCGCAGGCATTGTTCCTCGCGCTTGCGGGCGGCGAACTGCGCAGCATCGAGGTCTTCGGCCATGCGTTGGGTGCGGACCCGCGGATGTCCCGTATAGCCGGCATGCTGTCGGTGATCGCCAGCAATACCTTCCTCGCCTTCTATCTGGATCTGGCGCATTGGAGCCCCGTTCTCGCGCGCGTGCTGCGCGCATGCAACGTGCTGCTGGGCGGCCTGATGCTCGCTTCCCTGGCGAGTACCAGCCTGCTGGTTCCCCGCGCGGGCAATCTCATATTGCTGGTGGCGACAGCCTGCGTACTGCTGGCCTGCGTCCGGGGTGCGTTGCGCAACGAGCGCCCGGCGTTCTTCCTGCTGCTGTCATGGCTCCCGATGATCTCGCTTACCGCCGCGCGCGTGGGCGAACTGCTCGGCTGGTGGGTGGGGCCCGCCTGGCTGATACATGCGTTCCCGCTCGGCTTCGCGCTGGCCGGTCTGGTACTGACGGTCGGCCTGGCCGACAAGATGCAGCAGTTGCGCCGCGACCGTGACCGCGCCAGTCGCATCGCCGCCGTGGACATGCTGACGGGCGTGCTGTCGCGCACCGCGATCATCGAGCAACTGCAGCGCGAAGTGGAGCTCGCACACGTGCGTGGCACGCCGCTGTCGGTGGTGTTCTTCGATATCGACCACTTCAAGCGGATCAACGACGAGCACGGCCATCCGGTGGGCGACCAGAGCCTGCGGCTCGTGGCTACCCGTACCCGCGGGAAGCTGCGCAAGCATGATTTCCTCGGGCGCTACGGCGGCGATGAAATGCTGGTGATCCTGCCCGGCACCGCACTTGATGACGCGCTGATCGTGGCCGAACACCTGCGCGAAGCAGTGAACAACCGGCCGTTGACCATCGACGGTCGCGTGATCGATACCAGCCTCAGCCTGGGCGTGGCGCAGTTGGGCGTTGGCGAAACCTTTGAACGCCTGCTGGAGCGCGTGGACACGGCGCTGTACTCCAGCAAGTCCGCAGGCCGTGATCGCGTGACAGGCGACCTTTCCCCGCAACCCGGAGATGCTTGAGTGAACCAGGAAGCCGCCGCCGTACGTTTTCCCGTGGAGCAACTGCAGATCGGCGATCTGCTGCTGATGCTGGGCAAGAGCCAGCTTTCCAAGCTGATCGCGTGGTTCGGGGACAGTCCATACAGCCATGTGTCGCTGGTATCGGACAACGGCCTGCTGATCGAGGGCATCCGTCCGGCAGTCCAGGAAAGTCCATTGGCCGCCCGACTGTCGCCCGGGGGGCCGGTGGTCTTCGTCGACGCCTATCGGTCCTTGGCCGCCGACGGCACGCCGTTGGGCGTGGAAGATCGCGCGACGGTCCTCCGCCACGCGCGCTCGTTGATTGGCACGACGTTCGCGCAGGACGACCTGGTGACGATCGGTTTGCTGGTTGCGCTGCGAGGCAAGCCGCGGCACCTGCCGGTCTGGTTGCGCTGGCTCATCCGGGAGGCCACCGAACATGCGATCCGCGCCGATTCCGGCAGGATGTTGTGCAGCGAGTTCGCGTACCGGGCCTTTGCCGACTGCGATGCGCTGCCGGCGGGCCGCCTCGCACGCCCCATCGTGCCTGGCGAGCCCAGCGACCTGCCGTTCCCCGATGTCGACTATGGAAAACTGCAGGAAGAAGTACGGGAAATGCTCAAGCCCAAGCACAAGACGCTGGAGCAGAATGCAGTCGGCGCCGAGACTGTCGTCGGGGCGTTGCCGGTCTGGGATACGGTCGATGCATTGGAACTGGACGATCCGGCGTTGGATGCATCCATCGCCGCCCTGCGTTCGCAACTGGGCTTGACGCATGCCGGCGCGGACACGTTCAAGGCGTCTGACGCGCTGCTTGAGGCCGCCTGGCCCGATGTCGGCCGGCCGAATCCCAAGCTGGTCCGCCCGCGTGATCTGGCGGACAGTCCTGCCAGTCGTTTCCTCGGTCGACTCTAGCCGCCTCGCGCGAGGACGAGCCGGGGATCGATGCGGATGTCGAACCGCGCCCCCTGAAACAGAGGGCGACCGCCGGTCGTGGCGCGTCGCAACGCGCCCGGGTGGTGAACGTTGGCGTTTACTTTCCGCGCTCGAGGACGAGCAGGGGATCGATGCGGATGTCGAACCGCGCCTCCTGAAACAGAGGGCGACCGCCGGTCGTGACGCGTCGCAACGCGCCCGGGTGGTGAACGTTGGCGTCTACTTTCCGCGCTCGAGGACGAGCAGGGGATCGATGCGGATGTCGAACCAGTTCATCCCCCAATGCAGATGCGGCCCCGTCGCGCGCCCGGTCGCACCGACGGCACCGATCACCTGGCCCGGTTCCACACGATCCCCCACCTTCACGTCGATGCGCGACAGATGCAGGAAGTTGGAGCTGATGCCATGGCCATGGTCCAGCAACAGCGTGCCGCCGGTCAGGTAGAGGTCGGGGGCGGCGAAGGTCACCACGCCGCCGGCGGGCGCCTTCACGGGCGTGCCGTTGGGGGCGGCGATATCCATGCCGGAGTGCCCTGCGCCGGGTTGGCCGTTGTAGACGCGGGCATTGCCGAAACGACCGCTGATGCGGCCCTGCACCGGCCACTGGAAGGGCAGGGCGAAGTCGGCGCGCTCGTCGTCGCGTGCGCGCGCCGCGGTGACCAGTGCCTGTTCGCGCTGGATGCGCGCGGCGATCTCCGGCGGGGGATTGACCGTCTTGGGCGGCACGCCGTTGACGTTCTCCACCGGCCAGTCACGCCGGGTCACGGTGATGTCGACCGATTCGCTCCGGCCGGAGGGCGTGGTGACCGAGACCTGCAGCGGGCCGGCTTCATCGCGGCCCACGCCAAGCACCACGGTGCCATAGCCCGTCGTGCGCAGCAGACGGTCGCGATACCGCACCTGGCTGCCCGGCGGGACTTTGCCGAACACCAGGGAACCCTGCGACACGCTGGCCGGGAACACCACACGCTCTTCCTGCGACACGGGAGCGGCGGGCGCTGCATCCTGCGCTGCGACCAGGGGAATCCAGCCGGCACAGACAGCGGCGAGCAGCGCCGCGACCGCCAGCTTCAACGCGCGAACTCGAGGCGCTGGCCTACGGGTGTGCCCACCAGGTGCTCACCGTTCCAGACCATGCGGCCATTGACCCACGTGGCGCCGACGCGGGAACGGAACGTGCGGCCTTCGAACGGCGACCAGCCGACCTTGGACAATACGTCCTCACGCTTCACGGTGAACGGCTCGTCATCGATCAGCACGAGGTCGGCGAAGTAACCCTCGCGCAGATAGCCGCGCTCCTTGACGTCGAACAATTGCGCGGGCGCATGCGCGAACTTCTGCACCACACGTGCGACATCCATGCGGCCTTCGTGCACCAGTTCCAGCGCGGCGACCAGCGCGTACTGCACCAGCGGCAGGCCGGACGGTGCCTGCGCGTACGGCTTTTCCTTTTCTTCCAGCGTGTGCGGCGCGTGGTCGGTGGCCAGCACGTCGATGACATCGTCCACCAGTGCCTTGATCAGCGCCTCGCGGTCGCTGGCGTCCTTGATGGCGGGATTGCACTTGATCAGGTTGCCCAGCGCCGCATAGTCGGCGCGGTCGAAGCGCAGGAAATGGATGCAGGTTTCGGCGGTGATGCGCTTGCGCGCGCCGTCCGCATGCACCAGCGGGCCGGGCGTGAACAACGCCAGTTCGTCGGCGGTGGAGATGTGCAGCACGTGCAGGCGGGTGCCGTGCTTGCGTGCCAGCGACATCGCCAGGCGGGTCGACTTGATGCAGGCCTCGCGGCTGCGGATGTCCGGGTGGTGCTCGGCCGACAGGGCATCGCCGTACCTGGCCTGGAACGCGGCCAGGTTGGCGTCGATGGTCGGCGTGTCCTCGCAGTGGGTGATGATCGGCGTGGGCGCCTCGCGGAAGATCGCGTCCAGTGTGTCGGGGTTGTCGACCAGCATGTTGCCCGTGGAGGCGCCCATGAACACCTTGATGCCGGGCGCGGTCTTCGGGTCCAGGGTGCGGATCGCGTCCAGATTGTCGTTGCTGGCACCCATGTAGAAGCCGTAATTGCCCCAGGCGCGGCCCTTGGCGCGCTGGTACTTGTCCTCCAGCGCCGCGGCGTCCAGCGTCGGCGGGCTGGTGTTGGGCATGTCCATGAACGTGGTCAGGCCTCCCGCCACGGCCGCTGCCGATTCGGTGGCCATGTCGCCCTTGTGCGGCATGCCGGGTTCGCGGAAATGCACCTGGTCATCGATCATCCCCGGCAACAGCCAGCGGCCGGCGGCATCGATGACGGTATCGCCGCCCTGGGGCACGATCTCGGCGGCGATGCGGGCGATGCGGCCATTCTCGAAGCGCAGGTCACCCTCGGTGACGCGGCCTTCGTTGACCAGGCGGGCGTTGACGATGACGGTGGCGGGCATCAGTGGTTTCCTGTGCAGGAGTGGGGGAGGTCGGCGCTGTCCCGGGCAGGGACCGGGTCATAGCCACCGGGGTGGAGGGGGTGGCAGCGGCCGATTCGGCGCACCGCCAGCCAGCCGCCCTTCAGCGGGCCGAAGCGGCCGATGGCCTCCATGGCGTACTCCGAACAGGAGGGCACGAAGCGGCAGCGAGGCCCCAGCAGCGGACTGATGAAGCGCTTGTAGCCCTTCAGCAGCAGGATGAGCAGGCGGGCGAGCATGGCCCGATGATACCGCGTCGGGTTGCCGCTGCCTCCCGGGTAGGCTATAAAAGCGCGCTTTCCCGATGCTCGGGAAGAACAAGGAAGCGCTGTTCGTGGCTGCAAAGAAACCTGCGAAGAAGGCCGCCAAGGCCGCCAAGAAACCCGCTCAGACCGTCGCCAAGAAGCCTGTCGTGAAGAAGGCTGTCGCCAAGAAACCGGCCCCCAAGCCGGTGGCCAAGAAGGCGGCGCCGAAGCCTGCTGCCAAGAAGCCAGTCGCCAAGAAAGTGGCGCCGGCGAAGAAACCGGCCGCCAAGCCGGTGGCCAAGAAGGCGGCACCGGTCAAGAAAGCGGTTGCCAAGGCAACCAAGCCCGCAGTTGCCAGGAAGCCTGCGCCCGCACCGGTCACCAAGGCGCCCGTCGCCAAGGCGGCTCCAGTGAAGGCGCCGGCCAAGGCCGCGAAGCCCGCTCCCAAACCCGCACCGAAGCCCGCACCGAAGCCGGCTCCGGCAAAGTCCGCCCCCACCGCGGCTGCGACCAAGACTCCCGTGCCGGTTCCCGCCCCCAAGGCGGCTGCCCCGGCCCCGGCGCCCGCCGCCAAGGTTCCGTCCCCCCCGAAGCCTGTGCCAGTCCCGAAACCGACTACCAAGAACGCCAAAGCCTCTACCTCCGTCGAAGCCCCCGTGAGTCCCCGTCCCGCCGCCACCCGTCCCGTGGGCAAGGTTGCGGTGGCCGTGGCTGCCCGGCCTGCGGCGCCGGTCGTGCGCGGCAAGGTGAAAGAAGTGCCCTACAAGACCGATGAAGCCACCGGTCGCCCGATCGTGCCGACCGGCTACAAGCCCTCGCCTGACGAGGAGTACATGAGCACGCTGCAGTTGGAGTACTTCCGCCAACGTCTTCTGCAGTGGCGTGCCGACCTGGTCGAGGAATCCAAGCAGACCATCGAGAACCTCAAGGATGAAGTCCGCGACATCGGCGATGAGGCCGAGCGCGCGACCCGCGAGACCGAAAACTCGCTGGAACTGCGTACCCGTGACCGCTACCGCAAGCTGATCGGCAAGATCGACAGCACGCTCAAGCGGCTCGAGGGTGGCGACTACGGCTACTGCGTCGATACCGGCGAAGAAATCGGCCTGGATCGCCTGGAAGCTCGTCTGACCGCCGAGCGCACCATCGATGCCCAGGAACGCTGGGAACACATGCAGAAGCAGCAGGGCGACTGAGCCCGGCTTCGTCCGCATACTGAAAACCCCGCTTCGGCGGGGTTTTTGTGGCCGGCGGAAACGCTGCCGGCTACTGCAGGTCGCGCAGGTCCAGCCGCCGCAGCCTCGGCGCCTTCCACGCGGTGAACCCGGCGACGGACAGGATCGCGAAACCGCCCACGATCACGGCAGGCACCAGCCCCAGCACTCTTGCCATCGTGCCGGCGTAGAACGCGCCCAGTTCATTCGACGAACTGACGAAGATGCCATTGATCGACGACACCCGCCCGCGCATCTCGTCCGGCGTGGACAGTTGCAGGATGGTCGAGCGGACCACCACGGAAACGCCGTCGCACATGCCGTAGAACAGCAGGATCCCCGCCGACAGCCAGAAGCTGCGCGACAGGCCGAAGGCGATGACGCTCAGGCCGAAGCCGGCCACCGCGAACAGCAGCACCCGCCCCGCGTGCTTCTGCAGCGGATGGCGCGCCAGCCACAGGCCGACACAGACCGAGCCCGCCGCCGGCATCGCGCGCAGGATGCCCAGGCCCTCGGGTCCGTAGTGGAGGATGTCGTGGATGAAAGCCGGCAGCATGGCCACCACGCCACCCAGCAGCACTGAAAACATGTCCAGCGCCATGGCCCCCAGCATGATCTGGTTGCCGAGTACGAAGCGCCCGCCCTGCGCGATGCTGGCGAACACGGGCAGGCTGACCGCCGGCGGCCCCGGTTCTTCCACGCGCAACCGCGCGAGCACCGTGGCCGCCATCAGCGCGAACACCACCGCCATCGCGTACGACAGCGTCTTGCCGCCAAAACCGACCAGCAGCCCGCCCAGCGCGGGGCCGGTGACCAGCGCGGCCTGGAAGATCACGCTGCCCAAACCTGCGGCACGCACGAAGTCCTCGCGCGGCAGCACTTTGGCGAACAGGGCGTTGTAGACCGGACTGAGGAACGAACGCGCCATGCCGGTCAGCGCGATGGCCGCGTAGATGGGCCACGTCCCCTGGAAGGGCAGCCAACCCGCAGAGACTGCCACCAGGATCACCGCCGTGGTCGCCAGTGCGCCGCAGGCGACCATGCCGATCCGTCGTCGTGGCAGGTGGTCGACCAGATAACCGGCGAACGGCGCCACGCAGAAGAACGGCAGGACTTCGGCCAGCCCGACCAGGCCCAGCGAGAATGGATCGCGGGTCAGTTCGTAGATATGCCAGCCGACCGTGACCGCAACGATCTGGTACGACAACAATGCGCAGATGCGGTAGGCCAGTACCGCGGAGTAGCCGCGGTTGCGCAGCAGCGAAAAGGCGGAGCGGGACCCGGCTTCGCTCACTTTGCGTTGGCGGCCGTCTCGCGGATGAAGGCCAGCAACGACGCCAGGCCGTTGCTGCGCGTGGGCGAGAGATGCTTGGCCAGGCCGATGTCGGCGATGTAATCGGGCGTGGCGGCCAGGATTTCGTCGGCCGACCGCCCCGAATACACGCGCAAGGCCAGGAAGATCAGTCCGGACACGATGGCCGAATCACTGACGGCATGGAAATCGAGCTTCGCCGCGTCGCCCTCGGGCACGATCCACACCATCGACTGGCAGCCGAGCAGGCGGTGTTCCTCCCGCTTCCACTCATCCGGGAACGCAGGCAGCTTGCGGCCCAGGTCGATCAGGTACTGGTAGCGTTCGGACCAGTCGCCGAAGAAGGCGAATTCGTCCTTGATGGCGGCCTGCGCCTCGGCGGCGGTGGGTTCGAGGGGGAAGATCGTGTTGGTCATGGAGATGGGGAGCCTGGTTCAGAAGCCCCTCTCCCATCGGGAGAAGGGTTGGGGTGAGGGCGCGGCGGCGTCCGTTAGGTGCCGGCGTCCTGACGTCGCCGGACCCTCATCCGGCGCTTCGCGCCACCTTCTCCCGTCGGGAGAAGGGAACAGCAGTTCACGCCCGCTTCCAGCGCACGCCCTGCGGCGTGTCTTCCAGCAGGATGCCTTCGGCCGCCAGCTGGTCGCGGATGGCATCGGAGCGGGCGAAGTCGCGGGACTTCTTGGCGGCCGCGCGCTCGTCGATCAGCGCCTGGATGCGGGCGTCGTCGTCGGACGAAGTGCCGCGGGCGAACCATTCGGCCGGATCCTGCTGGAGTAGGCCCAGGACGTGGCCGGCGCCGAGCAGTTCGGCTTTCAGTTGGCCCAACTTTTGAGGCGTGGCGTTTTCGCTAATCCAACTATCAAGCACCTGCCCCAACGCAGCGGCGTCGACCATCCCTTTACTGCCGGTCTCTGGCAAGGCAATGCCTATGAACTTCAAGAGGGTAGCGTGAGCTTCCACGTCAGCAACCGAGATCCGTCGATCAGGGGTGATTCCGATCCGGACTCTGTTGACTTGGCTGACAAGTTCCAAGTGACGGCGAGCTTCTGAAGCGATATGTGCGATCTCGGCGAGCGCGAGTGGTGTATTGAGGTCATCGTCGAGTGCATCCTCGATGACCTGCGGCGTCACCGCAACAGCATCGACATGGACCAGATCCCGCAGCGTCCCATACAGCCGGTCCAGCGTGTTCTTCGACTGCTCCACCAGCGCCTCGGACCAATCCAGCGGCTGCCGGTAGTGTGCCGACAGCAATGCGTACCGCAGCGCCTCCGGCGGATGCTGCTGCAACAGGTCGTGCACCTTCTCGATGTTGCCCAGCGACTTGCTCATCTTGGCGCCGCCGAAGTTGAGCATGCCGTTGTGCAGCCAGAAACGCGCGAACGTCTTGTGCGAACCGTCGGCGTGCTTGTGCGCGCACTCGCTCTGGGCCACTTCGTTCTCGTGGTGCGGGAATTGCAGGTCCACCCCGCCGGCATGGATGTCGATGGTCTCGCCCAAGTGGGCGGCAGCCATCGCCGAGCACTCGATATGCCAGCCGGGGCGACCGATACCCCACGGCGATTCCCAGCCCGGCAGATCCGGGGTGGACGGTTTCCACAGCACGAAATCACCGGGGTCGCGCTTGTACGGCGCCACTTCCACGCGCGCGCCAGCCAGCATCTCTTCCGGATCGCGCCGCGAGAGCTTGCCGTACTCCGGGAAGCTGCCGACCGAGAACAGCACGTGGCCTTCCGCAGCGTAGGCATGACCACCCGCGATCAGCTGTTCGATCATCGCGATGATGTGCGGGATGTGCGCCGTGGCAGCCGGCTCGATGTCCGGGCTGAATTCACCCGTCACGCCCAGGCCCGCCATGTCCTGGCGGTAGGCATCGGCGTAGCGGTCGGTAATGGCCGAGATCGCCACGCCGAGTTCCTTCGCCGCCGCATTGATCTTGTCGTCCACGTCGGTGATGTTCCGCGCGTAGCGCAGCGCGCCATAGCGCCGGCGCAGCAGCGCGGCCAGCACACCGAACACAACCGGCCCGCGGGCGTTGCCGATATGGACGTAGTTGTAGACGGTGGGCCCGCACACGTACATCGTGGGGACGGGGCCGAGAGGTTCGAATTCCTCGACCCGGCGGGTGAGGTTGTTGTGCAGGCGCAGGGTCATGGAAGCGGGGCAGGGGAGAGCCGGTCGATTCTACCTTCTGTGCCGGGATGGGGGGTCGGTGAGGCTGCTTGGCGCCGATGTTCAGCCCCACTCAAGGCGCGGCCCCTAAACTGTGACACCGGGATACCACTTTCAGGCCACATGCACCGCCTCCGCTCCGCCCTTTTCCTGTCCTGCCTGCTGTTCGCCATGTCCGCCATGGCGCAGGAGCGGGTAATCCCGGCGGAGAACGTTCGCCTGGACTATGCGCAGGTATTGAGCGTGGAGCCGGTGTACCAGACCCTGCGGGCCAGCCGCACCGAGCAGCGGTGTGACGAAGTGCCGGCGCCGAAGCCCGAGCAACCGGTCGAGGAAGACAGTCGCTGGTCCAGGGTGGTCAGCTCCGTGCGCGGGTGGTTCGGCGGTGATGAGGCCGCGGAGCCGCCGGTGGCGCCGCCGGTCCCGACGGTGAAGGTCAACTGCCGCATGGTGCCCGTCGAGCGCGAGTTCCAGCGGCCCATCGCCTACGATGTGGACTACATCTACAAGGGCGTGAAGTACCGTTCGCGGCTGGCCGAGGATCCTGGCAATCGCCTGCGCATCCGGGTTTCCGTGGCGCCTTACACGTCACCGCTGCAGTCATCGGCCAGCACGCCCTGATCCTGCACCCGCCGAAAGAAGTCTTGCGCCGCGCCGCAGCACATGCGAGCATTCGCGCCCATGAAGATGAACGCACACGCCCATGCTGACAGCGCGGCCCGCCAGGCCTCGAGCATGACGTCGCGTGCGCGTCGA
Source organism: Pseudoxanthomonas sp. CCNWLW251 (assembly GCF_037402255.1). Taxonomy (NCBI): domain Bacteria; kingdom Pseudomonadati; phylum Pseudomonadota; class Gammaproteobacteria; order Lysobacterales; family Lysobacteraceae; genus Pseudoxanthomonas; species Pseudoxanthomonas sp. CCNWLW251. The sequence continues at coordinate 335,933 of NZ_JBBEGA010000001.1, read as the reverse complement.
CCGGAATCCTGCATCTAGCTGGGTCCCCCGGACGTTTTCGCCTGTTCACCGGAACCCAGCCAGAGGCTGGGTTTTTTCGTTTCTGAAACCCGTTTTGCCACATTCCCGAAACCAGGATGCCGTAATGAAGCACTTCTTGAACACGCAGGACTGGAGTCGCACCGAGCTGGACGCACTGCTGACGCAGGCCGCGCTGTACAAGCAGCACAAGCTGGGCGACGCGCTGAAGGGCAAGTCGATCGCGCTGGTGTTCTTCAATCCGTCCATGCGTACCCGCACCAGCTTCGAGCTGGGCGCGTTCCAGCTGGGTGGCCATGCCGTGGTGCTGCAGCCGGGCAAGGACGCATGGCCCATCGAGTTCAACCTAGGCACGGTGATGGACGGCGACACCGAGGAGCACATTGCAGAGGTGGCCAAGGTGCTGGGCCGCTACGTGGACCTGATCGGGGTGCGCGCGTTCCCGAAGTTCGTCGACTGGGCCTACGACCGCGAGGACATCGTGCTGAAGTCCTTCGCCAAGTACTCGCCGGTGCCGGTGATCAACATGGAAACGATCACCCACCCCTGCCAGGAACTGGCCCATGCGCTGGCGCTGCAGGAACACTTCGGCACGTCGGATCTCCGCGGCAAGAAGTACGTGCTCACCTGGACCTACCACCCCAAGCCGTTGAACACCGCCGTGGCCAACTCGGCGCTGACCATCGCCACGCGCCTGGGCATGGACGTCACCCTGCTGTGCCCGACGCCGGACTACGTGCTCGATGAGCGCTACATGGGTTGGGCCGAGCAGAACGTGGCCGAAAGCGGCGGTTCGCTGACCGTCAGCCACGATATCGACAGCGCCTATGCAGGCGCCGATGTCGTGTACGCCAAGAGCTGGGGCGCGCTGCCGTTCTTCGGCAACTGGGAGCCCGAAAAGCCGATCCGCGACCAGTACAAGCACTTCATGGTGGACGAGCGGAAGATGGCGCTGACCAACAACGGCGTCTTCAGTCACTGCCTGCCGTTGCGCCGCAACGTGAAGGCCACCGACGGCGTGATGGACTCGCCGCGGTGCATCGCCATCAATGAGGCCGAAAACCGCCTGCATGTGCAGAAGGCCATCATGGCCGCGTTGATCAAATAGGGCCGGCCTCGGCCCGCCGCTCCGACACGACACACCAACCCGGTGGGCCAAGACCCACCCTACGAGACTTCAAGATGACGACCCCCCACGAATCCAAAGACATCGTCCTCGCCTTTTCCGGCGGCCTCGACACCAGCTTCTGCGTGCCTTACCTGAAGGAGCGCGGCTGGAACGTGCATACCGTGTTCGCCGACACCGGCGGCGTGGATGCCGAAGAGCGCGCCTACATCGAACAGCGCGCCGCCGACCTGGGCGTGGCCAGCCACGTCACCGTCGATGGCGGCCCGGCGATCTGGGAGGGCTTCGTCAAGCCGTTCGTGTGGGCGGGCGAGGGTTATCAGGGCCAGTACCCGCTGCTGGTGTCAGACCGCTACCTGATCGTCGATGCGGCGCTGAAGCGCGCTGCCGAGTTGGGCACCAACGCGATCGCGCACGGCTGCACCGGCATGGGCAACGACCAGGTGCGCTTCGACCTCGCGGTGAAGGCCAGCGGCGACTACCGCATCGTGGCGCCAATCCGCGAGATCCAGAAGGAACACACCCAGACCCGCGCCTACGAACAGGCCTATCTGGAAGAGCGCGGCTTCGGCGTGCGCGCCAAGCAGAAGAGCTACACCATCAACGAGAACCTGCTGGGCCTGACCATGTCCGGTGGCGAGATCGATAAGTGGGAGGCCCCCGGTGAGGGTGCCCGCGGCTGGTGCGCGCCGCGCGCCGAGTGGCCGGTGGAACCGTTGCGTGTCACGGTCGGCTTCAAGAACGGTGAAGCGGTCAGCCTCGACGGGCAGGCCATCGGCGGCGCCGCATTGCTGGCGAAGTTGAACGCGCTGTTCGCGCCGTATGGCGTGGGCCGTGGCGTGTACACCGGCGACACCGTGATCGGGCTGAAGGGCCGCATCGTGTTCGAAGCCCCGGGCTTGATCTCGTTGCTGGCCGCGCACCGCGCGCTGGAAGAGACCGTGCTGACCAAGCAGCAGAACCGCTTCAAGCCCGAGATCGCGCGCAAGTGGGTGGAACTGGTGTACGAAGGCTTCTACCACGACCCGTTGAAGGCCGATCTGGAAGCGTTCCTGCAGTCCTCGCAGGCCACCGTCAACGGGGAGGTCGTGCTGGAAACCCGCGGTGGTCGTGTGGACGCGGTGGCGGTGAAGTCCCCGCACATCCTCAACGCCAAGGGCGCGACCTATGCGCAGTCGGCGGACTGGGGCGTCGAGGAGGCCGAAGGCTTCATCAAGCTGTTCGGTATGAGCTCGACCCTGTGGGCCGAGATCAACCGCTGACCGGAACGTGTCGATGAGCGCCATGCGCGTCAGCACGGACAAGGCGGAACTGGACCTGCCGTTGATCCATCGTTTCCTCTCGACCCAGGCTTACTGGAGCCAGGGCATCCCGGAGGAAACGGTGGCGCGCGCTGTCGCAGGCTCGCTGTGCTTCGGCGGTCACGTTGAAGGCGTCGGGCAGGTGGCGTTTGCGCGGGTCGTTTCCGACTTCGCGACGTTCGCCTACCTGGCCGACGTATTCGTGCTGCCGGAACATCGTGGTCGCGGCTACAGCAAGCAGCTGGTCGCCGAGATCATGGCGCACCCGCACCTGCAGGGGCTGCGCCGGTTCATGCTGGCGACCTCCGACGCGCACGGTCTGTACGCGCCGTACGGCTTCGTGGCGCCGGCCAAGCCGCAGACGCTGATGGAAGTGTTGCACCCGAATATCTACGCCGAGACGAAGACCGCATGACTTTGCTTGCAACCACGCTCAAGCACCTGGAAGCGCTGGTGTCGTTCGATACCCGCAATCCCCCGCGCGACATCGGTACGGACGGGATCTTCGACTACCTGCGTGCGCAACTGCCGGACTTCCTCATCGAGGTGACCGATCACGGCGCTGGCGCGGTGTCGTTCTTCGCCGTGCGCGGACAGCCGAAGCGCGTGTTCAACGTGCACCTGGACACGGTGCCGTCCTCGCCCGCGTGGAGTGCGAGCCCGCACGTGCTGCGCATCGAGGGAGATCGCGCGATTGGCCTGGGCGCCTGCGACATCAAGGGTGCTGCCGCGGCACTGGTCGCTGCCGCGCAGGTGACAAAGGGCGACGCCGCGTTCCTGTTCACGACGGACGAGGAAGCGAACGATGCGCGTTGCATCGCCGCCTTCCTCGCGCGCGACCATGGCTTCGGCGAGGCGATCATCGCGGAGCCGACGCGCTGCGAGGCCGTGCTGGCGCATCGTGGCATCAGTGCCGTCCGCATGGCATTCAAGGGCCAGGCCGGGCATGCGTCCGCAGAGAACGCGCTTTCGCTCAGCGCCCTGCACAACGCCATGCGCTGGGGTACCACGGCACTGGATTTCGTGCAGGACCAGCACCACCTGCGTTTCGGCGGGCTGACCGGCCTGCGCTTCAACATCGGCCGGGTCGAAGGCGGCATCAAGGCCAACATGATCGCGCCCAGTGCGGAGGTGCGCTTCGGCTTCCGCCCGCTGCCGTCGCAGGACATGGACGAATTGCATGCGACCTTCCGCAGCTTCGCCAATGCCGATGCGCTGGCCGAATACGAAGAGACCTTCCGTGGTCCGTCGTTGCCGTCCGGCGATGTCGCCCGTGCAGAGGAACGTCGCCTGGCTGCACGGGATCTTGCCGATGAACTCGGCCTGCCGATCGGCAACGCGGTCGACTTCTGGACGGAGGCGTCGCTGTTTTCCGCCGCCGGTCTGACCGCCTTCGTCTATGGCCCCGGCGATATCGCCCAGGCGCACACGGCGGACGAGTGGGTCTCGCTGGAGCAATTGCAGCGGTATGCCGACAGCATCATCAGGATCCTCCAGTAACGCGTAGGGCGGGCCCAGGCCCGCCATAGATCGTCAACGACGGTGGGCCAAGGCCCACCCTACGAAAGCAAGAGACATGGAATCCAACAAACAAACCCGCCAGACCATCATCCGCCTGCTGTCCAGCATGGCCAGCGCGAAGGAGATCTCGCAGTACGTCAAGCGTTTCTCTCAGCTGGATGCCAAGCGCTTCGCCGTGGTCAAGGTCGGCGGCGCCGTGCTGCGGGACGACCTCGAGGCGCTGACATCGTCGCTGACGTTCCTGCAGGAAGTCGGCCTGACGCCGATCGTCGTGCACGGCGCCGGCCCTCAGCTGGACGAGGAGATGAACGCTGCCGGCATCACCAAGCAGACCGTCAACGGTCTGCGCGTCACCACGCCGGAGGTGCTCGCCATCGTGCGCAAGGTGTTCCTGCAGCAGAACCTGGCGCTGGTCGAGGCGTTGCAGCAGGTCGGCGCGCGCGCCACGTCGATTGTCTCCGGCGTGTTCGAGGCCGAGTACAAGGACCAGGCCACCTACGGCCTGGTCGGCGACGTCACCCGCATCAACCAGGCGCCCATCGAGGCCAGCCTGAAGGCCGGCTCCATTCCGGTGATCGCCAGCATGGGCGAGACCATGGGCGGGCAGATCCTCAACATCAATGCCGACTTCGCCGCCAACGAGCTGGTGCAGGTGTTGCAGCCGTACAAGATCATCTTCCTCACCGGAACCGGTGGCCTGCTGGATGCGGAGGGCCGGGTGATTGATTCGATCAACCTGTCCACCGAGTACGACGAGCTGATGGCGCAGCCGTGGATCAACGGCGGCATGCGGGTGAAGATCGAACAGATCAAGGATCTGCTGGACCGTCTGCCGCTGACCTCGTCGGTGTCGATCACCAAGCCGGCGGAACTGGCCAAGGAGCTGTTCACCCACAAGGGTTCAGGCACGCTGGTCCGCCGTGGCGAGCGCGTGCTGCGCTTCGAAGGCTCATGGGATGGCGTGGATTTGCCGCGCCTGCGCACGCTGATCGAATCCAGCTTCGGCCGCACCCTGCTGGCCGACTATTTCGAACGCACCACGCCATACCGCGTGTATGTCAGCGAGAACTATCGCACTGCCCTGATCCTGACGCAGGAGGAGGGCTTCGCCTACCTGGACAAGTTCGCCGTGCTCGATGACGCGCAGGGCGAGGGGCTGGGCCGGGCTGTCTGGCACGTGATGCGCGAAGAGAATCCGCAGCTGTTCTGGCGTTCGCGCCATAACAATGCGGTCAACATCTTCTATTACGCCGAGTCCGATGGCTGCTACAAGCAGGAGAAGTGGAAGGTGTTCTGGTACGGCATCGAGGATTTCGGCGACATCGAGCGTTGTGTGGTCCATTGCCGCACGCGACTGCCGACGCTGAAGGATTGACATGGCGAACGCCTCTCTTCCCGCCGCGTGGCAGCAGGTCCCCGTCCTGATGGGGCGCCATGCGCGTCTTGAGCCGATGTCGCGTGATCACGTCGATGGCCTGCGTGCTGCATTGTCGGGCGATGCCCTGGCCGCGCTGTGGTTCACGCAGGTGCCCAAGGCGGCGGACGCGGCGGCCTACGTCGACACGGTGCTGGCGGCGCAGGCCGACGGCCGCGTGCTGCCCTTCGTGGTGCGGGATGCGGGCGGGCGCGTCGTCGGCAGCACGCGCTTCTACGGGTTGGAAGCCGACGTTCCCAAGCTCAGCATCGGCTACACCTGGTATACGCCTGATGTTCAACGCACCGGCGTGAACACGGAAGCCAAGCTGCTGCTGCTCACGCACGCGTTCGAGACGTTGGGCTGCATCAGCGTGGTGTTCGAGACCAGCTGGTTCAACCACCGTTCGCGCACCGCGATCGCCCGGCTGGGCGCGAAGCAGGACGGCGTGCTCCGCAACCACAAGCGCCACACCGACGGCTCGCCGCGCGACACTGTCGTCTTCTCGATCATCGATGGCGAATGGCCGGCGGTGAAACGCAACCTGCTGGCCAAGCTGGCCCGGCACGAACAGGATTCCCCATGAGTACCCCCAAGACCGTCGGCATCGTCGGCGCCCGCGGCCACACCGGCGCCGAGTTGATCCGCCTGATTGCGCGCCATCCGCACCTCGAACTGGTGTTCGTGTCCTCGCGCGAGCTCGACGGGCAGAAGGTCAGCGACCATATCGAAGGGTTCACCGGCGAGTTGCGCTACGAGAGCCTGAGCCATGAGCAGGTCGGCGCGAAGGGTGCCGACGCCGTGATCCTGGCGCTGCCCAACGGCAAGGCGGCCGAGCTGGTCGCGGCCATCGATGCGCAGGCGCCCGACACCGTCGTGGTCGACCTGTCGGCGGATTTCCGCTTCGACGAGCGCTGGTACTACGGCCTGCCGGAACTGACCCGGCAGAAGTACGCCGGCCAGAAGCGCATCAGCAATCCCGGCTGCTACGCCACCGCCATGCAGCTGGCGATCGCGCCGCTGCGGGACCGGCTGGCCGGACCGCCGCAGTGCTTCGGCGTGTCCGGTTACTCCGGCGCGGGCACCACGCCATCGGACAAGAACAACACCGACCTGCTTCGCGACAACCTGATGCCGTACGCACTCACCGACCACATGCACGAACGCGAGGTCAGCCGCCAGCTCGGCGTGCCGGTCGAGTTCATGCCGCACGTGGCGCCGCATTTCCGCGGCATCACCATGACGGTCAACCTGTGGCTGCAGCAAGCGGCGAAGGTGGAAGACATTCGCGCGCTCTATCGCGAACGCTATGCACACGAACCGCTGATCCATGTCCTGGACGACGCGCCGTGGGTCAGCCGCATTGCCGGCAAGCATGGCGTGGAGATCGGTGGATTCACCCTGGCACCCGGCGGCAAGCGCCTGGTCGTGGTGGCGACGCTCGACAACCTGCTCAAGGGTGCGGCAACGCAGGCGATGCAGAACCTCAACCTCGCGTTCGGGTTCGGAGAATTGGAAAGCATTCCGCAGGAGACGATGGCATGAGCGAGCTGTTGTGGCAGAAGCCCGGCGTGGCGGTGGATGCCGAGATCCAGCGCTTCCTGGCCGGCGACGACGTGGTGCTGGATCGCGAGTTCTTCCTGCACGACATCCAGGCGAGCACTGCGCATGCGGAAGGCCTGCAGCGCATCGGCATCCTCTCGGGCGACGAACTGGCGGGGCTGAAGCGCGAACTCGCGGTGCTGGCGGATGACTTCCGCGCCGGACGCTTCGTGCTGGACGAGCGTTTCGAGGACGGTCACTCCGCCATCGAGGCGAGGCTGACGGAGCGCCTGGGGGATGCCGGCCGCAAGATCCATACCGGCCGCAGCCGCAACGACCAGATCCTGGTGGCCACGCGGCTGTGGCTGAAGGAGAAGCTGGCCCGCGTGGCCGTGCTGTCGCGCGAGATCGCCAAGGTGGCGCTGGACCGCGCGCAGGTCGAGCGCGACCTGCCGATCCCGGGCTACACGCACATCCAGCGAGCCGTCGTCTCCTCGGCCGGCATGTGGTGGGCGGGATGGGCGGAAGCCTTCATCGACAACACGACGCGCGCGCGCGACACGTTGAAGCTGGTCGACGCCAATCCGCTTGGCACCGCCGCAGGATATGGCGTCAACCTGAAACTGGACCGCGAGCACACCACGGCCGCCCTGGGTTTCGCGCGCATGCAGATCAGCCCCATCTATGCGCAGCTTTCGCGCGGAAAGTTCGAGATGGCGGCACTGGAGGCGCTGGGTGCGGCGACGCTCGACCTGCGCCGCATCGCCTGGGACCTGTCGCTGTTCACCAGCGCCGAGTTCGGTTTCGTCGCGCTGCCGGCGCAGTACACGACGGGCAGTTCGATCATGCCGAACAAGCGCAATCCCGATGTCATCGAGCTGATGCGCGCCACGCATGCCAGCGTCGCGGCGGCACGCACGGAGATCGAGCAGCTTCTGTCCTTGCCGTCGGGCTACCACCGTGACCTGCAGGCCAGCAAGGGCGCGATCTTCCACGGCTTCGGACGCGGCCTGCCGGCGCTGGAGCTGTTGCCGGCACTGCTGGCCAACCTGGAGTGGCGCGAGGACCGGCTGCGTGCCGCGATCGACTCCGGCATGTACGCCACCGACGTGGCGGTCGAGGCGGCGGTCGCGGGCGTTCCATTCCGCGATGCCTACAAGGCCGCTGCTGCATCGGCGGACAGTGCAGGGCAGGGGCGTACGCCTGAGGGCAGCCTTGCCGCACGCGTGTCGCCGGGCGCGGGCGCGGACCTGCGTCTTGGCGAACTGCTCGCGCGCTGGAACGCGCTGTGACGCGCTATCTCGTCATGGCCATGCGGCGGCCATCCTTCGACGAATCCGTCATCGCGCCGCATCTCGCGTTCCTGGACGCGCTGCGCGCTGCAGGACAGCTGGAGATGACGGGCGGGTTCAGCGACAGGACCGGCGGGGCGTACGTGCTGGTGAACGTGGCGTCGCTGGAGGATGCGCGCGCGATCGCCGCACGCGATCCCCTGGCGCTGACCGGCACGTCCGATCTCACCGTCCACGAATGGAATACACGCTGAGCTGACACGATGAACCACGCCACGCCGCTTCCGTTCGCAGAACAACCGTTGCCGGCCTGGCGGCGCGCCGTGCTCAAGGTCGGCAGCAGTCTGCTGGCCGCGGAAGGCGAAGGGCTCAGCCCGCGTCACGCGCTCAGCCTGGCGCAGTTCGTGTCGTCGAGCATCGCGGCGGGCAGGGAAGTGGTGATCGTGTCATCGGGAGCGGTCGCCGCCGGACGCGGGTTGCTGAACCGCAAGCCGCGCGCAGGCGCTGCGATGGCCGAGCGGCAGGCGCTGGCGGCGCTGGGGCAGGCGCGGTTGATCGCCTTGTGGCAGCGCTTCTTCGACAGGCCGGTGGCGCAGGTACTGCTGACCCACGACGACCTGCGCAATCGTCGCCGTTATCTCAACGCACGCGCCACGCTGCAGGAATTGCTGGCGCTGGGCGCGCTGCCGGTGATCAACGAGAACGACACCGTATCGGTGGACGAACTGAAGCTTGGCGACAACGACAACCTGGCGGCCGTCGTCGCCGCCCTGATCGATGCGGATGCGCTGTTCATCGCCACCGACATCGATGGCTTCTATACCGCGAACCCCCGCACCCACGCTGAAGCGCGCCCGATTCTCGACGTCGAGGCGTTGACCCCCGACTTCTTCGCCATGGCGGGAGGGGCCGGCAGCGGCGTGGGCACCGGCGGCATGCATACCAAACTGGAGGCTGCGGCCAAGGCGGCGGCGGCGGGCATCGAGACGTTCCTGTTCAACGGCACGCAGGCCGGTACCGTGGCGGCGTTGGAACGCGGTGCACTGGTCGGTACGCGCTTCCGACCCGCGCAGAATCGGCTGGCTGCACGCAAGTACTGGCTGCGCAATGTGCCGGTGGAGGCGGGCGCCATCGTGGTCGATGCAGGCGCGGCCAACGCAATGGTGCAGAAAGGCGCGTCGCTGCTGCCGGGAGGCGTGGCTACCGCCGAGGGTGATTTCCGGCGAGGCGACATGGTCGAGCTCGTCCTGCGCGGCGATGATGGCGACCGGCGCATCGCGCGTGGCGTCAGCCAGTATTCCGCCGTGGATGTGCGCCGCATCGCGCGCCGCCACTCGCGCGATATCGAGGCCATACTCGGCTATACCTATGGCGAGAACGTCGTGCATCGCGACGATCTGGTGCTGCTGTGAAGCGTATGCGTCGAAGAGCCTGCAAGGAGGTCGCATGACCGACATCAAGACCCTGGCCATGCAATGCCGCGATGCGTCGCAGGCCATCGCCACGTTGTCCTCCGCGTCCAGGAACGCCTTGCTGCACGCGATGGCGGATGCGCTGCTGGCAGACGAGGCGACCATCCTGGCCGCCAATGCGCGCGACATCGCGGCGGCGGAAGCGAAGGGCGTCGGCAGTGCCATGCTCGACCGCTTGCGCCTGGATGCGCAACGCCTGCACGGAATCGCCTCTGCCGTGCGCGACGTGGCCGGACTGCCGGATCCGGTCGGGCAGGTCACCCGTGCTTACGAGCGGCCGAACGGCATCCATGTCGAACGCGTACGCGTGCCGCTGGGCGTAATCGCGATGATCTACGAGGCACGTCCGAACGTCACCGCCGATGCCGCCGCTTTATGCCTGAAGGCGGGTAACGCCGTGATCCTGCGTGGCGGATCGGAAGCCATCCACTCGAACACCGCCATTGCGGCGGCGCTCAAACGCGCACTGCGCGAGGCCGGGTTGCCCGAGGCCGTACTGACCCTGGTCGAAGACCTGCGCCGGGAGACCATCCTGGAACTGATCCAGTTGAACGACATCGTCGACCTGGTGATTCCGCGCGGGGGCGAGGGGTTGATCCGCTTCGTCGCCGAACACGCGCGCGTACCGGTGATCAAGCACTACAAGGGGGTCTGCCACCAGTACGTGGATGCCGGCGCGGACGAGGATCTGGCGCTGGACCTGCTGCTGGATGGCAAGGTGTCCCGCCCGTCGGCCTGCAATTCGCTGGAGACGCTGCTGGTCCATCGCGACATGGCACCGGGCTTCCTGCCGCGCGCTGTGGCTGCACTGCGCGCGCGCGGCGTCGAGGTGCGCGTGGACGAGGCGGGCAGGGCTTTCGTGCCGGATGCCGCTGCAGCGACCGATGAGGATTTCGCCGCCGAGTTCCTGGACCTGGTACTGGCGATCGGCGTGGTGGAGGACCTGGATGCCGCCATTGCCCACGTGCGTCGCTACACCTCCGACCACACCGAGGTGATCGTGACCCGCGACCCGGCGCACGCGGAGATCTTCGTCAATGCACTGCGTTCGGCCGTGGTGATGGTCAATGCCTCGTCGCGCTTCTCCGATGGGGGCGAACTCGGGCTGGGCGCGGAGATCGGCATCTCGACCACCCGCCTGCATTCCTATGGGCCCATGGGGCTGGAAGCGCTCACCATCGAACGTTTCGTGGTGAAGGGCGAGGGCCAGGTCCGGCACCCGGACCTGCTTGTCGCGGCGCAGGGCAAAAAGTGACGCGAAACGTCATAAAAATGTGATGTGCGCCTCAAAAGTGAGTTAAAGGCCCGTTATCCAGTAACGTGACATGTGGCACGACAATTGCGTCATGGGGGAGCCTCCTGTCGATGCAGCCCCCCCCATGTACGACGTCAAGACTTCCCTCCCGCCCCCGGACACGTCCCTCCCGGAACCCGTCCCGGAGCAGTGGATGCCGGCAAGCACCGCGCCTGCGCGGCGGCGCTTCTATGTGCCGATCCGGTTCAAGTACACCCTCATCCTGCTGGTGTCGCTAGCCTGGGCGGCGGTGTCGGTGAAGTTGTCCCAGCCCTGGCTGTCAGAACTCTCCAAACCGCTGGGCTTCGGGCTGGCCCTGTTCGTGATCGCGTTCATCGCGTACGTCCCGGGCTTCATGAATGCCTTCCTGATCGGCTCCATCCTGTCCGACCGCCGCCCGATGCTGCGCAAGTACGACCGCCTGCCGGACGTCTGCGTGCTGGTCGCCAGCTACAACGAGAGCGAGAACATCGCCGATACGCTCACCAGCCTCGCCCGCCAGGACTATCCCGGCAACATGGAAGTGGTGGTGATCGATGACGGCTCGACCGACGACAGCCTCGCCATCGCCCGCGCGATGGCTGCGCAGCTCGGTCGCCCCGGGTTGCAGATCCGCGTGCTGGCGCAGCCGAAGAACGGCGGCAAGTCCAAGGCGCTGAACCGGGGTCTCGCAGAGACCCGCCAGGCGCTGGTGGTGACCGTGGACGGCGACTCCTACCTGCGCGCCGATGCGCTGCGCAAGCTGGTCGAGCGTTTCCTGTCCGATCCGCCCGGCACGGTGGCCGTGGCCGGCGCGGTGCTGGTGCGCAATTCGCGCGAGAACTGGCTGACCCGCAGCCAGGAGTGGGACTACTTCCACGGCATCGCTGCGGTGAAGCGCATGCAGAGCATGTACCACGGCACGCTGGTGGCGCAGGGCGCGTTTTCGCTCTACACCCGCGAATCGCTGGAAGGCGTGGGTGGCTGGCCCGAATGCGTCGGCGAAGACATCGTGGTGTCGTGGGCGCTGCTGGAGACCGGCGCGCGCATCGGCTACTGCGAGGAAGCCTGCCTGTTCACCAAGGTGCCGACGAAGGTGGGGCAGTTCGCGCGCCAGCGGCAGCGCTGGTCGCGCGGCCTGATGGAAGCGTTCGCGCGCCACGGCCGCCTGCTGGTGAAGCCGCGTATGACCACGCTGTTCATCTGGTGGAACCTGCTGTTCCTGCCGCTGGACCTGGTGTACACGTTCGCCTTCATTCCGGGCATCGTGCTGGCCTTCTTCGGCTACTACTGGATCGCCGGCATCATGACGCTGCTGGTGCTGCCGCTGGCGGCGCTCTGGAACATCGTCATCTTCCGCGTGCAGTCGCGCATGTTCAAAAGCCAGGACCTGCGGGTGCGGCGGAACATCTCCGGCTTCGTGTTCTACACACTGGCCTACACCATGATCCTGCAGCCCGTGTGCGTGATGGGCTACGCCGCCGAACTGCTGCGCCTGCGCAAGACCTGGGGGACCAAGTGATGAAGCCCTATCTCCTGAGCGCCGCGCTGGCGCTGGCAGCCACGGCGCCCGCTGCGCTGGCGCAGTCGGAAGCCGAAGGTGGCAAGCAGGCCGTGCGCACCGATCTGTGGGTGGGTTCGGATGCGGACGGCAACGAGGCCCGCAAGCTGGCGGTGGGTTGGGACGTGGACCACCGCGACATCGAGCACTGGTGGGGCGTGAAGGTGGAGCACGCGCGCTTTTCCGGGCGTGGCTGGCGCGACGACCAGGACCGCGTGTTCGTCAGTGGCGCGGGCGATGCGGGCGAGCGGTGGCGGTGGGATGGTGATGTGGGCACGAACGGGGACGACCTGATCGGCCGTGCCTCGATCCACAGCCGCGATGCGTACCGCAAGGAGTTCTTCATCGAACGCGATGTGCTGGAGACGCGCAACGGCGTCGCGCAGGGCTGGGTGCAGACCTTCGCGGGCGCGGGCATCGATGTGCCGATGGGCGAGCGGTGGTCGGCCAGCGGAGTGGCCGGTCTGCAGGACTTCGGTGTGGGCGACAACCTGCGCACGCATCTGCGCGGCAACGTGGTGTTCGCGCTGGCGCCGGAGCAGGGCGTCAGTCTGCAGCTGCGCACGCGCTACTACCGCAACAGCGAGCCGCGCGAGGCGGACTACTATTCGCCGCGCTGGTATGGCGAGGCGCTGGGCGTGGTGGGCTGGCGCCGGCATGTGGGCGGTTACCAGTACACGGCGCGCGCGGGCCTGGGCCGGCAACGCAGCGCGGGCGATACGTCCAAGCGGGCGCGCATGCTGGAAGTGGGTGTGGAGACGCCGCGCTGGAAGGATGCGTGGCTGCGGCTTGATGCGGGGTACACGGATACGCCGGTGCTGACGGATACGGGGACGGACAGCTATTCGTACCGGTATCTGCGGTTGCAGGCGTTTGTGGCTTTCTAGTTTGGCTGCGACAGCCTCAGGCTTCTAAATGTCCACGAAGCCTTTCCAAGGAGCAGCATGCACGCCTAAAAAAGTCACGTTGGGCTGCAGTGGAGGGGGGGCGGCCGTTTCGTAGTGGTCGTCCACGCTGCGTCGCCCGACATCGCCCGCCGAGTCGCAGAGCATCAGAATCCTCCCTACGCTGCACTTGCGGTACAGGCAATGAGTCGTTAGCCGACGCAAGGCACAGGCCTACAGATAGACGCAAGGCACAGGCCTACAGATACATGCTGCAGCCGGGGAAACTACTGTGCCCACCCGACTTGCGCCGGGGGAAAGCTCGTTCCCTCGATGAGGCGGCTCGGAGTCGCGCTAACCAAGCAATGCGATGGTCACTCGGCCCGATAACTGCTCAGGGATCTGACGTCTGCTGACGCCATAAGCCAACAGATGATCGACAATCTGTTTGCGACGCTTGTCGCTGACGTCGCCTATCTCTACGACTTGATCGAAGTGTTGTGCAAGCAGAAGTCCCCGACCCACTTGAAGTAGTGTGGCTGGGAGAGCTTTAGTGCATGCCAAACGCGCCAACTTTAGTGTGTAGGGCAACGAAGCGTGGCCACGTTTCCGCAACAGCTGCTCGGCTAGATCATCGATATGCGCTATTCCCCAAGCCTTGAACCCAGCCTGTGACAGCAACAAAGACTCTACTTCAGGCGTGTCGGTATCTACGACAATGTCTTCAAATGGCGTGAGTACTCGTGAGCTATGGATCAATCCTGGTAGTTGTCTATCTCGTGACACCATTTCACGTACCACAAGGGCGCCGCTGCCGATTCGTCCAGCAGTGGAGCTGCCATAGACCATTAGTCGACCTGGAGACACATCCTCAGGGTCAAAGCTAAATGTGTGCCCCAGCGTCCTGTCGGAGTCCTGGATTCGCCACACTCGCTGGTTGGTTAAGATCCAGTTGATGATGAATTTATGGACTGCGGACGGGATCCCCTGCGTGAACCCTGCGGAGTTAACATGGGCTTGGGCCAGCTTTAGGCAAACTTCTAGCGTGTCGAATCGGGTCCAATCGATATCGCGCTGGTGAAAGTCGAAGAATGCCTTCAGAGGTGTGAAGTTTGTACGGTACGACGTGTCCCAGTATGCTCTGCCATCGAACCCTAAACCGGTGCTTTTCAGGTACTCAGAGGGTTCGAATAGGGCTGTGGCAAGTGGCCACGCGACGAACACGTCAACACTCTTGCACGCGCACAGCCCTGTCTCCGAGTGAACAAGGAGATAGCGATAGTCATTGCGAAGTATCGATGTAAGAAGCGGGGCGGTAATCGCGATCCCGTGCTGAGATAGGCGTCGCGCTACGACATCAATAGATGTCGTTCCAACGATGGAATCATCTAGCGCGATCAGTAGTTGTGCGTAGGTCAACCAATCCGGACAGAGCTGAGGCTCGCGAACGTGCGCCACCAGCGCCAGCATTGGATTCACGTCAGCCCTCATGCTTCTGTCGAACTTCCAGTTCGAGGAAAAGAACTCGCCCGTCTCCGTAGTCAGTCTGGCTTGCTCGGTCGCCGACCAAGAGCTCAGCGACTCCGCGATCCACAGTGGCTCCAACAATTCACCTTCGCCATCGGTCGAAAGTAAGGCCCCGTGGAGCTGACAGAGATGATCCGCCAGCTTCTCTACATCAATCTCTCGCCCACCAATATCAATAGTGTCTTGACTGGCGTAAATGTCATCCAGATGACCATCAATATCATGCTCGTGCTCTGGCTGATCCGTAGTGGATAGCCATTCGCCAAGACGGAATGCGAAGTCGCAAAGTAGATCTTGACGAACTAACCACGATAGCAACGCAACACTGCGTCGCCCGGTTAAGGGTACGCAATGTCGAGTGGTGCCGGTTGGAAGAGGAACCCGCACTACCTGTTGGCGCCCGCGGAAGAAGCCCTCAAGGAAAGCATGGGCGGTACTACTTTTCTGTATGAGCGGAATGCAGCCGGCGTCTTACAGACACTCGATTACCTCTTCCATGATGTCGAAATCCTCAATAACTTGGAGCGTCACGAGGTTGCTTGCACTTGGCTGGTATCCGCCGAGGCGCAGCTGCTCAATAGTTTCATACATTGCCTTAACCAGCTTGCGCGGCGTGAGTTGCACAATCTGGTCGACGAGGTAGCTGATGGTTTCCTCGGTAAACGGATAAAAATCGTCTGCGGCCGTGAGGCGTCTAGTCGACAGCATTCCCTTAATGAACTCTATCGCTTGCTTTTTGTCCAAAAGCGACAGTTCGATCTGCCGATCAATACGCGTCAGCACATAGTCCATGAAGTACGCCGATAGCTCACTGAGTTCTGCAGAGATAGCGACGCCGAGCCCAAAGCAACCTTGGCAGCTGTCATAAAGGTGGCGAAGGTGATCATTGACAGCCCGACCTTCCTTGGAAGTGGCGCCCATCAGGTCGTCTAGTTCGTCGATGAACAGGTAGACAGCACGACGGAATCTATTATCTGAGATAGATGTGGAAGGAATATTGAATGTGAACAGCTTGACGAGGCTCGTGAATCTCAGCACTGAGTCGAAGTCATCGTTGACTTGGATGGCAGCGGCTAGCTCTTGCTTGGTGTTGGCTTGGTAGAACTTGATCGCTAGATTAGTGAGCTCCGGAGCTGCGAAGATCTTAGTGATCACCTTCTTAGGGTCCTCGTCGCTAGGGATCTCATGCTCTCGTTTGTACAAGCTAATCTTGTCTTTTAGGAAATTGGAGAACTTCTCAAGATCCGCAAGCAGATCAGACTGATTGATAACGAACTCTTGAAACGCCCGGTGGAAAGAGAACTTGCCGCCCTGAGTCTTCAGAGAACGCATAAAGTACGCGCAGGAGTTAAACTCTTCGCGTTTCTGATGAAGAATGTAATTCTGCGCCCAGAGTAGGGCATGGGACTTTCCGGTTCCGAAGCCACCGTACATCAGAAAGAAGCGGGTGCTTCCTAGTTGGTCGGAGCGCGCCTGAGTGAGCACTCGCATGAGTCGCTCCCGCTCTTTCTCGTACCCTACCCAAAGGGAGGCTCGCTCGTGCGAGGCGACCGCAGGGTTCTCCATGAACGGGTTCTCACGTAGATTCGCGGCCGCATAATAATCTGCTGGAGTCATGCTCATAAATCACCTTGTCCTAAGCTTTCGATTGTTATTGACCAAAGTCGTTCGGTAGTCTTTTGCACGCGAGTAGAAGTCTACAACAGTATTTTCCAGCTCTTTAATCGATGACGGTGCAACCGAGTAATTTGTCTCGAGGTTGCCCGCGTCGGGCGTTGCTGGAACGCCCATCGCCGTAAGGTTGGAGGAGCCAACAATCCCTAGGCTTGGTGTATCAGCGGTGGAATGCTGACGATCCGTGTCGGTCATGAATAGGTAGATCTTGGAGTGAAGACGTGGGAGAAACACTAGGTCAATCCCACGAGCATCGAGGTCCTTATGGAGGTCGCCAAACTGCAACACCTGGTCAGCGCAGGTGATAACAATTACCTCAGCCCCATCGCCTCGTATGGAGTCCAATGTCTGACCAATCCGGCTGCCACGCACCAGTATAGTCGGGTCGATGAATGGGCTCACGAGGTAGACTGCCTTGTTCGGAATGAGGCGCCTGCCTAGCAGCGCGCTGTATATGTAAGGCGCCCTATGCGAGGACAGTATGCTAAGGGGCCTAGTCATAATCTCAACTTCGTCCTCATTGACTTCCAGTTCAACCAGTTCATCAGAATCCAGTCGGGGCTCAGAAATCTCATTTTCAACTGAATGTACCCCGCATCGGTAGAACACGGTTTTTCCGTCTTTAAGAATATAGATGATTCTGAAAGCAGTACGCCCTCTGCTAGCGTAACGAATCCATGCATTGTTCACGTTCTGAAAGCGGTGATCGTCCTTGTTATTGGCGCTTCCGTCCGCCTCTGCGAAAACGTGACTTAGAATTCGTTTGGCGAATGACGCGTCACCATTTCCAAGAATGTCTTCAACAAATAGCCGATGCAACAGTACCGACTTCATGAGTTAGGCCCTTGAGAACGAGATTCCATAAACACTCACTCTTGAAGGCCGCAGAAGCATGTTTCGCTTCTCCTTCGCTATCGCCTCTAGGTCGGATTTCAGACTGCCAATAGCTAGGTCTTCCGAAACGCATATTCCAAGAACGAAGAGTGAGAACACTATGTAAGGTAGCTCTCTACGCAGCATTTGGAACCGAGTGTCCGCTCTCATGAACTGCTCAAGTGCGTAGCTTGCGAGCTGCTCAATATCGATTGCTTGCAAATAGTCTTGGGTGGACCCCTTAGAAGCATAGGTATTGCCAATTGCTTTCAAGAACTGGTCGTGATCGACAATGAGAGTGTCGTCAAGTGCCCAAGTTACGTGCCGGGGCCGCATCTCTGTATCCAGTGGCATTAGAACTATCGGTGCGTTTGGCGGTCGATTTGGAGCCACAAGGGAGCGCATTGCATGAACGTAACGCTGTCCAGAGTCTGTTTGTGCTCCGTTCGTGAATAGTCCTAAGTCTTGAGCCCACGCTTCACGTCTGGCAGGCACCTTTTTGTACCAGTCGTCTGAAAGCGATACCGAAAAATCATCAATGTCTCGGTTTCTTGCTGCGCTTCGCGCTTGCGCGAACGGCCCCAGAGTTGCCCGTTGAGCGCCTTTGCCTTCGGGGCCGGACGGCACCTCCTGAAAGTCGATAACTTGATGGAGCTTCTCGCGATCGAACTTATTCTTGTATCGCTCGTAGAATAAGGAGAGCTTTTCTTGGCGAAACTCCGCGAGTCGTCTCTCATACTGACGCTTGTCGAAGCAGGTGGCGAGCAAAGTGCCGAACAGCTCCCCATCTGCCAAGGTAATTGCATAAAGTAGAACGGCTCGTAGTGCTCGATCGAACGCAGACGGGTCGCTAGAGTAGTGCCGCTTAAGCAGCGCACCAACATCTAGCAGGGCATGCGGTACTGGGCGGCCATTGTCTACCGAGAAGATGCCGAGGACCCCGAACACATTTTCGAAGTGCTTGCGAGATTGAATCTCTCGATTGAACCCGTTCTTGACGAGGCTCTGCCACAACGGGTCTGAAAGTTGGCCATGGTCAACATAGACGTCGATTAGCAGCTTGAAGCGGGAGAGCGTCGACTCTAGGCCGACCGAGTAACCGATCTTTCTGATCAGTAGCTTGGTCTCGTTAGATTGGACTATATCCACCATGTGCAGTAACTCTCGGTCGAATTTGAACCATCAAGGCGCGACTCGTGCCATGGTCGCTCACGAACGAGTTTCCAGGCCCTAAGAGGCGGATCATGTCTCCAAAATCGGTGTAGCTTTGGCCCGACACTTTCATGCGCTGCACAGGTTTGCTTGGAATGCGGTTGGTTGCGGAATTGATATCGGCTTGAAATGTTAGACGGTGGTTTATTGTCAAATTTACTTGACTCAGTATTCGATCGTCGATCGCAGATGGCTGTTGAGTGGCAAGTACGAGCGACAAGCCTGCGTCCCGGCCTCGCTTCACGTATTCAATCAACGCATTACGTGCAGGACTTGGGGCGTCACAGGGTGCAACGACGTGTGCCTCGTCAATTATCAACCAAACCTTGTTCGGTAAATCGGGGCCGTCATAAGGTTTATTGAAGAATGTTGCTACCTTCTTCTTGCTATGCATCTTGCCCATTACAGAGAACAGCTGCCTCGCGATGATTGCTGTGACAAGTGCTTTGTCTTCGTTTCGGAGGTCGCGAAGCATGAGGAGGTGGCAGTGTTCCTTCGTGAGTAATTGCTCTATTCCTACCCCGTTTTGGTCAAACAGCCTTGTTCGTCGGTAGTCTTCGAGCTTGTATAGAAGGGCGCTACGCGATGACTGGGAAGTATTCGGCCAATTGGCGTCCGTTTCAATGTGAGCAATTAGATCGTCGATACCAAAGTTCTTATCTTGCAGGGCCTCGATGGATGTCGAGATGATATGGCCTTGGGGGCCGTAGAGATCCTGTCCGAAAAGCGAGCACCATTCTTCGGGCAAGACGTCGCGAGGCCTAATTGTTATCTCTTGTTCGACACCAAGAAACTTTTCCGTACCTGGGGGCACGAAGATCTTCAGGTTGGCGAGTCGATTAGGTTTCAAGTTCCATTTCTTGAGCTGTTCCAATTGGACGGCGTTCTCCGGAATGTCTCCGTTCGGCTCATATCCAAGGGTCCAGAACTGGCTTTGCGTATCAATTACGATAGATGTAATTGGCGTAACTTCGTTTTGAATGCTTGATGGATTAGCTAGTGGGCTTATCCCTTCGATGATCACTCCCAAATCGAAGCTTTTTCCGCTACCGCGCGTGCCTGTTATGTAGATCACGTGCGGGAAGGTTGTGTCCAGATACACGTCGGAGTTGAGATAGGACTTGCCGGCGCTGCATTGCTCGCTTACCTTCCCGAGAAAGAATAGCTCACTGTAGTCCTCTTCTTTCAAGCTGCGCCCCACCACGATGTTGGAGCCTCGCGATACATATTCAACCTTGACGATTGGGTCTTCGATCGTGAACGGTGAAGTGTCAAATATCCGGCCAAACACTTCAGTCAAACTTTTCGAAAAGCTCATCCGAATACTCCTGGGTTTTCAGGATCCTGGGCTCTGAGCCAAGGTCGAAATTAATGACGCGGGTAGGGCGCAACGCCTTAAAGAAGTGTCCGTTGTTTGCGGCCGCAATAAATATGATGACGCCCATTCGGTCAGCAAGGGACCGCAGCTTGGCTGCAATCACCCCGGCTGTGACCGGATCCAAGTCTGCACCAAATTCATCAAGCAACCAAACGCGCTTCTGTTGGAGAATTAAGTCTGCCAGCAATGCGCGGTATTTTTGGCCCTTGCTCAACATCCAGAACGGCTTCACCATGGGGATCGCTTCGGAGAGGCCAACGGTCGCAAGTGCTCTTATCGAAGTCGACAGGCCGTACTTCTCCGCGAAGTAGTCAATGAGAATCTCTTCGGCGCCAATTGCTGCAAGCTTTGAAGTCGCTGG
The DNA here is from genome assembly GCF_037402255.1 of Pseudoxanthomonas sp. CCNWLW251. Taxonomy (NCBI): domain Bacteria; kingdom Pseudomonadati; phylum Pseudomonadota; class Gammaproteobacteria; order Lysobacterales; family Lysobacteraceae; genus Pseudoxanthomonas; species Pseudoxanthomonas sp. CCNWLW251. The sequence continues at coordinate 315,504 of NZ_JBBEGA010000001.1, read as the reverse complement.
AACAAGAAATCGGTCATGGGAGACGCTAATATTTGGGTGTATTCCGTAGTCGCCCATTCCTAGTATGTCTAAGAAAATTGATTTGCCAGTTCCTGACGCGCCTGCCAAAAGAAAGATGTTGCCGCTATTAGCCGAAAAATCGGAGACGTCGAGCAATCTTTGCTTGACTGTGTCGCCCACTAAGCCGAAAGCATCTTTGATCGCTTTCACGTTGATCGAGGTGGGCAGAGTGATGTTGGCCGAAACTTGGAGCTTACGTATTTCGATGCGGGACTCGAAATGTGTCTGCGTTAGGTCTTCATGAATGGTCTTGCGCGGAACGATAATTCCGCGCACGTACTTTTCAGCGTCGTCATCGAGTCCCTTGACATAGTACGGCCGGGGATCTCGGAAGATTTTTCGCAGAAGGATCCATGATCTATCGTCGACGAGCTTCTCTGGAGATTTGCTGAGTGCGAGCTCTTCTATCGCACCGATTGCGGCATCGATGGTCATGCCACTCATTTCGGCAAACTCTGAGACTACTGAGAAGTACTTATTTTGCAGAGACATTATTCCAGACGTAATTTTTTGACCTCGATGCATCGATCGCATGTCTTTAGCGACACGGGATTGGTTCCCGTCCGAATGCCCGCAGTATGTGTATCCGGCGCCAGACACGAAGTCGAAATGATTCAACATCTCGGCAGAAATTTCGATGAACAGTGGGCGGCGACGTTGAACGTGCCATCTGTCCTTCGCGAATTGTTCGGCTGCGAGGACCAGCCTCTTGGCCAGCCCGATTCCTCGAAATGTAGGGTGAGTAACTACTCTCGAAATTCGGACTATGAGGTTTAGGTATTGCTTTAGGCTGTGCTGATTCCATTCGGTCCACTGGACGTCGCGAGTCGAGTGCTTGAATGGTCGGGAGAATGCCCGGTGCCTTGGCCCAACCATCATTAGGGGCATGCCGAGTTCGATGTATCCAAGGTACTCTGTCCTAGTACCAAAATTGGTGCTCACCAGAAGCACCGCTTTGCGCCCGCCACCCAAGGCTTCGTTGGACTCTTCCTGCTCGAGCAAGTGCGGACTTGAGCGATAGTGGAAGCGCTCAAGCATCTGGTACGCAGCATATTTTTCTGGCGTGTCGATCTCCGAGTAGTGAACAGTTGCGATCTTGTTCCCGATGGATAGCCGCTCACTCATTGAGAATGTTGGCACTATCGGGATTAGGCCCTTGTCTGAATCCGCCTCAGCCAATGAAATCCTCTGATTCGTATTTCCTGTGACGATAAGTTCGTCGTTGGCCAGCACCGGCGCGAATCTTGGCAGCGTAATCTCGCTCCTTTTGAGGGCGGATGACAGCAATACAATTTTCTTGTGTTCTGCTACTCGGACAGATTTAACCTGAGTCATTTTCAAACCCACATTTGCTGCCTTCTCAGCAGCGCAAAAGACATTCTGGTGAAGCGTCGTAGTTTCGTGGCGACCGAGAGTTGGATGCCGATCGTTGACTGCGCTGGAGGCTGGGCCTAGCTGTCAGCTCCGTAGAGCGAGGTCGGCAGCTTGGTTCTCTAGTCCCCTCCGATCGCACCCCTAGAACGGATTCTACGTTGTCGGACCCTCACCACGCGCTAGGCCGGCACGCTAGGAGGCACCGAGGTCGATGCTTCAGGCTAGGGGGCCCTAGTCGGTTCTGCGGTTGTTGAGGCGGAGGGGGGCGCAGGTGAGGCAAGTCCGGGGGTGGATCCGGGACTCTGTCGGGGTTTTGATCCACGACTGCTCGAGTAGGCAATGTTTGACGCGCCCCGCTTGCTGCCGTAGGCACCATGGGCCTCGAGTGTTGACTGCTGCGACGGTCAAGGGTCGCTTAATTGGCCACGTGAAGCTGATTGAAGCCGGAGCGCTTTTTGCTGGCAAGGTGCTGACAAACAAAAAGCCGCCCGAGGGCGGCTTTTTGCTAACTCATTGAAAACACTGGTCGGGGAGACAGGATTCGAACCTGCGACCTCTACGTCCCGAACGTAGCGCTCTACCAGACTGAGCTACACCCCGACTGAGCGCGCCATTGTAGTGAACGACCCCGGTCCCGGCAAGACCCGGAGCCGACTTTCCACCCCGGCCGGGCCCGCACAGCCGGAAGGCTGCGGCCGATGGCGCCGGACCCGTAAAATGCCCGGTCTACGCATGTCGGAGTTGCCCGCTTGATCAAGCCCCGTACGCCGCCCGGAGTGATGGAACTGCTCCCGCGCGAACAGATCGCCTTCCAGCGCATGCTGGACACCATCCGCCGCAACTACGAGCGCTTCGGCTTCCTGCCCGTGGAAACGCCGGTATTCGAGCTGTCCGAGACGCTGCTGACCAAGTCCGGCGGCGAGACCGAGCGCCAGGTGTACTTCGTGCAGTCGACCGGTGCGCTGGCGAAGGAAGGCGAGGGCCTGCCCGAACTGGCCCTGCGCTTCGACCTGACCGTGCCGCTGGCGCGCTACGTGGCCGAACACGAGCACGAACTGACCTTCCCGTTCCGCCGCTACCAGATCCAGCGCGTCTACCGCGGCGAACGCCAGCAGCGCGGCCGCTTCCGCGAGTTCTACCAGTGCGATATCGACGTGATCGGCAAGGACGCGCTGAGCGTGCGCTTCGACGCCGAGATACTGGCGATGATCCACGCCGTCTTCAGCGAACTGGGCATCGGCGACTTCACCATCCAGCTGAACAACCGCAAGCTGATGCGCGGCTTCTTCGAGGCGCAGGGCGTCACCGACAGCGAGCAGCAGGCACTGGTGCTGCGCGAAGTCGACAAACTGGACAAGCGCGGCGCCGACTACGTGCGCGAGACGCTGACCGGCGAAGGCTTCGGCATGTCGGCCGAGGGCGTGGACCGCATCCTCGACTTCGTCGCCGTGCGTAGCACCGGCCACGCCGACGCGCTGGCGCGCCTGGACGCGTTGGGGCAGGGCAGCGACACCTTCAACCAGGGCATCGCTGAATTGCGCGAGGTGCTGGAACTGGTCAGGGCGCTCGGCGTGCCGGAAGAGGCGTACTGCCTGAACTTCTCCATCGCGCGCGGCCTGGACTACTACACCGGCACGGTCTACGAGACCCAGCTGGACGGCTATCCGCAGATCGGCTCGATCTGCTCGGGTGGCCGCTACGAAGACCTGGCCAGCCACTACACCAAGTCGAAGCTGCCCGGCGTGGGCATCTCGATCGGCCTGACCCGCCTGTTCTGGCAGCTGCGCGAGGCCGGCCTGATCGCCGGCAGCGACGAGAGCAGCGTGCAGGCCATGGTCGCGCTGATGGACGATGGGCAGCTGGCCGAGTCGCTCGATATTGCCCGCCGCCTGCGCGCGGCCGGCATCAACACCGAAGTGCAGATGGAGGGCCGCAAGCTGGCCAAGCAGTTCCAGTACGCCTCGCGCGCGGGCATCCGCTTCGTGGTGCTGGCCGGCGAGGACGAACTGACGCGTGGCGCGGTGACCGTCAAGGACCTGTTGCGCGAGCAGCAGTTCGAAGTGAAGCGCGAAGAGCTTGCCAGCAGCCTCAAGGTGGAGCTTGAGCAGGCACGCGTATTGGCGGGGCGCTGACATGAAGCCGATCCTGCTGGATGGCAAATCACTCACCCGCGACCGGCTGGTCGAGATCGCGTTCGGTGCCAGTGTCGAGTTGGACAAGGGGGCATTGAAGGACGTCGCGCGCGCGGCCGACTTCCTGGCCGAACAGGTCCGCCGCGAAGAGCCGATCTACGGCGTATCGACCGGCTTCGGCAGCAACGCCGACAAGCTGCTCGGAGCGCATCCGCTGCGCGACGAACTGCCGGGCGCGGTGAAGTCCGGGCGCTCGCTGCACGAAGAACTGCAGTACAACCTGATCGTCACCCATGCCGTGTGCGTGGGCGAACCGATGGCGCCGGAGATCGTCCGCGCCATGCTCGGCATCCGCATCAACACGTTGTTGAAAGGCCATTCCGGCATCCGCGTCGAGACGCTGCAGGCGCTTGCCGCGATGCTCAATGCCGGCATCGTGCCGGTGGTGCCATCGCTGGGTTCGGTCGGCGCGTCCGGCGACCTGGCGCCGCTGTCGCATCTGGCCATCGTGCTGCTGGGCGGTGGCGAGGCGTTCTACGAGGGCGAGCGCATCGCGGGTGCGGATGCATTGAGGCGCGCCGGGCTGTCGCCGGTCTCGCTGTCGTACAAGGAAGGTCTGGCGCTGAACAACGGCACCGCGCAGATGCTGGCGATGGGCGTGCTGGCGACCTATCGCCTGGACAACCTGCTGGACACCGCCGATCTGGCTGCAGCCATGACGATCGATGCCTTCGCGGGCCGGCTCGGCGCGTTCGCCGCAGAGGTCCATGCGCTGCGTCCGCATCCGGGCCAGGTGCATGTGGCCGCCCGCCTGCGCGATCTGCTCGAGGGCTCGACGCTGGCCGACATTCCCTATCACCTAGTACCGAAGTTCCGTCCGTGGCTTCCGCGCAGCTGGGATACCGAAGAGGCGCAGGCGCTGCGTTTCGACATCGGCTGGGACTGGGTGCCGACCGACCAGCGCCATGGTCGCGAGAAGTTCTATCGGCGTTTCATGCCATTCCGCGGCGGTAAGAAGCACCAGCCCCAGGACAGCTATTCGCTGCGCTGCATCCCGCAGGTGCATGGCGCCGTGCGTGATGCCGTCGAGCAGGCCAAGCGCGTGCTGGAGATCGAGCTCAACGCGGTCACCGACAACCCGCTGGTGTTCCCCGACAGGGAAGCCGACCACGTGGAGGAACAGGTGATCTCCGCCGGCCACTTCCATGGCATGCCGCTGGCGCTGGCGATGAGCTATGTGAAGGCGGCGATCCCGACGCTCGCGTCCATCTCCGAACGACGGCTCAACAAGCTGGTCGATCCGGCCACCAATGATGGGTTGCCGGCGTTCCTGATCGGCAACGAGGACGGCACCGAATCGGGCCACATGATCGTGCAGTACACCGCTGCGGCCATCGTCAACGACCTGGCCAGCCGCGCGCATCCGGCCAGCGTGTTTTCCGTGCCCACCAGTGCGAATGCCGAGGACCATGTATCGATGGGCGCCAACGAGGCGCGCCACGTGCTGGCCATGGTGCAGGACCTGGGCAAGGTGCTGGCGCTGGAGCTGTACACCGCCGCGCAGGCGCTGGATCTGCGCCGTGACATGATCAATGCGGCTCGCGCGTTGTCGGATCGCACCGATGCCGAGGGGCTGGCGATGAAGGTGTCGGGCGGCCCGCAGGCGGGCGCCGAAGGGCGCGATGCCTTCCTGGCCGAAGTCGATGCCCTGCGCGCCGCGCTGGCGGCCAGCGACGCGTTCCATCCAGGCCATGCCGTCGCAGCCGCGCACGCGGCGATCCGCGCGAAGATCCCGTTCCTCGAGCGCGACCGTGCACTCGATGGCGAAGTGGCCACTGCCGTGCGCCTGGTGGAGTCCGGAGAGATCCTGGCGGCGATGCGGAACCGCTGAACGGTTCCCGTGTTGTAGGAGCGACGTAAGTCGCGACCGTACGAATGATGCTGCCCTGATGACAGGGCAGCAGATGCGCGTAAGGCGCTCTGTTTCAACGGTCCAATGCCGTGCCCGTGCTCTTGGGGGCCATGGTCGCGACTCACGTCGCTCCTACACGGTGGAGCGGCTATCTCACAACGTCCGCACGCAGTCCCGCCCCTCGGCCTTCGCCGCGTACAGCGCCTGGTCTGCGACCTGCAGTGCCGACTCCAGGCTGTCGCGCGCTTCCAGGTCCACGCAATGCACGCCGATGCTGGCGGAAACGGCGATTTCCAGGTCGCCGCTGCGGCACGGCTGCGCTCGCAACGCCTGGCGCAGTTCCTCCGCCACCACGCTGGCTTCCCCCAGGCCCATGCCGGGCAGGGCGGCGATGAACTCCTCGCCGCCGAAACGGGCCAGCAGCGCGCCATGCGGGCGCAGGGTTTCGGCCAGGGTGTTCGATGTGCAGCGCAGGCAGTCGTCGCCGACCAGATGGCCGTACGTGTCGTTGATGCGCTTGAAGTAGTCCAGGTCGATCATCAGCAGCGAGATGGGGCGCTGCGAGTTGCGCGACTGCGACAGCAGGTGCTCGAACGCCTCGCGGAAATGGGTGCGGTTGTAGAGGTCGGTCAGGCCGTCGAGCCGGCTGGATTCGCGCAGTCGGTGATGGGCGGTCTCGAGTTCGGACATCGTCTGGCGGAGCTCGGCGGTACGCGATACCACCTGTTCTTCCAGCGAGTTCTTCGCGTCCCGCACGATGCGCTCGTTCTCGTTGCGCAGGGCGGCGTACCGATAGCCCAGGGCAACCGAGAGCAGCAGCATTTCCAGCGCCGAGCCGATCTGCACCCCGTACTCGGTGATGAACCGCTTCGGCAGCAGGCCGAAGGCGAGGGCCACGAAGATGCCCGTGCCCAGCAGGAACATCGCCCATGCGAGCAGGAACACCTTGGCGGGCCGGTAGCCACTGCGCACCACCACCAGCGTGATCACCGCGATCCATACGATGCTGGGGAACACCGCTGCGGACGCGATCGGTGTCGCCACGTGGTAGGGAAGCTGGGTGGCGGCGATGCCGAGCAGCACGAAGAAGGCGATGATCGCCTTGCTGATGCGGTCGCCCAGCCGCCATCGCGTATTGAGGTCGAGGAAGGTGCGCGAGAACTGCTGCATGCCGATCTGCGCCAGGCACACCGAGAGTGGCACCGACTTGTCGGCCAGCCACGTGGAATGGGGCCACAGGTATTCGAAGCCCAGTCCGTTGAGGGTGAACAGCACCAGGCCGAACGCGCTGATGTGGAAGAGGTACCAGAAGTAACTGCCGTCGCGCAGTACCAGCCACAACACCAGGTTGTAGAAGAACAACGCCAGCAGGATGCCGTAGTAGATGCCGATGCCCAGTTGCCCGTCGCGCGACAGTTCGGCGAAGGCGGCAGGCGTGTAGAGGAACAGCGGGACCTGCATCGAGCTCTGGCTCTGCACGCGGACGAGCAGGTCGACCTGCTGCCCGGTGGGCAGGTCGAGCCAGAAGTTGGGATGGCGGTAGCGGATGCTGCGTTGCTCGAACGGGAAGGTGTCGCCGCCGATGTGGTGCACGGTGCGCCCGTCGGGATAGCGCGCATACACATCGATGCGGTCGCTCAGCGCGTACTGCTGCACCAGCAGCCAGCGCTGTTCGCGCGGGTTGGTGTTCTCGACGTTCACCCGGAACCAGAAGGCGCCGGTCTGGAAGCCGAACGAGGCATCACCATTCGGGAGTGGGGCGAAACCGCCTGCGGCGGCCTGCAACAACGCATCGTCGACGGTTGCGGTACCGCTGGCATCGTGCAGGTAGGTGGTCTGCGGGGCGAGCGGGAGGTAGGTGCTGTCCGGGCCGATGCGTGCGGGCGCCGAAGCGGCCGTGACGATCGGCCAGCACGCGAGCAGCAGCGCGCATATCGCCAGCCGGCAGCGCGATGCAATCGTGTTCCCTGGTGCCCGCATGCCCGTTCCCCCCCGGGTGCCCTCAGTGCCGTCGCTCTTCCCGCGGCAGCCGTCCGGCGTCCTTGGCAGTGTACTCATCGTCCCTGTCCGCTCCAGTCCATTCCGGGCCTCTCGATGCGGCGATGCCTATCCCAACGGAAAGCGGGGGACGTTCCAGACAGGCCCCGGTTGACGGCGACTGACTTCGCGCGTTAATGTATTAGCGCGTTAATACATCAGCTCAGCATCCTTTCCACGTCCACCGGTACCGCCCGCCCCATGAAGCGCCGCTCCCCCCACGAAGAATCCCCGGACGATGCGCCGTTGCAGGCGCTTTCCGAGGCCTTGGCTGCCTTGAGCCAGGCCGGAGAAGTGCGTGCGTTCCTGGAGGACCTCTGCACCCCGGCCGAGCTGGAGGCCATGTCCGACCGCTGGCGGGTGGTGCCGCTGCTGCTCAAGGGCGTGCCGTACCGGGAAATCCACGATCTCACCCAGGTCAGCGTGACCACCATCGGCCGCGTCGCCCGCACGCTGGAGCGGGGTGCCGGCGGTTACGCCGCCGCCATGCAGCGCCAGCAGAGCGGGACGGCAGCCGCCTCCCACTGAGTTTCCAGAATGAGTCCCTCCCTCACTCCCGCGACGCGTGAGCGCCTGCGCATCGCCATCCAGAAGAGCGGGCGGCTGGCCGAGCCCGCGCGTACGCTGCTGGCCGCCTGCGGCCTGAGCTGGCGCGAAAGCCGCGACAAGCTCTTCTGCTACGGCGAGTCGCTGCCCGTGGACCTGCTGCTGGTCCGAGACGACGACATTCCCGGGCTGATCGCCGACGGCGTGTGCGACTTCGGCATCGTCGGGCGCAACGAGCTCGACGAACAGGCCGGCGAGCGCGCGTTGAACGGCATGCCGCAGGCCTATCGCGAACTGCGCCCGCTCGGCTTCGGCAGTTGCCGCCTGATGCTGGCGATACCCGACAGCTGGGAATGGGCGGGCCCGCAGCAACTGCAGGGCCTGCGCATCGCCACCAGCTATCCATCCATCCTGCGCCAGTGGTTGCAGGCGCGCGGCATCGACGCGGCCGTGGTGGAGCTTTCCGGTTCGGTCGAGATCGCACCGAAGCTGGGCACCGCGGACCTGATCTGCGACCTGGTTTCAAGCGGCGCCACTCTGGCGGCGAACCAGCTCAAGCCGGTGGAGACCCTGCTCGAGAGCGAAGCCGTACTTGCCGGCCCTGCGCGCGAGTTCGACGATGCCCGCGCGGGCCTGGCCGACATGCTGTTGCGCCGGCTCGATGGTGTCCTGAAGCTCAAGGACAGCAAGCTGCTGATGTTCCGCGCCGAGCGCGAAACGGTGCCGGCCCTGTCGCGCCTGCTGACCGACAGCGAGGGCCTGGTCACGCTACCCGGCGGCGAGGAGGGACCTGTATCGCTGCAGGCGATGTGCCACGGCGCAGTGACCTGGCAGCGGCTGGAGGAGCTGCAACGTGCGGGCGCACAGGGCCTGATGGTGCTGTCGGTCGAGAGGTCGCTGGCATGAGTGCGTCGCTTGCCACCCGCTACGATTGGGATGCACTGGACGAAACCTCCCGCGCCGCATTGCTGGCGCGCCCGGCTCAGGCCGTGGCCCAGCGCACGCGCGATGCGGTCGCCGGCCTGCTGGCCGACGTGCAGGCGCGCGGCGACGTGGCGTTGCGCGAAGTGACCCTGCGCTTCGATGGCGTGGAGCTCACGGCATTCGACGTCAGCGAAGAGGAGTTCGCCGCCGCGCACACTGCCGTGCCCGCCGACCTGCGCGAGGCAATGCAGGATGCGGCCGGCCGCATCGAAGCTTTCCACCGTGCCGGCATGGCGCAGCCGTACGCTGTCGAAACCGCACCGGGCGTGGTCTGCGAGCGGGTGATCCGCCCGATTCCCCGGGTCGGCCTGTATGTCCCGGCGGGCAGCGCACCCTTGCCTTCCACGGCGCTGATGCTGGGCGTTCCATCGCGTCTGGCCGGCTGCCGTGACGTGGTGCTGTGCACGCCGCCGCGCAGGGACGGCACCGCTGATCCGGCGGTGCTGGTGGCTGCGCAGCTGACCGGCGTGCGCCGCGTCTTCAAGCTTGGTGGCGCGCAGGCGATCGCCGCGATGGCATTCGGCACGGGCAGTGTGCCCAAGTGCGACAAGCTGTTCGGCCCCGGCAACAGCTATGTCACCGAGGCGAAGCAACAGGTCGCGCAGGGCGGTGCAGCCGCCATCGACATGCCTGCGGGGCCGTCCGAAGTGCTGGTGATCGCCGATGCAGGCGCCGATGCGGCCTTCGTCGCCGCCGACCTGCTGTCGCAGGCGGAACACGGTCCGGATTCGCAGGTGCTGCTGCTGTCCGATGACGATGGCTTGATCGAGCGTGTGCAGGCGGAGCTGGAATCGCAACTCGTGATGCTGGATCGCGCCGACATCGCGCGGCAGGCGCTGTCGTCGTCGCGGCTGGTGAAGGTGTCCTCGCTGGAGGATGCCTTCGCCATCAGCAATCGCTACGCACCGGAACACCTGATCGTGGCGCTGCGCGAGCCGCGTGCCTGGCTGGACCAGGTCGAGGCTGCGGGCTCCGTGTTCCTCGGCGACTACACGCCGGAGGCACTGGGCGACTACTGCAGCGGCACCAACCATGTGCTGCCCACTGCGGGCGCGGCACGGGCCTACAGCGGCGTCAGCGTCGCCAGCTTCCAGAACTTCGTCAGCGTGCAGTCTGCCAGCCGTGCCGGCATCGCCGCCATCGGCGACTGCGCGTTGACGCTCGCGCGCGCGGAAGGGCTGGACGCGCACGCCCATGCCGTCGCGATCCGTCTGCGCAGGGCGGCCGCATGAGCGGCGTCGGTTCCCTGGTGCGTCCAGACCTGCGCGGGTTCGCCGGCTACAAGTCTGCGCGCAGTGAATCCGTGCGCGGCGACATATGGTTGAACGCCAACGAGTCCGCATGGGCAAACCCTGCGGACGGAGAGGGTCGCAGCCGCCGGTATCCGGAGCCGCAGCCCCCGGCCCTGCGTGCGCGGCTTGCGCAGCTCTATGGCGTGGCGCCGGAACAATTGCTGGTCGGGCGCGGCAGCGATGAAGCCATCGACCTGCTGGTGCGGGCACTGTGCGTGCCGGGGCAGGACGCCATCGTGGTGACGCCGCCGGTGTTCGGCATGTATGTGGTCTGCGCACGCCTGCAAGGGGCGCGCATCGTCGAGATTCCACTGGTCGACCACGAGGCCGGCCTCGCTGCCGACCTAGACGCGATCCGCGATGCGGCGCTGGCGCAGGGCGCGAAGCTGGTGTTCCTGTGCTCGCCGTCGAACCCGGCGGGCTCGGTCATTCCGCTGGAGGGCGTCGCGGCATTGGCGCGTGCGCTGGATGGGCGAGCGCTGGTGGTGGTGGACGAGGCCTACGCCGAGTTCGCCGACGGCGCGTCCGCGACCACGCTGCTGGACGCGCATGCCAACGTCGCCGTACTGCGGACGCTGTCGAAAGCGCATGCACTGGCGGCTGCACGCATCGGAGTGGTGATCGGCGGTGCGGAGCTGATCACCGTGCTGCAGCGCTGCCAGGCGCCGTATCCCGTGCCGACCCCCTGTGCCGATCTGGCGCTGGAGGGACTGTCCGATGCGGCGGTCGCGCAGACGCGGGAACGGGTCGCCGTCGTGCGTCGTGAGCGCGAGCGGCTGCTGTACGCGCTGGCCCGGATACCCGGCGTGCGCCATGTCTATCCCTCGCAGGGCAATTACCTGCTGGCGCGCTTCAGCGATGCCGAGGGCGCATTCCGCACCTTGCTGGCTGCGGGGGTCGTGGTGCGCGACCAGCGCGCGGCCCCGCAACTCGGCGATGCGTTGCGCATCACCATCGGTTCCCCGGAGCAGAACGATCGCGTGCTGTCGGCGTTGAACATGCAGGAGGTGGCCGCATGATTTTTCCGTCTGTCACTGCCCCCCGGGCCGTCCCTGTTAGGGGTGCTTCGGCCTCGATCGAATTGCCCGCAGGGACAGTCAACAATCTGGCTGTTTCGGATATGGGCGCGCTGCGGGGCGTTTATCGTCCTGAGTATGGCAGCGCTATCGGGGCGCGGGCTGAAGCCCCTCCTGCAGAGGCCGTGCCATGACGCCGATCCTTTTCATCGACCGCGATGGCACCCTCATCGAAGAGCCGGAAGACTTCCAGATCGATGCGTACGAGAAGGTCCGCTTCGTCGCCGGTGTCATTCCCGCGCTGCTGAAGCTGCGCGACGCCGGCTACCAGTTCGTCATCGTCAGCAACCAGGACGGACTGGGCAGCGAGCAGTATCCGCGCGCCAGCTTCGACGGTCCGCAGGCGTTGATGATGCAGGTGTTCGAAAGCCAGGGCATCCGCTTCCGCGACGTGCTGATCGATGAAAGCTGGCCGCACGAGAACAAGCCCACCCGCAAGCCCGGCATCGGCCTGATGGTTCCTTACCTGCAGGACCGTGGCATCGACTGGTCGCGGTCGGGCATGGTCGGCGACCGGCCGACCGACATCCAGTTCGCCGACAATCTGAAGATCCGCGGGTTCCAGTTGAAGACGGCGCAGTTCGGGGGCGAGTGGGACTGGGCCGGCATCGCGCATGAGTTGGCGGACGCACCACGTCGTGCGGTCGTCCAGCGGAACACCAGGGAAACCAGGATCCGCGTCGAAGTGGATCTCGACCGCGTCGCGGAGCCCGTCGCGAAGACCGGCCTGCCGTTCTTCGACCACATGCTGGAACAGATAGGCAAGCATGGCGGTTTCGCGCTGGACGTGCGTGCTGAGGGCGACCTGCACATCGATGAGCACCACACGGTGGAAGACACCGGCCTGGCGCTGGGGCAGGCCCTGAAGGAAGCACTGGGCGACAAGCGCGGCATCGGCCGCTACGGCTTCACGCTGCCGATGGACGAGACGCTGGCCAGCGCGGCGCTGGATTTCAGTGGCCGGCCGTACTTCGTCTTCAACGGTGAATTCAGGCGCGAACGTGTCGGCGACCTGCCGACCGAACTGGTGCCGCACTTCTTCCGCTCGCTCTGCGATGCCTCCGGGTTGAACCTCAACCTGAGCGTGCAGGGCGACAACGACCACCACAAGGTGGAAGCCTCGTTCAAGGCGCTGGCGCGCGCGTTGCGCCAGGCCGTCAAGCGCGAAGGGGCGGAACTGCCGTCCACCAAGGGTGCCCTGTGATGCGTGTCGCCCTGATCGATGCCGGCGGTGCGAACCTGGGGTCGGTGCGCTACGCCCTGGACCGCCTGGGCGTGGAGCCCGAGCTGACCACCGATGCGGACGTCATCCGTGCAGCGGACCGGGTGATCCTGCCCGGCGTCAGCACGGCTGCGCAGGTGATGGGCGGCTTGCGCGCATCGGCGCTGGTGGATGTGCTGCGGACGCTGGAAAAACCCTTGCTGGGTGTCTGCGTGGGCATGCAGATTCTGTTCGAGCATTCCGAAGAGGACGACACGCCCTGCCTGGGCCTGCTGCCGGGCCGCGTGGCCAAGCTGCCCGCCACGCCCGGCATCCGCGTGCCGCACATGGGCTGGAACACGCTCGCGTCGCGGCGTGAAAGCCTGTTGACCCGCGACATCGCCGACGGCCGCCACGCGTACTTCGTCCACAGTTACGCCGCGCCTGTCACGGCCGATTGCGTGGCGTCGAGTGAACATGGGGTGCCGTTCGCCGCCATCGTGCAGCGTGGCAACGTGGGGGGGGCCCAGTTCCATCCCGAGCGATCGGCGGATGTCGGCGCGCGTCTGCTGGAGAATTTCCTGAAGTACGGTGTGCAATGAGCGGATTCACGGTTTATCCCGCCATCGATGTGCGCGAAGGTCGCGTGGTCCGGCTGGCCCAGGGCGACTATGCGCGCGAGACACGCTATGACGGCACGCCGCTGGATGTCGCGATGCGCTACGCCGCGCAAGGTGCGGAATGGCTGCACCTCGTCGACCTGGATGCGGCGCGGGCGGGTGGCTACACCCTCGCACCGCTGCTGGGCGAACTCGCGCAACATACGTCACTGAAGGTGCAGACCGGGGGAGGCGTACGCCAGTGCGATGACGTGGCGCGCATGCTGGCGGCGGGCGCGCAGCGCGTCGTGGTCGGCTCGCTGGCCGTGCGCCAACCCGATACCGTCCTGGCCTGGCTGGCCGAGTTCGGCAGCGACCGCATCACGGTCGCGCTCGACACGCGCCGCGACGATGACGGGGTCTGGCGCCTGCCGGTGCATGGCTGGACGGAAACCGCATCGGAAACACTGGATGAACTCGCGTCGCGCTACGCCGAGGGTGGCCTGCGGCACCTGCTGTGCACCGACATCGCCCGCGACGGCATGCTGACGGGACCGAACCTGGACCTCTATGCGCACCTGCGACAGGTCGTGCCGTCGTTGCAGGTGCAGGCGTCCGGTGGCGTCAGCGCCGTGGTCGATGTCACCGGGGCACGTGCCGCCGGTTGCGCCGGGATCGTGCTCGGGCGGGCATTGCTGGAAGGCAGGTTCGAACTGCCCGAGGCGCTGGCATGCTGAGCCGTCGCATCATTCCCTGCCTGGATGTGCGCGAAGGCCGCGTGGTCAAGGGCGTGAAGTTCCGCGACCATGTCGACATGGGCGACATCGCCGAACTGGCGTTGCGATACCGGGACGAAGGCGCGGACGAACTGGTGTTCTACGACATCAGCGCGAGTCCGGAGGGACGCTCCGTGGACTACGCCTGGATCGAGCGCGTGTCACGGCTGCTCGACATTCCGTTCTGCGTGGCGGGCGGCATCCGCGACGTCGATACGGCACGGCGGGTGCTGCACAGCGGTGCCGACAAGGTGTCGGTGAACACACCTGCGCTGGAGCGCCCCGGTCTCATCAGCGAACTCGCCGAGGCCTTCGGCGTGCAGTGCGTCGTGGTTGGCGTGGATTCCATTCGGGAAGCGGACGGCGAGTGGCGTGTGCGCCGCTACACCGGTGATCCTGCGAAGATGCAGGGCGCCGGCTTGCGTACGCTGGATTGGGTGGTGCAGGCGCAGCGACTGGGTGCCGGCGAGATCGTGTTGAACTGCATGGACCAGGACGGCGTACGGCGTGGTTACGACATCACGCAATTGCAGGCCGTGCGCGCGGTGTGTGGCGTGCCCTTGATCGCCTCCGGTGGTGCGGGCGAGGTGCAGCATTTCGTCGATGTGTTCCAGCAGGCGGACGTGGATGGCGCGCTGGCCGCCAGCGTGTTCCACAGCGGGCATATCGCGATCCCGGCGTTGAAGCGGGTGTTGGCAGAACAGGGCATCGAGGTGCGGCGTGGCGACTGAAACGATGAAGACCGACATCGCCCCCTCGGCGCTGGACTGGACCAAGGGCGATGGCCTGCTGCCCGTCATCGTGCAGGATGCAGGAAACCTGCGCGTGCTGATGCTGGGCTACATGAACCGGGAGGCGCTGGACGCCACCCTGGCGAGCCGGCGCGTGACCTTCTTCAGCCGCAGCAAGCAGCGTCTGTGGACCAAGGGCGAGAGCTCGGGCCATGTGCTGGAACTGGTCTCGGTGGAGGCCGATTGCGACAACGATACGCTGCTGGTCCGCGCGCACCCGCAGGGACCAACCTGTCACCTGCAGCGGCCCAGTTGCTTCCCTTCGGCGCCGTCGGCGTTCCTGTCGGACCTGGATGCCCTGGTGGCGCAGCGCGACCGCGAGCGCCCCGTCGACAGCTACACGACGCGCCTGTTCGACGCCGGCGTGCGCCGCATCGCGCAGAAGGTGGGCGAGGAGGGCGTGGAAACCGCATTGGCCGCAGTCGCGCAGGACGAGACCGCACTGCTCGGCGAGAGCGCCGATCTGCTGTACCACCTGACGGTCCTGCTGCGGGCACGCGGCCTGTCGCTGGCCGATGCCGTCGATGTGTTGCGCCAACGCCACGCGTCCACGTAGGGCACGCCTGTTCCTGCAGGTTCCGGGTGGCCCGCCGGGCGTGGGAGCGACGTGAGTCGCGCGCTTCTTCCTTCAGACATCACGACATCTCCCCCCGGCCGGATGACCGTCGCGACCCACGTCGTTCTACACCGGCGATGCCGTTGCCTGCGCCATAATCCTCCGGTCTTTCCGGCTGGAGTCGCCATGCGCGCTTCGTTGATCGCTCTCGTCCTGGCGCTGTTGGCGGTCCCCGCGCATGCGCTGCCGCCTCCGTGCAGCGGGGGACAGGTGTATGAGGACCGCAACGGCAACGCGACCCGCGATGCGGGTGAGCCGGGCCTGCCGGGTATCAAGATGTCCAACGGTATCGACATCGCGGTCACCGATGCGCAGGGCGAATACAGCCTCGATTACGTGGACGGCCGCACCCTCTTCATCATCAAGCCGGCCGGCTACGACCTCGCGGCGCGGCCGGACGGCCTGCCGGCCCGCTGGCGCAACCTGCAGTACCACGCCGGTCCTGCGCTGAAGCATGGCGGCATCCCGCAACGCCAGCCCGACTGCACGCACTTCGGCCTTCGACCGCAGGCGGCAGCCGCAACGAAGGGCGAACTCGATGTGCTGTTGTTCGCCGACAGCCAGACTTCGTCTGTCAAGGACGTGGACTATTACTGGCGCGACATCGTGCAGCCCCTGGTCGGGAAACACGGGGCGGCGCTGGGCCTGACCCTGGGCGATGTCACCAACGACGACCTGTCGCTGTACCCGGAGATCCTGCGCACGACGATGAGCCTGCAGGTGCCGTGGCTGTTCATCCCCGGCAATCACGACCTGGATTTCGACGCCGCGGGAGATGAAGACTCGCTGCGTACGTTCCGCCATCACTTGGGCCCGGACACGTTCGCCTGGGAAGAAGAGGCGGCGACGTTCATCGGCCTGGATGACGTGATCTACCAGCCAGGCCAGACACCGTCGTACTTCGGCGGGCTGCGCGAGGACCAGTTCGCCTTCCTGCAGGCCTACCTGCCGACGGTGCGCAAGGACCGGCTGCTGGTGATCGGTGTGCATATCCCGGTCTACGAGCCGGGTGCTCGCGGTTTCCGTCCGGCAGACCGCGAGCGCCTGTTCGCCATGCTGGAGGATTTCCCGCACGTGCTGCTGCTCAGTGGGCACACCCATACGCAGCGGCACTGGTACCACGACGCTTCCACTGGTTGGCACGGACCGCAGCCGTTGCACGAGTACAACGTCGGTGCCGCCTGCGGTGCCTACTGGTCGGGCGTGAAGGATGCGGAGGGCATCCCCGACACGACGATGGCCGACGGCACGCCCAATGGCTACGCGCGGCTGCGCGTGCGCGCGGGTGGCGAGTACGCGCTGTCGTGGCACCCGGCGCGCGGCACGGACGACAGCGGCATCGGGTTGCATGTGCCGCGCGTGTTGCGGAAGGGGGCGTATCCGGCATGGGGCGTGTTCGCCAATGTCTACATGGGGGATGCGGACACCCGTGTCGAGTACCGGATCGATGGCGGCGAATGGAAGCCGATGAAGCGCGTCGAACAGCCCGATCCGCGCCTGCTGGTGGAGAACATGCGCGACGACGTGGCCGATGCGTTGCGCGGCTACGACCGCTCGCCGGAGGCCGAAGCTTCCCCGCACCTCTGGCGGGGCGCCTTGCCGACGGACCTGCCCGAAGGCGAACATGCGGTGGAGGTGCGCGCGTTCGACCGCTGGCGCGGCGAACGATCGGCTCGCACGTCGTATCGCCTGCAGCTCGCGGAGCCCTGATCATGGCCATGACGGAACTTCCCATCGAACACTTCGTGGACGCCGCCGCCTGGGAACGCTGGCTGGAGCGCCACCCCGCGTCCGATGGCGTGTGGCTGAAAATCGCGAAGAAGGATTCGGGCCTCGCGTCGGTCAGCTATGCCGATGCGCTCGACGTCGCGCTGTGCCACGGCTGGATCGACGGGCAGAAGAAGGGGTTCGATGCGCAGTGCTTCCTGCAGCGCTTCACGCCGCGTCGCCCGCGCAGCACCTGGTCGAAGATCAATGTCGGCAAGGTCGACGCGCTGGTCGCGGCGGGGCGGATGCGGCCCGCCGGATTGCGCGAGATCGAACAGGCGAAGGCCGATGGCCGCTGGGATGCCGCCTACGATGGCGCGCGCTCCATGGAGGTACCCCCCGAGCTCGCGCAGGCACTGGCGAAGAACCGGAAGGCAAGGGACTTCTTCGAGGCGCTCGACAGGACCAACCGTTACGCCGTGTGTTGGCGCGTGCAGACCGCGGTGAAGCTCGAAACGAAACGGGCGCGGGTGGAGAAGCTGGTCGCCATGCTGTCGCGCGGCGAGAAGATCCACACCTGAAGCCATGAACGGAAACGCCTCCCGATGGGAGGCGTTCTATGTCCTTGCGGGCGAGCGGAGGCTGGCGGGCGAGGCATGCGTGGCTGGCTGGCGTTGGGCTGGCTTGCGACGTGCGCGCAGTCTAGGGAAACACGCCCCGGCATGTAGAAACGCGAATCGCTCTCATCGCTGGGCGCGGCTCGCACGGACGCTGAGCCAGGCCCCGGCCAGCAGCAATACGATGGCGACGCCCTGTATCCAATGCGCCTGCGCGCGCCCCGACGCCACCAGCAGCAGGGTCGACAACAACGGCGCCAGATAGGACAGGCTGCCCAGCAGCGCGATATCGCCGCGCTTGGTGCCGTGGTCCCACAGCCAGAATGCGGCACCTACCGGGCCGATACCCATGAGCACCAGCACGACCCACTGGTTTGCGGTGGGAGCGACCGTGTCCTCGCCCAGCAGGTGCGCGAGGGTGCCCAGCACCGCGACGCCCGCGCAGGCCACGGTGATCGCCGCGCTGGGCACGTCGGCATGGCGTCGGTTGAGCACCGAATACATGGACCAGATCAGGGCCGCGCCCAGCGCGGCGAGATAGCCGGGTACATGCGATGGCTCGACCTGCAAGCTGCGGCCGCGCGTCACCAGCAGTATCGCCGCGACCAGGCCCAGTCCGGTGCCCAGCCACTGCCCGGGGCGCACGGAGACGCCGCCGAAGATGCCCGCGAACACCACGATCAACAGTGGCCACAGGTAGTTGAGCAAGTTGGCTTCCACGGCCGGTGCACGCTTCAGCGCGATGAAGTACAGCGCGTGGTAGCCGAACAGCGCCAGCGTCGACAGGGCGAACGCGGGCAGCGGCTGGCGCAGTTCGCCCCAGCCGGCGCGGCCGCGCACTCCTGCGCGCAAAAGCCCCAGTGCCGCCGCGATGCCGAAACCGATCGCCAGCACCTGGAAGGGCGGCAGGTCGCCCGTCGCCGTCGTCAGCAGCGCCAGCGACGCCCACAGCAGGATCGCGACCAGCCCCACCAGGGTGGCACGGCGCTGCGAAATGGCATCGCTCACGCGGTGGGCAGCGCGATGTCAGCGAAGGAGTCGACGCGCACGTGGCCATGCGCCGCGTCGCCTTCGCGCGGCGCAGGGTAGTCGTCCAGCCGGTCGATCAGGCGCGTCTGCAGGCCTGCGTCGCGCGCGGCATCCAGTTCTTCCACCACGTCGGACAGGAACAGGATGTCCCCCGGGTCCACACCGATGCGGTCGGCGATCGTCCGGTAACTGGCTGCTTCGCGCTTGCCGCCGACTTCGGTATCGAACCAGCCCGAGAACATCGGCGACAGGTCGCCGGCGTCACTGTGGCCGAAGAACAGTTTCTGCGCCGGTACGGAACCGGAGGAATACACATACAGCGGATAGCCCTGCGCGTACCACTTGCGCAATGCCGGCGCGGCGTCGGGATAGATGTGCGCGGTGAAATCCGCATCGCGGTAGCCGGCTTCCCATATCAGGCCTTGCAGCGCTTTCAGTGCGGTGTGCTTGCGGTCCTGGTCGATCCAGCCCTGCAGCGTCTCCACGATGACGTCATCGCTGCAGATACTGCCGTGCTCCGTGGCGACCACGTCGAGCCAGCGCCGCACCTCGGGTTCCTGCCCATGCTCGCGGACGAAGAAGGGCAGGGCGCGGCGCGCGTACGGGAACAGCACGTCCTTCACGAATGAAATGCTGCTGGTGGTGCCTTCGATGTCGGTGAGGATGGCGGAAACGGGCATGTGGTTCTTCTGGTTCGCGGTAGAGCGGAGCTTGCTCCGCTACGCTTTTCATGGGGAGCAAAGGGAGGGCAGCAGGAGCCGATCCTTGGCGCGACGGTTCATCCCCCTCGTTTCGCCGGACCCTCACCCCAACCCCTCTCCCGACGGGAGAGGGGCGTCAGCGTTCGGTCAGGCCTTCGTAGCGCGGGAACTGCTGCGCCAGCGTGGTACCCGTGAAGTGGCCCACCCAGCCGTCCGGCTCGGTGAAGAAGCGGATGGCGACGAAGCTCGGTTCCGGCCCCATGTCGAACCAGTGCAAGGTGCTGTCTGGCACGCCGATCAGGTCGTCCTGCACGCACTCCACCTCATAGACCTTGTCGCCCACGTGCAGCGTGAACAGGCCGGAGCCGGCGACGAAGAAACGCACTTCGTCTTCCTTGTGGTAATGCTCATCGAGGAACTTCGCGCGCATGGCCTCGCGCTGCGGGTTGTCGGGCGCGATGCTGACCACATCGACGGTCTTGAAGCCGCGTTCGGCGACCAGACGGTCGATGTCGGCGCGATAGGCGTCGATCACATCCTCCGGCGGCGCGCCGGGCTCGATGGCCTTGGTCGCCTTCCAGCGCTCGAAGGTCACGCCGAGCTTCTTCAGCTCGGTGGCGATGAAGTCGGGATCGTAACTGGCGAACTCCGGCGTGGCCGGGTCGGATTCGCTGAAGATGCGCAGGCGGCTCATGGCGGTATGGCGTGAGGCGACAGAGGGGGCCGTTAGGGTACCAGACCGGTCCGCGCGGCCTGGTGGGGAAACGGAACGCCCGGATAACCGCCGGTTATCAGCGGCGGCAGCCCAGCTTGCGCAGCTCCAGTTCGGCCGCGAACAGGAACTCGAAGGCCTCCAGGTGGCGGCGGGCCTCGGCCATCGTGCGGCCCCACGCGTACAGGCCGTGGCCGTCGATCAGGTAGCCCCACAGCGGCTGGTTGTCGAGCAGCGCGTCCACCTGCGCGGCGAGCGTGGGCATGTCCTGGGTGTTGGCGAACACGGGCACGTCGATCGCCATCTCGTGCGTGCTGTTGCCGTGGAATGCCTTCAGCAATTCGAAGCCTTCCAGGCGCACATGGCCGGCACCGGCGAACAGCCGCGATGCCACCGTCTGCACCAGCGAATGGGTGTGCAGTACGCACCCGATCTCGGGATAGCGCCGATACAGCTGGGTATGCAGCAGCGTTTCGGCGGACGGGCGATGGTCGCTGCCGACGGCCTTGCCGTCGAAGTCCACCACCATGATGTCCGCCTCCACCAGCCGGCCCTTGTCGCGGCCGGAGACCGTGATGGCCGCGTGCCGGTCATCCAGTCGCTGCGAGAAATTGCTGCTGGTGGCCGGTGTCCAGCCCAGCTGCGACAGCTCGCGCACGTTGGAGATGATGGACTGCGCGCGGTCGCGCAGCTGGTCGGCGTGATAGGGCAGGGGCGTGGCGTTCATGCCGCCATTCTACCGCCTGCCCGGAGGTGGAGCTCAGCGCTGCGCGCGCATGCGGCTGTGGCGATATCCGTACAGGAAATAGATGAGGAAACCCACGGCCGTCCACACGGCCATCAGCATCCAGTTGTGGGCGGTCATCGCCGACAGCAGCGCCAGGCAGCTCAGCACGCCCAGGGTGCAGATCAGCCACGCGGCGGGGATGCGGAACGGACGCGGCAGGTCGGGCTGGGTGCGGCGCAGGACCAGCACGCCAACGCAGACCGAGGCGAAGGCGATCAGGGTCCCCATCGAGGTCAGTTCGCCCAGGACATCAAGCGGGAACAGCGCCGCCAGCAGGGCGATGCCGATACCCGTGATCACGGTATTGATGTGCGGCGTGCGGTACTCCGGATGGATCCGGGTGAACACCGGCGGCAGCAGGCCGTCGCGGGCCATGATCATGAAAATGCGCGGTTGGCCGATGATCATCACCAGCACCACCGAGGACAGGCCGATCAGCGCGCCGATCTCCACCGTGACCCGCAGCCAACCCAGTTCGGGATGAGCCGCTACCGCGGTCACGACCGGTTCGGCCGTGCCCAAGGCGGTGTACGGCACCAGGCCCGTCATCACCGCCGCCATGGCGATGTACAACACGGTGCAGATCGCCAGCGAGGCCAGCATGCCCACGGGGAGATCCTTCTGCGGGCGATGCGATTCCTGCGCCGCCACCGAGACCGCCTCGAAACCGATGTAGGCGAAGAACACCATCGCCGCGCCGCGCAACACGCCATCCCAGCCGAACTTGCCGGGGCCTTCGTTGGCAGGAATGAAGGGCTGCCAGTTGGAGGGGTCGACGTACTGCCAGCCAGCGATGATGACCAGCACGATCAGGCCGGTCTTCAGCACGACCATCGCCATGTTCATGGCCGACGACTTGCGGATGCCCACGTAGCACAACCAGGTCAGCAGCAGCACGATGACGGCGGCCGGGACGTTGGCGATGGCGCCGGTCGGTCGAAGCTGCGCATCCAGTGGCGCGCTGACGAGCGCCTTGGGCAGGAAGATGTCGAAGTGCTCGAGCAGGCTCAGGAAATAGCCGGTCCAGCTGACTGCGACCGCGGACGCCGATACGCCGTATTCCAGCACAAGCATCCAGCCGATGAACCACGCGGTGAGTTCGCCCAGCGTGGCGTAGGTATAGGTGTAGGCGCTGCCGGACACCGGCACCATCGCGGCGAATTCCGCGTACGCCAGCGCACAGAACGTGCAGCAGATCGCCGCCAGCACGAACGACAGCATGATGGCCGGACCGGCATGGTTGGCCGCCGCCTGGCCGGTGATCACGAAGATGCCGCCACCGATCACCGCACCGATGCCGAGTGCGGTCAGCCCCCAGGGGCCGAGCGTGCGGCGCAGGCTGAGCCCTTCGGCCTCTTCATGGGCGGCATGGGGGTGCTTGGTGGCGAGGAGCTGTCGGAGCATCGTGCGTGTTCCTGGAACGGGTTCGATGAGGGCAACCAAAAAGGCCGGCGGTGCGCCCGCCGGCCTTGAAGAGGATCAGGCCTTCTGCCTGAGTTTGCTGTTCCGGAAGCCGTACGCGAAGTAGATCAGCTGGCCCAGCACGGTCCAGGCCACGAAGATCTGCCAGTGCTCCATGAACGACTGCAGGAACAGGAACAGGCAGGCGAGCACGCCCACCGGGCAGATCAGCCAGAACATCGGCACGCGGAACGGCCGGTTGAGGTCAGGACGGGTGAAGCGCAGCACCAGCACGCCGAGGCACACCGTGGCGAAGGCCAGCAGCGTCCCCATCGAAACCAGTTCGCCTAGCACGCTGAGCGGCATGAAGCCGGCGAGCAGGCAGGCCAGCACGCCGACGATGATCGTGCCGACATAGGGCGTATGGAACTTCGGATGCACCTTGCCGAAGATCTTCGGCATCAGCCCGTCCTTGGCCATGCTGTAGAAAATGCGTGGCTGTGCCATCAGCATGACCAGGATCACCGACGACAGGCCCGCAATGGCGCCGATTTCCACCGCGGTCTTGAGCCAGCCCACGCTGGCGCCGGGATCGGCCTTGAGGACCTCTTCCAGCGCCGTGGCCACCGGCTTGGCGGTGCCCAGCAGCGTGTAGTGGGTCATGCCGGTCAGCACCGCACAGACGGCGATGTAGATGACGGTGCAGATGGCCAGCGAGCCGAGGATGCCCTTGGGCATGTCGCGCTGCGGGTTCTTGGCCTCGCCTGCGGCGGTGGAGACCGCGTCGAAGCCGATGTAAGCGAAGAACACGATGGTCGCCGCGCGGAACACGCCATCCATGCCGAACTGGCCGGGGCCGGTGTTCTCGGGAATGAAGGGAGTCCAGTTCGCCGGATCGACGTACTGGATGCCAAAGCCGAGGAAGGCCGCGATCACGACTACCTTGATCGCGACGATGATCGAGTTGACGAAGGCCGACTGGGTGATGCCGACATAGCACAGGCCGCTGACCGCAGCGACGATCAGCACCGCAGGTAGGTTGATGATGCCCGCGGTGGCGACGAATCCGCCATCGGCCCATGTGATCGGCGCTGTCGCCAACTGCTCGGGGAAGGGCACGCCCAGCGTGCCGGTGAGGAAGCTCACCAGGTAGCCAGACCAGCCCACCGCGACGGTGGACGATGCGAACAGGTATTCCAGCACCAGGCACCAGCCGATGAACCAGGCCACGGCCTCGCCCAAGGTGGCGTAGGAGTACGAATACGCGCTGCCGGACACCGGCATCATCGAGGCGAACTCGGCGTAGCAGAGGCCGGCCATGGCGCAGGCGAAGCCGGCAATCACGAAGCTCAACATGATCGCGGGGCCGGCGTGGTTGGCCGCGGCCTGGCCGGTCAGCACGAAGATGCCCGCACCGATGACCGCGCCCACGCCCAGCAGCACGAGGTGTTTGGCGGTCAGGGTTCGCTTCAGACTGCTTTCGCCGTCCAGGCTGCCTTCGAAAGGTTCACCGGCATCGATATGTCCCGCCGGTGCAACCGGCTTGACCCTGAACAGAGCTTTGAGCATTCGCAGCGTCCCCTTGCAAGACTGGATGCCGGCGGAAAGATCCGCCAGGCGGTGGCAACTGTCATGGGGAAGGCGCCCCCACGGAAGGCCGTACCTTGCCAAAGCGGGCGGGGGATCACAAGCGCGGTTGCAGCATGCCGGGCGATAATCACGACACCACCGACCTGCCCGCAAGGAAAAACCACGCCGTGTCAGCCGCTTACACTGCCCTTCGCGCACATCTGGCCGATTACGGACACCGCTGGCCCGACGAACAGGCGGTGGTCGCGCAGTTTCTCGAGCTGCTGGACGATCCGGCCAACCCGCTGCTCCGCGAGCGGCTGGAAGGGCATCTCACGGGTGGCGCCTGGCTGGTCAGTGCCGATGGCCGGCGCACGTTGCTGACCCACCACCGCAAGCTGGGCCGGTGGCTGCAGCTGGGAGGCCATGCCGATGGTGACGAGGACATGGCGCGCGTGGCACTGAAGGAAGCCGAGGAGGAATCCGGCCTGTCCGATCTGTCCGTGGAAGGCGGCATCTTCGATCTGGATCGCCACTGGATACCCGAACGCAAGGACGTGCCGGGCCACTGGCACTACGACATACGCTATGTGGTGCGTGCCAACGGCGGCGAGGACTACGTGGTCAGCGAGGAGTCGCTCGACCTGGCCTGGCGCGATATCGGACCGATCGCCGCCGAGCCGGATGAATCCCTCAGCCGCATGGCCCGCAAGTGGCTGGCGCGCAACACGGCGTAGGGTGGGCCTTGGCCCACCGCACTGCGGATATCAATACAGGACGCGCACCCGCAGCGTGCCGTCGATCGCCGCCATCGCGTCGCGCAGGCTGGCCGTCTGTTCTTCATCGGCAGTCACATCGATGACCACGTAGCCGACTTTCGGGTCGGTACGCAGGAACTGGCCGTCGATGTTGATGCCGCGGTCGCGGAAGATGTCGTTGATCTGCGACAGCACGCCCGGCACGTTGCGATGGATATGCAGGATGCGTCGGCTGCCTTCGTGGCCGGGCAGGGTGACTTCGGGGAAGTTCACCGCCGACAGCGTGCTGCCGTTGTCGCTGTAGCGCACCAGCTTGGCCGCCACTTCCACGCCGATGTTGTCCTGCGCCTCCAGCGTGCTGCCACCGACATGCGGGGTCAGGATCACGTTGTCCAACCCGCGCAACGGCGACTCGAAGGCATCCGCATTGCCCTTGGGTTCCACCGGGAACACGTCCACCGCGGCACCGCCGACCTTGCCGGACTTCAGTGCTTCCGCCAGTGCATCGATGTCCACCACGGTGCCGCGCGAGGCGTTGATCAGGTGTGCGCCGGGCTTCATCCGGGCGATCTGCGCCGCGCCGAACATGTCTTTCGTCGCGGCCGTCTCCGGCACGTGCAGCGTGACCACGTCGCTGAGTTCCAGCAGGTCGTCCAGGCTGACGGCGGCGCGAGCGTTGCCCAGCGACAGCTTGGTCTCGATGTCGTGGAAGAGCACCTGCATGCCCAGCGACTCGGCCAGCACGCCCACCTGGGTGCCGATATGGCCGTAGCCGATGATGCCCAGGGTCTTGCCACGCACCTCATGACTGCCGGCAGCGGACTTGCTCCAGCCGCCCCGGTGGCACTCGGCGTTCTTCTGGGGGATGCCACGCATCAGCAGGATGGCCTGGGCGACCACCAGTTCCGCCACGCTGCGGGTATTGGAATACGGGGCGTTGAAGACCGGAATGCCGGCCAGTTCGGCCGCGTCCAGGTCCACCTGGTTGGTGCCGATGCAGAAGCAGCCCACCGCGATCAGCCGGCGTGCCTGCGACAGCACATCGTCGGTCAGGTGGCTGCGCGAGCGGATGCCGACGATGTGCGCCTCGGCGATGCGGCGCTTCAGCTCGTCTTCCGGCAGCGACTTCTCGTGGTATTCGATCTGCGTATAGCCCGCCGCGCGGAACGTCTCCACGGCGGTCTGGCTGACCCCTTCCAGCAACAGCACGCGGATGTCCTGCTTCGGGTACGAGGTCTTCTTGATCGACATTGCCGGAAAGGTCGCAGCGGAGGGGGAAGGGGCGTCACTATGCCAGATGCACGCCGTCGATGGTGCGGCGCGGAATGAAAAGCTCGGTTGCCGTTTTCCAGGCTTTGTTGCCCTTGCAACCAAGCGCATCGCTCGCTGGACGCAGCGCAGCATCGCTGGCACGCTGGGCGTCCCCGAAAGCCTGCCCTCCGCAATGAGCGATCCGCGCCTGGAAGCCCTGCTGCACGCCGTCCCGGCGCTGCGCCTGAAGACCGATCCTGCCGATCTCGAGCACTACGGCCGCGACTGGACCCGGCGCTGGACACCGGCACCGCTGGCGATCGCATTGCCGGCCACGGTCGAGGAAGTGCAGGCCGTCGTGCGTTGGGCGAACGAGCATCACGTGGCCGTGGTGCCCTCGGGCGGGCGCACCGGCCTGTCCGGTGGCGCCGTGGCCGCGAATGGCGAACTGGTGCTCAGCCTTGAGCGCATGAACCAGACGCTCGACTTCAATGCCGTGGACCGCACGCTGACCGTGCAGGCCGGTATGCCGCTGGAGGCAGTACATAACGCGGCGCGTGAGCACGGACTGGTCTATCCGGTCGATTTCGCAGCACGCGGTTCCTGCGCCATCGGCGGCAACATCGCCACCAACGCCGGCGGCATCCGGGTGATCCGCTACGGCAACACGCGCGAATGGATCGCCGGTCTGAAAGTCGTCACCGGTGCCGGCGACGTGCTGGAGCTCAACAAGGCGCTGATCAAGAACTCCAGCGGCTACGACCTGCGCCATCTCTGGATCGGCTCGGAAGGGACGTTGGGCATCGTGGTGGAAGCCACCGTGAGGCTGACCGATCCGCCGCCGCCGACCAATGTCATGCTGCTGGCACTGCCGTCGTTCGATGTGCTGATGCAGGTGTTCGCCGCGTTCCGCGAGCGCCTGCAGCTGGAGGCCTTCGAATTCTTCACCGACCGCGCGCTGCACCATGTGCTGGCGCATGGCGCACAGAAGCCGTTCGAGGAAATCCATCCGTACTACGTGGTCACCGAGTTCGCGATCGGCGACGAGGCGAGGGAAGCTGCGGCAATGGCGGCCTTCGAGGCCTGTATGGAGCAGGGCTGGGTCAGCGATGGCGTGATCAGCCAGTCCGATGCCCAGGCCGCGCAGCTGTGGCGCCTGCGCGAGGGCATCACCGAGGCGCTGGCGCGCTATGTGCCGTACAAGAACGACGTGTCCGTGCGCATTTCCGCCATGCCGGCGTTCCTTGCCGAGACGCAGGCGTTGCTGGGCGAGGCGTACCCGCACTTCGAAGTGGTGTGGTTCGGCCATATCGGTGACGGCAACCTGCATATCAACGTGCTGAAGCCCGACGGTATGGAGAACGCGGAGTTCGTCACCCAGTGCGAGCAGGTCACCAAGCTGCTGGCCGACTCGCTGCGCCACCACCACGGCAGCATTTCCGCCGAACACGGCATCGGCCTGGTGAAGAAGGGCTATCTGGAAAGCACGCGCAGCGCCGACGAGATCGCGGTGATGCGCGGCATCAAGCGCGTGCTGGATCCGAATGGCCTGATGAACCCGGGCAAGCTGTTCGACGCGTGACGCGGATTCATCCAGCCATCGCTGATTGCAGGTAGTCTTGGCGCGCCGCGATGCGCGCGGTATCCGTTCATTCCCTGGAAGTGTCCATGTCCCGAATTCTCCTGGCTGGCGTCCTGCTGGCGTTCTCTATCCCGGCACTGGCCGGCAGCTTCGCCGGCAGTTCGGCCGGTGCGTCGTCCGCCGGCTCGTCCGCCTCGTCCGACAGCTCATCCGGCGACGACAAGATCGTCGTGCAGGCGCGCGAGGACGCCGCCAGCTTTGTCGCCAGCGACGGCCGTATCCGTGGCGCCCAACTGGAAGCCGCGCTGCGTCACCTGCGCGAGAAGGATGAAGCCGCTCGCAAGGCCAGCGACATGCAGCTGGCGCAGGCCATCCTGGCCCGCTGATGCCACCGCGTCGGCCCCGCGGCCGGCGCTTCGTCGCGCTGCTCGCATGGGCATGGCTGGGGCCGGCCGTCACGGCGGCCGCGCTCGACATCGATCCGACGGGCCTCGGCTCGGATGACATCGTCGCGACGCAGGCGCTGCTCGACGATGTCCTGCCGCGCCTGCCGCAGGCATGGCGCGATGGGCTGCCGCCCGATCTCGTCCTGCAATGGCGCGACGATCTTCCGGCGCATGTCGCCGGCCGACGGGTTGGTGATCGCATCCTGCTGCCGCGCCATCTGCTGCAGGCATGGCAGGCGCGCGATGGCGTGCCTGCGGACGATGCTTCGTTGCGCGCCGTCCGTCATGCGCTGGTGCACGAACTTGCGCACAGTTACGATCGTGCACGACGCGATGTGCTGTCGCGCGATCCGGGCCTGCGCGATCTCGCGGGATGGCAGCGCAGCGTGTTTGCCATCGCGGGGCGCCGTTCGCGCAACGATTTCGTCGCGCGGACGCCCGATCCGTACGAGCGGGAGCGTCCTTCCGAATTCGTGGCGGTGAACCTCGAGCATTTCGTACTCGACCCGGCCTACGGCTGCCGGCGCCCGGCGTTGCACCGCCATTTCGCGGCGCACTTCCAGGTGCTGGCGAAGCCGGAGGCGTGCGCGCCCGGGTTGCCTTTCCTGGACGTGGATGCCGAAGCGGGCGCTGCCTCGCTGCTCGCGCTGGACCCGGCGCGCATCTACGCGGTCGACTATCTGCTGGCGGAAGGCAACACGCAGGCGATGAGTCGCTGGGGCCACAGCATGCTGCGGCTGGTGGTCTGCGCGCCCAGTCGCGCACCGGGGCCCGACTGCCGCTTCGACCTGGCCCATCACCGCGTGCTGTCGTTCCGCGCGTTCGTGGGCGACGTGCAGATCTCAGGGTGGCGCGGCCTGACCGGCTCGTACCCGTCGCGCCTGTTCCTGTTGCCGCTGGACCAGGTGATCGAGGAGTACACCCGGGTGGAACTACGCGGCCTGCAGTCCATTCCCCTGCAACTGGAGCAGGGTGAAATCGCGTCCATGGTCGAGCGGGCCGCGCAGCTTCACTGGAGCTATGACGGACGCTACTACTTCATCAGCAACAACTGCGCGGTGGAGACCTGGAAGCTGCTGCACGACGGTGTGCCACGACTGGCCGGGGAGCCGCTCGCCAGCATCACGCCCACCGGACTGCTGAAGAAGCTGGAGCGTCGTGGCATCGCCGATGCCCGCGTGCTCGACGACGCAGGGCAGGCGCGACGACTCGGTTACTACTTCGAGCCGATGAGCGCGCGCTACGACGCGCTGTTCGCCGTGGCGCGCGAGGCGCTCGCGCTGCCGCAGCAGGACCTGCACGCCTGGCTGGCGCTGTCGCCTGCGGAGCGCGCCATCTGGCTGCCACGGGCCGACCTGCGTGCGAGCGCGGCGCTGCTGGTGCTGGAGAATGCGGCGCTCCGTCGCCAGCAACTGCTGTTGCGCGACGAACTGAAGCGACGCTACCTGGGCCGCAATGCGCCCGCCGATGTCGCGCGGGCGCTGCAGGCCTTGCGCACGTGGCTGGGCGATACCGGTTTCGCCAGTCGCCCCTCGGAACTGCTGCCGGAGGGCTACGGACTTCCGCAGGCCGATGAGCGCGCGCGCGTTGTGGAGGAAGCAGGAGCCCGCGTGGCGCGCTTGCGTGAGCAGGATGGTGTGCTTCGTGGCGAACTGGAGCGCTGGCTGCCTGCCGACCGGCGCGAGGTCCTGCAGGGCATCGAAGCAAACCTGGAAACGATCGGCGCGCGCCTGCGCGCACTGGATGCGGCAGGCGCGTCGTGACAGAAGACCTCAGTCGGCGCGACCGCCGAACTCGCCCGTCGTCGTGTTGACGAGGATGCGCTCGCCGTTGGTGATGTACTCCGGCACCATGATCTCGATGCCGGTGTTGAGCTTGGCCGGCTTGGGGCGCTTGGTCGCGGTGCCGCCCTTCAGTTCCGGCGGCGTTTCCACCACTTCCAGCGTCACGTGCTGCGGCAGCTGCAGCGCGACCGGCAGTTCGTCGATGACCTGCACGTAGCAGCCGGCGAGGCCTTCGGTGATGTAGCCGGCGTCATCGCCGATGACGCTGGCGTCCAGCGTGTAGGGCGTGTAGTCCTCATCGTCGAGGAAGACGAACGCATCGCCATCCATGTACGAGAATGTCGCCTGCCGGCGCAGCAGTTCGACTTCCGGCAGGTTGTCGTCGGCGTCGAAGCTGGCATCCAGCTTGTTGCCGCCCGGCACGCTGTACATGATGAAACGGAAGCGCACGTTGCCGCCGCGCCCTTGCGGCGAGCTGCGCTCGATGTCGCGGATCTGGTATACGCCGCCGTTGTGTTCGACGACGTTGCCCTTCTTGATGTCGAAAGCTTTCATGGTGGTGATTTGTAATTGGTGATGGGTGATGGGGTGGGGCGGCGTGATCATCCGGGAAGGCGGCTCTTGCGGATCACCACTCGCGAATGACGAATCACGGCCCTATTTCGGTGCGAGGCGCACGGCGCCATCCAGCCGGATGGTCTCGCCGTTGAGATACGTATTGCCCAGGATATAGGCGACCAGGTCGGCGAACTCCCCGGGCTTGCCGAGGCGGGACGGGAAGGGGATAGAGGCGCTGAGCGACTGCTGCACGGCTTCGGGCATGCCATCGACCATCGGCGTCCAGAAGATGCCGGGCGCCACGGTCATCACGCGGATGCCGAAGCGGGACAGTTCGCGCGCCATCGGCAGCGTCATGGCGACCACGCCGCCCTTCGATGCCGAGTACGCCGCCTGGCCGATCTGGCCTTCGTACGCCGCCACACTGGCCGTGTTGACGATCACGCCGCGTTCGCCATCGGCGTTGGGCACGTTGTGCTGCATCACGTCGGCGGCGGCCTTGGCCACGTTGAAGCTGCCGACCAGGTTGACCATCACCGTGCCTTGGAACGTGGAAAGCGGCATCGGTGCTTCCTTGCCCAGCACGCGACCGGCGCCGAGGATGCCGGCGCAGTTGATCGCTGCATTCAAGCCGCCGAGGAATTCCTTCGCTGCCGCCACGTTCGCCGCGACGCCGGCCTCGTCGGTCACGTCGGTACGGAAGTAGCGGACGTTGGCCTCGCCCAGCTCGGCGACCGCGGCGGCGCCCTTGTCGTCGTTGACATCGAACAGCGCGGCCTTGCCGCCATGGGCGACCACGTGGCGGGCCACGGCCAGGCCCAGGCCGGAAACGCCGCCGGTGATGACGGCGCAGGTGTCGGGAAGCTGCATGCGGTGAACCTAGTGCGGAAAAGCCGGCATTTTACGCGATGGTGGGCGTCTGGGAGCCCGGAGCTTGCTGTAGGAGCGACGTGAGTCGCGACCGGGAACCAAGGCGAATGCCCTTTGGCGAGGCGCGAACCATGGCGATTCATTGCGACCTGCGAAGGAGGACGATGGAGCAGACGGCTCCCGGTCGCGACTCACGACGCTCCTGCAAGGATTGCCGCCTCTCAGGCGTGCACCCGCTCCAGCGGGGCGTCGGCAAGCCGGCGCGCGAATTCGTCCGGCGACAGGCCGGGCGCGAACAGGAATCCCTGGCCCACCGGAACCCCGAGGTTGAGCAGGAACTGGCGCTGCGCCTCGGATTCGACGCCCTCGGCGACCAGTCCCAGTCCCAGGCTGCGTGCGATCGCGGACACCGCCTGGCAGACGGCCACATCGGACCGGTTGCTGGGCACGCCCTCGGTGAACAGCGGGCTTAGCTTCAGGCCGTGGATGGGCAGGCGGCGCAGATAGTTGAGCGCGCTGTAGCCTTCACCGAAATCGTCGATCGTCAGCACCACGCCCAGCTGCCGCAGGTCGGCGAAGGTACGCAGCGTGGCGGGGGCGTCCTCGATAAGCACGCGTTCGGTGAACTCCAGCTCCAGCGCTGCGCCGGGCAGGTCGAACTCGGTCAGGATCGCCCGCACGCGATCGGCCAGGTCGTCACCGGCGAACTGCCGGTACGACACATTGACCGCCACGCGCACGATGCCCAGCCCCTGGTCGCGCCAGGCGGCCACCTGCCGGCATGCTTCGCGCAATACCCAACTGCCGATGCGCACGATGTCGCCGGTCGTCTCCGCATGGCTGATGAACACGTCCGGGCGCAGTTCGCCCAGCTGGTGGTTCTGCCAGCGGATCAGCGCTTCGCCGGCGATGATGCGGCCGTTGCGCAGGTCCACCTGCGGTTGGTAGACCAGCCGGAACTCTTCGTTGTCCACCGCGCGTCGCAGCTGCGTCTCGATCTGCAGACGGTCCTGCTGCCGCTGCGCCAGTTCCTGGGTGAAGCTCTGCCAGCCATTGCGCGCGCGGTGCTTGCTGTCGTACATCGCGATGTCGGCGTTCTGGATCAACTGTTGCGGGCGCAGGCCGTCGCCGGGTGCGATGGCCAGTCCGATGCTGGCGGTGATGGCGAACTCGTCCTTGCCGAAGCGGAAGGCGTCCGCGAACGCGCCGAGTACGGCGTGCGCCAGTTGTTCCGGCAGGTGCGGGTTCTCGCCCGCATCGCAGATCACCAGGAATTCGTCGCCGCCGAAGCGGGCGATCATGCCGTCGGTGCCCACCGCGCCGCGGATGCGGTCCGAGGCCTGCACCAGCAGCTCGTCGCCTGCGTTGTGGCCCAGTACATCGTTGACCATCTTGAAACGGTCGAGGTCGATGTAGAGCACGGCGGCGCGCGCGCGCTCGGGGTCGGCCAGCCGCGTGCCGAGTTCGGTCAGCACGGCATCGCGGTTCATCAGCCCGGTCAGCGGATCAGTGCGCGCCTGGATGCGCAGCATCTCCTCGGCCTGCTTGTCCTGCGAGATGTCCTGCATGGTGCCGGTGATGCGCGACGCACCCGGGTCGCCGGGCTCGGCGTCGCCGATCACGCGGATCCAGAACGGATGCCCGTCGGCCTGCGTGCCCTGGAGTTCCAGGTCGAAGCCCTTGCCGCCGGCGGTGACCAGGTCCAGCGCGCCACGCAGGCGCCGACGATCCGCTTCGCGCAGGCACGACAGCATGTCATCCAGCGTCACCAGCGCACGCGCGGCACCCAGGATGCGCTGGGCCTCGTCGGTCAGGTACATCCGGTCGCGGCCTATGTCCCATTCCCAGCCGCCGATATGCGCGAGCGATTGCGCACGGTCGAACAGCGCACTGTCGCGCTTGAGTTCGGTCACGTCGCTGAAAAGCGTGGTCACCTGCGCCGGCACGCTCGCGCCGGGGGCGAACTGCGGCACCGAGGTGGCGGTCAGCCACAGCAGTTGTTTCTTCTGGCGGTGATACAGGCCCAGCAGGACGCTTTCGACCATCTGGCCGCTGTCCAGCGCGCGTTGCGCGGGCAACTCGTGGCGGCCCATCTCGCGGCCGTGCTCGTCGACGACATGCCAGCGGTCCAGGGCGAGCTCCTGGTCGACGCGCTGGTCCTCGCGGATGCCGAAGATGCGCATGGCCGCGCCGTTGCAGTACTGCACTTCCATCTCGCGGTTGTGCACCACGATGCCCTTGTCCAGGGTCTCCATGAGTTCGCGGTAGCGCATCTCGGCCAGCCGCCGGCTGCTGATGTCGCGTGCCACCGCGACGATGCTCTTGCGCCCGTCGAAGTTGATGTTGGCCGAGTGCACTTCCACCGGGAAGCGGGTGCCATCGCCGCGCATGTTGGTGACCTCGATGACATAGGTCACGCCGCGATTCAGGGTTTCCCAGACCGGCACCAGGTGATCGCGCGGCAGGTCGGGGTTCAGCACGTTGATGTTGTTGCCGACGATCTCGTCGCGCGGTCGCTTGTAGGCCAGCATGCCGGCCTTGTTGAGGTCCAGCACGGTGCCGTCCTCGGCGATGATGCTGACCGGGTCGGGCACGGCATCGAACAGGTTGCGGTAGCGCGAGCGCTCCGTATCGGCCTCGTGCTGCTTGGCCAGCAACGCCGCGCCGGCTTGCCGGAGCAGGTCCGCCGTAGCGCCGTCGGTACCTTCGACGGCAGCCGCGCGCTCCAGTGCCGCGGCCAGCGCCACCACATCGACGTCGCTGGCCGGGCCTGTGTTCATGCGGCCGCCAGGGCCTTGCCGACGCGGCTGCCGGTCTCGCGGCCGAGGCGTGCCGCCAGCCACCGGCCCGTATCGGCCAGTGCATCCAGGTCCACCCCCGTGCGCAGGCCCTGGCCATGCAGCAGGTAGACCACGTCCTCGCTGGCCACGTTGCCGCTCGCGCCCTTGGCGTAAGGGCAGCCGCCTGCGCCGGAGACGGCGGCGTCCACCACGCGGACGCCTTCATCCAGGCAGGCGAGGATGTTCGCCAGCGCCTGCCCGTAGGTGTCATGGAAATGCACTGCCAATGCGGACATGGGCAGTTCCGCTGCGACCGCCTTCAACATGCCGGCGGCCTTGCGCGGTGTGCCCACGCCGATGGTGTCGCCCAGCGATATCTCGTAGCAGCCCAGCGCATGGAGCTGCCTGGCCACCCGCACCACGTCCGTGACCGGTACGTCGCCCTGGTACGGGCAGCCCAGGACGGTGGACACGTAACCGCGCACCTTCACGCCATCGGCGGCCGCGCGCTCGAGCACGGGGCGGAAGCGTTCGATGGATTCATCGATGGACGCATTGATGTTCGTGCGGTTGAAGGCTTCGGACGCGGCGGTGAACACCGCCACTTCCTCCACGCCGACCGCACGTGCGCGGTCATAGCCTTTTTCGTTCGGCACCAGCACGGGGTAGGCGACCCCGGGCCTGCGCCGGATGGCGGTGAAGACGTCCGCCGCATCGGCCAGTTGGGGAACCCACTGCGGGCTGACGAAACTGGTGGCCTCGATACTCAGCAGGCCGGTGGCGGACAGACGGTCGATCAATTCCACCTTGTCGGCGGTCGAGACGAGCGCCTTTTCGTTCTGCAGGCCATCGCGCGGGCCGACTTCCACGATCCTGACGAAGTCGCCATCCGCCATCGGCAGGGGAGCGGTGGGGATCATGGCGTCACCGCGTCTTTTGCGCGCCGCATGCGCAATGCCTTGCCGCCGCCATCGAAGGCATCGAACAGGTCCGGATGGGTGCGCAGCAAGTCGCGCAGCTGCTCGGGACGCCCTTCGAACAGATACGTGCTGGCATCGGTCTCGCGGGCCTTCAACGTGCCCTGCTGCACCCGCTGCATGATGGCCACCGTGTCGAGCATCGCGATCTGCAGGGTATCGTCGCGGATGCGGTATTTCAGCAGCGTGACAGCGCCGGCAGGCATGCCCTTGGGGGTCGGGGGCGCCGTCTTGCCGGTGGCGAACAGTCCCTCCAGCTCCTCGAAGCCGAGCGCCAGGTAACGTTGCCCGTCTATCTCGAAACCCAGGGCATCGAAGCTCGGCGCGTCGGTCCGGCTGTTGTCGCGCAGGCGCACGTGGCAGCGGGCATCCACTTCGGCGTAGTCGTCCTTGCCCAGCGGCACCTTGTCCTGCGGGCTGTCGGCGAGCGGAATCCACCGGCCCACCAGCGCGGGGTCGCAGGTCAGCGGGGCGGGTGGCTGCTCGAACATCACGCAGCCCGCCAGCGCGAATGTTGCGAACAGCAGGGCGGTCGTCATGCGCGGGAAAGCCATGGAGGGGCTCACTCCAGCGTCACGAGCAATGTGTCGGCGTCGATGAAGTCGCCGGCACTGGCGCGCACTTCGGCCACCACGCCGTCGCGCGGAGCCTTCACCGCCAGTTCCATCTTCATCGCCTCCATCACGAGCAGCTCCTGTCCGGCTTTGACCGTGTCCCCCTGCTGTGCCTTGACCAGCACGACGCGCCCCGGCATCGGTGCGACGATCCTGCCGCCCGCCTCGATGCCTGCCGCCGCCACGCGACGGTAGACCGGCACCGTTTCCACCGTGGCCCGACGTTCCCCATCATGCAGCGTCAGGCGCGTGCCGTGGCGCTGGACGCGGAATCGCCGCGCCTCTCCCTGGATACGCAAACCAAGGAGGTCGCCGGTCAGCTTTGCGCCTTCCACCTCATACGTGGTGGTGGCCAGACGGATGCGGTAGGTACCGGCATGGCCATGGCCGGAGGCTTCCCAGGTCTCCTCCTGATGCTGGAATGCCAGCGGCCGCGCACCGGCATGTCCCAGTCGCCAGCCATCGCCGACGGCCCACGGCGAACCGGGATCGCTGGAATGGCGGGCACCCTGTCGCGCATCCGCTTCCTGCTGGAGCAGCGCCGCGACGGCGATCGCGACCTGCTGCACGGCATCCAGCCCGACGGCGGGCATGAACTCGTCCAGATGGCGGTCCAGGTAGCCGGTGTCGATGCGACCTTCGACGATGGCGGGGTGGCGGACCAGTCGTTCCAGGAAGCCGATGTTCGATTTCGGTCCGACGATCCCGCACTCGGCCAGCGCGGCGCGCAGCCCTGCGAGGGCCTCGGTGCGGTCCGCGCCCCAGACGATCAGCTTGGCGATCATCGGGTCGTAGAAGATGGTCACCGTGTCGCCTTCGATCACGCCCGCGTCGAGGCGGACCTGCGCCGAGGGTGCCGGCAGGACCAGCCTTTCCAGGCGGCCCGAGCCAGGCAGGAATCCTGCCTCGGGATCCTCGGCATACAGGCGCACTTCGATGGCGTGCCCGTGTTGCGTGATGGCGTCCTGCGCGAGCGGCAAGGGTTCGCCGGCGGCGACACGCAACTGCCACTCCACCAGGTCCTGGCCGGTGACGAACTCGGTGACAGGATGTTCCACCTGCAGTCGCGTGTTGATCTCCATGAAATAGAACTGGCCGTCGGGATCGACGATGAACTCGACGGTGCCGGCGTTGACGTAGTCGATGGCCTGTGCGGCCTGGACCGCCGCCTCGCCCATCGCATTTCGCAGCGACGGCGTCAGGAAGGGCGAGGGCGATTCCTCCAGCACTTTCTGGTACCGGCGTTGCGCCGAGCACTCGCGCTCGTTGAGGTGCAGGGTGCTTCCGTGCGTGTCGGCGAACACCTGGATCTCGATATGGCGCGGCGACTGCACGTAGCGTTCCAGCAGTACGCGGTCGCGGCCGAAGGCGTTGGCCGCTTCGCGCTGGCAGCTTTCGAGCTGGGCGATGAAATCCTCCAGCCGATGGACGATACGCATGCCCTTGCCACCGCCGCCGTGCGCGGCCTTGATCATCAGCGGGAAGCCGATGCGCGCCGCTTCGCGCGACAGGGTGTTCGGCGACTGGTCCTCACCGGTGTAGCCCGGCACCACCGGGACCCCGGCGGCGTCCATCAGGTCCTTCGCACCGGCCTTGCTGCCCATCTTGCGCATGGAGGCGCCGGAGGGACCGATGAACACGATGCCGGCGGCAGCGACGGCATCGGCGAAGTCGGCGTTTTCGGAGAGGAAGCCATAGCCGGGGTGGATGGCCTGCGCGCCGCTGCTCCTGGCCACCTCGATGATCGCATCACCCCGCAGGTAGCTCTCCTGGGGCCGCGGGCCGCCGATCGGGTAGGCTTCGTCGGCCTGGCGCACGTGCTGCGCATCGGCGTCGGCTTCCGAGTACACGGCGACAGTGCGGATGCCCAGCCGGCGGCAGGTGCGGATGACGCGGCAGGCGATCTCGCCGCGGTTGGCGATCAGGATCTTGGAGAACATCGCGTCTAGCCCTCCCCTTCAAGGGGAGGGTTGGGTGGGGATGGTGTTGCTTGGCTGTCTGCCAGCGCTGTAAGAATCACTTCGACGACCCCCTCGATATTCTCGAATACGTCATTGTTCCAGAATCTGAGTACTTTGAACCCGGCCCGCTCCAAGAAGTGGGTACGTATCGCGTCGTAGGCATGGTTGTCCGCGTGCTGGCTGCCATCCAGTTCCACCACGAGTTTCAGTTCAAGACACGCGAAATCCAGAATGTAGTCGCCGAAGGGATGCTGCCGCCGGAATCGGTAGCCGTCCAACTGGCGCTTCCGCAGGTACCGCCAGAGCCGATGTTCGGCGTCCGTCGGTTGGTTGCGCAGGATGCGCTGCAGTTTGTCCCGCAGGACCTTCCTGTTCGTCTGTCCCTGCATGGTGATTTCCTCCCTGAACACCATCCCCACCCAACCCTCCCCTTGAAGGGGAGGGCTTGAAGGCGCGCGTCGTGCTGTGGGGCTTGGTCACGTCATCAATCCTTGGCGACCCAATATGGTGCGCGCTTGTCGAGGAAGGCCGACAGGCCTTCCTGGCCTTCGCTGGAAACGCGCAACTTCGCGATCAGCTCCGCATTGTCGGCATCCATCCGGCCACGGTCGGAAGAAGCGGCGACGCGTGCGACCAACAGCTTCGCACCTGCCGCAGCGTGTGGCCCCGCCTTCAGCAGCAGGGCGAGCTGTCGCGCCACGGCCTCGTCCAGCTGCGCCGCCGGCACCACCTGATGCAGCAATCCGATCTGCAGCGCGGTGGACGCATCGAAGACCTCCGCCGTCGCAAACCATCGCCGCGCCTGCCGTGCACCGATGGCGGCGATGACATACGGCGAGATCACCGCCGGCAACAACCCCAGCTTGCTCTCGGTCAGGCCGAACTTCGCCTCGGGCACGCCGATGGCGATGTCGCAGCAGGCCACCAGGCCCACGCCGCCGCCGAAGGCCGCTCCATGCACGCGGGCAATCGTGGGTTTGGGCAGTTCGTCCAGCGTACGCATCAGGCGGGCGAGGGCGAGGGCGTCCTCGCGGTTGGCCTCCTCGCTGGCGGTGGCCATGCCACGCATCCAGTTCAGGTCCGCGCCGGCGGAGAACGAGACGCCGCTGCCTTCCAGCACGACGGCGCGAATGTCGGATTCAGCGCCGACCTGTTCGAGCGTGGTGGTCAGCGCGGCGATCAGCCCGGCGTCGAACGCGTTGTGGAGGGTGGGGCGGTCCAGCCGGATGCGCGCCACGGCGCCTGCGCGTTCCAGTACGAGGGGATGTTCCTGCGGTGATGCCGCCATGCCTGCCGTTCCCTTCAAAGTCGCTGAATGATAGCGGCACAGTGCGTTGCGGCCTTCCTGCACTGCGGCGATGCTACAATGAGAATAGTTCGCATTTGAGAGCCTGGCGTGATCCTGACAGAACTGCCTTCGCGTACCCCCGCCATCGTGGACACCGTGGAA
Source organism: Pseudoxanthomonas sp. CCNWLW251 (assembly GCF_037402255.1). Classification (NCBI taxonomy): domain Bacteria; kingdom Pseudomonadati; phylum Pseudomonadota; class Gammaproteobacteria; order Lysobacterales; family Lysobacteraceae; genus Pseudoxanthomonas; species Pseudoxanthomonas sp. CCNWLW251. The sequence continues at coordinate 276,554 of NZ_JBBEGA010000001.1, read as the reverse complement.
GACCACGGGCCGCAGGACAACATCGCACGCCGCCTGCGCGAGCTGGGCTTCGTCAACGGCGAGGAAGTCGAAGTGGTCGCGAAGGGGCCGCTGGGTGCGGAGCCTCTGCTGGTGCAGGTGGGTTTCACGCGCTTCGCGCTGCGCCGCTCCGAAGCGGCCCGTGTGCGATTGCGCAACGGAGCCGCATCATGAGCGCCGCCGAGGCATCGACGCTGCGGCTGGCGCTGGTCGGTAATCCGAATTGCGGCAAGACAGCGCTGTTCAACCAGTTGACCGGCAGCCGGCAGAAGGTCGCCAACTACGCCGGCGTCACCGTCGAGCGCAAGGAAGGCCGGCTGCATTCGTCGGCGTCGGGGCGCAGCTACGCGGTGCTGGATCTGCCGGGTGCCTACAGCCTGCACGCCGCCAGCCTGGACGAAGCCGTCACCCGCGACGTCTGCCGCGGCTTCTATCCCGGCGAACCGGCACCGGATGTGCTGGTCTGCGTGGTGGATGCCACCAACCTGCGCCTGCACCTGCGCTTCGCGCTGGAAGTGCGCGAGCTGGGCAAGCCGATGATCTTGGCGGTCAACATGATGGATGCCGCGCAGCGTCGCGGCATCGCCATCGACCTGGCGGCGCTGGAGCGCGAACTCGGCGTGCCGGTGGTCGAAACCATCGCGGTGAAGCATGGCGGTGCGCGTGCGCTGGTCGAGCGCATCGATGCCGTCGCCGCACAGCCGCACGAGCCACGCACGCACTTGGCGGAAGGCGCCGATCCACATGCGGAAACACGTCGCCTGCTGTCGCTCGCGGTCGCCATGCCCACGCGGACGGCGAAGATCGACGATGCATTGGATCGCTGGTTGCTGCACCCGGTGTTCGGACTGCTGGCATTGATCGTGGTGATGTTCCTGATCTTCCAGGCGGTGTATGCCTGGGCGACGCCGATGATGGACATGATCGAAGCGGGCACGGGCTGGCTGGGCGGACAGGCGGGCGGCCTGCTTCCCGAAGGGCCGCTCAACAGCCTGCTGGTCGACGGCATCATCGGCGGTCTGGGTGGTGTGGTCGTGTTCCTGCCGCAGATCCTGATCCTGTTCGCCTTCATCCTGGCACTGGAAGAAAGCGGCTACCTGCCCCGCGCGGCGTTCCTGCTGGACCGCATGATGGCATCGGCCGGCCTGTCGGGCCGCTCCTTCATTCCGCTGCTGTCGAGCTTCGCCTGCGCCATCCCCGGCATCATGGCCACGCGCAGCATCCAGGACCCGCGCGACCGTTTGGCGACGATCCTGGTCGCACCGCTGATGACGTGCTCGGCGCGCCTGCCGGTGTACGCACTGCTGATCGGTGCATTCGTGCCGAACGAGAAGGTGGGCATCTTCAACCAGCAGGGCCTGGTGCTGTTCGGCCTGTACGCAGCAGGCATCCTCAGTGCGTTGCTGGTGTCATGGGTGATGAAGAAGTGGCGCCGCGACAAGGGCGAGCACGCGCTGTTGCTGGAACTGCCTTCCTACCGCATTCCGCACCCGCGCGACCTGCTCATCGGCCTGTACGAGCGTGCGATGATCTTCCTCAAGCGCGTCGGCGGCATCATCCTGGCGCTGACCATCCTGCTGTGGTTCCTGCTGAACTTCCCGGCACCGCCGGAAGGCGCAATGGGTCCCGCGATCGATTACAGCTTCGCCGGCCGCATCGGTCATGCGATGGCGGTGTTCTTCGCGCCACTGGGCTTCAACTGGCAGATATGCATCGCGTTGATTCCCGGCTTGGCCGCACGTGAAGTGGCAGTTGCCTCGCTGGCGACGATCTATGCCCTGTCGGCGGCCGACGATGACGCAGCCATCCAGGCGTTGACGCCCGTGATCAGCGACGGCTGGTCGCTCGCGACCGCACTGTCGCTGCTGGTGTGGTTCATCTACGCGCCGATGTGCATCTCGACCCTCGCCACGATCAAGCGCGAGACCAACTCGTGGAAGCAAATGGGCTTTGCCACGTTCTACCTGTTCGCGCTGGCCTACCTCGCCTCGCTGGTGACTTACCAGGTCGCCAAGGCACTGGGCGCGGGCTGAGCCATGGACGCGTCGCTCGCCCTGCAATACGCCATCATCGCCGTCGCGGTGGTGATCAGCCTGTGGGTCGTGCTGAAGAAGCAGTTCCCGGGGCCACTGCGCAGGCTGCGAGGCGCGCTGGCGTTGCCGCTTTTGCGGCAGGGAAGCGTGGGCTGGCGGTATCGGCTGGGGCGCTGGATCGCGCCGCCGCCCTCAGGCGCGGATGCGTCCTGTGGCGGCTGCAACAGTTGCGGGCCCGACAAGAAGGGATGAGCCTGCGCGTCAGTGACGCGTGCGCCGTCCCGCCGCCTTGCCGGTGGCGGGATTGAGCTCCACCGACAGCACGAAGCTGCGCTGCTCGTGCGGCTGCATCGCACCGACACCGACCACCTGACGGGTGACTTCCTCCCCACGATCGTTACGGATCGACAGCACCACGCTGTACTCCCATGCCGCGCCTTCCGCAGGCGGCTGCAGCGTGCCCTCGATCCGCAGCGGTGTCAGCGCGGGCGTGGTCTGGGCACCTGCGCCGGGTTCGAAGCGCAGGTGGTGGCGGCAGCCCGGACAGACCGCCGCGCTTTCCAGGATCGTCGCCTTGCAGTGCGGGCAGGTGCGGGTGGCGCCGGCACTGCCTGGGCGGGGTTGGCTCATGCGGCGGCGCCGGGCTCCGTGCCGTTGTCCTTGCCCTTGCCGCCCTTGGCAGGCTCATCCCAGCCGAAGTCGGCCTGGCCGCGCATGCGGGACCCAGCGGCCACCGTGAGCGATCCTGACTTCACGTCGCCGATCAGTACGCCCGATGCCAGCAGTTCGACGCGTGCGGCGGACTCGATGTTGCCTTCCAGCTCGCCCGCGATGGTCACCTTCTTCGCCCGCACGCCACCATTGAGCTTGGCGCCGGTTTCGATGGTGAGGTCGCCCTGCACGTTCACGTCGCCCTTGAAGCGGCCTGCGATGCGAATGTGGCCGGTGCCTTCGATCTTGCCCTCGATGGTCAGGTCGGCGGCGATCAGCGATTCCTTCAGGGCCTCCTGGGGAGCGCTGCGTTCAACCGGACGCGTGCCCGGCGGTGCGGTGACGGCGGGCGAGAACTCCGCCGCCGTGGCGGTGTCGCGCACGGGAAGGGAGGTGGGTTCCGGCGGCAGGTTGCCGGCCTCTTTCTTCGCGGGGCCTTGGTCTTTCCAGATGGACATGCAGGGGATGCTCCGGGTGGCAGGACTCCGGACTATCGCCGCCCGTCCGCGCGCGCGCTGTGACCTGCACAGCCGATTGGCGGCGTGGCGCATGCGGCGCGGGCGCGGTTCACCCTGGAGTCGGGCTTGTGCACGCGGCGCTCACAACAATGAAGAGGGCGCGGGCCGGGCACGCACCTGGCACTACATCCGGAACACGCCGAACTTCGCCGGTTCGATCGGCGCGTTGAGCGAGGCCGAGATGCCCAGCCCCAGCACCCGGCGCGTATCGGCGGGGTCGATGATGCCGTCATCCCAGAGGCGCGCAGTGGCGTACCACGGGCTGCCCTGCGATTCGTACTGCTCGCGGATCGGCGCCTTGAAGGCGTCCTCTTCGTCTGGGCTCCACGACTTGCCCGCGGCCTCGATGCCGTCGCGCTTGACCGTCGCCAGCACGCTCGCCGCCTGTTCGCCGCCCATCACGCTGATCCGCGCATTCGGCCACATCCAGAGGAAGCGCGCGCCGTAGGCACGGCCGCACATGGCGTAGTTGCCGGCACCGAAGCTGCCGCCGATGACCACGGTGAACTTCGGCACGGATGAGCAGGCGACAGCCGTGACCATCTTCGCTCCGTCCTTCGCGATGCCGGCGTTCTCGTATTTGCGGCCGACCATGAAGCCTGTGATGTTCTGCAGGAACACCAGCGGGATGCCGCGCTGGTTGCACAACTCGATGAAGTGCGCGCCCTTCAGGGCACTTTCCCCGAACAGGATGCCGTTGTTGGCGATGATGCCCACCGGGTAACCGTGCAGGTGCGCGAAGCCGGTGACCAGGGTCTTGCCGTAGCGGGCCTTGAACTCGTCCAGCTCGCTGCCGTCGGTGATGCGAGCGATGACCTCGCGGATGTCGAACGGGCGGCGGGTGTCCTTGGGCACGATGCCGTACAACTCCTCGGCCGGATACAGCGGTTCGCGCGTGTCGCGCACCGCGACGGGCAGGGTCTTGCGGCGATTGAGATGCCCGATGATGCCGCGCGCGATCTCCAGCGCGTGGCGATCGTCCAAGGCGAAATGATCGGCCACGCCGGACACGCTGGTGTGCACGTCGGCGCCGCCAAGGGCTTCGGCATCGACCACCTCGCCGGTGGCAGCCTTCACCAGCGGCGGGCCACCGAGGAAGATCGTGCCCTGTTCCTTGACGATGACCGATTCGTCGCACATCGCCGGCACGTAGGCGCCGCCCGCAGTGCAACTGCCCATCACCACCGCGACCTGCGGGATGTTCTCGGCCGACAGGCGGGCCTGGTTGTAGAAGATGCGGCCGAAGTGCTCGCGGTCGGGGAATACTTCGTCCTGCAGGGGCAGGAAGGCGCCGCCGGAGTCCACCAGGTACACGCAGGGCAGGCGGTTCTCGCGCGCGATCTCCTGCGCGCGCAGGTGCTTCTTCACCGTCATCGGGAAGTAGGTGCCGCCCTTGACCGTGGCATCGTTGGCGACGATCACCACCTCGTTGCCCATCACGCGGCCGATGCCGCAAACCATGCCGGCGGCGGGTGCCGCGCCGTCGTACATCTCCTCGGCGGCCAGTGGCGCGATTTCGAGGAAGGGCGAGCCGGGGTCGAGCAGGGCGGTGATGCGATCCCGTGCCAGCAGCTTGCCGCGTTCGGTGTGCTTGTTGCGCGCTTTCTCGCCTCCCCCCTCGGCAGCGTGCGCCAGACGGCGGTCGAGTTCCTGCACCAGTACGCGGTGATACGCGTTGTTGGCGAGGAAATCGGGCGAGCGCGGATCGAGTTGCGAAGCGATGGCGGGCATGCGGCACGACGAAGCAGGAAAGGCGGCATCAGACCACAAAGCCCCGCACGCGCCAAACCGCACTGCAAAAAACGGCTGGGAGCGGTTTTCGACATCGCGTGTCGATGGCCCGAAGTGTGGCGGCCATGGATGGCCTGCCACAAAAAACGGCCGGGAGCTGTTTTTGACATCGCGTGTCGATGGCCCGAAGGGTGGCGGCCATGGATGGCCTGCCACAAAACAACAAGGCCCGCTTGCGCGGGCCTTGTCCGATTCGCGATGAGGCGAGTCGATTACTGCTTGGCTTCTTCAGCCTTGGCGTCGGCCTTGTCGGCGACTTCAGCAGCCTTGTCGGCCGTCGCCTGGGCGGCGTCGGACACGGCGCCAGCAGCGGCGGCGGTTGCGTCGGAAGCGGCAGCTTCGGTGGCGGCAGCGGCGTCCGAGGCAGCGGCGGTCGCGGCAGCAGCGGCGTCGGCGGTCGCGGCCGTCGCAGCGTCGCCAGCGGCGGCAGCGGCGTCGCCGGCAGCGGAAGCGGCGTCACCGGCAGCAGCGGCAGCCTGGTCGGCAGCAGCGGCGGCGTCGGCAGCAGCGGCGTCGGTGGTCTCGCTCTTCGTGCAGGCGCTCATGGCCAGGACGGCGGCGACCAGCAGGACGGTGCTCTTGATCTTCATTGTGGATCCCCAAATCGGTAGGTGTGGAAGGTGGCGCCGGGAGGGCGGGTCCGTTCGTCCACCGGTGGGGGGCGAACCGGGAAGCCAGGCCCGGATACAGAAAAAGCCGCCAGCGAACTGGCGGCTCTCTCAGTTTAACGCTAAATCAGTCAACCGCCAGCAGATTACTGCTTGGTGGCTTCCTTGGCAGCGTCGGTCGCGGCTTCGGCCGTGTCGGCAGCCTGGCCAGCGGCGTCGGCAGCAGCGTCAGCGGCTTCCGTCGTGGTGGCGGCAGCAGCGTCGGTCGCGGCGGTGGCAGCGGCGTCGGCGGCGGTGGCAGCGGCGTCGGCCGACTGCTGGGCGGCGTCGGCGGTCACTTCGCCAGCGGCAGCGGCGGCGTCAGCGGCAGCCTGGGCTTCGGTCGCGGTCGCAGCGGCGTCAGCAGCGGCGTCGGCAGCCTGTTCCTGGTTCGAGCACGCAGCCAGGGCGAAACCCAGAGCCAGCGCGATCAGAGCCTTGTTCATGGTCATCGTTGAATTTCCTCGTCGTTAGTTAGGCAACGCGCAATTGCGCGCCTGCAACATGATGACAAGCCCATTACGGCTGTCAAGCGGTTGGCCGGTTATCTTTGTCAATCCGTTGTTAAACCTTATGGGACGGGCGAAAACCGGCCGCTTCGCCCCCCCGACTGCGCAAAATATCAGACGAGTTCGATCGCGATCGCGGTGGCCTCGCCGCCGCCGATGCAGAGCGTGGCGATGCCGCGCTTGCCGCCGCGCTGGCGCAGGGCGTGCACCAGGGTCACCACCAGACGGGCGCCGGAGGCACCGATCGGATGGCCCAGCGCGCAGGCACCGCCGTTGACGTTGACCTTGGCGTGCGGGATGCCGAGCTCCTTGATCGGCGCCATGGCGACGACCGCGAAGGCTTCGTTGACCTCGAACAGGTCCACCTGCTCCACCGTCCAGCCGACCTGCTTGAGCAGCTTGTCGATGGCCGAGACGGGCGCGGTGGTGAACCACTCCGGTGCCTGCGAGTAGGTCGCATGGCCGACGATCTTCGCCAGCGGCTGGATGCCACGCTTCGCGGCTTCCTCGGCGCTGAGCAGCACGGTGGCGGCGGCGCCGTCGGAGATGCTGGACGAACTGGCGGCGGTGACGCTGCCGTCCTTCTTGAAGGCGGGTTTCAGGGTGGGGATCTTGGCGATGTCGGACTTGCCCGGCTGTTCGTCGGTGTTGACCTCGACCTCGCCCTTGCGGGTGGCGACCTTGACCGGAATGATCTCGTCGTTGAACGCACCGGAAGCCTGCGCGGCCTGGGCACGGGTCACCGACTCGATGGAATACGCATCCTGCTCCTCGCGGGTGAAACCGAACTTGGCGACGGTGGCCTCGGCGAACACGCCCATGGCCTGGCCGTCGTAGGGGTTGGTCAGGCCATCCCATGCCATGTGGTCCACCGCCTGGAAATTGCCGTAACGGTTGCCAGTGCGCGAGTTGGGGATCAGGTGCGGGGCGTTGCTCATGGATTCCATGCCGCCGGCGATGACCACCGTGGCCGAACCGGCCTTGATCAGGTCATGCCCCAGCATGATCGCCTTCATGCCCGAACCGCAGACCTTGTTGATGGTGGTGGCGCCGGCCGCATCCGGTATGCCGGCGGCTCGCGCGGCCTGGCGGGCAGGTGCCTGGCCCAGGTTGGCGGGCAGCACGCAGCCCATGATCACTTCGGACACGTCGGCACCCGGGACGCCCGACTGCTCCAGCGCGGCGGCGATGGCGGCGGCGCCCAGCGTGGGCGAGGGAACGCCATTGAACTGGCCGAGGAACGAACCGATGGCGGTGCGCTTGGCGGCGGCGATGACGATGTCGGACATGGAAGACTTCCCGCGTGGAGTGAGAGGCTGATTATCCCGCCCCGGCCCGACGGCGGGCAAATCGGCCGTTGGTACAGGGCAGCGGCCTGGTCCGGACCGGCGTATCCTCGAGGCGGGAGGGGGAGAAGACATGTCAGACGGACCCACGACGGAGCCGGCCGCGCGCGCCTTCATCGTGCCGTGCGCGGTGCTCGACCATGGGGCGCCGTGGCGCTGGCTGCGCGCCGGCTGGCGCGACATGCGCCGCGCGCCCGCCCTGTCGTTGTTGTTCGGCGGGGTGATCGTGCTGGTGAGCGCCGGCATTTCTTGGCTGGCGTTCGTGCTGGGCCGGTTCGCGCTCCTGGCGACGCTGCTGTCCGGATTCGTGTTCGTCGCACCATTGCTCTGCGTGGGCCTGTACTGCGTGAGCCGCGCGCTGGAACAGGGCCGCACGCCGCGCCTGCGCGATTCGTTCGTGCTCGCGCGGCGGGTGCTGGGCCAGGCGGGCGTGTTCGCGCTGGGGCAGGGCGTGATCATCCTGCTGTGGTCGCGCGCCGGGATGATGGTCAGCGCGTTCTTCCCGTTCGACGGCAGTGACCCGACCGCGTTCTGGGAATTCCTTGCGCTGGGGTCCGCTGTCGGCGCGGTGTTCGCCACGCTCACCTTCGCCGTTACCGCCTTCTCGTTGCCGATGATCGCCGACCGCGACGTGGACATGGTGACGGCGGCCGTTTCCAGCGTGCATGCGGTGATGCGCAACAAGCGCGTGATGCTGGTGTGGGGCCTGCTGCTGGTGGCGCTGACGGCGGTTGGCTTCGCCACGGCGCTGCTGGGGCTGGGTCTGCTGATGCCATGGCTTGCGTATGCCAGCTGGCATGCCTATCGGGAGACGCTGGATGCGTCTTCGTGGCCTGTCCTGGAGGAGGCAGGCCTGGCGTAGGGCGGGCTTGAGCCCGCCTTCGCGATGGACGCACGTACGGGACAGCGGGCCGGGGCCCGCCCTACGACGACCTCCAGATCATCCCCGACCGTCGAACAATTCCCGGCCTATCAACATGCGGCGGATTTCGTTGGTGCCGGCGCCGATGGCGTAGAGCTTGGCGTCGCGCAGCAGGCGGCCCGCAGGGTACTCGTTGATGTAGCCGTTGCCGCCCAGCGCCTGGATGGCTTCCAGCGTCACCTGCACGGCGGCTTCCGAGGCGTGCAGCAGGCAACCTGCGGCCGCGGCACGCGATCCCTGGCCTTCGTCGAAACCGCGCGCCACCTGATAGGCGAATGCGCGGCTCGACTGCAGTGCGGTGTACATGTCGGCCAGCTTGCCCTGCATCAGGCCGAAGGTGCCGATGGCTGCGTCGAACTGCTTGCGCTCGCGCACGTAGGGCAGGGTGATGTCGAGCGCCGCCTGCATCAGGCCGATCGGACCGCCGCTCAGCACCAGGCGTTCGGTGTTGAGGCCGCTCATCAAGACGCGCACGCCCTGGTTCACCTCGCCCAGCACGTTCCCGGCGGGAATCTCGCAGTTCTCGAACACCAGTTCGCAGGTGTTGCTGCCGCGCATGCCCAGCTTGTCCAGCTTCTGCGCGGTGGAGAAGCCCTTCATGCCGCGCTCGACGATGAAGGCCGTCATGCACTTGCTGCCCGCATCCTTGCCGGCGGTGCGCATGTAGACCAGCAGCACATCGGCTTCCGGTCCGTTGGTGATCCACATCTTGTTGCCGTTGGCCACCCAGACGCCGTCACGGAGTTCGGCACGGCAGCTCATCGAGCCGACCACGTCCGAACCCGCCCCCGGCTCGCTCATCGCCAGCGCGCCCTTCCACTCGCCGCTGCACAGCTTCGGCAGGTACTTCGCGCGCTGGGCGGCGTTGCCGTTGAGGTAGAGGTTGGACACGCACAGGTTGGAGTGCGCGCCATAGCTCAGGCCGACCGAACCGGACGCGCGCGAGATCTCCTCCATCGCGACCAGATGGGCCAGGTAGCCCATGCCGCTGCCGCCGAATTCCGGATCCACGGTGATGCCCAGCAGGCCCAGTTCGCCCAGCTTGGGCCACAGGTCCTGCGGGAATGCGTTGTCGTGGTCGATCTGCGCCGCGCGCGGCGCGATCTCGGTCTGCGCGAACCGCTGCACGGCCTCGCGCAGCGCGTCCAATTCTTCGCCCAGCGGAAATCCGCTGACGGTATCCGGTCGCATTCGGTCCTCCCTCCTATTGCGGCCCATCCAGGTTGTATCTGCAACTTACCTCAATGCTCGCCGCGCAGGTGCCCCATGAAGCGTGGCGCGGTGCGGCCCAGCGGCAGCTTGAGCTTGCCGATGGCCGTCATGCGGGCCTCGGCGATGCGGTCGGCCGCATACTGCGGCGCGATGCCTTCCTTCTCTGACAGGTCGAAGATCTTGCCGACGGTGTGGTAGATCGTCCGCATCATGCGCATCGCGCGCTCGCGGTTGTAACCGTCGATTTCCAGCGACACGTTCATCACGCCGCCCGCGTTCACCGCGTAATCGGGCGCGTACAGGATGCCGCGCTTGGCCGCTTCCACGCCGGTCACGTGCGACATCTGGTTGTTCGCCGTGCCGCAGATCACCTTCGCCTTCAGGCGGGGCAGGGTCTGTTCGTTGATGGCGTACTCCAGCGCGCACGGGCTGAACACGTCCACCGGCAGGTCGTAGATCTCGTCCGGCTTCACCGCTTCCGCGCCGTACTCTTCGACCGCGTGTTCGACCAGCGCCGGATTGAGGTCGGTGACGAACAGCTTGGCGCCGCGTTCCTTCAGCAGCTTCACGTACTCCATGCCGATGTGGCCCAGGCCTTGCACGGCGAAGCTGTACTTGCCGATCTCCTCGTTGCCGAACTTGCGGTTCAGCGTGGCCATCAGGCCCTGCAGCGCACCGTAGGCGGTGAACGGGGCCGGGTCGCCGGAGCCGCCATGCACCTGGTGCACGCCCACCACGTATTCGGTCTCGCGGTAGACGTTCTCCATGTCGTTGACATCGGTCCCCACGTCCTCGGCGGTGATGTAGCGGCCGCCCAGCGAATCGACGTAACGCCCGAAGCTGCGGAACAGGACTTCGGTCTTGTCCTTGCTGCTGTCGCCGATGAGTACCGCCTTGCCGCCGCCGACATTGAGGCCGGCCAGTGCGTTCTTGTAGGTCATCGTGCGGCTCAGGCGCAGCGCGTCGTTGAGCGCCAGCGCACTGTCGGCGTAGGGCCGCATGCGCACACCGCCCAGCGCCGGACCCAGCACGGTGCTGTGGATGGCGATGATGGCCTTCAGCCCGGCATCCGGGTTGTGGCAGAAGACGACCTGTTCGTGGCCGGAGGTATCAAGGGTTTCGAAGATCATGGGTGGGCTCCGGTGCGCGGGTGGGGACCGGCGCGGGCTTGCCTTCAGCGTGGCTAACGGGTTGTCAGAAAAGAAAAAAGCGACGTTTCCGGAACACGGCCGTGGTCGTCGCTGGCGGCCAGTTTAATCCAATCGGCCGCGGGCGATATGACAAGGGACCGGCGGCGGAGCGTGACGTCGGCCTATTGTGAGAATCGAACGACCGTGCTATTCCTGTTGTCATGACGCCCCAGGCCGCCACCCACAAAGGCAATGCCACCCGCGAGATGATCGTCGCGCGGGCCTACGACATCGCGGCCCGGAACGGGCTGGAAGGCCTGTCCATCGGCGAACTGGCCACCGCCGCCGGCATGTCGAAGAGCGGCGTGTTCGCGCATTTCGGGTCGCGCGAGGACCTGCAGCTGACCGTGCTGGAGTGGACTGCCGAGCGCTACGCGCGTGCCGTGATCGTGCCGGCGGTGGGCCTGCCACGCGGCCTGCCGCGCCTGCGCGCGATCATGGAGAACTGGTTCCGCTGGGTCTGCGACAACCCCGATGGCTGCGTGATCCTGGCCGCCGCCCATGAGTACGACGCCCGCCCGGGCCTGCTGCGCGACCGCATCGTCGACTGGCTGCTGCAGCTGCGCCAGCAACTGGTCAAGGCGATCGGCATGTGCATCGATACCGGCGAATTGTCGCCGAAGACCGATCCGGTCCTACTGGCATTCGAACTGTTCGCTGTCGCGCAGGGCCTGCATGACGCCCGGCTCTACGACGCCGAACAAGCTCCGTTGCTCGCCCGTCGTTCCCTGGACCGCCTGCTGGCGTCCTACGGCGCCCCCGCGCCGTCTCCCCCCACCGCCTGATTCCTGCCGAGGTGCCGTCATGGCTGCTGTCTCTGCCCCACGAAATAGCACGATCGTTCGCAAACCATGGGCACTGTCGCTGCTGAGCGCCCGCTTCGCGGTAGGCAGCTGGCTGGCTCCGCGCAGCACGCTGGCCCGGGCCTTCCAGCTGTTCTGCACGCCGATGCCCGGTGCCCGCACCCGTGCCCGCCAGAGCGAGACCGGCGGTGCACGTATCGGCGAACTGGCCTTCGGCCGCGAACGTCTGGCCACGTACACCTGGGGTGACCCGCAGCGCGAACCCACCGTGTTGCTGGTGCACGGCTGGTCCAGCTTCGGCCTGCGCTTCCTGCCGTGGGTGGAGCCGCTGCGCCGCGCCGGCTACGCGGTGGTCGCGTTCGACCAGCCGGCACATGGCCGCAGCAGTGGCCGGCGCGCGACCCTGCCGATGTTCGCCGAGGCGGCGGCGCGGGTGGCCGGACACACCGGGCCACTGGCGGCGGTCGTGGGGCATTCGCTCGGCGGCGCGGCAGCGGCGATCGCGATGGCGCGCGGAATGCAGGCCGAACGCGTGATCCTGCTGGCGCCCGCCGCCGATCCCTTCGATGCCGCGCGCCGTTTCGGCGGCATGGTGGGGCTGGCGCAGTTCCTCAGCCGGCGCCTGTTCGACGAGTACCAGGAACTGACCGCCCACGACGTGCGCGAACTGCACGCCCATGCCACCGCCCCGCGCATCGCGCGCCCGGGCCTGATCGTGCACGACCTGGAAGACACCGACGTGCCGTGGTGCGAAGGCGAACGCTATGCGCGCTACTGGCCGCAGGCCACGCTGCTCAGCACCACCGGGCTGGGCCACCACCGGGTGACCATCGCGCCGGAGACACTCGACGCCGCATTGCGCTTCCTGCGTGGCGAATCCGTCGGCCAGCGCGTGGTCTCCACGCGCGAGCTGCCGTTCGGGCTGTGCTGACACGCGCCACCGCACGCCACCGTAGGGTGTGCGTGCCGTGTCCACTGGTGTGCAATTGGTGAGGTCGTGACACGCGAACGGCTACAATCCCGCGTCTGTCCGCACCTGTAAGTGAGCACGCGTGAGCACACCCGCCAGCCAGTTTCCCGCAGCCCAGGCCGATGCCACGCCGCTGCGCTTCGTGACCGCCGCCAGCCTGTTCGACGGGCACGACGCCGCCATCAACATCATGCGGCGGCTGATCCAGGGCGAGGGCGCGGAAGTGGTCCACCTGGGCCACAACCGCAGCGTGGAAGACGTGGTGCGCGCGGCCTTGCAGGAAGACGCCGACGGCATCGCGCTGTCCAGCTACCAGGGCGGCCACGTCGAGTACTTCAAGTACATGGTCGACATGCTGAAGGAGCGCGGTGCCGGCCACGTGCGCGTGTTCGGCGGCGGCGGCGGCACCATCACGCCGGAGGAGATCGCCGAACTGCAGGCCTACGGCGTGGAGCGCATCTACCACCCCAACGACGGCATGAAGATGGGCCTGGTGGAGATGATCCAGGACGTGGTCAAGCGCGCCGAGGACGCGCGCCACCCGGTCAACGGCCAGCGCGAATGGAACGCCGCGGTCGTGCCCGCGCTCACCGACGAAGCCGGCATCGGCCGCATGCTCAGCACCATCGAGGACGGCGTGCTGTCCGAATCCGAACTGGAGAAGCTGCGCGCGCAATGGGCCAAGGGCCCGCATGCGCCGTTCCCCGCCCGCGCCACGCCCGTCATCGGCATCACCGGTACCGGCGGCGCCGGCAAGTCGTCGGTCACCGACGAGCTGATGAACCGCTTCCTGTCGTGCTTCCCGCAGATGCACATCGCGGTGATCTCGGTCGATCCCACCCGCCGCCGCACCGGTGGCGCGCTGCTCGGCGACCGCATCCGCATGAACGCGCTGCGCAGCGAGCGCATCTACATGCGCTCGATGGCCACGCGCCGCCAGCACGTGGCCACCAACGCCGTGCTGAAGGACTGCATCGCCTTCCTGAAATCGCTCGGCTTCGACCTGGTCATCGTGGAAACTGCCGGCATCGGCCAGAGCGATTCGGAGATCGTCGACCTGGTCGACTTCCCCATGTACGTGATGACCAGCGACTACGGCGCGGCCAGCCAGCTGGAGAAGATCGACATGATCGACTTCGCCGAGCTGATCGTGCTGAACAAGTACGACAAGCGCGGCGCCGAGGATGCCCTGCGCGACGTGCGCAAGCAGTGGAAGCGCAACCGCGTGGCGTTCCAGACCCCGGACGCCGACGTGCCGGTGTATCCCACTATCGCCAGCCAGTTCAACGACCCCGGCGTCAGCTGGATGTTCGCCAACCTGTGCCGCCTGCTGCGCGACAAGCTGCAGCTGCCGGCGGAGAAGTGGACACCGGACATCGACACCACGCTGAAGGAACCGCGCGCCACCGTGCTGATCCCCGGCGCGCGTGTGCGCTACCTGGCCGAGATCGCCGAGCAGGGCCGCGGCATCAACCGCCGCATCGAAACCGAGGCAGAAACCGCCAGCCGCGCGCAGCACTACTGGAATGCGCTGAAGGACCTGGACGATCCGGCGTTGCCGAAGGCGCTGGAGCTGTATGCCACCGACGCTCTTGTAGGAGGGGCTTCAGCCCCGACCTCCGCAGGCCATCCGGTCGGGGCTGAAGCCCCTCCTGCAGCGGACCGCTCCCTGTTGACCCTGCGCCAGCGCTACAACGACGCCATCCAGTCGCTGTCGTCGGAAGCCTTGAAGCTGCTGCGCGAATGGCCCGCACGCCACAAGGCGGTGACCGATCCGGTCAACGAATACGAAGTGCGCGGCAAGACCATCCGCATCGACAACTACACCACCTCGCTCAGCCACCAGCAGATCCCGAAGATTGCGCCGCCCAAGTACCGCAGCTGGGGCGAGCAGCTGACCTTCCTGCAGAAGGAAAACCTGCCCGGCAGCTATCCCTACACCGGTGGCGTGTACCCGTACCGCCGCACCGGCGAGGATCCCATCCGCATGTTCGCCGGCGAGGGCACGCCGGAGCGCACCAATCGCCGCTTCCATTACCTCAGCGTCGGCCAGCCGGCCGCGCGCCTGTCCACCGCCTTCGACAGCGTCACGCTGTACGGTGAGGACCCGGCGCCGCGCCCGGACATCTACGGCAAGATCGGCAACTCCGGCGTCAACATCCCCACGCTGGACGACATGAAGAAGCTGTACTCCGGCTTCGACCTGTGCGCGCCCACGACGTCGGTGTCGATGACCATCAACGGCCCGGCGCCGATCATCCTGGCGATGTTCATGAACACCGCCATCGACCAGCAGGTGGAGAAGTACCTGAAGGCCGACGACGCGCGCTGGGCCGAGGCGCAGCAGAAGATCGAGGCGTTCTTCGAAGGCCGCGTGCGCCCGCAATACCACGGCGAGCTGCCGCCCACCAATAATGGTCTGGGCCTGGGCCTGCTGGGCATCACCGGCAACCAGCTCGTGGACGAAGACACCTACGCCCGCATCAAGGCCCAGACGCTGGCCACCGTGCGCGGCACCGTGCAGGCCGACATCCTCAAGGAAGACCAGGCGCAGAACACCTGCATCTTCAGCACCGAGTTCGCCCTGCGCATGATGGGCGACATCCAGCAGTACTTCGTCGACAACGCGGTGCGCAACTTCTACTCGGTGAGCATCAGCGGGTACCACATCGCCGAGGCCGGGGCGAACCCGATCAGCCAGCTCGCCTTCACGCTGAGCAACGGCTTCACCATCGTGGAGTACTACCTGGCGCGCGGCATGAAGATCGACGACTTCGCGCCCAACCTGTCGTTCTTCTTCAGCAACGGCATGGACCCGGAGTACACCGTCATCGGCCGCGTCGCCCGCCGCATCTGGGCCCGCGCGATGCGCGAGCGCTACGGCGCCAACGAGCGCAGCCAGATGATGAAGTACCACATCCAGACCTCCGGCCGGTCGCTGCACGCGCAGGAGATCCAGTTCAACGACATCCGCACCACGCTGCAGGCGTTGTACGCGCTGTTCGACAACTGCAACAGCCTGCACACGAATGCCTATGACGAGGCGATCACCACGCCGACGGAAGAGAGCGTGCGCCGCGCGGTGGCCATC
The DNA here is from genome assembly GCF_037402255.1 of Pseudoxanthomonas sp. CCNWLW251. Lineage (NCBI taxonomy): Bacteria > Pseudomonadati > Pseudomonadota > Gammaproteobacteria > Lysobacterales > Lysobacteraceae > Pseudoxanthomonas > Pseudoxanthomonas sp. CCNWLW251. The sequence goes on along the minus strand of NZ_JBBEGA010000001.1, from coordinate 260,793 downwards.
CAGATGATCATCAACAAGGAGCTGGGGCTGAACTTCAACGAGAACCCCTGGCAGGGCAGCTTCGTCGTCGATGAGCTGACGGACATCGTGGAAGAAGCGGTCTACAAGGAGTTCGAGGCGATCAGTGAGCGCGGTGGCGTGCTCGGCGCCATGGACACCATGTACCAGCGCGGCAAGATCCAGGAAGAGTCGCTGTACTACGAGCACAAGAAGCACGACGGCAGCCTGCCGCTGGTGGGCGTGAACACGTTCCTGCCGCGCGAGCACGGCGGCGAGATCGCCACCGAGATCGAGCTGATCCGTTCGACGGAAGAAGAGAAGGCCCAGCAGATCGCCAACGTGCGCGCCTGGCAGACCTCGCGCAACGCGCTGGCGCCGGAAGGCGAGACCGACCACAGCCACGCCGCAGCGATGGAAGAACACGCCGCGCCCGAAGTGCACGACGGCCACGGCCTGGCCTACCTGCAGCGCACCGCGCGCGAGCGCCGCAATGTGTTCGAGGCGCTGGTCGAGGCGGTGAAGACGCACAGCCTGGGACAGATCAGCCACGCGCTGTACGACGTGGGTGGCGAGTACCGGCGGAATATGTAATCCGCTCCACGAAAAACCCCGCATCAGCGGGGTTTTTCTTTGGGCGCGGCGCGGGGCTGACGTGTCACTTCCCGTCGCTTATAGTCCCGCCCACGGGGACACTGACAGGGGCGGGGCCATGGAAATTGCACAGAAGAAGCACTCCAACCGGGTGCGTTACGTCTTTGGCGACGACGAGCTGGACTATCAGCTGCAGGACAGCTCGGGCAGCCGTTCGTTCTCGGTAGGGTATGCGGGCATCAGCCGCGACCGGCAGACGCTGGTCGAGCGCAACCAGTGGCTGCGCAACGTGGGCCTGCTGTGGATCCTGCTCGGCGCGGTGTTCACGGGCATCAGCCTGACCGGCGACCAGGGCCTGAAGATTTCCGTGTGGCTGTGGGTGGGCCTGGCCTGCTACGGCGCCTACCACTTCTTCTCGACGCGCTACACGATCATCCCCACCGAGTCCGGCAACCTGCTGGTCATCGACGATGCAGACGGCCAGCGGATCCTCGACGAGATCGCCTCGCGTCGCGCCGGTTACCTGCGCCGCGAGTTCGATTTCATGCCCGAGAGCGAATCGCCGGAACAGCATCGCGGTCGTTTCAAGTGGCTGCACCGTGAGGGTGCGCTGTCGGAAGACGAGCTCAAGCAGCGGCTTGCCACCATCGATGCGATGGATCCCGGTCGCGCGACGGTGGTGGCGCCGGAGCCGGGTGCGCGGCTCAACTGATCCGTCGCCGAACGATGCAGCTTCGTAGGCCGGGTTGATAAACCCGGCATCGGATCCCTCCCTGCACGGGATGCTTCGAAGAGTCCCTCTCCCTGCGCAGCGGGGAGAGGGTGCCGAAGGCGGGTGAGGGGCGAGCGGAGAGGCGGACGTGTCGGCGCCCGGTTCGCTACCGCGCCCGGCCCCTCATCCGCCCTCCGGGCACCTTCTCCCCGCTACGCAGGGAGAAGGGAGCAGCGACGGCTTGCGCGCTTACTGGTACGTCCCCGGCCCGCGCCAGATCAGTTTCGCCGTGGCGGTAGATGCGCACGACGGGTTGCGTCCTATGACGGCCGGCGTTATGGTGGCCCTGTGATCCGGGACTTCGCCGACAAGGAAGCCGAGAAAGTCTGGAACGGCACGCCCTCGCGGCGTCTGCCGGCCGGCATGCAAGCCGTGGCTCGCCGCAAGCTGCGCATGCTGAACAACGCGGCCACGCTGGATGATCTGCGCATTCCGCCCGCGAACCGGGAGGCGCTGAAGGGCGACCGCAAGGGCCAGCACAGCATCCGGATCAACGATCAATGGCGTGTCTGCTTCCGCTGGAAGGATGGCGACGCGCACGATGTGGAAATCGTCGATTACCACTGAACTGTCATCAGAGGAGTTCTTCCATGAAGACCTTGCCCAATATCCATCCCGGTGAAGTGCTGCTGGAAGAGTTCCTGCTGCCGATGGGCATCAGCCAGAACGCGCTGGCGCGCGCTGCGGACGTGCCGCCGCGCCGTATCAATGAGATCGTGCTCGGAAAGCGCGGCGTCACGGCCGACACGGCGGTCAGGCTGGCGGCAGCGCTGGGTACGAGCGAGCGTTTCTGGCTGGGTCTGCAGGCGGACTACGATCTGGAAGAGGCGCATCGCGTGCTTGGAAAGGCGGTCACACGGATCGAGCGGATCGCGGCGTGATGCATGCGGCGCATGGCGCCGCTCAACCAGCTACGAGAAAACCCGCTTCGGCGGGTTTTTCTTTGGGCCGTCCCACCGAAGTCTCCATCTCCCTGCGCAGCGGGGGTCAGGATGACCTGCTTGCGCGGCATGCCGCGCAGGTCATCAGAACGCCGGGCGTGCTGCGCCCGGCCGGGGTGGGTGCCGAAGGCGGGTGAGGGGCGAGCGGAGAGGCGGACGTGTCGGCACCCGGTTCGCTACCGCGCCCGGCCCCTCATCCGCCCGTTGGGCACCTTCTCCCCACTGCGCAGGGAGAAGGGAGCAGCGGCGGCTTGCGCGCTTACCGGTACGCCCCCGGTCCGCGCCAGATAAGTTCGCCGCGGCGATAGATGCGCATTACGTTGACCACGTCGCGGGCGTCGCCGATGGTGGCCAGGTCGGGGTCGTTGGGTTGCATCAGGCGGCAGCCGCCGGAGCCGCGGGTGGCGACGATCTCCAGGGCGCAGACCATCAGTTCGCGGCGGCCGGGCAGGGGAAAGGAGACTTCCTTCATGCCCTGGGCCTGCCACTCGGCGACTTTCAGTTCGTTGCGCAGGTCGTAGTAGATCTGGTGGCCGTCCACTTCCATGCTGGGGGTGGCGGCGTTGCCCTGCTGGTTGCCCTGGCGCTGGCCGGTGCCGATCGTCGGGCCGTAGTTCTCGGGGGCGGTTTCCTGGGCCAGCATGCCGGGGGGCTGGCCCCAGCGGGCGGAGCGGCGCCAGGCGGGTGGGCTGGACGGGGGGCGGTCCTGGGGTGGGGCGATGGCCTGTTGGCTGGCGGGGGGCTGGGATTGGGCTTCGTCGGGGGCGACGGGGTTCTCGGCTTCGGTCACGCGGGTGGCGTCCACCGGGGAGGTGACGCGGGTGGTGACGAGGGGCTTGAGGGGTTTGGGGCGTTCGCTGGGGTTCTGGGTGCCGGTCGGGGGGACGGGCGGGTTGGGGGTGGCGTCGGTGGGGTCGCCCAGGAAGTCGACTTTGACGCGGGCGCCGCCAGAGCTGCTGCTCTCGGGCTGGGACAGGGTGATCTTGGAGGAGTGCAGCAGGGCCAGGACGAACAGGACGTGCACGAGCAGGCTCACCAGGGAGGCGATCCTGCGTTCGTGCCGTTTGATGTAGACGTCTTCCCTGTCTAGGGGGCGATTCAGTGCTGCGCGCATGCGGCTCGGCGCGCGTCGGGGGGTGGGGCCATCATGAGGGTGGGCGAGGAGTGGGGGCCGGCAACAGCGCTCGACGAAGCGCATGATGCCGGTTGCGGCGGTTTCGACCAAGTCGGTTCAAGAAAAGGTAGTGGCAAGAATTCAGCCTTTATGGGGGCAAGTTCAGTGACTTAGGTATAGTCGCTCGGGGTGTGCGCTGCCGAAGGTCTGTAGTTTCCAAGGAAAGGGGTGGGGGATGGCGTCGATCGAAATTTCCGGTCTCAAACACATCGCGTCGCTGAACTTCGAGATTCCACGCCCTGGAGTTCATCTGCTCGCAGGGTCCAATGGTGCAGGCAAGACGACGCTTCTAGCGTGTCTGCGCCGCATCTTCGACAGCAACTCTTTTCGCCGCCATTTCGCGACATCGCGACAGAGTGATCAACTGGATCGCTTCGGAGCAGCGCGAGTGACGTATCGACTGGGTGGCAATAGCGTCACCTATGGATATGCCGGTGAGCGTTGGGTGCCAACGCCACGATCGAATAGTGTTCTGTTGCGAGCGCTGGGCTATCCCGAGGGGCGCTATTTTGGCGCCACGGCTGATCGTATAACCCCCAATCCTGAAGACTTCGAGCCGCGTCGTGTGCGACCGGCGGCTCAAGAGATTCGTGATGCTGCGAATCAGATTTTTGGAACTACAAAATTCGATCACTTGCGTACTATCAATTTGCGGCCAGGGTCTGGTAGCAAGGCTTTCCTTATACAGACTGCAGCGGCGCCACTTCGCGCTCAGTACTACTCGGAGCGAAACTTCAGTCTTGGTGAGCTATGCGTTCTCAAGATGCTCCGAGACCTCCAAGGTATTCCGCGAAAATCTCTACTGCTTGTTGATGAGTTGGAACTTGCTCTTCACCCGAGGGTTCAGATCGCTCTACTGCGCTATCTTGAGCGGATCGCAACCGAGCAAGAGTTGACGGTTATTTTCTCGACACACTCCGTTAGTTTGCTGAAGGCTGTGAAGCGGCGTCAGATCATGTATCTGGAAGCAAATGGGGCGGACGTAGCCACAGTAGTTGGTTGTTTCCCGACCTACGCGCTGGGTGGTATCGCTTCGTCGGAGGAGGCTGCACCAGACGTTTTGGTGTATGTCGAAGATGATGCGGCCATGTACATTTCAGAGTCGCTGGTTCAACTTACAAAGGGGGCATTGTTTGCTGATGAGTACAGACTCTATCCGACGGTGCAGGTCGTGCCCGTCGGAACTTTCATGAGCGTGATAAATCTCGTGCGTCGTGGAACGGCAATGCTGCCTGATACAACTCGCATCGCGATGCTTCTGGATGCGGATGTTAAGAACGAAACTGTCGCGGACTGGGTCGCAAACGCGAAGCATGACAAGCTCGCGGTCGTGCAGGAGGTTGAGGACGAGATGAACTTTTTGCCGTGGACGCCCGAGGTGGGGCTTGCAGAGTTCTTGAAGAACACGACCGCTGAGGCCCAGGCGGCGCTACGAGCAAAATTCGCCGATCATCGGATACACATCACTCAGGAGCTTATTGGTGCTCTGCCGTTGCAGCCAGGAAAGCCGCAGCGTGACGCTTGCAAGGCTGCACTCGGGCGAGTCATCGATCACATTCGTGCCGTGAAGGCAACCCAATCGCGTGAACATATCGAGCGCCAAATATTCGAAGTGTTCGCTGAGTATTACTTCCAGCACAACCGGAATGCAGTGTTGGCACTGTTCGCACCAATGATTCGGAACTGAGTTAAGTGACCCGGCGGAGCTCGGGCTTTCCGGCTGGCAACGTTGCGTGGATAGGAGAGCTGCAACGCCTAACGCTAAGTTTGATGCTTCGCATGGGAATCTGCGATCAATTGCGCCAGCCGATCATCCTCAGCATAAAAACCCGTAAGGCGGGCTTGAGCCCGCCCTACGCTTGATTGGATACCGGAGCGAGCCGAGCGGTAATGGATTGCGTAGGGTGGGCCCTGGCCCACAGGCGTACTGCCTGTGTGGGTCGGACTTCTCCGACATGGGTGTGGGGTCTGCGGCGACGGTGATCGCGTGATTGCTCCGGCATGCTGCCTACATGCCGAATTACCGCCGCGTCTGGGTGCCGGGCGGCACCTATTTCTTCACCGTGAACCTGCTGGAGCGTCGCCGCTGCTTGCTCGTCGAGCACGTCGATTTGCTGCGCGACGCATTCCGGGCGGCGAGGGCGGCGCGACCGTTCCATGTGCTGGCCATCGTCGTGTTGCCGGATCACCTGCATTGCGTGTGGCGGCTGCCCGAGGGCGACGCCGACAACGCCAATCGCTGGGCGCAGATCAAATCCGGCTTCAGCCGGGCATTGCCGGCCAAAGAACGTCGGTCATCGCGACGTATCGCCCGCCGCGAGCGGGGCATCTGGCAACGGCGCTATTGGGAACACCTGATCCGCGATGAAGACGACCTGCGTCGCCATGTCGATTACATGCATATCAATCCGGTGAAGCATGGGCATGCGGCGCGTGCGGGCGACTGGCCGTATTCGTCTTTCCGGCAATGGGTGGCGGCGGGGGAGTATCCGGTCGATTGGGCGTTTGAGCCGATGGCATTGGATGGGGTGGGGGAGCGGTGACGGCGAGTGGGCACGATGGCGGGCTTGAGCCCGCCCTACGGATTGCATGGCCGATCGCCACGACGCATGCAGTGACGAACGCCCCCCATCACGGGACCAACGTCACTCGTGAACCTCCCGCGGAATCGTCACAATTTCCGGCACCTGGACATCGGACGCCCGTGATGACGCCTCGCCGCCTGACCCCCGCACTGCTCACCCTGCTGGCCGCCACCTTCGGCTTCACCGCTCAGGCACGCGCTGCCGGCACCGATGACGAAGGCCGCCTCATCACCCGCAACACCGATGGCGCCTGGTTCCTGCAGCAGCCCGAGGGATCGCCCGGCAAAGGCTGCGTCGCCCGCTTCACCTCCGCCAAGAAGGACCAGTCCCAACTGGCCCTCATCGGCCCCACCGCCAAATCCGCCACCGCCGCCATCCTGATGCACGGCCCCCGCATCGCCACGCCGCCGGCCGCGCAGGAAGTCACCCTCGAACTGCAGCAGGACGGCCTGCCGCCCGCCACCATGCGCGGCGCGCTGATGCCGGCCGGCGGCGCCAAAGGCGGCGGCTTCCTGATGGTCCCCGTCGGCGACCTCAAGCAGACCATGGGCTCCATGCGCCCCAAGGAAACCGGCATGAAGGTCCGGGTCGGCGGCGTGGACGTGTTCGGCCTGTCCTACGACGGCCTGGACCAGGCGCGCAGCGCCATGCTCGACTGCCTGGCCGGCAAGCCCTACACCGGCGGCAAGAGCCTGGTCGAGGCCACCGCCGAAATCCGGCTGGTAGGCACCGGCGCCATCGCCGGCACCGCCTTCTACAAGGGCGCGCTGCTGGCCAAGAAGCAGTACCCGCCGAAGGGCAGCCAGCGGGTGGGCCTGATCCACATGAGCGATGAGTTCAAGCAGTGGTTCGAGACGGTCAAGCAAAGCCAGAAGATGCCCGACCGGATCCCCGAGCGCATCGCCAAACACTTCATGTTCGCCACCATCCTGGACGACCAGGGCAGCTTCCGCTTCACCCGGCTGCCGCCCGGCGAGTACCTGCTGATCGCCGACTTCTCCTACACCGAGACCGTGACCCGCAGTGAGGTGACCGGCCGCACGGACGTGTTTGTCGGCAACCAGCACATCGGCTCCAACGACCAGGTGGCCTACTGGTTCGAGGACGTCAAGAAAACCACCACCTTCTCCAAGACCGTGCACCTCAAGGACGGCGAAACCCTGCAGGTGACCCTGGACAAGTCGATGCTGGGGTGCTTCTTCATCTGCCGCTAGCGGGCTGAGGGAGCGGTGGCCGGCAGGGCGGCTGTAGACCCGTAAGGCGGGCTTGAGCCCGCCCTGCGCGTCCGTGAGACCCTCGACGGGTCTCTCTTCTCTCACTGACGGTCTCGCGACACCCAAAAAGGGTCTTTCTTCTCACAGTAAGGTCCAGCGTTCGGCCGAAAAGAGTCTCTCGTCTCTCACTAAGGTCCAGCGTTCCACCAGAAAGGGTGTCGCGACACCGAAAAAGAGTCTCGCGATACTGAAAAAGCGTGGCGCGCCACCCTCAACGGGTCTCTCTTCTCTCATTAAGGTCCTCGCGATACCCGAAAAGGGTGTCGCGACACCGGAAAAGATCCACGCGAGAGCGAAAAAGACGCAACGCTCGACCGAAAAGGCCTAAACATCCGCGCCGGGCAGGGTGTCCATCCGCCTGCAGCACACCCGCAAGGCGGGCCCAGGTCCGCCCTACGACGCGACGGAAGTCTCCCACAACTCCGCCAGCAGACTCCGCGGCGTACACCCCGCCATCGCCTGGAAGTCCGCGATCAGATGCGCCTGGTCGTAGTAGCCCGCATCCGCCGCGATCGCCGACCAGTTGATGTCCTCTCCCGACTGCGCCGCCCGCACCGCCTGCTCGAACCGCTTCAGCCGCGCATACGTCTTGGGGCCGACACCCAGCACCGCGTGCAACACGCGTCGCAGATGGCGTTCACTGATTCCCAGCTCACCCGCCACCGTGCTCACGCTGGCCACCTGCAACTTCTCCAGTGCGATCGGCAGGAACGCCGGCACTGCGCCGGCCACCTTGCCGCCCGCCATGCGCGCCATGACCGCCGCTTCCAGCAATCCGCCCGCTGCACGCGTATCGCGCGCTTCAGCAAGCTGCTCACGCAAACGCTGCGCGCTCGCAGGCCTCCACAGGGCTTCGAGTGGCACCGTGCGGCCCGACAGTTCCGACGCGGACACGCCCAGCACCGTCTCGCACGTCCCCGGCTGCAACCGCGCCAGCACCGCCCGGTGCCCGCCACGGATCAGCTTCCGGTGCACGCGGCTCCTCGCGCCCATCGCATGGATATCGACGCCGCCCGGAATCGACGGCCCGAAACGCACCACCACCTGCGCCTCCACCTGTGGCACCGCCACGCGTTGCCGGTCGGTCGCGTAATGACTCACCGCCATGGCGAGGATCGGACGCAATGCGCCCCGGGCGGGCATCACGGCGTGGCGGGCAGGATCGGCGGGCATGCCTGCATTGTGGTGGGCCGTTCCGCCGCGCCGCAACCCGCCGGCCCATGGCCGTTTTTTCCAATGCCGCCGCGCATGCGCCGGCTACCGTGGCCGCATGAACATACTCGTGACCGGCGCGACCGGAAAAGTAGGCAGCAGACTCGCCCAGCGACTGGTGCAGCACGGACACACCGTGCGAGCCCTGGTGCGCGACCCCGCCCGTGCGACCGACCTGTCGGACCACGGCATCCATCTGGTCACCGGCGACCTGATGCAGCCGGACGCGCTGCCGGCGGCGGTGCAGGGCGTGGATACCGTCGTGCATTGCGCGGCGTTCTTCCGCGGCGCCACTCCGGACGAAGCGCACGCCGTGAACAACCTCGGCACGCAACACCTGGCCCATGCCGCCCGCGAGGCAGCGGTGGGGCGGTTCGTGTTCATGAGTACCGGCCTGGTCTATGGACCCAACGGCGGTGCCCTGGCGCAGGAAGACGATGGCTGCGCCCCCGTGGATGCCTACCCGCAGAGCAAGCTCGCCGCCGAACGCATGCTGCTGGCCATCGACGGTCTGGACGTCCGCATCCTGCGCCTGCCGTTCGTCTACGGCGATGGCGACCCGCACATCCAGGACGTGGTGCCGTTCATGCGCACCTTCCCGCCCACTCAACGCATGTCCATCGGCCATCACGCGGACGTGGCGCAGGCCGTGATCCGGTTGCTGGACAAGGCATCGCCTGCGTATCGCATCTACAACGTGGTGGATGATGAAGCCCCCGATCTGGCGACGCTGTTCGCTTCGGTGGGACAGCCGCCGCCTGATGGCACCGATCCGGAACGCGCGAAAGCGTTCGCGGCCGTCATGGATGGTCGCCGCCTGCGGGAAGACCTCGGCTTCCAGCCGCTGTACCCGCGATTGGTGGATGCCGTCGACGCCGGGCAGGCGTGAGTATCGACCGCCCGGACGGATGACGCGATGCCGGGTTGATGCCGTCACGTGGTCCGGGTAGGTGCGGCGCACCCGGGGAGCGTGGACGATGAGGCGCGTGCCGGGTGTCGTGCATGTTCGCGCTTCGCGTGCGCGGAGGGTGAAGCGCCCCTCATCCGCCTTCGGCACCTTCTCCCCGTGTCACGGGGAGAAGGGAAGGGCAGACAGCCATGCTTGTCTCCTTCTCCCCGTTGCACGGGGAGAAGGAAGCGACGGGTGCGCCGGCTCAGGCGCCCGACACCCGCGCCTTGTTCCGCAGCGACAGGTAATAGCCCGCTGTCATCGCAATCCCGATCAAGATCGCCAGCGAACCGCCGATCACCGCCATATCCTTCGGCGCCGCGATCCAGAGCCCCGCATAGACCAAGCCGCTGAGCGCCATCGACCAGCCGGCCACGCGCTGCGCCTGCCGCGCCCGTGCACTGGGCACGAACCGCTTGGGCATCTGGTTGCCGAACCACGCCACCATCAAGCCGTCGGTCCATATCACAATGCTGTCGACCTTCTCGCTATCGATCGTGTTGTGGCTGACCGAATCGCGCCGTAGGATGGGATAACGCTCGTCGGGAGGGATTCTGGATGCGTATGTGGGCGATGGTTGCGCTGTTGAGTCTTGTTGGATGTACAGGACTCGGCACCGAGCAGGCAAGTATCGAGGCGGTCTCATCCGCATCGCCGATGCCGCAGGCTCCGTCCGTAACGCCAACAAGTGGCCCTTTCGCCGGTGAATGGGAAGCGTGCCAAGGCACGACGGCGCCCGAGGAATGCGGCCGTTACCTGTTGCTGCAACGTGGCAACCGCATCTGCGGTACCTGGTTCTATTTTGCAACCGGAAAAGCGTACACAGGCAGGATCGTTGCGCGCGCGGACTCGCCCACGGAGGCGCGGCGCACGCATGTGTGCGGTCGGCCTGGCTCCGAGACGAATACCGAATGCGACGAAGGATGGCAGCGTATCGATAAGCCGCTGCAGATATGTGATGGCAAGCTTTCCGACCTGACGCGTGCGGACGGCTCCTGCTTCGGCGACTACCGAGCCGTGCGCATGGCTAAAGACCAGCGCGATGCACTGCTAGCGGAACCGTGGATGGAGGACTGCCTGTCCGGCAATCCCGATGACACCCCCTAAGGACCCATAAGGAAATGGATCATGACGAACCCGAATCCCCTGACGGAGAATGAATTGCGGGCTGCCGCCTACTTCGCCGTCGGTGTCACCTCGGAGGGCAGCATCGCAGGGCGTGATGTCGCCTACCGCCTGAGCTTCGCCGGCAATGTGGGGCCGGGTGGACGCATGATGCCGGTGGCCAACAGCGGTTACTCGTTCGGCACACTGCAGATCGACCTGGGACAGCATCCCGACGTGGCCCGTGACCTGCTGGACAACTACCAGACCTGGGCGCGCACGCATCCGGACCGGGCCACGCTCGAACTGGGACAGAACGAGTACGACACCACGCTGCAGTCGCTGCAGCGCACCGGGCGCCAGATGCATAGGAACAACTCGGTCGATATTGACCGCTCGCGCATCAACCGCTTTCTGGATTCCGATGCCGGCCGCGCGTTCGTGCATGGTCTCGATACCGAGCACGTCAATGGCGTGACCGCGACGGACGCGGTGGTGGGCAACCAGGATTCGGCCCTGGAGCGTCTGCAGCGCACGGACCTGTACCGCGACAGTGCAGGCGACGAGCAGGCCGAACTGGCGGGAATGCTGATGAAGCTGCAAAACCAGGGGGGCGAGGACTTCTGGCCAAGGGTGCTTCGCGGGATCGAAGCGGGCAGGTCGACTTCGGTGGACGAGGTGAAGACTGCCATCGACGGCCTCCTGCCCAACCTGCGCAACGGCAATCCGGACTATCTGCAAAGCGGAGCGGACAATACGTTGCGCGGCATCGAGGTGCTCAATGCCTTGCGCAGCGCCGATCCGGAGAGTCCGTTGTCGCGCGCGTGGACCAACGTATCGGCGAATCCGCTCATCGGTCCGGTTGCTGCGCATCAGCCCAACGCGGAGAATCCCAATCTCGGCTTCGAATACGACGCGGTGAGATCGCTGTTCCTGACGCCGGAGGCCTCGCGTCGGTTCATTGAAGCGCTCGATAGAGGCGGGTCGCTCGCCGAAGGCAATCCTCAGCCACAAGCCAACGGCCGACGACAGGCGGGCTTCTACGTAGCGGGCGATGATTTCGTGCATTGGAACCAGAATGGACGGGGTCAGGCTTTCATCGACGGTCAATGGCGCAGCATCGATCCGGACAGCGTGACGCGCGTACGCAATGCCGACGGCACGACAACGTTGACGATCGATCAAGGCGGGCGGCAAGAGACCTTGTTGCGTGTCGATCCCAGGACGCCAGTGCTGCGAGCCGACGGGGGCGCGGTGCTGGAGGAGATCGGCCGCGGGAGACAGGAGTCGGAGCGGCACGCGGAACGCATGCCTGCACCCACCTTCGAGAGTCCGTACCTCAACCGATTGCTCGCTGCAGTAACCGCGGGAGATGAGACGGGTGCCGACCGCATCCTGCGAGAGTACGCACGATCACCTGAAGGGGTCGCTTTCCTGGAGCGGGGCGCACAACCACCGGTTCCGCAACAGGCAGAGGAGCGAGAGATTCAACAGCCGCCCGTAAGGCAGGTTTAAGCCTGCCTCCAAAACATGACGTATCGCGTGCGCGGACGGCAAAGCGCCCCTCATCCGCCTTCGGCACCTTCTCCCCGTTGCACGGGGAGAAGGAAGCGACAGGTGCGCCCCTCAGGCACTGGACACCCGCGCCTTGTTCCGCAGCGACAGGCAGTAGGCCATCGTCACCGCGATGCCCAGCAGCACCGCCAGCGAACCGCCGATGACCGCAACATCCTTCGGCGCCGCGATCCAGAACCCCGCATAGATCAACCCGCTGAGCGCCATCGACCAGCCGGCCACGCGCTGCGCCTGCCGCGCCCGCGCACTGGGCACGAACCGCTTGGGCATCTGGTTGCCGAACCACGCCACCATCAAGCCGATGGCGCCCATCACGATGCGATCGACCATTTCGCTGTCGACATAACCCTGCGAGCGGGCAAACGTTGCGCACAACGCCAGCACCACGATGCCGACACCCCACGCCAGACTGGTAAGCACTTCTCTGTTCATCGCGCAGACTCCTTCTTGGATTTCGGCGCCGCCTTGCCAGCGCCGAACGAGTGGACGAAGCCGAGCAGTGCGTCTTCCAGCACCGACAGCTTCAGGTGATAGATCACGGACTTGCCGACCTTTTCCGCATGCACCAGGTCGGCTTCTTTCAGCACCGCGAAGTGCGCCGACATCGTCGGCTTGGAGACATCGAACTGGTCGCTCAGCTCGCCCGCACTCAGCGGGCCCTTGCGCAGCAACTGCAGCACCTGGCGGCGGGTGGGATCGGAGAGGGCGCGGAAGACCTGGCTCATGATGCGATAGTTAGCTAAACGTCGAAATGTGTCAAGCGCCGTTGGTCGGCGTGGGGCACGGGGCCTCGTGGTGGGCGCTACAGCACCGGCCACCACATGAAGACCATCGCGGCCACGCTGCCGGCCAGGGTGAGCAAGGCCAGCAGCGCCAGCAGGCCGCCCATCGCCACCTTCACCCCCGCATGGCGCGAACGCTCTGCGGCGAAGTACAGCGACAGCACCACCAGCGGCACCATCCAACTGCCGAAGCTGACCAGGATGAAGGGCGCGCCCGTGTAATCGATCTTGATGCCCAACGGCGTCAGCACCAGCCCGGCCAGCATGATGCCGATGCGCAGGAACCACACCCCGTTCACCAGCAGATACGCGCGCAGCGCATGCCGCCGGTGCGCCGCGAAATCCTTGCCCCGCGCACTGCGCCAGGCCAGCAGCGCGAAGACCACGATCAGCAGTCCGTTCAACGAGATCGACAGATTGCTGGCCGGCCCCAACTGCGACCCGCGCACCCAGACCAGCCAGAAGCCGGTCAGCGTGACCACCAGCGCCACCGACAGGAACACCCGCCCGTTCCACCGGTGCAGATGCGGCCAACGCCGCCGCAGCGCCGGCACCAGTTGCCAGGCCCCGGCGAAGGTCACCAGCCCGGCCAGCAGCGCGTGACCGACGAACTGCAGGTTCCCGACGACATCTCCCGGCACATAGCCGGTGACGTGCGGCTTGGCGTTGAGCGGCGACAGATCGCCGCCCAGCATCGGCCCGCCGAAGAACAGCACGATGAACGCCACGAACGCCCATTGACCGACGGTGGCGGCGATGAACCAGGCGGTGGCGCCGAGCGACAGCAGGCGGGATGGCGGAGGGAGGGGAACAGACGCCGTCATGGCAAGACTCCGGGGAAGGGAGCGTCACCGTGCGCGGCGCCTGCGGGGGCCGTCTCGCCGATTCGGAAATCGGCCAGCCGGATCGTGCACGGTGATTCGGCGTGTCCTCCGGCGGCGGCCGTGACCGATGGCGGTTGGCGCGGGGCGCCCCGGGCCGCACGCTGTGGCGGACTCCACGAGGACGCGACCATGCCGAGCTGGCCGACCATCACCACGGGCGTCGCCGTCACGGTGGCGGTGGCCTCATTGCTGGTGCTGCTGTGGCAACGCCCCAAGCGCGATGCCGAGGTGATCTTTGCCGTGGTGAGCGGCTCGATGGCGCTCTCGCTGATGGCGCCGTGGATGGAAGGCGCGCCGACCTGGATGGTGTGGGCGGTTGCCATCGGTGGCAGCGCGACGTGCAACGGGTTCTGGCTGGTGTCGCGGGCACTGTTCCGCGGTGAGGGCGGTGTGGGCCGGGTGCATGTGCTGGCCGCGGCCGGCGTGGCGCTGCTGATTGCCGCGTACCGCGGCGCCACGCTGGGTGGGCAGGGCGCGGCGTCACCCTGGGCGTTTGGACTGGGCAGCCTGCTGACGCTGGCCAGTTCCACCCTGCTGGTGCTGACCTTTCTGGAAGCACTGCGCGGCAGTTGGGCGTCGTTGCCGCGCGCCGAACGCCGGTTGCGACTGGCTTTCATGCTGCTGTTCGCCGCGTGCGTGCTGACCACCACGCTGACGGGCGCGCTGGCCGCGACCTGGCCGTTGCTGACGGAGGTGCGGGGTGGGGTGATTCCGCTGTGTGCGATGGCGATGATCCTGTTCACCCACGGCGCGCTGTGGCGCCGCCGCCACGTGCCGTGGCCGGTGACCGACGCGCCGCCGGCCGAGCGTGCGCCGGCCAGTCCGCCGGGCGCGGAAGAAATCCGCCTGCTGCGCGCATTGCAGCACCAGTTGGACGTGGTGCAGGTCTACCGCGAGCCGGAGCTGAAGGTGATCGATCTGGCGCACCGGCTGGGCACGGCCGAACACAAGCTGAGCCGGTTGATCACCCAGACGCTGGGCGAGAAGAATTTCAACCAGATGATCAACCGCCACCGCATCGCCTACGCCTGCGGCCGGCTGGTGGATGCAGGCGACGACGCCACCATCCTCGACATCAGCGGCGACGCCGGCTTCGCCTCGCTGGGTCCGTTCAATCGCGCGTTCAAGATCGCGACGGGCTACACGCCGACGGCCTACCGCACGGCGCACCGCGCGCGCCCCCGTGCCGGATTGGAGTTTTCGTAGACGGGACGGGCTGCATCGACCCGGCCAACGCGGTGAAGGATGCCGACGTAATGTTGTGAAGAGAGCGTCGTCCGCGTGTCCGTGGCACCCTACGCGCATCCCTTTGTTGTGAGACAACGCATGCTGCGCACGCTGGCCCTGTCCCTCTGCCTGTTCACCGCCACCGCCACCGCCGCCGAACCCGTATTCGACGTGCACGTCCATCTGCGCGACGGCGAAGCCTCGCTGCGTGAGTACCGCGAAACCGTCCGCGCCGCCGGCCTGGAACTCTCCGGCATCGGCGTGATGTGGTTCGGTGGCCCGCACCAGGCCCGGCAGGGCGATCTGGCGAAGATCCGCGCCGGCAACGACCGCGTGATCGCGCTGGCGGCCGCGCATGCCGACGTGCTGCCCATCGCCACCGTCCACCCGTACGACGGCGACGCGGCCCTGGCCGAACTGGCCCGCGTCGCCGCCGCCGGCGTGAAGGTGCTGAAGATCCACGCCCACACCCAGGGCTTCGACGTCGCCGACCCGCGCGTGGAAACCCTCGTGCGCAAGGCCGGCGAACTCGGCATCGCCGTGCTGATGGACAACGCCAACATCCTGGCCGGTGACAGCGAAAAACTGTTCAACCTGGTGGTGCGCGTGCCGAAGACGAAGTTCATCCTCGCCCACATCGGCGGCTTGAACTTCCGCTTCTGGAACATCCTCGCCCTCGCGCGCACCGCCGACGGCTTCGGCTTCGAGAACCTCTACTTCGACATCTCCGCCACCGTGCTGGTGGTGGCTGATTCGCCGGTGGAAGAGGAATTCCTCTGGACCCTGCGCAACGTGGGCATGGACCACGTGCTGCTGGGCTCGGACTACCCGCAGATCAGCCTCGACGCCACAGTGAAGGCGCTGGACCGCCTGGACCTGAGCGATGAAGAGAAAGCGAAGATCCGCAGCGGCAACGCGATGAAGCTGTTCGGTCGCTGACGCCGTGTGGATGCCTCCGCCGCAGGGTTGCTCGGCGGAACATCGCATCGGTGTTCGTCGATGTGGCAACGCGATCTCGCACGGTCCGCAATGGCGGGCTTGAGCCCGCCTTACGGAACATCGTGTTGGCGAAGCACAGCATCCGGTGCGGTAAACGCATGCAGCAACTCGCGTCATGACGCGTCGTCGTTATCTTCAACCTGAAGCGGTTCATCACGTCCGTGAGTGCATGCGGTTGTGGGGGATGGGATCGCGTCGTAGCATCGGTCAACGCTGATCGGGAGGGATTCTGGATGCGTAGATGGACGATGGGGGCGTTGTTGGGTCTGGTGGCATGCACGGGAATGCGCGCCGGGCAGGCGGGCAGCGAAGCGGCCCCTGCCGCGACGCGCGAACGGTCGGAGGTGCAGGCAGTCGCCGCCTCAGTTGCCGCAAGCGGCGCGTTCGCGGGGGAATGGGCGGCGTGCCCAGGCACGACCGCACCCGAGGAATGTAGTCGCTACGTGCTGCTGCAACGTGGCAGCCGCATCTGCGGCACCTGGTTTCATTTCGCCTCCGGAAAAGAGTACACAGGCAGGATTGTCGCGCACGCAGACTCGTCCACGGAGGCCCGGCGCACGCACGTGTGCGGTCGTCAGAGCGCCGAGACCGATACCGAATGCGAGGACGGCTGGCAGCGCATCGACAAGCCGCTGCGGCTCTGTGATGGCAGGCTCTCCAACCTGACGCGCGCGGACGGATCCTGGTTCCCCTACTACCAGGCCGTGCCCATGGCCGACGACCAGCGCGACGCGCTGTTGGCGGAACCGTGGATGGAGGACTGCCTGTCCGGCATTCCCGGTGACGCCCCATAAGGAAATGGGTCATGACGAACCCGAATCCCCGGACCGATAACGCGTTGTGGGCCACCGCTTGCTTCGCCGTCGGTGTCACCTCGGAAGGCAGCATCGCGGGTTGTTCGGACGGTGACGCCTGCACTGTGCGTGGGGCCGTGTTTGCGCATCGTGTGTGCGGACGGTAAAGCGCCCCTCATCCGCCTTCGGCACCTTCTCCCCGTTTCACGGGGAGAAGGGAACAATGTGTGTCTCTTTCTCCCCGTTTTATGGGGAGAAGGGAACAATGTGTGTCTCCTTCTTCCCGTTTTATGGGGAGAAGGGAACAGCACGCAGCGTGGCTCGTCTCCTTCTCCCCGCTGGCGGGGAGAAGGTGCCCGGAGGGCGGATGAGGGGTGAGCGCAGAGGTAGATCGTGCGTGGTAAACACACGACGCGTTGATCGCATGCATGTCTGGCACGAGTACACGCAGCGCAGCGGCAATGTACGGAAGTTGTGCGGGCGCTGATGCGCGGCGGCGTGCCTTGGCGCGCCGCCTTGTCGCGCAATGGCGGGCTTGAGCCCGCCCTAGGATGGGCTGGCGTCGTCGCGCACCCTCTGCACCCGCTGGCGATACGCCCGCACGTTGTCGCCATCGATGCGGGTGCGCTGGGTGCCCTTGACCTCGTCGACCTTGCGGTCCGCGCCGGTCACCGGCTTGGCCACGATCTCCGTCTCGCGCTCGAAGGCGTGCGACTTGTCGGTATTGCGGTAATACCGGTACAGCGCCCAGTACAGGGCGCTGGCGCCCGCCGGACCCAGTGCAAGCAGCCATAGACCGCTGTCGTCGCTCATGCGCCCGCCCAGATGATCGCGAGGGCGATGCCCTCCAGGAATGTGCCCACGGTCAGCGCGGCCAGCAGCAGCTTCCAGTGCTGCACCGGCACGCTGCCCATGGTTTCGCCCGTGCGGCCGTTGACCGCGATGTAGTGCAGCATGCCGCCGTTGCTGCCCGGCTGGTGGTACGAGTACAGCCACACCGGCAGGTACATGGACACCCAGCGCGTCCCATGGACTTCAAGACGTTCCTGTTCCCAGCGTACGCCCCGGTCGTAACGGTGCACCGAGCCTTCCACCTGCGCGCGCGCGATGGACAGCAGCTGGTCTTCCAGGCGCGGGCGCAGCTGCTCCACATCGGTATCGCGCTTCTCGGACGTGAAGCCCGACAGGTACGATGCGTTCCACTTCACCGCGTTCTTGGTATCGAACGGCAGGATGGTGTTGATGATGTTCTGCGTGTTGACGCGCGTATCGAGGTTGCCGCGCTCGGTGGAGGATTCCAGCGGCAGGTCGTCCACGGTGAAGTCCACCGCCCGCTCCACCTGGTACACGTCGGCGTCGTAGTAGGTCTTCTTGTTCTTGTCGGTGCCGCGCGTGTAGGTGCGGGTGAGGATCTCGCCCTTGCCGGCGACCTCCGCGCTCGCGTTGCCGTCCACGATCATGTAGGGCAGGTACACGCCGACGACGTTTTCCGGCGTGAACTGCTCCTTGAACGCCTTCAGCGCGAACATCCGCCGCTTGTCCACGAACTGGCGGATGCGCGCGACGGCATCGTCCTTCTTGATGTGGAACGGCAGCACCGCATCCGGCACCGCGCCGTTGGCGATCTGTTCGTTCACGCCGAACACGTGGCGGCACCAGTGGCAGCGCGCGGTCATCGCGCTCCCGGTGTTGACGGTCACCTCGGCGCCGCAGCCGGTGCACTTGAAGGTCATCAGGACGGCGGCATCGGCGGCGATGTCGCGCGCGCCGGAGGCGATGATCGTGCCGCGCAGGTCCGCATGCCCCTGGCCGAAACCGAATGCCTCCTCGACGCGCGCGCCGACCCATTCGTGTCGGCAGTACAGGCATACCAGCACATCGCTGCCCAGCTTGTGGCGGATGTCGGTGGCGCCGCACTTCGGGCAGTGGTTCTGCCCGTCCTTCAGCTCGGCCGAGGCGGTGTCGATGGCGACCGGATCGGGCGCTTCCAGTTCCTCACGGATGGCGTCGGGCAGGGTGGCGGGGTCGACCGGGAAACTCCCGGGCAACGGTGGAACCTCCTGCGGCGAACCCGGGCCTGCAGGAGGAGCCGGCGGCAACGGCGGGGGCGCCGGGCGATGCGGGGTGGACATGGGCGGTGTGCGGTTCCGGTTACAGGCCCAGTGCCTTTGCCTTCAGTGCGTCGTAGTCGGCCTGGGTGATCAGGCCGAGGTCGAGCATCTGCTTGGCTTTCTGCAGCTTGGCCACCGGATCTTCGGCGGCCGGTGCCGCCGGGGCCACCGGCTGCTGCAGCGCGCCCACACCACCCACCATGCCCGAGGCCATGCCCACGCCGACCAGGCCTGCCGCGCCGCCGGTCTCGCCGGCGGACTGGATGCCCTGGGCCACGCTGGCCTGCAGGTTGGAATTGCCGCGCGCGCCGGACAGTGCATCGGCGCGTTGCACGGTCTTCAGCAGTTCGCGGGTGTTGGCGTCGTATTCGATGGAGACGATGGCGGTCTTGACGATGGCCAGGCCGCGGTCGGAACTCCACTGGTAACCCTGCTCGACGGCCGCGGACAGGCTCTGCGCAAAGCCCAGCGAATCCTGCTGGATCTTGGTGATGCGGTTGCCCTTGGACGGATCGTTCGTGTACAGGCTGAAGGCCGGGGCGAGCGAGCCGACCACTTCGTTGAACAACTGGCCGGCGGCCGCATTGTCCAGGTCGGTGAAGTCGAACACCTTGCCTGGCTGCAGGTACGACGCCGGCACGAAGTTCTTCACGAACAGGATGGGGTCGACGATCTTCAGTGTGTACGAGCCGCGCGTGATCGCGCCGACCTGGGTGTTGAGGAAGCCGTCGTCCCAGTAGATCTCGGACTGGGTGCCGAATCGGTTCTCGGGCAGTTCCTTCAGCGAGACGAAGAACGCCGCCTGTTGCGAGCCCGGCTGGCCGCCGAACTTGAAGCGCTCCCAGCTCTGGGTGATGAAGGTCGACACGATGCCGTCGCCGGCGAAGATCGACTTCGAGTTGATGTCGTCCGAGCGCCACTCGTAACCGCCCGGCTCGGCGACGAACGCGGTGATCGCGCCGTCCTGCATCAGCAGCAGGCCGTAGCCTTCGGGCACGATGATCTTCGAGCCGTTGGTGATGATGTTGGTCGAGCCGCTGGTGTTGGAACCGCGCCCGGCATTGGTGCCCTGCGGCACCGCGGCGAACAGCGCCGCCGTCGCCGGCAGGCCGGCCGGCACCGTGTAGAAGTCCTTCCACTGGTCGCCCAGCACGCCACCCACCGCACCCACCACCGCCTGTACAAGACCCATGACATCGCTCCGTGATTCGTGGGCGGGTAGGGCACCCGCCAAGCCGGTCCGAGTATACCGATCCCCCCGGCGATGCCATGGCGCAGAGGTCATGCCGGTCCGGGCGGCACGCAGGTGTCATGCCGCTGTCATGCGAACGCGGGGATTCTGGCTACCATGCCGTCATGTCCGCCGACGACACCGCTGCCACCCTCGATTCCGACCTGCCGCTGGTGCAGCGCGAGTTTCCGTGGCCGATCCGCGTGGGATGCGTCCTCGCCGGCGCGTTCGCCATCGTCATGCCGCTCTGGGAGCTGGGCAGGGGGCTGTGGCCGCTGAATCTCGCCACCCCGTTCTTCGCGGTCATCGTGGGCGGTGCGGGCTACGTGGGCCTGCAGTTCATCCGTGCGGGGCTGTCGGGCTGGGGCGATCACTGGCAGTACTCGCCGCACACCATCGTGGTACAGCGGCGGGCGTGGGGTCGACTGACCACCACCTGCCTGACGACCACCAACGTGGCCGCCGTGGAGGTGCGCCGGAGCGAAGACGCCGACCACGACCAGGCGCCGTGGCAGGTCGTCATCGTGCCGCGGCCCACGTTCTCCGGCCTGTCCGCGGTCGCTGGCCCGGGCGGCGTGTTCGATGCCGGCTGCTACGGGTCGCAGGACTACGCCGAGCGCGTGCGGCGCGCGTTGATCGACCACCTGGGGCTGTGAGCGTCAGCCGCGGATCGCGGCCTCGATCCTGGCGATGTCGATCTTGCGCATCTCCATCATCGCTTCGAACGCGCGCTTGGCGACGCCCTTGTCCGGGCTGGTGAAGGCTTCGGTCAGCACGCGCGGGGTGATCTGCCAGTTCAGGCCCCACTTGTCCTTGCACCAGCCGCAGGCGCTTTCCTGGCCGCCGTTGCCGACGATGGCATTCCACAGCCGGTCGGTTTCTTCCTGGTCGTCGGTGGCGATCTGGAACGAAAAGGCTTCGGTCTGCTTGAACGCCTTGCCGCCGTTGAGGCCGACGCAGGGGATGCCCAGGACGCTGAACTCCACCGTCAGCACGTCGCCTTCCTTGCCGGACGGGAAGTCCGCCGGGGCATGGTGGACGGCCTTCACTTCGCTGTCCGGGAAGATGCTGGCGTAGAAGGTCGCGGCGTCCAGCGCGTCGGTGTCGTACCAGAGGCATAGGGTGTTCTTGGGGATCATCTTGGTTCTCCTGTGGCGGTGCAGTACGGCAGGGCGATCATCGCGGCGCCGTTTGAAAGGCACGGTGAAGCGGGCGGAGTGGGTGTTCAGTGGCCAGCGAACGCGCCGGTACGCACCCCGCCATCGCGCAGGTAGTGCGTGACCAGCACCCCGGCCGACGTGGTCGCGGACGAGGCCAGCCGCAATGCCGATGCCCGCGTGCCGGCGTCGAACAGGCGCTTGCCGTCGCCCAGCAGCACCGGGTAGACCAGCAGGCGGAGTTCGTCCACCACATCGGCGGACAGCAGTTGATGCAGCAAGTCGCTGCTGCCCTGCGTCACCAGGTCCGGGCCCTCGCCGCGCTTGAGTTTGCGCAGGGCGGCGACGGGATCCGTGCCCAGGGCACGACTGTTCCGCCACGCGAGCGTGTCCGGATGATGGGTGGCGACATGCTTGGTGGCGTTGTTGAACGCATCGGCGATGTGGCCGTGCGGGGCATCGCTGGGCACCTGCGGCCAGTAGTTGGCGAAGATGTCGTAGGTGCGGCGCCCGAGCACCAGGTCGAACGGGCGCGAGAACACGCCCCCCATCACCTCGCCGTCGCCGGCATGGGGCCATACCCAGCCGCCATGCGCGAAGCCGCCGCTGCGGTCTTCGTCCGGGCCGCCGGGTGCCTGGATCACGCCGTCGAGGCTGGCCATGACGGCCACGATGAGCTTGCGCATGTCGGGTTTCCTTGCGGACGCCGGTGTCCGCCTTTCTTCCACGACGAGCGGGCGCGGCGGAAATCGACAGCCCGCATCACGCGCGTGGTTGATCCCGATCAATGCGGTGATCCGCCGTGTCCGCGATGCTGTCCGCACCCTCAGCGAGGTCATGCACATGAAAGCGAACGTAGGCGGTTTCGACAAAGGGGCCCGCATCGTGGTGGGCGCGCTGCTCATCGGCTGGGCCGCGACCGGCGGACCGGCGTGGGCCTGGATCGGGGTGGTGCCGCTGGCGACCGGCCTGTTCAATTTCTGCCCGCTGTACCGCCTGATCGGCGTGAACACCTGCCGGCGCTGAGCCACGCATTCCGCGCGGGGCGGACGTGAGTCCGTGACGGCGCTTCGCCGGTACCACGGCACTGTGCCTGCGTTGTTGGCTGCGGCATGGGTTGCTACCCTGCCTGCGGATCCGGATCGACAGGCGGTTGAATGCACAGGCGAAACTTTCTCGGAACGGCAGCGCTTGCCGCCACGGCGTTGATGCTGCCCATCGCAGGCAGTCATCGCGCCTTCGCCGCCACGCCGCGCAAGCGCCTGCTTCCGCCCGCGCTGAATCCCGGCGACACCGTTGCCCTGGTCAGCCCCTCCGGCGCCACCGACGATCCCCTCGACCTGCAACTGGCGCAGGAAGCGATGGAAGCGCTCGGGTTGAAGGTGAAGGTGGCGCCGCACTTCGCCGCACGGCATGGGCACCTGGCCGGCAGCGACAGCGAACGTGCAGGCGATCTCAACGCCATGTTCGGCGACAAGGACGTCAAGGCGATCGTCTGCGTGCGCGGTGGTTCCGGTGCCGCGCGCCTGCTGCCGCTGCTGGACTACGGCCTGATCCGCCGCAATCCCAAGGTGCTGCTGGGGTATTCGGACATCACCGCGCTGCACAATGCGTTGCTGTCGCAGGCCGGGCTGGTGAGCTTCCATGGTCCGATCGGCGCGGGCAGCTGGAATGCCTTCAACGCCGACCAGTTCCGCCGCGTCTTCTTCGAGCGCGAGCAGATGCAGTACCGGAACACGGCCGAAAAAGGCGACGAGCTCGTGCAGCGCAGGAACCGCACCGTCACCATCACCGGCGGCAAGGCGCAGGGCGAACTGGTGGGCGGCAACCTGTCGGTGCTGGTGGCGCTGGCCGGCTCACCGTACCTGCCGGATTTCAGCGGCAAGATCCTGTTCCTGGAAGACGTGTCCGAAGCGCCGTACCGCATCGATCGCATGCTCAGCACGCTGCGGCTGATGGGCGCCCTGGACAAGGTGGCGGGGGTGATCTTCGGCGAATGCACCGACTGCGATCCCGGCAACGGCTACGGCTCGCTCACGCTGCCGCAGATCTTCGACGATTACTTCAAGCCGCTGAAGGTCCCGGCCTACCGCGGCGCGATGATCGGCCATATCCGCCAGCAGTTCATCGTGCCCGTCGGCGGCAGGGTGGAGATGGACGCGGACGCGGGAACGTTCCGGATGCTGGAGCCCGTGTTCCAGGGGTGAGCAACACCGTCGGTGATCGGGCTTGGCATCGCGTACGCCTGGCGAAGGCGCGCTGCGCCGCGACTTGAGCGTGCCCGGCGTGCATGGGAGCATCGCGTCCCGGTGACAGGAGACGCGCGCATGACGAAGGCCACACCGCAGGACACCGGCGACGCCGCGCGCCGTATCGACGCCCGCATCGATGAACTGCGCGATTGGCGCGGCGACATGCTCTCGCGCGTGCGTGCGCTGATCCACCAGGCCGATCCCGATGTCGTGGAGGACGTGAAGTGGGTCAAGGCCACCAATCCCCACGGCGTGCCGACCTGGTCGCACGACGGCCTGGTGTGCACCGGCGAGGTCTACAAGGCGTATGTGAAGCTGACCTTCGCGCATGGGGCGTCGCTGGCGGATCCGGACGGTCTGTTCAATGCCAGCCTCGACGGCGGCACGCGTCGCGCCATCGACATCCGCGAGCGCGACACGCTGGATGGTCCTGCGTTCAAGGCGCTGTTCCGTGCCGGGATCGCCTTCAACACGGGCAGAAAATCCCGCAAGTAGGGTGCCCCGCATGGCAGACAAGAGCACCAAGCCACGGCTGCTGTCCGGCGGCAATCCGCAGATCCCGAAAGGCGATGGCGATGCGCCGGTGCAGGCCTATCTCGCCGCGATTCCCGGCTGGAAGCGCGCCATCGCCGAACGCCTGGATGCGCTGGTCGGGCAACACGTGCCGGGCGTGCGCAAGGCGGTGAAATGGAATTCGCCCTTTTATGGCGCACCGGATGCCGAGGGATGGTTCCTGTCGTTCCATTGCTTCGAGCGCTATCTCAAGGTCACCTTCTTCCGCGGCCAATCCCTGCAACCGGTGCCACCGGAAGCCTCGAAGTCGCAGGACACACGCTACGTGCACCTGCGCGAGGACGAGGATTTCAACGAAGCGCAGCTCGCCGACTGGGTGAAGCAGGCGAGCCGCCTGCCGGGCGAGACGCTGTAGGACACGCAGGCGCCGCGCGTTTCACATCATCAGGCAGTCGATGCCGTCCAGCACGATGTGGATCACCAGGCCAACGCCGAACCAGCGCGTCTTCCGGGGAATGACCAGCGCGCCATACGCCAGCATCGCCGGCCAGGTATGCAGCGGATGGAAGCCGATGCTGCATCGGCCCGGCGCGTAGACCGGGTCGGCGAGCAGATGGTCGAGATCGATCATCCAGGCGGCCAGCATCCACAGGGCCGCGCGTTTCCACGCCTTCGGCCAGAACACGCGCGCAGTGGCCACAGGCACGATGACGTGCAGCAGCATGTGGAGCAGGGGGCGGAGTTCGACATCGGGCATGGCGGGTTCAGCGCCGTACGGCCAGCCAGCGGTCGAGCTGGTTGGCGAAGGCCTGGCGGTCGCGCGCATTGAAGGTTGCCGGGCCGCCGGTCTGCACGCCCGCGCCGCGCAGCTCTTCCATGAAGTTCCGCATCGACAGGCGTTCGGCGATGTTGTCCGGCGTGAAGCGCTCGCCGCGCGGGTCGATGGCCTGCGCGCCGTTGGCCAGCACGCGCGCCGCCAGCGGGATGTCCTGGGTGATGACCAGGTCGCCGGCCCGGGCGCGTTCGACGATGGCGTCGTCGGCCACGTCGAAGCCCCCCTGGACCTGCAGCGAGCGGATGAAGCGGGAAGGCGGCGTGCGCAGCCACTGGTTGGCGACCAGGGTGACCTCCACCTGGGCGCGTTCCGCAGCGCGGAACAGGATGTCCTTGACAGGCCCCGGGCAGGCATCGGCATCCACCCATACCTGGGTGGCAGGGGCCGCGCCGTCGGTCATTCCGGTGCGGTGTCGGGCGCGCCCGGCTCGGGGGCGGCACCGGGCTGGGCCGCATCGCGTTCGGCGCGTTTCTTCGCGTCCTTTTCGTCTTTCTTCTTCTTCTTGGCCAGCTCACGCTGGCGTTTTTCGAACGAATAGTTGGGTTTTGCCATGGACAAGGTCACCTGGGGGCGGGAATGGGGCGTGGCGTGCCGATGGGCGTTCCACAGGCGTACACGATAGCCCGCATCCGTTGCCGGCGGGAAACCGGCATGAAAACAGCCATTTGCGAGGGCCGTGCGACGGTGCGGATGCCGCCTGTGCGCGGGCCCGGCAATGCCGGCGTGCCCGGCTCGCGGCCGGTGGCGCGGCTGCTATACCATCGTCGCGTCGGGCGACCCCGGGGGAAGGGGTGCCCATGACGTCCTTCCATGGGGTGATCGATGCGGCGGATTCTCTGCCTGATGCTGGCAGCGCTGGTGCTGGCCGGCTGTGCGAAACGTGTCAGGGAGTCGTTGCCGCCCCCGCCGGAGCAGGCATCGGTGCCTGCACCGCCACCACCGCCACCGCCACCGCCACCGCCACCGCCACCGCCACCGCCACCGCCACCGCAGGGCAGTGCCGCGGAAGCCGCGCGCATCGAGGCTGCCCGCCGTGCCGCAGCTGAAGCCGCCGCCCGCGCCCAGCAGGAACGCGCCGCCGACAGTGCCCGCCAGGCGGCCGAGCGTGCCGCCCGTGTCCGCGAGGCCGCGCAGTCCGCGAAGCCGCCGAGGTCGGATTTCGTCAACGTCGACGTGTTCTACGCCACCAACCGGATGCCGGCGACCGCGTTCGCCACGCTGCCGCCGGGCGATCGCTTCACCGCGGGTGTCGCAAGGCAGCTGACCTACGGCACCGCACGCATCAGCATCCCGAAGGCGCATGTCCCCGGTGAACTGGAATCACCGCGCTGGTACCTGATGGAGTTCAAGGAAGACCCCAAGCAGCACATCATCCTGCAGGAGGTCGACCGGCTGGCACAGGCCCCGTTCTTTGCCAGGCTGTACGGGCGCGTCGGTGAATCACGCGGCAGCAATGCGTTCGTGTTCGTGCACGGCTACAACGTCAGCTTCCGCGACGCCGCGCGCCGCACCGCGCAGTTGGCCTACGACCTGCGCTTCGACGGTGCGCCGGTGTTCTACAGCTGGCCGTCGCAGGCGGCGCTGGCGGGCTATTTCACCGACGAACAATCCATCGCGCGCTCGGTGCCGCTGATCGAGGGCTTCCTGGCCGACATGGCCGACCGCTCGGGGGCGCAGAACCTCTACGTCATCGGCCACAGCATGGGCACGCGTGGCGTCACCCAGGCCATCCGCAACCTGGTGGCGAAGCGACCGGAACTGCGCGGGCGCTTCCGCGGCATCATCCTGGCCGCGCCCGACATCGATGCGAAGGTGTTCCGCGAGGAGCTCGCGCCCGCCCTGCGGCAGGCCAGCGGCCATGTGACCCTGTACGCCTCGTCCGAAGACATGGCGCTGAAGGCGTCCAGGCAGGTCAATCGCGGGCCCCGTGCCGGCGACACCAGCGAGGGCGTGGTGCTGGTGAGCGGCGTGGACACCATCGATGTCTCCGGCGTGGACCAGAGCATGCTGGCGCATTCCTACTTCATGGAATCGGACAAGGTGATGGGTGACATCCGCGAGATGTTCCGCGCCCACCAGCCCGCCGCACGGCGCAAGCCGTTGCAATCGGTGAAGCTGGGCACGGGCATGTTCTGGAAGATCCTGCCGCCGCCATGACGCGGCAGCAGGATGGCGCCGTCATGGCAGCGTGTAGGTGACCGACAGTTTCGCGGTGGCGCCCTTGTCGATCCACAGGTAGTGCGTTGCGGTCGGGTTGGCGTTGAAGCGCAGCCGCAGCTGGGTGCGGCCGGTGCGGTTGATCGCCGCACGCCCGGAGGTATCGAACACGGTGCTGGTCTGGTTGCCGCCGCTGAAGGACGGCACCTGCGCGCTGTTGGTCGTGGTCGTGGTGGCTGCCCAATCCGCCGCTTCGATGGTGCATGCGCCGAGGCAGCCGCTGCGCACGTCGACGACCAGCGTGTTGCCGGCGGGATTGCTCCACGGATCGCCGCTGGCGCTGCGGTAGGCCACCGTCAGCGCGGCCGACGTGACCACGGCGTTGTCCGGCAGCGATGAGGTATCGAACGACAGCACCGCACGGTTGTGGTTGCCATCGGTGCCGCGTCCTATCGCGAGGCCGTAGTACGCCTCCAGCGTGCCCACGGCCGCGCCGCTGCCGGTGGCGCTGGCTTTCACGTAGCCATCGTTGGCGTCCTCGTTGTTGAACACCACGGTGACCGGAGATCCGCCGCCGGTCCCGCCGCTGACGGTGACATTGACCGCTGTGGAGGTGCCTGTATTGCCGGCGAGGTCCAATGCCCGCGCCTGCAACACGTGCGCGCCGTCGCTGGTGCCGCTGCTGCTCCACGCCAGGCTGTAGGGCGCGCTGGCATCGCTGCCGAGCAACGCACCGTCCAGCAGGAAGTCCACGCCCGCCACGCCGATGTCGTCGTTGGCGGTGGCTGCCAGCGTCACCGTGCCGCTGATGGTGGCGCCGTTGGCGGGCGAGGTCAGGGCGACGGTCGGCGGCACGCCGTCCAGGTTGTCCAGGCCGAAGAAGCGGGCGATGTGGTAGCTGGAGCAGATGTTCACGTCGAGGATGTAGGCGCCCGCCGTGCCGCACTGCGTTTCGCCGGTGCCCGGGTCCACCGGCGTGCCGTGGCCCATGCCGGTGATGACATAGGTCTCCACCTTTGCGGTGCCGGTGGCGTCCTTGTAGACCTTGTGCGGATAGCCGCTGACGGTGTCGGTGGCGTCGGCCACGGTGTCGATGCCATGCACGTCGGCCCACTGGTCCAGGCTCTCGGCGAGGTTGGCTGGACGCACGGTGTAGTCGGCATCGCCGTGCCAGATCGACACGATCGGCCAGGGCCCGGTCCAGCTGCTGGCCGCCCGCACCTTCGCGCCCCATTGCGCGGGGGTCAGGTCGCTGCCGGGATTCATGCAGCTGAAGGCCGCGGTCTGGGTGGTCGCGCAGCGGTAGGGAATGCCCGCCACGATGGCGCCGCCCGCGAACACGTCGGGGTAGGTGGCCAACATCACCGACGTCATCGCGCCACCGGCCGACAGACCGGTGACGTAGACGCGCGCGGGATCGATCGCATGGTCGGCGATCATGCGATCGACCATCTGCTTGATCGACAGCGGTTCGCCCTGGCCGCGCGTGGTGTCGGCGGTTTCGAACCAGTTGAAGCAGCGGCTGCTGTTGTTGCCAGTCTGTTGTTCGGGCAGCAGCAGGGCGAAGCTGAAGCGGTTGGCGAGCAACTCCCAACCCGGCTCGGCATCGTAATTGGAGGCGGACTGCGCGCAGCCGTGCAAGGCCACGACCAGGGGCGCGTTCGCCGGCAGGCCGGTGGGCACGACCTTGTGCATGCGCAGGTTGCCGGGATTGCTGCCGAAGCCGGTGACTTCGGTCAGCGCCAGCGCGTGGCCGCTGGCCAGCATCAGGAACAGCGAGGAGAGCAGCAGGGCCGCGCGGTGGAAACGGACGCGCGGGAGGGAACGACACAGCAGCGCAGCGCTCGACATCGACGGCACCTCCGGTGTGAAGTGCCGGCAGTGGGCCACACGCCCGCGCGAGGGGGCATTGGTCAAAGGGGAAAGCTGCAGCGCACCATCGCGCAAGCGTGACGCAGGGCCCGGGATCGCCCGCGCATGGTGGCCGTCAACCCGCGTGCCGGCGCGCGGTGGCCACCACGAACTCACCCGGCATGCGATAGCCGTCGCCGACGCGCCACGGCCGGATCGCGCGCAGGTAGCGCGTGCGGACGCGCCGGCGGGTCGCGTCGTCGAAGCGCGACCAGGCCATCGCCACCGGACCACCGACGAAGGCCGCATCGCAGGCATCGTCGTCGCTGGCGTACCGCAGCACCGCCTCCACGCGGTGTTCCTCCGCATCGACGAAGCCGGCGCGCGTGCACAGGTCGGCGAGCATGCCTTCATGGCCGAGTTGGAAGAACAGCGGACAGACATCACTGGCGACCTCCTCGTCGACGATTGGAAACACCGGCGACCAGCCGCAGCGTGCGCGCTGGCCCCAGACCGCCACGGCCACGCGGCCGCCCGGGCGCAGCGCACCGTGCATGCCGCGCATGGCCTGATCGGGATCGGGCATGTACATCAGGCCGAGTGCGCAGTACGCCAGGTCGAAGCCGACGCCCGAGGAGTCCAGCGATTCGCCGTCCATGCGCAGGAAGCGCGCGTGCTGCAGGCCGCGCGCCCGCGCCCGTGCGTTGGCTTCGTCCACCATGCGCTCGGCGATGTCCACGCCGACCACGCGGCCATCGTGACCAACGGCCTCGGCGGCGGCCAACGCCATCGCGCCGGTGCCGCAGGCCACATCGAGCACCGACTCGCCGGACGCGGCCGGCGCGAGTGCCAGCAGCCGACGGTGCGCGTCCGACAACTGCGCCTGCCAGAGCGCGTCGTAACGGGAAGCGGCGAGGTCCCAGCCGTAGCGCTGCACGCGCCGCTGCAGTCGCGCGTGGTCCTTCATCGGCGCACGACCACGATTTCGAGGTATTCGCTGGGGATGACCAGGCCGTTGCCGTTGCCGCGATCCATGCGCTCCATCAGCGCGTGCAGGTCCTGTTCGAGTTCGGCGGCCTTGTCGGCCGGCAGGGCCTGGAAGGCCTTCTGCACCGGGCCGTACCAGGTGCGGAACACGTCGATCATGTGCGCAGCCGAGCGGTAGCGGAAATTGAACATGCGCGCGGTGACGCCGATGGCGCCGGCCGTGTCGCCGAACAGCGACTGCACGTGCGCGGTGGTGCCCCACAGTGACGGCGGCTGCACACCGGCAGGCGGCGCAATGTGGCGTCCCAGCACCTTGAACATCTGGCCGATGAAACCTTCCGGCGTCCAGTTGGCCAGGCCGATGCGGCCGCCGGGCCGGCACACGCGTGTCAGTTCGTCAGCGGCACGCGCGTGGTCCGGCGTGAACATCACGCCGAACGTGGACAGCACCACATCGAAACTGGCGTCGGCGAAGGGCAGGGCCTCGGCATCAGCTTCGGCGAAGGCGACCTGCAACTGCTCGGCCTCGGCACGCGCCTGGCCCAGGTCCAGCAGTGCGGGCACGTAGTCGGTGGACACCACCTGGCCACCCCGGCGCGCCGCGGCCAGCGTCGCATTGCCATTGCCGGCGGCGACATCGAGCACGCGTTCGTCCCAGCGCAGGTCGACCGCTTCGGCCAGGCGTTCGCCGACGATCTGCAGCGTAGTGCCGACGACGGCGTAGTTGCCGCTGGACCAGGCGGCCTGCTGGCGCTGCTTGAGGGCGTCCAGGTCGGGCAGGGTGGGGAAGGAAACGGCAACGGCATTCATTCGGGGAAAACTCCTGGGGTTGGGGAGGGCGCAGCGTGGCGGTCGCACCGGGCTTCCGTCCTGACGGGGCGTCTGCCGCAACTGGCCATGCGTCCGGATCCGCGTGCGGGTTTCCCGGGGCTCCGCGATTCCTTGCCGATCGTCCGGCGACTGGCCGCGCGCCGCCCCGGGACGCGTTGTTGCGCTCAGAATCCGGCCGCCCCTGCCGTCCGATGGAATCCCCCTGGCCATGAGCAATCCACGAGACATCGCCGATGCGATGCAGCGCGCCGTCAGCGTGTTCACCCGCCGTCCCGACAAGGGGCTGCATGACGACGTGAGCGCGCGTGCGCGCTGGCAGGACGACACGCGGGTGGTGACCACGCACGCCACCGGGGCAACGGTCGAATCCGACATGCCGGTGGAACTCGGTGGCACCGGCGACCGGCCGTCGCCGGGCTGGTTCTTCCGTGCCGGTATCGCCGCGTGCGCGACCACGGCGATCGCGATGGTCGCAGCCGAGCAGGGCGTGGCGCTGGAGCGGCTGGAAGTGGAAGTCGGCAGTCGCTCCGATGCGCGCGGGTTGCTGGGCATGCGCGATGTGGAGGGCATGCCGGTCGACGCGGGTCCGGCGTCGATGCAGGTGGAGGTCGTGCTGCACGCACCGGGTGTCGACGCGGTGCGCTTGAACGCGCTCGTGGCCGAGGGCCTGCGCCGCTCGCCGATGCAGGGCGCGCTGTCCGGCCCGCCGCCGATCCGGGTGGCGGTGTCGGTCGCAGGCCGGCCGGCGGACTGAACATGGACGCGCTGTCCGAAATCCTGCGCGTGGTGCAGATGTCCGGTGCGTTCTTCGTCAACGCCCGCTTCAGTGCGCCCTGGTGCTACCAGTCGCCGAAAGCTTCGCTGGCGGCGCCCTGGCTGGACCCGACCGCGGAGCAGGTGGTGATCTTCCACCTGATCACCGAGGGCGGATGCCGGGTGGAAATGGACGGTGCGCCACCGATGGAGGTGCACGAAGGCGACGTGGTGATGTTCCCGGGCGGCAGCGCGCACCGCATGACGTCGGCGCCGGGCCTGCCGCCGCCGCGCGGCGCGGCCGACCTGAAGAAGCTGTTCGCCAGTCGCCCGCGCCGGCTCGCCTACGGCGGCGGCGGCGCGCCCACACGCATCGTCTGCGGCTACCTGGCCTGCGATACGCGACTGGCGCGATTGCTGCTGGACGGCCTGCCGCCGGTCGTGCGCATCAGCTTGCGTGATTCCGATGCCGGCGCATGGCTCGAATCGTCCGTGCGTTACGCGCTGGCCGAGGCGCGCACGCCGCGACCTGGCGGTGCGAGCCTGCTGTCCCGGCTCGCGGAATTGCTGTTCATCGAAGTGCTGCGCCGTTACGTGCACCAGCATGAAGGTCATGCGGGCTGGCTGGCGGGCCTTGGCGACCGCGTCGTCGGCAAGGCGCTCAACGCGTTGCACCAGCAGCCCTGTCGCGAGTGGACCCTCGCCGACCTGGCGCGGGTCGCCGGCACCTCGCGTTCGGTACTGGCCGAGCGGTTCCAGCACCTGGTCGGCACGTCGCCGATGCAGTACCTGACGCAGTGGCGGATGCTGATGGCGGCCAACCTGCTACGCCGCAGCAATGCGCCGCTGTCACGGGTGGCCGAAGAGGTGGGCTACCAGAACGACACGTCCTTCATTCGCGCGTTCCGGCGCGAATACGGGCAGCCCCCAGCGGCGTGGCGACGCAACAATCTGGCGGATGCCGGCCAGGCTGTGCACGCCTGATCGCGCGCGCAGCGGCTACGGCCGCCGCTTGTAGGTGATCTCCATCATCTTCGTTTCCTTGCCGTCAGGGCCGGGGCCGTACATCTCGAACACTTCCGTGTTCTTGTCGGTCCAGCGCGTGGTCATGCGGCTGCTCTGGGGTTTCTTCGTCACCGGGTCGTTGTGGGTGCCGGTGTAGGTGCAGGTCAGTTGGGCATCGCAGGTACCTTCGCTGACCATGAGGCCCGTGCTCATGCTGTCGTTCCACGTGCCCCAGTGCTTGCCGGTGACGTTGTCGAACCCATGCAGGCCCTGGCCGGAGAACGGCTGTCCCATCATCTGCGACGTCACCTCCTCCAGCATCACGCGGTTGCCGAGGATCATCCTGCGTGTCGCAGTGCCGGCGTCGGTGCTGGGTGGCGCGCCGGGTGCGTGCCAGCTCTTCACGACCAGGTCGTAGGTGCCGGCCATCGAAGCCAGCCTGCCGTGTTCCATGCCCGGCGTGCCGGCCTTCTGGTAGGCCTCCATCATGGCGTGCATCTCGGGCGTCATCGCCGGCGGCGTGTCCTGGGCGAGCGCGGGGCCTGCGAGCAGCAGGGCGGATGCGGCGACGGACAGTAGCGTGGTGCGTTGCATGGTGGCCCCTCCCGGGCATGGCGGTGGCGCTGTTGTGCGCCCCGCCGCGCTCAGCCGGCGTGAAGGTCGGCCGAGGGTCGGTCAGCGGCGCATGGCGACCACGCCGTCCAGCGCCCGCTGCGCCTTGAAGCCGGCCTTCTCCAGCCGCTTCGCCACCTCGCCGGGCACGTCGCGCCCGCTGGTGAGCTTGTTGGGCGTGCCGGTGTAGTGGAACAGCTTGCCGCCGCGACGCAGCACGCGCGCAAGCTGGTCGTAGAAGGCCTGCGAATACAGCTCGCCGGCGATACCGAAACGCGGCGGGTCGTGCAGCACGGCGTCGACGGAGGCATCCGCCACCTGTGTGATGGCCTGCGAGACGTCGGCATGGGTCAGTTGCAGGCGCCCATCGTGCCCGGGTGCGTCCGGATCCGGTGACCAGGGATTGAGGGTCCGCAGCCAGAGTACGTTGGCGTTCTTCTCGAACGACAGGATGCGTGCGGCGCCGGCGGCCAGGCAGCACGCCGCGAAGTAGCCCAGGCCGCCGCACGTATCCAGCACCACCTTGCCCCCAGGTTCCACCAGTGCGACTTTGCGCCGGGCATCGTCCAGCGGCGATTCCTTCGAGGTCGGCAGCATCTTGATGCCATCGATCTCGAACGTGGGCACGCCCCACTCGGTGGGCACCAGCTTGATCAGCGAGCCCGTATAGCGCGAGATTGGCGAGAAATCCTCGCCGTCCCAGTAGTACAGCGTGCGGTCCTTGAGCCGATCGGGATAGGGATACGCCGCGTCGCGCCACTGCCATGTCCGGGCCTCCAGCCGTGCGTCCGCCAGCGTACGTCCCAGGTCCAGCGAACCATGCCACACGGTGTCGCCGCGGTCGCGCGCCGCCAGCAGGGCAGCAGCGGTATCGCGGGTGAGCAGGGGGCCGGTGTAGTGGGGCATGGAGCGGAGTCCTGAAGCGCGTTGTGATCGCAGGAGCGGGATTTTCGCCCCCGCCGACCCGTGGGCGATAGTCCGCGACCTCTCCGGAAGCCTTGCCGCACCCGCTGGTATAGTGCCGACCCCTCGGATTCCCGGCCCCGCCATCGCCATGAACACGCCCGCCCGCTTCCATCCCATCGGCACACCCGGTACACCCTGGGGCGCGGCGGAGAAAGCCGCATGGCGCGCGCAGCAGCGCGTGCAACGCCGTCATGCGGATGATGTGGTGACGGTGATCGATCGGCTGCGCGGACGCTTCGATGTGCAGCAGTACGGCACGCTGGACTACGGTCCGGGCGAGGTCTATCCGCTGTTGGCGGTACGCAGCCGCGACTGGAGCGAGGCGCTGCCCACGATGCTGGTCACCGGCGGCGTGCACGGCTACGAGACCAGCGGCGTGCATGGCGCGCTGCAGTTCCTCGACGAGTGTGCCGCCGACTATGCCGGCAAGGCGAACCTGCTGGTGGTGCCGTGCGTCAGCCCGTGGGGCTACGAACGCATCCATCGCTGGAACGCCGATGCGCTCGATCCGAACCGTTCGTTCCGTGCGGACAGTCCTGCGCAGGAATCCGCCGCGTTGATCGCGCTGGTTGCGCCGGTAAAGG
Organism: Pseudoxanthomonas sp. CCNWLW251; assembly: GCF_037402255.1. Classification (NCBI taxonomy): domain Bacteria; kingdom Pseudomonadati; phylum Pseudomonadota; class Gammaproteobacteria; order Lysobacterales; family Lysobacteraceae; genus Pseudoxanthomonas; species Pseudoxanthomonas sp. CCNWLW251. The sequence goes on along the minus strand of NZ_JBBEGA010000001.1, from coordinate 226,085 downwards.
ACCGCGTATTGATGCACATCGACCTTCACGAAACCACCGACAGCGATGAGAGCGAGTTCCGTCCTGCACTTGCCGCGCGCGACGGGAAGCCGTTCGAACCCGGGGAGATTCCGGACGGCTTCTACCTCGTGGACGACAGTGCGAATCCGCAGCCCGATTTCCAGCGCGCCGTGATCGCGGCGGTGGCAGCCGTCACCCATATCGCCCCGGCCGACGACAATGGCGAGATCATCGGTTCGCCGGTGGTGGCCGAGGGTGTCATCCAGTACCCGGTGAAGTCGCTGGGCCTGTGCACCGGCATCACCGACGCTCGCTATACCACCATCACCGAGGTCTATCCCGACAGTCCGAAGGCGACGCCGCAGCAGTGCAACGATGCGCAGGTGGCGGCGGTGGTGGCGGCGATCGGATACGCACTGGCGCAGGATTGAATTCCACCCGTCGCGGCCCCATTCCTGTTCGTGAAAACCGCTGTGGTCGCCGGGCGTAAGCTGTCCGGGCAGCAGTGCGAAGCGAGGACATGACCATGGCAACCGGATGGGCCGGCGATGGCGCCGTGCAGGAACAGATCGATGCGACCGTGAAGGACGGCATCGAACGCGCGCGCCGCGCGCTGCCGAAGGGGCCGAGCCTGACCCACTGCGAAGAATGCGAAAAGCCGATCCCGGTTGCCCGCCAGCAGGCGGTGCCGGGCGTGCGCCTGTGCGTGGTATGCCAGGAGGCGGCCGACCAGGAAGAGCAGGGTGCCGGCCTCTACAACCGGCGGGGCAGCAAGGACAGCCAGTTGCGCTAGCAAGGGCGCGTAACGGGCATAGCGGGCGTCACTCCACCGTCAGCGGGATGCCCTTCTTGCGCATGTCCAGGTAATCGGTACGCACGGCACGGCAGTAGGGTCCGCTCATGACGAAGCGGCGACACACGTCCGGCCGGGTCTGGTAGATGCCGCAGTTCATCCGCGCGCCATCGAGTGCCACGCACCAGCCTTCCTCGTCGCGCGCCATCACATGCAGGCCGGCGGGGGTACGGGTGGTGAGATGCGAGGGAATCTGGTCTTCCGGTTGCAGGACCACGGTCAGGCGGCAGCAGACGGCGTCGCACCGCGAACACGAGGTCATGACGGCATGGCCTGCAGCGGCCGGTCCCCGGCAGCGCACGCTGCAGCGGGGAAAGGCATGGCATGTGCAACGACGGGGCGAGGGTGTGGCGGGCAGGGCATGGAAGCTCCCGGGGGCAACCATCCCGTCGTGGGGAATGCGTCGCGTGGGAAAGGGAGCGAAGCGGAGGGCCGGGGGCCGTGCGGAACGCGCGAAGCAAGCGGATGGCTCGCGGCACGCATGCTACAGCATGCATCGCGAGGAGCGGCCTGCGCGCGCGAAGATACGTCACCTGCGCTTCATGTCGCGTCGTGCAACGCCGGTTTGCCTGCGGGTCAGGCAGGCACGCCCGGTTTGACGCTGCACTCATACCGCGTGCGTTATCCCTGTCCGCAGATGTCTTGAAGCGGAGGTGCGTCGATGGCGCTGGAGCTGCGTTGCCGCTGCGGGCAGGTGCAGGGCACGGTGGATGCCCGTCGGGCGTATGCGCGTGCAACGTGCTACTGCGGGGATTGCCGGACCTACGCGCGTCACCTCGGGCAACCCGGCGTGATGGATGCGCAGGGCGGTACCGACATCGTGGCGATGAACCCGCTGGCGGTGCGTTTCACGGCGGGCGAGGAGCACATCGCCGGCCTGTGCCTGCGCGAAGGCGGGCTGTTGCGCTGGTACGCGGCGTGTTGCCGTACGCCGCTGGCCAATACGCCGCGCGACGGGAAAGTCGCCTACGTGGGCGTGGTTGCCGCATGCCTGGTGCCGGAGACCGACGTCGATGCCGCATTCGGCCCGCCGGGCCACGTGGTGTTGAACTCCGACAGTGCCGTCGGCGAGGTGCGTCGCACGCCGCTTGCTTTCCTGGCGGCCGGAGCCCGCATTGCCATGGGCATCACGGCGGCAAGGCTGCGCGGGCAAGCGCCGGGCCTGTTCTTCAGCGCCAACGGCCAGCCCCTGCGGACCGCGTACCCCCTGGGCGAAGATCCGCGCGGCGAGGCGGGGCGGGAGCCGGCCTGAGCCGGTCATGCGTACCGCGGTTGCTTCCGCTTGAATACCTGACTAAAGTCAGGCAATGAACGAGAACCAGATCCAGCGGGTCCGCCGCTTCAACCGCACCGTCACCCGCCGCATCGGGGTGCTCACTGACGACTACCTCGGGCACGGCCGCCCGTTGGCCGAGTCGCGCCTGCTGTTCGAAACAGGGCATGCGGGGGCGGATGTGCGCGACCTGCGTGCACGCCTCGGATTGGACTCCGGCTATGCGAGCCGGTTGTTGCGTGCGCTCGAGGCGCAGGGGCTTGTGCGGGTACAGGCATCGCCCGTCGATGCACGCAGGCGGCATGTGGTCCTGACCGCGAAAGGGCGGCGCGAGGTGGATGCGCTCGATCGGGATTCGCGCGCGTTGGCGGATTCCCTGCTGGCGCCCTTGTCGGCGCGGCAGCGCGAACGGTTGGTCGAGGCGATGGATGAAGTGGAGCGCCTCATGCGTGCGTCCGCGGCGGAGATCGCGCTGGAGGATCCGGCCAGTGTCGAAGCGCAGGCGTGCATCCAGGCCTATCTGGATGAACTCGATGCGCGCTTCGAAGGCGGTTTCGACGCCGCCCGCAGCGTGTCGGCCGATCCCGGCGAACTGGTGCCGCCCCGTGGCGCCTTCGTGGTCGCGCGGCTGGAGGGCGCGGCGGTCGGGTGCGGGGGATTGAAGCGGATCGCCGGCGGCATGGGCGAAATCAAGCGCATGTGGGTGGCACCGGATGCGCGCGGGCTGGGCATCGCGCAGCGGGTGCTGGATGCGCTGGAGGCGCACGCGGTGGCAATGGGACTGCACACGTTGCGATTGGACACCAACAGCAGCCTGGTGGAAGCACGGGCGTTGTATGACCGCAACGGCTACATCGAGATCCCCGCCTATAACGACAACCCTTACGCGCATCACTGGTTCGAGAAACGCCTGCGGACGGACTGAGGGCGAGGCCCATCGCTTCGAGCGGAGATGGGCGGGGGCTCCGCGTTCGCTCGACCGCATTCGCGGCCGAGCCGTCCTTCCCGTACTTCGTGCCCTTGGTGCCCTGCGATCAGGAGCGTTTGCCGGGATTGGGCAATTGGCCCTTCCCATGATCCTTGGGAAGAGTGCGGGGTGGGGTTGATGGTGTGGCAGGCGCGGGTATCGCCCTGGAGGTGTCGTGGCGGGCGGGCGGCTTGGGATGGAATGTCATGGCAGGTCTCCTCCGGCCGACGGCCGGACGTGCACCGTGCACGTGGAGGGATGAGTAACGCGTGTAGTTATGGGGAAAGCAGGCCGTCAGGCCGGAAAAGGCCGGATTGCCCGATGGACGGCTGCGAATGCGCGCAAAAGACCCCTCTGTACCGGCAAAAGGCGCGTAAGGTCGAGGGATGATGCATCGGTTCCTCAGTGACAACCGCGCCGAACTGATTGCGCGCTGCCGTGGCAAGGTCGCGCTGCGATCCGCTACGGGCGTGCCCGGCCAGGAACTGGATCACGGCGTGACGGTTTTCCTGGACCAGTTGATCAAGACGCTGCAGGTGGAGGAGGGCGCCGAGCCGATGCGCAGCCGCAAGGTATCGGGACCCTCGGGCGGCGGTCGTCCCGCCCTGTCGGAGATCAGTGAGTCGGCGGCACTGCATGGCCGCGAACTGCTGACGCACGGGTTCACCGTCGACCAGGTGGTGCACGACTATGGCGACCTGTGCCAGGCGATTTCCGATCTCGCCTTCGAGCGGGGCGCGGTGATCGAGACCGATGAGTTCCGCACGCTCAACCGTTGCCTGGACAATGCCATCGCGCACGCGGTGACGGAATTCGGCTACCAGAACGAGATCGTGCAGTCCGACAGGCAGGCCCTGGCGTTGAACGAGCGGCTGGGATTCTTCGCGCACGAGTTGCGCAACCAGCTGTGCACGGCGACGCTGGCGCTGTCGATCATCAAGGAAGGCAGCGTGGGCATGTCCGGTGCGACGGCCGGCATCCTGGATCGCGCCCTGGCCGGGCTGGGAAGCCTGATCGATCGTTCGCTGGCCGAGGTGCGGATGGCGGCCGGCACGCCGGTGCAGAAGCGGCTGTACTCGTTGGCGGATTTCATCGCCGAGATCAGGCTGTCGGCCTCGCTGGAGGCCACGGTCCGGGGATGCGTACTGGTCGTGTCCGAGGTGGATCCTGTGCTGGCCATCGATGTCGACCGCGACCTGTTGCTGTCGGCAACCGGCAATCTGCTGCAGAACGCCTTCAAGTTCTCTGCGCCAGGCAGCGAGATCACGTTGAACGCCTACGCGCTCGCCGACCGCATCCTGATCGACGTGGAGGACCGCTGCGGCGGGCTGCCTTCCGGCGATGGCGCCGCCCTGTTCCAGCCTTTCGTGCAGGAGAGCGCGGACCAGAGCGGCCTGGGGCTGGGGTTGTCGATCTCGCAGCGCAGTGTGGAGGCCAACCAGGGGCAGCTGAGCGTGCGCGACGTGCCGGGCATCGGGTGTGTCTTCACCATCTCGCTGCCACGCCACCTGATGCCGCCATCGGAGGGGCCGCTGCCACGCGTGACGGGTTAGGGGTCGTTGGTACGGGGCTTGCATCGGCGACGGGACCGGAGACGGCGTCGCGGTCACTGGAGTAAGTGGCGTTACGCGGCTACCATGCCGCATCAGCGTTGGCCATGGCGTCGCCAGGGACACTGCTCATTCGGGTATGCCGGGGAAGTCCATCCGCGAGGAGGGCTGGCATGCACGGCCAAGAGGGGGGCGACCGTCTGTCGGCGTGTCGCTGGTCGATGTACGCATCACGCATTCACGTTTCCGGGGACTCGACATGCCTATCCTTTCCGGCGCCACGCGCCGTGTACGTCTGTTCGCGCGCGTGTTCCTGCTGGGCGTGTTCGCCAGTAGCGCGATGGCGATCCCTGCCGCAATGGCGGAGACGTTGACGTTCACAAACGATGCCGGCCTCGGAGACGGCATTGCCGCCGACGGTGAAGGCGGGTCGGGCGATATCGTCGGGCTGTCCATCCAGATCTACAACATCAGCAACGTCAATGGAAGCAATGTCGGCGTGATCCACTGGCGACCGAATGCCTTCCTCAATAGTGAAGACTCGGGGTATTCGGCCCTCACCTTCGATGATGGCGCACTCGGAATCACCAAGGGCATGGCGGTCCGCTCCGCGGATGGCAGTGAATTCAAGCTGACGTCGTTCCGCTATTACAGCTGGGGCGAGACGTCGCCCATGACGAATACCGTCGTGGGCTACCGGGACGGTGTCCAGGTGGCCTCCATGACCTTCCAGGGATACGATCCCAACCCCATGCCGCAGACGGTCTCGTTGGGGGCAGCGTTCTCGTACGTGGACGACGTCAGGATGTTCACCTCCGCGGGCGGCGAGAACGGGGGTGTTGGCAGCTGGCACTCGATGAACAACATCGTCATCGATCCCGCCGTGCCGCCCGACACCACGCCTCCCACCGTCAGCTCGATCACTTCCAGTACGGCCAACGGCACGTACAACGTGGGCGATGTCATCAGTCTTGAGGTGACTTTCAGCGAAAACGTCACCGTCACCGGAACCCCGCAGCTGACGATCGAGACCGGTTCGACCGATCGCATCGTCAATTACATCAGCGGCAACGGCAGCAGCAGCACGCTGATCTTTATCTACACCGTGCAGGCCGGCGACACCACGGCTGACCTGGACTACACCTCGCCCACGGCGCTTGCGCTGAATGGCGGCACGATCCGCGATGCGGCCAGCAACAACGCCATCTTGACGCTGCCATCGCCGGGTGCGGCCGGCTCGCTTGGCGCGAACAAGAACCTGGTGATCGATGGCGTGGTGCCCTCGGTCACCTCGGTCACTTCGTCCACGCCGGACGGCACGTACGCACTCGGGTCCACGATCAGCCTGCAGATCAGCTTCACCGAAGCGGTGACAGTCACCGGTACGCCGCAGCTGACGCTGGAGACGGGCAGTACCGATCGCGCAGTCAACTACGTCAGCGGCAGTGGCACCGGCACGTTGACGTTCAACTATGCCGTGCAATCGGGCGATGTCAGCAGCGACCTCGATTACGTGTCGACGAATTCGCTCGCGCTGAACGGCGGCACGATCCAGGATGCCGCCGCCAACAACGCCACGCTGGCGCTGGCCGTTCCGGGTACGGCGGGATCACTGGGGGCCAACAGGGCGCTGGTGGTGGATGGTGCGCCCCCCGTCGTCACGGCCATCACGGTGAGCGGTTCGCCCGCAGCCACCGCCACCAGCGTGACCTTCACGGTGGCGTTCAACGAAGCGGTCAGCAACGTCTCGATCGACGACTTCTCCCTGGGCACGACCGGTTCGGCCACGGGCACGATCAGCGCCGTCTCCGCCAGCAGCGGTACCTCGATCGACGTCACCGTGAGCGGCATTGCCGGCAACGGCACCCTGGAAGTGAATCTCAACGGCTCCACCAACATCGCGGATGCGGCCGGCAACAGCGGGCCGGCGGCGTTCACCAGCGGATCGACCCATACCGTCGCCATTCCCACCGCACCGGCCGCACCGACCATCGGCACCGCCACGGCGGGTGACGGCCAGGTCAGCGTGACCTTCACCGCACCGGGCAGCAATGGCGGTTCCGCCATCACCACGTACACGGCGACGGCCAGTCCCGGTGGCGCGTTCGGCACCTGTGCGGGTCCGGCTGCCTGCACGGCCACCGTGACCGGACTCAGCAACGGCACGGCGTATACCTTCACGGTCACCGCCACCAACGCCATTGGAACGAGCGTGGCGTCGGGCGCCTCGAACGCAGCCACGCCCAAGGGCAGCCAGACCATCACCTTCACCAACCCCGGTGCGCAGAACTTCGGCACCGCGCCGACGTTGACCGCCAGCGCGACCTCCGGCCTCACGCCGACGTTCAGTTCGTCCACCACCGGCGTCTGCACCATCACGTCCGGCGGCACGCTGACCTTCGTTACCGCCGGCAGCTGCACCATCGACGCCGACCAGGCGGGCGACGCCGCGTGGAACGCGGCGACCACGGTGACCCGGACGTTCACGGTCAACGCGGTGGTGCCCGGGGCGCCGACCATCGGTACCGCGACGGCGGGCGACACCCAGGCCACTGTGACGTTCACCGCTCCGGCCTCCATCGGCGGTGCCGCGATCATCGCCGGCGGCTATACGGTCACGGCGAATCCCGGCGGAGCAACCGGTACCGGCTCGAGTTCGCCGATCACGGTGACCGGCCTGACCAATGGCGTGGCGTACACGTTCACCGTGACCGCGACCAATTCCGCCGGCACCGGTGCCGCCTCGGCCGCATCGAACAGCATCACGCCTGCGTCGCCGCAGACGATCACCTTCGGCAATCCGGGCACGCAGAACTTCGGGACATCGCCGAACCTGTCGGTCCTGGGGGGCGGTGCGTCTTCCACGTCGGGTCTGGCCGTGACGTTCACGTCATCCACCACCGGCGTCTGCACGATCACGTCCGGGGGTGTGCTGACCTTCATCGCCGCCGGCACCTGCACCATCAATGCCGACCAGGCGGGGGACAGCAGCTACCTGCCGGCGCCGCAGGTCAGCCGGTCGTTCACCGTCATTCCCGTGGTGCCGGGTGCACCGACGATCGGCACGGCGATCGCAGGCGACACCCAGGCGAGTGTCGCGTTCACCGCGCCGCTGAACATCGGCGGATCGGCAATCACCAGTTACACGGTGACCGTAAGCCCGGCCGATGTGGCGCCGATAAACGGCGCGTCGTCGCCGATCGTCGTCACCGGCCTGACCAACGGACAGCCCTATACGTTCACGGTGACCGCGGACAACGTGGCGGGTACCGGTCCTGCGTCGATGGCGTCCAACAGCATCACGCCGGCGGCGACGCAGACCATCACGTTCGCCAATCCCGGCGCGCAGAATTTCGGCACCACGCCGACGTTCACCGCGACGTCGGACTCCGGACTGACGCCGACGTTCACCTCGTCCACGACCGGGGTCTGCACGATCACGACGGGCGGCGCACTGACGTTCGTCACGGCGGGAACCTGCACCATCAACGCCGACCAGGCGGGCAATGGCAGTTACCTCCCCGCCCCGCAGGTCACCCGTTCGTTCACCGTCAATCCGGTGGTGCCGGGTGCGCCGACCATCGGTACAGCCACGATGGCGTCTGCGGGCGAAGTGGATATCGCATTCACCGCACCCGCCAGCACAGGGGGAGTGGCGATCACTGGCTATACGGTCACCGCGCAGCCCGGTGGGGCGACGGTGACCGGTGCGTCCAGTCCTGTCCGCTTCACGGGGCTGTCGGCGGGAACCACTTACACGTTCACTGTCACCGCGACGAACGGCGCGGGCACGGGGTCGGCATCGGCGGCATCGAATGCGGTGACGCCTGCGCCGGCGCTCGACGCGGGTCCGGTCAGTACGTCGCTGCCCTACGGCGCGCCTGCCACGCAGGTGACGCTTGCGATCACGGGTACCGCGACATCGGTGGCCGTGGGCACTGCACCGGCGCACGGTACCGCCATCGTCAGTGGCACCACGATCACTTACCAGCCGACGCCGGGTTTCGCCGGTCCGGACAGCTTCACCTACACCGCCAGCGATGCGTACCAGACCACGGCGCCCGCGACGGTGACCATCGACGTGACCCCGCCGACGTTGGCGCTGGATACGACGAACCCGGCCAGCGGTGTCGGCGGCAGCGGATACATCCATGCGCTGATCGCCAGTGGCGGTGCGTCGCCTTACACGTTCCAGCTTGTCGGCGGTGCGTTGCCAAGCGGATTGAGCCTGGGCACGGACGGACGCATCACCGGCACGCCGACGGTGGCGGGCAGCTTCACGTTGACGGTGCAGGTGACCGACAGCAGTACGGGCATCGGTCCCTTCACGGCGCAGCAGCAGTACACGCTGCAGGTGGTGGCGCCGCAGATCGCGTTCGCGCTGCCCGCGTTGCCGCAGGCGACGCATGCCGGTGCGTTCAACCAGACCCTGGCGGTAACGGGCGGCACCGCGCCGTATACCTACGCGGTGACGGCAGGCAGCCTGCCGCAGGGCGTCGCGTTGAGTGCGGCGGGCGTGCTGTCGGGAACGCCGAACGCGTCGGGACGCTTCTCTTTCACGGTGGAGGCGCGTGATGCGAACGGCTTCACGGGGGCGCAGGCGTATGAGCTGGTCGTGGCGCAGGCGCTGCAGGCGATCACCGGCTTCAGTGCGAATCCGGCCACGCCGGTGTTCTCGCCGAACGGTACGTTCGCGCTTGTGGCCAGCGGTGGCGCCTCCGGCAATCCGGTGGTGTTCGCGAGCACCACGGCACAGGTCTGCCAGGTGACTGGTGCGACCGTCACCATGCTGGCGGCCGGGCGCTGCAGCCTGACCGCCGACCAGGCCGGTGATGCGAACCACGAAGCCGCGCCGCAGGTGCGGCTGGACGTGGACATCGCGGCCGCCGTGCCGACGCTCGTGTGGCCGGAAGAACTGCGCAAGGTGTTCGGCGAGCCTGCCTTCGACCTGGTGAATCCGCAGAGCCCCAGCAGCGGTGCCTTCACCTTCACCAGCAGCGATCCGGAGGTGGCCAGCATCAGCGGCCGCACGGTGACGCTGCATGCGGAAGGCACGACCGTCATCACGGCCACCCAGGCGGCTGCGGGCAGCTATGCCGCGGCCAGCGTGGAGATGCGCCTGCAGGTGGACGTGCGCCCCGATCCGACCCGGGACCCGGGCGTGGTCGGCCTGCTGCAGGCGCAGGTGGATGCGAGCGTGCGCTTTGCGAACGCGCAGCAGTCGAACATCCGCGACCGCCTGCGCCAGGTACGCAGCGGCGCGAACGGTTCCAGCAACAACGTCACGCTGGCCTATGCCGGTGCCGAAGACCGCCAGGGGCTTTCAGTGCCCGTGGGCCAGGCCACAGGCGGCAGCCTGCCGGCGTTGCCGCAGGGTTGGGGCGCATGGGCATCCGGCACGGCCTCGTTCGGCAAGAGCGGTCGGGTGGGCGGATACGACTTCCAGACCGATGGCCTCACGCTGGGCGCGGACCGCGCGATCGGCGAACAGGTGCTGGTCGGTGTGGCCGGCAGTCTGGCGCGCAATGACAGCGATCTGGACGGCACCGCCTCGCGCCTGAAAGCCGACCAGCGTTCGCTGGCGCTGTATGGCTTGTGGCGTGCAGGCGAGCATGTGTTCGTGGACGGCATGCTGGCCGCCGGACGCCTGGACTTCGACATCCGCCGCTGGAGCGACGATGCCGGGGCGATGGGCACGGCGGTGCGCGACGGCAAGCAGTGGTTCGGTTCGCTGGCCTTCGGCTACGAGCACCACGGTGAACGCATGGCGCTGACCACGTACGGCCGCTTCGATGCCAGCCGCACCACGCTGGAGGCGTATCGCGAGTACGGGATGGACATCTACGACCTGGCCTACCGGCGCCAGGTGGTGGAGAACAGCACGGTGGCGCTGGGCGTGGAAGGCAGCTACCGCTTCGGTGGTGACGACGGGCGCTACCGTCCGTTCTGGAGCCTGGAATATCGCCAGGCGCTGGAGGACAAGGGCGAGGCGGCGATGAACTATGTCGTGTGGCCGCATCCCACCGACTATCGCCTGGACATGCAGAGCTACAACGACGACGCACTGGCGTTGTCGGCGGGCCTGGACGTGAAGCTGCGGCAGGGGTGGCTGCTGTCGCTGCTGTTCGGCCACGAACAGGCCAGCAACAGCACGCAGGGCAGCAGCATTGGCCTGCGTCTGTCGTATGGGCAGCCCTCCAGCGGCGGGTTCGTGCCGGATGACGGCACGGTGGCCGGCGATGCCACCCGTCGTTGCGGACGGCGATGCGCCAATAGCGGCGACGCACCGCGCTGACGCCGCTTTCCGGCGCGTCATCGTCGCCACTCACGCGAAGCCCGGCCTTGGCCGGGCTTCGTCTTTTTCCCGGCGTGGAGCGGGGGCGGAACCCCCGGCCAGACCCCGCCACTACCTTTTGGCACGGTCGGCGGGCCGGAGGCGGTGGGTATCCTCCCGGGCACGCCCGCGCGCGACGCGGGCACCTGTCCTGTTTCCGGAGAACGCTTTTGAAGAAGACCCTGCTGACCACCGCGACCTTGCTGGCCCTGTCCCTTGCCGGACCCCTTGCCGCGCACGAACACGATGGCTGCCTGGATGACGGCTGCACGCTGCAGGCATTGTTCGCCGAATCCGGAAGTGCGGGCACATCCGCCACCGGTTCGACCATCGCGGCCAGGCGGTTCGGCGAATGGGGCATCGACACCGACGGCATGGACCGCAAGGCACAGCCGGGCACGGACTTCTTCCGTTACGTCAGCGGCACGTGGGCCGACACCACCGAGATTCCGGCGGAACGTTCCAGCTACGGTGGCTTCGCGATCCTGCGCGACCTGTCCGAGGCGCGCCTGCGGGTGTTGATCGAAGGCTATGCGCTGGGTGATCCGGCCACGCAGGGCGACCCTGCCAAGATCGCCGCGCTGTACCGGGGGTTCATGGATGAGAAGACCGTGGATGCACTGGGTGCCAAGCCACTGCAACCGCTGCTGGCCGACATCCGCGCTGCGAAGGACAAGGCGGCCGTGGCCACGCTGATGGGTCAGCGCGGTGGGATGTTCGACAGCTTCTTCAACCTCGGCGTCAGTGATGACCAGCGCGATCCCGACCGCTACACGCTCTACCTGAGCCAGGGCGGCCTGGGCCTGGGAGACCGCGAGATGTACCTGCGCGACACCTTCAAGCCGCAGCGCGAGCGCTACGAGGCCTATATCGCCCAGATGCTGCAGCTGGCCGGCTGGGACAGGCCGCAGGAGAACGCGAAAGCGATCCTGGCGCTTGAAACCCGCATCGCCGAGGCGCACTGGACGCGTGCCGAAAGCCGCAACCGCGACAAGACCTACAACCCGTTGGCGATGGCCGAGTTCGCGACGAAGTCACCCGGCTTCCCGTGGGCGGAATTCTTCAAGGCGGCCGGCGTGGACGGCGCGGGCCGTGCGGTGATCCGCCAGGACAGCGCCATCCCGAAGATCGCCGCGATCTTCGCCGATGCCGATGTCGCCACGCTGCAGGCCTGGCAGGCGTTCCATGTGACCGACAACGCGGCTCCGTTGCTGTCGTCCGACTTCTCGGTGGCGCAGTACGAATTCCGCGACAAGTTCCTGTCCGGCCAGCCGCAGCAGCGCGAGCGCTGGAAGCGCGGCGTCGCGTTCTCCGAAAGTGCGATGGGCGAGGCGATCGGCCGCGACTATGTGAAGCTGTATTTCCCGCCCGATGCGAAGGCGAAGATGGACGCGCTGGTGGCCAACGTGAAGGCGGCGATGGGCGCGCGCCTGGATGCGCTGGCGTGGATGAGCCCGGCCACCAAGGCGGAGGCGCACGCCAAGCTGCAAGGGTTCGGCCTGAAGATCGGCCACCCTGACACGTACCGCGACTACAGCGCGCTGGTGGTGAAGAACGGCGACCTGTTCGGCAACGCGCTGCGCGCCGGGCAGTTCGAGTGGGATTACCGTCGCAAGCGCGTGGGCCAGCCGGTGGACAAGGGCGAGTGGGGCATGACCCCGCAGACGGTGAACGCCTACTACAACTCGGTGAAGAACGAGATCGTGTTCCCGGCGGCCATCCTGCAACCGCCGTTCTTCGATCCGGACGCCGATCCGGCGGTGAACTACGGCGGCATCGGTGGCGTGATCGGCCACGAGATCATCCACGGCTTCGACGACCAGGGCCGCAAGTCGGATGGCAAGGGCGTGCTGCGCGACTGGTGGACAGCCGAGGACGCGGCCAAGTTCGAGGTGCAGGCCGCCAGGCTGGGCGCACAGTACGAGGCCTACACGTTCCCGCAACTGCCCGGCATGCACATCAACGGCCGGGTGGCGATGGGCGAGAACATCGGTGACCTGGGCGGCCTGACCATTGCGCTGGAGGCCTATCACCGTTCACTGGACGGCAAGCCGGCGCCGGTGATCGACGGCTTCACCGGCGACCAGCGTTTCTTCATGGGCTGGGGCCAGGTGTGGCGCACGCTGTGGCGCGACGATGCCCTGCGCCAGCAACTGGTCAACGGCACGCATTCGCCGGGCCACATCCGCGCCTTCGCCCCGCTGCGCAACATCGACGCGTGGTACGACGCCTTCGGCGTCAAGCAGGGCGACCCGCTGTACATCGCGCCGCAGGAGCGCGTGCGGATCTGGTGATCCGGTGACGTTGCAGGAAGGCAGGAGCCAGCGCTCCTGCCTTCCCTGGCAGGGCGTTGCAGGCTTGCATCATCCGGTCCTCGCGCCGATGATGAGGCGGTTGTTCCACGCCCGCGCGCCATGTCATCCCGCTCCGCTTCCACTCCGCAAGGCGACCTGTTCGGCGGCCCGCAACCGGGTCGGCTGCATCGCCTGTTCTTTGCTCTGGTGCCTTCCGCGGGCGAATGCGAAGCGCTGCGGCACCGTGCCGAGGACCTGAAGGCGGCGTATCCGCAGGCGCACTGGGTACGACCGGAGCGCTACCACCTGACCCTGCATTTCCTTTGCGAGAGCGATGGGCCGCGCGAGGACATGATCGCCACCGCGCGCAACGCCATGCAGGATTGGCAGCCGGAACCCCTCGGCATCACCCTCGACCACCTGCTGTGCCTGGGCAATCCGAAGAATCCGGCGCTGACGCTGGCGGCATTGCACCCGTCGCCCGCGACGGTCGCGTTCTGGCGCAACCTTCAGCAGCGGCTGCTGCGTGCGGGCTTCAAGCAGCACGTCGGGCGCAGCTTCGTGCCGCACCTGACGCTGGCCTACGTGCCGCCGCGCACCGCCCCGGTGGACGTGCCGCCGATGGTGCTGCACCCGCAGGGCGTGCACCTCCTGCAGAGCATCGAGGGGGAGGCCGACTACGCGCGCCTGGGTGAGTGGTCGCTCGCGGGCTAGCCTTCCCGCGCGCCGGGGCAGGCCGGTGCTTCGACAGCAGCGTGTGTAATACGGGGTCGCCATGTCGTGCGTTCGTCGGTCGGGCGCGTATTCCCGCCCCTGCATGGCCGTAGTGCCGCACCGTGACGCGTTCAGGTGGGCACCCGGAATCATCCGGCGATCATCGAACGAGGAATCCGACATGAAACGCTTGCCGTTGCTGTGGGCGCTGGTGCTGTGCGCGCTGGTGCTGTGCGCGCTGTCCTTCCCGCTGTTGGCGCAGGAGCGCAGCTATACCGAAGGGCCGGTCATGGAGGTCACGGCGGTGAAGATCATGGATGGCCAGTTCGACAACTACATGAAGCACCTGCAGGGCCAGTACAAGCGGGTCATGGAAGCGCAGAAGGAGGCCGGCATCATCCTCGGCTATGCGATCTATTCGACACAGGCGCGCCGGCCGGAAGACCCGGACGTCTACCTGACCGTGGTCTACCCCGACATGGCGGCCTTCGATGGCCTGCGCGACCGCTCCGAAGCGGTTTCCAGCAAGGTGACCGGGCAGAACACCGCGCAGGCCAACACGGCCTACGCCGACCGCGGCAAGATGCGCCAGATCCTGGGCAGCAATCTGATCCGCGAATTGAAGTTGAAATAAGCCCGATGCACGGGGCCATGCTTCCGGGCGTGGTCCCTCGCCGCTGCGCCGCAGCCTAGTCGCCCTGCCTGCGCAGCGTGTCCAGCTTGGCCTGGTAAAGCGCACGGGTATCGCCCTGCCTGCGCAGCGTGTCCAGCTTGGCCTGGTAAAGCGCACGGGTATCGCCCTGGCTGAGTTCGCCTGCGCGCGCCAGCGCCTTTCCTGCGCGCCGGTGGTCGCCCTGCAGGAAATACACGCGGGCGAGGCCGAAGTGGAAGCGGTGCTCGCCGTCGTACAACTGGATGGCCTTGCGGTAGTGCGCGGCAGCGCGCACCAGGTTGCCGTCGCGCTCGAAGCCCGCGGCCAGCAGGAAATGGTGGAACGGGTCGCGGGCCTGCGCGGCATCCAGTCGCTTCTGCAAAGGACGTGCGGCTTCCACGTTGCCCGCACGCTGGTAGAACGTGACCAGGTTGAACAGCGCGCCAGGGTTGTCGGCGTCGAGGTCGAGTGCGTGCCGGTAGGCCCGCTCCGCGCGCGCTCCATCGCCGTCGCGCAGGTACATCACGCCGATGTTGCTCCAACTGGTGGCGTAACCGGGGTCCAGGGTCAGGGCGATCTCCGCATGGCGCAGGGCATCGTCCAGCGCGCCATGTTCGAGCAGCGCCGCCGCGCGGTTGTTGTAGTAGTGGGCGATGAGGCGGTTGTCGCGGATCGGTTCCGGTGGCTTGCGGGTGATCACCTCGTTCCAGGCGACATCCACCGTGAAGCGTCGTTCGCGGATGCGTACGCCGGCATTGACGTGCTGGGTGCGGTAGAGAATGTTGTGGTCCTGCCGCCATGCCAGGGTTTCGTCCACCTGCTGCGCGTAGGCATCGAGCCCGGCCTCCCGCGCCAGCGCCACCGTCAGCAGGGTGAAGCTCATGCAGTTGGCCTGGCGCGTGGCGTAGGCCTCGGCCACGGTGTGGTTGGCGTCGGCGTGGTAGCTCATGCCCAGCCCCCCGGGGCTGAAGAGGAAGTCGACCATCCGCTCGAGCCGGGCATGCGGCAGGCGGGTGTGATCGAGGACCTGTTCGCGGAACTGCCGCTTCAGCGGCTCCGGTAGCGCCAGCACGTCGGCGGGAGCAGGGGGTGGGGCGGCTTGGGCCAGCGCGGACAGGGCCGACGACGCCAGCAGCAGGGTGCCGAGCCACTTCGTCCACATCGCCCACCTCCGGGTCCCGCATCGGGACGCGTCCGCGTGACCGGAGTGTAGTCCCGCATCGCAGTGCGGCATGAACCGCCCGGGCAGCGTTGACGCGATCATCGTGGGGCGGCTAGCGTCATGGCCCTTCCGTCGGAGGCTTCCTGCATGCGCGCTGCGATCTTCCTGCTCCTGCTGCTGGCCGGTCTGGCGTCGGCGCCCTGCGGACATGCCGCATCGATGCCGGAGCAGGGACGGGACGGGATCGGCGTGGGGGCAGTGCTGCCGCTGCGGGACCGCGTGGAGCCGGAGAACCGCATGCTCCGCGAGCGGCTCGACACCCTGCTGCCCCGCTTGATGCGTGACGCCGACCTCGACATGTGGGTGGTGATCGCGCGCGAGTACGCGGAAGACCCGGTGTACTTCACGCTGGTGCCGCAGCCGGCCCATGCGGCGCGCCGGACCACGATGCTGGTGTTCCACCGGCAGCCGGATGGCAGCGTGCAGCGGCTGTCCATCAACCGGTATCCGTTCGGCGCACCCTACGAAACGGCGTGGTCCGGCGGGGACCTCGACGCGCAGTGGCGCGCGCTGGGCACGCTGATCACCGCGCGCGATCCGCGCAGGATCGGCATCAACGTTTCTGGCGAGTGGGCGGTCGCCGATGGCCTGACGCATGCGCTGCACGAACGCCTGCTGTCGGTGCTGCCGGCCACGCTGCAGGCCAGGCTCGTGCCGGCGGAGACGCTGGTGGTGCGCTGGATGGAGACCCGCACCGCGGCAGAGCTGGCCGCCTACCCGCATATCGTGTCGCTCGCACGCGGCGTCATCGCCGAGGCGTTCTCGGGCCGGGTCATCACGCCCGGTGTCACCACCACGGACGATGTGGCCTGGTACATCCGGGAACGCTTCGAGTCGTTGGGGCTGGTGCCGTGGTTCATGCCGGACGTGAACCTGCAGCGGGCGGGCACGGCGTGCGCCGACGATGCGCCGTTCTGTGGCGAAGAAGGCGTGATCCAGCCCGGCGATGTGCTGCACACCGATGTGGGGCTGTGCTACCTCAAGCTCTGCACCGATACGCAGGAAATGGCCTACGTGGCGCGTGCGGGGGAAGCGGGGGCGCCCGCTGGGCTTCTTGCGGCGCTGGCACAGGGCAACCGCTGGCAGGACGCGCTGACCAGCCAGTTCGTCGCCGGCCGCACGGGCAACGAAATCCTGGCGGCGACGCAGCGCGAGGTCGCCCGCCTGGGACTGCGCGCGGCGACCTACTCGCATCCGGTGGGGTTCGTGGGCCACGCGCCGGGGCCGACCATCGGCATGTGGGACAACCAGGGATCCACCGCGGGGCAGGGCGACTGGCCGCTGCATGCCGATACGGTCTACGCCATCGAGGGCAACGTGAAGGCGCGCGTCCCGGAGTGGGGCGGGCAGGACGTGCAGGTCAAGCTGGAGCAGATGGCCGTGTTCGATGGCCGGAGGGTGGTCTATCTGGCGGGGCGGCAGGTGGTCTGGCACGTGGTGCGGTGACGCGCCGGACGCGCGGGCGTTAGGATGCCTGCATGAGCGCCGACGCCCACCTGATCGCCTGCCCGCACTGCGCGGCGATGAACCGTGTGCCGCCGGCGCGGCTGGTCGAGACACCCAACTGCGGGCGCTGCCACCATCCCTTGTTCACCGGCCTGCCGCTGGCGCTGGGCGAGGCGGACTTCGACCGCCACGCCCTGCGCAGCACGCTGCCGTTGCTGGTGGATTTCTGGGCGCCGTGGTGCGGGCCCTGCCTGCAGATGGCCCCACACTTCCAGCAGGCGGCGGGCGTGCTGGAGCCCGCGATGCGGCTGGCCAAGGTGGACACGGAAGCCTGCCCGGGACTGGGCAACCGCTTCGGCATCCGCAGCATCCCGACGATGGTGCTGCTGCAGGGCGGCCGCGAACTCGCCCGGCAGAGCGGGGCGATGTCGGCGGAGGCGATCGTGAGGTGGGCGCGGGGGCTGGTGGGGTGAGACGTTTGTACCGAACTTCGATGGGGTGTAGGCGCGCTGCGTCTCCGCGCCCAGCTGTGAATGGGTAGAAATGACGGCCCCGATTCTGACCGCAGGACCGGTCCGACTGCACCCTATTTGCGTCCAAGACGAAGATCTGTATCTCCGCCTTCATGCTTCGGTTGAGACGATGCGGCATGTGTCCGCAGTGGTGGATGCGGACACTGCGCGCTTGCGCTTTAGCGCTGTATGCAGGTTGACCGAGTCCTCTGATCCAACCTATTGGATATGGAGTGTTTCCCTGTCCAACCAGGCGCGGGATGTAGGCATCGCTTCGCTTATGGCAAGCGCCTCAAGCGCCGAGGTCGGAATGATGTTGTTGCCGGAATGGCAGGGACGAGGCGTGGGAAAACACGTGATACAGGCAATCACGGAGTACGGTTTCTGTACGCTGGGTGTCGCCCGAGTAGAGGCTCGTCAACGCGCACGGAATGTCGGATGGGAGCGATTGATGGAACGTAGTGGCTTCATGCGGGTCCAGGGAGGGATCATCTCCCAGGATTGGATTAGGTGGCGGCGCGATCGCGATTGAAGATTGGAATACAGGGGATGCTGAAGTGAAGTCAGGCAGCTTGGCGTGTGTGGGGCTTGGGATGACGATGGGGGCTCACCTGGCTCCCAGGGCGAGGAGTTTCATTGAAGAGGCGGACACGGTGTTTGTTGCTGCTTCTGATCCGCTCGTAGAACTGTGGGTGCAGCAGATGCACGATGACGTGCGCAGCTTGCAGCCCTACTACGCCGAGGGTAAGTCCCGCAACGAATCCTACGAGCAGATGGTTGATGCCATGTTGGAGCTCGTGCGTGCAGGGCGTCGGGTCTGTGGTGCGTTTTATGGCCACCCAGGCGTTTTCGCTTGTGTCCCGCACCGCGCCATTGATCGAGCGCGCAGCGAAGGGTTCGACGCCGTCATGGAAGCAGCTGTATCGGCCGAGGACTGCCTGTACGCCGACCTGGGGATCGATCCCGGAACGTATGGTTGCCAGCACTACGAAGCCAGCCAGTTCATGATGTATCGCCGGAAGATTGATCCGACGGCATTTCTGGTGCTTTGGCAGGTAGGGGTCGCAGGGGACTCCACGCTGTCACGCCTAGGCACTGGCGCCGCCCATCGCAAAATCCTGCTCGAGATCCTGTCGAGCGATTACCCAAGCGATCATCTCGTTACGATGTATGAGGCCGCTACTCTGCCACTTGCTCCTCCCCGGATTGAGTCGATCCCCCTCAATGAGCTGGTTGACGCCGATTTAGGGGGCCAGACAACGTTGGTCGTTCCCCCATCCCGCCCGATGGAGCTAAATCCCGAGGTGGCGTCCAGGCTCAAGGAGCTGGAGGCCTGAAAACGATTTCAAGCCCGTAAACTTGTAGAGCGTGACTTGAAAAGAGGTTATCTTGCGGCA
The DNA here is from genome assembly GCF_037402255.1 of Pseudoxanthomonas sp. CCNWLW251. Classification (NCBI taxonomy): domain Bacteria; kingdom Pseudomonadati; phylum Pseudomonadota; class Gammaproteobacteria; order Lysobacterales; family Lysobacteraceae; genus Pseudoxanthomonas; species Pseudoxanthomonas sp. CCNWLW251. Next base: position 206,871 of record NZ_JBBEGA010000001.1, on the reverse strand, counting down.
ATGGGTTGCCCCGCTTGGGGAGCGGGAGCTCGTCAATGCCAATTTCTAGGGGGAGTCGTGTCAGCAGTTATTCGTTTCATTGAATCCATTGGTCAGAACTCGTCGGCGCGCCACATGACTGCTTCAGATTACGACGCCGCTATCAGGGCGTTGGGAATTGGGGAAGAACAGGCTGTTGCGCTGAGAGGCATGGATAGCGCTGCAATCTCGGGCGTGCTGGGTGGTCGAAGCAAAATGATGTGCATGATCTGGGCACCGGATCAGCAGCCCAGCAAGGAAGACGATCAGCCGCTGGAAGGCGACGTACCTGAGGAAGACAACCCGGCGGAAGAGTGAACTTTCGCTGGAGGCAGTAGATCAAGGGAGTAGGGCTATGTCTGCGCATTGGAAGGGTTACTGGTTGCTCGGCGCTTTGGTGGCGTCGCTCTCTGTTGGCTCGGCTTATGCCGCAGGATCGCTAGACACGCTCATCGCGAAGGCTGAGGCGGCTCGCAGTTCCGATCCAAAATCCTTCCAACGAATCCTTGGGCAGCTTGAGGCGCAGGCCGAAGCTGCAGACGAGTATCAAAAGGACCGTATCGCTTATTTGAAAGCGTACGGTCTGATCTTTGAAGGCAGGGCGGAAGCCGGCATCGGAGTAGCCAAAGCCTTGGGAGAGAAGACCAAGGACTCTGAGCTAGGCTTGCGCGCAACGCTCCTTACTGTCAACGCTTATGCATTGGACAGGCAGTTTACTGAAGGCTTGCGCCAGCTCGAGAAAGCGATGCAGCAGCTCCCTGCAGTTCACTCCAGGGAGATTCGTCATCAGGGACTGGGTGTGGCGGCAGTGCTGAACCAACAGATTGGTCAATATCGGCAGGCGCTGGACTATGCTGATCGCATCCAGAAAGATTCGCCCGATGGCCGCACCCGCTGCCTGGCCTCTCAGGTACAGATTGAGAGTCGTCAGTTCCTTGGCCTTCTGTCGTCCGATGACGGTCAGATCAATGACGAAATCGATCATTGCATTAGGCAAAAGGAGTTCGCGGCTGCGAACTTTATCCGCATTGCGCTAGCGCGGAAGTGGGTGGAGGCAGGAGAAGCTGAGCGTGCGATCAATCTCATTGAGAGGCATCTCAATGAGATCGAACGAGCCAAGTATCCGCACCTGATCGCCGAGGCAAAGGCGTTTCTCGCGGAGCAGGCGTTGGAGAAAGGAGATCTTTCTGCTGCTGAGAGCTACGCACGCGGGGTCCTGAGCCAGAGCGCGAGTGTTACCAGTGCGCTTCCATTGGTTAAGGCATACCGGACGCTTTACGATGTCGCAGAGCGCAATGGCGATATAAGAGAAGCGTTGAGTGCTTATCAGAGCTATGCCGAAGCCGACAAGGCATACCTCAACGAGGTAAAAGCCCGCGAGTTGGCCTACCAGATCGTCCGTCAGGAAACCCTGCAGAAATCCCAGCAGATCAGTGTGCTCGACCAAGAGAACCAGGTCCTGCAGCTGCAGCGCAAGGTCGATCAGCAGGCCGCGCAGAATACGCGGCTGATCGTCATCCTGCTGGTGCTGCTGGTCGCCTCCATCGGCTACTGGGCGTTCAAGATCAAGCGCGTGCAGCTGTCGCTGAAGAAGATGGCCGAAACCGACGCGCTGACCGGTATCTGCAACCGCCACCACTTCACGCTGCGTGCCGAGCGCGCGCTGGCCGAGTGCGCCCGCAATGGCGAACAGGCCGCGCTGATCATGTTCGACCTCGACCACTTCAAGAACATCAACGACCGTTTCGGCCATGGCACCGGCGACTGGGCGCTCAAGGAAGTGGCCGAAGCCAGCAAGGGCTTTTGCCGCCGCATCGACGTACTCGGCCGCCTGGGTGGCGAGGAATTCGCCATCCTCATGTACGGTTGCGACCTGCGCGCCGCCGCCCGCGTGGCCGAAGACTGCCGCGTGCGCCTGGCGCAGATCGAGACCCGCGAGACCGGGCATGTCTTCGCCATCACCGGCAGCTTCGGTGTGACCTCCAGCATGCAGTCCGGCTACAGCCTGGCCAAGCTGCTGTCGCATGCCGACAAGCAGCTGTACCGGGCCAAGCACCTGGGCCGCAACCGCGTCTGCGTGCACGAGAACGAACAGGAAAGCGTGCGCGCCGCCGGCAGCAACGTGCTGGAACTGCCGCAGCGCGAAGGTCGCACGGAACACCTGGGCGCCTGACGCGGCAGCGCCGCATCGCCTGGCTCAGCGTGTGGCGAGGGCTGGCTGCGGTCCTTCGTGGATGGCCAGCTGGTTGCGCCCACTGCTCTTCGCCCGATAGAGCGCCCGGTCGGCCGTTTCCAGCCAGGCCCGCAAGCCGCCTGCCGCAGCGTCCGCCTTCGCCAACCCCAGGCTCACCGTGTGCCGCAGGTCGGGCGCTGACTGGACCCGCAAGGCTTCGACGCCAGCCCGGATGCGCTGGGCGACGATCTCCGCCGCCACCAGATCGGTCCCGCGCAACAGCACGGCGAACTCGTCGCCACCCAACCGGCCCGCGCAGTCCTGCGCGCGGATGCTGTGGCGGATCACGTCGGCGGTCGCGCGCAGCACGTCGTCGCCCACCGTGTGGCCGTGACGGTCGTTGATCGCCTTGAAGTGATCGATGTCGATCATCATCAGCGTGGCCGGTTCGCCCGTCGCGGCGCACTGGTCCAGCAGCAACGTGGCCTGCTCCTGCCAATGCCGACGGCTGTGCAGGGCGGTCAACGTGTCGCGCCGGCTCAGTTCGTCCAGCAGGCGGTTCTGCCGCTTGACCTTGCGGACCAGGTGGTAGCTGGCCTGGCTGACGGCGATGGAATGGATGAGCAGCATCGGCAGGCACGCCAGCATCACCGGCATGCTGGTGACGGGACGCAATTCGAACCCCGTCACCAACCCGGCCATCAACGCGCCGGCCAGCATCAACGGTAGCGACCAGTACCAGAGCCGATCGATGCCGGTGCTGATCTTGTCGACCGTGGCCAGTGTCACCAGCAGCACGCTGGGCAGCAGGTTGAACGCCATCAACGGCACCCACATGCCGGCGAGCACCGAATCGAACAGCAGGTTGCGGATCTCGCCCCGATAAGGCTTGGGGTGGCGCAGCGACAGCCATAGCGCGAGTTGCGGCCACAGTACCGCCGTGAAGACCAGCCACGCCCACGTACCCAGGCCGGCGTTGCCCTCGAGCAGGACGGTTCCCACCGGCAGCGCAGCCAGACCCATCCCCAGCATGCGAAGCCGGTAGATCCGGCGAGGCAATCGCTGGCTCTGGCGCGCCGGATCGGCGCCGGGAAGCGGTGCGGTGAACGGCATTGGCGCGTGGAGTCCCCTTGCTCGTGACGGCCATCCCCGGTGCGCCGGGGGCAGGCGGAGTGTAGGCCAAACCGTGACGCTGGGCACGTCACGCAGCCCTGCCAACGACAGCGGCCCCGGCCGGGAAATCTTGAGGTGGTGCCGGATAATCGGGGCCGGTTTCCGCTGCGCGCCTCGATGCCCGACTCCCCATGCCGTCCCGTTTCCCCGGACCCGCGCCTACGCGCTCGCATCGCGGCGCTCGCCGCGATGGCAGGTGCGTCGCTGTTCCTGATGGTGGGCGCCGCGCTGCAGTTTCTCCGGGCCGATCTCGCTTGGCAGCAGGCCACCTTGAGCCAGTACCTGCTGGGCCCCGGCGGATTGCTGCTGCGCGTTGCCTACTGCGTGCTGGCCATTGCCATCACGGTGCTGGCGATCGGCATCTACCGGCAGTTGTCGGCACATGCGCGCAGTGCGGCGCCGCTCCTGCTGCTCTGCACGGGCGCCGTCGCGCTGGCGGGCGTGGCGATCGGGGACTCGTGGCTGCCGTCCGTCGCGCCCGACTTCCATCGCTGGTTCCACCACACCTGCGCGATCACCGCATTCCTTTGCGTCACCAGCGGCATGGTGCTGCAGGCGTGGCGATTCCGGCTCGACGCGGCCTGGCAGCCGTACTTCCCCCTCGCGGCCGGATGGTCCCTCGGCTGCCATGCATTGCTGTGGCTGCATGCCCTGTGGGCGCCGGCCGGGCAGGGTTGGGTGCAGAAACTGCTGATCGCGCTGATCGTCACCGCCATGCTGCTCGCCGCAACATGGCTCTGGCGAACGAGCCGGGTGCGATGACGCAAGCCCGGCGCTAAGCTGCGGCTTCCAACAGGGAGAAAAGCATCATGATCCAGCGGTTCGACGTGGGTACGCGCTTGTCCGAGATGGCCATCCACAACGGCGTGGTGTACCTCGCCGGCCAGATCGCGGAGGATGCGACGCAGGGTATCGCCGGACAGACGCAGCAGGTGCTCGACGAGATCGATGCCCTGCTGGCGCGCGCGGGCACGGACAAGTCGAAGATCCTGCGCGCAGAGATCTTCCTGAAGGACCTGCAGGACTTCGAGGGCATGAACCGCGTCTGGGACAGTTGGGTGCCGGAAGGCAACGCGCCGCCGCGCGCGACCGTGCAGGCGCATCTCGCACGCGTGGGCTGGCTGATCGAGATCGTGGTCACCGCCGCGGTCTGAACGATGGCGACGCGCATGCCCGGTCCCTGGCATCGTCCGGCGCCGAAGCGTCGCGACGGCGGCCAGAAACTCACGCCCGACCAGGTGCAGGAAGCCAGGGCACGTGCATTGGCGGCAGGCCGGCGCTACCCGAACCTGGTGGACAACATGTACGTGGCCGCGAAGGCGAAGCGCGAAAGGGCGATGGCGGAAGGACCGCGTGACGAGGCGGAGTGAGCCCGGTACACGGCGTGAGAGCGAGGATGCACATCCGGCCGTAAATGTCTGTAATAAAACTGCTTCGAAACGCTAACCGGACCTCAACAATGGCTCGCGTATCGTGCGCGCACGTTCCGCAGCCGCTGCGGCACGCACTTCCCGGGGTGCGCGCCGCAGCCCCTGCGGACGACCACTCAGGCGTTGCGCTGCGCCAGCCAGTCGACCACGCCGTGCGCGGCATGGCGACCGCTGGCGAAGCACGCTGTCAGCAGATAGCCACCGGTGGGTGCTTCCCAGTCCAGCATCTCGCCGGCAGCAAACACGCCCGGTACTCCGCGCAGCATCAGGCGCTCGTCCATTGCCTCCAGGGGCACGCCGCCGGCACTGCTGATGGCTTCGGCGATGGGGCGGGGACGCAACAGCCGGAACGGAAAACGTTTCAGCGTGCGCGCGATCCTGGCGGGGTCGGCCAGCGCTGTCTTGTCCAGCACCTCGTACAGCAACGCCGCGCGCACGCCCGTCACGCCGGCCTCGCGGCGGAGGTGTTCGCTCAGGCTGCGTGAGCCGCGCGGCTTGGCCAGCCGTTGCGCCAGTTCACGCTCATCGCGTCCTGGCAGCAGGTCCAGCACCAGCGTGGCGCTGCCGTCCCGCGCGATGGCATCCCGCAGCATCGGCGACAGCGCGTAGACCAGGCTTCCTTCGATGCCGGTGGCGGTGATGACGCACTCGCCCTGTCGCTGGCGGGTGCTGCCATCGGCCTCCTGCCAATGCGCGATGACCGGCTTGAGGGGTTCGCCAGCAAATCGTGACGCCAGATGTTCGCTCCACGCGATGTCGAAACCGCAGTTGGAAGGTTGCAAGGGGGCGATGGTGATGCCCTTTGTTTGCAGTGCATCGACCCAGGCGCCGTCCGAACCCAGTTCCGGCCAGCTTCCGCCGCCCATCGCCAGCACGCTGGCGTCGGGAGATACGAGGATCTCGCCGTCGGGGGTCGCGAAGCGGAGGGCGCCTTCGCCGGTCCATCCCGACCATCGGTGGTGCACATGGAAACGCACACCCTGTTCGCGCAACCGCCGCACCCAGCCGCGCAGCAGCGGCGCTGCCTTGAGGTCTGACGGAAACACGCGGCCCGACGTGCCGACGAATGTCTCCACGCCCAGTCCGCGCGCCCAGCCGCGCAGGGCATCCGCGTCGAAGCCCCGCAGCCATGCGGCTACGTCGTGCTGCCGCTCGCCGTAGCGCGTAACGAAGACGTCGCGCGGATCGGAATGGGTCAGGTTCATGCCGCCCTTGCCGGCGATCAGGAACTTGCGCCCCACCGAACCCTTGGCGTCGTACAGGTCCACCTGCAGGCCAGCGGCTCGCAGGGTTTCGGCGGCCATCAGCCCGGCGGGCCCGCCACCGATGACGGCGACGGTGGGGGTGGAGAGCGTGTCATCGGAGCTTGGTGCGGGCATCCGCATAGTATGCCGCGCCGGCACGACGCTTCCGGCAGGCACATCGCATGCGCTGCCTGCGGTATCGTCGCGCGGGACTCCGGACATGGATCACATGATGCGTTCGAACCTGATGGCGGCTACGGGCCGCGCACTCTGCCTGCTCGGCCTGTTCGCCACCAGCGCTGTCGCCAAGGACGCCACGCCGCCGCCCGCGCTGCAGGACCTGGACGCCTACGTCGAATCCGTACGCCAGACCTTCGATGTCCCGGGTATCGCGGTGGCCGTGGTGAAGGATGGCGAGGTGGTGCTGGCGAAGGGGTGGGGCGAGCGCGAGATCGGCAAGGCCGGCAAGGTCGACGCGCACACCATGTTCGCCATCGCCTCCAATACCAAGGCGTTCACGGCGGCTTCGCTGTCCATGCTGGCCGACGAGGGCAAGCTGAAGCTGGAGGACCGTGTCATCGACCACCTGCCATGGTTCCGCATGGCGGACCCCTACGTCACCCGCGAGATGCGCATCCGCGACCTGCTGGTCCACCGCAGCGGACTGGGGTTGGGCGCGGGGGACCTGCTGTTCTGGCCCACCACGACCTACAGCAACCGTGAAGTCGCCGAGCGCCTGCGCGACGTGCCGCTGAGCGGCGGCTTCCGCGAGCGCTACGCGTACGACAACATCCTGTACGGCGTGGCGCAACTGGTCATCGAGCAGGCCAGCGGGCAGTCATATGACCAGTTCCTGCGTGCACGCATCCTGCAGCCGTTGGGCATGCGCGAGACGCGCTACAACAGCGATGCGTTGCGGCCGGGCGACAACGTCGCCACGGGCCATGCCAAGGCCGACTTCACCACCCTGCAACCGGCACCGCGGATGACATGGCGCAACGTCGCCGGGGCGGGCGGCCTCTATTCCAGCGTGAACGACATGGCGAAGTGGATGAACGCGCAGCTGGCCGGCGGAACCTATCGCGACGCGAAAGGCCGCGAGCAAGCGCTTTTCAAGCCCGAGCGCCAGAAATCGATGTGGTCGCCGGTCACGCCGATCCCGATCACCGAACCGAAGATCGAAGCATTGAAGGCGGCGAAGCCCAATTTCCTCGGTTACGGTGAAGGCTGGATGGTGTCCGACTTCCAGGGCCGCAAGCTGGTTTGGCATACCGGTGGATGGCCCGGCATGGTTTCGCGGGTGACGCTGGTGCCGGAGCAGAAACTGGGCATCGTGGTGCTGACCAACCAGGAGATCGGTGCGGCATTCAATGCCGTCACGCTGAAGGTGCTGGATGCCTACCTGGCCAACACCGGCACCGACTGGCTCGCGGCCTACCAGGCACAGGTCGCGCAGGCGAAGGGCAATGCCGATGAGCACTGGCAGAAGCTGCAGGCGGCGCGCGATGCGGGCTCCAGGCCTTCGCTGCCGATCGCGGAATATGCCGGCACACTGCGCGACCCCTGGTATGGCGATGTCGTGGTGGCGCAGGAAGGCGGCGGGTTGGTGCTGCGCTTCAGCCGCACGCAGGAGCTGGTCGGCGATCTGCAGCCCTGGCAGCACGATACGTTCGTCGTGCGCTGGCGCGAGCGCTGGCTCAACGCCGACGCCTTCCTGACGTTCTCGCTGGAACCGGATGGCTCCATCCGGGAGGCGCGTATGGAGGCGATTTCACCGCTGACGGATTTCAGCTTCGATTTCCACGACCTGCGGCTGGCGCCGGTGGAGTAGTCCGTGCTTTCCGTAGGAGCGACGTGAGTCGCGACCGCGAGTACGCCGCGCACGGAATCCTGCGGGTTCGCGCGGGGATGACACGCCATGATTTTCAAGCCGTGCGGTCGCGACTCGCGTCGCTCCTACAGGGGAAGCGCACCCCTCACTGGTGCGGCTTCACTTCCAGCAATTCCACGTCGAATACCAGCGATGCGCCGGGTGGAATCACGCCACCGGCACCATTGCTGCCGTAGCCGAGGTCGGCGGGGATCCGCAGCGTGCGCTTGCCCCCGGTCTTCATGCCGGCCACGCCCTCGTCCCAGCCGCGGATGACCTGGCCGGCACCGAGCAGGAAGGTGAAGGGCTGGCCGCGGTCCACGGAGCTGTCGAACTTCAAGCCGCGCTGCTGCGGGGCGTTCTCGTCGTACAGCCAGCCGGTGTAGTGCACGGTGACATCACTGCCGCTGGTCGCCACGGCACCGGTACCGGCGCGGGTGTCGATGCGTTCCAGTTCGGCGACGCTGCCGCTTGGCGGCGGGACGGGAGCGTTGCAGGCAGCGAGCAGGAGCAGCGAAACGGCGAGCAGCAGGGAACGCATGGGGTTCATCCATGGGGCGAAAGGCGCGCAGGGTAACGCATCCGGCTGCCCGGTGGCCTGGATCGCAGCGGTTACACTGGCAGCATGGCGAAACTCTTCCTGAATCTGCGCAACGTGCCCGGCGACGAGGCCGACGATGTGCGCGACCTGCTGCGGGCGAACGCGATCGACTTCTATGAGACGCAACCCAGTCCGTGGGGAATTTCCGCTGGCGGACTGTGGATCGAAGATGTCGACCAGCTGGCGCGGGCCAAGGTCCTGATGGCGGACTACCAGGCCCGGCGCCGGACGCAGGCACGCGAGGACCGCACGGCGGCCGAGCGCGAAGGGCGTGCGGAGACGTTTGCGGGCCAGCTGCGCGCGCGGCCCCTGTACGTGGTCGGAGTATTGGCGGCGATGGTCGCGATCATCGCGCTGACCCTCGCGCTGCCCTGGATGCTGCTCTGAGGCGCGAGCCGCCCGCGGCCGGTAAAATCAGCGCATGATCACCAACATTGCGGCCTACCATTTCACGCCCATCGACGCTCCCGAGGCATTCGCCTCGACGCTGCGCGCGCGCGCCGAGGCGCTCTCGCTGCGGGGTTCGGTGCTGGTGGCGGGCGAGGGCATGAACCTGTTCCTGGCCGGTGGCGCAGACGCGATCGAGTCCTTCCTGGCGCCGCTGCGCGCGGACCAGCGCTTCGCTGGCCTGCGGGTGAAGTACAGCACCAGTCGCCGGGTGCCGTTCGCGCGCCTCAAGGTCAAGGTGAAACCGGAGATCATCAGCTTCCGCCGCCCCGGCACCACACCGGAAGACGTGCGCGCGCCCGTCGTCGAATCCCGGACGCTCGCCCGCTGGCTGGAGCAGGGTCATGACGATGCCGGCCGCCGCGTGGTGATGCTGGATACCCGCAACCAGCAGGAAATCGCATACGGCACGTTCAGCGGCGCGCTGACGCTGCCGATCGACAAGTTCACCGACCTGCCCGCGGCGCTGGAACCGCATCGCGGTGCGCTGAAGGACGCCACCGTGGTCAGCTTCTGCACCGGTGGCATCCGTTGCGAGAAGGCCGCGCTGTGGATGCAGGCCGATGGCATGGAGAACGTGCTGCAGCTGGACGACGGCATCCTGGGCTACTTCGAGCAGGTCGGGGGCTTCGGCTATGACGGTGCGTGCTTCGTCTTCGATGAGCGCGTCGCCCTGCGCCCGGACCTGAGCCCGCTGGTGGACGATGAGACGGTGGGCGTGGCGTGAGCGCCGGCCTGCAGGCACTGCACTTCGACAACCGCTTCATCCGGGAACTGCCTGGCGATCCCGAGCAGGGCACGCGCCGCCGCGAAGTCCGCGGCGCTCTCTGGTCGGCCATCGACCCGACGCCGGTCGCCGAGCCGCAGGTGCTGGCGTACGCGACCGAGGTTGCTGCGCTGCTGGGGCTGGACGAGCGCGACGTGGCATCCCCCGCATTCGCCCAGGTCTTCGGCGGCAATGCCGTGCTGCCGGGCATGCAGCCCTATGCGGGCAACTACGGTGGGCACCAGTTCGGCAACTGGGCGGGCCAGTTGGGTGACGGTCGCGCGATCACGCTGGGCGAGGTGGTCAACGCGGCCGGCGAGCGCTGGGAACTGCAGCTGAAAGGCGCAGGGCCCACGCCCTATTCGCGTACCGCCGACGGTCGCGCCGTCCTGCGGTCGTCGATCCGCGAATTCCTGTGCAGCGAAGCGATGCATCACCTGGGCGTGCCCACGACACGCGCCCTCAGCCTGGTAGGCACGGGCGAGCAGGTGGTGCGCGACATGTTCTACGACGGTCATCCGAAGCCTGAGGCCGGTGCGGTGGTCTGCCGGGTGGCGCCCTCGTTCCTCCGCTTCGGTCATTACCAGTTGCCCGCATCGCGTGGCGACACCGGCCTGCTGCGCGCGCTGGTGGACTTCACCATCCGTCGCGATTTCCCGCACCTGTCCGGCGAAGGCGAAGCGCTGCACGCGGCCTGGTTTGCAGAGGTCTGCGAGCGCACCGCGGTGATGGTGGCGCACTGGATGCGGGTGGGCTTCGTCCATGGCGTGATGAACACCGACAACATGTCGGTGCTCGGGTTGACGATCGATTACGGCCCCTATGGCTGGATCGACGCCTACGACCCGGACTGGACGCCCAACACCACCGATGCCCACGGCCGTCGCTATCGCTTCGGTTGGCAACCGCAGGTGGCGGGATGGAACCTGAGCCGCTTCGCGCAGGCGCTGTCGCCGCTGTTCGATGGCGTGGAGCCCTTGCAGGCCGGCCTGCAGCGGTTCGCCGATGCCCATGCACGCGCGCACCGCGACACCACCGCACGCAAGCTGGGGTTGGCGGACTGCCGGGATGACGACATCGACCGGATGGACACGTTGCAGCAGCTGCTGGCACAGGGCGAGATCGACATGACCCTGTTCTTCCGGGCCTTGATGGATGCGGATCCGGCGGATGCATCGCTGTCCGCATTCGATGATGCGTTCTATGACCCGGCCCGTCGCGACGCCGTCGCGCCGGCGTTGCGCCATTGGCTGGTCGAGTACGCGCGCCGCCTCGATGACGAAACGCTGACGCCGGCGGCGCGCCGTGAACGGATGCGCCTGGCCAATCCCCGCTACGTGCCGCGCAACTACCTGGCGCAGCAGGCCATCGATGCGGCGGAGGCGGGCGACCTGTCCGGCGTGCATGCGCTGCTGGACGTCATGCGCCGGCCGTACGACGACCAGCCGGGTCGTGAACGCTATGCCGGGCGTCGCCCCGACTGGGCACGCGACCGCGCGGGTTGTTCGATGCTGTCGTGCAGTTCCTGAGTCGCATCGCTTCCTTGCAGGAGCGACGTCAGTCGCGACCGCACGGTTCGATCTCGACCTCGCTCGTTGTGCACCGAATTTCGGGTGAGCAGAGTTCCGGTGCGTTGTTGCCGCACGGTCGCGACTGACGTCGCTCCTACAACGGCGGACATCGCGGTAGCATGGCCGTCTCCCACGGAGCTCCCCATGATCACCGTCCACCATCTCAACAACTCCCGTTCCCAGCGCGTGCTCTGGCTGCTCGAGGAACTGGGGCTGGACTACACGGTGGTGCGTTACCAGCGCGACCCGCAGACCATGCTCGCGCCGCCGGCGCTGAGGAAGATCCATCCGCTGGGCAAGTCGCCCGTGGTGGTGGATGGAGAACACGTGCTGGCCGAATCCGGCGCGATCCTCGAGTACCTCGTGGAGCGTTACGACACCGCGCGCCGGTTCGCGCCCTCGCCGGGCACCGCCGAGCATCTGCGCTACCGATACTGGCTGCACTACGCGGAAGGCTCGGCGATGCCGCCGATGCTGCTCAGCCTGGTGTTCTCCCGCCTGAAGAAAGCGCCCATGCCGTTCTTCGCCCGGCCCATCGCGCGCGGCATCGCCGACAAGGCGATGCGGACGTTCGTCGGACCGCAGGTGAAGCTCCATCTGGGCTACATGGAAAGCGAACTGGGCAAGGCGCCGTGGTTCGCCGGTGACCAGTTCAGCGCAGCCGACATCCAGATGAGCTTCCCGGTCGAAGCGGCGGCGGTACGCGCCGGACTGGACGCCTGTCCGAACCTGGCCGGATTCCTGCAGCGCATCCACGCCAGGCCGGCCTACCAGCGTGCGCTGGAGCAGGGCGGGCCGTTCGACCTGCTCGGCTAGGCGGGATGCAGCGTCCCATGCCGCAGGGTGGAATCGGATCGCCTGCGGCCCCATGACGATGACATCGTCATTGCCGGTGTCCCCATGATCCCTTACTCGCTCCTCGACCTCGCGCCTGTCTGCGAGGGCAGCGATACAACCCGGGCTTTCGTCCACATGCGCGACCTCGCGCAGCATGCCGAGCGCTGGGGTTACACGCGCTACTGGCTGGCCGAGCACCACAACATGCCGGGCATCGCCAGCGCTGCAACGGCGGTGCTGATCGGACACGTGGCCGGCGCGACATCCACCATCCGCGTGGGTGCTGGCGGCATCATGCTGCCGAATCACTCGCCGCTGCAGGTGGCCGAGCAGTTCGGCACGCTGGCATCGCTGTATCCGGACCGCATCGATCTTGGCCTGGGCCGTGCACCGGGCACCGACCAGGCGACGGCGCGTGCGCTGCGCCGCTATTTCGACAGCGCGGAACAGTTCCCGCAGGACGTGCAGGAGCTGCTGCGTTACTTCGAGCCGGTACAGGAGGGCCAGGCGGTGCGCGCCGTGCCGGGCGCGGGCCTCGACGTGCCGGTATGGCTGCTGGGCTCCAGCCTGTTCGGTGCACAGCTCTCCGCCGCGCTCGGCCTGCCGTATGCGTTCGCGTCCCACTTCGCACCCGATGCCATGGACCAGGCGCTGCTGGTGTACCACCGCGACTTCCGTCCATCGAAGCGGCAGGCCAAGCCGCACGCGATGCTCGCCTTGAACGTGGTGGCGGCCGAGACCGATGCCGAGGCGAAACACCTGTTCACCACGCAGCAGCAGGCCTTCGTCAACCTGCGTCGCGGGCGCGCCGGCCTGGTGCCGCCGCCGATCGACGACATCGAAACGTTCTGGGAGCCGCACGAGAAAGCGGGTGTGGCACAGGCGCTGGCCTGTGCCGTCATCGGCAGCCGCGATACCGTGCGCAAGGGCATCGTGGACTTCATCCAGCGGCATCGCCCCGACGAGCTGATGCTGACCGCCAACATCTTCGACCACGACAAGCGCTTGCGCTCGTTCGAGATCGCCGCCGAGGTCATGCAATCGTAGGGTGGGCCTCGGCCCACCGTCGCACGGGGTCGGGGGCGGCGTGCGTCGAGCCGCCGATCATCCTCCGCGCGAGCAGATGCGACACGATGGTGGGCCAAGGCCCACCCTACGAGGTGCCTCGTTGGAGAAACGGCACGCGCTCGTACAGCCGGCGCTCTCCGCCGCGCGGATCGTCCTGCATGCTGGATCTGTCGTCGAACACCATCGTCTGCCGCTGTGGCAGCGTGTAGGGCGACCACGCCGGAAGGCCCGCGTGGTTCGGGTCGCCACGGCGGGCGAGGGCGATTAGCGCCTCGCTCATGCGCGAGGCCATCGTGCGTGCGCGTTGATCATCGCCGGTCTTCGATCCCTCGGCCGCCACGTTGTCGAACACCAGCGGGATGTCGAGCGTGTGGAAGGCTCGGAGGCGTCCGCCTTCGGCCGGCGAACGCCAGTCCAACTGGTAGACCCACGCAGGCGATCCCTGCTTCGCACGCTCCTCTGCTTCGATGACGGCGCCGCGCCAGGAACGGCCCGCGGTGGTCGCAGCGAAGAACACCTCGGACGGCGTGTAGTCCGGATACAACCGGCGGTACTCGGCGATCACCACGTCCGGCGACAGGTCCACGTACTGCTGCTCGCGCAGCTTCTGCGGCAACTGGTCCCAGGTCAGCGCCAAGTTCGCTTCGTCGTTGCCGAGGAACGCGCGCGTCTCGTCGCGCGTGTTGCCGATGATCATCGGAATGCGCGCCGACTGCGCCGGCGCATCGGGGTAGAAGGGGTGACGGGGCAGGTTGTACGTGTCCAGCACGGGCCCGAAGTAGAGCGCGGCGTTCTCCACGCGCGACGGGTCGCGCACGCGCGTGGCATCCAGCAGTCGCGCCATCGGCATCGCCAGCAGCGCATCGGTGTCGCGTAGGCCGAGGTCCAGGTCGGCGAGGAACAGTGCGGTGCGCTGCGCCGCCGCACGCGGACCCGCAGCGGTGACCTGCTGGCCGCTCATCGTCATCGCCTTGTGGAACAGGCCGTCGGCCTCCGGCATCGCCATCAGCGTGGCGATCTTGGCGCCACCCCCGGACTGGCCGAACACGGTGACGTTGCCCGCATCGCCGCCGAACTCGTGCGCGTGTTCGCGCACCCAGCGCAGGGCGTCGATCAGGTCGAGCTGGCCCACGTTGCCGGCGTCACGCAGGCGCTCGTCGCCGCTCTCGCCCAGGTAGAGGTAGCCGAACGCGTTGAGCCGGTGGTTGACGGTCACCACGACCACATCGCCGCGGCGGCACAGGCTCACCCCGTCGTACAGCGGGTGGGAGCCGGAACCGTTGTTGTAGCCCCCACCATGGATGTAGAACAGGATCGGACGCTTGCCATCATCGCGCAGGGCAGGGGTGTAGACGTTGAGGAACAGGCAGTCCTCGCTGACGGACTGGCCGTCAGCATCGCCGCGCTGGGGTGCGGATGCGCCGAAGCGGGTGGCATCGCGCGCACCGGTCCAGGCGGTTTCGCGCACCGAGCGCTGGAAACGGCGGGTAGCGGTGTCGGCCCCGTAGGGCACGCCGCGGAAGACGTGGATGCCGCGATCCACGGTCCCGGCAATGCGTCCGCTCCGCGTGGCGGCAAGCGGAGACCGCGAGCCCGCCTGCGCGGTGAACAGTCCGGGGCCGAGCAGGCCCGCCATCGCGGAGGTGGCGGTGAGCTGCCGCAGGAAGTCGCGGCGCGAGGAGGGAACGGGTCGGAACGGACGCATGGAATGCCTGTGATGACACCGGTTTCCAAAGGCTAGCAAAGGCGTTCTGGACAGGAACGCCGCAGTGCGTCAGACCGCCATGCCTGCCGCATGGCCCGAAGCCCAGGCCCACTGGAAGTTGTAGCCGCCCAACCACCCGGTGACGTCGAGTACCTCACCGACGAAGAACAGGCCAGCCACGTGCTTCGACATCATCGTGCTGCTCGAGACCCCGTCGGTGTCCACGCCACCCAGCGTCACCTCGGCGGTGCGGTAGCCCTCGGTGCCGCTGGCGACCAGTGGCCAGTTGGCCAGCAGGCCGGCGGCGTCCTTCAGCTGGGGCGGGTTGAACTGCCTCATCGGCCGGTTCGGCAGCCAGACCTCGCACAGGCGTTGCGCGAAGCGGCGCGGCAGTACGTCCGACAGCACGGTCTTCAGTTCCGCATCCGGCCGCTGCGCCCGTTGCGACTGCAGCCAGTCCAGCGCGTCGTGGTCGGGCAGCAGGTCCAGTCGCAGGTCATCGCCCGGCTGCCAGTACGAGGAGATCTGCAGGATCGACGGACCGCTGACACCGCGGTGGGTCAGCAGCATGAAGTTGCGGAAACGCGCCTTGCCGCATCGGGCTTCCACCGGGAGAGCGACGCCGCTCAGGTCAGCCAGCCGCTCCTGGTGTTTGCCGCTGAGCGTCAGCGGCACCAGTCCCGCACGCGTGGGCAGCAGGGCATGTCCGAACTGCTTCGCCAGTTCGTAGCCGAAGCCGGTGGCGCCCATGCTGGGGATCGACAGGCCGCCGGTGGCCACCACCAGCGATGGTGCGGCAAAACGGCCCAGTGGCGTATCGACGCGGAACACGCCGCTGTCGTGGTGGACCTGCTGCACGCTGCAGCCCGTCTCGATGCGTACGCCTGCGGCGACGCATTCGTCCACCAGCATCTTCACGATGAGCTTGGACGACACGTCGCAGAACAGCTGCCCCAGCTCCTTCTCGTGGAAGGCAATGCGATGGCGCTGGACCATTTCGATGAAATCGCCCGGCGTGTAGCGCGCCAGCGCCGACTTGCAGAAATGCGGATTGGCCGACAGGAAGTTGGCAGGCGTGGTGCCGGTGTTGGTGAAGTTGCAGCGCCCGCCGCCGGACATCAGGATCTTCTTGCCGGCCTTGTTGGCATGTTCGATGACAAGCACGCGCAGGCCGCGCTGGCCCGCCGTGAGTGCGGTCATGAGACCGGCCGCGCCGCCGCCGATCACCAGTACGTCGTGAGTGGGCGCCATGCGCTCAGGCAGCCCGCGCGAGCCCCGTCTGGCGGACCACGGGGATGACGCTGACCACGCGATCGTCGGTCATCCACTGCATTTCGCCGTCCTGGATCAT
The DNA here is from genome assembly GCF_037402255.1 of Pseudoxanthomonas sp. CCNWLW251. Lineage (NCBI taxonomy): Bacteria > Pseudomonadati > Pseudomonadota > Gammaproteobacteria > Lysobacterales > Lysobacteraceae > Pseudoxanthomonas > Pseudoxanthomonas sp. CCNWLW251. The sequence goes on along the minus strand of NZ_JBBEGA010000001.1, from coordinate 190,617 downwards.
CACGTTGAACCGCATGCTGCGCACCATCAGCGCGGTGAGGGCATCTACCGCCTCCGGCGCGATGTCGAGCACGGTCAGGTTGCGATGACGTGCCAGCAGCGCCGCGTTCCTGTCCCACCAGAGGTCGGCCGCGCGGCCGCCGTAGTTGACCACGACGACCTCGCGGGCACGTCCGCAGGCCTTGCGGATCCGGGATTCGTCCGGTTGGCCCAGGTCGATCCACTGCTCGATCAGGCCGGTGTAATCCTTGCGCCAGAGGTCGGGTTCTTCTTCGTTGCTCAGGCCCTTGCCGAACTCCAGCCGGTCCTCGGCCAGCAGCGCGAAGGCGAGCAGGCGCACCATCAGCCGCTCGTCGGTCTCCGACGGGTGCTGGGCCAGGGTCAGGCCGTGGGCACCGTAGTAATGACGGTCCATGTCGCTGATCTGGAGTTCGGCTTTGACGACGGTGGACTTGAGGGCCATGGTGGGGGTTCGGGCAAGGGGGCGTCATGATACGCCGCATGGAGGGGCGCCCCCCGAATGCCGGCAACCGGTCAACCGGACCGCTCGGACCTCCCTGTTCAGCTTGCGAGCGGGAAGGATTCGCTTTTCTCCGGAAACCCCGGTAGAGTGCCGGCACTGTGCTTGCCAGGGTCACCGTGAATCGTGAGCCTGATGCGGTAGATACATCTGCTACATCTTCCCGCTTTACCAACGCCTGCAAACCCAGTCCCGTCCCGGTTTCCCCGGGGTTGTGGTCCTTTCATCCATGTTTCAGGAGTTAGTAAAGATGTCTGATCGTCAGACCGGTACCGTCAAGTGGTTCAACGACGCCAAGGGCTTCGGCTTCATCACCCCGCAGAGCGGCCCCGACCTGTTCGTGCACTTCCGCTCGATCCAGGGCAATGGCTTCAAGTCGCTGAAGGAAGGCCAGGCGGTCTCCTTCGTCGCCGTGCAGGGCCAGAAGGGCATGCAGGCCGACCAGGTGCAGCCGCTGTAATCCAGCGCTGAACCCTACGGTTCAAGAAAACGCCGGTGCGCAAGCGCCGGCGTTTTTGTTTGTGGGCTGGCCAGAGGATGACGTGGTGCGCGAGACGGAGCGCGGAGCGCACTCGCAACCGCTGCCGTCATTCCAGCGCAAGCGGGAATCCATTGACCGTCAGCACGACAGTTCTTGCCAACTCGGCGGGGAAGGCAACGGCTAAATGGGTCCCAGCGTTCGCTGGGACGACGTCTACGGTCATGCCAGCTGGGTTCATGCCGTCATTCCAGCGCACGCTGGAATCCATTGGCCGTCAACACGACAGTTCTTGCCGCCCGGCAGGGGAGACAACAGCAAGATGGGTCCCGGCTTTCGCTGGGACGACGGTTCAGAGTTTCCGTACGCGGAAGCTTCGGCCCTTGATCTTGCCGGCATTCAAGCGCGCCAGTGCCGCGCCGGCCTTGTCGCGCGCGACGGCCACGTAGGTACGCGTGGCGAAGACACTGATCTTGCCGATCACGGAAGCGGACAGGCCGGCGTCGCCGGTCAGTGCGCCGAGCACGTCGCCGGGGCGCAGCTTGTCGGTCTTGCCGGCGTCGATGCGCAGCGTGGTCATCGCGGCGGGCGGCGCGGTATTGGCCTTCGGGGGTGTGGGGACATTGCGGTCCCACAACAGCGGCGCGCCCAGGCGTTCCTCGATCACGGCGGCGCGCGGCAGTTCGCGCGGCGTGCACAGGCTGATCGCCAGGCCATCGCGACCCGCGCGGCCGGTGCGGCCGATGCGGTGCACGTAGGTATCCGCGTCGCTGGGCATGTCGTAGTTGACCACCAGCACGAGGTCCTCGATGTCCAGTCCGCGCGCGGCCACGTCGCTGGCGACCAGCACGTTGCAGCTGCGGTTGGCGAAGCGCACCAGCACTTCGTCGCGGTCCCGCTGTTCCATGTCGCCGTGCAGGGCGAGCGCGGAGAAGCCGAAGTGCTGCAACGAACCAGCGACTTCGTCCACGTCCTTGCGCATGTTGCAGAACACCACGCACGACTCCACGCCGCGTTGCGCCAGCAGGCCCGCCAGCGCGGTCTGCTTGCGTTCCGGATCCACGCGCACGAAGCGTTGCTCGATGACCGCCTGTTCCTGTGGCGCATCCACCGTGACTTCGAGCGGATCGCGCAGGGTGTTGCGGGCAATCCCGCGGATGGCGTCGGTGAAGGTGGCCGAGAACAGCAGGCTCTGGCGATCCTTCGGTGTCTTGCCGGTGATCTCGCGGATCGGCTCCTCGAAGCCCATGTCGAGCATGCGGTCGGCCTCGTCCAGCACCAGCGTGCGGATGCCACCCAGGTGCAGCGCCTTCTTGCGCAACAGTTCCTGGATGCGCCCAGGCGTGCCGACGACCACGTGCGGGTCGTGCGCTTCGAGCGAGCGCAGCTGCGGCTCCAGCGGCATGCCGCCACACAGCGTCAGGACCTTGAGGTTGGGGATGCCCACGGCCAGTTTGCGCAACTGCTGCGCCACCTGGTCGGCGAGTTCGCGGGTCGGGCACAGCACCAGGGCCTGCGTGCGCCCCGTGGCGACATCGAGCCGGTGCAACAGGCCCAGGCCGAAGGCAGCAGTCTTGCCGCTGCCGGTGGGTGCCTGCGCGATGACATCGCGGCCATCGAGGATGGCGGGCAGGCTGCGGGCCTGGATGGGGGTCGGCCGGGCGTAACCCAGCGCCTGGACACCCTGCTGCAGGCCGGGTGCCAGCGGAAGAGAAGTGAAATCGAGCATGCGGCATTTTCGCAGATTGGCGCGGTTGCCGCCGGAAAACCTATTGCAGGTCGGGGAAATCTTCCTCGGGCAGCGCGATGAACGACCAGAACGGGACCTCGTTGGACGTCCAGAACTGCGAGACTTCGTCCAGGATGTCGAGCAGGGTGTCGAAATCGGCCTCGGTGCGTTCGCGCAGTTCGTGGGCCTGTTCGAAGAGCAGGACGTAGCCGGGCGCCTCCAGCCACGACAGGTCGCGCAGGCTGTCGGACAGCGCATCCCAGTTGCGCCCGGAGGACTGCGGGAAGTCCAGCACCGTGGCGATGCGCAGCAGCAGGGCGCCCTTGCTGTCGCAGCCTGACAGGTCTATCCGGCGCGACAGCAGCCCGGCATCGCGGCCGACCGCTGCCAGCGGATCGAGATCATCCTCGGTCACGAAGAAGACGCCCGCGCGCGTGGGATCGGCCAGGCCGGGATCGAAACCGGATTCGCTCATTGCAGGGTTCCGTTGCCGATCTCGAACCGGCGGAAGCTCTCGTAGTGGTCGTCGGTGTAGTAGTACTCGCGCGGTGGTTGGCCGCCGGTGACGATGCGGCGTGTACCGCGATGGTCGAGCCCGGGCGTGTCGACCGTGTACTCGCGGTAATAGCCGCGCGACTGACGTGGCAGCCGGCCCTCGCGATTCTGGAAGACTGAGCCGTCCTGCCGATGCGGGAACGGGCCTCCGCTGCGTATCAGCGCCAGTGTCTGTCGTGCCTCCGCCGGCAGGAAGGCCGGAAGGTCCGCACCCGGCGTCGGCAGGGCAGCGGCAGGCGGATCTCCCACGGGTCCGTCGGGGCGCGTCTGTTCCACCGGCGGAAGCGCGAGTTCGGCGTTCGTGCGCTGAGGATGGGTGGCTTCCTGCGTTTCGGCAGCCGGCGCGGGGGCATCGTCGCGCTGTGACCACCACCATGCGCCTGCACCCAGGACCAGCAGGGCGAGGAATGCGATCAGGGGGAGACGCTGCCGGCTCTGCCGGCGGGCGCGGGAACGTCGACTCATGCGTGGATCATTCCGTCAGGAAGCGGCCGCAGCCGCGGTAGACCTTGCCACCCACCGTCAGGGTCGCGGAGGCGGGATACTCGTTGTCGCTCATGCCGTCGCTGCAGACTTCCTTCTTCGTCGTCAGCGACACGGCCAGGCCATCGGCGGTGCTGCCCACATAACCCTCTCCCGTCTTGCGGGCCCGGGCGACGTCGACCTTGCGCTCGCCGTAATCCAGGTCGGCACTCAGGCGGGGCGTCGCGCCACTACCGACCTCTACGGACCAGCCGGGTTCGGTGCCGATCCCGCGGAAAATGCTGCCGCGTGCCTTGGCCTGCTCCCAGGGTGTCCCTGCCGCTGGGGGAGAGGGCTTTCCGCCGGCCCGCACCATCCTGAACTCGACCGGCGCAGACGCACCCGGCGTCACAGGGACGCGCGTATCGGTGACGAACCAGAGCTTGCCCTGCGCGTCGCGCAGGCCCGCGTGCAGGCCGTACATGCCGTTCGGGCGCACCTTGGCCGGGTCATAGGGAAGGGTGAAAGCGAACGGCGGGCCCTTCAGGTCGCTGAAGTCGGCGCTGGCGACCACGGCAGCCGGTGTATCGGCAAGCTGGTTGTCCACGAGTTGCACGCTGAGTGTCGCGCCTGGCGGTGGCGCGATGCGTTCGAGATAGATGGCCCGCCCATGGATCGCCGCGACAGGCTGTGCCGGGGCTCCGCTGCCGGTGGGCGGCGACTGGCAGGCAGCGAGTGTCAGCAGGTAGGCGGTGGTCAACAGCGGACGGAACATCGCGCGCGCTCCTTGGGGTGATCGTGGCTGGCCGCCAGCTTAGCGGTGGCCGGTGTAATGGTTCGTCAACGCGGAAAGGGTCGTGGTGCGGTCCCGGTTCGCGCCCACGCGGCCGTCGCGCTACAGTCGCGCCGGGACACGGAGGCCGCCGGGATGCCGTTGCACGATCCGAGAGTGGATGCCTACATCGCGATGGCTGCCGAGTTCGCGCGCCCGGTCCTCGAACGCTTGCGGAGCGTGGTGCACGAAGCATGTCCGCAGGTGGAAGAGACCATCAAGTGGAGCATGCCGTCGTTCCAGTACGGCGGACGCATCCTGTGCAACATGGCCGCATTCAAGCGGCACGCATCGTTCGGCTTCTGGCAGCACACGCAGGTCACGGACGGCAAGGCGCGCGACGGCATGGGGAGCCTGGGCAAACTGGTGTCGCTGGAAGATCTGCCGCCCAGGGGGGAACTGATTGCACTGGTGCGCAAGGCGATGGCGCTGATCGATACTCCTGCGGCTTCATCGGCGCCCGTCTCAACCAGGGCCGCTGCGCGTCCCGTGCTGCGCACGCCGGCGGATCTCCGCGATGCGCTTGCCGGCAACCCGGAAGCGAAGGCGACATTCGATGGCTTCAGCCCCAGTGCCCGGCACGAGTACATCGAATGGATCATCGGGGCCAAACGGACGGATACGCGTGAGCGAAGACTGACGCAGGCGGTCGCGTGGATGGCGGAAGGCAAGATGCGCCACTGGAAGTACCGGGCACGCTGAGTCCGCATCGGGCGACATAGGCCGCGCCCATCGGGGCGATTCAGTATTGCGATGACGATGTGGTTTGCGGACGGGTAGTATCGGTCGCAAGCCACCGAACCCCCGTCATCGCACTGCGCGCGCCCCTGCGCGCGCCGGAGACCCCTGGCATGAATCGCGTCCTGCGACCCTTTGCCTACACCCGTGCCGCGGTGGCCTGGCCCTACATCGCGGCCGTCATCGCGCTTGTGGGTGCGTCGTTGTGGGTGCTGTGGCTCGCGCCGCCCGGGCAGGAAAGCGGCATGCGACTCGCGCTGCGCGGCGGTGCGTTGTGCGCCGCTGCCACGGCGATCGGTGCGTTGCCGGTGCTGGTGATGCGGACGATTCCGCAGCGACTGGCAGACGGGTTGCTCGGCTTCGGGGCCGGTGTGATGTTGGCGGCCACGGCGTTCTCGTTGGTGCTGCCGGGCTTGGCGGCGGCGGAAACGCAGGGTTTCTCGCCTTGGGGTGCGGCGGGCCTCGTGAGTGCCGGGACCCTGCTGGGCGCATGCGCGCTGCTCGCACTCGACCGTGGCCTGGTCGACGACCCACTGGACGCACAGCGTCGCCTCGTACCCTCGCGGGTGATGCTCTTCGTGCTGGCCATCGTGCTGCACAACATCCCGGAAGGCATGGCGGTGGGCGTGGCGGCCGGCGGCGTGCTCAGCGGCGCGGCCGGGCTGGCGATCGGGATCGCCCTGCAGGACATACCGGAAGGCCTGGTGGTTGCCCTTGTGCTGGCGACGGCGGGCATGGCGCGGAGCAAGGCGGTCTTCCTGGGCGCGCTGTCGGGCGTGGCCGAACCCCTGGCCGCGATTCCCAGCGCGTGGGCAGTCGGCATTTCGTCGGTGCTGCTGCCGTGGGGGCTGGCGTTCGCGGCGGGAGCCATGCTGATCGCCGTGGGCCACAGCGTGATCCCCGAGTCGAACCGGCACGGCCACGGCGGCATCGCATCGTTCGGGCTTGCGCTGGGCTTCTGCCTGATGATGGCGCTGGACACGGCATTGGGTTGACCCCAAGGCGCGGCGTGCCCACGCTGCCGTTGTCCTCGCTGGAGAATGGCATGTCCGAACCGTTGACGATCATCGGCAATTACATCTCGCCTTACGTGCGCAAGGTGCTGGTCTGTCTGGAGCTGAAAGGCATTCCGTACCGGATCGATCCGATCGCCCCCTTCGTGGGGGACGCGGAGTTCAGCCGCATCAGCCCCCTGCGCCGCATCCCCGTACTGCGCGACGGTGACCTGGTGCTCAACGACTCCACGGTGATCTGCGAATACCTGCAGGACAGGTTCCCCCAGCCATCGCTGTATCCGGCCGATCCCGTGCAGCGGGCACAGGCACGCTGGCTGGAGGAATACGCGGATTCCTACCTGGGTGATGTGATCGTCTGGCGCATGTTCTTCCAGAAAGGCGTGCGCCGGTTCCTGTTCAACGAAGGCACCGACGAAGACGTGGTGCGCAGGGCCCGGGACGAAGAGCTGCCGGTTGCGCTGGACTATCTGGAAGCACGGATGCCCGTCGCCGGTTGGCTGTTCGGTGACATTTCCATCGCCGACATCAGCATCGCCGCTTTATTCCGCAATGCGGTGTTCGTGAAGTACCACGTCGACGCGCAGCGATGGCCGCGTACCGCCGCCTTCCTTGCGCGTGCCTGGGCGTTGCCGCCGTTCCAGGCACTGGCGGGCTACGAAGAGCGGACCCTGCGCACGCCGCTCCCGGAGCAGCGTGCGGTACTTGCGGAGATGGGAGCGCCCCTCACCGACACGACCTGCGGCAATGCGGCGCCGCGCTATGGCGTGATGCGGCTGGGGTGAGGGATTCCGGTCAGCAACTTCTGCAGCAGCGGTGCAAGGAGTGACGGCCCGCTCCTGCAATCCCATCGGGGCATCACGGGTTGGTGTCGACGCGCAATACCGGATAGAGCCGATAGCGTTCGTCCCATGACGGGTGTCGGCGGTAGAAGAATTCGAGCCGTGCAGCGGGATCGTCGGAAAAGACTTTGTCTTCACGCAGCCGGCGTTCGAACTCGGCCTTCACGGCGGGGTCGCGCAACATCTCGCGTGCCACGCTCTCGGCCACGTAGTCTTCCATGTACTCCTTGCGCTCGAACGCATTGTTGAAGCGGCCCCAGGCGAGCAACGAATCGGGCGCCAGCGGTTCAAGCAGCGCCATGACCAGGCGCGACTTCGCCTGCGCGATGGGCACGAACAGCGTGCCGGCCGGCACGCTGCGCGCTTCCTGCCTCCAGTCGCCTTCCACTGTCAGGCGCTGGCGGGCTTCCACCGGGCTGCTGCCGAAGCTGGATTTCGTGGCGCGAAACGCGGCCACGTCACCCTTCCAGGGCTTGCCCAGGAGGCGATATTCCACGCCATGCGTCTTCAGTACATCGGCAACCCAGGACGCTTCCGCGGCGGGCACCAGGTAGCCCGCTCCGGGCGCATCGACGACGAGGGCGGGTCGGATGTCATCCTTCAGCGGCACCTTCCAGAGCTGCGGTGTTGTCTCGTCGTAGCGTGTCATCAGTGCGCCGGAGACGTCCGAGCGGGTGCGCGTGTAGGCGTATCCGCGAAAATCCACGGTACGCGCGGCGGGCGCGGCCACATAGGTCAGTGGCTCGGGGTGGCCGGCGAGTTGCGCGGCGGCGGCATCGGCTTCCCGTGCACTTGCGAGCCAGTCGCGGCCGTGCGCCGCCACCTGTTCGAGTACCGACACCACCGTGTTGCGGGTGATCTTCACCCGTACCGGGTACTCCTTCCAGGAATGCGTTTCGACCAGCATCGCGATCCGGTTGCGGAGCAGGAAGTAGCCATGCGAGAAGCGGGGCGGTGCCACGCTGTCCTCGAAGCCCGAAGTCGGATCGTCACTGACGACGAAGGACGGGTAGTAGGGGAGGGGCAGTGAACCCTGCGCGGCGAGATCGCCGATCACCGACGTCCGGAGGGCCAGGCCTGCCTGCCGCAGCCCCGCATCGCCGGCATGCACGGGCTCCACCTGGATCGAGATGTCGTGCTCGAACTGCGCGCCGTTGGTCGCGTGCAGGTCCACCGTGACCAGTGGATCCCAACGCTGTACGAGCTGCAGCATCGCCCGCATCTCCGGAGTGTCGGCTTTCAGGTAGTCGCGGTTGAGGTTGAAGTTCTGCGCGGTGGTGCGCCAGCCCATCTCTTTCGGGCCGCGCTGGTTGGGCCGGTTCCATGCGCCGAAGCGCTCGTGGCCGTCCACGTTGAACACCGGCACGAACAGCCACACCTGCTTCTCCAGCGCACCGCTCGCTGCCTTGCCTTCGAGCACCTCGCGCAGCGCCACGAAACCGGCGTCCTTGCCGTCGATCTCGCCGGCATGGATGCCGCCTTGCACCAGCACGACGGGAAGTCCGTGCTTGCGTGCCAGGTCCGGCGTCAGCGCGCCACTGGTCGAGGCCACCAGCATCTTCATCGGGCGTCCCTCCGGCGAGGTGCCGAAGGTATGGCAGCGCACCGCCTTGGGGTACTGGCGCGCAAACGCGTCGCACAACGCGATGACCTCGTCGTAACGCCCGGTTTCAACGAACCCAGAGCGCTCTGAGACGGTAGCGAGGGAAGGCGTGGCATGCGTCACTGGTGCGAGGACCAGCAACAACACGGCATAGAGGGGACGCAGCATGGAAAAATCCTGAACAGGGCAGGGGCGAATGATGCCGCGCAATCGCGGTCAGTCCCAGTCCCCGTTGTCCGCGTGCCCGGCACGCGGGTGGTTCGACCCTGCGCGGGCGGATACGGTACCCTTCCGGGACTTTTTCACCGGAAGATCGGATGAGCACGACCGCAGAAGCCAGCCAGGGCCGCATGCCCCGCCAGATTCCCTACATCATCGGCAACGAGGCGTGCGAACGGTTCAGCTTCTACGGGATGCGCAACATCCTGGTGCCGTTCCTGATCAGTTCGGTGCTGTTGGCCTACCTACCGGACGAAGCGTCGCGCAATGGTGCGGCCAAGGACATCTTCCATAGTTTCGTCATCGGTGTGTATTTCTTCCCGCTGCTGGGCGGCTGGCTGTCGGACCGCTACTTCGGCAAGTACAACACCGTCCTGTGGTTCTCGCTGATCTACTGCGCCGGCCACGCCTGCCTGGCGCTGTTCGAGAGCAACGCCACCGGTTTCTATACCGGCTTGTTCCTGATCGCGCTGGGGTCGGGCGGCATCAAGCCGCTGGTCGTGACGTTCTGTGGCGACCAGTTCGACCAGACGAACAAGAGCAAGGCGAAGATTGTCTTCGACGCTTTCTACTGGATCATCAACTTCGGTTCGTTCTTCGCCTCCCTGCTGATGCCGCTGGTGCTGGCCAGTTGGGGGCCAGCGTGGGCGTTCGGCATTCCGGGCATCCTGATGTTCATCGCCACGCTGATCTTCTGGGCGGGGCGCAAGAAGTACGTCAACGTGCCGCCGTCGCGCGGGACCGACCCGGATTCGTTCCTCAACATCGTGCGTAGCGCGTTGTTGGGCAAAGGGGTGGGCATCGGCACGTTGGTCGCCGCGATCGGGATGATAGGCGCCGTGGTGATGCTTGCGTTGTGGGCGCTGAAGTTCGCCGAGGTCGCAGCATGGCCGGAGGCGTGGGGGTTCGTCATTACGGCGTGTCTGGCGTTGGGTGCCATCATCGCCGGCGTCGGCTTCGGCGCATCGCTGCAACTGGAGCGCGCCCGTGGCCTGCATCCGGATGCCGCCATCGAAGGCGTTCGCTCCGTGCTCCGTATCCTGATCGTCTTCGCGCTGGTGACGCCGTTCTGGTCGCTGTTCGATCAGAAGGCCTCGACCTGGGTCATCCAGGGCAAGGATATGGTGATCCCGCATGACGCATGGTGGTGGCCGAGCCGGCTGGTGAAGGACGCTACGCAGATGCAGGCGCTGAATCCGCTGATGGTCATGCTGCTGATTCCGTTCAACAACCTCGTGCTGTATCCGGCGCTGCGCCGGATGGGCTTCAACGTCACCGCGCTGCGGCGGATGGGATGGGGCATCGCCATCTCCGCGCTGTCGTGGGTCGTGGCCGGCCTGCTGCAGTTGCAGATGGACGATGGTCAGCAGGTGTCCCTGGCCTGGCAGACCCTGCCGTACCTGCTGCTGACGTTCGGTGAAGTGCTGGTATCTGCGACCGCGCTTGAGTTCGCCTACAGCCAGGCGCCGATGGCCATGAAGGGCGTGATCATGGCGTTCTGGTACCTGACGAGCACCTTCGGCGGGTTGTGGGTCTTGCTGACCAACGCCAGCGTGCGCGACCCGGCGGTGATCGGCTGGATCCAGACGCAGGGCTGGACCGAGAACGCGTTCCTGATGTTCTTCTTCGCCGGTTTCGCTTTCGTGGCGGCATTGGCATTCGCGCTGTACGCGCGTACGTATCCCATGCAGGACAACTACCGCACCGCGGCGTAAGGACGAGGGATGAGCGCACCCATTACCCTGCTGCTGATCGCAGTGACCTGCGTAGTCAGCTTCATCGCATTCCGCACACCGTCATTGCTGATGCGGCTTATCCTGTGGCCGCCCGCGATCCATCGCCACCGACAGTACGACCGGCTGGTCACCTACGGGTTCATCCACGCGGATTTCTGGCACCTGCTGTTCAACATGTTCACGCTGTTCTTCTTCGGGCGACTGATGGAACAGGTGATCACCCAGATCAGCGGCAGTCGGCTGACCTTCGTGGCGTTCTATTTCTCCGCGCTGGTGGTGTCGATCCTGCCGACCTACCTGAAGCACCAGAACGACCCCAACTACCGCAGCCTGGGTGCGTCCGGTGCAGTATCGGCGGTGCTGTTCTCCTACATCCTGATCGACCCGTGGGCGCGGATAGGCGTGTTCTTCATCCCCATGCCCGCCATCGTGTTTGCCGTGCTCTACATCGCCTACAGCATCTGGATGGACCGTCGTGGCGGCGACAACATCAACCACGGCGCGCATCTGGCGGGGGCCGCTTACGGCGTGCTGTTCCTCGCGGCGATGGAGCCTCGCGTGCTGGGCCATTTCCTGGAAGCACTGTCACAGCCAAGCTTCGGTTAAGCCGTCATTGCAGTAGCGCTCACCTGCGCTGAAGGTCCTGCGTGTTATCCCGGTGCCACGTCTCACACGTGGAGCAGCGCATGGCAACTGCAAAGACACGCAAGGCAACCCGCAAGACCGCGAGCAAGCCCGCCACGAAGAAAGCGCCCGCCAGGAAGGTCGCGAAGAAAGCAGCCGCGAAGAAGGTGGCCAGGAAGGTCGCGAAGAGTACGACGAAGGCCACGCGCAAGACCGCGACCGGCAAGGCGGCCACGAAGCAGGCGACTCCGCGCGTCGGCACCCGGAAGGCGGGCGCCGCCCCGAAGAAGATCGCGACAAAGAAGGCAGCGACAACGAAGGTAGCAACCAGGAAGGTCTCGGCGAAGAAGACGATAGGCAAGGTTGGCGGCCCCCAGCCCGCGCGCAAGGGTGTCGCGAAGAAGATCGCGAGGAAGTCCGCGGCGACACCCGTGAAGAAGACGGTGGGCAGCGCGGCAGGATCCCGGACCGCTGGGAAGCCTGCAGCACGCAAGACGCCGGCCCGCAAACGCGCGCCGCGCAGGATCACGCCGACGCAGGCGCTTGAAACAGCACGCGCGTTACTGGAACAGAAGCACGAACTGGATCGGCAACCTGCGCCGTGGCAACAGCTCGATCACCACGATCAGGGGGCGGCGACGGGTGCGGGATTCGTCTCTTCGGAAGCCGCAGGCAAGGCGCTGGAGCTGCATGCTGCCGAAAGCAGGATGAAAGCCATCCAGGGCAGCGCGGGAACACAGGACCGGCGCAACCAGGGCAAGCGCGACCATCGCGGCGAGTGACTTGCGACGCCCTGGAGAAAGGGGAGGTGGAACTGCGTGCTGGCCGCGTCAGGCGATGCGGCCGGGACGGGACTCCGGCGCGGCAGTCACACCCGAAGGCGGACCCCTGCGCCGCGCCGGAGCACCCGGTAGAAAGGTCGTGCGATCAATCCACCAGCGAGTGGACGGCGTGCACGCCGGCGTTGTCGCTGCTTGAGTAGGTGGACATCAGGCGCTCGTACACGGCGTTGTTGAGACGCTCGAACTCCCAGTCCTTGGTGTGGCCGGTGACGGTGAGCTGGTACAGGCCTTCCAGCAGGGTGAAATCGCTGGCGCTGGAGACGTCGGGCAGTTCTTCGATCAGGCTCATGGCGGGCTCCGGATTGCAGTTCGTTTGAGCCGTACCACGCAGCAATCGTGCCAACATGCGTTATGAGGTGTCCGTCACGTTTATCCCGGACATCGAATCCTTCACAAGCATGAATGTGACGCGATGCGTCCAGTTCTGCCACAGCAACGTCTGGGCATTGGGTCACAATGCCCCTGAGCCCCCTGCCACGGAGACGCCATGACCGGTGACCAGCCCTCCCTCGACCTGCATCACGACCCGGCCGCCCGCCGCTTTGCCGCCCGGCTGGACGGACGGGAAGCCGAATTGCTGTACTCGCTGCGCGATGGCCGCATGGTGATCGACCATACCGGCGTGCCCGACGCCATCGGCGGGCGCGGCGTCGCCGCTGCCCTGGTCAAGGCCGCGCTGGACCATGCGCGATCGCAGGGTTGGCGTGTCGTGCCCGCGTGCTCGTACTCCGCCGCATACGTTCAGCGGCATCCCGAGTACGTCGATCTGGTGGATGCCTGATGTATCTGGAGGAAGGCAATGGCGCGGCCTAGAATGACGGCCATCACACACCCGGAAGGAGCCCGAACGTGTCCCCCAACATTTCCCCACCCCCCTTCCTCCGGACCGCCTTGCTGTTGATGGCGGTCCTGGCCTTGTCCGCCTGCAAGCGCGAGGCCGCCGTACCGCCCACCGCCTCCGGTGATCCTGCCCCGCCTGGCGCGGCGCCCGCTGACGCGCCTGCCCCGCCGGTCGAGCTGAAGGATGTCATCGAAAGTACGGACCGCTATGTGGTGGGAATCAGTTATCCGGCCTCGGTCAACCGGTATCCCGGCCTGGCCAAGGCACTGTCGGACTATGCGACGGCAGAACGCGCCGAACTGATGGAAGCGGTGGAGGCCTTCGGCAACGACAAGCCCACCGCACCGTACGAGTTGTCGCTGGCGTTCGAGCAGGTGGTGGATACACCGCAGATCGTGGCGGTCGCTGCGGACGGCAGCCGTTATACCGGGGGCGCACATGGTCAGCCGCTGATCGCGCGCTTCGTCTGGCTGCCGCAGCAGGACACGCGGCTGACGGCAGCGGCGCTGGTGCCGGGTTCTGCAGGGTGGCGTGCCATCAGCGACTACGTGCGGGAGCAGCTGCACACGGCGGTGGTGACCCGGGCCGATGAGGACGAACTGGCGCCGACGGATCGGGCCGCGCTGATCAAGAGCACCGCGCGGATGATCGACGAAGGCACCGAGCCCGACGCCGGGAATTTCAGCGAGTTCGTACCCGTGCTGGACGCTGCGGGCCGCATCACGGCGCTGCGTTTCGTCTTCCCCCCTTACCAAGTGGGCCCTTACGCGGACGGTACCCAGGCGGTCGATGTGCCGGCCGCCGTGCTGCTGCCGCACGTGGCACCTGAGTACGCGGGGCTGTTCGCCCGCTGATGCCGCAATGCCACATCACCGCTTCCAGCGCAGGATCACGGACCTGTTGGCCGAAGCGGATGTGCTGATCGGAGGGGACCGGCCGTGGGACCTGCAGGTGCACGATGCGCGCTTCCATGCGCGCGTGCTGGGGCAGGGTTCGCTGGGCCTGGGTGAAAGCTACATGGAAGGCTGGTGGGACACGGCCTCGCTGGACGGTCTGCTGTTCCGCCTGCTGGCGGCCCGCCTGGACGAACGCGTGCACCGCGCAGGCGAGGTCTTCGATGCGCTGCGTGCGCGCCTGACCAACCTGCAATCGCCACGCCGCAGTCGCGAAGTCGGGCGACGCCACTACGATCTGGGCAACGATCTGTACCGCGCGATGCTGGGCCGCCGGCTGGTCTACAGCTGCGGCTACTGGCGTGGGGCGAAGGACCTGGATGCCGCCCAGGAAGCCAAGCTGGATCTTGTCTGCCGCAAGCTTCGCCTGCAGCCAGGCATGCGCGTGCTCGACATCGGCTGCGGTTGGGGCGAGGCGCTGAAGTTCGCGGCCGAGCGTTACGGCGCAAGCGGTGTCGGCATCACCATTTCCCGCGAACAGGCGGAGTACGCCACCGCACTCTGCGCGGGGTTGCCGATCGAGATCCGGTTGCAGGACTACCGGGAGGTGGACGAGTCGTTCGACGCCGCGTTCTCGCTGGGCATGTTCGAACATGTCGGCATGAAGAACTACGCCGGCTATTTCGATGTGGTGCGCCGTTGCCTGCCGGCGGAAGGCCTGTTCCTGCTGCATACCATCGGCGGAATCCGGTCGGTCAACCGCACCGATCCCTGGATAGCGCGCTATATCTTCCCCAATTCGATGTTGCCATCCGCGCTGCAGATCACGCAGGCCATCGAAGGACGCTTCGTACTGGAGGACTGGCACAACTTCGGAACGGACTACGACCGCACACTGCAGGCGTGGCGCGAGAACGTCGAGTCGGCGTGGGATGCACTGGATGCGCGCTACGACGAGCGCTTCCGGCGGATGTGGCGGTTCTATCTTGCAGTGTCGATGGCCACCTTCCGCAGTCGCCGGTCCCAGCTCTGGCAGGTCGTGCTGTCACCGCGCGGCGTCCCCGGAGGCTACGTGGCGCCAAGATGAAGCGCTGGAACGGAAAGAGCAGGCCGGGGCCTGCTCTTCGCATGTCGGTGGATGTCCTGCCGGTTCAGGCGGAGGGCGGCGACGGCAGCTCGCGGGCGTTGAAGATGCGCTCGATCACCTCGGCCAGTTCGTCTTCCGAGAACGGCTTGGTCAGGTAGGCCTTGGCGCCCTGGCGCAGGCCCCACATGCGGTCGGTGTCCTGGTCCTTGGTGGTCACCAGGATGACGGGGATGTGCTTGGTCGTGGCTTCGCGGCTGAGCGTGCGCGTGGCCTGGAACCCGTTGAGGTTGGGCATCACCACGTCCATCAGGACCATGTCCGGGAGCTCGCGCTTGGCGACTTCCACGCCGGCCGCGCCGTCCTCGGCGGTGATGGATTCGTGCCCCAGCTTCTCGACGATGCGCTGGATGCCCAGCAGTTGCGACGGTGAATCGTCGACGATCAGAATTTTTGCCATGGAGTTCCCCAGATTGTCCCCGCCGTCGATTGTAGAGCGTGTTCGAGACAAGACAAATGGGGAACGCGGCCAGCACATGACGCCCGTCGTACCGCCACTGCCGTTCATCCCATTCGCACGAGCGTGCGGCCGAAGGAGCCGCCGGCCAACATGGTGCGGAATACGTCGGGCAGCTCGTCCAGGCGGGTCTCGCGGGTGCAGATGGTCTCCAGGTGGGCGGGCTTCCAGTCGCTCGCCAGGTGCTGCCAGACCGCGTCCCGGATGTCGCGCGCGGTGCCGGCCGAGGCCACCCCCAGGAGGGATACTCCGCGGATGATGAAGGGCATGACGGTGGTCGGCAGCTCGGCACTGGCGGCCAGCCCGGCCGTGGCCACATTGCCATAGGGCACGGTCTGGGCCAGCAGGCTGGCCAGCATCGTCCCACCCACGTTGTCCAGCCCGCCACCGAAGCGCGCGGTCTCCATCGGTCGCGCCGTCGCCAACGCGTCGCGCCCCAGCACTTCGCGGGCACCGATGGCTTTCAGATAGTCCGTGTTCTCAGGCTTGCCGCTTATCGCATGCACGTCGAAGCCCGCCTTGCTGAAGATGTCCACCGCCAGGGAGCCCACGCCGCCGGTGGCACCGGTTACGGCGAGCGGACCGAGGTCGGGGGTCTGCCGGTTCTCGCGCATGCGGAACAGCGCCAACGCGGCGGTGAACCCTGCGGTGCCCAGGATCATGCTCTCGCGCAGGCTGAGGCCGGCGGGCAGGGGAATGACCCACTTCGCCTCCAGCCGGGCGTACTCGGCATAGCCGCCATCGCGCGTCTCGCTCAGGCCGCAACCCGTGACGAGTACGGCATCGCCCTCCCGGAAAGCGGGATCGGTGGAGGCCACGACATGCCCGGCCACGTCGATCCCCCCCACCAGCGGAAACTTGCGGAGGATCTTGCCTTCGCCGGTGCCGGCGAGCGCGTCCTTGTAGTTGACCGACGAGTACGCGGTCTTGATGACCACTTCGCCCGGGTTGAGCGCACTGAGCGTCAGCGCCTCGATGCCGCTGCGATAGCCGGCGGCGTCGTTGTGGATGCGGAAGGCGTTGAAGGTGGTGAGGGTCATCGTTGTTGTGTCTCTATCGTCTCAAAGGATGTCCTGGTAAAGATCGCGCCACGTCGGATTCACATCCTCGATCAGTTGGATTTTCCACATCCGCTTCCAGGCTTTCAGTGTCTTTTCGCGCAGGATCGCAGATTCCATCTGCGCGTGGACCTCATACCAGACCAAAGTATGGATGCCATAGCGTCGGGTGAAGCCATCGACCTGATCATGCTTGTGCTGCCAGATACGTGCTGGAAGGTCGGACGCTACACCGACGTAGAGGGTGCCTCGTGGTTGGCTGGACAGCAGGTAGACGCAGGGAATCCGTTCCCGTGGCATGCAGGCTCTCCTTTGCCTGTCCTTGGTTTCGTCAGTGGACTATAGACCGACCCCGTCATTCCAGCGAACGCTGGAATCCAATGGCCGTGAGTGTCGTGGTGATCGCCGCAAGAGCAAGATGGGTCCCAGCCTTCGCTGGGACGACGAAGGAGGAGTGCTGGCGCGTGATCCGCCCGAAGCCGTCATTCCAGCGAACGCTGGAATCCATTGGCCGTGAGTGTCGTGGTGAATGCCGCAAGAGCAAGATGGGTCCCAGCGTTCGCTGGGACGACGAAGGAGGAGTGCTGGCGCATGATCCGCCCGAACCGTCATTCCAGCGAACGCTGGAATCCATTGGTCGTGAGCGCCGTGGTGGTCGCCGCAAGAGCAAGATCGGTCCCGGCGTTCACTGGGACGACGGAGACGCAGCTCAGCGCAACGACTTGCGCCGCTTCTCGTCCATCCACTTGTCGGCCTGCGCCGGGGAGTAGGCGCGCATCCAGGCGACCATCGCATCGAGGTCGTCGCCATGCCAGAGGTCGTTGCGTTGCTCGGGGTGCAGGAAGCGCTCCTCCACCATGCGGTCGATCATGCCCATCAGCGGCGCGTAGAAGCCTTCCACGTCGAGGAACGCGCAGGGCTTGTCGCCGATGCCGAGCTGGCGCCAAGTCAGCATCTCGAACATCTCGTCGAGCGTGCCGAAACCGCCGGGGAGAGCAACGAAAGCGTCGGACAGGTCGAACATGCGCTTCTTGCGTTCGTGCATGTTGGCGACCACTTCCAGCCGGGTGACGCCCTTGTGCGCGACTTCCCAGCCCACCAGTTGTTCGGGAATCACCCCGATGACTTCACCGCCAGCAGCGAGCACCGCGTCGGCGACGATGCCCATCAGGCCGACGTTGCCGCCACCGTAGACCAGCTGCAGGCCTTCCTTCGCGATGCGGTCGCCCAAGGCGATGGCGCGTTCGGTGTAGGCGGGCTTGTTGCCCGCATTGGAGCCGCAGTAAACGCAGAGGGAACGCATGGGTCAGTCTTCCTTCAAGGGCGAGGGGACGGCGGACGCGACGTCGACGCGGCCGCAGTCCACGCTTTCGATGGTGCCGCCGCTGTAACGCAATGCGGACGTGCGGCGGACGCCCTGTGCATCGGTGGTCTGCCAGAAGTCGATCGCGAAGCTGCCTGCGGGTGGATCACCGGCCGCGCCGGCGGCGCTGTGGCCACTGAGCGTGCTGTCGGGTGGGCGTCGCATGATTGCCAGCGCTTCTCGAAGGTTCATGCCCACGTCCACCAGCGTGCATCTTGCGTGCGGATCATCGTGCCCGTCGGGAGATGTCATGGGGGTGGCCGATGTCGTCAGGGGAATCAGGAGCAGCAAGGAGAACATGGTTTTCCGTCGGCGGTGGAGTCCCGGAAGCAGAACGGCCCGGAAGACCGGGCCGTTGGTGCGGAGCATCAGGATCAGTTGGCCTTGTGGATCGCGCGCTTGTCCACCGCCATGGCCGCATCGTGGATCGCTTCGGACAGGGTGGGGTGCGCGTGGCAGATGCGGGCCAGGTCGTCCGCGGAGCCGTTGAACTCCATCGTGATGACGCCTTCGTGCACAAGCTCCGATACACCCACGCCGACCAGGTGCAGGCCGAGGATGCGGTCGGTCTCGGCATGCGCGAGCACTTTCACGAAGCCGGCCGGTTCGCCCATGGCAACGGCGCGTGCGATCGCCGCGAACGGGAAGCTGCCCGCCTTGTACGGAATGCCTTCGTCCTTGAGCTGCTTCTCGGTCTTGCCGACCCACGCAATTTCCGGCTCGGTGTAGATGACCCACGGCACGGTGTCGAGGTTGACGTGGCCGGGCAGGCCGGCGATCAGTTCGGCCACCGCGATGCCTTCTTCGAAGCCCTTGTGCGCCAGCATCGGGCCACGCACGCAGTCGCCGACGGCCCACACGCCATCCACGCCGGTGTGGCAGTGGTCGTCCACTTCGATCTGGCCGCGCTCGTTGAGCTTCACGCCGGTACCGTCGGCCAGCAGGCCCTTGCTGGCGGCCTTGCGGCCGACCGCGACCAGCAGCTTGTCGACCGTCAGGGTCTTCTCGCCTTCGGCATCGGCGTAGGTGACCACGACTTCCTTCTTCTTGCCCTTGCCGGTGACTTCGGTCTTGCTGACCTTGGCACCCAGGCGGATGTCCAGGCCCTGCTTCTTGAATTCCTTGGCGGCGGTCCTGGCGACTTCAGCGTCGGCGGCGGCCAGGAAGTCGGGCAGGGCTTCAAGGATCACGACCTCGGCGCCCAGGCGCTTCCACACGCTGCCCAGTTCCAGGCCGATCACGCCGGCGCCGATCACGGCCAGGCGCTTCGGCACTTCGGTGAAGTCGAGCGCGCCGACGTTGTCGACGATGGTCTCGTTGTCGAACTTGGCGAACGGCAGTTCGATGGAATCCGAACCGGCGGCGATGATGACGTTGGTGCCCTTCAGCTCGACTTCGCTGCCGTCGTGCTGCTTCACCTTGACCACGTTGCCCGGCTGCAGCTGGCCGAAGCCGTAGTACGGGGTGATCTTGTTCGCCTTGAACAGCATCGCGATGCCGCCGGTGAACTGCTTCACGATCTTGTCCTTGCGGCCAACCATCGCTTCGACGTCGATCTTCGCGTCCTTGAAGCTGATGCCGTGGTCGCCGAACAGGTGGCCCATGTTCCAGAACTGGCGCGAGGAATCCAGCAGCGCCTTGGAAGGCACGCAGCCCACGCGCAGGCAAGTGCCGCCCAACGCGGGCTTGCCGTCCTTGCCCAGCGCGGCGTCGATGCACGCGACCTTCATGCCCAGCTGCGCGGCGCGGATGGCGGCGTGGTAGCCGGCCGGGCCGGCACCGATGACGACGACGTCGAATTGTTCAGCCATTTGGAAGTCCTTTGCTTGTCCCTTCTCCCGCCGGGAGAAGGTGGCGCGAAGCGCCGGATGAGGGTGTGGCGGAGCAGGGATGCCGGACGACGCGGCCGCGGTCGTACCCTCATCCCAACCCCTCTCCCGGAGGGAGAGGGGCTCGGTGCATCACATGCCGAGCAGCATGCGGTGCGGGTTTTCCAGCTGGTTCTTGATATCCACCAGGAACAGCACCGCGTCCTTGCCGTCGATGATGCGGTGGTCGTAGCTCAGCGCGATGTACATCATCGGCGCGGCGATGACCTGGCCGTTCTCGACGATCGCGCGATCCTTGATGGCGTGCATGCCCAGGATGGCGCTCTGCGGCGGGTTGACGATGGGCGTGGACATCAGCGAACCGAAGGTGCCGCCGTTCGTGATCGTGAAGGTGCCGCCCTGCAGGTCGTCCAGGCCCAGCTTGCCGTCGCGCGCCTTCTTGGCGTATTCGGCGATGCCCTTCTCGATGTCGCCGAAGCCCATGCGCTCGACGTTGCGGAGCACCGGCGTCACCAGGCCCTTCTCGGTGGATACCGCGATCGAGATGTCGGCGTAGCCGTGATAGATGATGTCGTTGCCGTCGACCGAGGCGTTGACGATCGGGTGGCGCTGGAGCGCATTGGCGGCGGCCTTGGCGAAGAAGCTCATGAAGCCCAGCTTGATGCCATTGGCCTTCACGAAGTCGTCCTGCAGCTCCTTGCGCATCTCCATGACCTTGGCCAGGTTGACCTCGTTGAACGAGGTGAGCATGGCGATGGAGTTCTTGGACTGCATCAGGCGCTCGGCGATGCGCGTACGGATGCGGGTCATCGGCACGCGTTCTTCCGGACGCGCGCCACCACTGACGCCGGCGGTCTTGCCGCTGGCGTAGTTGATGAGGTCTTCCTTGGTCACGGCGCCCTTGCGGCCGGTGCCTTCGACGTTGGCCGGGTCGATGCCCTGGGTGACGGCGGTGAAGCGGGCGCCCGGCGGCAGGCCGTCGGTGCTGGCGGCAGCCGGAGACGGCTTGGTGCTGGACGGCGCGGCCGCGTCGGCCTTGGCGGCTTCGGCCTTCGGCTGCACTTCCTGCGCACCGGCGGCAGGCTTCTTCTCTTCGGCGGCAGCGGGCGCGGCGGCGGCCACGGCACCTTCTTCGATGATGGCCAGCAACTGCTGGCTGGTCACCGTGTCGCCTTCCTTGAACTTGATTTCCTTCAGCACGCCATCGACGGGCGAGGGCACTTCCAGCACGACCTTGTCGGTTTCCAGGTCCATCAGGTTCTCGTCGCGCTTGACCGCGTCGCCCACCTTCTTGTGCCAGGCGGCGATGGTGGCATCGGAGACGGACTCGGGCAGAACCGGAACTTTGACTTCAGTGGCCATGGGATGGGACGTCCTGGTGGTGTTGTTCTAGGAATTTTGGGGTTTATTCGGCAACGTTGTCGTTGCCGAGCTTGTTGACCAGCGCATCGGCGACCAGCTTCAGCTGTTCCTCGACATGCTCGGCGAAATGGCCGGCGGCAGGCGAGGGTGAGCGCGGGCGGCCGGCATAGTGCAGCGACTGCTTGTCCGCCAGGCATGCCTGCAGGTGATGCTTGATCTGGTACCACGCGCCCTGGTTCTGCGGTTCTTCCTGGCACCAGACCACTTCGGTGGCCTTGCCGTAGCGCATGAGTTCGGCAGCCAGCTGCTCGCGCGGGAACGGGTAGAGCTGCTCGATGCGCAGGAGGGCGACGTCGTCCTGACCTCGCTTCTGCTGGTCTTCCACCAGGTCGTAGTAGACCTTGCCCGAGCACGCGACGACGCGCTTGACCTTCTTGGCATCGGCGCCGGCGTCGGGGATCAGGTGCTGGAATTCGCCATTGGCCAGTTCGTCCAGGGTGGACACGGCCAGCTTGTGGCGCAGCAGCGACTTCGGCGTCATCACCACCAGCGGCTTGCGCGTGGTCATGCGCATCTGGCGGCGCAGCATGTGGTAGCACTGGGCCGGCGTGGTCGGCACGCAGACCAGCATGTTCTCCAGCGCGCACAGTTGCAGGAAGCGCTCCAGGCGCGCGGAACTGTGTTCGGGGCCCTGGCCTTCGTAGCCGTGCGGCAGCAGCAGGGTCAGGCCGCTGATGCGGCCCCACTTGGCTTCGCCGGCGGCGATGAACTGGTCGATCACCACCTGCGCGCCGTTGGCGAAGTCGCCGAACTGCGCTTCCCAGATGCACAGCGTGTTGGGATCCGTGGTCGAGAAGCCGTACTCGAATGCCATTACCGCTTCCTCGCTGAGCAGCGAGTCGATGACGGTCGCCTGTTCCGGCTGCTCCACCAACTGGCGCAGCGGAAGGTAGTAGCTGTCGGTCTTCTGGTCGTGCAGGATCGCGTGGCGGTGGAAGAACGTGCCGCGCCCCGCATCCTGGCCGACCAGGCGCAGACCGTGGCCTTCGGCCAGCAACGTGGCGTAGGCCAGGTTCTCGGCAAAGCCCCAGTCGGCCGGCTGTTGGCCGGCGGCCATCTTCACGCGGTCTTCGTAGATCTTCGCCACGCGCGGATGCAGCACCACGCCGGCCGGGATCGTGGTGATGATCTTCGCCAGCGAATCCAGCGACGTGCGCTTGACTTTGGTGTCGACCGGATCGCTGAGCTTGCCGGACAGGTAGCGCGACCAGTCGATCGCCAGCTCGTCGCCCTTCTGCTTGGCCAATTCGGTGGTGTACTCGCCCGAATCCAGCTTGTTGCGGTACTCGTCCACCAGCGCCTTGCCGCCCTCGGTGGGGATGATGCCCGCGCTTTCCAGCTTGGCGGCATACATCTCGCGGGTGGTCGCGTGCTTGCGGATGGTCTGGTACATCACCGGCTGCGTCGCAGCGGGTTCGTCCGCCTCGTTGTGGCCGTGGCGGCGGTAGCACACCAGATCGATCACCACGTCCTTCTTGAACTGCTGGCGGAAGTCGTACGCCATCTGCGCCACGAAGACCACCGCTTCCGGATCGTCACCGTTCACATGGAACACGGGGGCGCCGACCATCTTGGCGACATCCGTGCAGTACATGGTGGAACGGGCGTCTTCCTTGTTGCTGGTGGTGAAGCCGATCTGGTTGTTGATCACGACATGCAGCGTGCCGCCGACGGCGAAGCCGCGCGCCTGCGACATCTGGAACAGCTCCATCACCACGCCCTGGCCCGCGAACGCGGCGTCGCCATGCATGATGATCGGCAGCACGGTCTGGCGCGCGGCGTCGGTGCGGCGCTCCTGGCGCGAACGCACGCTGCCGGCCACGACCGGGTCGACGATTTCCAGGTGCGACGGGTTGAAGGCAAGCGCCAGGTGGACCGGGCCGCCGGGCGTGGCGATGTCGGCGGAGAAGCCCATGTGGTACTTCACGTCACCGGCGTGGGCCAGGCTGTTGTCATGTTCGAACTTGCCTTCGAACTCGTCGAACAGCTTGCGCGGACTCTTGCCCAGGGTGTTGACCAGCACGTTGAGGCGGCCGCGGTGGGCCATGCCGACCACGATGTCCTTGACCCCGCCTTCGCCCGCGCTGCGAATCATGGTGTCGAGCAGCGGGATCAGCGCGTCGCCGCCTTCCAGCGAGAAGCGCTTCTGGCCCACGTATTTGGTATGCAGGTAGCGTTCCAGGCCCTCGGCCGCCGTCAGGCGCTCCAGCGTGCGGCGCTTGGCCTCCGCGGACAGGCCGAACTGGCCACCGGCGGTTTCCAGGCGCTGGTACAGCCACTGGCGCTGGTCGACTTCCGGGATATGCATGAACTCGACGCCGATGGGGCCGGTGTAGGCCGCCTTCAGCCGAGCCAGCAGGTCACGCAGCTTCATGCGCGTGTTGCCGCCGACATTGCCGGTGCTGAACTCGCTGTCGAGATCGCGCTCGGACAGGTTGTGGAAGGCCAGGTCCAGGTCCGGCGGATTGACCGGCGGGGTCAGGCCCAACGGGTCGAGCTGCGCCCCCAGGTGCCCGCGCGAACGATAGGCGGTGATCAGGCGACCGACGTTACGCTCGCGCTCGTCGCCGCCGGCGGCCACGACATGGCCGTTGTTGGCGGCCTGGCGGGCGGCGTCGGTGATCTGCTGGATCACCACCGAATGCGGGACATCACCCGCCTCGTGGCCCTTGAATCCGTCGAAGTAGGCCTTCCACTTGGGGCCCACGCTGTCCGGGGCGACGAGGTATTGCTCGTACAGGTCTTCGACGTAGGAGGCGTTGCCCCCGTTGAGCTGCGAGGATTGCGCGAACTGCTTCAGGAGATTGTCCACGATGGCGATGGCGTGCTGTGGGTAGTCGAGGGGGCGCTTGCGGCCCATATCGCGCTGTGTCTCACGCGCATGGACGAAAACCCGGAAATTATACCCCCATGCCGGGAGGGGGGCGTAACCGGATTGGACTAAAGGCGCAGGTTGCGGGCAGGCGATGCGGCCGGGCGTGGCGACGGCGGTGCCTGATCAGATGCCCAGCGCACGGTATTCCGTCACGGGACGCGCACGCTCCCACATCCGGGTGAACTCGTCGCTCAGCTGGCGGGCACGGCCGGCATGCGTCAGGCCGGCTTCGCCGTCGAAGCGATGGCCCAGCGGGCGGTGATAGTAGCCGTGATCATCGTTGGCGACGAAGGCGGCCGTATAAGACAGGTCGACCGGGTCCTGCACTTCGCGGAAGGCGAACACGCTGGGCAGGCGCTGCCCGAGCCCGATCAGGGGAGCCAGCATGCGCTGGGGCGTGCCGGCATCCTGCAGCAGCACCTGGATCTGTGCGCCTGTCTGGCGGGTGGCGAAATGGCGGACTGCATCCACTACGGAGGGAGCATCCCACAGGCCCGGGTCCAGCGCGCGGCTGCAGATCACCAGCGTCCGCCGGGCCTGGGCCACGATGGCCGTGGTGATGGCGACCGCTTCGGCGCGATGGGCGATGGTGGCGGGTCCGGACAATGTGCGGCGCAGGCCCTGGTGCTCGATGCCGGCTTCGAAGAAGCGCTCGCCTTCGGGCAGGAAACCCAGGCGGGCATAGAAGCCTTCGGCATCGACCTGTGCGTGCAGTGACACGTCGGGCCAGTGGCGACGGCGCGCTTCCTCCAGCAGCGCGCCCAGCATGGCCGCGCCGACACCGCGGCCACGCCAGGCCGGGAGCACCGCCATGCGACCGATCCGGTGGTCGGGCGTCAGGCGCGCAGTCCCGATGGCATGACCGGCGCCGTCGCGGGCGAGCACGTGATGGCTGAGCGGGTCCAGCGCATCGCGTTCCAGATCGCGGGGGACCTGCTGTTCCTGCACGAATACGGCATCCCGCACCTCGTGCAGCGGCGAGGAAGTGGTGGCGTAGTCGACGGCTTCGACGTGATAGTCCTGCGCGGCCTTCATGCGTCTTCGTCCTGCGGGTCGGGATCGTCGTCGTCGAACGCCAGCTGATAGTGGCCCTGCGCGGCGAGCGCCATCACCGCGTCGCGGCCGGCATCGCTGAGCGTGCCGTACGTGGTGCTGTCCAGTCCTTCCAGCGCCGCCAACTGCTGGGCGTCCTTCACCGGCAGGGCATAGTCCAGGCCATTGCAGAACAGGCTGGCGCCCTGGCGGCGGCGGCGCCATGCGAAACGCGAGAAAGGATGACGCAACAGGCGTGCTCCCTGTTGCAGGTCCCATTCCATTTCGATGCGGGACGGCGTCTCCGGCGCGGGCATGACATCGCCGGACGCCCGATACGTGGTGATGAAGCGGCCGAACCAGTCCCCCACGAGGTCGGGGTCGTTCATGCGCAGGGCATTCAGCGCCTCGACCACGCGCTCCATCGCACGGGCGTCGATTTCGTTGGGGTCCTGCGGAGCCGTCAGGTCTTCGTCGTGATAACGCACGGCCTCG
Source organism: Pseudoxanthomonas sp. CCNWLW251 (assembly GCF_037402255.1). Taxonomy (NCBI): domain Bacteria; kingdom Pseudomonadati; phylum Pseudomonadota; class Gammaproteobacteria; order Lysobacterales; family Lysobacteraceae; genus Pseudoxanthomonas; species Pseudoxanthomonas sp. CCNWLW251. The sequence goes on along the minus strand of NZ_JBBEGA010000001.1, from coordinate 165,016 downwards.
TCGGCATCGGCGATGAGCGTGTCCAGGTAGTCGCCGATCAGTTCCGCCGACGAGGGCGCGCGCATGCCTACCGAGAACGTCAGGCAGGCGTTTTCCGCCACGCCGTGGTGGGGCACCAGCGGCGGCAGGTAGAGCATGTCGCCTGGCGACAACACCCACTCGTGCGTGGCATTGAAGTCGCGGAGCAGCTTGATCGCCACATCGTCCTGGAATGCCAGGTTGGGGGCGGCATTTCCCATCGCCACGCTCGCATCGATCATCCAGCGCCGTTCGCCCTGTGCCTGCAGCAGGAACACGTCGTAGTGGTCCACGTGCGCGCCGACCGAACCGCCGGTGGCGGCGAAGCTGATCATGATGTCGTCCACACGCCAGCGCGGGAGGAAGCGGAACTGCTCCAGCAGCGCGCGTACGTCGGGGTCCCACTTGTCCACGTCCTGCACCAGCAGGGTCCAGTCATGGTGCGGCAGGCCGGGGAAATCCTCTTCCTGGAAGGGGCCGGTGCGTACATTCCACGTGCCGGTGTCGCGGTCCAGGCTGATCAGCCGGGCCAGGACGCCTTCCTCGCAGGCCAGCCCGGCGAGGTCTTCAGGCTGCACCGGGGTCTCGAAATCCGGGAACGCATTGCGGATCAGCAGTGGCCGCTTGTGCCAGTAATCGCGCAGGAAGCGTTCGGCAGGCATGCCGAGCGGGAAATCGCGGGTCGCATCGATCTCGAAGGGAAGGGAGGAGGACCGCGAGGACTTTTTCTTGTTCATGGGTTCGGATTCGCGCGGCGGCAAACCGGGCATGGGAGAGGGTGGCCAGCGTCGCGAAGGACGAGGCGCCGGGCATTGATGCCGATCAAGGCAGCGCACTCGTCAGGGCGATGGCGTGGCGGCTTCATCGGCGAGCCGTTTGTCCAGGCGCACGGTGGCGGACTGCGCATACGCGCGGCAGGCGGCGGCGTCCACGAGCGGACTGTCCGCACGGGGGCCGATCCGCGTCCATAGGCGGCTCGCGGACGGGTGGGGCGTGACGAGAATGCCGCAATCGAGCGCGGCGATGCGTGCCAGCGTGTCGCGGAAGGCCGCGACGTAGCCTGGATGCGCGGCGTCGTCGCTATAGCGATACACATCGTCGGAGATCGCGGTCAGGCTGTCGGCGTAGACCATCGGGTGGCAGGCGTCGCCTTCACAGGAGCGCCAGGTCCAACTGGTGCCGCCGGGTGTATGCCCGGGCGACGCGACCGCTTGCAGCGCCAGCGGGCCGACGCGCACCACGCCGTCATCGGCGAGCGTGATGACATGCCCGACCGGAGTGATGGGTTCCGCCACCTCCAGCTGCGGGTCACGGCGGTCCGGCATGCCGCGTTTCAACGTGTCCACGGCGGGTGCGCGCGCATACACGGGCGCGCCGGTGGCACGCTGCAACTCCGCCAGGCTGCCGGCATGGTCGTAGTGCTCATGCGAGAACACGATGGCGCGCACATCCTCCGGCTTGAAGCCGAGCGTACGGATGTTGGCAAGGATCTGCGCGCCGGCCTGCGGCGTGGCGGCGTCGACCAGGATGTGGCCTTCGTCGGAGGTCACCAGCAGTGCGCTGATGCCGCAGGTGCCGACGTACCACGTGTTGCCGTAGACCCGCAGCGGCGTGGCAGGGTCGTTCCAGCCGGCGTCATCGGTGCAGGCCTTGGCGGCAGGCGTGTCGGAGGCGAGCGCGGCGGTCGGAAGGGCGAGGGCAAGCAAACCGCAGAGCAGCGTGGCGCGAAGCATCATGTGGCAATCTCGTCGTAGCCGCGATTGACGAACTGCAGCAGGCACCAGCCATGGCCCCAAGGGTCGGCCAGGCGGACGATGCGGCCCCAGTGCGTCTCGCGGATGGAGGTTTCCTGTACCAGACCCGCCTGCAGGGCGCGGTCGAGGGCAGGTTCAAGGGATTCCACCACCACGTCCAGGTGCACGGGCGTCCAGTGGCGGGTGTAGTCGCGCTGCGCGTCCGTCGTCGCGACGGAACCCGCGGCGTTCTGCAGCACGTAGATGGGTGCCTGCGCACCCAGCAGTTCCACGCCACCATCGCCGAAACGGCGCGCGGCGGCCAGGCCGAATGCGTGCGTGTAGAGCGCTTCCGCTGCGGCCAGATCGGGTACGTCGATGTTGATCAGCAGGTGCATCGTCGTCCCGTCCGGCTCGGCCCCGGTCAGATGCCGCGCGCCAGTCGTTCCGCCAGGCCGGTGTAGCTGCCGGGTGTCATCTTGCGCAGGCGCTGCTTGGCATCTTCAGGCAGCTCCAGCGTTTCGATGAACGCACGCATCGAATCGGCCGTGATGCCCTGGCCGCGGGTCAGCGCCTTGAGCTGTTCGTACGGGTTCGGCAGGCCGTGGCGACGCATCACCGTCTGCACGGCTTCGGCCAGCACTTCCCAGGCGGCGTCGAGGTCGGCGTCCAGGCGCTGCGGGTTCACTTCCAGCTTGCCCAGGCCCTTGGCCAGCGAATCCAGCGCCACCTGCGTGTGACCGAAGGCCGTACCCAATGCGCGCAACACGGTGGAGTCGGTCAGGTCGCGCTGCCAGCGGCTGATCGGCAGCTTGGCGCTGAAATGCTCGAACAGCGCGTTGGCGATGCCGAAGTTGCCTTCCGCATTCTCGAAGTCGATCGGATTGACCTTGTGCGGCATCGTCGACGAACCGACTTCGCCTTCCTTCAGGCGCTGCTTGAAGTAGCCCAGCGAGATGTAGCCCCAGATGTCGCGGGCCAGGTCGATCAGGATGGTATTGGCGCGGCGCGCGGCGTCGCCGATTTCGGCCACGTTGTCATGCGGCTCGATCTGGGTCGTGTAGGGGTTGAACACCAGGCCCAGGCCTTCGACGAAGCGCTGCGCGAAGGCGGGCCAGTCCACGTCGGGGTAACTGGCCACGTGGGCGTTGTAGTTGCCCACCGCGCCATTGATCTTGCCGGTCAGCTCGACTGCGGCGATCTGCGCGCGCTGGCGCTCCAGGCGCGCCACCACATTGGCGATCTCCTTGCCCAGCGTGGTGGGCGATGCCGTCTGGCCGTGCGTGCGGGACAGCATCGGTTGTGCGGCCTGCGCATGGGCCAGCGTGCGCAGCGTCGCGGCGACGCCGTCCAGTGCGGGGAGCAGCACTTCGCGGCGCGCCTGTTCCAGCATCAGGCCGTAGGACAGGTTGTTGATGTCCTCGCTCGTGCAGGCGAAGTGGACGAATTCCAGCGCCGGCGCCAGTCCGGCATCGTCCTTCAGCTGTTCCTTGATGAAGTACTCCACCGCCTTGACGTCGTGGTTCGTGGTGCGCTCGATTTCCTTCACGCGTGCGGCGTCGGCAACGCTGAAGCCGTCGGCCAGCGCGCGCAGCTTCGCCGTCGCCGCCGCGGAAAAGGCGGGCAGCTCCACGATGCCAGGTTCGGCGGCCAGCGCCAGCAGCCACTCGACCTCCACCTTCACGCGGGCGCGGATCAGGCCGTATTCCGAGAAGATCGGACGCAGCGCATCGACCTTGCCGGCGTAGCGGCCATCGAGGGGGGACAGGGCGAGCAGGGACGAATCCGACATGGGCGCGGGGGAGGGAGCTGAAAGGGAGCGTTCCATTTTACCCCGGGAAAGCGGCGATCCGGCCTGGCGTATCCTGTGGCCCCCGCCAGCCGCCGGCTTCCTTGCCGTCGCGCAAGCCGTGAATCCCTCCAGGAGACGGTGATGACCCAGAAGAAGACCGCAGGCAAGCCCCGCGCCGCACGCACCCGTATCGAGCACGACAGCATGGGCGAACTGCAGGTGCCCGTGGACGCGCTATGGGGTGCGCAGACCCAGCGTGCCGTGCAGAACTTCCCGATTTCCGGGCGGCCGATGCCGCGCGGGTTCATCCGTGCGCTCGGGCTGGTGAAGGCCGCCGCCGCCGACGTCAACGCCGCCCTCGGCCTGCTGCCCAAGGGTATCGCCAAGGCCGTGCAGGCGGCTGCGCAGGAGGTTGCTTCCGGAGCGCACGACGCGCATTTCCCGATCGATGTCTACCAGACGGGATCGGGCACCTCGTCGAACATGAACGCCAACGAGGTGATCGCCACGCTGGCGACGCGTACGGGCAAGGCGGCGGTGCATCCGAACGACCACGTCAATCTGGGGCAGAGCTCCAACGATGTCATCCCGACCGCCTTGCGCGTCGCGGCGCAACTGGCGGTGATGGAGGACCTGCTGCCGGCCATCAGGCACCTGCGCAAGACCATCGATGCGCGTGGCAAGGCGCTGGCGAAAGTGGTCAAGACCGGCCGCACGCACCTGATGGATGCGATGCCGCTGACCTTCGGCCAGGAGTTCTCCGCGTGGTCGGCGCAGCTGTCCTCGGCCCAGGCGCGCATCGAGGACACGCTCACGCGCGTGCGCCGGCTGCCGCTGGGCGGCACGGCGATCGGGACCGGCATCAACGCCGATCCGCGCTTCGGCACACGCGTGGCAAAGGTGTTGTCCACGCGGACCGGTACGCGCTTCGAAAGTGCGCAGAACAAGTTCGAGGGGTTGGCGGCGCAGGACGACGCGGTCGAACTGTCCGGCCAGCTCAGCGTGCTGGCCGTCGCGCTGACCAAGATCGCCAACGACCTGCGCTGGATGAACTCAGGGCCGTTGGCGGGCCTGGGCGAAGTGGAACTGCCGGCGCTGCAACCGGGCAGTTCCATCATGCCGGGCAAGGTGAATCCGGTGATCCCGGAGGCCACGGTGATGGTGTGCGCGCAGGTGATGGGCTACCACACCGCCGTGACGGTGGCCGGCCAGACCGGCAACTTCCAGTTGAACGTCACCCTGCCGCTGATCGCGAACAACCTGCTGGACGGCATCCAACTGCTGTCGAACGTGACGCGGCTGCTGGCGGATGACTGCATCGCCGGCCTCAAGGTGCGTGGCGACCGTGTGCAGGAAGCGCTGGACCGCAATCCGATCTTGGTGACGGCATTGAACCCGGTGATCGGCTACGAGAAGGGCGCCGCCATCGCCAAGCAGGCCTACAAGCAGAACCGGCCGGTGCTGGATGTGGCGCGCGAAGTCACCGGGCTGCCGGAAAAGACGCTCAGGCCGCTGCTGGACCCGGCCGTGCTGGCCAAGGGGGGCATCCATGGCAAGCCGGGTGGCGGGGGCGGTTGAGGGTGTCGCCGCGCGTCAGTCGCGCGGCGGCCACTCGCCCGGGATCTTCGTCCCCGACAGCATCGCCAGCGCGCCTTCGCACATCTGCTGCTTCTGCTCGGGCGTGCCGGTGTCCAGCCGGCCCAGTCGCTGGGCCAGGGTGCGCTCCCGGTATCCGGCCAGCGTGTCGCCGGGTTCGAATTCGGCCAGTGTCAGCAGCCGTCCTCGTTCAATCTGGTCCTGATGGGTGTTGACGTAGCGGAAGTACGCCGGCGCGGCGCGCTGCAGGTAGGTGGCATCGGTCGCGACACACTTCTCGATCAACACCGGCATCGCGAACGTCGCGACGTAGGCGATATGGTCCTGGAACGCGCGTTCGCGCACTGGATCGGCAGCATCCGCCGCATGCGCGGTGGAGATACCCAGGGCGACAGCCAGGGCGATGGGCAATAGGGTCTTCATGTCGTTTCCCGCAGGGTTGGTATGCGCACTAGGGCGCTGGCGCGCCGCCCGGGCGGCGCGGGAGGCGTCAACGGGAGGGGGATTCCGCCGGCTCAGCGGCTGCGGCCGCATCGGCTTCCGCCGCCGCGTTCACGTTCGAGCCGTCCTTCGTATCACCGTGGATGGTTTCGCCGATCGCGCGTCCGACGTCTTCACCTGCGGCATAGCTGCTGCTCTGGCTGCTGCGACAATCCTCGGCGTCATCCAGGTCCATCGTCGCGTACGGCTGGAACGCGGGCAGTGACGCGGCGAGATCCTGCTGCGCCTTGTACAGGCCGGGCAGGCGCTCGCAGATCTTCATGGCCTCGGCTTCCACCTTCTTCGCTTCAGACTCGATCTGCTGCTCGATCTGGTCGGGATTGCCGCTGAAGATGCCTTTCACTGCAGCACCGACGGCCTTGCCCGCCAGCTTGGCACCTTCCTTGCCCGTCGCGATGCCCGCATCGGCGATGCCGCCGAGTTCACGGTGGTACGCCACCAGCAGCGTGCGCTGGGCATCGGTCACCTCGACCGTCTTGCCGTCGATGATGAAGTCGCCCTTGGCCGAGATCTCCGCCTTCGGGTGACCGGTGGCGTTGAGCTTGAGGTTCTGGCCCCACAAGGCACCGGATACTTCGGCGCTGTCGCCGGACTGCGGGCCCCGGGAACACGCGGCCAGCAACAGGAGGGAGAGTGCCGACGCGATCGGAATGATGCGGTTCATGTCGTTCCTTGAAAGTCAGTGATGCTTGGGAATGTCGAGCGCGCCCTTGACGCCTTCGTGGTCAATGTCGCCACTGCCGACGGAGCGGACGGTCAGGCCACCGCTGACGTTGCGGACCTCCACGCCACCGGAGCCAACCGAGCCGACTACCACGTCACCGGTGATGTCGCGCAGATCCGCGCCGCCGGAGCCGATCGAGCCGATCTCGACGTCACCGCTGCCCGCCAGGCTGAAGCCGCCCGATCCGATACTGCCGACATGGGTCGTGCCACGCACCTTGTGCGCCTCCACATCGCCCGAGCCGATCGACACCACTTTCAGGCTGCCGGCACCCTGGATATCGATATCGCCCGAGCCCACCGAGGTGGCGGCGAGTCCGCGGATGTCGCGGCCCACGGCGTGGCCGGAGCCGACATCGGCGCTGAACACCGGCGCGCCCATGACCTCGGCTTCGCCCGAGCCGACCTTCACCTGCACGGGCAGGTGGTCGGGCAGGGTCGCCGTCAGGTTCATGTAGGCGTAGTTGCTGCCGAACGAAAGACCGCTGAAGCTGCCTTCCTGGTACATCCTCACGATCAGCTTGTCGCCGGCACGCCGCTGTTCGATCTTCAGGCGAGCGAGCCGGTCGGCGTGACTGCTGCAGGCCCTGCCATCCATCGCGGCAGGCGCACCGGCGCGCGACTCCACCGTCAGATCGTGCGGGCCGACCTCGAACACCACGGTCTTTGCGTCGCCGATGTCGAGCGTCAGCTGGCGTGGCGCTTCGTGCTTGCAGTACCTGTCCGACGCCAGCGCGGGTGCGGACAGGGAGAGCAGGGCGAGCAGCGGGGAAGCGATAAGGGCGGTACGCATCGGCGGGTCTCCGGAATCAGGTCAGTCATGCGGAAGCTGCCGGCGGCGAGGGGCGGCGCGCCCGGCGGACTCAATGGGGGTTACCGCTTGGCAAACTCGCGGCGGACTTCCTTCTCGCAGTCTTCGACATCGTCCGCTTCCAGCGTGGCATAGGGACGGAATGGCGGCAGGCTGGCGGACAGGCGTTCCTGGCTGTCCAGCAACGCAGGCAGGCTGTGGCAGATCTGCCGAACGCCCGGTTCGATGGTTTCCCTCACGGTCTTTTCCACGCGGCGCTCCAGGCTGCCGGTCATGGCGCCGAACACCAGGCTGAAGATGCCCCGGTCCACCACATCCAACGCCGCTTGCGCGCTGCGCTCGCCGATATCGATGCCGGCCTTGGCGATGTCGATCATCTGGCCGCGATAAAGCAGCAGTTCCTGCCGCTGGCGGCCGTCGATGGCGACCGGCCTGCCTTCGATCAGGAAGTCACCAAGGGGAGTTATCTCCGCCTTCGGAAGTGATGTGTCCTTGTCGTCGGCGCGGTTGCCGGACGATGCCCCGAAGCGCATGTTATCGCCCAGCTGCAGGTTGCCGGTTTCCAGCTCACGGCGGGCAACGGCCAGTTCTGCCCGCACCTCGTTGCGCGCGCTCGCCAGGTCGGCACTGATCTCGCGGTCGATGCTGCCTTCCTTCGTGTTCGCGGCCTGCGCGGCGAGCGGCAGCAGACTCGCCAGCAGCAGGGGCATCAGGGCGCGGTGGATGCGTGTGGAATGCATGTCGGATCTCCTTCGTATGGGGGATCTGTGCGCGTCTTGCGCGAATCCCCCGGGGCTTGCGTGCCGCGCATGATGCGGCCGACGGCAGAAAACTCAGAAGCTCCAGTTGCCGTCGCCGTTGGCATCGCCGCAGTCATCCACGTCGGACTGGTCCATGCCCGCGTAAGGCTTGAACTCGGGCAGTGCGGCGGCCAGCGCCTGCTGCGCGTTGAGCAGTCCAGGCAGGCGTGTGCACAGCTGCGCCACCATGGGCTTGATCTTCGCCTTGGCCTGTTCACCGACCTGCTGGCCGATCTCGTCGCCGGACTGGCCAGCCAGCACACCCTTCAAGGCCGAGGCCGCAGCATCGATGCCTACGCGGGCGCCTTCCATGCCGATGGCCATGCCGTCGCCGACCACGCCCAGCAGTTCGCCGCGATAGGCCAGCACCAGCGCCTTCTGTTCCGGCGTGGTCACGACCGCCTTGCCTTCGATCAACAGATCGCCGGTCGGGGTTATCTCGGCCTTGGGCAGGGATTCGTTTTCGTTGCGGTTGAGCGACAGGTTCTCGCGCGCCAGGCGTTCTCGCGCGGTGGCGATTTCCTCGCGGGCCTTCTCCATTTCCTGGCTGGCCTCGCCCAGGCCCTTGGCCACTTCGCCCATCGCTTCAGCGGCGATGCCGGTGGGCGCGTTGTCCTGCTTGTCCTGTGCCGGCTGGCAGGCCGCCAGCAGCAGGACGGCGGCGATGGAGGCGCTGCGGGCCAGTAGAGCGTTCTTGCGCATGGGATGTCCCTTGTCGTGTCGGATCAAAGCGGGCGGCGGTGGGGAGCGCCGCCCCGGGGAGGCTTATTCGCTTTCGCGCCAGCGACGCAGGTAGATGGCACCGATGATCAGGGCCACGCCGATCACCGCGCCGATCCACAGATCGGCCGTGGCGAAGGCCTGCCAGCTGCGGGTCAGGTCGATGGCATTGGCCAGCTCGTCCGGGGAGTTGAAGTCGGCATGCGGGTTGGTGGCTCCGCCCGGCAGGGTGGGGAACCACGCGCCCGGGATCACGCTCGCCAGCCCGCGGTAGACCACCGTGTACCAGATCAGATCGTGGCGGACCTCCAGGCCCGGCAGGATGTCGGTCATGCTGATGATGACGCACGCCAGCACCGGCACCAGCACCGCCCAGAGGAACGGCTTGCTGCGCGACCAGGCCGAGCAGAACATCAGCCAGCCCACCGCCGGCAACGCCCAGAACACGTAGACGGGCAGGGAGGCAAGCACGCCGCCGATGATGCGCAGCGGATGCGAGTGGGTGAACACCGCGCCGCCGGCCGGCAAGCCGTTGATCGAAATGGTCAGCGCCGAGATCAGCCACATCGCCACGCCGATCAGGATGCCCACGCCCACCGCCAGCAACGGCGCCAGCAGCAGTGCCCACGCCAGCTTGGACAGCACCATGTGCGTGTCGGAGATGGGCAAGGACTTCCAGAACAGCACGCTACGGTCGCGGCGGTCGTCGTACAGCGTGCCCAGCGCATAGAAGAACACTACGAAGGCGAGGACCACGCAGGCCAGGATCACGCCGCCCAGCAGCATGCCGTCGCCGATGCCGCCGACGATCTGGTGGGCCTTTTCCGGCGCCTCCTCAACGCTGAAGCCACCGCCGTTCATCTGGCCACGTGCGGCGATGCTGCCAATGATGGCCAGGATCAGGTTGAGCACCACGAAGATGCCGCCGGTGATGACGGGTGCCCAGAAGAAGCCGCCACGGTTCTCCCAGAATTCGCGCTTCAGCAGCCACGTGAACGCGCCCGGCTTGGAGGATTTGCCCAACGTCGAAGTCACGGCGTTCATGCGTAGGTTCCTTTCATGATGGCGACGAACAGGTCAGCCAGACCAGGGGTACGGGTTTCGCCGAGGGCGGCGAGATGTCCTTTCGGCACGCCGTCGAACAGCAGCACGGTCTTGCCGAAGGGCAGGGCGCGTTCGTCGATGGGTTTCAGGGCGCGGGCCTGGTCGACCGCCTCGCCACTGACCAGCACTTCGGTGTAGCGCTCGGCCATGTCCTCCATTTGCGACGTGAGCACGATCTTGCCGTCGCGGATGAACATGACGTCGGTGAGGATGTGCTCGATCTCTTCCACCTGGTGGGTGGTGACGATGATCGTCTTCTGTTCGTCGAAGTAGTCCTCCAGCAGGCGCTGGTAGAACTGCTTGCGGTACAGGATGTCCAGGCCCAGCGTGGGTTCGTCCAGCACCAGCAGCTTCGCGTCGATGGCCATCACCAGCGCCAGGTGCAGCTGCACGATCATGCCCTTGGACATTTCGCGCACGCGCAGGTTGGGCTTCAACTGGGTATTGGCGAGGAATCGCTCGCATTTGGCGCGGTCGAAGCGCGGATGCACGCCGCCCACGAAGTCGATGGCCTCCTTGACCTTCATCCAGCGCGGCAGCACCGCCACATCGGCGATGAAGCAGACATCCTTCATCAACTCGTCGCGGTCCTTGCGCGGATCCATGCCCAGCACCTTCAGCTGGCCTTCGAATGGCGTCAGGCCCAGGATGGCCTTCAGCGCGGTGGTCTTGCCGGCCCCGTTGGGACCGATCAGACCGATGATCTTGCCCGCTTCGATCTCGAAGCTCGTGTTGTCCAGCGCAAGCTTGTTCCTGTAGGCCTTGCGCAGGCCGTGGGCCGACACCACGGCGTTGGCGATTGCGGCATTCATCACTTATTCCCCTTGGATTGCAGCAGATCTTCGATGGACAGGCCCAGGCGCTCGATGCGCTCGGCGACAGCGGGCCATTCCTCGGTCAGGAACCGCTCGCGCTCGGTGCCGCGCAGCTTCTTGGCCGCCTCGTCGGTGACGAACATGCCCAGGCCGCGGCGCTTCTCCACCAGGGCTTCATCCGCCAGCTCCTGGTAGGCACGCGAAACGGTGATCGGGTTGAGCTGGTACTCCGCCGCCACCTGGCGGACGGAGGGCAGCGCGTCACCCGGCTTCAGGATGCCGTCCAGCATCATCGCGATCACGCGATCCTTCAGCTGGCGGTAGATGGGAGCGCCGTCGCTCCATTGGATGGATGTCATGGCTCAGCTCCTCGGACGCAGTGATTGGCCAAAGGAGAAATAGGGCATGGCCAGCGATGCCCGGGTGCGGCGCTTGTGCTGCCGGGCTTCGGGCTTGCCGTCGTCGCCTACGATCTCGAGGGCTTCGGATTCCAGCGCGCCCACCAGCGCGGCGGACTCCACCTCGGCCGTGCGTGCGCCGGTGACGGCCGCCAGCGCGCCCACCGCCAGCAGCAGGCCGCCGACGGCGATGCTGGGCAGGGCGTGGGTCAATTTCTGGTTCATGGCATCCCCCCGTGAGTTGGGTGAGTGGTGTTGTATTCAACTATAACACCAAAACACAGGGCGTCAACGGGGTGACCGGGTTTTGTCACCCAACTGAAGGCATACTTGTCATGTTCGTAATAGCGGGGTGAGGTCATGAAGTTCAAGTCGTTGAAAATGCTGTCATTTCTTGCGCTCGTGAGCGTCTCCGCGACCGTGCTGGCAGCCGGTTTGCTGGACGTCGCCTACCGCCCACTGGCCGGCAAGGCACCCGTCAACCTGAAGGAAAAGTATGCGGGCCAGGTGTTGCTGGTGGTGAACACTGCCAGCAAATGCGGTTACACGCCGCAGTACGAAGGGCTGGAGGCGCTGCACAAGCGCTATGCCGGTCAGGGATTCGCGGTACTCGGTTTCCCCTCCAACGACTTCAAGGGTCAGGAGCCGGGCAGCGAGAAGGAGATCCAGGAGTTCTGCACGCTGACCTATGGCGTGAAGTTCCCGATGTTCGAGAAAGTGGTGGTGACGGGCGAGAAAGCGACGCCGCTTTACCGTTCGCTGGCGCAGGCCACGGGCACTGCCCCGGGATGGAACTTCCACAAGTACCTGATCAGCCGCGACGGTCGCGTGGTCGCGAATTTCCCCAGCAAGGTCTCGCCCGAAGACCCCGCCGTGGTGGAAGCGATCGAGCGCGAATTGAAGGCCTCGCGCGCCGCGCGTTGATGCAGTGCCTTCGCGGGTGGCTGGCATGCCACAATACGGGTTTGGCGCCGCCATCGTGGCGCAGGTTCCAGGAGCAGAAAGGATGAAGCGGTCGGTCCGCGGCGCAGCCGTGTTGTTGGCAATCTCGTTTTCGATGCTGGGAGGCAGCGTGTCTGCACAGGAAAAAACCGCGCTGGTCACCGAGCGCGACAAGGTGAGCTACGCGATTGGCGTGGATGTGGGCAATTCGCTGCAGCCGGTGGGGCCATTCCTCGATGTGGCCGCATTCGAGCGCGCGATCACCAACACGTTCGCCGGCAAGCCCGCGCTGATCTCCGAGCAGGAAGCGCAGGCGACCGACCAGTTGCTGCGGGTGAACCTCGCCGTGGCCGAAGGCCAGCCGGTCCCCGGCATGCCGCCGGGCAGCACGCCGCCGGCGGTCGACAAGACCAAGGTCGGCCTGTTCCTGGGCACCTATGTGGTGGGCCCCTCGCTGATGCCGTTCAAGGATGAGCTGGACACGGCCGTGCTCGCCCAGGCCGTGCGGACGCTGACCAGCAAGAGCGGCACGCCCCTGCTGAGCGTGGAGCAGGCGCAGGCCGAGATGCAGGCCTACATCGCCAAGCGCCAGGCCGGGGCGTCGCAGCGCAATCGCGACGAGGGCGCCAAGTTCCTCACCGCCAACAAGACCAAGCCCGGCGTGGTCACCACCCCGTCGGGGCTGCAGTACATGGTGCTGCGCCAGGGCAACGGACAGCGGCCGATGTCCACCAGCCGCGTGCGCGTGAACTACGAAGGCAAGCTGCTCAACGGCGAAGTCTTCGACAGTTCGTATGCGCGGGGTGAGCCGGCCGAGTTCGGCCTGAACCAGGTCATCGCGGGCTGGACCGAAGGCGTGGCCCTGATGCCCGTGGGCGCCAAGTACCGCTTCTGGATCCCGTCCAACCTGGCCTATGGTCCCAATGGTGCACCCGGCGGCAAGATCGGCCCGGATGCGACGCTGACCTTCGACGTCGAATTGATGGGCGTGCTGCAATAAGTCGTTGGTGTAATCGCGGCTCCCCCGGCCAGGAAGTGCTTTCATGCGCGTTGCGATCTTCGGTACCGGTTACGTCGGGCTGGTGACAGGCACCTGCCTGGCCGAGGTCGGGCATGACGTGGTCTGCATGGACATCGACCCCGCGAAGGTCGATGGCCTCAATCACGGCGTCGTCCCCATCTACGAGCCCGGCCTGTCGCCGATGGTGAAGGCCAACCATGCCGCGGGGCGCCTGCGGTTCACCACCGTTGCGGAAGAGGCCATCGCGCACGGTGACGTGGTGTTCATCGCCGTGGGTACCCCTCCCGACGAGGACGGCAGCGCCGACCTGCAGTACGTCCTGTCGGTGGCCCACACCATCGGCCGCAACCTCCAGCAGCCTTGCATCGTGGTCAACAAGTCCACGGTGCCGGTCGGCACCGCCGACAAGGTGAGGGCGGCCATCGACGCCGAACTCGCGGCGCGCGGCGTGGAGATCGCGTTCGATGTCGTCTCCAATCCCGAGTTCCTCAAGGAAGGCGATGCGGTCAACGACTGCATGCGCCCTGACCGCATCGTCATCGGCGCGTCGGATCCGCAGGCCGTGGAGAAACTGCGTCGTCTCTACGCGCCGTTCAATCGCAACCATGAGCGCATTGTCGTCATGGACGTGCGCTCTGCCGAGCTGACCAAGTACGCCGCCAACGCGATGCTGGCCACCAAGATCAGCTTCATGAACGAGATCGCGAACATCGCCGAACGCGTCGGTGCCGACGTGGAGCATGTGCGGCAGGGCATCGGTTCCGACCCGCGCATCGGCTGGCATTTCATCTATCCCGGCGCAGGCTACGGCGGCTCCTGCTTCCCCAAGGATGTGCAGGCACTGGCACGCACCGCGCAGCAGCACGGTTACCAGGCCGAACTGCTGCAGGCCGTGGAGGCCGTCAACCACCGCCAGAAGGCCCATCTGTTCGAATTGATCCAGCGCCACTATGACCGCGGCGAGGACGAGGGCATCCGTGGCAGGACGTTCGCGGTCTGGGGGCTGTCGTTCAAGCCCAACACCGACGACATGCGCGAAGCCAGCAGCCGCAGGCTGCTCGCGGAGTTGTGGGACGCCGGTGCGAAGGTCCGCGCCTACGACCCGGAGGCCCGCGAGGAAGCCGCCCGGATCTTCGGTGAGCGCGACGACCTGGTGCTTTGCGATGACGCACGCACGGCCGTTGAGGGTGCCGATGCGCTGGTGGTGGTGACCGAGTGGAAGCAGTTCCGCAGCCCGGATTTCGCGCGCCTGCGCGACACCCTCGGCGATGCGGTGGTCTTTGACGGCCGCAACCTGTACGACCCCGGCGAAGTGGAAGCCGCGGGCATTGCGTATTACGGCATCGGGCGCGGGAGGTCCGTGCATGCAGACTGACCTGCCGTTGCAGGGCGACACGCTCGAGCGCCGCCTGGTGGAAATGGAAACCCGACTGGCGTTCCAGGAGCATTCGCTCAACGAGCTGAGCGAGGCGCTGGCGGACGCACGGGCCGAGAACCAGCGCACCGCGCTGCTGCTCCGGCACATGGTGGAGGAGCTCGGAAAGGTACGTACCTCGCTGTTCGAGGACCCTGCCAACGAACCGCCGCCGCCGCATTATTGATACGCTTGGGACACAGCAGTCCCCACGAAAGACCGATGACCGATTCACTCCGCGACCAGTTGTTGGGCCTGGGCTTCAAGCCCGCACCGAAGCCCGAGCGCAAACCCGACCGTCGGCCCGATCAGCGGCGCGACGCGCAGAAGCCGACCGGCAAGGGTGCCGCGCACCCGAAACCGGGCCACGGCGGCAAGCCGCGCCCGCCGCAGGGTGGAGGCAAGCCCAGGCCCAAGCGCAGCCAGGAAGACATCGACCTCGCCAAGGCCTACGCCATCCGCGCCCAGCGCGAGAAGGACGAGCGCATCGAAGCCGAGCGTGTGAAGCAGGAGGAAGCACGCCTGCGCCGCGAAGCGAGGGCGAAACTCGATGCGTTCCTGCAGGACAAGGGCCTCAATGACGCGGAAGCCGACATCGCACGCCATTTCCCGTATGGCGGCAAGATCAAGCGCATCTATGTCAACGCCGAACAGTTGAAGGCCCTGAATGCCGGCGAGTTGGGCGTGGTGCAGCAGAACGGCCGCTACCTGCTGGTCACCGCCGCGGTGCTCGCCGAAGCCGAAGCGATCTTCGCACCCGCCGTCGCGCTGAAAGTCGATCCGGATGCCCCGGCCGATCAGGACCCCTATGCCGATCCGCAATACCAGGTGCCCGACGACCTGGTGTGGTGAGGACTGTTTCTGGGGCATTCCATCGGCGCCCATTGGCGTCCGCAGTACACAAGGAGCGGTGATGCGCACGGACGTGAACTCAGGCGAGTATTCGCCCCATATCGATGGCTTGCGCGCGATTGCGGTCATCGCTGTCATCGTTTACCACCTAGACGCGAGTTGGTTGCCTGGGGGCTTCGTAGGCGTCGACGTGTTCTTCGTCATCTCCGGTTTCGTGGTGAGTGCTTCCCTCGCGCGTTCTCCGGACGTTGGCGTTTGGCCCTCGATGATGCGGTTCTACGCCCGTCGGCTCCGCCGGATCATGCCGGCGTTGGTCACCACCCTGCTCACAACTGCCGTCCTGAGCACATTGCTAATCCCGGAGTCCTGGCTAAGCGATGCCAGCAGCAAGACCGGGCGAATGGCTTTTGTCGGACTGAGCAACTGGGTGCTGGTCAAGACCGGTTCGGACTATTTCTCACCTAGGACGGACTTCAATCCTTACGCACATACGTGGTCACTGGGCGTGGAGGAGCAGTTCTATCTGGTGTTCCCGCTGCTGTTCCTTGCGTGGGCGAAGAGCCGCAGTAGTCGTTGGTTGTCATTGGTGCTGTTAGGTCTGGCGACAGGGGCATCATTGGTGTACGCGGTGTTGCGGGCGCGCCAGGGCGAGCAGGAGATCGATGCCTTCTATCTGACCGCGACGCGCTTCTGGCAGCTTGGGGCGGGCGTGCTGCTGTTCCAGGTGTTGGCGTTGGCTGGCGTGTCGGGCGCCATGCAGCGGATGTCGCGGGGCTGGGGTTGGTGGTCCCCGTTGTTGTTGGCGAGCTCTGCACTTCTGGGCTACGCGATGGTCACGGCCCGGCCCGGTCACTCGCCTTGGATCGACGGGCTATGGCCGGTGATCGCAACATTGGGATTGTTGGGCCTGCTGCACTGGGCATCGGGTGGCTGGACCGGGCGCGGATTGTCGAGTCCGCCCTTGGTCATGATCGGGCGTCTGTCCTACTCCTTGTACCTCTGGCACTGGCCAGTGTTCGTGCTATTCCGTTGGAGTATCGGTCTGGACGGCGCTCTTGGCCGCGCTGCCGCGGTCGTTTGCACCGTGATTCTGGCGTGGCTGTCATGGCGCTTCATTGAACAGCCGTTTCGTTTCGGCGCGCGCTGGCGGACCAGCGATACGCGTTGGGTGGTCTGTGGCGTAGCTGTGCTAATTGCAGGCGCGTTCCTGCAGTCACAGATGGACAAGCTGTCACCGCATGTCTCGCTCAGTAGCGTCAGCCGTCATCCTCAAGACTGGTATCCCTACGCCAAAGGGTTGGAGCGGGAGTATCCGGATTGCAGCTTGAGTATCGGAAAGCTGCAGGTTGCCGGCGCCCGTGCGCAGTTGTTCGAACGTGGTCATTGTCCTGGGGCACCGCACGTTTCGAGGCAAGTCTTCGTCGCCGGCGACTCGCATGCACTGAACTACACAGAGATGCTGCGCCGCTATGTGCTGGCAGAAGGCGGGCAGGTGCGTTTGTATGGCTTCGGTGGCTGTGCCCTAGTGGGGCTCCAAGGCATGCGGAGGGCCAACCCGCCGTGTGAGGCCTACAGCCGCAACACGCTTGAGGACATTGCTCGCCATGCAAAGCCGGGTGATGTGCTGTTTCTGCCCGGTCTGCGCACGCCGCGTCTGGCTGAGCAATACATGCTGTTTGATACGGCGCAGGTAATGGCCGTTCCTTACAGCGAGGAAGCCAGAGCGGCGCGTCAGGCCGAGGTTGCTCAGGCCATCGCCGAATTGATGCCGCTGGCCGAACGTGGTGTACATGTTGTACTGGAAGCCCCGAAGCCGCTGTTGCAGGCGCCACCCTATCGTTGTTCGGACGTATTCAATCGGTCCAACCCGATCTGTGCACGGGGCATGTCCACGCCGCGTGCGCAGATCGAACATTTGCGGGCGCCGGCCCTGGCGGCCCTGCAAGAGGTGGCCGCAGCGCTGCCGAGTGCCAGCATCTGGGATCCGCTGCCACTGTTGTGCTCGGGCTCTGAGTGTTTGCCCAGCCGGGATGGACATCCGCTGTTTTTCGATGGCGACCATTTGAGCGGTTACGCCAACCGTCATCTCCTGCCGTCGTTCCGTACCCATTTGGCGTCTACGGGACCAGCATCCTAGTCATTCCCGCTGACACGAGTGGCCACCTCGCATAGCGTCGTGGTGATATCTGATACAGGTGATCATGGCGCAGGTGAGGGCGAAGAGACCGTTGGTTATGGAAGCAGACGACCTGGTGTGGTGACAACGCCCGACCGGCCACGGCTTTGCCTGCTGCCGGGTCTGGACGGAACGGGACGCCTTTATGGGCTGCCGGCTTCGGCGCTGGCCGGGATGGGCGATGTCGAGGTGCTGGCTTACGACAGCACACGTTTCCATGGCTATCCTGCCCTCGCCGATGCGCTGTCCCCGGCACTGCAACGTCACGGCGAAGTGGTCCTCGTGGCGGAATCCTTCGCCGGTCCACTCGGCGTACTGCTCGCCCATCGCCATCCCGGGCGTGTTCGTGCCCTGGTGATGGCGGTGAGCTTCGTCCGTGCTCCGTTGCCCTTCAGCGTGATGGGAGCAGCGCTTCTGCAGCGGCTCCCCGCGATTGCCCCACCCATGTTCGCGCTCGAACACGTGCTTGCGGGCAGTGGGTTGCCGGCACCGTTGCGCGCGGAGTTCGAGGCGATCATGGACAGCATCCCGCTCGACGTGTTGCGACAGCGCGCCCAGGCGGCGCTGCACGTGGACGTCACCGGGGAACTGGTGGCGTTGGACATGCCGGTGTTGTATCTGCAGGCCAGACACGACAGGTTGATAGGGCCGTACACGTCCTGCGGTTGGCACGCAACGCGCGTCATGCGGTGATCGATGCGCCGCATTTCCTGTTCCAGATGGCGCCGGTACCTGCCGCCGCCGAAATCTGCCGGCTGCTCGCCCCACTGCACGACGGTGCACGCGGCTAGGCCGTTGCGGGACTCCGCACCAGCCACCGCCATACGATGAAAGCGGCCACCAGCGCGATGACCGACGAACACAGGAAGGCGGCTTCGCCACCAGCACGCCACAACTGGCCCGCGAGCAAGGCGCCGCACACGCCGCCGACGCCCGACGACAGGCCATAGAAGACGCCCTGGCCGTGGCCGTTCATGCGGCCGGGAAAGAAGCGCACCAGCAACTGCATGGCGGCCGCGAAGAACGCGCCGAAGTTGAGCGCATGCGTCAGCTGCGCCAGCACCATCACCGGCGTGTTATCGGGAAACAGGGCGGTAACCAGCCAGCGCACCGACGCACTGAGCAGCGCGACCATGAGGACGCGACTGGCATCCCAGCGCCGGAAGATGCGGCTGGCCAGGAAGAACACGCCGATCTCGGCCAGTACGCCGACCGTCCACAGCACGCCCTGTGTCGCGGTCGTGTAGCCGTGTTCCGAGAGGTAGATCGAGAAGAACGTGTAGAACGGGCCGAACGAGATCTGGGTAAGGAACGCCGCCACGAAGAACGCGATCACCCGTGGCCTGCGCAATCGCGCGCGGAAGCCGTCCTGCGGATCGATCGGGTGGTGTTCCGGCTCGCGTGCGTAGCGGTTCGACAACGCAGATGCGAAGACGGCCGCCAGCACCGGCAGCATCAGCCATGGCAACGCACCCACGCCCAGCCGGCGTGCGTCGATCAGCCAGCCGAACAGCGATACCACTAGGATGAAGCCGATCGAGCCCCACACGCGGATCAGGCCATAGCGGTCGCTGCGCGCACCGAGATGCGACATCGTGATCGACTCGAACTGCGGCATCACGGCGTTGTAGGCAAAGCAGAAGCCGAGCATCACCGCGAACAGGCCTGCGTGTTCCAGGGGCAGCAGGAACAGCGCAAAGCAGCCGAATGCCAGCGCGCAGCCCAGGTGCAGCCAGCGGATGGGATTCGGCGAGCGCGCGGCCAGCGTGGTCCACAGGCTGGGCGAAACGATACGCGTGGCGTACCACAGGCTCATCAGCACACTGATCGCGGCCACGCTGAGGCCGCGCGATTCCAGGTACAGGCTCCAGTACGGTGTGAAGGCGCCCAGTACCGCGTAGTACGAAAAGTAGAAGCTCGACAGGCGGACCGCGGGATACGCGGTCGGCGGGATGGCATCCCTCATGTCGCTGCTCGATATGCGGCGACGGATGACGTCCGGCCTTCGGCAGCGGGCGAGGGTGGCATGAGGGACGCAGGCGCGGGCGGGATGCACATTCTAGCGGAGCGCGCATTGCGCTCCGCTCTGCCGGGCCTCTCGAAAGGGGGTGAACGCGCCGCTGCGCGCGATGGCGCTTATTCCGGGTCGTAGTCCAGGTTGGACGCCAGCCATCTTTCCACCTGCGCCAGCTCCACGCCCTTGCGTTTCGCGTAGTCGGCCGCCTGCTCCTTCGATACTCGACCTACGACGAAGTACTGGCTCTGCGGGTGGCTGAAATAGTAGCCGGACACCGCCGCCGTCGGCAGCATCGCGAAACTCTCCGTCAGCGACATGCCGGCATTGCCAGGCGCATCCAGCAGGCGGAACAGGGTGGCTTTCTCGCTGTGTTCCGGGCAGGCGGGATAACCCGGTGCCGGACGGATCCCGCGGTACTGCTCGGCGATCAAGGCCTCGTTGCCCAATGCTTCGTCGGACGCGAACCCCCAGAACTCCTTGCGCACGCGCTGGTGCAGCCGCTCGGCGAGGGCCTCGGCAAGCCGGTCGGCGAGGGCTTTCAGCAGGATGGCGTTGTAGTCATCGTGGTCGGCCTCGAACCGGGCGACATGTTCATCGATGCCGATGCCGGCGGTGACGGCAAAGGCGCCGATCCAGTCCTGCCTGCCTGAATCCTTCGGTGCGATGAAGTCCGCAAGGCAGAAGTCCGGACGCTCGGCAGGCTTGTCCACTTGCTGGCGCAGGAAACACAGGCGCTCGGTGGTGCCCGCGTGCTGGAGTTCGACATCATCGCCGACGCTGTTGGCCGGCCACAGGCCGAATACCGCTTTCGCCGTCAACCATTTCTCGGCAACGATGCGCCCCAGCATTGTCCGCGCGTCCTGGTACAGCTCGCTGGCCTGCGCACCCACCACGTCGTCGGTCAGGATGGCGGGATATTTGCCCGCCAGCTCCCATGCCTGGAAGAAAGGCGTCCAGTCGATGAACTCGACCAGTTCCGCCAGCGGGTAGTCCTCGAAGACGTGCAGGCCGGGCTGGTTGGGCGCGGGCGGTGAATAGTCGCCCCAACCGCCGTTGAACTTCTGGCCGCGCGCCTTTTCCAGCGAGACCAGCCGTTTCGCATCGCCACGGTTGCGGTGGCGTTCGCGGATTTCCGCGTAGTCGGCATCGTTGGCGGCCACGAACGCCGCGCGCATGTCGCGCGAGATCAGCGATTGCGCCACACCCACGGCACGCGAGGCATCCTTCACCCACACGGTGGGCGCATCGTAGTGCGGATCGATCTTCAGCGCAGTGTGCGCACGGGAGGTGGTCGCGCCCCCGATCAGCAGGGGCATGGAGAAGCCTTGCCGCTGCATCTCGCGCGCCACGTGGGTCATTTCCTCCAGCGACGGCGTGATCAGGCCGGACAGGCCGATCAGGTCCGCGTTCTCGGCCTTTGCGCTGTCCAGGATCTTCTGCGTGGGCACCATCACGCCCAGGTCCACCACGTCGAAGTTGTTGCAGGCCAGCACCACGCCGACGATGTTCTTGCCGATGTCGTGCACGTCGCCCTTGACGGTGGCCATGACGATCTTGCCGTTCGACTTGCCCACGTCGCCGGTGCGCAGCTTTTCGGCTTCGATGTAGGGCAGCAGGTAGGCCACCGCCTTCTTCATCACGCGGGCGGACTTCACCACCTGCGGCAGGAACATCTTGCCGGCGCCGAACAGGTCGCCGACCACGTTCATGCCGTCCATCAGCGGGCCTTCGATCACGTCCAGCGGGCGCGCAGCCTGCGCGCGTGCCTCCTCGGTGTCCTGGTCGACGAAGGCGTCGATGCCGTGCACCAGCGCGTGCGCCAGGCGCTCGCGCACCGGCTTCTCGCGCCAGGCCAGGTTCTCCACCGGCGCTTCGCCTTTCCTGCCCTTGTAGCGCTCGGCGATCTCCAGCAGCCGTTCCGTCGAATCCTTGCGGCGGTTGAGGATCACGTCCTCCACGCGTTCGCGGAGCTCGGCGTCGAGGTCGTCGTAGACGGGCAGGCCGCCCGCATTGACGATACCCATGTCCATGCCGGCCTGGATGGCGTGGTACAGGAACACCGAGTGGATCGCAGCACGCACGGGCTCGTTGCCGCGGAACGAGAACGACACGTTCGACACGCCGCCCGAGACATGGCAATGCGGCAGCGTCTGCTTGATGATCCGGGTGGCTTCGATGAAGTCGACGGCGTAGTTGTCGTGTTCCTCGATGCCGGTGGCGACCGCGAAGATGTTGGGGTCGAAGATGATGTCTTCGGGCGGGAAGCCGACTTCCTTGGTCAGTATCCGGTAGGCGCGGGTGCAGATTTCCACCTTGCGCGCGCAGGTGTCGGCCTGGCCGGTTTCGTCGAAGGCCATCACCACGGCGGCCGCGCCGTAGCGCAGCACCTTGCGGGCATGCTCGACAAAGGCTTCCTCGCCTTCCTTCAGCGAGATCGAATTGACTACGCTCTTGCCCTGGAGGCACTTCAGGCCCGCTTCGATGACGCTCCACTTGGATGAATCGACCATCACCGGAATGCGGGCGATGTCGGGTTCGGACATGATCAGGTTGAGGAAGCGGGCCATCGCTTTCTCGGAATCGATCAGGCCTTCGTCCATGTTGACGTCGAGGATCTGGGCGCCGCTGGCGACCTGCTGGCGCGCGACCTCGACCGCTTCCTCGTAGCGCTCTTCCTTGATCAGCTTGCGGAACTGGGCGCTGCCGGTGACGTTGGTGCGCTCGCCCACGTTGACGAACAGCAGGTCCGGGGTGATGACCAGCGGTTCAAGGCCGGACAGGCGGGTGTGGCGGACGCGGGTATTCACGCGGCGGCCTCCAGCAGGGCAGGCAGGCGGCGGGGCGCGACGCCCGCGACGGCGTCGGCGATGGCCCGGATGTGTGCGGGCGTGGTGCCGCAGCAGCCGCCGACGAGATTGAGCAGGCCGGACTGTGCGAACTCCTTCAACGTGGCCGCCATTTCCTCGGGTGTCTCGTCGTACTCGCCGAACGCATTCGGCAAACCGGCGTTGGGGTGTGCGCTGACATACGCGTCGGCGACGGTCGAGAGGGTTTCGACGTGTTCGCGGAGGTCTTTCGCACCCAGCGCGCAGTTGAGCCCGACGGACAGCGGGCGACCATGCGCGACCGACGTGTAGAACGCTTCGGCGGTCTGTCCCGACAGCGTACGGCCGGAGGCGTCGGTGATCGTGCCCGAGATCATCACCGGCAATCGTCCACCGCGCGCATCGAAGACTTCCTCGATGGCGTACAGGGCGGCTTTGGCATTGAGCGTGTCGAAGATGGTTTCCACCATCAACGTATCCGAGCCACCATCGATCAAGCCTTCAATGGCCTCGCGATAGGTGGCGCGCAACGCGTCGAAGCTGGTGTTGCGGTAGCCGGGGTCGTTCACGTCCGGGCTGATCGAAGCAGTGCGGCTGGTCGGTCCCAGCACGCCGATGACGAAGCGGGGCTTGTCCGGCGTGGTCGCCTCGATGGCGTCGCAGCACTGGCGCGCGACGTGCGCCCCCTCCTTGTTCAACTCGTAGACCAGGTGTTCCAGGTGGTAGTCGGCCTGGCTTATCGAGGTTGCGTTGAAGGTGTTGGTTTCGACCAGGTCGGCACCTGCCTCCAGGTAGGCGCTGTGCACGCCGGCGATGACTTCAGGCCGGGTGAGCAGCAGGAGATCGTTGTTGCCCTTGAGGTCGTGGCCGCAGCCCGCGCCGTGCTCATGCGTGTGCTGCGCATCGCAACCCTCGGCGAAACGGGTACCGCGGTAGTCGGCTTCCTGCAGGCCATGACGCTGGATCATGGTGCCCATCGCGCCATCGATGATCAGGATGCGTTCTTCCAGCGCCTTGAGCAGCAGGGACACGCGGGCGGGATTCAACCAGGGCAGGACGTTCATGGCTTTACCGCCGTGAGGGAAAGGACTTCGAAATGCGGTGGCCGGCGTTCACGGGTGACGGTTTCCGCATTGGCGATCTCCAGCCCGGCCTTCTCGGCGAACTTGCGGAGCTCCCTGTCCGAGAACCCGAGATTGACGTGCCCGTAGGCTTCCACGACCGAGCGGTGCTCGTGCTTGCCCAGGCTGCTGAGCAGCAGGCGGCCTCCCTTGCGCAGCACGCGTGCGGCCTCGGCCACGGCCTGTGTGGGTTTGCTTGAATAGGTCAACGCATGCATCAGCACGACCAGGTCGAAACTGCCGTCCTTGAACGGCAATGCGTGCATGTCGCCCTCGCGCACTTCCACGTTCGGGAAGCGGCGCAGGCGTTCTCCGGCGGCAGCCACCACGCGCGTGCTGGTGTCGATGCAGACGTAGCGGCTCGCATGTGGCGAGAGCAACTCGGCCAGCACGCCGTCGCCGGATGCGATGTCCAGCACGTCGCCGGTCTCGAGCAGCGGCAGGGCGGTCCGGGCCAGGGCCTCCCAGGTGCGGCCGGGCGAATAGTGGCGCTCCATGTCGCCGGCCACGCTGTCGGCCCAGTTCTGGTCGGCGGCACGGTTGGCCAGCACGCTGGCCACGCGCTCGGCGTCCTGTCGCAGAAGCGGATCGTCACTGCCATCGCGCAGGCTGCGCCACAGTTCACGCTGCACCGTGTCCAAGTTGTCTTCGTCGAAACGGTAGTAGGCCGACACGCCTGCGCGACGGTCGCGTACCAGCCCGGCCTCCTTCAATTTTGCTAGGTGGGTCGAGACGCGCGGCTGGGCCAACTGGGTGATTGCCGACAACTCGGCGACAGTCAGCTCTTCGCGCGACAGCAGCGCCAGCAGGCGCACGCGGGTGGCGTCGGCGAAGACTTTCAGTCGGGTCGACCAAGCCTCCAGATCCATAAATATCTTCCTATCGCGATATAGAGATATTCTGCCCCTGCGGCGGCGCCAAGGTCAACCAGTGGCATACGCCCGCGGATGGTCGCGGGTTACAATTGGTATTCAAGTACGTATGCCGAGGGGTACCCGTGGATTTCGCATTCACCGAAGAGCAGTTGATGATCCAGGACGTCGCGCGCCGGATCGCCCAGGAAAAGATCGCGCCCAGCGCGGAGCACCACGACAGGACCGGCGAGTTCCCGCTGGACAACATCCGCCTGCTGGGCGAGAACGGCCTGATGGGCATCGAGGTGCCGGCCGAGTACGGCGGGGCGGGCATGGATCCGATCGCCTACGTGCTGGCGATGATCGAGATCGCCGCAGGCGATGCGGCCCATTCGACCATCATGTCGGTCAACAATTCGCTGTTCTGCAACGGCATCCTGAAGTTCGGTACCGAGGAGCAGAAGCAGACCTGCGTGCGCGCCATCGCCGAAGGCCGCGAGATCGGTGCGTTCGCGTTGACCGAGCCGCAGTCGGGTTCCGATGCCACCGCGATGCGTTGCCGCGCGGTGAAGCAGGCCGATGGCAGCTTCGTCATCAATGGCAAGAAGAGCTGGATCACCTCCGGCCCCGTGGCCAAGTACATCGTGCTGTTCGCGATGAGCGAACCCGACAAGGGCGCGCGCGGCATCACGGCCTTCCTGATCGATACCGCCAAGGCCGGTTTCCACCGCGGCAAGACCGAGCCCAAGCTCGGCATCCGTGCCTCGGCCACCTGCGAGATCGAGTTCACCGACTACGTGGCTACGGCGGACGACGTGCTGGGCAAGGAAGGCGAGGGCTTCAAGATCGCCATGGGCGTGCTGGATGCCGGCCGCATCGGCATCGCGTCCCAGGCCATCGGCATCGCCCGCGCCGCCTACGAGGCCACCATCGCCTACGTGAAGGAGCGCAAGGCGTTCGGCGCGCCGATCGGCACGTTCCAGATGACCCAGGCCAAGATCGCCGACATGAAGTGCAAGCTGGACGCGGCCACGCTTCTGACGCTGCGCGCGGCGTGGGTGAAGGGCCAGGACCAGCGTTTCAGCAACGAGGCGGCGATCGCCAAGCTGACCGCGTCCGAGGCCGCCATGTGGATCACCCACCAGGCCCTGCAGATCCATGGTGGCATGGGCTATTCCAAGGAAATGCCGATCGAGCGCTATTTCCGCGATGCCAAGATCACCGAGATCTACGAAGGCACCAGCGAGATCCAGCGCCTGGTCATCGCCCGCAATGAGACCGGCCTGCGCTGAATCCAGCGCCTCCGGAAAACGAGCGCCGCCTACGGGCGGCGTTTTTTTGTCCGCAGATCCGTGAGCGAGGCCACATCACGACCCCCATCTTTGGTCATGGGACGGGGCGGGGCGGGTTGGGTAGAGTGTCCGAATGCGGGGGTCTGTCCTCCGTATCCTTCCTGGAGACCCCGATGCGCAAAACCCTGATTGCCTGTGCCCTCGCACTTGCCCTGACCGCTTGCGACCGCGCCGCCACGCCGGAGACCGGCGCCGCCGGCGCCCCGGCGGTCGCTGCGTCCGCCGCCGACATCGCCGCCGAAAGCCAGCGGCTGAATGCCTGGTTCGAGACGAAGTACGAGGAACAGTTGAAGTTCAGCCCGATCCAGCTGACCTTCCAGGGTCGCAAGGACCTGTACGACCAGGTGGACGACATGTCCGAACAGTCGCAGCGCGATCAGGTGGCCTGGGCCAAGGCCAGCGTCGAGGAGATGGAGAAGACCTTCGACTACGCCAAGCTCGACGATGAGGCCAAGTTCTCCTACGACCTGTGGAAGCTCCAGTACGAAAACGCGAGGGACGGACTGGCCTTCCTGCAGGACGGCTACGCCTTCGACCAGATGAATGGTGCCCAGGGTTTCTGGCCGACCTTCCTGATCAGTTTCCACAAGGTCGACGAGGAAGCGGACTACACCGCCTACATCGCCCGCCTGAAGGCGACCAGCCGCGCCTTCGACCAGTTGCTGGAGCGCGCGCGCGCATCGGCCGGGCAGGGTATCCGTCCGCCCAAGTTCGCCTATGAAGGCGTGATGGAACAGGCCAGGAAGGTCATCGCCGGTGCGCCGTTCTCGGCCGGCAAGGATTCCGCGATCTGGGCTGACGCGCAGGCCAAGGCCGATGCGCTGGTCAAGGCCGGCAAGATCGATGCCGCCCGCGCCACCGCGCTGAAGGACGAGGCGCGCAAGGCGTTGCTGGAGCAGTTCAAGCCTGCGTACGACCGCCTGATCGCGTGGAGCGAGGAGGAGCTTCCGAAGGCTGCCGTCAACGCCACCGGCGTGGGCGCGACGCATCCGAACGGCAAGGCGTACTACGAGTACCAGTTGCGCCAGATGACCACCACCGGCATGACCGCGGACGAGATCCATGCGCTGGGACTGAAGGAAGTGGAGCGCATCAAGGGCGAGATGACGGCGCTGAAGGACAAGGTGGGTTTCAAGGGTGACCTGGATGCCTTCTTCGCCTTCATCGACAGCGATGCGCAGTTCAAGTACCCCAATACCGACGCCGGCCGCCAGGCCTACATCGATGACGCCACGGCGGCCATCGACAACATCAAGAAGGTGCTCCCGGACTACTTCGGCCTGCTGCCGAAGGCCGACCTGGTGGTCAAGCGCGTGGAGCCGTTCCGTGAGCAGGACGGCGCCGCCCAGCACTACTACCCGGGGACGCCGGATGGTTCGCGCCCGGGCGTGTACTACGCGCATCTGTCGGACATGGGCGCGATGCCCAAGCCCGAGCTGGAGGTGATCGCCTACCACGAGGGCCTGCCGGGCCACCACATGCAGATCGCCATCGCGCAGGAGCTGACCGGCGTGCCGAAGTTCCGCACGCAGTACGGCGTCACCGCGTATGCGGAAGGCTGGGGCCTGTATTCGGAGTGGCTGGCGAAGGAAATGCCGGGAACCTACAAGGACCCGTACTCCGAGTTCGGTCGCCTGAGTTCCGAGATGTGGCGCGCGATCCGCCTGGTGGTGGATACCGGACTGCACGCCAAGGGCTGGACCGAGCAGCAGGCGGTGGAATACTTCGATGCCAACAGCGCGGTGCCGCGGGCGGCGATCGAGTCCGAAGTGAAGCGCTACCTGATCATGCCAGGGCAGGCCACGGCCTACAAGATCGGCATGATCAAGATCCAGGACCTGCGCAGGAAGGCGGAAACCGAACTCGGCGACAAGTTCGACATCAAGGGATTCCACGACACCGTGCTCGGCGGGGGCGCGCTTCCGCTGACGTTGCTGGAGCGTCGCGTTGATCAGTGGATCGCGAAGCAGAAGGCGGCCAAGCCGGCCTGATCATCGATCTTCAGTGATACCGAGAACCCCGGCGTTGCGCCGGGGTTCTTGTTTTCGGACTCAGTGCGCCTTGGTCAGCAGGTCGAGGTTTGCCGGCAGCCACGCATCCAATGCGGTCGGCGACCGGCCGGTGAGCTGGCGGTAGTCGTCCGTGACCTCGCCGAGATCGCCGGCAGCGGTCGCGGCGTCGAACGAGGCGAACATGTCTGCCAGCACCGGCGGAAAGCCGTGCGCTTTCAGGCCTTCGATCAACTTCTCTGGCGTGATGTCGACGACGGCAAGCGGCTTGCCGGTGAGTGCCGAGGCGCGCGCGGCGACGTCGCGCGCCGACCACGCCTGTTCACCGGTCAAGGTGAGGATCTGGTTTGACGTATCCTCGGATGACAGTGCTACCGCTGCGGCGTGCGCCAGATCTTCGCGCGCGATGTAGGCGATGCGTCCTTCGCCCGCCGCCGTCGCCCACTCTCCGGATGCCAAGGCGCCCGGCAGGGAATAGGCCAGGTTCTCGAAGTACCAGGCGTTGCGCAGTACCGTCCAGCCGAGGGACGACGCGGACAGCGCCTGCTCGGTGCCCCAGTGATCGGGCGCGAATGACACGTGCGATGTGGCGGCCGACGGCAGCGAGGTATAGACGACATGCCCGACACCCACGTCCGCAGCGGCCTGCACGGCGGCGCGGTGCTGGGCGAGGCGCTTGCCCGGTTCCATCAAGGCATCGGTGCTGACGAGCAGCAGCCGGTCGGCCCCGGCGAAGGCGGCCGCCAGCGTGGCCGGCTGGTCGAAATCGGCGGCACGCACGATCACGCCGCGCGCAGACAGGTCCGCCAGCGATTCCGGAGTGCGACTGGTGACGATAAGCCGGTCGGCAGGAATCTGCAGCGTATCCAGCAGATGGCGGACGACGGCGCTGCCGAGCTGTCCGGAAGCGCCGGTGACCAGCAGGGTGGGGGCGGGGGCGTTCATGACAGGCTCCTGTTTTGGTAACGGAAAGGATGTTGGTTACGATATGGTAGTAAAGGCTGCCGCACCCACAAGCAGGGAGCGTGAAGTAACCGGGTTACCGGTCAGTAACCATGCCCTGGAGTCGGACCATGACCCTGCATCGCCAATCGCTGATCCTCGTCGAAAACTGCCCTATCCGCGATGTGCTGGACCGGCTGGGCGACCGTTGGACGGTCCTGGTCCTGCACGAGCTGTCGGCGGGGACGCTGCGCTTTTCCGAGATCCGCAAGCGCATCGCCGACATCTCGCCGCGCATGCTGGCCCAGACGCTGCGGCACCTGGAACAGGACGGGTTGGTCAGCCGCGAGGTATTCCCGACGGTGCCGCCGCGCGTGGATTACGCGCTGACGTCACTGGGGCTGTCGTTCTTCGAGCGGGTGGAGATGCTGGCGCAGTGGGCTTCGGACCATCACGATGAGGTGCGTGCGGCGCGCAGGGCGTACGTGGCGCCGGCGACCAACGCGCCCAAGTAACCCTCTGTAGGAGGGGTTTCAGCCCTGATCGTGTACCTGTCTCGTCGGCTGTCGGGGCTGAAGCCCCTCCTACAAGAAAGCCCCGGCATGGCCGGGGCTTCTTCATTCCATCGACCGCATGCCTGGTCAATGCCCGTGCACGGGCTCAGCATCCACTGATGGCGACGCGTCATCCGCATCCTTGCGGTCGTGCGCGTGGTCGCGGGCCAGGTACAGGTAGAACGCCGGCAGCACGAACAGGGTGAACAACGTACCGATGGTCATGCCCGAGGCGATCACCACGCCCATCGAGAAGCGCGACGCCGCACCCGGGCCGCTGGCAATCAGCAGCGGGATCATCGCGAACACGAGCGCGGCGGTGGTCATCAGCACCGGGCGCAGGCGGATGGCGGCCGCTTCTTCGATCGCTTCGCGCTTGGACAGGCCTCGCTCGATCTGCAGCTTGTTGGCGAACTCCACGATCAGGATGCCGTGCTTGGAGATCACGCCGACCAGCGTCACCAGACCCACCTGGGTGTAGATGTTGATGCTCATGCCGGGGAAGGCTTCGATCTGCATCATGCCCAGGATGCCGCTGAGGATCGCCAGCACGTTCACCGTCAACAGCGCGCCGCAGATCGCCATCGGCACGGTCAACAGCATGATCAGCGCATCGCGGAAGCTCTCGAACTGCGCCGCCAGCACCAGGAAGATCACGATCAGCGCCAGTGCCAGCGTGACCAGCATCGCCGCGCCTTCCTGCTTGTACTGTCGCGACTCGCCCGCGTAGTCCACCGAGTATCCCTGTGGCAGCACTTCCTTCGCGGCCTGCTCCAGGATGGCCAGCGCCTCGCCCTTGCTCACGCCGGGGCGCGGGGCGAAGGTGATGGACACCGCGTTGAGCTGCTGGAACCGCTTCAGCGATTGCGGCTGCGCGCTTTCCTTCAGCGTGACCAGGGTCGACAGCGGAATCAGTTCGCCGTCGCGGGTGCGCGTGTAATAGTTCTCCAGGTCGCTGGCATTGAGGCGATCGCTGCGCTGCACCTGCGGGATCACCAGGTACGAGCGGTTCTGCATCGCGAAGCGGTTGGTATAGCCGCCGGACAGCATCGCCGCCATGTCGGCCGCCAGCGTGCGCATGTCGATGCCCAGGCTGGCCGCCTTGTCGCGGTCGATGTTGACCTCGATGCGCGGCTTGTCGATCTTCAGGTCCTTGTCCAGGAAGATGAAGCGCTTGCTCTCCATCGCCTTCATCAGGATCTGGTCGGCCAGTTCCGCCAACTGGCTCAGGTCGCCCACGCCCCCGATGACGAACTCGCCACCACCGCCATCGCCGCCCGCGCTGGGCAGGGAGGGCGGCACCAGGGCGAAGATGTTCAGGCCGCTGACCTGGCTCATCTTGGGCTGCAGTTCCTGCTGCAGCACCGCGTTGGTCGAACGATCACGCTCGCTCCAGGGCTTCAGCACGAATCCGGCCATTGCCATCGGGCTAGCTCCGCCGCCGCTGCCGCCGAAGCCGCCGTTGAACAGGAAGTAGTCCTGCACTTCCGGCACGCCCTTGGCGATGGCGGTCACTTCCTCGGTGTAGCGCTCGACATAGTCCAGCGTGGAGTAGGGGTCCGCGCTGGCGACGGAGAAGATGAAGCCTTCGTCCTCCAGCGGCGCCGGCTCCTTGGGCGCGGTCATGTACAGGAACACGCACGACACCAGCACCAGGATGCCGAACACGCCGATCACCGACTTGGTTTCCATCGTGCCGTGCAGGCGGCGCTGGTAGCCGGCATTGATCTTCTCGAAGCGCTCGTCCAGCCACTTCTCGAGCTTGCCCTTGCCGCCTTCGCTGTGCGGCTTGAGAATCTTGGCGCACATCATCGGGGTCAGCGTCAGCGCGATGACACCGGACAGCAGCACCGAACCGGCCAGGGTGAAGGCGAACTCGGTGAACAGCACCCCGGTCATGCCGCCCTGGAAGCCGATCGGCAGGTACACCGCCACCAGCGTGGTGGTCATCGCCACGACCGGCCAGGCCAGTTCGCGTGCGCCCTTGATCGCCGCCTCGTACGGCGACATGCCTTCCTCGATGTGGCGGTGGATGTTCTCCAGCACGATGATCGCGTCATCCACCACGATGCCGATCGCCAGCACCATCGCCAGCAGGGTCAGCAGGTTGATGGTGAAACCCATCAGCAGCATCAGGAAGAGCGCGCCCACCAGCGACAACGGCACCGTCACCGCGGGAATCAGCACACTGCGCAGCGAGCCCAGGAACAGGAAGATCACCACGATCACGATGATCACCGCTTCCACGATGGTGCTGACGACCTCGTCGATGGCATCCTGGATCTGCTCGGTACTGTCGTAGGGGATCGTGGCCTTGATGCCTTCCGGCAGCTGGGGGACGATCTCGTTGTCCCACAGCGTGCGCACGTCCTTGATGACGTCCAGCGAGTTCGCGTCCGGCGACACGAAGATGCCCATGAACGTGGCGGCTTCGCCGTTGATGCGGACCGACGTGCCGTAGCTCTCCGAGCCCAGCTGCACGTCCGCCACGTCGCCCAGGCGGACGATGGCGCCGTTCTGCTCG
Source organism: Pseudoxanthomonas sp. CCNWLW251 (assembly GCF_037402255.1). Taxonomy (NCBI): domain Bacteria; kingdom Pseudomonadati; phylum Pseudomonadota; class Gammaproteobacteria; order Lysobacterales; family Lysobacteraceae; genus Pseudoxanthomonas; species Pseudoxanthomonas sp. CCNWLW251. Next base: position 133,402 of record NZ_JBBEGA010000001.1, on the reverse strand, counting down.
CGGATGATCAGCTGGCGGAACTCGTCGGCATTGCGCAGGTCGGTGCGCGCGGTCATGTCGATGGCGACCATCTGTCCCTTCGTCGAACCGACCGCGGCCAGCACGTTGTTGGACGACAGCGCCGTGGCCACGTCGCTGGCGGTCACCTGCAGTGCCGTCATGCGGTCAGGCTTCAACCATACGCGCATGGCGAACGTGCCGGCGCCGAGGATGTCGGCACGCTGCACGCCCGAGACCGTCACTAGCTTGGGCTGCACCACGCGGGTCAGGTAGTCGGTGATCTGGTTGTTGTCCAGGGTCTCGCTGGCGAAGGACACGTACATCGCCGCGATCTGCTGGCCCTGTTGCAGGTCGATCACCGGATCCTCGGATTCCGGCGGCAGCTGGCCGCGCATCTTGTTGACCTTGGCGGCGATCTGCGTGAGTGCCTCGTTCGGATCCTGGTCCAGCTTGATGTAGGCCTGGATCAGGCTGACACCGGCCGAACTGGTCGAACTCAGGTACTCGATGCCTTCGGCACTCGCCACCTCGCGTTCCAGCGGCGTGGTGATGAATCCCTGGATCAGGTCGGCGTCGGCACCGTAGTAGGTGGTGCTGATGTTCACCACGGCGTTGCGCAGCTCGGGATACTGGCGCACGTTCAACTCGGTGAACGAGCGCAGGCCGAACAGCAGGATGAACAGGCTGACGACGATCGCCAGCACCGGTTTGTTGATGAAGATGTCGGTGAATTTCATGCCGTCGCTCCGTCAACGGTTTTCGGGCTTGGGCTGGGCCTCGGTCACCGGCTGCACCTTGTTGTTCACCACCACTTCGGCGTCATTGCGCAGCTTCAGCAGGCCACTGGTGGCCACGCGTTCGCCGGGCTTCAGCCCTTCGGTGACGGCGATCAGGTCGCCGCGGGTGGTCCCCGTCTTCACGAAGCGCTGGCGTACCACCAGCTTCTTGCCCGTCAGCGGTTTGCCCTGCATGTCCTTTTCGCCTTCGGCGCGCTGGACTTCCTGGATCACGTACACCGCGTTGCCGTAGGGGTTGAAGCTGATCGCGGTCTGCGGCACCACCACCACCTTGCGGCTGTCGCCGGTATCGAAGCCCACGTGCGCGAATGCGCCGGGTCGCAGGTTGTATTCGGGATTGGCCAGCGTCGCCTGCACCTTGAAGTTGCGCGTGGCCGGGTCGACCTGCGGTTCCACCGCCGTGACTTCGCCTTCGAACACCTGGCCGGGCAGGGCGTCGACGGTGGCACGGATCTTCGCCCCCGGCAGCATCTGGCCCACGCGCTGCTCGGGCAGGGTGAAGTCGAGGTAGATGGGGTCCAGTGCCTGCAGGCTGACAATGGCATCGCCGGGCGTGAGGTACTGGCCTAGGTTGACCCTGCGGATGCCGAGCACGCCGTCAAACGGGGCGCGGATGGTCTTCTGCGCGATCAGGGCGCGCTGGGCCTCCACCTGTGCGAGCGATGTCGCGGCCACGGTGGCGCGCTCTTCGGCCTCGGCCTGCGAGACCAGCTTGTCGCGCGCGAGGGCCTGCCAGCGGTCGCGCTGCACCGCTGCCAGTCTGGCAGAGGCTTCGAGCGACTTCATCACGGCCAGTTCGTTGGCGGTATTGAGCTGGGCCAGCACGGTGCCGGCCTTGACCGGCTTGCCGACGTCGATGGACAGGCTGCGCACCACGCCTCCGGCTTCGGTGGTCACGTCGGTGCCGTTGATGGCCACGAACGTACCGACCGCCTGCTGGGCGTCGACCCATTCCTCCTGCTTGGCGGTCCAGTCGGTCACCGCCGCGGCCGGCTGCGGCATGTTGTCGAAGAAATCGTTCATGCCCTTGCCCATGATCGCCTTGACGGCGAACACGCCGCCGAAGATCACCACGACGGCGATCAGCATCAGGATCATGCGGCGGGTGGTGGAGGGCGTTTTCCTTGCGTGCGGATCTTTCCGTGTCATGGAGGGGTCTTCGTCAAGTCGGGGGAAGTCGTCAGGTCGACGAACGAGCGATGGCGCGATCGACATGATCAGGCGCGCGATTATCACGGATCGAGACCGGCGCACATAGTGCAGGAGGGCATGGCGCGTGGCCGGGCGCTGGCCAGCACGCTTGTCCGCGGCCCCGGAGGCCCGGGATGGAGCGGCTTCGCGGACAGCAGGGCGAGCTCCGTGCCCGCGATGGGGTGGCCCGCAAAAGGAAAGCCCCGGCATGGCCGGGGCTTTCTGCACCTCCACCCGTCTCAGCGTGAGGCGGGGTTTTCCTGCTCCAGCAGGTACTCCTTCGAGGGCTCGTCCATCTTGTCGCCCAGCATGCGCCGCACGGCGATGAAGAACACCGGGATCAGCAGCAGGCCCAGGAACGTGGCGAAGAACATGCCGCCGATGACACCGGTGCCGATCGCATGGCGCGCGTTGGCGCCGGCGCCGGTCGAGATCGCCATCGGTACCACGCCCATGATGAAGGCGAACGAGGTCATCAGGATCGGCCGGAAGCGCAGGTGCGAGGCCGAGATCACCGCTTCGCGCAGCGTCTTGCCCTGCTTGCGCTCCATCACCGCGAACTCGACGATCAGGATCGCGTTCTTCGCCGCCAGGCCGATGATGGTGATCAGGCCGATCTTGAAGAACAGATCGTTGGACAGGCCACGCAGCAGCGTGAACGCGAGCGCGCCCAGGGCGCCCAGCGGGACCACCAGCAGCACCGCCACCGGGATGGACCAGCTCTCATACAACGCCGCCAGGCAGAGGAATACCACCACCAGCGACAGCACCATCAGCAGGGTGGCGCTGTTGCCGGCCAGGATCTCCTGGTAGGACATGCCGCTCCAGTCGTAACCGAAGCCCTGCGGCAGCTGGTCGGTGACGATGTTCTCCATCGTGGTCATCGCCTGCCCGGACGAACCGCCCGGCGCCGCCGAACCGTTGATGTTCACCGCCGAATACCCGTTGTAGCGCGACAGCGAAGGAGGCACGGAAGCCCACTGCGACTGCACCACGTTGGACAGCGGGATCATCGCGCGACCGCCGCTGGCGTCGGTCTGCTGGCTGCTCGGCGTGTAGATGCGCGAAAGCGAATCGGCGCCGGTGCGGTAGGCGGCGTCGGCGCGCATGTTCACGCGCTTGATGCGGCCTTCGTAGAAGAAGTCGTTGACGTACACCGGCGCCAGCATCAGCTGGATGCCGTTGTAGATGTCGCTGACCGACAGCCCCATTGCCTGCGCCTGCACGCGGTCCACATGCAGCTGCAGCTGCGGCGCGTTCTCCAGCGTGTTGGGACGCACCGCCATCAAACTCGAGTCCTGCGCCGCCGCGCCCAGCAACTGGTTGCGGGCGGCCATCAGCGCCTCCTCGCCCAGGCCCGCGCGGTCCTGCAGCCACATGTCGAAGCCGCCGAACTGGCCCAGGCCCTGGATGGTCGGCAGGTTCACCACGAAGATCTGAGCACCCTTGATCCCGTACAGGCGCTGGTTGGCCTGCTGGATGAACTCCGGCACGGTCACGTCGCGGTCGTCCCAGGCCTTGAGCCGGATGAAGGCCATGCCGACGTTCTCGCCGCGGCCGACGAAACTGAAGCCCGCGATCTCCATCACGCCTTCGAACCCGTCCATCTGCTGCAGCGTGCCACGCACCTGGTTGAACACCTGCTTGGTGTTCTGCAGGGTGTTGCCCGGCGGCAATTGCACGATAGCCAGGGCATAGCCTTGGTCTTCCTCGGGCACGAAGCTGCTCGGCAGGCGCGTGAACAGGAAGCCGCACAGCACGGTCAGCAGGGCGAACACCACCATCCAGCGCGGCGCGTGCTTGATGGCCGAGCCGATGTGGCCCACGTAGGTCTTCTCGACCTTTCCGTAGTACTTCTCGAAGACGCGGAAGACGATATTCTTCTTCTCGTGGCTGTCGTGTTCGTGCTGCTTCAGGAAAGTGGCGCAGAGTGCCGGCGTGAAGCCCAGCGCCAGGAAGGCCGAGAAGGCCATCGAGATGGCGATGGTCAGGGCGAACTGCTTGTAGATCTCGCCCGAGGCGCCACCCTGCAGCGCGGACGGGATGAACACCGCCGCCAGCACCACGGTGATCGCGATCACCGCGCCGGTGATCTGGTCCATGGCCTTGATCGTGGCTTCCCGCGGCGGCAGTTTTTCCTCCGCCATGATTCGTTCGACGTTCTCGATTACCACGATGGCGTCGTCCACCACGATGCCGATGGCGAGCACCATCGCGAACATCGTCAGCTGGTTGATCGTGAAGCCGATCAGGCTCAGGCCCCAGAACGTGCCGAGCAGCGCGACCGGGATGACCAGGGTGGGGATGATGGTGGCGCGGAAGTTCTGCAGGAACACCAGCATCACCAGGAACACCAGGATGACGGCTTCGATCAGCGTCTTGACCACTTCCTCGATGGAAATCTTCACGAAGGTGGTGGTGTCGTACGGCGAGAACCAGCTGACGCCCGACGGGAAGCTGGGCTGGAGCTCATCCAGCTTGGCGCGCACGGCCTCGGCCACGTTCAGCGCGTTGGCACCGGGCAGCAGCTGCACCGCGAAGGCACCGACCGGTTTGCCGTTGTACTGCGTGTCGAAGCCATAGCCCTGTGCGCCGAACTCCACGCGCGCGACGTCCTTCAGGCGCACGGTGGAGCCGTCGCTGTTGGCGCGCAGGATGATCTGCTCGAACTGCTCCGGCGAGTTGAAGCGGCCCTCCGCCGACACCGTGGCTGTGAAGGCCTGGCCCTCGGGAGCCGGGTCCGCACCGATGGAGCCCGCGGCGAACTGCACGTTCTGGCCGCGCACGGCGGCCAGGACTTCGGTGGCCGACAGGTTGTAGCCCTGCAGCTTGCCCGGGTCCAGCCACAGGTTCATGGCGTACTCGGAGCCGAAGTGCTGTGTGCTGCCGACGCCGGGCACGCGCGAGATCTGGTCCAGCACGCGCGAGGCGATGATGTCGTTCAGGCGATTGCGGTCGATGCTGGGGTTGTCGGACTGCAGGCCCACCACCATCAGGAAGCCGGCGTTGGCCTTGGCCACCACCACGCCCTGGGCCGTGACTTCGCTGGGCAGTCGCGGCGTGGCCAGCGACACCTTGTTCTGCACCTGCACCTGGGCGATGTCCGCGTCGGTGCCGGTTTCGAAGGTCAGCGTGATCGAGGCCTGGCCGGAGGAACTGGAACTCGAACTGAAGTACAGCAGGTTGTCGATGCCGGTCAGCTGCTGCTCGATCACCTGGGTGACCGACCGTTCGGTGGTCTGGGCACTGGCGCCGGGGTAGGTCGCGCTGACCGTTACCTGCGGCGGCGCGATGGAAGGATAGGATTCGACGCCGAGGTTGAGGATCGCGATCACGCCGGCGAGCGAGATCAGGATCGACACGACCCAGGCGAAGATCGGGTGGTTGATGAAGAACTTGGGCATGGGGGGTCCTTCTTACTCGGCCTTGCCTTGCGCCGGGGCGGCCTTGGCCTGCGCAGCCTTGGCGGCAGCGGCCTGCTCGGCGGTGATGCCCTTGGCGGGCGCGCCTTCCTTGACCTTCTGCAGTCCCTCGACGATCACCTGGTCGCCGGCGGCCAGGCCGTCAGTGATGAGCCAGTCATTGCCGACGGCCTGCTGCGTGGTCACGTTCTTGCGCACGACGTTGCCATCCTTGCCGACGATCATCGCGTAAGCGCTGACGGTGTCGCGCTGGATCGCGCTCTGCGGGATCAGGAAGGCGCCCTTCTGTTCGCCCAGCGTGGCACGCAGCGTGACGAAGGTGCCCGGCAGCAGGGTGCGGTCCGGGTTGGGGACGGTGGCGCGCAGGGAGACGCTGCCGGTGGCGGGGTCGACGACGGTGTCGGAGAAGTCCAACGTACCGGTCTGGTCGATGGCCTGCCCGTTAGGCAGGAGGACCTGCACCGTGCGCTGGCCTTCGGCGGCCAGTTGCACCTGGCCTGCGCCCTGCGCCTGGCGCAATGTCTGCAACTCGCTCGAGCTCATCGAGAAGTTCGCATACAGCGGATCGATCTGGTCGATGGTGGTCAGCAGCGTGGCATCGCCCTGGCCCACCAGGGCGCCCTCGGTGACCTGCTGCTTGCCCGCGCGGCCGGAGATCGGCGCGGTGACGCTGGCGTAGCCCAGGTTGATGCGCGCGGTCTGCACGTTGGCACGGGCCTGCTGCACGGCAGCGGCGGCGCTGCGTTCGGCGGCTTCCGCGTTGTCCAGGTCGGACCTAGAGACGAACTTCTGCGGCGCCAGCTGGCGCGCACGATCAGCGGCCGCCTTCGAATTCGCGTAGGTGGCCTGGGCCGACGCGAGATTGGCCTGCGCGGCGCTCAACGAGGCCTGCAGCGGGGCGGGATCGATCAGGAAGAGGGTCTGGCCTTCCTTCACGTCGCTGCCTTCCTGGTACACGCGCTTCTGCACCACGCCCGCCACGCGGGCGCGGACATCGGAGCTGCGGAACGGCGACAGGCGACCCACCAGCTCGCGCTCCAGCGGCACGTCCTTTGGCGTCGCACTCATCACCACCACTTCGGGTGGGGGCATCTGCTGCTGTTCGGGCTTGCTGCACGCGGCCAGGGCCGCGAACAGGGCGCTGGCCAGTACCAGGGAACGGATGGGGGCGGTCATGGGGAAGCTCCGTTTCTTTTTCTTGATGTCGGGGAAGGGGTAGGCAGGGATCGCAGGCGCCGGCCGGGCACTGCAGGCGTGGGGCTTTCGTGGTCTGGCGTGGCGGGAGCGAAGGCGCGCAGGAAGGCATCGACCGCAAACCCGGCCCAACGGCCGCGCGCTTTCGCGCTGGCGCGATGCGGTACGCCGAAATGCTGCCTGTCGAAATCGAGTCCCGTCATCATGCTGAGCAGCAGCTCCGCGGCGTAGTGCGGGTCGTCATGCCTCAGCCTGCCCTGGTCCATCGCGTGCTGCAGCCAGGCGGCAAGGCGCTGCACGAGAGTATCGCAGGCGTCACGGTAGAGCGCCTGCGCTTCCTGGGGAAATTGGTGCGCTTCTGCCATCAGCAGCCGGCGCGTGGCGACCACCGAGGGATCGCACAGGCGCCGCAGGTGTTCTTCGGCGAAGGCCAGCAGCGCCTGGCGCGGGTCTTCGACCGCGGGCGACAGGCGGGCCGTGGCGGGTTCCTGGTGTTCGGCGATCACGCTGCGCAGCAGTTCCTGCTTGCTGCCGAAGTGCGCGTATAGCGTCTGCTTCGAACAGCCCGCGCGTGCGGCCACGGCATCCATGCTGATGCGGAAGCCCTGCTCGGCCATGAGCTCGCGCACAGCGTCGTGGACACGGCTGCGACGCTGATCGAGCGCGGGAGTGGTGGCGGGTTGCATGCGGGCTAGACTATACCGTCCAGTTTAGAATTACGACAGCCTTGTATTTGTGGCATTTCCGTGCACAAAGAGGCCGCTCGCCCGGTAAAGACCGCGTGACGATCCGGCGCTCCGTCCATGCGGCGGCGCACGGTGCGTCTTGCGATGGGCACTGCTCGCACGCGGCGGAGGTCACGGAGCGTGTGCAGCTAAACAATCATCCGCGCGATTGCAAGCCTTGCTTATGACGCCTCGCAGCAAGTTTTGTCATGGCGCCGGGGGATACAATGACCATTCGACTACCAATTGTTGAGCCACTCTCTGCATGAACGCTGTGCGCAGCCCGAAAAAAGCCTCGAAAAAGACGCCCAAACCGGAAGCCATCAAGGCCACCAGATCGGTGACCCCGAAGGCGACGCCCACCAAGAAGGTGGCCGCCCGACCGGTGAAGGCGGCGAAGGCCGCGGTGGAGAAGGGCAAGGCGGCGGCCGACGCGTTCTCCCTGTCGCCGATCCTCGCGGCGATCCGCAAGCGGGTGTCGGGGGCCTCCGCGCAGGCCGAGGCACAGACATTCGCCGAAGCGTTCTACAAGCGCATGGAAGAAGACGAGTATCCGCACCACACGGCGGACGGATGGGCGGCGATCGCCGCCGACACCCTGGCGTTCGCGCGCACCCGCAAGCCCGGCACCGCCAATGTGCGGATCTTCAATGCCATGCTGAAATCGCATGGCTGGGAATCGCCGCATACCGTGCTGCAGATCGTCAACGACGACATGCCGTTCCTGGTGGACTCCGTGAGCATGGCGCTGGCCGAGATGGGGGTGGGTGTACACGTGCTGGGCCATCCGCTGGTGCGCTTCACGCGCGACAAGGCGGGCAAGGTGCAGGCCGTGGGAGAGGGCAAGCCCGAATCGCTGATGCTGCTGGAGATCGATCGCCTGCCACCCGATGAAATGACGGCCATCGAGAAGCGCATCCGTGCCGTGCTGGAGGAAGTCCGGGCGATCGTCCGCGACTGGAGCGCCATGCGCGAGAAGATGCTGTCGCTCGCCGACGACATGGCCACCCGCCGCATGCCGGTGGATGACGACGGGCGTCGCGAAGCGCAGGAGTTCATGCGCTGGGCCGCCGCCGACCATTTCACCTTCTTCGGCTATCGCGAATACCGGGTCGAGAAGGGCACCGGCATCCTGGCGGCCGTCGAGGACAGCGGCCTGGGCCTGCTGCGCGAAGGCGATACCACGCCGCCGCGCAACATCAAGACGCTGGCCGCGCACTACCTGCCGCAGGGCGGTTCGGTGGATGCGCTGATCCTCACCAAGACCAATCGCCGTTCCACCGTGCACCGCCCGGGCAACATGGATTACATCGGCGTGCTCGAGTTCGATGCGAAGGGAAACCCCATCGCCGAGCAGCGCTTCATCGGCCTGTACACGTCCAGCGCCTACAACCGCCGTCCGTGGGAAATCCCGCTGGTGCGCGAGCGCCACGAATACGTGATGCAGAAGTCCGGCCTGTCGCCCAGCGGCCACAGCGGCAAGGCGCTGCGCCACATCCTGGAGACGCTGCCACGCGAGGAACTGTTCCAGTCCAGCGACGAAGAGCTCTACCGCACGGCGATAGGCATCCTGGGCCTGCAGGAGCGCGTGCGCAGCAAGCTGTTCCTGCGCCGCGACCGTTATGGCCGCTTCTATTCGGCCTTGGTCTACATCCCCCGCGAGCGCTTCAACACGGATGTGCGCCTGCGCATCGAATCGCTGCTGAAGGACGCCATGCGGGGCGAGTACGTCGACAGCAGTGTGCTGCTCGGCGAGTCGCCGCTGGCGCAGCTGCACATCACAATTCGCCCGAAGGCGGGCGAGCAGGTCGAAGTCGACACCTCCGCGCTGGAAGGCGACATCGCCCACCTGCTGCGCAACTGGCAGGACGACCTGCGTGAAACCCTGATCACGCGCCACGGCGAGTCGAAGGGCCTGTTGCTGGCGGGCGGCTATGGCCGTGCGCTGCCGGCGGGCTACATCGAAGTGGTGTCGCCGGAAGGTGCCGCGCGCGACGTGGAGCATCTCGCTGCACTCACCGGTCCGGACGACCTGCGCCTGAGCCTGCACGAGTCGCGCCGCAAGCGCCCAGGACAGGGTCGCCTGCGCCTGAACCTGTATCGCCAGGAAACCGACATCCCGTTGTCCGATGCGCTGCCGCTGATGGAGAACATGGGACTGCGCGTGATCTCCGAGCATCCGTTCCGTCTGGAGACGGGACAGGGCGCGCGTTACATCCAGGAATTCGAGGTGGAACCGCTCAGCGGCGAGTTCGACATCGCGCGCCTGGCCTCCACCTTCGAGGAGGCCTTCGCCCGGGTGTGGCGCGGCGATGCGGAGAACGACGGCTTCAACAGGCTGGTGCTGGGCGCCGGCCTGGCCTGGCGCCAGGTCGCCCTGCTGCGCGGCTACTGCAAGTACCTGTTGCAGACCGGTGTGCCGTTCTCGCAGAGCTACGTCGAGGAAACCCTCAACCGCTATCCGCTGCTTGCGCGCCTGCTGGTGGAACTGTTCGAGGCACGCTTCGATCCCGCCACCGGCAGCGAGAGCAAGGCGCAGATCAAGGAGGGCCAGGACCGTTTCGCTGCCGAACTCAAGGCGTTGGCCGGCAATGACGACGCCGCGCAGAAGATCCTGACCATGCTGGTCGACGCGCGCGGTGGCAAGCGCGACCTGCAGGTCGAGACTGCGCACCGGGCGCTGATCAAGCTGATGGATCGCGTGTCCAGCCTGGACGAGGACCGGATCCTGCGCGGTTTCATGGGCGCTATCGAAGCCACGCTGCGCACCAGCTTCTACCAGCGCGGCAAGGACGGGCAGCCGGCACACACCATCAGCTTCAAGTTCGACTCCGCCAAGGTGCCGGACCTGCCCAAGCCGCGTCCCTATCGCGAGATCTTCGTGTACGGCCCGCGCGTGGAAGGCGTGCACCTGCGCTTCGGCCCGGTGGCGCGTGGCGGCCTGCGCTGGTCGGACCGCCGCGAGGACTTCCGCACCGAGGTGCTGGGACTGGTGAAGGCGCAGATGGTCAAGAACACCGTCATCGTGCCGGTCGGCGCGAAGGGCGGCTTCTTCGTCAAGCGTCCGCCCGCCGGCGGCGACCGTGACGCCGTGTTGGCCGAAGGCATCGCCTGCTACAAGCTCTTCATCCAGGGCCTGCTGGACATCACCGACAACATCGTCGGCAACAGGATCGTGCCGCCGGTGGACGTGGTGCGCCACGACCAGGACGACCCGTACCTGGTGGTCGCCGCCGACAAGGGCACGGCCACGTTCTCCGACATCGCCAACGGCCTGGCCATCGCGCACGGTTTCTGGATGGGCGATGCGTTCGCGTCCGGCGGCTCGGTGGGCTACGACCACAAGGGCATGGGCATCACCGCGCGCGGCGCGTGGGAGTCGGTCAAGCGCCATTTCCGCGCGATGAATCGCGACAGCCAGACCGAAGATTTCACCTGCGTCGGCATCGGCGACATGTCGGGCGATGTGTTCGGCAACGGCATGCTGCTGTCGGAACACATCCGCCTGCTGGCCGCGTTCGATCACCGCCACATCTTCCTGGACCCGAACCCCGATGCGGCGAAGTCGTTCAAGGAACGCGACCGCATGTTCAAGGTGCCGCGCTCCAGCTGGGCCGACTACGATGCCAAGCTGATTTCCAAGGGCGGCGGCATCCATCCGCGCAGTGCGAAGTCGATCGACATCACGCCCGAGGTGCGCGCCGCACTCGGCATCGCCGATGGCGTGAAGTCGATGACGCCCAACGAGCTGATGAGCGCCATCCTGAAGTCGCCGGTCGACCTGCTGTGGAACGGCGGCATCGGCACCTACGTCAAGGCCGCCAGCGAGACCCACGCTGATGTGGGCGACCGTGCGAACAACGGGCTGCGCGTCGATGGCCGCGACCTGCGCTGCAAGGTGGTGGGCGAGGGCGGCAACCTGGGCCTGACCCAGCTGGGCCGCATCGAGGCCGCGCAGCATGGTGTGCTGCTCAACACCGACTTCATCGACAACTCGGCCGGCGTGGACACTTCGGACCACGAGGTGAACATCAAGATCCTGCTCAACGGCGTGGTGCAGGCCAAGAAACTGGGCATGGATGCGCGCAACAAGCTGCTGGCCGACATGACCGGCGAAGTGGCCGAGCTGGTGCTGTGGGACAACTACCGCCAGAACCAGGCGATCAGCCTGATGGAGCGCATGAGCGTCTCGCGCCTGGGCTCGAAACAGCACTTCATCCAGACACTGGAATCGCAGGGCCTGCTGGACCGGCAGATCGAATTCCTGCCATCCGACGCCGAACTGGCCGAGCGCAAGGCGCGTGGACAGGGCCTGACGCGTCCCGAACTGTCGGTGCTATTGTCGTACTCCAAGCTGGTGGCGTTCCAGCAATTGCTGGAATCCGACATCCCCGAGGATCCTTACCTGTCGAAGGAGCTGCAGCGCTACTTCCCGCAGCCGCTGCAGAAGAAGTACGCCTCGGAGATGGAGAAGCACCGCCTGAAGCGCGAGATCATCGCCACGGCGGTCACCAACACCACCATCAACCGGATGGGGGCCACCTTCCTGCTGCGCATGCAGGAAGACACGGGCCGCTCGCCGGCGGAAGTCGCCAAGGCCTTCACCATCACCCGCGAGACGCTGGACGCGCGGGCGCTGTGGAACCAGATCGACGCGCTGGACGGCAAGGTGCCGGAATCGGTGCAGATCGACGCCCTGCAGGTCATCTGGCAGGTGCAGCGCAACTTCACCCGCTGGCTGTTGACCCGCCAGGGTCCGATCCCGGCCATCGCCACCGCGGTGGAGCGTTATCACGACGGCTTCAACGAGATCCGTGCGGCCGACGGTGTGCTGCCGGACTCGCTGCGCCCGGCGTACAACGCCAGCCTGCAGGAATGGAAGGACAAGGGTCTGCCGCCTGCGCTGGCCGGCCAGATCGCGGCGCTGCCGTACCTAGAGCCCTCCTGCGACATCATCGAACTGGCCCGGGCGCGCAAGCTGAAGCCGGTCGAGGTGTCGAAGGCGCACTACCGCCTGGGCGAGGCGCTGCACCTGCCGTGGCTGCAGGACCAGATCGAAGCGTTGAAGGTCGATGGCCGCTGGCATGCCGTCGCGCGCGGTGTGCTGCGTGATGAACTGGCGGCGCACCAGCGCACGCTGACCAACCAGCTGCTGTCGCTGCCGGGCGGCAACGCCGACGCCAAGGTCAAGGCCTGGCTGGGCCGCGACGACGCCGGGCTGCGCTTCACGCTGAACATGCTCAACGAGCTGGCCGCGCAGAAGACGCTCGACTACCCCACCGCATCGGTGGCGGTGCAGCGGCTGGGGCAGCTGGCGTCCCAGGGCTGATTGCACGTCATGTGAGTGGAACGGGGCGGCCTTCGGGCCGCCTTTTTTGTGGCCGCCTTCCATGGCAGCCACCCGGTGGGCCAACGCTGCGCGTTGTCGAAAAACGCTCCCGGCGTTTTTTTCTGTACGCTGTGCAGGCCACGATGGAGCCACGGATGTCCACACCCCGCATCGCCTTCCTCGCCAGTCCCACGCCTGAGGCACAGGAAGCGCTGGCGACACTGCAGCGCGAACACGGTGCGCATGTGCCCGACCAGGCGGACGTGCTGTGTGCGCTGGGCGGCGATGGGTTCATGCTGCAGACGCTGCATCGGCACGGCGCGCTCGGCAAGCCGGTGTTCGGCATGAAGCTGGGCACCGTGGGTTTCCTGATGAACCACTATCGCTCGGACGGCCTGTTCGACCGGATTGCCGCGGCGGAACCGGCCAAACTGCGGCCGCTGGAAATGCAGGCACTGACCGAGTCCGGCACGTCCACCTCATCCCTGGCCTACAACGAAGTGTCGCTGCTGCGCCAGACACGGCAGGCGGCGCACATCCAGATCGACCTCAACGGCGAAACCCGCCTGGACGAGCTGATCTGCGATGGCGTGCTGACCGCGACGCCGGCGGGCAGCACCGCCTACAACTTCTCCGCGCACGGGCCGATCCTGCCGCTGGGTTCGCACACCATTGCGCTGACGCCGATCGCGCCGTTCCGTCCGCGCCGCTGGCGTGGCGCCATCCTCAAGGCCGATACCGAGATCCGGTTCCGCGTGCTCGACCCGTACAAGCGCCCGGTCAGTGCCACTGCCGATTCGCACGAGGTGCGGGACGTGGTGGAGGTGACCATCCGCGAGTCGCGTGACCGCACGGTCACCCTGCTGTTCGACCGCGAACACAATCTCGAGGAACGCATCCTCAGCGAGCAGTTCATGACCTGAGGATTGTCCCGGCGGACATCGTGGTTTCGCCGCATTGCGGCTTGCCGGGTCATCCCACGCGTGGTATCCAGCGCCCCATAGCGATTCGGTTCGCATCCGCCCGGGGAGGGGTCACGATGCAGTTGAAGTGCGCGTTGGCGCTGTGCGCCATGCTTGCCGCGACCGACGTGGCGGCCTGCAATCTGTCCACCGGCACCACCGCGTTCGCGCCCGGCGGTGCGTCGTCGGCGCTGGTCGAAGACGGCACCCTGAAGCCGCCCTTGCTGGAGGTGGTCAGCCTGACGCGCGGCGTGGACGGACACGCCTCGTGCGATGCCAGCGGCCTGCTGACGCTGGGCGTGGAATGGCCTCGCGGCACGGATTACAAGCTGCGTGAACTGGGGTTCGAGTTCCGCGTGCTCGGTGAGGACGCCCTTGCGATCTTTCCCCGCGAGCCGGTGGCGGGGCGCGTTGAGGGCCGTCGCAGCGAGTTCGTGTTCCTCTGGCGCGATGGACCGCCTTCGGAACAGTCGCCGATCGACCTGTTGGTCGAAGTGCGCGCCATCACGCCCGACAATCGCAGGGGGCCGCCGGCACAGGTGCGTATCGCCGCTGCACCGGGGGGATAGGGGCACGGCGTCTCGCGTCATGCGCCACAGATCGCCGATACTGTGCGCATGGCCGACAACACCCCCCGTTTGCTGACCGTCGCGGTCACGTCGCGCGCCCTGTTCGATCTGGAGGAAAGCCACGCGCTGTACGAGCGCGAGGGCGTACAGGCCTATTCCGACTACCAGCGCACGCACGAAGACGATGTGCTGGCGCCGGGCATCGCCTATCCCGTCGTGCGCAAGCTGCTGGCACTCAACGTGGGGGCGCCTCCGGAAGCGCCGCGCGTCGAAGTGATCCTGCTCTCGCGCAACTCGGCCGATACCGGCCTGCGCATCTTCAACTCCATCCAGCACTACGGCCTGGGGATCGTGCGTGCCACGTTCACGGCCGGCGAGCCCACCTGGCCCTACGTCAAGCCGTTCGGCACCGACCTGTTCCTGTCGGCCAACCCGGAATCGGTGCGGCGCTCACTGGAGCACGGCATCGCGGCGGCGACCATCCTGCCGGCAGGCGCACCGCAGCAGCGCCACGAACATCAGCTGCGCATCGCGTTCGATGGCGACGCGGTCATCTTCGGCGACGAGAGCGAGCGCATTTCCCGCGAACAGGGCGTGGAGGCATTCGGCCGGCACGAGCAACAGCGCGCACGCGAGCCCTTGTCCGGTGGTCCGTTCCGCAACTTCCTGTCGGCATTGCACCAGCTGCAGCAGGTATTCCCGCCCGATGAGCGTTCGCCTATCCGCACCGCCCTAGTCACCGCGCGTTCCGCGCCGGCGCACGAGCGGGTGATCCGTACGCTGCGCGAGTGGGGCGTGCGCTTGGACGAAGCGCTCTTCCTCGGCGGCCGCCACAAGGGGCCGTTCCTGGAAGCCTTCGGCGCCGACATCTTCTTCGACGATTCGCAACACAACATCGACAGCGCGCGCCACCATGTGGCCGCGGGTCATGTTCCGCACGGGGTGGCGAACCCGTAGGGCGGGCCTTCACTCGCCCTAAAGCGGCAGGCGGATGTCGGTGAGCCGCCAGTGCAGGCCCTGGCGCGTGAAGACGAACACCACCGGGTCGCCCTCATCGTCGTGCACGGTGGCAGTGAAACGGGACAACGACTCGTATCGGTGGCTGGCCTGCCTGAGCGGATCTACCGGCGTCGGCGGGGCGTAGGTGTCGCCGCCCACGGTGTCGCCGACGGCGCGTTTCCATGTGGCGCGGCCTTCCAGGATCGCGGCGATACCCATTGGCGTGACCATCGTATCCACCCCGCGCCCCAGCACGCTGTTGGCGATCGAAAGCGCCGCGGCACCGAACAGGTTGCCGCTGAGCTCCGGTCCGGCGCGCCGTGCGAGCGAGTCCTCCACCTGCGCGCGCAGGTTCACGCGCAACGAAGCGAAATCGACATGCTTCTGCAGCTTGCCGGTGTCCTGCTCCGCCAGCGCCGTACGGATGCCGTGGATGGCCAGGTAGGGCCCGGCCGCCACATAGCCCGCCAACCCCAGCAGGAGGGCGACCACCACTCCGATCACGAGCCACTTCTTCATCGGCAAACCTCCGGGTCAGAACTCCAGGTCCAGCGCAGCGCACAGGTAGTCGACGAACGGGCCAAGCGCCTTGAGATCGGCCGCCACGGTCTGGCGCAGCTTCGGACCGGTCATGGTGGCGTCGTCCAGCGAGCGCCAGAACACGAAATTGCGGTGCTTCAGGTCTTCGATGAACTCGAAGTCGGCGGGAAACCCGCGCGGAGGGCGGACCAGTTTCTCGCTCTCTTCGAACTCGAAGCGCCGCCGGAAAGGCGCATCGTGCGCCGCCTTCTTCCAACTGCCCGGGTTGTCCAGGATGAACTGCCGCACCCGCCGCTGCGTGTCCGGCTCGGGATGCCAGAGTCCGGCACCGACGAAACATTCGCCTGGCTGCAGGTGAAGGTAGAACGAGGGCGCGGGCACCTGTTTGTGGCGCTCGTGGAACAGACGTGCACCCTGCCAGGACTTGTACGGGGATTTGTCGTTGGAAAAGCGTGCGTCACGATAGATGCGGAACAGCGACCCGCCTACCGTCTTCGGTTCGGAGCGGAAGTGCAGGCTCACTGCCGCCAGGTCGGGCTGCAGGTCCGTCAGGAGCCGGAGGAATGGCTGCCGGACGTGATCCTCGTACTGCGCCTTGTGGTCGTTGAACCAGGTCTTGTCATTGTGGCGGGCCAGCCCGCGCAGGAACTTGAAGCTGGCATCGGAGAAGTAGGTGGCCATGGCCGCCATTCTAGACAAGCCGGCGTCATCAGGCCGACAAGGCTGCCCTCGATGTCGCCTGGCGTACTAGAGGCCGGCCTGCAGGTCCTGGCGCCATTGCTGGATCCTGTCCAGCAGCGCGAGCCGGTCCGCATCGGCGGCGTGCGTCATCCGCAGTTCCGCAAGTTCGGCGTCGAAGCTGGCGAAGCTGTATTCGGACATCCCGCTGTCGGTCGCGAGGCGCTGCCGGCGATAGTCGTCCCAACGCTGGCGCTCGGCGGGAGACAGCGAGCCGGGCCAGTTGCGCGCGCGATAGCGGAACAGCAATTCGGGCAGGCGGGCATCGCGGAAGCCGAAATCGCGTTGGCCCAGCAGCGCAGGCGGCGTGGTCCGTACCTCGGTGAACCGGCGTTTGTCCGCGTCCGCCAGGAAAGCATCGTAAAGCGAGGCATCCACATCGCCGGGAGTGAACTGCCGCTCGCCGGCAAACACCTGCCGCACCTTCTCCGCAAGCGCCGGGCCGGCCTCGCGCAGGACTTCCGCATGGCGCTCGCAGCGCACGGGATCGATGCCGAGCCGGTCCATGTCGGCGGGGCGCAGATGCGACCAGGCGACCAGCGCCGGTGCACGGTTCAGATGGACTTCCTTCAGCGGGATCCGCTGCTCGCCGTCCGGCAGATCGGCGGCCGGGGTGTAGAGACGGTCGGCGATCTCGTCGGGCGCCAAGGCCAGCAGCGCGGCCGGATCGCTTTCCAGGTCGAACACCACCACGCGATTGTCGATGCGCGGATGCCGCGCCAACGGCAGCACCGGCGCCGCACAGAGGCGGCTGGCGGGATAGCGCTGCGAGACATGCAGTACCGGTTGCATGGCCGTCACATCCAGCAGGCGCGCGGCGAAGCGCTTGTCGCGCAGTTGCAATGCGTAGTCCCACAGGCGGGGTTGGGCCTGCCGCATCAGCCGGGCCAGGCCGATGGTGGCGTACACATCCGACAGAGCCTCGTGCGCATCGCCTTCGCGGACGCGGTTGGCCAGCGCCAGGTGTTCCAGCTTGAAGGACGTTGCACCGTCGTCCCGCTTCGGCCACACGATGCCGTCCGGCCGCAGCGCATGCATCAGCCGCATCACGTCCAGCAGGTCCCAGCGCGAGTTTCCGCCACGCCACTCGCGCTCGTAGGGCTCATGGAAATTGCGGAACAGGCCGTGACGCACGAACTCGTCATCGAAGCGCAGGCTGTTGTAGCCCAGCGTGCAGGTTTCCGGCCGCCCCATCTCGTCGGCAATGCGGGCGAAGGCTTCGGCTTCGTTGACGCCGTCGCGCAATGCCTGCTGCGGCGTGATGCCGGTGATCAGCGTGGCGATGGGCGAGGGCAGCAGGTCATCCGCTGGCTGTACGAAGAAGCTGACCGGCTCCTCCATCAGTTCCAGCGCGGGCGTGGTACGCACGGCCGCGACCTGCGCGATCCGGCTGCGGCGCGGATCCGCGCCGAAGGTCTCGAGGTCGTAGAACAGGAAGCTGGCGCTCACCCTGCCATTTCCTCCAGCACCGGCAAGCGCGCGAGCACATCGGCATCGACCGCTGCCCAGTCGATTCCGTCGAGGGCACCGCGCCCGGCGGTATGCCGTACCAGCAGGTCGCGCTGCACGTGGCTGCGATGCTGCGCCACCGAGTACGGGATGCGCATGAAACTGACCATCGTGTAGTGCGGCACGAAGCGGTGCGGATGGCGCTCCTGCAGCGCGCGCTCCAGTTCCCGCTGCAGCAGGAAGCCGCTGTCGTCCACCTTGTCGCGCATCTCCACGTAGTTCTCCAGCGCCATTTCCTGGATCGCCAGTGCATTGGGCTTGCGCTCGGCTTCGAAGGCGGCGAAAGCCTCCGCGAGGTCTTGCGTGGATTGCAGGTGGTGGGCGAGGGCGACGCAATCCTCGAACGCGCAGTTCATGCCCTGGCCGTGGAACGGCACCATCGCGTGGGCGGCGTCGCCCAGCAGCACGGCCTGGCCGTGCAGGTGCCAGCGTTCGAGATACAGCGTGGCGAGCAGGCCGGTGGGGTTGGCGTCCCAGTCCTGCTCCAGTCGCGGGATCAGCGGCACCGCATCGGCGAAATCACGCAGGAACAGCGCCTTCGCATCCGCGCCGCTGCGCACGCTGTCGAAGCCCGGATCGCCTTCGTTGGGCAGGAACAGCGTCACCGTGAACGTGCGCTCGTCGTTGGGCAACGCGATGCACATGTAGTGGCCGCGCGGCCAGATGTGCAGGGCGTTCGGTTCCATGATGAAGCTGCCGTCGGCGGCAGGGGGAATCTCGAGCTCCTTGTAGGAGTGGTCGAGGAACTCGGTACGTTCACCGAGATCCTCCCGCTGTTGCATGGCGCCACGCAAGGACGAGCCGGCACCGTCGGCGCCGATCAGGGCGGTGAACCCGACAGGGTGGACGCCGCCATCCTGCTCGTCGACGAAGCGGGCGATGCGCGCGTCGAAATCCACGGATTCCAACCGGCGGTTGAACTGGATGACGGCCCCTGCGCGTTCGGCCAGGTCCAGCAGCGTGATGTTCAGGTCGCCGCGATGGATCGACCAGATGACCTCGGAGTCGTCGCGTCCGTAGCGCTGCAACTGCAGCCGTCCGTCGAGGGCATGCACCATGCGCCCGCGCATCATCACCGCCTGCCGCATCACCGCATCGTCCGCATCCGCCATCCGCAGCGCATGGCGGCCACGTTCGGTCAGTGCCAGGTTGATCGAGCGGCCTCCCGCATAGCCTTGCACGCGCGGGTCGCCGCGTTTTTCGAACACCTCCACGCGCCACCCTGCGCGCGCCATCAGGGTGGCCAGCAGCGCACCGGCGAGGCCGGCGCCGATGATGGTGATGTGTCGCTTGCCGTCAGTGACCAAACTCGTTTCTCCGGATCAGAACCCCCGCCACGTCTCGACTTCCTCGACGAAGCGGTGGACATCCATGTAGCGGTTGTACAGCGGGGCGGGCGAGATGCGGATCACGTCCGGTTCGCGCCAGTCGCCGACGGTACCGACGGACAGCAGGTATTCGAACAGTTCGCGGCCACGCTCCCGCCCGCCGATTACCCGCAATGACAGCTGCGCACCGCGCTGGGCGGTGTCGGCCGGCGTGATGATCTGCAGTGCGTCCGATAGCCGTGCCTGGATCAGCGCTTCCAGCAGCCCGGTGATCTTCAGCGACTTGGTCCGGATGGCTTCCATGCCGCCAGCCTTCTCGAACAGTTCCAGCGATGCACGCAGCGGCGCGAGCCCGAGGATCGGCGGGTTGCTGAGCTGCCAACCCTCGGCACCGGGCGTGGGTACGAACGCCGGCCCCATGCGGAAGCGTGTCTCCTTCTCGTGGCCCCACCAGCCGGCGAAGCGCGGACGGTCGGTATGCGCGTGGCGCGCGTGGACGAAGCAGCCCGCGACCGCACCCGGCCCCGAGTTCAGGTACTTGTAGTGGCACCACACCGCGAAATCCACGCCGCTGTCGTGCAGGCGCAAGGGCAGGTTGCCCACCGCGTGCGCCAGGTCGACGCCGACGACGGCGCCCTGCGCATGGCCCAGCCGCGCGATCTCCGCCAGATCGAAGGCCTGTCCGGTCCGGTATTGGACACCGGGCCACAGCACCAGCGCCAGGCGTGGGCCGTGCTCGACGATGGCGCGTTCGATGGCCGCCATCGACAACGTGCCATCGGGCAGATCCGGTTCCACTTCGATCAGGTCGGTGGCGGGATCGAAGCCGTGGAAGCGTACCTGCGACTCCATCGCATGCCGGTCGGACGGGAATGCGCCGGCCTCCATCAGGATCGCCGGACGCTCCGCCGTCGGACGGTAGAAGCTGACCATCATCAGGTGCAGGTTGGCGGTCAGCGTGTTCATCGCCACCACTTCCGCCGGCTCCGCACCGACCAGGCGTGCCAGCGGTTCGCGCACGAGTTCGTGGTACGTCATCCACTGCGCGTTGCCCGTGAAGTGGCCTTCGACGGCCTCGTTGGCCCACTTGTCCAGTACCTCGTTGAGGTAGGTGCGCGCCGCCTTCGGTTGCAGGCCGAGCGAGTTGCCGCAGAAGTAGACCTGGTCGTTGTGCTTGTGGCGCGGAATCAGGAACTCGTTGCGCAGCGGACGCAAGGGGTCGGCGGCATCGAGGGCGATGATGTGGGTGCGGGACAGCGGGTCGGTCATGGAATGTGGTTTGGAGATGATCTTTGGGTTGTAGGAGCGACGTGAGTCGCGACCGTGGAGTGTCGGTGGAGATGACGTCGAATGGGCTGGTCTCCCCCGAAGATACTGAAGGTCCTGGCAAGATCGTGCCGTGCGGTCGCGACTGACGTCGCTCCTACAGCGAGCCCTTTCACAGGAACCTCGAGGCGGGCAAGCCCAGCCATTCCAGCGCGGTGCCGTGATACAGGCGCGCCTGCCGGGCCTCGTCCAGGCCCAGGGCGGCGATGCCGGCACCGGGCTCCTGTTCGCCCAGCGGGAAGGGGTAGTCGGTGCCCAGCATCACGCGCTCGTGGCCGACCGTGTCGAGCAGGTAGTGCAGCGCGCGTGGATCGGCGACCCAGGAATCGAAGTAGACCCGGTCGAGGTACTCACGCGGATTGCGATGGTTGTCGGTGGCCACCAGGTCGGGCCGCATGTTGAAGCCGTGCTCGATGCGGCCGATGGTGTAAGGAAAGCTGCCGCCCCCGTGGGCGAAGCAGACCTTCAATCCGGGCAACCGTTCGAGCACGCCGCCGAAAATCAGGCAACAGGCGGCGCGCGATTGTTCGGCGGGCATGCCGACCAGCCAGGGCAGCCAGTACTTGGGCATCGATGCGGCGCCCATCATGTCCCAGGGGTGCACGAGGATCGCCGCGCCCAGTTCGCTGGCCGCCTGGAAGAACTCGAACAGTTCCGGTGCGTCGAGGTTCCAGTCGTTGACATGGCTGCCGATCTGCACGCCCTGCAGGCCCAACTGGTCCATGCAGCGTTCCAGCTCCTGTACGGCCAGGCGGGGCGACTGCATCGGCACCGTGCCGATGCCCGCATAGTGGCGCGGATAGTCGCGGCAGGCGGCAGCGGTGTGGTCGTTGAGCGCCTGGTGCAGCTCCAGCGCATGGTGCGCCTTGGCCCAGTAGCTGAACATCACCGGCACGGTGCTGATGACCTGCACCTGCACGCCGAATTTGGCGTAGTCGGCGATGCGTTCTTCCGGGTCCCAGGTCTTGGGCCAGATCTCGCGGAAGAACTTGCCGTCCTTGTAGATGCGATGGCGGCCGTCGTCGCCGTGGTGGATCACGGGAAAGCGCAGGTCACCGTACTTGGCCGCCAGGTCGGGCCAGTCGCGGGGCAGGAAGTGCGCGTGGGTGTCGATCTTCAGCATCGTCGGATTGTAGGGGCTGCCCGCGCGGGATTCGCGCTGCAGTGCCGAACGGGACCCATCCCCCGGGGCGCGCGCACCGCCACCTCAGGTGATGTCGGCTTGCGAATCGGCCTGCATCTCATAGCGGCTCGGGCGGGGGTTCAGATGGCCGCAGGCCTTGCAGGTGCGCAGGTCGTCGCTGCGGTAGAAGGCCTCGAACACCCTGAAGAAATCCTGCTCTATATCGTTCAGGTGGAAGTACTCCTCGTACACCTTCGCGTTGCAGCGCTCGCAGAACCACAGCAGGCCGTCGTCTTCGTGCGGCAGGCGCTTGCGTTCGATCACCAGGCCGACCGAGCCCGGCATGCGTTGCGGCGAATGCGGCACACGCGGCGGTAGCAGGAAGATCTCGCCCGCCCGGATCGGAATGTCACGCGGCGCGCCATTCTCCTGGATACGCAGCACCATTTCGCCTTCCAACTGGTAGAACCACTCCGGACCCTCGTCGTAGTGGTAATCGGTGCGCGCGTTCGGGCCGCCGACCACCATGACGATGAAGTCGCCGTCGTAGATGACCTTGTTGCCGACCGGCGGCTTCAGCAGGTGGCGGTGCTCATCGATCCATGCCTGGAAGTTGAGCGGATTGGGCAGCATGTCAGTGGGCCTCGGACAGGTGCGCGATGCATTTCAGTTCGATGGCGATCGGGGTCGGCAGCGAGGTGATACCCAGCGTGGTGCGGCAGGGCGCCGCCGCCGGGTCGGGGAAATACTCCGCCCACACCTGGTTGTACACCTTGAAGTCGTGCGCCATGTCGGTGAGGTACACCGTCACGTCCACCAGGTCTTCCCAGCGTGCACCGCTGGCCTTCAGCACTGCGCGGACGTTGGCGAACACGGCACGGCACTGTGCGTCGATGTCATAGCTGATGAGGCGTCCCTCGGCGTCGTGCACGTTGCCGACGATGGCATTGCTGGCCGGATCGCGCGGGCCGATGCCGGACAGGAACAGCAGGTCGCCCACGCGGCGCGCGTGAGGATACTGGCCGACGGGCTTCGGCGCGGCATCGGCATGGATGACATCACTCATCGCGCTTCCCCTTGCCC
Organism: Pseudoxanthomonas sp. CCNWLW251; assembly: GCF_037402255.1. Lineage (NCBI taxonomy): Bacteria > Pseudomonadati > Pseudomonadota > Gammaproteobacteria > Lysobacterales > Lysobacteraceae > Pseudoxanthomonas > Pseudoxanthomonas sp. CCNWLW251. The sequence continues at coordinate 110,567 of NZ_JBBEGA010000001.1, read as the reverse complement.
GGGACGCCGGCGAGCGCACGCTGGTACGCAGGCTGGAGTTCATCCTGCGCAGCCACGTCCATGCCGAGTTCGCGCACGCGGCCGTCGAACAGGCTGTAGACCCAGCCGTGGATCGCGAGCGGCTGGCCGCGTGCCCATGCATCCTGCACCACGGTGGTCTGGCACACGTTGAACACCTGCTCGATCACGTTGAGTTCGCACAGGCGGGCATGGCGCAGGGATTCGGTATCGACCTGTTCCAGCAGATCGTTGTGCTTGAGTGCGACATCGGCGACATGGCGCAGCCAGTTGTCGGCCAGCCCCACGCGCAGGCCGGTCATGGCGGCGTGCACGCCGCCGCAGCCGTAGTGACCGACCAACAGGATGTGTTCGACCTTCAGGATATCGACGGCGAACTGGACGACCGACAGCGCATTGAGGTCGCCGTGCGACATCACGTTGGCGATGTTGCGGTGGACGAAGACCTCGCCGGGGTCGAGGCCGAGGATCTGGTTCGCCGGCACGCGCGAATCGGAGCAGCCGATCCACAGGTAGCGCGGTGATTGCTGCTGCGACAACCGCTTGAAGAAGCCGGGATCCTCCTGCTTGATGCGGGCGGCCCAGTCGCGGTTGTTCTGCAGCAGTTTCTCGAGTTCGGTCAGGTCGGACATGGGGTTTGATGGTCCTCAGCGCAACGCCACGCAGACGTTCTTGGGTTCGGTGAAAAAACGCATGGCCTCGTGGCCGCCTTCGCGGCCGAGACCGGATGCGCCCACGCCGCCGAACGGCGTGCGCAGGTCGCGGGTCATCCAGGTATTGATCCAGACGATGCCGGCACGCAGTTGCGACGCCAGCCGATGGGCCCGGTCCAGGTCGCGCGTCCATAGCGTGGCCGCCAGGCCGTAGTCGCCGGCATTGGCCAGCGCGAGCGCATGGGCCTCGTCCTCGAACGGCTGCAGGGTCACGACCGGGCCGAAGATTTCCTCGCAATTGGTGGCTGCCTGGGGTCCGAGGCCGTCGATGACCGTGGGCGCAATGAACCAGCCGGGCCGCTCCAGCGCATGCCCACCGAGCAGCACGTGGCCGCCTTCGGTTCGCGCGCGCGCGATGCAGGCCAGCACCTTGTCGAAGTGCGCCTGCGACACCATCGCGCCGAGGCGCGTGGTGGGATCGTCCAGTGCCCCCGCCTGCAGTCCCCGCGCGCGTTCGATCAATGCATCGCGCAATTCGTCGTAGATCGCCTGCTGCACCAGCAATCGCGACCCGCACAGGCAGATCTGCCCGGCGTTCTGGAAAGCGGAGCGGAGCAGCGTGTCGAGGTGCGCGCGCCAGTCGCTGTTGGCGAATACCAGCGTGGCGTTCTTGCCCCCCAGTTCCAGCGAGACCTTCTTCAGCTGCGGCCCGGCGAGGCCGGCAATGCGACGGCCCACCCCGGTGCTGCCGGTGAAAGACACTGCCCTGATCGCAGGATGCAGCACCAGTGGCTCGCCCACCGCCGGGCCTGTGCCATGCACGATGTTCAGCACGCCGGGCGGAAGGCCGATCTCTGCGGCCAAGGCGCCAAGCATCGACGCCGTGGCGGGCGTGATCTCCGAAGGCTTGGCCACCACCGTATTGCCGGCGGCCAATGCCGGGGCGATCTTCCAGGTGAAGAGGTACAGCGGCAGGTTCCATGGCGAAATCGCGGCGACCACGCCCAGTGGCTGCCGCAGCGTGTAGTTCAGCCCGGCTTCGCCATGGTGCGACTCGCTGGCGAACTGGGTTGCCGCGTGGGCGAAGAAGCGCAGGTTGGCAATGGCACGGGGAATTTCGATGTCGCGCGCCAGCGCCAGTGGTTTGCCGGCATCGCGCGATTCGGCGAGGGCGAATTCCTCAAGCCGGCCTTCGAGCGCATCGGCGAGTTTTTCCAGCCAGCGCGCACGCCCGGTCGTGGTCAGCGCCGCCCACGCGGGAAATGCCGATTCCGCCGCATCGACCGCATGCAGCACATCGCTTTCGGTGCCCTCGGCGACCTCGGCATAGACCTGGGCCGACGCGGGTTCAAACACGGGACGCCATGCGCCGCCGTGGCGCGGTTCGCCCGCGATGAAGTGGCTGAAGCGGTCCATGTCCACTAGCTTAACCCGGCTGGCAAGCCCCCTGTGCCGGCGGATCAGATCGATTGCATGCGTCCGCCATCCACGGCCAGGCTGACGCCGTTGATGTAGCCCGCGGCGGGCGAGGCGAGGAAGGCGATGGCGGCGGCGATCTCGTGCGCGTCCGCGAAACGACCTGCCGGCACGGTGGCCAGCATCGCGCTGCTGACGGTGGCCTCATCCTTGCCGGTGGCCTGCATGCGGTCATGCAGGATCTGCTCCAGCCGCTGCGTGCGCGTGTAGCCGGGCAGCACGTTGTTGACCGTGATGCCATCCGGGGCCAGTTCCTTCGACAGCGTCTTGGCCCAGCTGGCGACAGCGCCCCGGATGGTGTTGGACACCCCCAGATTGGCAATGGGTTCCCGCACCGAGGTCGAGACGACATTGACGATGCGGCCCCAGCCGGCTTCACGCATGCCGGGTACGGTTGCCTGAGCGAGCACCTGGTTGGCGAGCAGGTGCTGCTGGAAGGCGGCCAGGTAGTCATCCGCCACGGCCTCGATGGCTCGCCCACCCGGTGGGCCGCCGGTGTTGTTGACCAGGATGTGGATCCGGTGCGTGGCGACCAGCCCGGTGACGTTGTCGCGTAGCGTTGTCGCATCGGCGATGTCGACGGCCAGCGTGCCGTGGCGCTGGCCGGTGGCAACGACAGGCAGGGCGTTGGCCACGTCCCGCAGCACGTCGGATCGGCGCGCCAGCACGGTGACATCAGCGCCGAGCAGGGCGAGCTCGTGCGCGGCGGCGCGTCCGATCCCCTCGGACGCGCCGCAGACCAGTGCGTGCCGGCGGGCAAGATTGAGATCCATGCATCATTCCCGGATGGACAAGGCGTCGAGTGTAGCCCTGTGGGAGCGACGCAAGTCGTGATGCTTTTCCGGCAAACCCGGAGGACTGAAATCCCCCGTCGCGACTTACGTCGCTTCCGCGCTGTCCTTGCGGCGCTCCAGGCGCTCGCGCATCAGGCTGGCCACCGCCAGATTGTCTTCGCCGCCCAGCCGCTGCAGCGCGGCGGCGGCGCCCTCGACGTTGGCGACGGGATGGTTCTGGCTGAGCTTGAACTTCAGTTCGATGCGCTCGACGACGAAACGGAAGCCCACGATGCCGCGCAGCTGTCGCATGTGGTCAGCGCGCCCGTGTTCGAACCGCCAATCGTTGCCGACGGAGGCCTCGTTCACCTGGCTCAGGCGATCGACGATCCCGGCCAGGGCGCTGGTCTCCTCGGTGATGTCCAGCGTGCCGCGCAGGTGCGCAACCGCGTAGTTCCACGTGGGCACGCGCGCGGCTTCTTCCTTGTCCGCATACCAGCCGGGCGACAGGTAGGCATGCGGGCCATGCACGATCATCAGTGCGCTGCCGGCATGCCGTGCCTGCGGGTTGGGCCTGGCCCAATGGCCTTCGATCAGCACGCGGTCGCCATCCCGGGTGTAGAGCACCGGCAGGTGGCTGACGAAGGGCAGGCCGTCGGCGACGGTGACCAGTGTGACGAAGGCGTCGCGTGCGATCAGCCGGTCCAGTCCGGCCAGGTCGGTCTCGGCGAACGCGCGCGGCGTATACATGGCGCGTGCCTCAGGCGCGGGCGCCCAGCGACTGCACCATCATCGGTCGCAGCACGTCGTCGCTGTCCGCATGCGGGGGAGAGACGTCGTGCAGCGAGAAGCCGCGCGCGAGCGCGTCATCTTCGTCCAGACCGTCCCAGGCGACGAACTCGGCATCGAACAGCGCGGCGCGCGCGGTGTCTTCGCTGTCGTAGGGCAGGGTATGCCCGTCGCTGTCCAGTACCTCGGCCGTGCCTGCCTCCAGTACGCGCAGGCGTGCCCAGATCAGCGTGCGGCCCAGTGAAGCCAGGTACCAGTGTTCGCTCATGTGATCGCTCATCCCAGGGCCTCCGCCCACAGCCACAACAGCCCGGCCATGCCCAGCCCGACGAAGATCACGCACAGCGAGATCCTCGCCGGGGTGGCCAGGCCGGACAACGAGCTGTCGGTGATCTGGCGATAGCCACCACCCAGCAACCAGCGCAGCGCGACCGGCTTCAGGAAGGCGCCTTCGCCCCATTGCGCACCCAGCGCCGCATGGCGGTCGCGGACGTGCACCAGTGTCAGCGGCCAGAAGATCACGAACGCACAGAATCCGGCGATGGCGATGCCGACGAAGCAGAGGGCGAAGAACAGCAGCATCGATCAGAACTCCGCGTTGCCGGGTGCGCGCGGGTAGGGGATGGCGTCGCGGATGTTGCTCAGTCCGCAGACGTATACCACCAGGCGCTCGAAGCCCAGGCCGAAGCCGGCATGCGGCACGGTGCCATAACGGCGGAAGTCGCGGTACCAGCCGTAGTGCGCCGGATCCAGGCCGAACTGCGCCATGCGCGCGTCCAGGATGTCCAGGCGCTCCTCGCGCTGGCTGCCGCCGATGATCTCGCCGATGCCCGGGGCCAGCACGTCCATCGCGGCGACCGTCTTGCCGTCGTCGTTCAGGCGCATGTAGAAGGCCTTGATGTGCTCGGGGTAATTGGTCACCACCACCGGGCGACCGACATGCTGCTCGGTCAGCCAGCGCTCGTGCTCGGTCTGCAGGTCCAGGCCCCATTCCACCGGGAACTCGAACTTGTGGCCCGACTTCTGCAGCAGGCCGATGGCATCGGTGTAGTCGATGCGCTCGAACGGCGCATTGACGAAGGCTTCCAGGCGGGTGATCGCATCGGGCTGCACGCGTTCGGCGATGAAGGCCAGGTCGTCGCCGCGCTCATCCAGCACGGCGCGGAACATGTACTTCAGGAAGTCCTCGGCCAGCTGCGCGTTCGCGGCCAGGTCGTTGAACGCGACCTCCGGCTCGATCATCCAGAACTCGGCCAGGTGGCGGGTGGTGTTGCTGTTCTCGGCCCGGAACGTCGGGCCGAAGGTGTAGACCTTGCTCAGGGCCAGCGCATAGGCCTCGGCATTGAGCTGGCCGGACACGGTCAGGAAGGTTTCCTTGCCGAAGAAGTCGCGCGAGAAATCCACCGCGCCGTCCTTGCCACGGGGCAGGTTCGCCAGGTCCAGCGTGGACACGCGGAACATCTGCCCGGCGCCCTCGGCATCGGACGTGGTCACGATGGGCGTGCTGATCCAGTAGAAGCCGTTCTGGTGGAAGAAGCGGTGCGCGGCCTGGGCCAGGCAGTTGCGGATGCGCGCGACCGCGCCGAACAGGTTGGTGCGCGGACGCAGGTGGGCGAACTCGCGCAGGTATTCCAGCGAGTGCTGCTTGGGCTGCATCGGGTAGGTGAGGGGATCCTCCACCCAGCCGACGACCTCGATGGAAGACGCCTGGATCTCGAAGCTCTGGCCCTGGCCCTGCGAAGCGACGAGGATGCCCGTGGCGATGACCGCGCAACCCGTGGTCAGGTGCTTCACTTCGGATTCGTAGTTGGACAGGGTGTCCGGGGCTACCACCTGGATCGGCGCGAAGCACGAGCCGTCGCTGACGTTGACGAACGACAGACCGGCCTTGGAGTCGCGCCGCGTGCGCACCCAGCCGCGCACCGTGACCTCGCCGCCGGCCGGGAGCTTGCCCGCCAGCGCATGTTCGACGCTCACCACCGTCATGGCTTGAATCCTTCCGTAAACAGACACATTAATGGAACGCGGAGTTTACAAGAGCCGCGCGGCCCACGCTGCGCGGCCACCGCTATAATTCCTTCCCAGTTGTCCCGCAGGAGCACCGCATGGCCATCACCCTCACGCCGGTTGCGCTGGAACGCGTGCAGCGTTTCGTCGAACAGACCCCGGGGGCACTGGGCCTGCGTTTCGGGGTGACCCGCACCGGCTGTTCCGGCTGGGGCCATGTGGCCGACCTAGCCCGCGATCAGCGCGAGGGCGACACGGTGTTCGACTTCCAGGGCGTGCGGATCTACGTGGATGCCGACAGCCTGGCGCTGGTGGATGGCACCGAGATCGATTTCGCGAAGCAGGGCCTGGGCGAGACCTTCCTGTTCAACAATCCCAACGCGGCGGCCGAATGCGGCTGCGGCGAGAGCTTCACCACCACGGCCGACGCGGCCTGAGTGTACTGGTGGGGGCCGGGGTTGCTGCCCCTCTGGGGTGTTGATGGCCCCGGCTTGCCCCTAAGTCACTGACCTGACATAATTTCCGGCTCCCGATGGCCTGCTGGCCGCGGGTCCTTGCCCCACCGCACCCCGCCGGCGCCATCGCGGAGTGGTCGGGGGGCTGTCCCGCCCGGCGCGCGCTCCGCATGCCGGGCCCACATCCGAAAGGTAAATAACGATGCGTCACTATGAAGTCGTGTTCCTGGTCCACCCGGACCAGAGCGAGCAGGTGCCGGCCATGATCGAGCGCTACAAGTCGCTGATCGAGACCGGCAACGGCAAGATCCACCGTCTGGAAGACTGGGGCCGCCGCCAGCTGGCGTACCCGATCCAGAACCTGGTGAAGGCCCACTACGTGCTGCTCAACATCGAAGCCGACCAGGCCGTCCTGAACGAACTGGTCGAGAGCTTCCGCTTCAACGATGCGGTGCTGCGCAACCTGGTCATCAAGCGCGATGGTCCGGATACCGAGCAGTCCCTGATCATGAAGAACAAGGACGAGAAGGGCGACAAGCCCGAGCGTGGCGAGCGCCGCCGCCGTGACGATGACGAAGGCGAGGCCAGCACCGAGGCTTCGACCGATTCCGACACCGCCGAAGCCGCCTGAGCACGCCATCTAGGAGCGCCACACCATGTCCAAGTTCTTCCGCCGCCGCAAGTTCTGCAAGTTCACCGCCGAAGGCGTGAAAGAGATCGACTACAAGGATCTCAACACCCTGCGCCAGTACCTGACCGAGAACGGCAAGATCGTGCCGAGCCGCGTCACCGGTACCAAGTCCCGCTACCAGCGTCAGCTGTCCACCGCGGTCAAGCGCGCCCGTTTCCTGGCGCTGATCCCGTACACGGACAACCACGACGTGTAATCCAGAACCTCCCCTCGCGGGGAGGTTCTTCTTCCTACTGTCATTCGGACAGCCAATCGCTGCAGGCCAGGCCTGCTAACGAATACGGAGCAATACGATGGAACTGATTCTTCTGCAGAAAGTGACCAACCTGGGTGTCCTGGGTGACAAGGTCAGCGTGAAGCCGGGCTACGGCCGCAACTACCTGGTGCCGCAGGGCAAGGCCGTGCCGGCCACTGCCGCCAACGTCGCCGAGTTCGAAGCCAAGCGCGCCGACTACGAAGCCAAGGCCAAGGCCGTGCACGACGACGCCGAAGCCCGCGCCGCCAAGCTGGAAGGTGCCAGCGTCACGATCACCGCCAATGCCGCGACCGAGGGCAAGCTGTTCGGTTCGGTCGGTCCGCGCGACATCGCCGACGCGTTCACCGCCGCTGGCCTGCCGCTCGAGAAGAGCGAAGTCATCATGGGCGAAGGCGCGCTGCGCAACATCGGCGAGTACGAAATCGCCGTGAAGCTGCACGCCGACGTGCAGACGACGGTCAAGGTCGTGGTGCAGGCGGAAGCCTGATCCAGCCAGCGCATCATCCGTGATGCCGACAGACGGGCGCCGCAAGGCGCCCGTTCTGTTTCTGCCGTCGGCGCATGCCGACAGGTGGCCCGCGCCGTCGCAGCGGGTGAGACGACAAAAGATCAGTCTGAAGATACTTATCCACAGGTTGTTCCGTCGCGTGCCCACAGGCCGGGCTCCTACGATGTCCGGTCCGGCCCCATTCCGACCTGGTTGTACTGTCCATGCCCGCACGTACCGGCTTCCGCACCGACCCGCACGACTCGCGCATCGAACAGCTGCGCGTTCCGCCGAATTCCATCGAGGCGGAACAGGCGGTGCTGGGCGGCCTGATGCTGGCGCCGGAAGCGTACGACCGCATCAACGACAAGCTCACGCCGAATGATTTCTACCGTCGCGACCATCAGCTGATCTATCGCGCCATCGGCGAACTCGCGGAACGGAACCGTCCGTTCGATGCGGTCACGCTGGGAGAGTGGTTCGAGTCGCAGGGGCACATGGAACTGGTCGCTGGCGGTGCCTACCTGGTGGAACTGGCCAGTACTACGCCGTCGGCGGCGAACATCACGGCCTATGCCGAGATCGTGCGCGACAAGGCGGTGATGCGCCAGCTCATCGAGGTCGGCACCGAGATCGTCAACGACGCCTTCCAGCCGGAGGGCAAGGAAAGCGACGAGATGCTGGCGGTCGCCGAACAGAAAGTGTTCGCGATCGCGGAGCAGGGCGCACGCGGACGTACCGACTTCGTGGCGATGAACGATGCGTTGAAGGATGCGTTCGAAGTCCTGCGCGTACGTTCGGAAAGCGGCGGCACCGTCACCGGCCTGCCGACCGGCTACACCGAGTTCGACATGATGACCGCGGGCCTGCAGCCCACCGACCTGGTGATCCTGGCGGCGCGTCCGGCGATGGGCAAGACCACGTTCGCGCTGAACATCGCCGAGTATGCGGCCATCAAGTCGAAGAAGGCCGTCGCGGTGTTCTCGATGGAAATGTCGGCTGGGCAGCTGGCGATGCGACTGATCTCGTCGGTCGGCCGCATCAACGCCACGCGACTTCGCACCGGTTCGCTGGAAGACGAGGACTGGAGCCGCGTCACCAGCGCCATCCGCATCCTCAAGGACCAGGCCAAGGTCTTCATCGACGATACGCCCGGGCTCTCGCCGGACGTGCTGCGCTCGAAGGCGCGCCGCCTGAAACGCGAACACGACCTGGGCCTGATCGTCATCGACTACCTGCAGCTGATGTCCGTGCCGGGCAACAGCGAAAACCGCGCCACCGAGATTTCCGAGATCTCGCGGTCCCTGAAAGGACTGGCGAAGGAACTCAACGTGCCGGTGCTCGCGCTGTCGCAGCTCAACCGTTCGCTGGAAACGCGTACCGACAAGCGTCCGGTGATGGCGGACCTGCGCGAATCGGGCGCCATCGAGCAGGATGCCGACATGATCGTCTTCATCTACCGCGACGATTACTACAACAAGGAAACCTCGCCGGACAAAGGCCTGGCCGAGATCATCATCGGCAAGCAGCGTTCGGGTCCGACCGGCTCGTGCAAGCTGCGCTTCTTCGGCGAATACACCCGCTTCGACAACCTGAGCCACGACAGCATCGGCGCGTTCGAATGACCCCATGGGTGTTCGCGGCGATGCTTGTCGCGTAGTACGCTGCACGGGGCAGGACCGGTCCTCGGGGGAACCGATACCAGGCATTGAAGGGCGCTGGGGGGCGCCCGGACGCGGTGCCCGGTGCGGCGGTGGTCCGGAACACGAATGGCCAGATGGCCCGTCGCCGTGGCGATGGCAGTGGCGGAACAGAGCCGCCAGCGAGTAGACGTGCAGGGGAATCCAGTGGCCAGTGCGTCGGGCGCGGGCACAAGCAGGCGGTTGCGTGGCTGGCGGGCCGCATGGGCCGGTCTGGTGCTGCTTGCGTGCATGCAGGTGGCGTCGGCCCTCGAGATCCACCGCCAGCTGTCGCAGTTCCACCACACGGCCTGGAACGTCAAGGACGGTGCACCGGGTCAGATCACCGCATTGGCGCAGACCGCGGACGGCTATCTCTGGCTGGCCACCCAGATCGGCCTGTACCGCTTCGATGGCGTGCAGTTCGAGCGTTATGCGCCTCCGGCCGGCGAGTCGCTGCCCGCGACCAGTGTTTCGGCCCTGTATGCGCCTCCCGAGGGGGGGCTCTGGGTGGGTTTCCGCTACGGTGCCGTCAGCCACATCCACGCGGGCGGACTGGATCACTACGGTGAAGCACAAGGTCTGCCCAGCGGAACCGTCTTCGGTTTTGCCCGCGATGCCGATGGCCGGCTGTGGGCCGCCACCTTCACCGGGCTGGTCTATCTGGAACGGGGACGATGGCACGCGCTGGGGCCGGAATGGAAATTCCCCGGCCGGCAGGCGCGCACCGTGTTCAACGATGCGTCCGGCACGCTGTGGGTGGCGACCGAGCAAGGCGCCGCTTTTCTGCCGCGTGGAGCACGGGCCTTCCAGCGCGTGCAGGCACCGGTAGGCAGGATCAGCCAGTTTTCGCAGGCGCCGGACGGCGGCATCTGGATTGCCGAGGCCGACCGCGCCGTACGCGTACTGCCCCTGCCGGGAGTTCCGATGTCGACCGCGGCGCTGCCGCTGCCATCGGCCGGCCTGCTGTTCGACCGCGACGGTGCGCTGTGGGCCACCACCCTGGGCGACGGCGTCTACCGGCTGGCGGGCGAAGGGCAACCGCACTTCGAGAGCTATCGCCAGCGCGACGGCCTCAGTTCGGACTATGCGTTGCCGCTGCTGGAAGACCGCGAGGGCACGATCTGGGTAGGCAGTAGTCGCGGACTGGATCGTTTCCGCCATGCCAACGTGGTGCTGGCCCGTCTGCCCGACGGCGCGCACGACTTCGCCATCGTCGCCGATGACGGCGCAGCCGTGCTGGCGGGAAGCCGCAACCGGCCCCTGATGCGGCTGCGGGACGGTGCGCTCGAGACGTTGTCGCTGCCTCCGCCGCTGACCGCAGCCTACAAGGACGACCAAGGCGTGGTCTGGCTCGGTGGTCCCAAAGGACTGTGGACATTGCGTGACGGCAGGTTGGCGCCCGCAGCGCCCCTGCCGGTCAGCGCGTATTCGGGCGTGCAGGCGATCGCGCGGACGACCGACGGTACGCTGTGGGTGTCGTTGAACACGCCAGGCATCCATCGCCTGCGCGACGGCCACTGGACCCATCTGCAGGAACTGGCGGGTACGCGCGATGGCTCGTCGCCGCTGAGCCTGCTGGCCGACCGGGAAGGTCAGCTGTGGATGGGCTTCGCGCACAACCGCATCGCGCGGATGCGGGAAGGCAGGCTGCAGGTATTCGGCCCCTCGAAGGGTCTGGACGTCGGCAACGTCAGTGCGCTGCATCAGGGGCGTTCCGGCATCTGGATCGGCGGCGAGCGGGGTCTTGCGCGTCTGCGCGGCGACCGCATCCAGAGCCTGCGCGCGCGCGCGGACAGCCCGTTCCGTGGCATTTCCGGCATCGTGGAGACGGCGGACGGTGATCTCTGGCTCAACGGTGCGCGAGGCATCGTGCGGGTGCCGGCCAGCGCCATCGAGGCGGTGCTCAAGGATTCGCCGCACGCTGCGTACGATCTCTTCGACTTCCTCGACGGACTTCCCGGCGTCCCCGCGCAGTTCCGACCCATCCCGACCGCGCTGCAGGCCGGGAATGGAAAGCTCTGGTTCGCCACCACCAGTGGCGTGGTGTCGATCGATCCGAAGGCCATCCAGCGCAATCCGTTGCCACCGCCAGTGGCGATCCGCGCGCTGTCCGTCGACGGCCGGGACCATCGCCTGGAGGGCGGCCCGCTGTCGCTGCCTGCCGGCGCGCGCAACCTGCAGATCGGCTACACCGCGTTGAGCCTGGCCATCCCCGAGCGGGTCCGGTTCCGTTACCGGCTCGAAGGCTACGAGCAGGAATGGCAGGAGGCCGGCACGCGTCGCGTGGCGTACTACAACGATCCGGGGCCGGGGCACTACGTGTTCCGCGTGCTGGCGGCCAACAACGATGGGGTGTGGAACGAGACGGGCGCCAGCATCGCGTTCTCGATCGCGCCGCGTTACTACCAGACCCCATGGTTCGCCCTGCTGTGCATCGCCCTGATCGCCGGACTGCTGTGGGTCGCCTACCTGATGCGTCTTCGCCGCGTATCCCGGCAGATCCATGACCGCCTGCAGGAGCGCCACCGCGAACGCGAGCGCATCGCCCGCGAGTTGCACGACACCCTGCTGCAGAGCGTGCAGGGGCTGATCCTGCGCTTCCATGCGGTGGCAGGATCGCTGGGGGCGAGCGCACCCGGGCGGGATGCCCTGGAGTCCGTGCTGGAGCGCGCCGACGACGTACTGGTGGAGGCGCGCGACCGTGTGCTCGACCTGCGCGCGACCCACCATGCGGGCGGACTGTCCGACGTGTTTGTCCGGATGGCGGCCGACCTGGCCAGCGATGCGGATGTTTCCTGCCGGGTGACGATGGAGGGACTGGCCGTGCCCCTGGATCCGATCGTGCAGGACGAACTGGTGCAGATCGGGCGCGAAGCGCTGGTCAACGCATTCCGCCACGCGCATGCGGGGCACATCGAGGTCGTGATCGAACAGGCGACGGATGGCGTGCGCGTCCGCTTCATCGATGACGGTCGCGGCATCGAACCCGATGTACTGGCACGCGGAGGCAGGCACGGGCACTGGGGGCTGGCGGGCATGCGCGAACGCGCAGAGCGGCTGGGCGCGACGCTGGACGTCGCATCGCGACCGGGCGAGGGCACCTGCATCGACGTCCGTGTGCCGGCGGCGCTCGCCTACCGCGCGCGGTCACGCCGGTGGCAACGCTGGTTGCTGGGGCGCCATGACGGGAAGTACGGGCGCTGAAGCAGCGGGCATCCGCATTCGCACCGCTACAATCACCCCATGCCTGGACCCGACCACATCGAGGGAATGGACTTCGCGGCCTCGTTCCGTCCCGAAGCGAACGACCGTCCCACCCGCATCCGCGTGGACTTGGACGCGTTGAGCCACAACGTCCATGCGCTGCAGGTGCACGCGGGCGTGCCGGTGATGGGCATCGTCAAGGCCAATGCCTATGGGCACGGGCTGGTGCCCGTCGCACTGCACCTGCAGGCCGAGGGCATCGGGCAACTGGGCGTGGCGCTGGTGGAGGAGGGCATCGCGCTGCGGCGCGCGGGCGTGACGGTGCCGATCCTGGTGCTGGGCGGCATCCATGCACCGCAGGTCAGCCAGTTCCTGGCGTGCGATCTTGAGGTGACCGTCTCCTCCATTGCCAAGCTGCGCCAGGTGGAACTGGCGGCCGAATCGCTGGGACGTCGCGCGGTGATCCATCTGAAGGTGGACACCGGCATGGAGCGCATCGGCGTGCACAGTGAGAATGCCGGACCCTTCATCGAGGCCGCAGTCGCCTCACGCTGGTGCACCGTGAAGGGCGTCTATTCCCATCTGGCGTGTTCGGACGATCCCGCCTCGCCGATGACGCAGGGACAGCTCGCGCGCTTCCTCGACGCCTGCCGGCATTTCGAGCGCATCGGTGCGCCGATGCCGATCCGCCACCTGGCCAACTCAGGCGGCGTGCTGCATTTCCCTGAAACCTGCCTGGACATGGTGCGCCCGGGCATCGCGCTGTACGGCGTGATGCCCGATCCCGCCTCGCGCCCGACCGTGGCGTTGAAGCCAGCGTTGTCGCTGGTTTCGAAAGTGGTCTATTTCAAGGTGGTCGGCGCCGGGCGCACGGTCAGTTATGGCGCCACCTGGACGGCGCCGACCGATACCCGCATCGTCACCGTGCCGATCGGCTACGGCGACGGTTACCCGCGTTCGCTGTCATCGCGTGGCGAAGTGCTGGTGCGGGGTGCGCGCCATCCCATCGTCGGGCGCGTATGCATGGACCAGTTCATGGTGGACATCGGTCCCGGCGGCAGCGCCTACAACGAGGACGAAGTGGTGCTGATCGGCCGCCAGGGCGGCGATGGCATTACCTGCGAAGCCGTGGCGCTTGCAGCGGGCACCATCCCGTACGAGATCCTGACCGGGCTCAATGCCCGCATCCCGCGCGAATACATCGGCGGTGCATCCGGCATGGCGCCTGCGACGTAAGCAGGCGGACCCGTCTTCGAGAGTTTCCTGCATGCCCAACGCCCTCGTCTGGTTCCGCCACGACCTGCGCCTGGACGACAATCCGGCGCTGCAGGCCGCGCTGGATGAGGGCTTCACGCCACTGCCGGTGTACGTGCACGCGCCGGCAGAGGAAGGCGAATGGGTGCCCGGTGCCGCATCGCAGGCCTGGCTGGGCAGATCGCTGGCATCACTCGATGCCTCCCTGCGGCAGCGCGGTTCGCGCCTGCTGATCCGGCATGGACCCAGCCGACGCACGTTGCAGGATCTGATCGATGCATCCGGTGCCACCGCGGTTTTTTGGAACCGCAAGTACGAACCCGCCACGCAGCCACGCGATGCCGCGATCAAGCAGGCATTGCGTGACAACGGGCTGCGCGCGGAGAGCTTCAACGGCAGCCTGCTGATCGAGCCGTGGGACATCGCCACCCAGCAAGGCCAGCCCTACAAGGTGTTCACGCCGTTCTGGCGCGCCGCGCAGACCCGGTTGCGCCTGCCCGCGCCGTGGACGGCGCCACCGCGGTTGCCGGCGGTGGATGACGCCATCACCGGCGTGCCGCCGGAGGCATTGGAACTCCGTCCGCGCCCTTCGTGGGATATCGGGTTCTGGGAAGCATGGACCCCGGGCGAAGCGGGGGCTCGCGAAGCGCTCGAGGTCTTCATCGAGGGGGCGCTCAACGGCTACCGCACCGATCGCGATCGCCCCGACCGAACCGGCACATCGCGACTGTCGCCGCACCTGCACTTCGGCGAGATCGCGCCGTGGCGGATCATGGCGGAGCTGGAGCGCGTTCGTTCGGCGGCCAACGGCGCCGACATGGAGGGCTACATCCGCGAGCTCGGCTGGCGTGAGTTCGCGTACCACCTCCTGCATCACTTCCCGCATACGACCACGCAGGACCTCAACCCGCGGTTCGCGCATTTCGACTGGGCGAAGGTGGACCCCGCCGCGCTCGAGGCCTGGCAGTGTGGCCGGACCGGCGTCCCGATCATCGATGCGGGCCTGCGCGAGCTGTGGACGACCGGTTACATGCACAACCGTGTGCGCATGATCGTGGCCAGTTACCTGACCAAGCACCTGCGCTACCACTGGCTGCACGGCGCGCACTGGTTCTGGGACACGCTGGTCGATGCGGACCTGGCCAACAACACGCTGGGCTGGCAATGGACCGCCGGCACCGGGGCCGACGCCGCGCCGTACTTCCGCGTCTTCAATCCCGTCACCCAGGCGGAGAAGTTCGATCCCAGGGGCGAGTACATCGCGCGCTGGGTACCGGAACTGGCGCCGTTGCCGGTGCCGCTGCGCTTCGCGCCCTGGCAGAAACCGGACCTGCTGGCGCACGTGGCGCCGGACTATCCACGCGGACCCATCGTGGACCTCGCCGAGGGCCGCGACGGTGCGCTGGCGGCGTACCGCGACAGTGGTGGCTGAGATGCGTTGACGCCTTTCGGCGCCGCGTGCTTCACTCGGCGCGGGAGAGGAGGGCAAGCATGGCCACGAAGAAGGCGCCGGCAAAGCCGCGTCGCGAGCCGATGTCGCGGGTGGATACCGCCTGGTTGCGGATGTGTCGTCCGACCAATCCGATGATGATCACCGGCGTGCTGATGTTCGACGAGCCGATGTCGCTCGACCGGCTCAAGCAGGTGGTGAAGAAGCGCTTCCTCGCTTATCCGCGCTTCCTGCAGAAGGCCGTGGACACGCCGGCCGGTGCCTCGTGGGTGACCGATCCCGACTTCGACCTCGACTGGCATGTGCGCCTGTCCGCACTGCCGGGACGGCGCGATCCGGCGTCCGAGAAGAAGGCGCTGGAGCGCTTCACCAGCCAGATGGCCTCCACCCCGCTGGACAAGACCAAGCCGCTCTGGCAGTTCCACCTGATCGAGCGCTATGGCACGGGTTCGGCGCTGGTCGCACGCATCCACCACAGCTATGCCGACGGGATAGCGCTGGTGCAGGTGCTGCTGTCGTTGACCGATACCAGCCGCAAGCCGGACGCCGGCAAGGACCTGCGCTCGGCATGGCTGAAGAAGGACGGCGTGGAGGTCGTGCGCCGGGTCGGCGCGATCGACCGCTACATGCAGTTGGGCGGCAAGGTGCTGGGCAAGGGCATGGAGATGTACCGCGATCCCTCGCTGGCCACGGTGCTGGCGAAGGAGGGGGGCGAGATCGGGCGCGAACTGCTGCATGCGCTGTCGCTGTCGGACGACCCGCCCACGCTGCTGCGCGGCAAGCTGGGCGTCAGCAAGCGGGTGGCCTGGGCCGAGCCGCTGGACCTGGAGGAAGTGAAAGCCGTCGGGCGCGCCTGCGACTGCACTGTCAACGATGTACTGATGGCGGCCGCAGCTGGCGCGCTGCGCAGCTACATGCTGGAGCGGGGCGAGCAGGTCGATGGCATCACCCTGCGCGCGACCGTGCCCGTGAACCTGCGGCCGCTGGAGCACGCGCGCAAGCTGGGCAACCATTTCGGCCTGGTGTTCCTCGACCTGCCGGTCGGCGAAGACAACCCGGTCCGCCGGCTGGAGCGCGTGGCGGCATGCATGCGCGATCTCAAGAACTCACGTCAGGCCATCGTCGCGTTCGGGCTCCTGGCTGCGCTTGGCATGGCACCGTCGGCGGTCCAGGGTGTCGCGCTGGAGCTGTTCTCCCGCAAGGCCACGGCCGTGGCCACCAACGTACCCGGTCCGCAGCAGCCGCTGTACATGGGCGGATCGCGACTGCGCGAGATGATGTTCTGGGTGCCGCAGACAGGTTCCATCGGCATCGGTGTCTCCATCCTCAGCTACAACGGCCGCGTGCACTTCGGATTGATCGCCGACGCCAAGCTGATCCCGGACCCGGACGCGGTGATCCGGCGTTTCGGCCCGGAGTTCGACAAGCTGCTGTACCTGTCGCTGATGGGCGACTGGGAACGGACGCTGGATGCGCCGGCGGCGAGCGCATTGCTGTCCTGATCCCCGCCGCCACCTGAATGAACAGGGGAGAAATCGCGCGTTCTACACAGCGCGATGGTTAGGCTTGCGACCGTTCCGGGTATTCACCCGACGCCACAAGGAGGATCCATGAATACGATGCTGAAGACCGGCGCCCTGGCAGCGCTCACCGTCACCCTGCTGGGCGGTTGCGCCAGCTACACCGGCCAGACCAACGATCCCAACGACCCCAACCGCACCCGCACGGGCGCCCTGATCGGTGCCGGTATCGGTGCCGTGGCCGGCCTGCTGAGCGGCAGCGATGCCACCGAACGCCGCCAGCGCGCGCTGGTGGGTGCCGGTGTCGGCGGTTTGGCAGGTGGCTCCATCGGCGCCTACCAGGATCGCCAGGAAGCCGAGCTGCGCCGACAGACGGCGGGCACGGGCATCGACGTCAGCCGTGACGGCGACGTCATCAAGCTCAACCTGCCCGATGGCGTCACCTTCGACTTCGGCAAGGCCGATCTGAAGTCGCAGTTCTATCCCGCGCTCAACAACGTGGCGTCCACGCTGCGCGAGTACAACCAGACCATCGTGGAAGTCAGCGGCCACACCGACAGCATCGGTTCCGACGCGGTCAACCAGCGCCTGTCCGAGCAGCGTGCGGCCGCGGTCGGCAACTACCTGATCGGCCAGGGCCTGCAGCGTGAGCGCTTCGAGATCGTCGGCATGGGCAAGCGGTATCCGGTCGCCAGCAACGATACGGATGCGGGTCGTGCGATGAATCGCCGCGTCGAAGTCCGCGTGCTGCCCGTGCGCTCGTAAGCCATCGTCGCAGCGTGTGGAAAACGGGCCGCGCAAGCGGCCCGTTTTCTTTGTCTGTTCCGCCGGGTGCTGTCAACCCGTTTCCAGCGCCGCCATCCGTTGCCACAATCGGCATCCCACCCGGTCCATCGGGTTTTCCAGTACGGACGCAATGCAAGACCGCAATCTCCACATCGCCCAGCACATCGCCGCCACCATTGCCGCCGAGATCGGTGCACAGACCGCGCAGGCCAAGGCCGCCATCGCGCTGCTGGACGAAGGCGCCACGGTGCCCTTCATCGCCCGCTACCGCAAGGAAGTCACCGGCGGACTGGACGACATCCAGTTGCGCAACCTCGAAGTGCGCCTGACCTACCTGCGCGAACTCGAAGACCGCCGCGCCGCCGTGCTGGCCAGCATCGACGAGCAGGGCAAGCTGACCGACGCGCTGCGCGCCGACATCGAAGCCGCCGACAGCAAGGCCCGCCTGGAAGACCTGTACCTGCCTTACAAGCCCAAGCGCCGCACGCGCGCGCAGATCGCCCGCGAGGCCGGACTCGAACCGCTGGCCGACGGCCTGCTCGCCGATCCGACCCAGGTTCCCGAAACCGCCGCCGCGGCGTATGTCGATGCAGACAAAGGCGTCGCCGACGCCAAGACCGCACTCGACGGCGCGCGCGCCATCCTGATGGAGCGCTGGGGCGAGGACGCCGCGCTGGTCGGTGAACTGCGCGCGTGGATGACCGAGGTCGGCGTGATCCGCGCGAAGGTGGCACAGGGCAAGGAGAACGAAGGCGCCAAATACCGCGACTACTTCGACCACGCCGAATCGCTGGCGAAGATTCCCTCGCACCGCCTGCTGGCGCTGTTCCGCGCGCGCCGCGAAGAGATCCTGCTGCTCGACCTCGACCCGGGCATGGAGGCCGAGGCCGGCCACCTGCAGGCCGAAGGCCGCGTGGCGGTGCATGCGGGTGTGTCCTCGCAGGGACGCGCAGCCGACAAGTGGCTGCTGGACGCCTGCCGCCTGACCTGGCGCGCCAAGCTGCACATGCACCTGCTGCTGGACCTGTTCAACCAGGCACGCGAAAAGGCCGAGGCCGAGGCGATCGCCGTGTTCGGCGACAACCTGAAGGACCTGCTGCTGGCAGCGCCGGCGGGGCCGAAGGCCGTGCTTGGCCTGGACCCGGGTCTGCGCACGGGCGTGAAAGTCGCCGTGGTGGATCGCACCGGCAAGCTGGTCGACCACGCCACCATCTATCCGCATGAACCCAAGCGCCAGTGGGACGCGTCGCTGCATGTGCTGCGTGCGCTGTGCGCGAAACACCAGGTGGAGCTGATCGCCATCGGCAATGGCACCGCCAGTCGCGAAACCGACAAGCTGGCCGGTGACCTGATCAAACAGGCGGCGGACCTGAAGCTGGAGAAGATCGTCGTCAGCGAAGCGGGCGCGTCGGTCTATTCCGCCTCGGAGTTCGCGTCGAAGGAATTCCCCGACCTGGATGTCAGCATCCGCGGCGCGGTCTCCATCGCGCGCCGACTGCAGGATCCGCTGGCCGAGCTGGTGAAGATCGAACCGAAGGCGATCGGCGTGGGCCAGTACCAGCACGACGTGGACCAGTTCCGCCTGGCCCGTGCGCTGGATGCGCGCGTGGAGGACTGCGTCAACGCCGTCGGCGTCGACGTCAACACCGCCTCGGCCGCGCTGCTGACGCGCGTGTCCGGCCTGTCGTCGACGGTGGCCGAGAACATCGTGCGCTTCCGCGACGAACACGGTGCCTTCCGCACGCGCAAGGCGCTGCTGGGCGTGCCGCGCCTCGGTGAGAAAACGTTCGAGCAGTGCGCGGGCTTCCTGCGCATCGCCGATGGCGACGAACCGCTGGATGCCTCGTCCGTGCATCCGGAAGCCTATCCGGTGGTGGAGCGCATCCTGGCCGGCAGCGGCAGGCAGGTGAAGCAGATCGTCGGCGACATCGTGTTCCTGCGCGCGGTGAAGCCCGAGCAGTACACCGACGGGAAGTTCGGCGTGCCGACCATCCGCGACATCCTGAAGGAGCTTGAGAAGCCCGGCCGCGACCCGCGTCCCGAGTTCAAGGCCGCGCGCTTCGCCGACGGCGTCGAAGACATCAAGGACCTGCGCGAGGGTATGATCCTGGAAGGCGTGGTCAGCAACGTCGCCGCCTTCGGCGCGTTCGTCGATATCGGCGTGCACCAGGACGGCCTGATCCACATCTCCGCGCTGGCCGACCGCTACGTGAAAGACCCGCGCGAAGTGGTGAAGGCCGGCGACATCGTCAAGGTGAAGGTGCTGGAGGTCGACGTGGCCCGTAAGCGCATCGCGCTGACGCGCCGCCTCGACGATGCACCTGCGCCGCAAGCACCGCGCGAGACGCGGGTGAACGATGCGCGTCCGTCGCGCGGACAGGAGCGTGGTCCTTCCCGCGACAACCGGCGTGGCCCGGCCCCGGCCAAGCCTGGCGCAGCGCCAGCCGACAATGCGCTGGCCGCTGCGTTCGCCCGGGCGAAGGGGCAGGGCTGATCGGAGTCAGCCCTCGCTCCCACCCGGGCATGCGTGATCAGCGGTCGCGCATCGTCGTCGCATAGGGCGCCAGGTAGCGGCTCAGCCCACCGGCGCGCAGGTGGGAGGCGGCCGCGTTCCAGTCGATCGGCGCGCCGGCCTTCAGCGCGTCCAGCACCGCCACCACCGATAGCTCGACTTCCGGCAACCCGCTCGCACCCGGTGCGTTGCGGCGCTGTTCGATCGCCTCGAACAGCACCGCATTGGCTTCGGCATAGGCCAGCGGCGCGGTGCGACCGTACGCATCGCGCCATGCGGGCGTCTCCAGCACCGCATTGACGTGCGACAGGATCAGCCAGGTCGCGCGGCCGATCAGTTTCAGGTTGCCGGGCTGCACGCTGGTCATGGTATTGCCGACCACGCGGCCACGCTTGGCCATGACGCCGGTGGAATGGGCATTGAGCAGCATCTTCAGCGCGATGGTCTGGTCAAGCTCGAACGCATCGCGCTGCGGCACCGTCACCGCGATCACCGGCACGGGACGGGGCAGGGCGGCGGCATCGCGCACGACCTCGGAGGCCAGCGGACGTGCGGAGACCGACACCAGCACCAGGTCCGCGCCTGCTGAAGAGAAAGCGTGCAGCCACTGCCGGTTCGCCTCGTCATGCGCTTCATCGCCGAGCAGGATCAGCGCGCCGGAATCGCCCGCCTGCGGTCCGCTGCGGTGCATGTTGGCGTCGGAGTACGACAGGTCGTACAACGCCTGCTGTTCGTCGCCCGCGTTGGCCAGCCCGCGCAGCGCGGATTCGCGCAGGTACGGGTCCTGGATGCCGGTTTCGAACGGTGGCAGGTACAGCGCCTTGTCCAGCCCATGGAAGGGACGGTGCAGCAGTGCCTGCCAGGCCTGTTGTGCATTGCCTGCGGGCGTCCATACCTGGATCCACGAACGCCGTTCCGGTGCGTCCACGGGGTCCAGCGGGCCGAGCCGGAAGGTCGGCGCGCGCTCGGTGACATCCACGAACACCGGCATCAACGCGCGCGTGGCCAGATAGGTGGCGCGATGTCCGGCGGCGTAACCGGCGGCTTCGCGGTCCGTCCACGCCGCGAGTTTCGGCGCGGCCGCCGCGACAGTCTGCTGGATGCCGGCGAAGCCGCGCAGGCGATCGGCGATACCCGACTCGCCGAAGCCCAGCGAGGCCAGTTCTTCCGCCGTCAGCACCTCGCTCAACAGCGCGCGCGTCGCATCCTCCAGCACCACGCCCAGCACGTACAGGCTGGTGGTGGTGGCCTGCATGCGGGTGGAGCCGGTGATGGCCTGCGGCCCGGTGGGCAGCGGGATCTTGGTGATCCGCGGATCGTCCAGCACGCGACGGCTGCGCTCGAACGGACGCAGCACGTCGTCGGGATTGTTGTAGACGAACCAGGTACGCCGCGCGTCCACGCCGGCCTGGTCGGCGGCCGCCAGTGCGGTGCCGATCACGGCCGAGGTTTCGCCGCCTTCGGTGACAGCGAAGACCAGGTCATCGCGCTGGATGCCGTTGTCCTGCAACTGCAGGCGGCCGATCTCGGGGATGTCCTCGAAGCCTTCCAGCGAGGCGATCAGTGCACGGTCCCCACCGGTGATCTCGCCACGCACGCGCTCGCCCAGGCCGGGAAAGCGCGCCTCGATCCTGGCCATCGCCGGCGACGCCGCGGCGCGCTGCCAGAACGGGCGCCACAATCCGCTTTCGATCGTTTCAGCCAGTCGTCCAGTCGAGCCGGTGCCATAGAAGTACAGGCGATGCCCGTC
Source organism: Pseudoxanthomonas sp. CCNWLW251 (assembly GCF_037402255.1). NCBI lineage: Bacteria > Pseudomonadati > Pseudomonadota > Gammaproteobacteria > Lysobacterales > Lysobacteraceae > Pseudoxanthomonas > Pseudoxanthomonas sp. CCNWLW251. Next base: position 88,804 of record NZ_JBBEGA010000001.1, on the reverse strand, counting down.
GCGCAGCGCGCGGGTGATGTCGTGCGAGGCCGCTTCGAGCGCTGCCCGCCGTGCCGGATCGTCGGCCACGCCCTGCAGGGCCTTCGCGATGTCCTCGTCCACCGCCAGCAGCGCCGCCAGTCCGTCGGTGGTGTCGGCCGCGATGCGCGTGCTCAGGTCGAAGCTGCGCGGATGGCGCTGTTCGGTCAGCAGGCTGTGCAACTGGAACTGCTGCTTGTGCGCCACGAAGTCCTGCGACTGCGCCGAGGGCGTCACGCCCAGGCGGGACGGCGCAGGTTGCGCAGTGGCGGGGGCCAGGACACCGGCCATGGCAAGGAAGGACATGCTTCGCATGATGCATTTCGCCGTACGGGACATCGGATCCCTCATCAGACAACGGAAGACGGTGTCGAGACCGGCGATGTTCCCTCTGCGCGGCGCCCGACGCGGGCTGCTATCGTCATGACAACGATAGCAAACGAGAGCGCCACTATGCCCCGGAACTCGCGACCGATGCATGCCGCGCCGCGCCACCCGCGCCGGCGCATCGCGATGCTGGCGCTCGGCCTGATGCTCACATGCGGCGCGAGCGGGGCATCCGCCGCGACATCGCCGCCGGCTCCCGCAGCCTGCGATTGCGCCACCTCGCCACCGCTGCTGGGCATCGATGTCCTGCTCTCCTCGCGCCTGGACCTGCTGCGCGGCAAGCGCGTGGGTCTGGTGACGAATGCCACCGGCATGGACCATGCGTTGCGCAGCAGTGTGGACCGTTTCGCCGCACGCAGCGACTTCAGGCTCGTGGCGCTGTTCGGGCCGGAGCATGGCGTGCGGGGCGACGTGCAGGCCGGCGACAAGGTCGCCTCATCGCGCGATGCTGTGACCGGGTTGCCGGTGCACAGCCTGTATGGCGAGCACCGCGAACCGACGCCGGAGATGCTGGCCGGCGTCGACGTGCTGGTGTTCGACATCCAGGATGTGGGCACGCGGTTCTACACGTATCCGTACACGCTGGCGGGCGTGATGCGCGCGGCGAAGCGCGCCGGCATTCCGGTGATCGTGGCGGACCGGCCCGATCCGCTCGGTGGGGTGCGGGTCGAGGGCCCGGTGCTGGATCCGGCGCTGGCGTCGTTCGTGGGCATGTTCCCCATTCCGATCCGCCATGGCATGACCATCGGCGAGCTGGCGACGCTGTTCAATACCGGGTTCGGCATCGGCGCCGAGCTGCATGTGGTCGCGATGCAGGGCTGGCAGCGCGGCGATGAACCGCTGCGCGGTGCGTTGCCGTGGGTGCCTCCGTCGCCCAACATGCCCACGCCGGACACCGCGCTGGTGTATCCGGGCATGGGGTTGCTGGAAGGTACCAACGTGTCCGAGGGGCGCGGCACGACGCGGCCATTCGAAACCCTGGGCGCCCCCTGGGTGGATGCGCACGCACTGGCCGAGCGGCTCAACGCACTTGGATTGCCCGGCGTGCGCTTCCGTCCCACCTGGTTCACGCCCACGTTCTCCAAGCATGCCGGCCAGGCCTGTGGCGGCGTACAACTGCACGTGACCGACCGCGCGGCATTCCTTCCCGTGCGTACCGGCATCGCGGTCCTGAAGGCCCTGCACGACCAGCATCCCGGGGAGTTCGCCTTCCTGCCCGGCCAGCCGCCGTTCTTCGACCGGCTGGCCGGCTTGGACGATCTGCGCGCCGCCATCGCGCGCGGCGACACCCTGGACGTTATCGAGGCGCGCTGGCAGCCGGGGCTGGTGGCGTTTGAGGCACTGCGCCGGCAGCATCTGCTGTATCCGATGCCCTGAGCGCGCGGCCGTTTCACCGTGAGCCCCCGCGACGGAGCTCGGAGCGTGAGCGATGGGGCTCCGGGGCCCCAACGTTCGAGCGCCGAGGGCGATCTGTCTCACATTGAGAGCCAGCGATGGGACTCGGAGCGCCGTCGATGACACTCGGAATGCGATGAAGATGGCACTGCGATCGCGATCCGCGAAGCTCCGAGCCTTGCGGATGGGGCTCGGAATGCGATCTGTCTCGCATTGAAAGCCATCGATGGCTTTCCGAGATCGATGGGATGGCATTCCGAAAGCGATCCTCGGAGCTCGCAGCCTCGCGGAGGAGGCCCGGAGCCCGATCTTTCTCACAGCCAGCCCGAACGATCGCGCTCGCAGTGGCATCCTTCTCACATTGAGGGCCACCCAAAGGGCTCGGAATGACGAAGACGGCTGCGACCGGCAAAGGCGTGGGAGCGACGTCAGTCGCGAGGGGCGATCGGTCACGCTTCATCGCGACTGACGTCGCTCCCACACCCACATGCCAGACGACGCCCACGCGTGCTGCAGCCGCTACGTCGCCACTGCTTTCCGCCTGCGCGGGGTGCGTCGGGTCGTGCGCGGGGCTTCGGGTGCCGCGGTCAGCGGGGCGACCGCCTGCTGGAGCTGTTCCAGCGACGACAGGGTGTCTGCGTAGGCGATGAAGTGCTGCAGATAGCCCGGCGACACCGCACGCATCAGGTGCAGGGCGCGATGCACCAGCATGCCGGAGTTCAACGGGCCGGCGTCTTCGGGCACGTTGTGCAAGGACGCGCGCAGCTGGCTGTCGATGCGGATCCGGGCCCAGGTATCGCGCGCTTCGGTCAGTTGCACGGGCGCGGCGGGGGATGCGTCAGCGGTTGGAACGTGATCCGCGCGCGCCTGCAGCGCGGCGACCAGCTCGCGCAGTCCGGAAGTCGGCACGGCCGCGCGCTCCGCTGCGGGTGCGGCGGACGGTCGTTGCGCCAGGGTCTTTTCGTACGCCCGGATCAACCCGGACAGTCGCGCTTCCAGCAGGCGACGGGCTTCTCCCTCTTGCGTGCTGATCCGTGCGGCGAGCGCCTGCAGGATGTCGAAGCGTGCCGGGTCCGCGTGGTCCGCGCCCTGGGCACGCCACGCCTGCAGCTGCGCCGTCAGCGGCAACGCGTCACCGTCCATCGTCACCGCTGCGTTTGGCGGGGCGGGGGATGGGGGCGATCTCGACACGGCGGTTGCGTGCGCGGCCTTCTTCGTCGGTGTTCGCGCTGACCGGTTGCTCCGCGCCGAACGCGGCAGCGAACACCGACGACGACGGCACGCCCTCGGCGATCAGCGTGCGCGTGACCGTGAGCGAGCGCTGTGCCGAGAGTTCCCAGTTGTCGGCGAACTGGCGATTGCTGTTGCGCACCTGGCGATCGTCGGTGAAGCCACTCACCATCAGGATCTCGTCGCGCGTGCGCAGGTAGCCCGCGAGCGGAGTGGCGAGACCCTTGAGCAGGTCACGGCCCTCGGGCTGCAACTGGTCGGAGTTCAGCGCGAACAGCACGCTGCCGCGGATGCCGATGCGGCCATCCACCAGCGTCACCCGCCCTTCGGCCAGCGGCACCGCGAGGGCCTTCTCGAGCGCATCGCGCTGCTGTGTTTCCCGCTCGCGCCTGCGGACTTCTTCGTCCAGTCGCTGCGACAGTTGCGCCTGTACCGCGATCACGCCGACCAGCACCAGCACGAAGGCCCCCAGCAGCACCGACATCAGATCGCCGAAGCTGGCCCAGACGGGCGCGCCGAGGTCGGCGTCGTCTCCGGTCTCCACGCTCATGCGGCTTCGGCCCCGGACAGGCGTTGCAGGTCGACGGTGATCTGGCGCTGCGCGGACAGGCTCAGGTCGACCACTTCACGTGCCTGTGCCACGTAGTAGGCCAACTGCTCGTCACTGCGCACGAGCGAGCGCTCCAGCGCGCCTTCGAGGCTTTCCAGGCGCGCAAGCAGGGCGTCGTTGGACTGGCCGAAGCGGGCGACCACGCTGCCCAGCGCATCGCCCAGGCCGGCGACCTCGGTGGCACCGGCAGCGACCTGCGCGGCGACGTGTTCGAGCTTGCCGGTCTCGGCCTGCACATGGTCGGTGAAGCGGGTGCCAACGCGGTCCAGCAGGTCGGCTGACGTGGCGACCAGCGCATCGATGGCATCCCGCTGTTCGGTGGAGGCGTGGTTCACCGCGTCGAGCAGGGTCTGCAGTGTCTCCATCAGCTGGTTGCGCTCTTCCAGCATGGCGGTATCGCGGACCATGCTGTCGGACAGCTTCTGACGGAGTTCCGCGATCACCTCGGCGGCGGCGCGCGGCGCTTCGGACGCCACCTGCACCAGGTGCGAAATCTCGGTGATGGTCTGCGCGGCGTGCGCCTGCGCCTGGGTGGTGATGTCCTGGGCACTGCGCGCGAGCGCGTCGCAGATCTCCTGTTGCAGGCGGGCGGACTGCGCGCCTGCACGTTCCCATTCCTCGCGCAGGGTGGCGCTCATCGCGGCCAAGCGCTCGGCCCACGCCGACAGCCGCTGTTCGTCCTGTGCCGCCAGCGTCTGCTGCAGACCGGCATGCGAGTGCTCCATCGCCTGCAGCAACGCGGTGGCCTGGCGTTCGATGCCGCCTGCAGCCACCGCCAGCGCCTGTTCGTTGCGCGCGGCGATCGCGGCGTTGGTTGCGTCCTGTCGCGCAAGCGCCTGGTTCCAGCTGTCCGAGAGTTCGGTGGCGTTGTGCTCCAGCCGCGTGGACACGCCATCGACAAGGGCCGCGCTCTGTTGCTCGAAGCGGCTGGCCAGCTGTTCGGAGAAGGCGTGCATCTGGCCGGTGAGGCTGTCATTGGTCTGGCGCTGCTGCTCGATCGCCGTAGCCCAGCTGGCGGCCGCGGCAGTCGAGGCGGCGCCGAAACCGGCGGTCAGGCCGTCGAGCTGGCGCTGCACCGCTTGCGTGACGGCGTCCTGCATCGCCGCGCTCTCGCGTGCAAGCCCTGAAAGCGTCGCTTCGGTCGCCGGCTGCAACGCGGCGACGACGGCACGGGCGCTGGCGTCGACACCCGACTTCAAGGCTTGCTCGAGCGAAGCGGCGAGCTGTACCTGCGCCGCCTCGGTGCGTTCGTGGAATGCCTGCTGGTTGACGACGAGGCGTTCGCCTGCGGCGTTGTTCTGGTGTTCGATCGACGCGACCATCGCCTGCAACCGGTCCACGAGGTCGGGCATCAGCGCGGCCTGCTGCTGCAGCAGGCGGAAGGATTCCTCGCGCTGGAACGATTGGGAGTGCACGCGCAGCGAGGTCGCGATTTCTCCATCGAGCTGTTGCACGGCCTGCAGCCGTTCACGACGGCAGAGCGCCGCCAGCAGGCCGAGCACCGCCGAGGTGGCCACGCCCGCGATCGAGGTGCCGAAGGCGAAGGCGAGCCCCTTGACCGGCGCGGCCAGCGAACCGCGGATGGCGTCGAGATCCGTGGCGCTTTCCAGCGCCAGGCCGGTGCCGCGCAGCGTGGCCATCATGCCGAGGAGGGTGCCCAGCATGCCCAGCAGCACCAGCAGGCCGACCAGGTAAGGCGTCAGCGCCGGCGCGGGCAGGGCGACGCGCTCGCCTTCGATGCGTTGCCGCACCGACGGCCGCAGGCCCGGAGGCAGCAGCGCCAGCCATGCGTGCAGGCCACTGCCGGCGGCGGAGGTATCCGCGACGGCCTGCACCAGCATGGCGGTGGACTGACGGTAGCGGTGCAGTTCGATCGCGCCGGCCACGTAGCAGCCGCCGATGACCAGCGTGACCACGACGCCCAGCGCATGCGTGCCGACATAACCGACCCCGATCCAGGTGACGATGGCGAGGCCCAGCAGGAACAGGGCAGCGAGGAGAGGGGTTCTGATCATGGTGTTCCGGAGGCGTGCGAAGTGCGAAGGGCGGCGAGCAGCGCTTCGATGGGGTGGAAGCGGACATCCAGCTCGGCGAGCAGGACGTCCTGCAGGTCGCGGCGGAAAGAAGGGAGCCAAGCGTCGTCGGGCGCCTCGGCGTTGGCCCGCTTCAGCCGTTCGAAGTGCTGGCCGAGCAGGGTAGGGGTCGTGGCCAGCAGGGCGTGTTCGCGCGGGCTCAGCGTCATTTCCATGACGGCATCGACTTCGGCCAGCCTCGCCTGGTCGGATGAGCCCGTGGCCAGTGCATCGCGCAACCGCCCGCGCAACTGGCCGGTCGACGCCAGCATGGATCGCTGGAGGTCCACGCAGTGGCGACGGAACGGCGCGAAATCCTCGCCGGTGGGGTGTGCGGGCTTGTCGGTGCGCGTGATGGCGGTCTGCAAGGTGGTGCGTACGCGGGCGCAGGCGGCGGCTTCGCCCTCGGCCTGGATCGGGAAGGAGCCGGGCGGTGGCGCCGCGTCGAGTGCGCGCGACAGCGCGATGGCGCGGTTCCAGTCGATCCACTGGCCCAGCTGCTCGGAAAGGGCGGGACCCGCGGAAGGCGCGCCGATATCGCCCAATCGGGCCAGGAGTCGGACGAAGGCCGGGGCCGACACCGGCGCCCGTTGTTGTACTGCTGCCACGCTGACGCTCAAAAAAGACGGCGATTTTACAGGAAGCCCCAAGTCGACTGACCGGCAAATGGTCCGTTCATCGGTAATCTGAGCTGACGGATGCGGGCAGGCAAAGAAAAAGCCGGAACCTCGCGGTTCCGGCTTTTCTTCAAATGGTGGAGGTGGGCGGAATTGAACCGCCGTCCGAAGGCACTCCATCCCCGGTACTACATGCTTATCCCGCCGTTGAGTCTCGTCCTGCAGCAGCACGGTGGGCAAAGCGCACCGCAGAACCAGCCTGTTTTAGGTTGACCGGGTGCTGACAGGCAGCCACTCCCGGCGATTCCGTGATGATGACCTTACGCTGCGAGCACGGACACAAGCAGTTTCAGGGCTTACGCCTTAAGCGGCGAGAGCGTAGTTGTCGTCGTTGGCAACTAGAGTTTTGCCGCTGGATTTACGAGGAAAGCTGCCCCCTCGGCATGCACCAGGCAACTTCGCAACCCCCGTCGAAGCCAGTGCACCCCCGGGAGTCAGAAACGTCCTGACGAATACCAGTGTAGGGCTGGCTACCTCGCTTCACAAGGCGCAGCGACGGCGATGTTCAGCCTCGTGAGGCCAGGCCCCCTTTGCAAGGGGGGCAATCCGCGCGTCAGCGCGAACGGGGGATAGGTGGCGTGCGTCGGGGCCCGAGATTCGCATAGCGAATCTTGGGGATTCCATCGCGTTGCGCGATGCAATCACGCGTCCTTGTTGTGCCGGCGCATGACGCGCGACTTCTCGCGCGCCCAGTCGCGGTCCTTCTCGGTGGCGCGCTTGTCGTGAGTCTGCTTGCCCTTGGCCAGCGCCAGTTCGGCCTTTACCTTGTTGCCTTTCCAGTACAGCGAGGTGGGCACCAGCGTGTAGCCATCGCGCTCGACCTTGCCGATCAGGCTGTCGATCTCGTTCCGGTGCAGCAGCAGCTTGCGCGTACGGCGGTCATCGGCGACGACATGGCTCGAGGCCTGGATCAACGGGGTGATCTGCGCGCCGAACAGGAAGATCTCGCCATTGCGGATGGTGGCGTAGGCCTCGGTAATGTTGGCGCGGCCGGCGCGGATGGCCTTCAGCTCCCACCCCTGCAGGGCGAGGCCCGCCTCGTGGCGCTGCTCAAGGTGGTATTCGTGGCGCGCGCGCTTATTCAGCGCGATCGTGCCCGTTGCTTTATTCTTGTCCGGTTTCTTTGCCATCCGTCCTATTGTCGCCGAAGGCGGAACCCTACGCGAGCCACATGCACACGATTCGCCGCAGCGCCCTGGTCGAACACTCGGCCACCCGGATGTTCGACCTGGTCAATGACGTGGCGGCCTATCCCCGCCGGTTCGACTGGTGCAGCGCCGCCCGGATCATCGAGCAGGACGAAAGCCGCCTGGTGGCCCGACTGGACCTGGGGCTGGGCTCACTGAGCACATGGTTCACCACCGAGAACACGCTGGACCGTCCGCACCGCATCGACATGAACCTGGTCGATGGGCCATTCCGCAAGCTGCATGGGCGCTGGGATTTCCATGCGCTGGATGAGTCGGCCTGCAAAGTCACGCTGACGCTGGAATTCGAGCCTTCCAGCCGCCTGCTGGCACCGGCGATGGCGATCGGCTTCCAGACGCTGGCGGACCGCATGGTGGACGACTTCGTGCGCGCCGCCGACCGCGGGGAATGAGATGCGCGTGGAGGTGATCCGCGCCTGGCCGCACCGGTTCGAGGCGGTGCAACTGGATTTGCCGCCCGGCGCTACGGTGGCCGATGCGCTGGTTGCGAGCGGTTTCGACGACGTGCAATCGGCGGCGATCGCGATTCATGGCGTGAACGCGACGGCAGCGACGGTGTTGAACGAGGACGACCGCGTGGAAGTGCTGCGGCCGCTGTTGATCGATCCGAAGGACGCGCGCCGTCGACGGGCGCGCAGATAGCAGGTCAGCCCCGCCTCAGCGGCGGCCGCCCTTCTTCTTTTCCTTGGCCAGGTTGGGGCCGAACTTGCGCACGTCGCGCGACAGCTGGAGGTCGGCTTCGGGGAAGTATTCGCCTTCCCAACTGGCCAGCACATCGCCGTTGAACACGAGGGTGAGATTCTTGATCTCGGTCGTGCCACGGCGATTGGTGCGGTTGCTGGCGGTGTAGTCCCAGCGGTTGGCATGGAACGGATCGGCGATCGACGGGCTGCCGAGCAGCGACTGCACCTGCTGCTTACTCTGGCCCACCTGCAACTGGTCAACGGCCGTCTTCTCGAGCAGGTTGCCCTGGTAGATCGGCTGCTTGTAGAGAATGCCGCAGCCGGCAGTGGCGGAAGCGAGGACGGCGACCAGCAGGAATTTGCGCATGGGGCAGGTACGGTAGGAAACCGGGCCGATGATACACTCCCGCGCACCGCCGCAACCGAGCTTCAGGCAGCTGGCGCTAAACCGAGAGTGAACGGAGACGCCATGGAATCGCAGGACCTTCGCAAAGTCGGCCTCAAGGTCACCCACCCGCGCATGCGCATCCTGGAGTTGCTGGAGCAGAAGAACTCCCAGCACCACCTGAGCGCGGAAGACATCTACCGTCAGCTGCTGGACCACGGCGACGAGATCGGCTTGGCCACGGTGTACCGCGTGCTGACCCAGTTCGAGGCGGCAGGCCTGGTGCTGAAGCACAACTTCGAGGGCGGCCAGGCCGTCTACGAACTCGATCGCGGCGGCCACCACGACCATATGGTGGACGTGGACACCGGCAAGATCATCGAGTTCGAAAGCACCGAGATCGAAAAACTGCAGCGCGAGATCGCCGCCAAGCATGGCTACGAGCTGGAAGAGCACTCGCTGGTGCTGTACGTGCGCAAGAAGCGCTGATAGCCCGGAAATCCCGGGCTGTGGGAGCGACGCAAGTCGCGAAGTGGGGTCGATGAAGCCTCGTCGCGACTTGCGTCGCTCCCACAAGTAAACAATAAGGGTGGATCAGACCGCGTTGGCGAGCAGCCGCTTGGCCGCGGCATGGGCTTCCTTGCTGACCTCCACGCCGCCCAGCATGCGGGCGAGTTCTTCCTCGCGCTGCTTCGCGCCCAGCTTCTCGACCGCGCTCTGGGTCATGCCCTCCACCGGCGCTTTGCTGACGCGGTAGTGCGCGTGGCCTTGCGCGGCCACCTGGGGCAGATGGGTGACGCACAGCACCTGTCGCTGGGCACCGAGTGCGCGCAGTTTCTGGCCGACGATCTCGGCGACCGCGCCGCCGATGCCGGTATCCACTTCGTCGAAGATCATGGTGGGAACCGCATCCAGGCCAAGCGCGGCTACTTCGATCGCCAGCGAAATGCGCGCGAGTTCGCCGCCGGAGGCGACCTTGCGCAGCGGGCGGGGCGGCTGGCCGGCGTTGGCGGAGACCAGGAATTCGATGCGTTCGGCGCCAGTCGGATCCGGGCGTTCGCCGTCCTGAGGCTCCAGTTCGATCCCGAAGCGGCCACCGCCCATGCCCAGCTCGGCGATGAGTGCGGTGGTGGTGTCGCCCAGTGCTTTGGCGGCGCGCTGGCGCGTGCGGGTCAGTGCGGCGGCGGCATCGCGCCAGTGTCCCTTGGCCGCGTCGATCTCGCTGTTGAGCTGGAGCAGGCGCTCGCCCGCACCACGCAGTGATTCCAGCTCGGCCGCCAGCCGGTCGTGCTGCTCCTGCAGGCCTTCCAGCGGCACCCGGTGCTTGCGCGCGAGGTCGTGCACGCGGGCGAGCTTGCGCTCCAGCGCATCGAACTGCAGGGGTTCGCCGTCCAGGTCGTCCCGGACCTGGCCGAGCAGCGACAGGGCTTCCTCGACCTGGATCGCCGCGCCGTCCAGCAGCGCATCCACGTCGCGCAGGCGCGGCTCGTGTTCGGCCTGGCGGGCGAGGTCGGCGCGCACCTGCTGCAGATGGCGTGTCAACGAGGGGGCGTCGTCACCGGCCAGTTGACCCAGCGCCGCGTCACAGGCCTGGATCAGGCCGGTGGCGTGGGCCTGGCGGCGATGGCTGGCCACCAGGGCCTCCAGCGCGGTCGGCGACAGGTCTTCGCGCTGCAACTCGGCCAACTGGTGCTCCAGGTAATTGATCCTGTCCGAGACATCGCCCTGGCCGGACAATTGTTCGCGTTCGCGCAGGAGGGTGCTCCAGCGCAGCGCCGCGTCGCGCACGGCGCTGCGCTCGTCGCCGTTGCGGGCGAAGGCATCCAGCAGCGCCAACTGGCTCTGGCGGGCGAGCAGGGCCTGGTGTTCATGCTGGCCATGGATTTCCACCAGGCGGGCCGCGAGGTCGGAAAGCTGCGACAGCGTCACGCTGCGGCCATTGATCCAGGCGCGCGAGCCGCCGTCGGCACGGATCACCCGGCGCAACTGGCATTGTCCATCGTCGTCGAGCTCGTTGTCCGCGAGCCAGGTGTGCGCCGGAGAGCCCGCCGAAGCCAGGAACTCGGCGGAGAGCTCGGCGCGCTCCGCGCCATGCCGGACCACCCCGCTGTCGGCCCGCAGGCCCGACAGGAAGCCCAGCGCGTCCACCAGCAGCGATTTGCCGGCGCCGGTTTCTCCTGAAATGACGGTCATGCCATCGCCGAACTCCAGCTCGGCGGCGCGGACGACGGCGAAATCCTTGATGGCGAGGTGTCTGAGCATGCGGCGGATTGTAAGCGGTGCCGGCTCAGGTTCTGAGACGCGGGGAGCGCCCGGCTTGCAAAGCCGCAGGCGCGACGTTATCTAACGGGCATGAACTCACCGTCGCTCCCGCTGGATCCGCGCGCCCGCCAACTGCTGCGCACGCTGATCTCGCGCTATATCCGCGACGGCGAGCCGGTGGGGTCGCAGACGCTGGCCCGGCACGCCGGGCTGGAAGTCAGTTCGGCGACGATCCGCAACATCCTCTCTGAACTCGAGGAGGTCGGGCTGCTCAGTTCGCCGCACACCTCCGCCGGGCGCATCCCCACGGCACAGGGCTACCGGGTGTTCGTGGACAGCCTGGTGCAGGTGAAATCGCTCGGAGAGGGCGAAGTGGCCCGGCTGCGTTCGGAGCTGCCGGCCGGCGCCGGGACCCAGGCGCTGCTCGGCAACGCCTCCGAGCTGCTGTCGGCGATGACCCACTTCGTCGGCGTGGTCAGCGTGCCGCGGCGCGAGCAGTTCGCGTTCCGCTACATCGACTTCGTGCCGCTGGATGGCCAGCGGGTGATGGCCATCCTGGTATTCGCCGACAACGACGTGCAGAACCGCGTCATCGAAACGCGCCGGGCCTACGACCGGTCCGAACTCGAGCGCATCGCCAACTACCTGAACACCCAGTTCGCCGGCCGGCCCCTGTCCGAGATCCGCGCAAACCTGCTGCACGACCTGCGCAGGGCGCAGACCGAGATGGAGGGGTTGCTGGCCGAATCCATCGAACTGGCGGAGCAGGCCCTCACGCCGCCCAACGACGACGTGGTGCTGGCAGGACAGACCCGCCTGATGGGCGTGCAGGAACTGTCCGATCTGGAACGGCTGCGCGACCTGTTCGAGGCATTCGCCCGCAAGCGCGAGATCCTGCAGTTGCTGGAGCGCACGATCCGAGCGCCGGGCGTACGCATCTTCATCGGCGAGGACACCGGCCTGGCGCCGCACGACGGCGTCTCGGTGGTGACCGCCCCCTACATGGCGGGCGGGCAGGTGCTGGGCGTGCTGGGCGTCATCGGGCCTACCCGGATGGCGTATGACCGGGTCATTCCGGTGGTGCAGGCGGCGGCGGATGTACTCGGTGCGGCCTTGAATCCGGAAACGCCGGCCCCATAGGTTGGTGCTTGGGCGGCCGGACTTGCCGCGATGGGACCCGAAATGAACCAACACGAACACGATTCCGACCTGGGCGGCGGCAACGAGCCGCAGGACGTCGAAGGCGCGCTGATCGCCGAACTGGAAACCCTCCGCAACGAAGTGGACCAGCTGCGCGCGGCGTCGCTGCTCGAGCGCGCCGACCTGGACAACCAGCGCAAGCGCGTGGCGCGCGATATCGAGCAGGCGCGCAAGTTCGCCAACGAACGCCTGCTGGGCGACCTGCTGCCGGTATTCGACAGCCTGGACGCCGGGCTGGCAGCGGCGGGCAATGAGCCCAGTCCGCTGCGCGACGGGCTCGAGCTGACGTACAAGCAGTTGCTGAAAGTGGCCGGCGACAATGGCCTGACCCTGCTCGACCCTGCCGGCGAAGCCTTCAATCCCGAGCATCACCAGGCCATCAGCCAGGCCGATGCCCCCGGCGCGGACCCCGGCAGCGTGGTGCAGGTGTTCCAGAAGGGCTACGTACTCAATGGCCGCCTGCTGCGCCCGGCCCTGGTCGTCGTGGCAAAACACGACTGAACGCCTTCGCGGGGCGCTTGAACGGCGTCATCGCACCCTTATATCGAGACCATCCACCCGGCCACCGGCCGGATCCAGACAGAATTTGCTAGGGAGCATTCACCATGGGCAAGATCATCGGCATCGACCTCGGCACGACCAACTCGTGCGTGGCGATCATGGACGGCGGCAAGGCCCGCGTCATCGAAAACTCGGAAGGCGACCGCACCACGCCCTCCATCGTCGCCTACACCAAGGACGGCGAAGTGCTGGTGGGCGCGTCGGCCAAGCGCCAGGCGGTCACCAACCCGAAGAACACCTTCTACGCGGTGAAGCGCCTGATCGGCCGCAAGTTCACCGACGCGGAAGTGAAGAAGGACCTAGACCTGGTCCCGTACGCCATCATCCCGCATGAGAACGGCGACGCGTGGGTACAGACTTCCGACGGCAAGAAGCTGTCGGCGCAGGAAATCTCCGCGCGCATCCTGGAGAAGATGAAGAAGACGGCCGAAGCCTTCCTGGGCGAGACCGTCACCGAAGCCGTCATCACCGTGCCGGCCTACTTCAACGACAGCCAGCGCCAGGCCACCAAGGACGCGGGCAAGATCGCCGGCCTGGACGTCAAGCGCATCATCAACGAGCCGACCGCGGCCGCGCTGGCCTACGGCCTGGACAAGGGCGACGGCGGCGCCGACCGCAAGATCGTCGTCTATGACCTGGGTGGCGGCACGTTCGACGTCTCCATCATCGAGATCGCCAACGTCGACGGCGAGAAGCAGTTCGAAGTGCTGGCCACCAACGGCGACACCTTCCTGGGTGGCGAAGACTTCGACAAGCGCGTCATCGACTACCTCGTCGAGGAGTTCCAGAAGGACCAGGGCATCGACCTGCGCAAGGATCCGCTGGCCCTGCAGCGCCTGAAGGACGCCGCAGAGCGCGCCAAGATCGAGCTGTCCAGCTCGCAGCAGACCGAAGTGAACCTGCCGTACGTCACCGCCGACGCCTCGGGCCCGAAGCACCTCAACATCAAGCTGACCCGCGCCAAGCTGGAAGCGCTGGTGGAAGACCTGGTGAAGAAGACGATCGAGCCGTGCCGCATCGCGCTGAACGATGCCGGCCTGCGCGCCAGCGACATCGGCGAGGTCATCCTCGTCGGCGGCCAGACCCGCATGCCGAAGGTACAGCAGGCGGTGGCCGAGTTCTTCGGCAAGGAGCCGCGCAAGGACGTCAACCCCGATGAGGCCGTGGCGCTGGGCGCCGCGATCCAGGGCGGCGTGCTGGCCGGCGACGTCAAGGACGTGCTGCTGCTCGACGTGACCCCGCTGTCGCTGGGCATCGAGACGCTGGGCGGCGTGTTCACCAAGATCATCGAGAAGAACACCACCATCCCGACCAAGGCCTCGCAGACCTTCTCCACCGCCGAGGACAACCAGTCCGCGGTGACGGTGCATGTGCTGCAGGGTGAGCGCGAGCAGGCCCGCTTCAACAAGTCGCTGGCCAAGTTCGACCTGTCCGGCATCGAGCCGGCGCCGCGCGGCATGCCGCAGGTGGAGGTGTCGTTCGACATCGACGCCAACGGCATCCTGCACGTGTCGGCCAAGGACAAGAAGACCAACAAGGAACAGAAGGTCGAGATCAAGGCCGGTTCGGGCCTGTCCGAGGACGAGATCGCGCGCATGGTCGCCGATGCCGAGGCGCACCGCGAGGAAGACAAGAAGTTCCAGGAGCTGGTGCAGACGCGCAACCAGGCCGACGGCCTGCTGCACGCCACCCGCAGCGCCATCACCGAACACGGCAGCAAGGTGCCGGGCGACGTGATCGGCCGTGTCGAAGCCGCGATCGCCGACCTCGACACGGCGATGAAGGGCGACGACAAGGCGCAGATCGAAGCGAAGTCCAAGGCGTTGGAGGAAGCCGCCCAGTCGCTGTATGCAGCCGCCGCGTCGGAGCAGCCGGGCGCCGCCGATGCGGGCCAGGGCAACCCCGCGGACGACGTGGTCGATGCGGAATTCACCGAGGTGAAGGACGACAAGAAGCCGTAATGAGTGATTCGGGATTCGGGATTCGGAAAGGTGGAGCGCAAGCTCCACTTCTTCCGTCGCGGATCCTGGACATCGAACAGGCAGTTGCTTTTGCGAATCACCCATAACCCCTCACGAATCACGGCTCAATGAGCAAACGCGACTACTACGAAGTCCTGGGCGTGGCCCGCGACGCCAGTGACGAAGACCTGAAGAAGGCCTATCGCCGCTGCGCCATGAAGCACCACCCGGACCGCAATCCGGGCGATGCCGCCGCCGAGGCCGCGTTCAAGGAGTGCAAGGAGGCCTACGAGGTCTTGTCGGACGGCGCCAAGCGCCGCACCTACGACGCCCATGGGCATGCCGCGTTCGAACACGGCATGGGCGGCGGCGGTGCCGGTGGCCCCGACATGGGCGATATTTTCGGCGACATCTTCGGCAACATCTTCGGCGGAGGCGGTGCCCGCGCGGCGCGCCGCGGCGCGGATGTCGGCTACGTGATGGAGCTGGACCTAGAGGAAGCCGTCGCCGGGGTCGAAAAGCGCATCGACATTCCCTCGCTGGTCGCCTGCGCGCCGTGCAAGGGCTCGGGTTCGGCCGATGGCAAGGTGGAGACCTGCGGCACCTGCGGTGGACGCGGCAACGTCCGCATGCAGCGCGGCATCTTCGCCATGCAGCAGGCGTGTCCGGCCTGTGGTGGCCGCGGCCAGATCATCCGGAATCCCTGCACGGAATGCCATGGCGCCGGGCGCGTGGAAGAAGAAAAGGTCCTGTCGGTCAAGATTCCGGCCGGCGTGGACAACGGTGACCGCATCCGCCTGACCGGTGAGGGTGAAGCCGGCCCGCCAGGCACGCCGCCGGGTGACCTGTACGTGGAAGTGCGCGTGCGCGAACACGACATCTTCCAGCGCGATGGCGACGACCTGCACTGCGAAGTGCCCATCCGCATTTCGCAGGCGGCGCTGGGCGACACCGTGCGCGTTCCCACGCTGCATGGCGAGGCGGAGATCCGCATCCCCGCGGAAACGCAGACCGGCAAGCTGTTCCGCCTGCGCGGCAAGGGCGTCAAGTCCGTGCGCAGCCGCAGCGAGGGCGATCTGTACTGCCGCGTGGTGGTGGAAACGCCGGTCAACCTGACCCCCGAGCAGCGGGAACTGCTGGAGAAATTCGAGGCCACGTTCAGCGGCGACGAAGCGCGCAAGCACTCGCCGAAGTCGGCCACGTTCCTGGATGGCGTCAAGGGCTTCTGGGACCGCATGACCTCCTGATTTCATGCGCTACCCCGCCGCCCGCGCGGGCGAGCAGCTTGTGGCATCCTGCGACGGCCCCGGCGACCCCGGGGCCGTTTTCATTCAGGTCCACGATGAAGGGAGGCCGCGTGCATACGAACAAGGGGAAGTGGTGGGGAGTATTGGCGCTGGTCGTGCTGGCGCCCGCATGGGCGGCCGATGACCGGCCGTTGCAGGTCGAGCGCGAGTCGACGCGATTCGTGCTCAATGCCGATGGCAGTTTCGTGCAGGAGCAGGAAACTGCGATCAAGGTGCTGAAGGACAGCGCCCTGGAAGCCGCTAAGGATGCGTCGGTCAGCTACAGCACCAGCATCCAGAAGGCCGAGGTGGTCGAAGCCTACACGTTGAAGCCGGATGGCCGCCGCGTCGATGTGCCCAAGGGCAACTACCAGGTCAGCAGCAGTTCGGGGCGGGAGGGCGATTCGCCCATCTACTCCGACCAGACGACGCTTACCGTCGTGTTCCCGGAACTCGCCGTCGGCGACATCACGGTGTTCACGTACCGGGTGACGGCCACCCAGCCGATGTTTCCGGGCCATTTCTCGGTGATCCGCAATTACAGCCCGGCCGCGTACTACGGCGACGTGCAGGTGACCATCGATGCGCCGGAGGCGATGCAGGCCACGTGGCGCAACTGGCAGATGACCCAGCCCGCGGTCCAAACGCGCGACGGCCGCCGGATCGTGCGCTGGCAATGGAGCAACCGCCAGCCAGTCGACCGCGAGAGCCTGCGCGATACGGTCTTCACCGCCGACCGCTACCCGGGCTACGCGTTCTCCACCTTCGCCAGTTACGCCGACATCGCGGCGGCCTACGGTGGCCCGGCCAACGCCAAGGCGGCACTGACGCCCCGGTTGCGCACGCTCGCCGCGGAGATCGCGGGCAAGAGCAAGGACACGCGCGAGACGGCGAAGAAGCTCTACGAATGGGTCTCCACGAAGATCACCTATGCGGGTAACTGCATCGGCCTGGGCGCCGTGGTGCCGCGCGACCTGGACGTGGTCCTCGACAACCGCATGGGCGACTGCAAGGACCACGCGACCCTGCTGCAGGCGCTGCTGAAGGCGCGCGGCATCGACAGCACCCAGGCACTGATCAATGCGGGAGGCACGTACACACTGCCGGACATCCCGGTCGCGTCGGTCGTCAACCACGTGATCAACTACATCCCCAGCCTGGACCTGTACGTGGACTCCACCGCGGCCACGGCACCCTTCGGCAGCCTGCCGGACGGCGCTGCTGGCAAGCCGGTGCTGCTGGTGGACGGCCATCGCGACGGCGCCACGACGCCGGCGACGCAGGTGGGCTCGGAATGGCAGAAGTTGCGCACGGCCATCCGCATCCAGCCCGACGGCTCGATCAAGGGCACGCAGCGGGTGGAATTGAGCGGGCGCATGGCGGTCGCTGCGCGGTCGCAGTTCCGCAACTTTGGCGCGGGCGACGCCGACAAGCTGGTCCGCAACTACTTCCGGGGGAACGCCCTGACCGCGAACGGCAAGGTGACGTACGACGATCCGGTGCCGATGCTGGAGACCTTCAACATGGAGGCGGACTTCGAGGTCGACCGGATGATTCCGACGACCGGCGGCTTCCAGGTGCAGCCCTGGTTCCTCAGTTTCACCCCGGTCTCCATGCTGGTGGCCTCGCAGCTCGGCGACCCGGACCAGCCGGAAGGCGAGAGCAGTTGCGGCGCTTACCACTCGGACGAGGAATACACGTTCGAGTTTCCTGCCTTGATGCGGATCATCGCCGTGCCGAAGGACGTCAGCCTGCACGAGGGTACGCTGAGCTACGCCTCGACGTTCCGCCAGGAAGGCGCCCGCTTGTATGTCCGGCGCACACTGGATGACCGGACGCCGGGACCGGTGTGCTCGCCCGAGTACAACGAGGGTTTCTCCCAGGTCATGCGGAAGATCATGCCCGACCTGCGCGCGCAGGTGGTCTACCTGACAGAGGAAGGAGCGGTGAAGCAGTGAGCGCCGATCGGTGCAGCGCGTGACGCCCAATCTCCCTCCGCTGATCGGCATCGTCGGCAGCGCAGGCGCCTATGGCCGCTGGCTGCAGCATTTCTTCCGCGTGCGCATGGGTCTGGAGGTGATCGGCCACGACCCGGCCGATCCCGCCTCGGCAGACGAGGCCGAACTCGTGCGGCGGGCGGATGTCCTGGTTTTCTCGGCGCCGATCCGCCACACCGGGGCGCTGGTCGCCCGGTATGCGGCGCTTGCCGGGGGAAGCGAGGCTGGCCGGTTGTGGCTGGATGTCACCTCGATCAAGGCTGTGCCGGTAGCGGCGATGCTGGCCTCGCGCGCCGAGGTGGTCGGCCTGCATCCGATGACCGCGCCGCCCAAGGCCCCGACCCTGAAGGGCAGGGTGATGGTGGTCTGCGAGGCGCGCCTCGACACATGGCGGCCTTGGGTGGTGTCGCTCCTTGCTGCAATCGAGGCGGAATGCGTGCAGGCGACGCCCGAGCAGCACGACCGGGTCATGGCGCTGGTGCAGGCCATGGTGCATGCCTCGCATCTGGCCCAGGCGGGCGTCCTGCGTGCGCAGTCGGCGCGGATCGGCGACCTGGCCGCGTTGATGCCGTTCCGCTCCGCATCCTTCGAGATGGATGCGGCGATCATCGCGCGCATCCTGTCGTTGAATCCGGCCATCTACGAAGACATCCAGTTCGGGAACCCCTATGCCGGCGAAACACTGCGGGCGCTGGGCACGCAGATCACCCGGATGGCGTCGCTGGTGGGCGAGGGGACGGACATGGCGCGCGCGGCGTTCCGCGAAGAATTCCTGCGCGAAAACCGCGACGCCTTCGGCGACACGACACTGGCCGAGGGCAACTACAGCTACGAGCGCATCGGCTACCTGCTGGCCGATCTTGCCGGCGCGCAGGCGCTCAGCGTGCACCTGCCGGAAGACAGGCCGGGCTCTCTGCGTGCTCTGCTGCACGTGTTCGAGCGGCACGCCGTCAGCCTGTCATCGATCCATTCATCGCGCACGCCGGAGGGCGAAGTGCATTTCCGCATCGGATTCGATGCGGACGTGGACCGCATGGCGCTGGCCCGCGTGGTGGGTGACATCGACGGCACGGGCCTGGGGAAGGTGTTGGCATGAGTGCGCCGACGGAGATGAGCGCCTTGGCCATCGATGGGGTGCTCGCGGGGAAGGCTGTCGAGTTCACCCGTCCCGGCAGTCGCAGCGCGATCGCGAAATCACCGCTGGAGGGCAGGCAGCGGGTCACCCTGCTGGGCATCCTCGGTGACGAGCAGGGCGACCTGCGCGTGCATGGCGGGCCGGACAAGGCCATCCATCACTACCCTGCGGACCACTACGCCCGATGGCGCGACGATATCGGGGCGCATCCATTGCTCGATGCTCCCGGTGCATTCGGCGAAAACATCAGTACGCATGGCATGGCCGAGGACGCGATCTGTCTTGGCGACCGCTTCCGGCTGGGCACGGCGCTGGTGGAGGTATCCCAGTCCCGGCAGCCGTGCTGGAAACTGTCGGACCGTTTCGCCGTGTCCGACATGGCCCGTCGCGTGCAGGACTCGGGGCGGACCGGCTGGTACTACCGCGTGCTCGAAGAGGGAGAAGTGCAGGCAGGTGACCGCATGACGCTGGAGGCGCGGCCCCATCCCGCGTGGCCACTCGCGCGCCTGATCGAGCTGCTGTACCGGCGATCGCCAGAGCCCGGCCTGCTGCGCGAGGTGCTGGTGCTGCCACTGGTACCGTCATGGCGGACGTTGTTCGAACGCCGCCTTGCGCAGGGCGCCATCGAGGATTGGGGCAAGCGGTTGACGGGCGCTTCTTCGCACGAATGAAACAACGCATGGCGCTTCATGCATACGGCGTCTCGCCAGATACATGCGTTTACTCGACAGGGTGGTGGCGTCCCACTAGCATCGCGTGTGTCCGGTGCCGGCACGCATGGCATCGCTTTCATCATCCGCAGGGAGTGTGGGGAGATGAGCCGGGATAACAGGTTGACGTCGTTGTCGTCAGTGCGGCCTGACATGCGAAGCGGCGAAGCGGCATCGTCGGCTGCCGACGATATTGCGTTGCTGCAGCGCATCGTCGCGGCGCAAAGCGAAATCGCCGCCGCAGGTCCCGAACCGCAGGAGGTCGTGGACGCGATCACCCATCGTGCGCAGGAACTCACCCGCTCAGCCGGCGCGGTGCTGGAAATCCGCGATGGCGACGTGATGCGCTACTGGTCGGCCAGCGGGATCGCGCAAGGGCAGGTCGGCTTCAGCCTGCCGGTGTCCGGCAGCTTGTCCGGCCGCTGCATCGAAGAGCAGCAGGTGTTGAGATGCGATGACAGCGAAGTGGATCCGCGCGTCAATCGTGACGCGTGCCGCAGCGTGGGGTTGCGTTCGATGCTGGTCGCGCCGCTGAGCTTCCGTGGACAGGTGGTGGGTGTGCTGAAGGTCCTGGCGACCACGCCCGCCGCCTACGCGGATACGGATTGCAGGACGCTCGAGCATTTGAGCACGCTCGTGGCCGCGAGCATGTACAAGGCCATCGAACATGCGCAGATGCGCGCAGCGCTGGATGCCCGCATGGGCCAGGGCGAACGCGAGCGGCGCCATGCGCAGGACGCCCGGGAGCGACTGCTGCAGGTGCTGGAAGGGGCGCAGCTCACGGCAGCCCTGCAGCCGATCGTCCGGCTCGCCGACGGCGTGGTGGTGGGGTACGAGGCGCTTGCGCGGTTTCCGCTGGAGTACGACCTGTCGACAGGCCGCTGGTTCGAGGATGCGGCGAGCAGCGGCTTGAGCGTGGAACTGGAGCTGGCCGCCGCAGCGGTCGCCCTGGCGCGGTTGCCCTCCGTTCCCGATGACGCCTTCCTCGCCGTCAACGTATCGCCCGAAACCGCCTGCAATGCACGATTCCACGACCTGCTCGCCGGTCACGCCCCGCAACGGCTGGTGCTGGAAATCACCGAACACACCGCCGTGGAAGATTACGCGCGCCTTGGCCAGTGCCTGTCCTCGCTGCAGCAGGCCGGCGTCCGCATCGCCGTGGACGATACCGGGGCAGGTTTCGCCAGCTTGCGCCATGTGCTGAGGTTGGCGCCGGACATCATCAAGCTCGACATCACGCTGGTGCGTGAAATCGACCAGCGTCCACGCGTGCAATCGCTCGTGGCGGCGCTCCTGACGTTCGCGCAGGGCACGCAGGCGGAACTGATCGCCGAAGGCGTCGAGAACGAACGGCAACTGCAGACGCTGAAGGAGCTCGGGGTGCCGTTCGCACAGGGATTCCACCTGGGCTATCCGCAGGTTCCCTGATCCGGACATTCCCGGTTCGCGTTGGCATCACGCGCCCGCTACCATGCCTGCATGGACACTTCCCCGACACGTCTCCTGATCCACGGTGCCTCCGGCCGGATGGGCCAGGCCTTGCTTCGACTGGCTGCCGAGCAGCCTGCGGTGTACCAGACCGTGGCGGCCGTGACGCGACGCGCGCCTGCGCAGCGGGTGGTGGATGGCGTGCCCCACTTCGCGGCCAGCGAGCTGGCGGGCGTGCCCGACTTCGACGTGGCGATCGATTTCAGCCTGCCGGAAGGGTTCGACCCGGTGCTGGCGCTGTGCACCGACCGTGGTCGGGCACTCGTCTCCGGCACCACCGGCATATCCCCGGTGCAGCAGGAGGCATTGGCCGCGGCCAGTGGACGCATTCCGCTGGTGTGGGCGACGAATTTCAGCCTGGGCGTGGCAGTGCTGGCCGACGTGGTCGAACGCGTGGCGGCGGCGTTGCCGGGGTGGGACGTGGACATCGTGGAGTCGCACCATGTCCACAAGAAGGATGCCCCGTCCGGCACCGCATTGACGCTGGGACAGGCCGCCGGCAGTGCGGGCGCGCAGGTGCACTACGCCAGCCTGCGGGCCGGCGACATTGTCGGTGAACATACCGTGCAGTTCGCCGGGCTCGGCGAGCGCATCGAGCTGACCCACCGTGCCACGCATCGTGATGTCTTCGCGCGTGGTGCCCTGCACGTCGCGCGCGTGCTGTCAGGACGCCCGCCGGGCGCCTATCACGTGCGCGATCTGCTGGATTGAAGGCCGGCCGGGCGTCCCGATACGGACGCCGGAATATGAACACGCCTCGCCGCGGGCGGGCGCTGTCCGTCGGACAGGCAAAAAAACGGTGGCGCTGAACAGGCCATCCCCGTACAATTCCCGCTCGCCTGTTACCCATCGCCACGGACCGGATAAATGCCGCGTTCGCGGTTTCTTGCAGCCGCAAGTCGGTGGGGCAGGGTTCCTCCACCCCAAGGCGAACCCCGTGACACGACCCGCAATTCTCGTACTCGAAGACGGCACCGTATTCGAGGGCGACTCCGTAGGCGCCGACGGCCTTTCGGTCGGCGAAGTGGTGTTCAACACCGCGATGACCGGCTATCAGGAAATCCTGACCGACCCGTCCTACGCCCGCCAACTGGTCACCCTGACCTATCCCCACATCGGCAATACAGGCTGCACCGACCAGGACGACGAAGCCGCCAAGGTCTGGTGCGCCGGTCTCATCGTGCGCGACGTGCCGCGCCGCCCCAGCAGCTGGCGCAGCCAGCAGGCTCTGCCGGAGTGGCTGCAATCACGCGGCATCGTGGCCATTGCCGGCATCGACACCCGCAAGCTGACGCGCATCCTGCGCGAGCGCGGTGCGCAGAACGGCGCACTGATGGCGGGCGAGGGCATCAACGCGGAGATGGCGCTGGAAGCGGCGCGCAAGTTCCCCGGACTGAAAGGCATGGACCTGGCCAAGGTGGTCAGCACCGACAAACCGTATCCCTGGCGCGACGGCCAGTTGGACCTGGACCGCAACGCGTTCGTGCAGGCGCCGGCGAAGTTCAAGGTCGTGGCGTACGACTTCGGCGTGAAGCACAACATCCTGCGCATGCTGGCCGAACGCGGTTGCGACGTGACCGTGGTGCCCGCGCAGACCAGCGCCGCCGACGTGCTCGCGCTGCAGCCGGATGGCGTGTTCCTGTCCAACGGCCCGGGCGACCCCGCGCCGTGCGACTACGCCATCACCGCCATCCGCGAGTTCATCGCGAAGAAGGTGCCGACGTTCGGCATCTGCCTGGGCCACCAGCTGCTGGCCCTGGCGGCCGGCGCGCAGACCATGAAGATGGGCCACGGCCACCACGGTGCCAATCACCCGGTGCAGGATCTCGACAGCGGTCGCGTGATGATCACTTCGCAGAACCACGGCTTCGCGGTGGATGAAGCGACGCTGCCGGCCAACGTGCGCGTGATCCATCGTTCGCTGTTCGACGGCACCAACCAGGGCATCGAACTGACGGATGCCCCCGCCTTCTCGTTCCAGGGACATCCGGAGGCATCGCCGGGCCCGCATGATGTATCGCCCTTGTTCGATCGGTTCGTGGCCTCGATGGAGGCACGCTGATGCGCGTGCGCCTTGCTGTCACCGCTGTGCTGATGGCGCTTGCGCTGCCGGCTGCCGCCGCCACGCCCGGTGAAAAGCAGATCGACGAGATGACCGACCTGCTGGTCAGCATGTTGCCGGTCGGCGCCATCATGGAAGAGGCAGCCGGCGAGAATCCCGCCTGGCCGGTGCAGGACAAGCCCGATGCCGTCACGCCCGTGCAGTTGGCCTGCCTGCGCAGCGAACTTTCCCGCGACGGCTTCCGCCGCGTGAAGCGGGCTGAAGTGGTCGAGTACGCACAGGCACATCCGGGCCGGTTCGACGAAGAATTGCGCCTGGTCCGCACGGCGGCGCCGGTGTTCGGCAGCATCGTGCAGGCCGGCATCGCCTCGGCGAAGACGGAAACCGACCTGGATCCCGCCGACCTGATGCGAACGGCCAGTGCCGACCAGTTGCTGGCACTGCTCACCATCGCGCGCGATCCCGAGTACCGCGATTTCCGCGCACTGAGTGGCTTCGGCGACGTGCTCGCCGGCGACGGCGACAAGGCCGACGGCAAGTCGGTGGGCGAGATGGCGGCCATCAAGATGATGTTCCAGGGCATGAAGGCGTGCGATGTGTCGCCAGGTGCCCTGATGTGATGTGCACCCGTGCGCGCCCATGCGCGCCGGGACAAGAGGTGGAGCGTGGCCCGTCCATCGCCCCTGTCGGACGCGCCCCTGGAGCAGATGCCCAGGGCGGCGGCCCCACACAATCCGAGAAGTAGATTCCCATGCCCAAGCGCAACGACCTTAAAACCATCCTGATCATCGGCGCAGGCCCGATCGTCATCGGCCAGGCCTGCGAGTTCGATTATTCCGGCGCGCAGGCGTGCAAGGCGCTGCGCGAAGAGGGATACCGGGTGGTGCTGGTCAACAGCAATCCGGCGACCATCATGACCGATCCGGAAATGGCGGATGCGGTCTATATCGAGCCCATCAACTGGCAGACGGTCGAGAAGATCATCGCCAAGGAGAAGCCCGATGCGCTGCTGCCGACCATGGGTGGCCAGACCGCGCTGAACTGCGCGCTGGACCTGGCCGACAACGGCGTGCTGGAGAAATACGGCGTCGAACTGATCGGCGCCAAGCGCGAAGCCATCCGCATGGCCGAGGATCGCGAGCTGTTCCGCGTGGCGATGGGCGAGATCGGACTGGAATGTCCGAAAGCCGCCGTGGCCCACACGCTGGAAGAAGCGCTGGAGATCCAGACCCGCGTCGGCTATCCCACCATCATCCGCCCCAGCTTCACCCTGGGCGGCAGCGGCGGCGGCATCGCCTACAACCGCGAAGAGCTGATCGACATTGTCACCCGCGGCCTGGAACTGTCGCCGACCACCGAGGTGCTGGTGGAGGAATCGGTGCTGGGCTGGAAGGAATTCGAGATGGAAGTGGTCCGCGACACGGCGGACAACTGCATCATCGTCTGCTCCATCGAGAACCTCGACCCGATGGGCGTGCACACCGGTGACAGCATCACGGTCGCACCCGCGCAGACCCTGACCGACAAGGAGTACCAGCGCCTGCGCGATGCCTCCATCGCGGTGCTGCGCAAGATCGGCGTGGATACCGGTGGCTCGAACGTGCAGTTCGGCATCAATGCACAGACCGGCCGCGTGGTCGTCATCGAGATGAATCCGCGCGTGTCGCGTTCGTCCGCGCTGGCCTCGAAGGCCACCGGCTTCCCGATCGCCAAGGTCGCGGCCAAGCTGGCCGTGGGCTACACGCTGGATGAACTGAAGAACGAGATCACCGGTGGCCTCACCCCGGCGTCGTTCGAGCCGGCCATCGACTACGTGGTCACCAAGATCCCGCGCTTCGCGTTCGAGAAGTTCCCGCAAGCCGATGCCCGCCTGACCACCCAGATGAAGTCGGTGGGCGAGGTGATGGCGATGGGCCGCACCTTCCAGGAATCGCTGCAGAAGGCGCTGCGCGGCCTGGAAACCGGCAAGGTCGGGCTCGATCCGACCGGCCTGGACCTCACCAGCGAAGACGACCTGACCACGCTGCGGCGCGAACTGAAGGCGCCCGGCCCGGAGCGCCTGTTCCATGTCGCCGATGCCTTCCGTGCCGGCATGACCGTGGAGCAGGTGCACGCGCTGTCGTTCATCGACCCGTGGTTCCTCGACCAGATGGAAGAGATCATCGCCGCCGAGCAGCAACTGGCCACCGATGGGCTCGGCTCGCTGGACAAGGCGCGCATGCGCCATCTCAAGCGCATGGGTTTCTCGGATGCGCGCCTGGCGCAACTGGCGAACACGAATGAGACCGCCGTGCGCGTGCTGCGCAAGGCGCTGGGGGTGAAGCCTGTCTACAAGCGCGTGGACTCGTGCGCGGCCGAGTTCGCCACCAGCACCGCGTACCTGTATTCGACCTACGAGGACGAGTGCGAGGCCGAGCCGACCAACCGCGACAAGATCATGATCCTGGGCGGTGGCCCGAACCGGATCGGGCAGGGCATCGAGTTCGACTACTGCTGCGTGCATGCAGCGCTCGCGCTGCGCGAGGACGGATTCGAGACCATCATGGTCAACTGCAATCCGGAAACCGTGTCCACCGACTACGACACCTCGGACCGCCTGTATTTCGAGCCGCTCACGCTGGAAGACGTGCTGGCGATCGTCGAACTGGAGCAGCCCAAGGGCGTGATCGTGCAGTACGGCGGGCAGACCCCGCTGAAGCTGGCGCAGGCCCTGGAAGCCAATGGCGTGCCGATCATCGGCACGTCGCCGGACTCCATCGACCTAGCCGAAGACCGCGAGCGTTTCCAGCAACTGGTCGACAGGCTGGGCCTGAAGCAGCCGCCGAACCGCATCGCCCGGAACGACCAGGAAGCCCTGCTGCTGGCCCGCGAAATCGGCTATCCGCTGGTGGTGCGTCCGTCGTATGTGCTGGGCGGACGCGCGATGGAGATCGTCTATGGCGAATCCGACCTGGCCCGCTACGTGCGCGACGCGGTCAAGGTCTCCAACGATTCGCCGGTGCTGCTCGACCGCTTCCTCGACAATGCGGTGGAAGTGGACGTGGACATCATCGCCGACCCGGAAGGCAACGTGCTGATCGGTGGCGTGATGGAGCACATCGAGGAGGCGGGCGTGCACTCGGGCGATTCGTCCTGCTCGCTGCCGCCGTACTCGCTGTCGGCCAAGACGCAGGACGAACTGCGCCGGCAGGTGGTGGAACTGGCCAAGGCACTGAAGGTCGTCGGCCTGATGAACACCCAGTTCGCCATCCAGGCCGCCGAGGATGGCGGTGACGACATCGTCTACCTGCTGGAAGTGAACCCGCGCGCCTCGCGTACGGTGCCGTTCGTGTCCAAGGCCACCGGCATGCCGCTGGCCAAGATCGCGGCCCGCTGCATGGCCGGCAAGACGCTGGCCGGGCAGGGCGCCACCCGGGAGATCGTGCCGGACTACTACTCGGTGAAGGAGGCGATTTTCCCGTTCGCCAAGTTCCAGGGCGTGGACCCGATCCTGGGCCCGGAAATGCGTTCCACCGGCGAAGTCATGGGCGTGGGCCGCAGCTTCGGTGCCGCCATGGCGCGCGCGCAGGAAGCAGGTGGCATCAAGGCGCCGCCGGTCGGCAAGGTTTTCATCTCGGTACGCGACCCGGACAAGAAGCGCGTGCTGCCGGTGGCGCAGGAGCTGGTCGGCCGCGGTTACAGCATCGTGGCCACCGCCGGGACCGCCGCATGGCTGCGTGAGCGCGGCATCGACTGCGAGCAGGTGAACAAGGTGGTCGAGGGCCGTCCGCACGTGGTGGACCTGATCAAGAACGGCGAGATCGTGTATATCGTCAACACGACGGAAGGACGCCAGGCCATTGCCGACTCCTTCTCGATCCGGCGCGAGGCGTTGCAGCACCGCGTCACCTACTCAACCACCGTTGCCGGCGCCAAGGCGCTGGTGCATTCGCTGGAATACCGTGGCACGGGCCCGGTGCTGGCGTTGCAGGAACTGCACAAGGAGCTTCAAGGGTGAGAGCCCCATTGACCATGCAGGGCGCGCAGCGCCTGCGCCAGGAACTGGATCTGCTGAAGACGGTGAAGCGGCCGGAAGTGATCACCGCCATCGCCGAAGCGCGCGCGCACGGTGACCTGAAGGAAAACGCCGAATACCATGCCGCCCGCGAGCAGCAGGGCTTCATCGAAGGCCGCATCAAGCAGCTGGAAGGCGAGCTGTCGCACGCCGAGATCATCGACGTCAGCAAGCTCAACGCCGGCACGCGCATCGTGTTCGGCGCCCGCGTGGTGCTGGCCGATGTCGACACCGACGAGGAGAAGCGCTACCAGGTGGTCGGCGACCTCGAGGCGGACATCAAGCTGGGCCTGATCGCGATCTCCTCGCCGCTGGCCCGGGCGCTGATCGGCAAGCACGAGGGCGACAGCGTCACGATAGACGCGCCTGCCGGCCAGCGCGAATACGAAATCGTCAGCGTTTCCTACGCAGACTGAGCCGATGGCGCAGGCCACGCTGCTGTTGCCTCCGCGTACCCGCCTGGTGGGACAGGCGTTGCCGGCCGATGTGGCGCGGGCGCTGGGGCGCGCGGATCGCGCGGCCGGAGAGGCGGGCGAGCATGCGCAGCTGCGGCGCCACTTCCAGTTGGTGCCGGACCATTGGCCGGTCGCAGCCCTGACGCGCCAGCGCGACGCACGGGATGCCGCCGGCGCGTTGTGGCTGCGTGCCGATCCTGCGCGCGTGTCGCCCGACATGAACGGTGCGCGCATGCTGGCGTATGGCGAGGCGCTGGCGCTGGGCGACGAAGACACCGCACAGTTGCTGCCCGCACTGAAGCCGCTGTTCGGCGATGCCGGCATGCTGCTGGACGCACCCGATCCCGCCCGCTGGTACCTGCGCCTGCCGCCCGAGGCGAAACTCCCGGTGTTCGCGCCGGTGAATGACGTGCTGGGCGACGATCTGTTCGCGCACCTGCCGGAAGGCGAAGCGGGCCGCCGTTGGCGTGCCCTGCTCAGCGAAGCGCAGGTGCTGCTGCACAACCATCCCTGGAACGCAAAGCGCGTCGCGCAGGGCAAGCCGCCGGTGAACTCGCTGTGGTTCTGGGGCGGCGGCGTGCTGCCGGACTTCGTACGCACCGGTTTCCGCCAGGTCAAAGGCAACGATGTGCTGTTGCAGTCGCTGGCGCATGCGGCCGGGGTGGAACCTGTGCACGCGAGCGGGGAGGGCGGCGTGGATGCGCTGATCGATCTGCGTCATCTGCGCAACCTGGATCTGCTGTGCCGTGACGCACTGCAGCCCCTGCTGGACGCCCTGCACAAGCGCGAGCTGGACGTGCTGACCCTGGATTTCGAGGATGGCGCGCTGTTCGCGCTGCGCCGCGAGCAACGCTGGCGCCTCTGGCGCCGCCCGATGCAACGCCTGGACACGCTACGCCCGGACCACGTTCCGGCATGACCTCGCCCAGGATCCGCCGTCGGACCATCGCGGCGAATGGTCAGTGGCCGGAGGGCGTGCCGTTGCTCCTGCAGCGCCTCTACGAAGCCCGCGGTGCGCTCTCGATGGACCAGGCGCAACCACGCCTGGCGCAGTTGCTGCCGCCCGACCAGCTCGGCGGCCTTGGCGGCGCCACCGCGTTGCTCGTCGATGCGATCGCGCAGGACCGGCACATCGTCATCGTGGGCGACTTCGATTGCGATGGCGCCACGGCGTGCGCGGTCGGCGTGCGCGGCCTGCGCCTGCTTGGCGCACGGCACGTGACGCCTGCGGTGCCCAACCGCATGGTGCATGGCTACGGATTGTCGCCCTCGCTGGTGGATGAACTCGCCGCACTGCAACCCGACCTGCTCGTCACGGTCGATCACGGCATCGCATGCCACGCCGGCATCGCGGCGGCGAAGTCGCGGGGCTGGCAAGTGCTTGTCACCG
This sequence comes from Pseudoxanthomonas sp. CCNWLW251, assembly GCF_037402255.1. NCBI lineage: Bacteria > Pseudomonadati > Pseudomonadota > Gammaproteobacteria > Lysobacterales > Lysobacteraceae > Pseudoxanthomonas > Pseudoxanthomonas sp. CCNWLW251. The sequence continues at coordinate 59,578 of NZ_JBBEGA010000001.1, read as the reverse complement.
ACCACCACCTGCCCGGCGACGCCTTGCCGCCGGCCGATGCCATCGTCAATCCGAACCTGCGCGATGACCCGTTTCCCAGCAAGGTGCTGGCCGGTGTCGGGGTGATGTTCTACGTGCTGCTGGCGTTGCGACGGCTCCTGCGCGAACGGGGCACGTTCGACGGCGCGGGGCCGGATCTCTCCACGCTGCTGGATCTGGTTGCCGTGGGTACCGTGGCCGATCTCGTGCCGCTGGATGCGAACAACCGCGCCCTGGTCGGCGCAGGCTTGCGCCGGCTGCGGGCCGGGCAGGCGTGTGCGGGCCTGCAGGCACTGATGCGCGTGGCGGGCCGCGAGCCGGCGCGCCTGACCGCAGCCGACATCGGTTTCGCCATCGCGCCACGGTTGAATGCGGCCGGACGGCTGGAGGACATGGCCCTCGGCATCGCCTGCCTGCTGACCGACGATGCCACGCAGGCCGAAGAGATGGCGCGCGTTCTGGAAGGCATCAATGCCGAGCGTCGTGGCGTGCAGCAGCAGATGGTGGACGAGGCGCAGGCCGCGCTCGCGCGCATCGATGTCGCGGAAGGCGGGCAGGTGCCGCTCGCCCCGTGCCTGTTCGATCCGGAATGGCATCCCGGCGTGGTCGGCCTGGTCGCCTCGAAGATGAAGGAACGCCTGCATCGCCCGGTCGTGGCCTTCGCACCCGCAGAGCCGGGCAGCACCACGCTGCGCGGGTCGGCGCGCTCGATTCCCGGCTTCCACATCCGCGACGCGCTGGCGGCCATCGACACTGCGAACCCCGGCCTGATGCAGCGCTTCGGCGGCCATGCGATGGCGGCGGGGCTGTCGCTCGATGAAAGTGCACTGCCGGTGTTCCGTGACGCCTTCCACCGCCATGCCGCCGCGATGCTCGACGACGCCTTGCTGCAGGAAGAACTCCTGAGTGACGGCGAACTCCAGCCCGGCGAACTGGACCGCATGCACGCGGAAGCACTGCGTGGCGCGGGGCCATGGGGGCAGGGATTCCCGGAACCCATGTTCGATGGCGTGTTCGACGTGCTGGACTGGCGCGTGGTGGGCGAGAAGCACCTGAAGTTCTCGTTGCGCCTGCGCGGACAGGCCACACCGTTGAACGCGATCCAGTTCAACGGGTGGCACGACCAGCCACCGCCTTCCCGCATCCAGGCCGCCTATCAGCTGGACACCGACGACTGGCAGAACCGTCGCGGCATCCAGTTGCTGGTCCGGCACTGGCAACCGGCCGATTGAGGGCGCCGGTCAGCGCTCCGGCCAGGCCAGGGGCTCCGGATTGCGGGACGGCACTTCGCCGGCACGCTTCAGTCCGAACAAGGGCCGCAGCCATCCCGCGCGGCGGGTCACTTCATAGCCGGCGAAGCACGCGGCGAAGGTGATCGCCACCAGCAAGGGACCTTCCACCATCGGCGGTATCGCCAACGGTTTCAGCTGGTGGGCGACGACCACGGTCACCGTCTGGTGCAGGATGTAGACGGGAAATACCGCCGGCACCAGATAGCGCAGTGCACGGTTGTCGGCAGGACGCCAGTGCCGGGCGAAACCCAGTACCGCCACGATGGCGCACCACTGGTTCAGGCCCCAGGCCATCCGCATCCCCATGCGTGCCCAGTCGGGCGGTGCCGCGTCGGCAAAATGCGCGAAATAGGCGACCAGCCCGGCCCAGCTGAGCAGCCAGACAACCAGGGCTGGCCAGCGCTGGCGTTCGATGGCATCCCACACCCCGTCCGCACGGGCGATGAGGAAGCCGAGCAGGAACACGCCGAAGTACTGCACATGGTTGTACCAGTCGTCCACCAGGGCGTGCGTCTGCTCGAAGCGGCCGATCATCAGCACGCGTGCCACGCCGAGGAACAGGACGGGACCGGCCAGCACGCCGATGCCGGAAAGCCAGCGGCCCAGGTGGCGCTCCGCTACATTGATGGCGCGGGGCACGAGCTTCCAGAGCAGCCACAGTGCAACGGTGTAGACCCACAGGTAGGCGACGAACCACAGATGGTTCCATGTCGGGACCTCCAGGCAGCCGTCGGCATCGCAGAAGCCGTCATGACCGGCCAGGTAACGCGCGTAGAACGCCAGGTAGCCCTCGTGGTAGCCGCCAGGCAACTGTTCGACCACCTCGTAGTAGGACTGCGGCGGCACGATCACCAGCATGCCGAAGACAAGCGGCACCAGCAGCCGCCATGAACGGGTCCCAAGAAAGCGCATCCGGCCACCGGCAGCATCGGCGGCCTGCCGCGCCTTGCCGAGCAGGAACGCCGTGGCGCAGCCGGACACCAGGAACAGCAGCGACAGTCGCCAGGGGGAGCTGAGCATCATGAACGGTTCCAGCGCGTGGCTGGCGCCGGGGCTTTTCACGTGCCAGTCCCAGGTCACGTAGTACATGCCCACGTGGTAGAGCACCAGCAGCCCGAAGGCGCAGACGCGGACCCAGTCCAGATCGTGGCGACGTTGCATGGTGCTCTCCTTCATCGGCAAGGCGGCCAGCGTCGGGCGCCGTGCATGCGCACGCCATCGCGAAGGGACGCGTGGTGGAGGGGCAGGGGCCAATCGAGGGAAGCAAGGGACGAGTTGCGGCGGTGTTGCGAGAGGCGCGGGCTAGAATGCGCGCATGACGGAACGGTCCCCACCCACCTACGAACGCTATCTGCCCTGGCGGCGATGGGTGGAGATCGGATTCTGGGTGGCGATGATCGGCGCCAACTGCATCGGCAACAGCATGACCACGCTGATCGACATGCGGCGGCAGGGCTCCGGCGTGGAGGCCTGGGAGCCGGCCGTCTGGGAAGCGAGCAGTGCGCTGGTGTGGCTACTGGTCCTGATCCCGGCGATCGCCTGGTACACCCGACGCTTCCCGCTGCATTGGGAAAACTGGCGCCGGCGGATACCCGAGTACCTGCTGGCGAGCATCGTGGTCTGCATCATCCACGTCGTCGGCATGGTCGCGCTGCGCGTGATGGCCTACCGCAGCCAGGGCATGACCTACGAGTTCGGCCCCTGGCCTCGCGAACTGGTCTACGAGTACCTGAAGGATATCCGCAGCTTCGCCACGATCGTCGTGCTGGTGGAGGGCTACCGCTTCCTGCTGCGCCGCTGGCAGGGTGAAGCCAGCCTGCTGGCCGAGCCGGACGAAGGTCCGCCGCTGGAGCCGGTGGACCGCCCGGAGCGCTTCCTGGTGCGCAAGCTGGGCCGCGAGTTCCTGGTGGCGGCCAACGATATCGAGTGGCTGCAGGCCGCAGGCAACTACGTCAACCTGCGGGTACGCGGCCACGACTACCCGTTGCGGAGCACGATCGCCGGCATCGAGACCCGCCTGGATCCACGCCGTTTCACCCGCATCCACCGCAGCTACATCGTCAGCCTGGACCAGGTGGCCTCGATCGAGCCGCTGGACACAGGTGATGCGCGCGTGCACATGAAGGATGGCAGCGCGCTGCCGTGCAGCCGCCGCTACCGGCAGGACCTGCGTCAGCGGACCGGGGCCGAAGCCGCCTAGGCAGCGCGGATAGCCGGCACGCGCGGCAGACGTTCCACGGCGTAGCTGGCCACCAGTTCGATGGCACCGCTGCGGACCGCGCCTTCAGGCTCCTCCAGCAGCGCTTGCAGGGCGACGCCGGGTGGGAGCGTGCGTCCCCACAATCCGGCCCAGGCGTTGCGGCGGTCCTTGGCCGCATACAGGGCGCGGTCGGCCATGCGCAGCGCGTAGTCCCAACCGCCTGTGGTGTTGTCGAAGAACGGGAAAGGGGCGAAGCCCAGCGAGACGGTCAGTGGCCAGCGCTGGCCTGGCGCCAACTCGTGCGCATCGCACAGTGTTTCCTGCACGCGCGCCGCCACCGCGCAGGCCTGGGCTTCGGTCAGGTCCGCGCACGCCATCAGGAACTCCTCGCCACCCCAGCGGGCGATGACGTCGTCCGCACGCCCCAGTTCGCGCAGCTGGCGCGAGAGCGCCACCAGCACCTGGTCGCCGGCGTGGTGGCCATGACCATCGTTGACCTGCTTGAAGTGGTCGATGTCGATGAGGAACAGCACATGGCGCGTACCGGCGGCGGGCCGCTGCAACGACATGGCCTTCAGCGACTCCGTGGCGGCGCGGCGATTGCGCAGGCCGGTCAGGGGGTCGGTGGCACTGACCTTGCGCAGCTGCCGGTTCTTGCGACGCTGCAACAGGCCGAAGCCGACACCTGCCAGCACCAGCAGGGTCATCAGCGTCACGCCCGCACGACGCAGCAGCGCGGATTTCTCGTCATTCAGCACGCGGATCTGTGCCTGGTGACGCATCTGCTCCAGTTCGCGCTGGGCCTGTGCGCTTTCGCTCCGCGCCTGCAGATCGGCCAGCAACTCCAGCCGCTGATGCCTCAGCGCTTCCATCTCCAGTCCGTGCAGGCGGGCACCCACCGCCAGCGCCTGCTCCGCCTGCCCCAGCGCGGCGTGCGCCGCCATCCACGCGAGCAGCACTTCGCGCTGCTTCTGTGGCTGTGGCTGGTCGCCCACCAGGGCCCAGGCTGCGCGGGCGGTCTCCAGCGCCTGCACGTGTTCACCGGCCTTGCGCTGCAGGACCGACAGTTTCGCAAGCGAGCCCGCCTGCCCGGGCAGGTCCCTGTTCTTCGCCTGTTCGCGGATGGCTGCCGCCAGCACCGGCCGGGCCCGTTCCAATTGTCCCTGTCGGATCCACAGGCCTGCACGCTCGCTGCGCAGGCGATGCACCACGGTATGGGCCTGCTGGCGCTGGGCCATGGCTTCACCGGCGTCGATCGTTTCCATGGCGTCTGCATCGCGCTCCAGCGCGACCAGGTTGAGCGCATGGTTGTGCACGATCAGGGGGTCTTCCAGGCCCACGCTGGCCGCTGCGGCCAGGGCTTTGAGGTAGTACCTGTCGGCCACCTCGGGCGAGGCCAGATAGTCGGCATGGATCAGCCCGATATTGTTGAGCGTGGCCGCCTGCACCAGCCCGGCATCGCGTTCGTCGAGCCGCGAAGAGACGTCGTAGGCACGGAGGTACGCGGCCTCCGCGGCGCGGATGTGGCCGGCGCCCTGGTAGATCGACCCGATCTGCGAATACGCGCGCATCCGCAGCGCGGGTGCGAGCGCTGGCGTTTCATCGACGCGCCGTTCCATCCGCTCGGCGGCGCTGATCGCCCGCTCCGGCTCACCGCTCAGGCCGGCGGCGATGCCCAGGCAACTCAGCGTCTTGAGTTCATCCTCGACGTTCAGGTCTTTCGCTTGCAGCAGCGCGCTCGCCAGCACCACCGCCCTGGCGGGTTCGTCGCGCCTCAGTTTCAGGCACTGGCCGACCTGGTTCGCACGGTCGGCCACGGGCGCCGTCGGCGCGTCGCCGGCACAGGCCACGGAGAAGGCGAACACCAGCGCCAGGCCGAGCAGGCCGGACAGCAGCGATGCGGACGGTGCGATGTGGGTGGTCATGCCGGCGGCGACTCTGGGCAGGGCACCGAATGTCATGCAAGAACCGTTCCGCAGCCGGCGCGACGCACCGCTCTGGTATCCTTCCCGACCGATTCCGCATCCCTGCCACGCACCCCATGATCGAGCTGAATCCCATCCGCCAGCGCATCGCCGACCTGCAAGACAGGCTGGCCTCGCTCCGGGGGTATCTTTGACTACGATTCCAAGCGCGAACGCCTGGAAGAAGTGAACCGCGAGCTGGAAAGCCCGGACATCTGGAACAACCCCGAATACGCACAGCAGTTGGGGCGCGAGCGTTCCCTGCTCGACAAGACGGTCAACGGCATCCGCGAGATCGAGGAAGGCCTGGCCGGCGGCTCCGAACTGCTGGAGCTGGCCGAAATGGAAAACGACGAGGACACCGCGCAGGCCGTGGTGGCCGACGTGGAGCGCTACGCCTCGCACGTGGACAAGCTGGAATTCCAGCGCATGTTCTCGGGCAAGATGGACGCCTCCAACGCCTTCGTCGACATCCAGGCCGGCGCCGGCGGCACCGAGGCGCAGGACTGGGCGGAAATCCTGCTGCGCATGTACCTGCGCTGGTGCGAGTCGCGCGGCTGGAAGACCGAGCTGATGGAAGCCAGCGGCGGTGACGTGGCCGGCATCAAGTCCGCCACGCTGCGCGTGGAGGGCGATTTCGCCTACGGCTGGCTGAAGACCGAGACCGGCGTGCACCGCCTGGTGCGCAAGTCGCCGTTCGACTCCGACAACCGCCGCCATACCAGCTTCACCTCGGTGTTCGTGTCGCCGGAAGTCGACGACAACATCGACATCGACATCAACCCGGCCGACCTGAGGACCGACGTTTACCGCTCATCCGGTGCCGGTGGCCAGCACGTCAACAAGACCGAATCGGCGGTACGCATCACCCACGTGCCCACCGGGATAGTGGTGGCCTGCCAGACCGGCCGCAGCCAGCACCAGAACCGCGACAACGCGATGAAGATGCTGGCCGCCAAGCTGTACGAGCTGGAAATCCAGAAGCGCAACGCCGAACGCGATGCGGTGGAAGCCACCAAGTCCGACATCGGCTGGGGCAGCCAGATCCGCAACTACGTGCTGGACCAGAGTCGCATCAAGGACCTGCGCACCGGCGTGGAGCGTTCGGACACGCAGAAGGTGCTGGACGGCGACCTGGACGAGTTCGTCGAGGCCAGTCTGAAATCGGGCCTGGAAGCGGGTTCGAAACGCATCGACGCCTGATCCGCCCACGAGTCACCCGTGGGAGCGACGCAAGTCGCGGGCTCTTCTCCGGCACTCGTTCGCGACTCACGTCGCTCCCACGCTCCAGAACACGACACGACCCATGACAGACCCCACCCTTCCGCAGGACGAGAACAGCCTCATCGCCGAGCGCCGCGCCAAACTGGCGGCGTTGCGCGGGCAGGGCATCGCGTTCCCCAATGACTTCCGTCGCACCGACTACGCGGGCGACCTGCAGGTGCAATACCAGGACCCGGAGCTCTGGACCGGAGAGGCGCTCGAAGGCGGCGGCCGGCGTGTGAAGCTCGCCGGACGCATGATGGCCAAGCGGGTGATGGGCAAGGCCAGCTTCGTCCAGATCCAGGACGAATCCGGGCGCATCCAGCTGTTCCTGCAGTCCAATGCGCTGGGCGAGACCTACGATGCGTTCAAGGGTTGGGACATCGGCGACATCGTGGGCGTGGAAGGAGGGCTGACACGGACCCGTACCGGCGAGCTGTCCGTGAAGGCCGATGCCTTCCGCCTGCTGACCAAGGCGCTGCGTCCGTTGCCGGACAAGTGGCACGGCCTGTCCGACGTGGAACAGCGCTACCGCCAGCGCTATGTGGACCTGATCGTCACGCCCGAGGCGCGCGATGTCTTCATCAAGCGCTCGCGCATCATCCGCGCGATCCGCGAATGGCTGGACGCGCGCCGCTTCCTGGAAGTTGAAACGCCGATGATGCATTACATCCCCGGCGGCGCCGCAGCCAAGCCCTTCACCACGCACCACAACGCGCTGGATCTGGACCTGTACCTGCGCGTCGCGCCCGAGCTGTACCTGAAGCGGCTGGTGGTCGGCGGACTGGAACGCGTGTACGAGATCAACCGCAACTTCCGCAACGAGGGTGTCAGCACGCGGCACAACCCGGAATTCACCATGCTCGAGCTGTACGAGGCCTACGCCACGTATACCGAGATCATGGACCTGACCGAGGGCGTCATCCGCGACGTGGCGCACGAGGTGCTGGGCACCGGCCAGGTGGCGTGGGACGGCCAGGACATCGACCTGGAGCCGGCGTTCCGCCGGTGGCGCATGGACGAGGCCGTGCGCCACCACAACCCCGAGATCAGCGCCGCCGACTGTACCGACCGCGACGCGCTGGCCCGCCACTGCGAGCGCCTGAAGATCCACGTCAAGCCATCCTATGGCTGGGGCAAGCTGTTGCTGGAGATCTTCGAGAAGACCGTGGAACACACCCTCGTCCAGCCGACCTTCATCACCGACCACCCGGTCGAGGTGTCGCCGCTGGCCCGCGCCAACGACAACGACCCCGGTTACACCGACCGCTTCGAGCTGTTCATCAACGGCAAGGAGCTCGCCAACGGGTTCTCCGAGCTCAATGACCCGGAGGACCAGGCGGCGCGCTTCATGGCCCAGGTCCAGGCGAAGGAGGGGGGAGACGATGAAGCCATGCACTTCGACGCTGATTACATTCGGGCACTGGAGGTCGGCCTGCCGCCGACAGGCGGGCTGGGCATCGGCATCGATCGTCTGGTGATGCTGCTGACCGGTTCGGACTCCATCCGCGACGTACTGCTGTTCCCCTACATGCGCCCGGAAAGCCAGGGCTGACGGGGGCGCCCCAAGCGTCAAGAGAGTGACGCTCAGGGGCAGAATGGGCTCCCGTCTGCATGAAGCGACGGGCCACCGGCCGCCGGCGGAGCTGTTTTCCGGCGCGCCACCCTGATCCACCGCGCGCCAAGGATGGACGGAAAGGCCTCATTCCGTGACGGAGGTCACCATGTTCTGCCCTGACACCCCCTGGCCACGGCTGGCACGCTTCCTGCGAAGATTCACACGCAGGACGGTCAATTTTCCGCCGCCCGCGCCGATAGAGATCAGGGGAGGGGGCCCCGGGATTCGCATCGGTTCCCTTCGTGGATCACGGACCCTGCCCGGGTCCGCGCCGCCGAACAGGACTGCCGACATGTTAGATGCGAGCGCTGCCACCGCCGGAGTATCCTTGCCCGACAGCCACGTGATGTGGCCACAAGGGGTGGGTAACGCTTTGAATATCGTCATCGTCGACGATCAGACGTCTGCGCGCACGATGCTGCGCCATGTCATCGAGGACATCGCGTCCGAGCTGACCGTCCATGATTTCGGCGATCCGCTGGCAGCGCTGGAGTGGTGCGAGAAGAACCGCACCGACCTGCTGCTGCTCGACTACCGCATGCCGGGCATGGACGGGCTGGAGTTCGCGCGCCGCTTCCGCCGGCTGCCGATGCATCGCGACATCGCGATCATCCTGATCACCGTGGTGGGCGATGAACCCATCCGCCAGGCCGCGCTGGAAGCCGGCGTGATCGACTTCCTGGTCAAGCCGGTGCGTCCGCGAGAACTCCGTGCACGCTGCCGCAATCTGCTGCAGCTCCGCCAGCAGTCCGAGAACGTCAAGCAGCGTGCGCTCTCGCTGGAGCAGCGCCTGCTGTCCAGCATGCACGAGGTCGAGGAGCGTGAGCGCGAGACACTGTCGCGGCTGGCGCGTGCCATCGAGTATCGCGACAGCGGCACCAGTGCGTATTTGGAGCGCATGGCCCACGTGGCCGGCCTGATCGCCGAACAACTCGGCCTGCCTGAAGACGAAGTACGCACCATCGAGATGGCCGCCCCGCTGCACGACATGGGCAAGATCGCCATTCCCGATTCGGTGCTGATGAAGGCCGGTCCGCTGACGGCCGAAGAAACCGATGTCATGCGTCGCCACCCGAAGATCGGCCACCAGTTGCTGTCGGGCAGCCAGAACCGCTTCATCCAGACCGGTGCCTTGATCGCCTTGCGCCACCATGAGCGTTACGACGGCAGCGGCTACCCCGATGGCCTCGTGGGTGAGCAGATTCCGTTGGAAGCGAGGATAGTGGCGGTTGCGGATGTCTTCGATGCGTTGATTTCACCGCGGCCGTACAAGAAGGCCTGGGAGAAGGACGCGGCGCTGGCTTATCTGTATGCACAGCGCGGTCGCCTGTTCGATCCCGCATGTGTCGACGCGCTGATCCGCGGGCGGGCGCGGCTTGACGACATCTGCGAACGCTACTCGACGGTGCAGAGCCGTCCAGGGATGGAGTAAGCCATGTCCAATGTCCTTGCATGGATCAAGTCCCGCCTGGCGCATCGTGGCGACAGCGAGCACGGACAGGCGCTGATCCGGATCGCGCTGATCTCCATCATCCTGACCTATGCGTTGCTGCCGTCCTCGCGCACCGCGCTGCCGGCGGACGAATACACCATCGTCTTGACCATCATCACGTCGGGCCTGGTCAACAGTCTCGGCATCTTCGCCTGGCTGCTGGTGCAGCCGGGCAAGTCCCACGTCCGTCGCGGACTGGGCATGATCGCCGACTACGGATTGCTGGCAGCGGCGATGAACGGCATGGGCGAACCGCTCTCGTGGGCGTACGTCGTGCTGATGTGGATCACGGTGGGCAATGGCCTGCGCTACGGCAATCGCTACCTGGTGGTTGCGGTTGCGATGGCCAGCACCGCTTTCGCGGCGGTGGTCGCGATGAACGACTACTGGCGCGCCAACACGACCCTGGGCGTCGGCCTGGTGCTGGGCCTGATCGCCGTGCCGATGTACCTGTCCGGCCTGCTGCGCGACCTGACCCGCGCGACCGACGAGGCGCGTCGTGCGAACGAGGCGAAGAGCCGGTTCCTGGCCAACATGAGTCATGAATTCCGCACGCCGCTGAATGGTCTGGCAGGCATGTCGGAACTGCTGGCGACCACCCGGCTGGATGCCGAACAGCGCGAATGCCTGTCCACCATCCAGGCTTCCACGCGTACCCTGCTGGGTCTGGTCGAGGACGTGCTGGACATTTCCGCCATCGAGGCGGGCAAGGTCAAGCTGAACGTGGTCGAGTTCGCGCCCCGCGAACTGGTGGAGAGCATCGGGCTGATCCTGATGCCGCAGGCGCGTGGCAAGCAGGTGCGTTACGAAGGACACGTGGACGATGCCATCCCGCTTAAGCTGCGCGGTGATGCCGGCCACCTGCGCCAGGTGCTGCTCAACCTTGCCGGCAACGCGGTCAAGTTCACCGATGAGGGCGAGGTGCGGGTGGCGATGGTGGATGGGCAGCACATGCGCCTGCGCTTCACCGTCACCGATACCGGCATCGGTGTTCCCGTCGCCTTGCGCGAACGGTTGTTCGAAGCGTTTGAACAGGCCGACGGCAGCCTGTCGCGGCGCTACGGCGGCACGGGCCTGGGCACGACCATCGCGAAGGGGTTGACCGAGGCGATGGGCGGCACCATCGGCTTCGAAAGCAATGAGCAACGGGGCAGCTGCTTCTGGGTCGAGTTGCCCTTCGAAGCCGTGCCCGAACGGGTCATGGTGCCGGCGGTGCACGGGCACGCCGAGTGGCTGCAGGAAGAACCCGAAGCCTCGAGCGCGGAGAACATCATCGCGTTCTCCGATCCGTTCCTGCGCCATCGCGCACGCGTGCGCAGCATGCAGATCCTGGTGGCCGACGACCACGAGGCCAACCGCATGGTCGTGCAGCGCCTGTTGCAGAAGGCGGGGCACCGCATCACCTGCGTCAACGGTGGTGAAGAAGTGCTGGACGCGCTGGAATCGGCGTCTTACGACGCGGTGATCTGCGACCTGCACATGCCCGGCCTGAGCGGCCTGGATCTGCTGAAACAATTGCGCGTGATGGAAGCCGGCAGCGGCAGCCGCACGCCGGTACTCATCCTCAGTGCCGACGTGACGCCCGAGTCGATCCAGCGCTGCGAACAGGCGGGAGCGCGCGCCTTCCTGGCCAAGCCGGTGGTCGCCACGCGGTTGCTGGATGCGCTGGCGGACATCGCCACGTCGGGCCGCATCTCCGCGACCGCGACGGTGGCCGCGCCCGTGCGTCCGGAAATGTCGGACGGTGTCCTCGATGTGAGCGTACTGGACGAACTCACCGCGCTCGGCATGGGGGATGCCTTCGAACGCGAGTTCATCGAGCAATGCCTCAACGATGCGGACGGATGCATCGGCGCCATGGCCCATGCGATGGAGCGGGGCGACGGCGAACACCTGCGCGAGCACGCGCACGCGTTGAAAGGCGTGGCCAGCAACCTGGGCCTGGTGAAGCTTGCCGCAGCCGCAGGCGAGATGATGAGCCTGGCCGATTGGCAGATCACGCGTGAATGGCGGCACCGCCTGGCGGCGCTCAACTCGCACCTGAGCCACGGTCGCGCGGCGCTCGATGCGCGGCAACGGGTGCGTGGCGCCGTCGAGAAAGGCGGCGAGGGCACTTCGTCGTGACGCGCGGATCCGCCGCTGTTCATGCGAGGGCATGCAGTGGCGAAACGCAGCGCGTCGGGTGTCCACGGGATGGATGGTCCCTGGCGAGTACGGTGACCCGGACTCGCCCTTGAAGGCGCGAAGGCGCGCTTCAACCCCCTGATTTTCCCTGCGTGTTTGCAGCAGACTACGGGCGCTGCTCTCAGGCGGCGCGGATCGACCGCTTCTCCTGCGCGCGGACGATGCGCTCCATCATCTTCAGCGACTTGTCGCCCAGGGTCAGTGCGGTATCCACCCACACTTCGGTGATGCCCATCAGTTCGTCGTAACCCACGGGTTGGGCCAGGTTGCGGCAAGCATTCAGCGCCAGATGCGCGTGCGGTGAACGACGCTGCTTGTCGATGATCGTCTGCACGGCGGCGGCGCCCTGGCCCTTCGGCACCAGTACGTCGACCACGCCCATCCTGTACAGCTCGTCGCTGGTGTAGATGTTGCCTTCCAGGATGATCTTCTCGGCGACCTGCGGCGACACGCGCTTGCACAGGAAGGAGTAGGCGCCCATGCCCGGGAACAGGCCGAACAGTACTTCCGGCAGTCCCATGTCCACGCCTTCTTCGGCCACGATCGTGTGGCAGGACAACGCGATCTCCAGGCCGCCGCCCAAGGCATCACCCTGGATCAGCGCGATGGTGCGGACGTCGCCGCCGAGGCCGGTGTTGAGGTGGTGGACGCCATCGATGCAGCGGCGCGCGTAGCTGAGCAGTCGGTCGCGGTTGTTCTCGCGGATCAGTTGCGAGAACAGTTCCAGATCGCCGCCAAGGTTGAACGCATTCGCGTCCGACGCGATGACGAGGTGACGCAGCTTGCCCGGCTGGCGCTGCGACTCGCGCAGGGTGATCGAGTTGGTGAAGCTCAGCACATCGTCGAGCATCTGGCTGCGGAAGCACGGACGCACGCCGGGTGCGGCATCGGAGTGCATGTACAGCCAGTGGGCATCACCGCTGGGTTCGGATTCGACGCGGATGGTCGGGAAGGCACGGGTGCGCTGCAGTTTTTCGACGTTGTTCATGAGGAGCTCCTTGGAGGGTTTCTTGCCCGCGCGGCAGGGGAAGCGGGTGACGGATTAATGTGACGCAGGTGGCATCACGCGCCGATCCTACACCTGAACGAATAATTAAAATCCAGTGCACGAGCGCGCTTGTGCGATGGAGAGCGCGCCAATGGCCTACCAGCATCACAATCTGTGATGGGCGTCTAGAATTCACCCCTAAAGTCCTGACGGAAAAGAAAAAAGGCCGGCGCATGGCCGGCCTTCTTCAGACACATGAACAGGGCTCAGGACACCTTGGAGGGCTCCCGCAGTTCCTTGCGCAGGATCTTGCCGACATTGGTCTTGGGCAGCTCCGTGCGGAACTCGATGTGGCGCGGTTGCTTGTAACCGGTCAGGTTGTCGCGGCAATACGCCTTCACTTGTTCGGCAGTGAGGTTGGGATCCTTCTTCACGATGAAGACCTTCACGGCTTCACCCGACTTGTCGTCCGGCACGCCGATCGCAGCGACTTCAAGCACCCCTTCCAGGCCGGCGATGACGTCCTCAACCTCATTCGGATACACGTTGAAGCCAGAGACCAGGATCATGTCCTTCTTGCGGTCGACGATATAGAAGAAACCGTTCTCGTCCATCTTCGCCATGTCGCCGGTATGCAGCCAGCCATCGGCGTCCATGACGTTCGCGGTTTCCTCGGGGCGCTGCCAGTAGCCCTTCATTACCTGCGGGCCCTTGATGCACAGTTCACCGACCTCGCCGACGGGCATGATGTTGCCATCGTCGTCCTTCAGGCAGGCATCGGTGGACGGCACCGGCAGGCCGATGGCGCCGTTGTAGTCGTGCAGGTTCATCGGGTTGATGCAGGCCGCGGGCGACGTCTCGGTCAGTCCGTAGGCTTCGACCAGTGTCACGCCCGTGACCTTCTTCCATTTCTCCGCCACCGCACGCTGCACGGCCATGCCGCCACCGAGCGTCATCTTGAGGTTGGAGAAATCGACTTCATCGAAGCCGGGCGTGTTGAGCAGGCCATTGAACAGCGTGTTGACGCCGGTGATCGCGGTGAAGCGGGTGGCCTTGAGTTCCTTGACGAAGCCCGGCATGTCGCGCGGGTTGGTGATCAGGTGGTTCAGTCCGCCCAGCTTCATGAAGACCAGGCAGTTCGCCGTCAGCGCGAAGATGTGGTACAGCGGCAGCGCGGTGATGATCACCTCGTTGCCGTAGTCCAGCCCCGTGCCCACCCACACGCCCGCCTGCTGCATGTTGGCCACGAGATTGCGGTGCGTGAGCATCGCGCCCTTGGCTACGCCGGTGGTGCCACCGGTGTACTGCAGGAAAGCGATGTCGCCGGAATCGATGTCGACTTCGGGCAGCGTGTGCAATTGTCCCAGCGTCAACGTGTCCTTGAAGCGTACGGTGCCCGGGATGTCGTAGTCCGGCACCATCTTCTTCACGTACTTCAGTACGAAGTTGACGATCGCACCCTTGGGGAAACCGACCAGGTCGCCCAGCGCGGTGGTGATGACCTGCTTGACCTGCGTGCCCGCCAGGGCTTCCTGGGCGGTCTTGCCGAAGTTGTCCACGACCAGCAGCACGCTGGCGCCCGAGTCCACCAGCTGGTGCTTCAGTTCGCGCGGGGTGTACATCGGATTGACGTTGACGACCGTCAGTCCCGCGCGCAGCACGCCGAAGATGGCGATGGGGTACTGCAGGCAGTTCGGCATCATGATGGCGACACGGTCGCCCTTCTTGAGCTTCAGTTCGCCGAGCAGGTAGGCCGCGAATTGCCGGCTGAGCTTGTCGATCTCACCGTAGGTCAGGGTCTTGCCGAAATTGCGGAACGCGGGACGGTCGCGGTACTTGCTGATCGCCTCATCGAAGACGGACACGATCGAGCGGTACTGCTCCAGGTCCACTTCCTGCGGCACGCCTTGCGGGTAACTCTTGAACCACGGACGTTCCTGACTCATCGTTCTGCTCCCTCCCCAGGGTCTTCGGGCTGCCTTGCGGCGAACTGTGGGCGAGCGCCCGGTCACGGACGCGTGTCGGGAGCATACCGTTCCGGATGGAAAAGGCGAAGGTTTCGATGTCGACAATGAGGTGGAAGGGAGCCGGATGTCTGCTGGCGCTGATGCTGGGTCTGGTCGCGTGCACGACCGATACACCCGAAGCGCAGGTGCGGCAACGGTTCGACGACATGCGGGCGGCCGTGGAAGAGGGCCGCGTCGGCGATTTCATGGATGGCGTGAGCCGCGACTTCAGTGGCGATGGCGGCATGGACAATGCTGCGTTGCACAACCTGCTCAAGATGCAGACGCTGGCAAATGCACGCATCGGCGCCACCACGGGACCGCTGGACGTTCGGGTGGAGGGCGACAGTGCTTCGGTTGCGTTCCGCGTACTGCTGACAGGGGGCAACGGCCGATTCCTGCCCGAGCAGGCGCGCAGCTACCAGGTGACGACAGCCTGGCACAGAGAGGACGGCGACTGGCGTGTGTATCACGCGCGATGGGAGGACGCCCGGTGATCATTTCACCGGCGTGAGTTTTCCGGCCGTCCATCGGTAGCGCAGCGTCCTCTCGACGGTCGGGCAGCAACGCGGATCGTTCGGGCCGGGCCATTTCGTCTTGAGTTCCACCACGCGATCGCGGACGGTCATTGCCTCGACGCTGCCCAAAGGTTCGTGCGTTTCGCCTGCCGGCACGTAGCGTGCTCCTTCCTGCGCCAGGACGGCCACACCATGGTGCCAATAGGTGGGGCCGTACAGGGTCCACAGCACGACGATCTCGTTCTGTCCGTCATTGTCGAGGTCGGTGATGACGACGTCCCCCGCCTCGTAGCCTTCCTGCGGATTTCCACCTGCCGACTGCTTGCCGGCGACGTACTGTTCGGCGATGCGCCGGGCCTGTCCTGCATCGGGCGACGCCGCCAGCGCTACCGGGGCCGAGGCGCCGGCGATGCAGGCAGACGCCAGCAGCACGCTCAAGCGAAGGATCATGATGTCCATGGCAGGGCACTCTGCAGCCTTCGAACGAAGGCCCTCTGCAGTGCAACGGAACCGGCGTGCGCAACCGGCAGCATGGAGGCCCGCTCCAAGAGTGCATTTGCATGCAAGGCCCCCCGCTGAGTTGAAGCAGGGGCGGGGCACGGGCCTCAAAATCCTCCGGGGCAGGCCGCGCGCAGGAAAAGGGCCGCCCGAAGGCGGCCCCATTCTCTTGCGCCGGAACCCCGCGACTGGCGGGTCAGGCTGCCTTGCGCGCCGCCAACTGGCGAAGGACGTAATGCAGCAGGCCGCCATGGCGGAAGTACTCGACTTCCTTGGGCGTCAGCAGCAATACCTTGGCCTGGAACTTCACTTCCGTGCCATCGGCCTTGCGTGCACCGACCGTGGCGACCTTGGCGGCGCCGTCCTGCAGGCCGGTGACATCGAACGTCTCCGACCCGTCCAGGCCCAACGACTGCGCGTTCTGTCCGTCGATGAACTGCAAAGGCAGCACGCCCATGCCGACGAGGTTGGAACGGTGGATGCGCTCGAAGCTCTCCGCGATCACCGCTTTCACGCCCAGCAGATTGGTGCCTTTCGCGGCCCAGTCGCGCGAGGAACCCGTGCCGTATTCCTTGCCTGCGATCACTACCAGCGGCACGCCATCGGCCTTGTACTTCATTGCGGCATCGTAGATGGACATCTTCTCGGGCGGCGTGCTGCCGAAGTACAGCGTGTTGCCGCCTTCCTCGCCGCCGAACATCAGGTTCTTGATGCGGATGTTGGCGAAGGTGCCACGCACCATGACGTCGTCGTTGCCGCGGCGGCTGCCGTAGCTGTTGAAGTCCACGGGCTGTACGCCCCGCTGCTGCAGGAAGCGGCCCGCGGGCGAGTCCTTCTTGATGTTGCCGGCGGGCGAGATGTGGTCGGTGGTGATGGAGTCGCCGAATAGCCCCAGCACGCGCGCGCCATGCACGTCATCGATGCTACCCACCTCCATTGACATGCCATCGAAGTAGGGCGGGTTCTTGATGTAGGTCGAGCCGCCGTCCCATGCGTAGAGTGCGCCATCGGGTGATGCGATGGTGTTCCAGCGGCTGTCGCCCTTGAACACGTCGGCATAGTTCTTCGCGAACATTTCCGGCCCCACGGTGCGCGCGATGAAGTCGCCGATTTCCTTGTTGGTGGGCCAGATGTCCTTGAGGTACACCGGCTGGCCATCGCTGCCCCGACCCAGCGGTTGCGTGGTCAGGTCGATGTCGGTGGTACCGGCGATCGCATAGGCCACTACCAGCGGCGGGCTTGCGAGGTAGTTCATTTTCACTTCGGGATGCACGCGGCCCTCGAAGTTGCGGTTGCCCGACAGTACCGAGGCCACTACCAGGTCGTCCTTGGAGATGGCGGCCGATACGTCGTCGGGCAGCGGGCCGGAATTGCCGATGCACGTGGTGCAACCATAGCCGACCACGTAGAAGCCGAGCTTCTCCAGGTCCGACAGCACGCCAGCCTTTTCCAGATAGTCGGTGACCACGCGCGAACCCGGGCCGAGCGATGTCTTGACCCAGGGCTGCGCCTTCAAACCCTTGGCCACCGCGTTGCGCGCCAGCAAGCCCGCGCCGAGCATCACGGCAGGATTGGACGTATTGGTGCAGGACGTGATGGCGGCGATGACCACCGAGCCATCCTGGAGATTCCAGGCGCCGCCGCTGTCCGGCGAGGATTCATGCGCGGCTTCGTGGGCGCCGACAGCGGTGCCGCCGCCACCCTCGTTCTTCAGGCGGTCTTCCTGCACCACGTCGATACGCTTGCGACGTGCGTCGATGAAAGGCGTCAGGTTGTCGCGGAAGTTCTGCTTCATGTCCTGCAGCAGCACGCGGTCCTGCGGACGCTTGGGGCCGGCCAGCGAGGGCCTTACGTCGCCCATGTCCAGGTGCAGCGTGGCACTGTATTCGGCGTGGGGACTGTTGGCGTCGTGCCACAACCCCTGCGCCTTGGCGTAGGCCTCGACCAGCGCGATCTGCTCCTCGCTGCGTCCGGACAGGCGCAGGTAGGTCAACGACTCGGTGTCGATCGGGAAAATGCCGCAGGTCGCACCGTATTCCGGCGCCATGTTGCCGATGGTGGCGCGGTCGGCCAGCGGCAGGTGCTGCAGGCCGTCGCCATAGAACTCGACGAACTTGCCCACCACGCCCAGCTTGCGCAGCATCTGGGTGACCGTCAGCACCAGGTCCGTCGCGGTCGCACCTTCCGGCAACTTGCCCGTGAGCTTGAAGCCGACCACCTGGGGAATGAGCATCGAGGAGGGCTGGCCCAGCATGGCGGCCTCGGCTTCGATACCGCCCACGCCCCAACCCAGCACGCCGATGCCGTTGATCATCGTCGTATGGCTGTCGGTACCGAAGACGGTGTCCGGATAAGCGATGGCCTGGCCGTCCTTCTGCCCCGTCATGACCACGCGGGCCAGGTTCTCCAGGTTCACCTGGTGGACGATGCCGGTGTTGGGCGGTACCACCTTGAAGTTGTCGAACGCCTTCTGGCCCCAGCGCAGGAAGCCGTAGCGCTCCTTGTTGCGTTCGAACTCGATCTTGCCGTTGAGATCCAGCGCATCCGCGCTGCCGAACACGTCCACCTGCACGGAATGGTCGATGACCAGTTCGGAGGGGATCAGCGGATTGATCTGGTCGGCATTGCCGCCCAGTTTCACCACCGCATCGCGCATGGCCGCCAAGTCGACCACGCAGGGGACGCCGGTGAAGTCCTGCAGCACCACGCGGGCCGGCATGAAGGCGATCTCGGTGTCGGGTTCCTTCGCCGCCTCCCAGTTCGCGACGGCATGGATGTGCTCGGGGAGCACCGATACGCCATCTTCGCAGCGCAGCAGGTTCTCCAGCAGGATCTTCAGGGAGTAGGGCAGGCGGGCGAAACCCTTGGCCGGGTCCAGTCGCTCGGCAAGGGCCGGGAGGCTGAAATAGGTGTAGGACGTGCCGTTGACGTCCAGGGAACGGCGGGTGGCGAAGGAATCGCTCATCGCGGAGGCTCCTGTAGCTATGGGAAGGGGCGCAGGAGCAGCATAGGCCGCCGTTCCTTCGCGTCTTGTCGATGCTTGCCCGGATTATCCGTCAAGACTGAGACGGTCGTGACCCGACCAAAGCCGAAGGGCGGGACGGGCAGTGAGACGGGACGAGGCGAACTCCTGTGATGGGGTATGCCGGAGAAAGTATGTATAATTCGTCCATACTCAAGAGGGCGTGACGATGGAAGCCACCGTTGCCGAGCGCGGACAGATCACGCTCCCGAAGGCCGTGCGGGATGCACTGGGCCTGACCAAGGGAAGCGTGCTCAAGGTCGAGCTGGAAGGTAGCCGCATCGTGTTGCGGAAGAGTGTCGACGACGCGATCTCGCGCGTGCGCGGCAAGTTCGCCCTCGATGCGGTGCCGACACCGGATACGCCCGCCGAATGATCGCCGTCGACGCGCCCGTCCTGATCGAACTGCTGACCGACGGCCCGCGCGCGGACGCCGTGGAGGCCGGCCTGCGCCAGAGTCTGGGCGGCGGTCGCGTGGTCGTCTGCGATGCCGCACTGGCGCAGCTCTGTGCTTCGCTGCGCAACGGCGCCGATGCGCTGGCGGCGCTGGAGGAGATGGGCGTGCATTTCCACCCGGTCGAGGCCAAGTCCGCGTTGCGGGCGGGCGAGATGCAGCGACGTCATCGCCAGCGAGAAGGCGGGTCACGGCCGATCGCCGACTTCCTGGTCGGCGCGCATGCGCTGCTGCAGTGCGACGGGCTGATCACCTTCGACACTGCGTTCCACCGCGATTATTTCAAGGGCCTGAAACTCATCGTGCCCGCCAACGAGTAAGCCTCAACCGTTTTCCTCTCCACCGCCCCATCGAACGACCGGAGTCACCATGTTGGAAGCCTATCGCCACCACGTAGCCGAGCGCGCCGCGCTGGGCATCCCGCCGCTGCCGCTGACGGCCCAGCAGACGGCCGAGGTCATCGAACTCCTGAAGAACCCGCCGGCCGGTGAAGAAGACTTCCTGGTCGAGCTGATCACCCACCGCGTGCCTGCCGGCGTCGATGATGCTGCCAAGGTCAAGGCGTCCTACCTGGCCGCCGTGGCCTTCGGCGCCGAGAAGACGCCGCTGATCTCCGCGAAGCGCGCCACCGAACTGCTCGGCACCATGCTGGGTGGCTACAACATCCATCCGCTGATCGACCTGCTCGACAACGCCGCGCTGGGCGCGGTCGCGGCCGAAGGCCTGAAGCACACGCTGCTGATCTTCGACGCCTTCCACGATGTGCAGGAAAAAGCCGAGGCCGGCAATGCGCACGCGCAGGCCGTGCTGCAGAGCTGGGCCGATGCCGAGTGGTTCACCAGCAAGCCGGAAGTGCCGCAGTCCCTGACGATCACCGTGTTCAAGGTGCCGGGCGAAACCAACACCGACGACCTGTCGCCGGCACCGGACGCCACCACGCGCCCGGATATCCCGCTGCATGCGCTGGCGATGCTGAAGAACAAGCGTCCCGATGCGCCGTTCGTGCCGGAAGAAGACGGCAAGCGCGGCCCGATCCAGGAAATCCTCTCGCTTAAGGACAAGGGCCACCTGGTCGCGTACGTCGGCGACGTGGTCGGTACCGGTTCCTCGCGCAAGTCGGCGACCAACAGCGTGCTGTGGTTCACCGGCGAGGACATCCCGTTCATCCCGAACAAGCGCTTCGGCGGTGTCTGCCTGGGCTCCAAGATCGCCCCCATCTTCTACAACACGATGGAAGACGCCGGCGCGCTGCCGATCGAGCTCGATGTGTCGCAGATGAACCACGGCGACGTGGTCGAGCTGCGCCCGTACGACGGCAAGGCGTTGAAGAACGGTGAAGTGATCGCCGAGTTCCAGGTGAAGTCCGAGGTGCTGTTCGATGAAGTGCGTGCCGGCGGCCGCATCCCGTTGATCATCGGCCGCGGCCTCACCGCGAAGGCGCGCGAAGCGCTGAAGCTGCCCGCGACGGACCTGTTCCGCCTGCCGCAGCAGCCAGCCGATACCGGCAAGGGTTTCTCGCTCGCCCAGAAGATGGTCGGCCGCGCCTGCGGTTTGCCGGAAAACCAGGGCGTGCGCCCTGGCACGTACTGCGAGCCGAAGATGACCTCGGTGGGGTCGCAGGACACCACCGGTCCGATGACCCGTGACGAGCTGAAGGATCTGGCCTGCCTGGGCTTCTCGGCGGACTTGGTGATGCAGTCGTTCTGCCACACGGCGGCCTATCCGAAGCCGGTCGACGTGAAGACGCACCACACGCTGCCGGAATTCATCTCTACCCGCGGCGGCATTTCGCTGCGCCCCGGCGACGGCGTGATCCACAGCTGGCTCAATCGCATGCTGCTGCCCGACACCGTCGGCACCGGCGGCGACTCGCACACACGTTTCCCGGTGGGCATCTCGTTCCCGGCCGGTTCGGGCCTGGTCGCGTTCGCCGCAGCCACCGGCGTGATGCCGCTGGACATGCCGGAATCGGTGCTGGTGCGCTTCAAGGGCGAGATGCAGCCCGGCGTCACCCTGCGCGACCTGGTCAACGCCATCCCGTACTACGCCATCAAGTCGGGCTTGCTGACGGTCGCCAAGCAAGGCAAGAAGAACATCTTCTCCGGCCGCATCCTGGAGATCGAGGGCCTGCCGGACCTGAAGGTGGAGCAGGCGTTCGAACTGTCCGACGCCTCGGCCGAGCGTTCCGCCGCCGGCTGCACGGTGCGGCTGAACAAGGAACCGATCATCGAGTACCTCACCAGCAACATCACGCTGCTGAAGTGGATGATCGCCGAAGGCTACGCCGACGCCCGTTCGCTGGCTCGCCGCATCAAGAAGATGGAAGCGTGGCTGGCCGACCCGCAGCTGCTGGAGCCGGATGCCGACGCCGAGTACGCCGCCGTCATCGAGATCGACCTGGCCGATGTGCACGAGCCGCTGCTGGCCTGCCCGAACGATCCGGACGATGTGAAGACGCTGTCCGATGTCGCCGGGACCAAGATCGACGAAGTGTTCATCGGTTCGTGCATGACCAACATCGGCCACTTCCGCGCGGCCGCCAAGCTGCTGGAAGGCAAGCGCGACATCCCGACCCGCCTGTGGGTCGCGCCGCCAACCAAGATGGACGCCTCCGAGCTGACCAAGGAAGGGCACTACGGCACCTTCGGCACCGCCGGCGCGCGCATGGAGATGCCGGGCTGCTCGCTGTGCATGGGCAACCAGGCGCAGGTGCGCGAGGGCGCGACGGTGTTCTCCACCTCGACCCGCAACTTCCCGAACCGCCTGGGCCGCAACTCCAACGTGTTCCTGGGCTCGGCGGAACTGGCGGCGATCTGCTCGCGTCTGGGCAAGATCCCGACCAAGGCCGAGTACATGGCCGACATCGGGGTGATCAACGAGAAGGGCGCCGAGATCTACCGCTACATGAACTTCGATCAGATCGAGGAATACCAGGACGTGGCCAAGACCGTCGCGGCCTGATCGGCCCGACGGGGAAAAGAAAAGGCCCGGCTATGCCGGGCCTTTTTCTTGCGCGTTCCACCGGGTCAGGCTAGCCAGTCCTCCACCGCCTCCAGCATCTGCCGGCGGCCGAGAACGAAATCCCACATCGTGCCGCCCAGCTGCCGCCAGAGCACGGCCGAGCGCACGGCGGCCAGCAGGATCGCGCGGATCTCGGCCACCACCCCGGGCTGACCGAGGTAATGCGGATTGCCCTGGACCATCACGCGCGGGCGCAGGTGGCTGATGGTGTCGGCGTACAGCCCGCCCAACGCGGACAGCACATCCGGATGGGTGCTGCCCTGTTGTTCCGCACGTGGCGCGATCTCGCCAATGCCGCGCGTGACCGCATGCACCGTGTCGTTCTCGCGCACAAAGCGACGCTCCAGTTGCAGCACCGCCATCGCCAGGCGGGGCAGGGCCTCGTCGTGGGCGTCCTTCGCCAGATAGCTGCGGAGGACGCGCAGGCCGGGCGTGACCCCGGCCACGCTGCCGTAGACGTCCGCCGGCGACGCGGCATCGATGCGGAACACGCTGTCCAGTGCGGCCTGCACGGCCGACCCTTCGGACTGGCCGGTTTCGGCGATGCGGCGGACCTGGTGGAGCGCCTGCGCCAACCCGGCCAAGGCCAACACGCGGTCGGAATATCGATTGCTCAAGCTGCTTGCTCCGCGAGTTTCATTTCAAGAGGTGCGTCGGTGCGCGCGATGACCGCGCCCCCCAGGCATTCGTCGCCGTCATACAGCACGAGCGATTGACCGGGCGTGACGGCACGCTGTGGCGCCGTGAATTCAACCGCGACCGTGCCGTCATCGCGCACGTCCACCTGGCACGGCTCGTCCGGTTGCCGGTAACGGGTCTGTGCGGTGCAGGCGAAGCGGCCAGCAGGCGGACTGCCGGCAACCCAGTGCGCCGACTCGGTCCACAGGCGCCTGGACATCAGATAGGGGCTCTGGGTGTCCTGGTCGACGTACAGCACGTTGTGGGCCACATCCTTGCCCACGACATACCACGGCGCCTGCGGGCGCCCGCGAACACCGCCGATCTGCAGGCCTTCACGCTGACCGAGGGTGAAATAGAAGACGCCGGAGTGTTCGCCGATCACCTGGCCTTGCGGATCGCGCATCTCGCCGCGCCTGGCGGGCAGGTAGCGGCCGAGGAACTCGCGGAAGTCGCGTTCGCCGATGAAGCAGATGCCGGTGGAATCCTTCTTGTCGTGCGTCTGCAACCCCGCCTCGCGCGCGATGCGGCGCAAGTCGCTCTTCTGCAGTTCGCCGATCGGGAACAGCGTGGCCGACAGTTGCACCTGGCCGAGCTGGTGCAGGAAATAGCTCTGGTCCTTGCCGCGGTCGACACCGCGCAGCAGGCGCCAGCGTCCATCCCGCTGGTCCACGCGCGCATAGTGGCCGGTGGCGATCTTCTCGGCGCCCAGGTCGCGTGCGGCATCGAGGAAGTGCTTGAATTTCACCTCGCGATTGCACAGCACATCGGGGTTGGGCGTGCGGCCTGCGGCGTACTCGGCCAGGAAGTGCTCGAACACGCCCTGCCAGTATTCGCTCGAAAAATCGCGGAAGTGGAACGGAATGCCGAGGCGGCCGCAGACGGCGACCGCATCGCGCCGGTCGTCCTCGGCGCGACAATCGCCGGAGCCATCATCGGCCCAGTTCTGCATGAATAGGCCTGCGACGGATTCACCCTGCCGCACCAGTTGCAGGGCGGCGACGGACGAATCCACGCCGCCCGAGACGCCCACGATGACGCGTGGCTGGCTCATGCGATCTGTTGCAGCGTGGACAGGGGAGAGCGACGTCCCGACAGGAAGTCCTGCACGACCTGCCACACCAGCGGGCTGCGGTGGCGGTCGGACTGTGCCTGCAGTTCGGCGGGCGTCAGCCACACTGCCTGCACGATGCCGTCGTCGAGCGGGCGGTCCGGCAGATGGCGCACCGGCTCGGCGGCGAAGGCGAAGCGCAGGTAGTGCCGCCCCGTCTCCGCTTTCCATTGGTAGGCACCGACGAAGGCGGTCAGTTCGACCTCCCATCCGGTTTCCTCGAGGGTCTCGCGGCGGGCAGCCTCCAGCAGGCTCTCGTCCGGTTCCAGGTGGCCCGCCGGCTGATTGAAGACCAGACGACCCTGTGCACGCTCTTCCACCATCAACAGCCTGCCATCGTGGACCACCACCGTGGCCACGGTGACGTCAGGCTGCCAGAAGCGTCCCTCCCGGTAGCTCACTTACAGCTCGTCCTTCTCGCCGGAGAGCTCGATTTCCTCGTTGTCCGCGGTCTCCGCCGCAATGTCCATCGCCGCTTCCAGCGCCGCGCCGTCCACGCTGTCGGGCAGCTTGATGACGAAATACAGCACGTCGCCCGACAGCTCCCAGCTGCCCAGCTTCTTGGCGCGGCTGTCCGCCATCAGCGCGAGTGCCTTGGCGCCATCGATGCCGTCGGCGGCGACGCGGCCGGCCGGGGAGAACACCTCGCGGATGCTGATGCCGTTGACGTGTTCGGTGCGTCCGGACACGAAGACCAGCTGGGTGCGGTTCTCCTGCTTGTAGGAGTAGGTGACCTTGTAATCGCCATCGGCGTCCACTTCGAACTGGATCCCGCGCGCCGTCAGCCGGGCGTCAACCGAGGCGTCGGCCGCCAGCACGGGCGTCGCGATCGCAGTGGCGCACAGCAGGGCGGCGGAGGACAGTCGGGACAGCGCAGGTTTCATGGTCGGCTCGGTGGTATTGGGATGGCGCATTGTGGCCGGGGTCACGCATGGCGTCCATGCGGGCGGCGACGGCCGGCTCCACCGCCTATAATTGGCCCATGTCCCGAAAGAACGAAAACGAACGCGACCATGGCCTGATGGTGGAGACCAGCCGGCCCGAGGTCGCGCCGCCACCCCTGTACCAGGTACTGCTGCTCAACGACGACTACACGCCGATGGACTTCGTGGTGACCGTCCTCCAGCAGTTCTTCGTCATGGACCTGGAAAAGGCGACGCAGGTGATGCTGCACGTGCATACCCGCGGTCGTGGCGTATGCGGCGTGTACACCCGCGAGGTGGCCGAATCCAAGGTGGCCCAGGTCAACGAGTTTTCACGTATGAACCAGCATCCCCTGCTGTGCACGATGGAGAAATCCTGAGGGGACCGGCGGGGTAGGCCGGGTCGGATACGGTGTGGGGGCACCGCCGCGAGGCACAAGGCAACGATCCCTGAACACTGAAATCCGGTAGGGTGATGGAAAACCGCCCGCCAAGCCGCATATTGTCGGCATAGGCCCCGGAGGCAACCATGTTCAGCAAAGACCTCGAGCAGACCATCGGACAGTGCTACAAGCGCGCCCGCGAAGCTCGGCACGAATTCATGACCGTCGAGCACCTGCTGCTCGCGCTGCTCGAAAACCCCTCGGCACAGGCCGTCCTGAAGGCGACCGGCGCGGATGCCAACCGTTTGCGGGCGGACCTGGAACAGGCCATCGAAGCATCGGTCTCGCGGCTGGCGGAAGACGACGGCCGCGACACCCAGCCGACGCTGGGCTTCCAGCGTGTGCTGCAGCGCGCCGTCTACCACGTGCAGTCCTCGGGCAAGAAGGAGGTCACCGGCGCCAACGTGCTGGTCGCGATCTTCGGCGAGAAGGACTCGCACGCGGTGTACTTCCTCAACCAGCAGGACGTCACCCGCCTCGACATCGTCAACTACCTGTCCCACGGCATCGCCAAGCAGGGCGAGGAGAACGAGGCCGGCGGACAGCCGGAGGGCGAGGGCAAGGCGGAGGGCGGTGAGGGCGAAGGCAAGGGCGACGCCCTGACCGAATTCGCCAGCAACCTGAACGACATGGCGCGCCAGGGCCGCATCGACCCCCTGGTGGGCCGTGGCGACGAGATCGAGCGGACCATCCAGGTGCTGTGCCGTCGCCGCAAGAACAATCCGCTCTACGTCGGCGAAGCCGGCGTGGGCAAGACGGCGCTGGCCGAGGGCCTGGCCAAGCGCATCGTCGAGGGCGAAGTGCCCGATGTGCTGCTGGATGCCGTCATCTACTCGCTGGACCTGGGCGCGCTGGTCGCGGGCACCAAGTACCGGGGCGACTTCGAGAAGCGCCTGAAGGGCGTGCTGGCGGCGATCAAGAAGATCCCCGGCGCCATCCTGTTCGTCGACGAGATCCACACCATCATCGGCGCGGGTTCGGCCAGTGGCGGCACGATGGATGCGTCCAACCTGATCAAGCCGGCGCTGGCGTCGGGTGAGCTGCGCTGCATCGGCTCGACCACGTTCCAGGAGTACCGTGGCATTTTCGAGAAGGACCGCGCGCTGGCGCGGCGCTTCCAGAAGATCGATATCGTCGAGCCCACGGTGGGCGAGACCTACGAGATCCTGCAGGGACTGAAGCCCAAGTACGAGGCGCACCATGGCGTGACCTACGCGGATGATGCGTTGCAGGCGGCGGTGGACCTGTCGGTGAAACACATCGGCGACCGCCTGTTGCCGGACAAGGCCATCGACGTCATCGACGAGGCGGGTGCCCGCCAGCGCCTGCTGCCGCTGGAGACGCGCAAGGAACTGATCGACGTCGAGGAAATCGAGACCATCGTCGCCAAGATGGCGCGGATTCCGGCCAAGCAGGTGTCCTCATCCGACAAGGACGTGCTGCAGCACCTGGAGCGCAACCTGAAGATGGTGATCTTCGGGCAGGATGCGGCCATCGAGACGCTGGCATCGTCCATCAAGCTGGCGCGCAGCGGCCTGGCCAATCCGGAGAAGCCGATCGGCAACTTCCTGTTCGCCGGTCCGACCGGCGTCGGCAAGACCGAGGTGACCAAGCAACTGGCGCTGCAGCTAGGTATCGAGCTGGTGCGCTTCGACATGTCCGAGTACATGGAACCGCATTCGGTCAGCCGCCTGATCGGTGCGCCCCCGGGCTATGTCGGCTTCGACCAGGGCGGCCTGCTGACCGAGAAGATCGTCAAGACGCCGCATTGCGTGCTGCTGCTGGACGAAGTGGAGAAGGCGCACCCCGACATCTTCAACATCCTGCTGCAGGTCATGGACCGCGGGGTGCTGACGGATACCAATGGGCGCGAGGCCAACTTCAAGAACGTCATCCTGGTGATGACCACCAACGCCGGTGCGGCGCAGGCATCGCGCCGGACCATCGGCTTCACCCGCCAAGACCATTCCACCGACGCGATGGAAGTGATCCGCCGCAGTTTCACGCCGGAGTTCCGCAACCGCCTGGATGCCATCGTGCAGTTCCAGGGGTTGGGCTTCGAGCACATCCTGCGCGTGGTGGACAAGTTCGTCATCGAACTGGAAATGCTGCTGCAGGAGAAGCACGTCAGCCTGTCCGCCACCCCGGCGGCGCGTGACTGGCTGGCCCAGCATGGCTTCGATCCGCTGATGGGCGCGCGCCCGATGGCCCGCCTGATCCAGGACAAGGTGAAGCGTCCGCTGGCCGACGAGCTGCTGTTCGGCAAGCTGGTGGACGGTGGCCGGGTCAGCATCGACGTGCGGGAGGGTGAACTGGTCGTCGATGCGCAGGCTGAACCTGAAAGGCTGTTGCCGGCGACGGTGTAAGCGGCCGGACGCTCACGCGGGCATGTCAGAAAAGGCGGCCTCCGGGCCGCCTTTTCCGTACGGACGCCTTACTGTCGTGCGCGTCGTTTGCGGACAGCGAACTCATCGGCCGTGATCTGTTCCACGATGCTGACGCGGCAGCTCCCGCGCTTCGTCACCACCTTGGTGTCCTGGGGGCACAGCTGGCCCACCTGGCCCTTCGTGGATATTTCCACGGTGGGCGTCATGGTGATGGGGGCGCAGCTGTTTCGGAATGCGACACGGTAGTGGCTCTGGCCGTCACGCAGATAGAACTGCTCACCGCCGCCGGCTCTGATGATTTCCTGGTCGTTGCCCAGGCTCACGCACGCGGTCACCGGCTCACCCGCCTGTGCCGCCAAGGGGACCAGGCTCGCTACGAGCAGCAGGAAGGGAAGAAGACGTGGATTCATGGCACCGCTCGACGGGTTGGCAGCCGGAATTGGCCACGGCCACGCTACGCATCGGTCCCGAGCTGCAAATCTGCCGTTCGTGGTCCTTACCAGCGACCCGGTGCCGGAAGTCACGGCACCCGCACCAGCGCGCACGCTCGGGCGCATAAACGCAGAAAGCGGCCATTGGCCGCTTTCAAATCAAAGGGTTGCGCGCATTACTTCATGCGGTAAGTGATTCGACCCTTGGTGAGGTCGTACGGGGTCATTTCGACCTTCACCTTGTCGCCGGTCAGGATGCGGATGTAGTTCTTGCGCATGCGGCCGGAGATGTGGGCGATGATCTCGTGCCCGTTTTCCAGCTTGACCCGGAACATGGTGTTGGGCAGCGTCTCGGCAACGGTGCCTTCGAATTCAATGGAATCGTCTTTCGACATGTATGCCTGTGCTGTGCCGCGAGGGATGGCGGATGCCATGAAGCCGGGCATTGTACGCCTGCGGGGCTCCCGGTGCAAAAATTCCGTTACGGCACCAATGGTTGCGCCAGTTCCGGGGCCGCCATTGCACCGAATCGCTCCGTCCAGCCCTCGGCGGGGAAGGGGTGTGCCACCCATTGGGCAACCTCGGCAAGAAACGCCTCCCGGGGCATCAGGATTGCGCCCAACGAACGCAGGTGTGCGTTTTCCACCTGCGCATCGATAAGCGGCCAGCCCCACGCCCGCAAGCGCATGGCCAGCGCCGCGAGCGCGACCTTGGAGCCGCCCGGACGGGCACTGAACATGCTCTCGCCGAAGAACATGCACCCGATTGCCACGCCATAGATGCCGCCCACCAGCGTGCCATCGGCGAAGACCTCGACCGAATGCGCGTGCCCCGCCCGGTGCAGATCGATGTAGGCCTGGCGCATGCCGGACGTGATCCACGTACCCTCCTGTCCTGGTCGGGGTGCTTGCGCGCAGGCGGTGATGACCTGCTCGAAACGGGTGTCCGCGCGGACCTGCCACGTGCTGTGCTTCAGGTCGCGGCGGAAGCGCGAGGACAGGCGCACGCCGTCAGTGCGGAACACCATTCGGGGATCCGGCGACCACCACAACGGGGGCTGGCCCGGCGAAAACCACGGGAAGATGCCGTTTCGATAGGCGTTGAGCAGGCGCGGCAGTGACAGGTCGCCACCGATCGCCAGCAATCCGTCGGGTTCGCGCATGGCGTTGCCGACGGGAGGGAAAGGCGCGTGGGGATCGGAAGACAGGACGAACGGCCGTTGGCGCATGCCGCGATTGTAGGGCGCATTCCCGGCACGATGCGCGGGGTTCAGTCGCACTGCTTGAACGGCGTATGCGCCTGCAGGCTGAGGGCATAGCGGCGCACGGCCAAGGCTTCTTCCCCGCACCAATCGGCCAGGGCGGCGGAGAAGTCCGGACGGGCGATCCAGTGGCGTGAGTACACGAAGGTGGGCAGGAACCCGCGCGCGATCTTGTGTTCGCCCTGGGCGCCGGGCTCGAAGATCTTCAATCCCTCGCGCAGGCAATAGTCGATGCCCTGGTAGTAGCAGGTCTCGAAATGCAGTCCCGGCAGCACGCTCTCCGCGCCCCAGTAACGGCCATACAGGGTGTCCCCTCCGCGCAGGCACAGCGCCCCTGCGATCGTGCGGCCCTGATGATCGGCCAGGAACATCACCAGGTTGCGCGGCAGCGAGGTCGCGAGATGTTGCAGGAACTGCAGCGTCAGTGCCGGCGAGTTGCCGTAGTCGCGGAAGGTACGCAGGTAGAACCCGAACATCGCCTGCAGGTCGGCCACGCTGGCTTCGTCGCCGTGCACGGTACGGAAGGTCACCCCGGCGCGCTGCACCTTTGCGCGCTCCTGGCGGATGTTCTTGCGGTGCTTGTGGTCGAAGTCCGCCAGGAAGCCATCAAAGTCGCACCAGTGCCCGGGGTTGCGCCAGTGGTACTGCACATCGATGCGGGGCAGCCAGCCGTCCGGAAAGCCTGCGTGCTCGACGGGCGTCGGGAAGTTGATGTGGGCGGAAGACAGGTTCAGCCGCAGCGCCTGGTCCTGGATCGACGTCAGCAGCAACGCGCGATGGCCATGATCCGATGCCAGCAGCCGTGGTCCCGTGACAGGCGAGTAGGGCACACCGCCCAGCCACTTGGGGTAATAGTCCAGTCCGTGCTGCGCGTACGCGTGCGCCCAGGCGTGGTCGAACACGAACTCGCCGTGCGAGTTTTCCTTGAGGTACCCCGGCGCTGCGGCGACCAGCAGCTCTCCGTCCCACAAGGTGGCGTGATGCGGCGTCCAGCCCCATTCCTCGCGCAGGCAGCCGTGGGCTTCCAACCCGTGCAGGAACGCATGGGAAACAAAAGGGTTGCGGCCATCGTGCAAGGCGTCCCACGCGGGCGCCGGCAGGTCGGCAAGGGAAGGAAGGAAACGGACCGCAATCATCGGCAGACGCTACGGACGCAGATCCAGCACGTCGATGGTCGGAGGATTGAACAAGCGCATCGGCAGGCCGATCTCGCCGGTGCCCGCGGTGGTGTACACGCGCACGCGGCCATGGGGCGTGCGCAGGAACTGCTCGCCGCGATCGAAGCCGTACTGGCTGGGAATCACGCGTTTGTACAGCCACGGAATGCGGATCTGCCCACCATGCGTATGGCCTGCAAGCACCAGAGCCGCCCGGGCCGGATCGAGGTCGATCGCGCTGTCGGGATTGTGGGTCAGCACCAGGGTGGGGGAGGGCGAGGGCAGGGCGGAAAGGAAGCCGGGATCGTCCTTGTTCGCCCAGCGGTCGCCCAGTCCGGCGAGACGGAATCCGCGCACGGTGACGGTTTCGCCTTCGATCACGCTGACGTTGTGCCTCGCCAGGGCGGAACGGAGTTCTGCATCGATGTCGGGCCCCGGCGCCTGCTGGTCATGATTGCCGAGCACGGCGTACGTGGGCAGGTGGAGCTCCGCGAGGGGTGCGAACATCTGTTGCAGCGACTTGCCGGCAGGCTCGTAGGTGAAATCGCCGGCAATCACCACCGCGTCCGCCTGCAGGGTGTTGATCCGGTCCACCAACCGCCGCAGGTATCTACTGTCCTTGTAGACGCCCAGATGGATGTCGCTGATCAGCACCAGGCGTGCCTGCCCGCCGGTGCCCGCGAGTACCGTCTCCTGTACGTGGATCCGCTGTGGTTCGACGAAGCGTGACCAGGCGAACAGCAGGCAGCCGGACAGAAGCAGGGCAACCAGCCAGCGCCCGCGCCTCTCGCGCAAGCGCCACACAAGCCAGGCCAGGAAAGGCCAGACCAGCCAGCTGCCGTAGAACAGGCACTGCTTGATCAGCAGCTTGTCCATCCCTGGCGCTCTCCCCTGGGGCCCGGATCAGCCGTCCTTGTCCAGGAAGCGCTCCGCATCCAGCGCCGCCATGCAACCGAAGCCTGCCGAGGTGATGGCCTGGCGGTAGTGCTGGTCGGTCACGTCGCCGGCGGCAAACACGCCCGGGATCGTCGTCGCGGTGGCGTTGCCCTCGATGCCGGAGCGGATCTTCAGGTAGCCGTTGCTCATGTCCAGTTGTCCTTCGAACAGGCCGGTGTTCGGCGTGTGGCCGATGGCAACGAAGAAGCCGTGCACGTCGATGTCGCGCGTGCTGCCGTCCTGCATCGACTTCACCCGGATACCGGTGACGCCGGCCTCGTTGCCCAGCACCTCGTCCACCGTGTGGTGCCACACCGGCTCGATCTTGCCGGCCTGGATCTTGGCGAACAGCTTGTCCTGCATGATCTTCTCGGCACGCAAGGTGTCGCGACGGTGCACCAGATAGACCTTGCGGGCGATGTTGGACAGGTACAGCGCTTCCTCCACCGCGGTGTTGCCGCCGCCGATCACGGCCACGTCCTGGTCCCGGTAGAAGAAGCCGTCGCAGGTCGCGCAGGCCGACACGCCGCGGCCCTTGAAGGCTTCTTCGGACGGCAGGCCCAGGTACTTGGCGGTGGCGCCGGTGGCGATGATCAGTGCGTCGGCGGTGTACTCGCCGCTGTCGCCGATCAGCTTGAACGGACGCTTGGACAGATCGGCCGTATGGATGTGGTCGAAGATCACCTCCGTCTCGAAGCGCTCCGCATGCGCCTGCATGCGCGCCATGAGGTCGGGCCCCATCAGACCATGGGCATCGCCGGGCCAGTTGTCCACTTCCGTGGTGGTCATCAGCTGGCCACCCTGCTGCAGGCCGGTGACCACGACGGGCTTGAGATTGGCGCGGGCTGCGTAGACGGCAGCGGTCCAACCGGCGGGGCCGGAGCCCAGGATCAACAGGCGGCAGTGCTTCGAAGTGCTCATGTATACTCGCGAAAAGAGGGTGATCGGGCCGGCAACGACGCAATTGGATCATCGTCTGCAAGCCCATAGAGTGGCGATGCGTATCCGGCGAATCAAGGCGCGCGGGTGGAAAGCGGTGGTGCACGCGCAAGCCCGACGGATCGATTGAAGACGCTGCGCAGCCACGCGGCGTTTTTTGCTGTCTGGGGTAGCGCAATCGTCCGCCCTGGCGGGATGCCCCTGCTGTTGCGTCGGGCATGATTCGTTTACTATCAATCACTAACAGAAATTTCCTAAGGTCTGGTCCAAAGGTGGCGAAGCAGCTCCCGGACAACGGCAAATCCAAAGGCGGCAACACGGCCGCGCGCAAGCAGGCGTCGCCTCCGAATCCCCGCAGGCAGCGTCTCTGGCGTGATCTGGCGCTGATCGCCATTGCTCCCCTGTTGCTGTACCTGCTGGCCAGTCTCTTCACCTTCTCGCCGCAGGACCCCAGCTGGTCGCAGTCCGGCAGCCTGACCGCGCCGGTCCACAACATGGGGGGACTGGCGGGTGCGTACCTCGCCGACATGCTGTTGTGGCTGTTCGGCTACGTGGCTTTCCTGTTGCCGTTGATCCTTGGCGCGGTCGCGTGGATCGCGTTGTTCGGCATGGATACCGATGGCGACGGTGAGGCCGACCTGGGGCCGGCGCTGCGCCTGATCGGCATGGTCGGCTTCCTGATTTCGGCGACGGGGCTGCTGCATCTGCGTGGCGTGCCGGCCGAACATTTCTCCGCCGGAGCCGGCGGCATCCTCGGCACGCTGGTGGGCAAGTCGCTGCTCAAGCTGTTTGGCGGACTGGGTGGCAACCTGTTCCTGCTGGTGCTGTTCCTGACCTCGGTGACGCTGGCGACCGGACTGTCGTGGTTCGCCGTGATGGAGCGCATCGGCAAATATGTGCTGATGCTGCCCGACCTGTTCCGCCGCGGCAGCCAGCAGGCCAACGAATGGCAGCAGACGCGGGCGATGCGCGAAGAGCGCGAGACCGTCCGCAAGACCGACGCCATTGCCCGCGCCAAGCGCGAGCCGGTGAAGATCGAACCGCCTGCGCCCGCCATCGTGGAAAAGAGCGAACGCGCCAAGCGCGAGCAGCAGATCCCGCTGTTCCACGGCACCGGCGGCGACGAATCCGGCCTGCCGCCGCTGTCGCTGCTGGACGATCCGAAACCGCAAACCAAGGGCTATTCCGAAGAAACACTGGAAACCCTGTCGCGGCAGATCGAGTTCAAGCTGAAGGACTTCCGCATCGATGCCCAGGTGGTCGGCGCCTATCCAG
Organism: Pseudoxanthomonas sp. CCNWLW251; assembly: GCF_037402255.1. Lineage (NCBI taxonomy): Bacteria > Pseudomonadati > Pseudomonadota > Gammaproteobacteria > Lysobacterales > Lysobacteraceae > Pseudoxanthomonas > Pseudoxanthomonas sp. CCNWLW251. Next base: position 25,499 of record NZ_JBBEGA010000001.1, on the reverse strand, counting down.
GCCCCGTGATCACGCGCTTCGAGATGGAGCCCGCGCCCGGCGTGAAGGTCAGCCAGATCAGCTCGCTGGACAAGGACATCGCCCGCGGCCTGTCGGTGAAGTCGGTGCGCGTGGTGGACGTGATCCCCGGCAAGTCGGTGATCGGCCTGGAGATCCCGAACACCAGCCGCGAGATGATCTTCCTCAGCGAGTTGCTGCGCTCGAAGGAATACGACAAGTCGGGCAGTCCGCTGACGCTGGCGCTGGGCAAGGACATCGCCGGTCGCCCGACCGTGGCCGACCTGGCGCGCATGCCGCACCTGCTGGTCGCCGGCACCACCGGCTCGGGCAAGTCCGTCGCGGTCAACGCCATGGTGCTGAGCCTGCTGTACAAGGCCTCGCCGAAAGACCTGCGCATGCTGATGATCGACCCCAAGATGCTGGAACTCAGCGTCTACCAGGGCATCCCGCATCTGCTGGCGCCGGTCGTGACCGACATGAAGGAGGCCGCCAACGGTCTGCGCTGGTGCGTGGCGGAAATGGAGCGCCGCTACAAGCTGATGAGCGCGGTGGGCGTGCGCAACCTGGCCGGCTTCAACAAGAAGGTCAAGGACGCGATGGACGCGGGCCAGCCGTTGATGGACCCGCTGTTCAAGCCGAACCCGGACCTGGCCGAAGCGCCGCGCCCGCTGGAGCCGATGCCCTTCATCGTCATCTTCATCGACGAATTCGCCGACATGATGATGATCGTCGGCAAGAAGGTGGAAGAACTGATCGCCCGCCTGGCGCAGAAGGCGCGCGCGGCCGGCATCCACCTGATCCTGGCTACCCAACGCCCGTCGGTGGACGTCATCACCGGCCTGATCAAGGCCAATATTCCCACCCGCATCGCGTTCCAGGTCAGTTCGAAGATCGACTCGCGCACCATCCTCGACCAGTCCGGTGCGGAAACGCTGCTTGGCCACGGCGACATGCTGTATCTGCCGCCGGGCACCGCGATGCCCGAGCGCATCCATGGTGCCTTCGTCAGCGACGAGGAAGTGCACCGCGTGGTGGAACACCTCAAGGCCAGTGGCAGCGCCGACTACATCGAAGGCGTGCTGGAGGAGATCCAGACCATGGGCGACGGCATCGTCGTGGGGCCGACCGGCCTTCCGGAGTCGGGCGGCGGTGGTGGCGACGAATCCGATCCGCTGTACGACGAAGCGGTGAAGATCGTCACCGAGAGCCGGCGTGCGTCGATCTCCGGCGTGCAGCGCCGCCTGAAGATCGGCTACAACCGTGCCGCACGCCTGATCGAAGCCATGGAAGCGGCCGGCGTGGTGACGCCACCCGAGCACAACGGCGACCGGCAGGTCCTCGCGCCGCCGCCACCGCGCTGACGCTTGATTTTGGGGGAGCGACGTAAGTCGCGACGACGCGCTGCCGGAGATCGATCGCGACTTACGTCGCTCCCACCACAGCCGGGCGCCCACCCCCCATTCAGTTTCACCCGGCCACACTCCGCCCCAACGTCCCTCACCCCGGAACGCACCATGCTCCGCACTGCACGCTACGCCATCCTCGCCACCGCCTTGCTCGCCACCAGCGCCTTCGCCGGTGCCCGCGATGAGCTCCAGACCTTCACCACCGGGCTGAAAGGGTTGGACGGGCAGTTCACCCAGAAGGTGTACGACGGGGGTGGCAAGCTCAAGGAAACCTCGAATGGCCGCGTCGCGCTGTCCGCCCCGCGACTGTTCCGCTGGGAGTACAACAAGCCCTACGAACAGCTGATCGTTGCTGACGGCAAGAAAGTCTGGGTCTACGACCCGGACCTGCAGCAGGCCACCGTGCGCGAGCAGGGCATCGAAGAAGAGAACAGCCCGCTGGCGGCGCTGATCGACCCCGGCAAGCTGGACCAGCAGTTCAAGGTCGCCGAAGCCACGGGGCAGGGCGGCGAGCAGTGGCTGACGCTCACGCCCAAGCAGGAAGGCGATGCCAGCTTCCAGACCGCGCGCCTGGCGTTCACCAACGGCACGCTGGTGAGGATGGAAGTGAAGGATGCGGTGGGCCAGCGCACGGAAATCAGCTTCTCGGGCTGGAAGCGCAATCCCGCGTTCGCCGCAGGCACGTTCAAGTACGCACCGGCCAAGGGCGTGGATGTCGTGGGCGGCCCCTGAGCGGGACGCCACGCATGGCCTGCGGTCGCGCGACGTTACAATGAAGCGTGGCCAAGACACGTACCCCCCTTGAACCGCAGGCCGACCTGCTGAGTACCGACACCGATGCGCTGAGGCCGTTGGCAGAGCGCATCCGGCCGCGCAGCCTGGATGAAATGGTCGGCCAACGCCGGCTGCTCGCGCCGGGGAGCGCGCTGCGTCGTGCCGTGGAATCCGGCCATGTGCACTCGATGATCCTGTGGGGCCCCCCGGGCTGCGGCAAGACCACCTTGTCGCTGCTGCTGGCGCGCTATGCCGATGCCGAGTTCAAGGCGATCTCCGCCGTGCTGTCCGGCCTGCCCGAGGTACGCCAGGTGCTGGCCGAAGCCGTGCAACGCTTTGCCGGCGGTCGTCGCACGGTGCTGTTCGTGGACGAAGTGCACCGCTTCAACAAGGCACAGCAGGATGCGTTCCTGCCGCATATCGAGCGCGGGACGATCATCTTCGTTGGCGCCACAACGGAGAATCCGTCGTTCGAACTGAACTCCGCGCTGCTCTCGCGCTGCCGCGTGCATGTGATGGAAGCGGTGTCGCCCGATGACATCCGGCATGCCCTTCGCCTTGCGCTTGCGGATGCCGAGCGCGGACTGGGCGAGCTTGGCGTGGAGGTGGACGACGAAGCGCTGCTGGAGATCGCGACGGCTGCCGACGGGGATGTACGGCGAGGATTGACGCTGCTCGAAATCGCTGCGGAACTGGCTGCCGACGAAGGGGGGCGCATCACCCCGCAGACACTCGCACAAGTGCTGGCAGACCGCACGCGCCGCTTCGACAAGGGGGGCGAGCAGTTCTACGACCAGATCTCGGCCCTGCACAAGTCGGTGCGCAGCTCTAATCCCGACGGCGCCGTGTACTGGCTGGCGCGCATGCTGGATGGGGGGTGCGACCCCGCCTATCTGGCACGACGCATGACGCGGATGGCGGTGGAGGACATCGGCCTGGCTGATCCGCGCGCCCTGCAGATGGCGATCGACGCGTGGGATACCTACGAGCGGCTCGGCAGTCCCGAGGGCGACCTCGCGCTCGCGCAACTGGTGATCTATCTCGCCAGCACGGCCAAATCCAACGCCGGCTACATGGCATTCAACGCCGCCAAGCGCGACGTGCGCGAATACGGCACGCAGGACGTACCGCTGCACCTGCGCAACGCCCCGACCAAGCTGATGAAGGAGCTGGGCTACGGCACCGGCTACCAGTACGACCACGATGCAGCGGGCGGCATCGCGCTGGACCAGACGGCATTTCCCGATGCGATGGGCGAGCAGGTCTACTATGCGCCGGTCGAACGCGGCCTCGAGATCAAGCTGAAGGAAAAACTCGACCGCCTGCGCGAGGCGCGCCGCCAGGCGCGACTGCAGGCCGGACGCGACGACTGACCTCCCCGCTGACGGAAGACGACCGATGCCGGCACACGCTGCACTCTGGTGGCAACAACTGATGCTGGTGATGGCGGGCGGTGCGCTGGGCGCGGCGGCGCGCTTCTGGCTGGGCGGCGCGCTGCTGCGACAGCTGGGAAGCGGATTTCCCTGGGGCACGTTCGCGGTGAACATGATTGGCTCGTTCGCCGCCGGCTTCCTTGCGATCTGGCTGGAAGGGCGCGGCCCTTCCGCACTCTACTGGCGCGCCTTCCTGCTCGTCGGGGTGCTGGGAGCACTGACCACGTATTCGGCGCTGATGGTGGAGTGCCTGTTGTTCGCGCGAACGGAGCGCCAGGGCGCCGCGCTTGGCTATCTCGCAATCACGCTGCTGACCGGGCTGCTGCTGGTGTGGCTGGGTGCACGCCTCGCCGATGCGGTCCGCGCACCGACCTGGTAACGGCGACAACGCTGGCAACTACCGGGGCCGGCCATCACGCGCTGGATATGACGCTCCCGCTTCGCCAGCGGACGAGCGGTCTGTTCGCGAACGGAAATTTAACGCGTCGCGCGAACAGGACTAACGATTGCCATGCAAGTGTGACCCGCGTCGCTTTTTAGGGGCTTCCCCTGGGTCCCGGAGCGGCCACAAGGAGAATCAACATGTGCATTCGCAAGACACTGATCGCATCGGCGGTATTGCTGGCGCTCGGCACGACGGGACAGGCATTCGCGCAACAGACCAATACCGAAAATGGCCCGGGTGACGACATCCTGGTCAACCTCTCGGCGGATCTGAGCAACAACAGCACCAACACAGACAACAGCGACCACTCCGACAATTCGGACAACTCCGACAATTCCGACCACAGCGACAACAGCACCCACGACGGCGACAACCGCAACAATCGCGGCAGGGCGACTGCGGAGGGCTTCGGCTCGACGGCCGCCAACAATGGCAGCACCGCGACGTCCACGTTCTCCAACTCTTTCAACCACAGCAAGGCCGTGGCCGAAACGAAGCTGATCGGCGCCGTTTCGGGCGTGACCGTGCACGACATCGGCAACGTGGCCAAGAACTGGGGCGACGCGAACGGCGGCGACGGTGGCAAGGGCGGCGCGGGCTATGGTGGCAAGGGCTACGGCGGTAGCGCCGCGGGTGGCACCGGCAACGGAGGTGACGGCGGCGACGGCGGCAATGGCGGCAATGGCGGCAGCGGTGGCGATGCCAACAACGGCAGCGCGACGGCGGGCGATTCGTCCAACGGCAGCGCAACCATCGGCGACGCGACGGCCGGCAACGGTGGTCGTGGCGGCAACGCCGACGATACACGCGGCGCCAATGGCGGCGACGGCAATGGCTGGGGCGGCGACGGCGACGCGACGGCCGGCAATGGCCGCGGTCGTGGCGGTGACGCCGGTGGCTGGGGCGGTGATGGTGGCGGAGCCACGGGTGCTTCAGGTGGCGATGCCGGAAGCGCGAGCGGCGACACCGGTTCGATCGCGGGTGCTTCCGGTGGCGACGCCGGAGCAGGCAGCGGCAACGTGCGCGAACGTGGCGCAGGCGACGGTACCAGCGGCGACGGCACGGCAACCGGTGGCGCAGGCACGTCAGGTGACGCGACTGCAACGGGCGGAGCAAGCAGCGCCACCGCCGGTGCAGGCACGTCGGGTGACGCGACCGGTACGGGCGGTGACGGCTCCGGCACGGGCGGCGCAGGCTCCGGGACGGGCGGCGACGCGACCGCCACGGGCGGTGCAGGCTCCGGTATGGGCGGCGCAGGCGGCACGGTGACGGCGACCGCAGGAGACGGCGGTGATGGTGGCGATGCCAGCAATGGCGACGCCAGCAACGGCAGCGCGTCCTCCACCGCCAGCAATGGCGATGCGACGGCCGGCAACGGCGCCAGCGGCGCGGTCGGTGCGACCGGTGGTGCCGGCGGCGTCGGCAACGGTGGCGATGGCAATGGCGGTGACGGCAATGGTGGCGTCGGCAACGGTGCGACCGGTGGTGCCGGCGGCGCGGGCGGTTCCGTTGCGGTCGATGCGGGTGCGTTCGACATGTCCAACAACATGACGAGCGTCGGGCAGTCGGCGGCCGGCATCATGGTGGCGGCACAGAACAGCGGCATGGCCTCGCTGATCCAGCAAGGCATCACCGTTCAAGCCAATCTGACCGTAGGCCCATAAGCGTTCCGCGGTGTCCTGGCCCAGCTGGGCCAGGCACTCCGTGCGGACGCAGGCGTCCCGCTTCACGGCGGGACGCCCCATGGCTGCGCGGTGGACGCATGGCAAGGGAGACTGACCATGCATACGCACCAACAGGCCGGGTTGCGCATCGCAGCCTGGGGATTGCTCGTCCTCGCGTTTGGCGCCTCGGCGGAAGACAACGCCGTCGCCCGCGCAGGATGGACACCCGCCATCACGTTCGAAACCAAAGTTCCGGACGTTCCGCTCGTGGCCGTCAGCGAATTGGGACGCGCGATCGCGGTGGACCGGCTGTCCGGCTTGCGAGGCGGTGACAGCAGCCAGACCGAGAACCTCATCGATGTGGACGGCTCCGTGGATGGCAACACGGCGCACCACATCACCAGTGGAACCAACAGCATCGCTGACGGCGCGTTCGGCAACGCCAGCGGCATCAACACGGTCATCCAGAACACCGGCAGCAACGTGCTGATCCAGAACGCGATGATCGTGACCATCGATTTCAGCGGCGGACCGCAATGAAACACCGTGTGCGGCAGCGTGGATGGCCGCGATGCGTCGCGCTCGCGTGCGCGCTGGCGGTGCTCGGTGGCGCATCGGCGGCCACCAGCGACATCCGCGTGCCGGGCAGCGCCTACAGCGTCCGCGTGACCAGCCTGAAGGAAGCGCGGTTCAAGACGACGCTGCCGCAGCAGTACGATTTCAGTTGCGGCTCCGCCGCCACGGCGACCCTGCTGACGCATCAGTATGGCCACGCTGTCAGCGAGGTCGACGTCTTCGTGCAGATGTACAACAACGGCGACCAGGCGCGCATCCGCAAGGAAGGCTTCTCGCTGCTCGACATGCGCCGCTACCTTCGCTCGAAGGGGTACGAGGCCGACGGCTTCGAGTTGCCGCTGGACAAACTGCAGCAGGAGAACGTGCCGGCCATCGTGCTGCTCAACGACCGCGGGTACCGTCACTTTGTCGTGGTGAAGGGCCTGCGCGACGGTCGCGTGCTGCTGGGCGACCCGGCGCGTGGCACGCGTGCAATGCCGCGCTCTCGCTTCGAGGCGCTGTGGGACAACCGGGTGATGTTCGTCGTGCACAACCAGCGGGAACGCGCCCGCTTCAACCAGGCCCGCGACTGGCAGACCGCACCTCCGGCGCCGCTCGACATGGGAATCCAGCGTGATGGCCTGCGCAACGTCACCGTGCCCAGGCGCGGTGCGGGAGACATCTGACATGGACAGGATCAGGCAGGGTGTATGCCGCGCCACGGTCATGCTGGCGGTGCTGCTGGCACCGGTGGGTGCACGGGGGCAGGGCGGTGACCTGGGCGCCGAATGGCAACCGGTGGATCCCGCCCGGCTGGCGCAGATGCGCGGGGGCTTCCAGATGCCGTCGGGCATGACCCTGTCGTTCGGCATCGAGCGCGTCGTCTTCGTCAACGGCGAACTGACGGCGCGTATCGCCGTGCAGGTTCCGGACGTGGCACGCATCACGCCGGACCAGGCTCAGGCGTTGGCCGATTTCAATCGCGGGCTGGTGGTCCAGATCGGCGAGGGCAATCGCTTCGATCCCGCGCAGGCCACCGGTGGCCTGGTGATCCAGAACGCGCTGGATGACCAGGATATCCGCACCGTCACCCGCATCGACGTGGGTGTCGACACGCTCGGGGCCTACCAGACCCTCAACGCGAACGGCGCGCTCACGGACGCGCTGATCCGCGCACCCGGCAGCCCGTGACATCGACGCAGGACCGGGATCACCGCGCTCACGCACAAGACAAGGGGCACAGCATGAAAGGGACGTCTCTGATGGAAGTCGCACCGCTGGCATTGGCAGTCAGCCTGGGGGTGCACGCAGGGCAGGCGCGGGCACAGGAACCGGTGATGCCGGCGTCGCCCCCTCCGCCGGTGCCGGCGCAGCCCTACGAAATCACCGCCGATGCACGGCTGGACGCACTGCAGCGCCAGCTCAACGAGCAGACGCATCGGTTGCAGGCGATGCGTGACGCCATGCAGGCCCAGGAGCAGCAGATATTCACCCTGCAGAATGCGCTCAACGAAGAAATCCTCGCCAATGCGCGCGCGCGTGGTGCGCCCGCCCCCGTGATCGTGCCCGCGCTGAACCAGGCACCGACCTTCCGCGATTCCCCTCCACCTGCGCAGACCTACATCGTGACCGGTCCAGCGCCGCAGGCGACCCCGGTGGCACCGGCTCCCGACGGCGCGCATGCGGGCACGCAGGTCGCGCAATCCGGTTCCCCCCCGCCCGCGGGCCAGCAGACACAGCAGGCAGACACGCAGGCGCCGCAACGTGTCGGACAGGCGCCGGAGAGCGAGTCGCGGCCGCCCGAGGTCGCGCAGATCTTCGATCAGCCGGGCGTGCTGACACCCAAGGGCAAGATGGTGGTGGAGCCGTCGCTGCAGTACGGCTACTCGGCCAATGATCGTGTCGCGCTGGTGGGCTACACCATCATTCCCGCCATCCTGATCGGCTTGATCGATGTGCGCCAGGTGAAGACCACGACCGCCGTCGCCACGCTGACCGGGCGTTATGGCCTCAGCCGGCGCATGGAACTCGAGGCGAAGCTGCCCTACGTCTACATCCACAGCGATACGGTCAGCCGCGAGATCTTCACCGGTTCCGCCCAGGACCGCGTGTTCAACGCACGCGGAAGCGGGATGGGCGACGTGGAAGTCACCGGCCGCTACCAGCTGAACCGGGGCGCCGCCGACAAGCCGTTCTACATCGCATGGCTGCGCTACAAGAGCCGCACGGGGCGCGATCTGTTCGAGGTCGTCACCGACTGCGTGACGCGCTGCGTGGCCAACACCACCGGTACCGGCCTGCCACTGGACCTGCCCACGGGCAGCGGCTTCAACGCCCTGCAGCCCGGCGTCACCTGGCTGTTCCCCTCCGATCCGGTGGTGTTCTTCGGCAGTCTCAGCTACCTGCACAACTTCAAGCGCAGCAATGTCTCGCGCCGCGTACTGGGCGGGCAGACCGAGTTCCTGGGCGACATCAAGGCCGGCGACATCCTCGGCTTCAACCTCGGCATGGGCCTGGCGCTCAACGAGAAGGCGGCCATCAGCATCGGTTACGACCAGAGCATCGTCGACAAGACCGAGCAGGATGGAAAGGAGGTGGCGGGCGCCGTGCGTACCACGCTGGGTACGCTGCTGCTGGGCGGCACCTACCGCTTCAGCGACCGCATGTCGCTCAATGTCGCGCTGGGCGTGGGCGTGACCCGCGACACGCCGGACCTCACCTTCACCGCGCGCTTGCCGATCAACTTCTGATCCGGCAACTCAGCTGGCCCGGCCCTGCCACCAAAGCCACAGGGCCGCCGCCAGCATCAGCCACTCGGTCACCGCCAGCATCATGGTGGTCGATTCCACCGGCCACCAGCGCAACAACGCTGCGCTGCGGTAGAGCACGATCGGCAGGTACAGCGCCATCGCCAGCACCAGACCGGTGCGCAGCTGCTGGGTCAAGGCGAACCAAGCGAACAGGAACGCAAGCCCGAGTTGCAGGCCGCCGTAGATCGTCAGGTACTCGGTCTGCCCGGACCGGGTAAGCGACGCATAGCCGACGGCCGCCGCCGTGCGCGCGGGCGCGAACGTGCACCAGCCGGCGAGCAGCAGGTAGAGCACCGCGTTGAGGTAGAGGTAGGCGGCTGTCATCGGATGTCTCGCAGGGAACAGGCGCCTCTTCTCGCACGGCACGGGGTGATGGCGTGGTGAACGCGCGGGAAATCCCGACAGCGCGGCGCGGCGCGCCCCGATCCCGATACCCCTGCCATCGCCGGATCCTGCAGCCTCCATCCCGCAGGAGCCTGCCATGTCCGCGTCTTCGTCGTGCGCGCTGCGCATCCTGCTGGCTGCCATCCTCGTCGCCATCGGCAGCGCCACCTGGGGCAGCGATCCAGTCCACAAGTGCCGGGGTGTGGATGGTCAGGCGCACTACCAGGCGATGCCCTGTACCTCGACGCAACGCACGGAATGGGTGCGCGCCTATCCCGCCGATCCGCCGATACCGGCGACATCCGCACCGTCCTCATCGGCGCCACGTGCGACGGCCAGGGCAGACAGTCCACGTCCGCGCTCCCGCACGGGCGCGCGACGCCGGCAAACCTCATCGCAGGGCGCTGTCATCTCGATGCATCGCGACGCAGCCGCCTGCGAGCGGGCCAGGAAGGCGCGCGACCAGGCGCATGTGCGCCTCGGGCTGAGGCGGGACTTCGATACCAGTCGCCGCCTGGACGACCGTGTCAACGCAGCATGCCGCTGATGTCGGGCACTCAGACCGTGCGCGAGAACCGCGGTGCTTCTGCCGACGCTGCCGCATGCAGATAGCGATCGAAGCACATCGCGATCACGCGCAGCAGCAGGCGGCCACGTGGCGTGGCCTGGAAGCCGACCCGCGTGAACGTCAGCAGGCCGTCGTCGGCCAGTGCCTGCAGCCTGGGGAGGGCATCGGCGAAGTAATCGGTGAACGCGATGCCGTGGCGGCGGCCGATGCGGCCATAGTCCAGCCGTCCGTGGCACATCAGTTCCTGGATGACGTCTGCGCGCAGCACATCGTCGCGGTCCAGCGGCATGCCGCGCCAGACGGGCAGGCGCCCGTCGTCGATGGCGCGCTCCCAACTCGCGATGTCGCGCGGATTCTGGCTGAAGCTGTCGCCGACATGGCTGATCGCGCTCACGCCGAAGCCCAGCAGGTCGCTTTCGGCATGCGTCGTATAGCCCATGAAATTGCGGTGCAGGTCGCCACGTTCCTGCGCACGCGCCAGCTCGTCGCCGGGCAGGGCGAAGTGGTCCATGCCGATGTAGACGTACCCCGCTTCCACCAGCTGTTCTATCGCGCACTGCAGCAGCTGCAGCTTCTCCTCGGGGCTGGGCAGATCCTCCAGTGCGATCCGTTGTTGCGGCTTGAACAACTGCGGCAGGTGGGCGTAGCTGTAGACCGCAATGCGGTCAGGCCGTGCCTGCACGACGATTTCCAGCGTACGCAGGAAGCCTGCGCGGGTCTGCTTGGGCAACCCGTAGATCAGGTCGATGTTGACCGATCGCATGCCGTGCTCACGGCACGCGGCCACGATGGCGAGCGTTTCCTCCACGCCCTGCACCCGGTTCACGGCCTTCTGTACCTCGGGATCGAAATCCTGGACGCCCAGGCTCGCGCGGTTGAAGCCGATGCTGGCCAGCTCGCCGATATCGGCTGGCGTGACGAAGCGCGGGTCGAGTTCGATGGAGAAGTCCATCCTCTCCGGTGCGGCGAAGCTGAACTGGCTGCGCAGCTCGGCCACGCAGTCGGCGATCTGGGCGGGGGTCAGGAAGTTGGGAGTGCCGCCGCCGAAATGCAGCTGTACCACCGGGCGCCCGCTGTCGAACAGCGGCGCCATCCGCGCAATCTCGCGATAAAGATAGTCCAGATACAGTTCCGCACGTGCCTTGTCGCGGGTGATCACCCGGTTGCAGCCGCAATAGAAGCAGGGACTGGTGCAGAAAGGAATGTGCACATACAGCGACAGCGGCCTGGTCTGCGCCTGCCGATTGCTGGCGGCGGCCTGGTCGCGCAATTGCTGCGCACCGAAGCTGGCGCTGAATTGCGGCGCGGTCGGATAGGACGTGTAGCGCGGCCCGGGCGTGTCGTAACGCCGCAGCAGGTCCGCATCGAACAACGGAGACGGGGAGAGGGTGCCCATGACGCACAGGCTAGGGGCACCGCGCGGATGCCGCATTGATCGGGATCAATTCCGCTGCGAATCGCGTGCCTGGGTCGCTGGGGTGTCCGGGATCTCGGGCAGCATCTCCAGCGCGGTGGGCGTGGTGCGGAGCATGGGATGGAAGCGCGCCGGATGCAGCAGATGGCGGGCCTTGAGCAGGCGACGTCCGCCGGCAATCAGGGCCAGCAGTCCCAGCGTGCAGGCGAAGAAGGCCGGCAACGCCGTTGCGCCGGACCGCTGCATCAGCACGCCTGCCAGCGCGGGGCCCGCCGCAGCGCCGATGCCGTTCAACAGGAGCAGCGCACTGCATCCGGCCAGCAATTGCTCCGCCGGCAGGCGATCGAGCAGATGCGCGACCGCCAGCGGATACAGCGCAAATGCCAGCCCGCCGAACAGGAAGAACAGCGCGTGCATGCCGGCAGGCGTAGCGGCTTCCACACGCAATGCGAGCATCGCCGTGACCGATCCCAACGCGGCCACGACGGCCAGCGTGCTGCGACGGTCGCCCCGGTCCGACAAGCGGCCGATGGGCAGTTGCAGCGCGGCACCGCCCAGGATGGTCACGGCCATGAACGTGCCGATGCCCGCACGATCCAGCCCCAGCGAGGCCGCATAGACCGCGCCCAGGCCCCAGAACGCGCCCAGCGCCAGGCCTGCGAGCAATGCCCCTGCAGCGGCGCTGGGGGCTGCGCGGCATAGCTGCAGGATGTGGGTGCGCGGTGCCATGCTCAGGGTGGGCGGCTGCAGTTGCGTGGTGCTGACCGGCAGGATGGCCAGCGCGAACAGGATGGCGATCAGGCTGAAGAGCACGGGGCTTCGCGGCGGCTGCAGGTCCAACAGCAATTGACCGCTGGCAAGCGCAAGCAGTGTCACCACCATGTACACCGCGAACACCCGGCTGCGATGTTCGGGCGCCGCCTGCGCGTTCAGCCAGCTCTCGATGACCGTGCACAAGCCGACCAGCGCCATGCCGGTGACGACGCGCAGCGCCCGCCATCCCATCGGCTCCATCCAGAGCGGGTAAACCAGCACGGCGGCAGCGGCAAGCGCTGCGTGGAAAGCGAACGCGCGGATGTGCCCGACGCGGCGGATCAAGGGAGGCGCAGTGAACGTGCCCAGGAAGAAACCCACGAAGTAACCCGACATCACCAGGCCGGTGGTCCGTTCGCCCCAGCCTTCGGTCTGGCTGCGTACGGCCAGCAGCGTACCCAGCAAACCGTTGCCGCCGAGCAGCAGGGCAACGCTGGCGAGCAATGCGGTGATGGGAAGCAGGACACGAAGCACGGAGAGCGGGCGACACCACGGGGAGACGCTCCGCATGCTAGCAACGCGATGCTGAGCGAAAGGTTCACGCGCCACGCTTCTGTCGTCCCGTGCGGCTGACGTACCGCGCGACGCCTTCGGTTATCCTGCGCACGTACCGTGGTCGATATGCAGCAGGCAGGGCTCCCCGATGAGTGAACGCAAGATTCCGGGCATCGATGACTACGAAGGCGCAGCGGGAGGGTGGGGCGCCCTCGCCGCCGTTGCGCGCGCACTGAAAAGCCAGATGGCGGTCGGCCGGGAAACCGCTGCGCTGCGACGCGTCAACCAGCCTGCGGGCTTCGATTGCCCTGGCTGTGCATGGCCGGATCCGCGCCACACTTCGTCATTCGAGTTCTGCGAGAACGGGGCGAAGGCGGTGTCGTGGGAGGCCACCGGCAAGCGCGCGACGCCTGCCTTCTTCGCGGAGCACACGCTCTCAGGACTCTGGGAGTGGAGCGACCATGCGCTCGAGGACGAAGGCCGGCTGACGCATCCGATGGTGTACGACGCCGCATCGGACCGCTACGTGCCGATCAGTTGGGAGGATGGGTTCGCGCGCATCGGTGATGCGCTGCGCGCACTCCCGCATCCGGACATGGCCGAGTTCTATACATCCGGGCGCACATCGAATGAAGCGGCGTTCCTCTACCAGCTGATGGTGCGCGAGTACGGCACCAACAACTTTCCCGACTGCTCGAACATGTGTCACGAGGCGACCAGCGTGGGCTTGCCCGAGTCCATCGGCGTGGGCAAGGGCACGGTGACGCTGGATGATTTCGCGCATTGCGACGCACTGTTCAGCTTCGGCCACAATCCCGGTACCAACCATCCGCGCATGCTGTCCACACTGCGCGAGATATCGAAGCGAGGAGTGCCCATCGTGGCGGTGAATCCGCTGCGCGAACGCGGGCTGGAGCGGTTCACTTCGCCACAGCATCCGGCGGAGATGTTGACCAACACCGCCACGCCGATCGCACAGACGTATTACCAGGTCAGGATCGGTGGCGACCTGGCATTGCTGAAAGGCATGATGAAGTGCCTGCTGGATGCCAATGCCGAGGATCTTGCCGCAGGTGGTCGCGGCGTACTGGACCATGCCTTCATCGCCGAACACACCGAAGGGCTGGATGCCTTGCGCGAGGACCTGGCGCGCACGACGTGGGACGAGATCGTCGAATGTTCCGGGCTGTCGCGCGATGACATCGCCGCCGCCGCGCGACTCTATGCCAAGGCGGAGCGCGTGATCCTGTGCTACGGCATGGGCATGACCCAGCATCGCCGTGGCACGCAGAACGTGCAGCAGATGGCCAACCTGATGCTGCTACGCGGGAACATCGGCAAGCCTGGCGCCGGCATCGCGCCGATACGCGGCCACTCCAACGTGCAGGGCGACCGCACGGTCGGCATCACCGAGAAGCCTACGCAGGCACTGGTCGATGCGATCAAGCGAACCTACGGCTTCGAATTCCCGCTCACGCATGGCCATGATGCGGTGGAAGCCGTGCGCGCGATCCGCGATGGACGCTCGCGCGCACTGGTATGCATGGGCGGGAACCTGGCGGTGGCGATGCCGGACCCGGAGACCACCCTTCCCGCCATGCGCAAGCTGGACCTGGTGGTGCACATCGCCACCAAGTTGAATCGCTCGCACCTGATCCCCGCGCGGCAGGCGTTCCTGCTGCCGTGCCTGGGGCGCACAGAACGCGATGTGCAGGCAAGCGGCGTGCAGTCGGTGACGGTGGAGGATTCCATGTCCATGGTGCATGCATCGCAGGGTGGCCTGCCACCGGCATCGGAACATCTGCTGTCGGAGCCGGCCATCGTCGCCGGCATCGCCAAGGCCACGCTGCCGCAGACGAAAGTGGACTGGGATGGGCTGGTGGGCGATTACGACCGCATCCGTGACGACATCGAAGCCGTGTTCCCGATGTTCAGGGATTTCAACCGGCGCGTGCGCGAGCCCGGCGGATTCCGGCTGTACGTCGGCGCATCCCAACGGGACTGGGGCGGTGCGGGCAGGAAGGCGCAGTTCCTGGTGGCCGAAGGCTTGAACGAGGATCCCGGCATCGATCAGCAGCATCTGCTGACCCTCACCACGATCCGGTCGCACGATCAGTACAACACCACCATCTACGGATTCAACGACCGTTACCGGGGCGTGAGCGGGCGCCGCGATGTGGTGTTCATGAACAAGCTCGACATGCAGGTGCGTGACCTGAACCAGGGCGACCGGATCCTGGTGGAGTCCCGCGTTGGCGGCAACGATGCGGGTGCGCGTCAGGTCGCGGGCTTCATCGCGGTGGAGTACGACCTGCCGCGCGGCTCGGCGGCGATGTACTACCCCGAAGGCAATCGCCTGGTGCCGCTGGACAGCCACGATCCGCAATCGGGGACGCCGGCCTACAAGTCGATCCCGGTGGTGGTGAGGAAACTCCATGATCCCGATGGCCATGCCGGCTGACCGCATCGAGGGAGCAGCGGGGCGCGAGGTCATCGACGTCACCGGGGGTGCCTCGACGACGCGCCGGGATCTGCTGGCGGAGGAAGTTCCGTTCGCGATCCGCTGCAATGGCGAACCGATGGCGGTGATGATGGTCTCGCCCTGCGACCTGGAGGATTTCGCGTACGGCTTCGCATTGACCGAACTCGGTGTGGCGGCTGACGAACTTGTTCAGGTGAACGTCCAGCCATTGCTTGAAGGCATCCAGCTCGACCTGCGCACGCGACATCCCTTGCCCACCCGGGCCGCGGATCAGCAGCGCTGGTTGCCGGGGCGCAGTGGATGCGGCATCTGCGGACACCGGCATCTGGAAGAGGTCGTCAAACAACCGAAGGCGGTCGGGCAGGGGAGTTGCATCGCGTCATCCGCGCTGGACGTCGCGTTGGCCGGCATCGGGGCGCGGCAGCCGTTGAATGCGGCGACCGGCGCGATCCACGCAGCGGCATGGGCGAGGGCGGACGGTACGCTGGTGGTGGTGCGCGAGGATGTCGGGCGCCACAACGCGCTGGACAAGCTGATCGGTGCGATGCTGCGCGAGGACATCGACGCAGGATCGGGCTTCGCGCTGGTGACCAGCCGCGCGAGTTACGAGATGGTGGCGAAGGCCGCGGTCGCAGCGATTCCGCTCTTGGCGGCGATGTCGGCACCCACGGCATTGGCGGTGGATCTGGCGACAGGCTGCGGGCTGTCGCTGATCGGTTTCCTGCGTGACGACAGGCATGTGGTTTACAGCCACGCTTGGCGACTGGGGTTGCGCTGAGCCCCTGCTGGGGTAATAAGCGCCGTTGCGGCAACGTACGTCGCCACACCGGGTGCATGCGCCGCCCAGCGGCAGGTGTCGCCCGCTAGGGGGCCTTGGCTTTGCCTTTCCGCCTGGTTGCCACCGACGCGCGCTTCACCAGTTTGTGTGGAACCACATGGTTGACGATGACCCGCGCAGAGGCGCTGGGGCGTCGGATTTCCCGCAGCAGGATGTCGATCGCGGCATCGGCCATCGAGGCAACCGGCTGGTGGATGGTCGTCAGCTCCGGCCAGACCATGATGGCTGCGGATGTATCGTCGAAGCCCACGACGGACAGGTCGCGCGGCACGTCCAGGCCGCGGCGGTGCGCCACCGAAACCACGGCCGAGGCCATGTCGTCGTTGCTGGCGAAGATCGCAGTGGGTGGGCTTGGCAACGCCAGCAGGCTTTCGGCGGCCTCGAGCCCGGAACGGTAGGTGAAGTAGCCGGGTTGGACCAGGTGCTCGTCGAATGCCACGCCCGCCTCCGCCAGGGCATCACGGTAACCCTGCAGGCGATGGGCGCTGGCCGTCTGGTTCGGGTCGCCCTTGATGTAGCCGATCCGCGCGTGCCCATGGGCGATCAGATGGGCCGTCATGTCATGGCTGGCGCGATGGTCGTCTATGCGGACGCAGGAAATCGTCTCGCTGAAGCGTCCCGACGCGATCGAAACGACGGGAACCCCGGCCCGCGCGAACTCCATGACGATCGCCTTGGACTCGCACAGCGGCGGCGGCAGGATCACGCCCGCCACGCTCCTGGCCAGTTCGCGCGCCGCCGCGCGTTGGCCGTCCACGTCAAGCGTGTCCCAGGTCGCGATGACCAGCTGGGCCGCTGCGCGCGCGGAACCACGCAAGGCACCGACCAGCAGTTCGCGCAGGTAGCTTGAACTGGGGTTGGTGTAGATGAGCGCGATGCACGTGTGCTGGGCCGCAGCGAGCGAACTCGCCGCCAGGTTTGGCCTGTATCCCAGTTCGCGCACAGTGCTCATGACGCGCTCACGCGTGGCGTCACGGACACCGCCGTGCCCGTTGACCACGCGCGACACCGTCATCGGCGAAACGCCTGCGTGGGCGGCGACCTCGTCGATGGTGATGGCGCCTCCCTTTCGCCGGACGGATTTGATCGATTTTTCCATGCTGCTCTGTCTGCTCCGTATGCCGGGTGCAATCTAGGTGCTGCGAACAACGGGTGATGCGGTTGCGGTGAGCGTCGCACATGGAGATGCATCGAACGAACATCGATACGTCGCCCAACTCGCTCGCGCATGGAATCGCGGTTACATGGACATTCTCGACGAACCCCCATGGAAACGCTTCCATTTCCCTGCTCGGTTACCCACGGAACGTGGTCTTGACGAAGCCACTTACGGGATTGCTGCGCTGCATGGTGACAAACACAGGGGTGCGTGATTAGTCTGCGCCGAACTCGATGGTAGCGCTACCACATTGATCGATGCACTCATCGATCCGTCCTTGGAAGTTGACTGAACGCTTTGTCGCCTTGCGACACGGGAACCAGCCGGAAGAGTGTTTTCAACCGCTGTGCAATGACGGGCGCTATCACCATGCCCGGTCTGGAAATGCGGGCCTGCGCCCGAAGGTGCCCTTGGGGAGGGCGACACATCCAATGATCGAACGTGAGAGGGGAGACCACATGAAAGAGTGCAGGTACCGATGCCGTGCACCGGACAAGGCCCAGACCATTGCGGGAGCGCGAATCCATGCCTGCCGCGGCGTTGCTGGCCCTTCAATTCCAGACCTGAGGACATGCTGATGAGTCGTAAGTTGGCGAGGTTCAAGTCGACGGCCATGTTCACCTTCGTGGGTGGCGTACTGGTCATCAATCCCGCTTTCGGGCAGGAATCGCAACAGGCGCAGGCTCCGGCCGCGCAGCAGACACAACAGCAGGCGACGCCGGACGCCACCACGCTGGATACGGTCGTGGTCACGGGCTTGCGCAGCAGCCTGAGCCAGGCAATGGACATCAAGCGCGACTCCGCAGGCGTCGTCGATGCGATCAGTGCCGAAGACATCGGCAAGTTCCCGGATACCAACCTCGCCGAATCCCTGCAACGCATCACCGGCATCTCGATCGAGCGCCGCGATGGTGAAGGTGCGCAGGTCACGGCGCGCGGCTTTGGTCCCCAGTTCAACATGGTGACGCTCAACGGCCGGCAGATGCCGGGCGCGGATGCGTTTGGTGCTTCCGGACAGGTCGCCATCGGCGGTATCGATGGCGGCACGCGCGCGTTCAACTTCGCCCAGCTAGCTGCCGAAGCGATCAACGGCATCGAGGTCTACAAGACCAGCCAGGCTCAGGTTCCCAGTGGTGGCATCGGCGCCACCATCAATATCCTGACCGCAAGGCCGTTCAACCACGACGGCGTCGTCGCCAGCGCCGGTGCAAAGGTCGTGTCCGATCAGAGCCAGCCGTTCGAGAATGACTTGACGCCGGAACTGTCGGGCATATTCAGCTATACCAACCCCGACAAGACGTTCGGCGTGAGCCTGAGTGCCAGCCATCAGAAGCGCAAGGGCGGCTCGGTGCAGGCGACCGAGAACTACTGGAATGTGCAGCCGTGGACCGGGACGATGCCCGGCAACCCGACAGTCGTCAATGCGCCGGCCATCGGCGATCTTTACGCGCGTCCGAACGACTTGCGCTATGCGTTCTCGGAGTTCGAGCGCGAGCGCGTGAATGGCCAGGCGGTAGTGCAGTTCGCACCTACCGACAGCCTGACCCTGACCCTGGACTACACGTACTCGACCAACGAGATCACCGAGAACCGTGGCGAACAGGCGATGTGGTTGCAGAACAGCAACTACACCGACATCGAGTTCGACACCAGCGGTGCGGTCGCCACGCCTATCTATATCCGCGAGATCGCCGGGACCAAGGATTTCGGCCTCGAGCAGCAGCGCAGCATGCAGAAGTACAAGCTGGGCTCCCTCGGGCTCAACGCCGTCTGGGATGTCAGCGACAGGTTCCGCTTGAGCTTCGATGCGCACAATTCGAAGAACGAGAGCCGGCCAAACGATCCGCTGACCGGTGGCGGTTCGATCTTCATGAGTATCGCCGGCACCAACAACTGCACCACTGGGCCGCACTGCGGTGGTTCGTGGGTACAGGAACTGGCGTTCAACAACGGCCTGCCCATCGGCACGCAGACCTGGTACCCGACCACCGATGACGCGATCGCCGGGACCAACGGCGTGGTCAATCCGGGATTCGTGGAAGGCGAGATCGGCTCGCAGGTCCTGCGCATCAATGCGCAGACGCAGGTCAGCGAGATCAAACAGGCCCGCATTGACGGCGAATGGAGCTTCGACCAGGGCCGCTTCCAGTTCGGCGTGGATACCAACAAGTCCACGACGCATCGCATCCAGGCGGCAGAGGCGTATTCCACCCTGGGCGACTGGGGCGTGGCCAATGTGGATTCGGACACAGCCGCTGGATTGGTGGATCTTCTGCGGCCGGTCAACATCGTCGGCCTGTTCGACGATTTCAGCGCCTCCAGCTGGCCGGCATGGCGCGGCAACGCCGGTGAGCTCGCCCAATGGGCGGCAGGCCAGTATGGCGTGGGGTTGGGCGTCAGCCCGCAGCGTGCGGCCGACAACCGGGTGGAAGAGAAGACCCATTCGGCGTACTTCCAGGTGGAGCTGGAGGGCGAACTCGGTGGCATGCGCACCAACACCCGCCTCGGCGTGCGGTACGAAACGACCGATGTCGTGTCGACGTCGGTGATCGCCATACCCGAAGCCATCGAATGGTCGGCCAACAACGACTTCCGCATCGTACTGTCCGACGAGCAGCAGCCCTTCAGCGAAACGGCGAGCTACAGCTATATCCTGCCCAACCTCGACTTCAGCATCGACTTCACTGAAGAGCTGAAGGGTCGCGCTTCGTTCGGCAGGAGCATCGCACGGGCGCCATATGGCAACCTCTATGCAGGTCCCGGTGCGCAGCAGCCTTTCGGTTCGGTCCTGCTTGATCCTTCCGTGCGCGCGAGTGGCAGTGCCCAGAACCCGAGCCTGAAACCGCTGGAATCCGACAACCTGGACCTGGCGCTGGAGTGGTACTTCGCCGATGCGAGTTATGTGTCGTTGACCTACTGGAACAAGTCGGTCGACAACTTCATCGGCAATACCGTTGGTCAGGAATCCCTGTACGGTTTGAGGGATCCCACCTCGGGCCCGGATGCGCAGACGGCACTGGCCTTCCTCACCAGTGCGGCGTGTGTGACCCAGGTCGGGGCCGCCAATGCGGCGGCGTGCTCCGCCAACGACACGTCGCTGTTCACGGCCCTGGCGCTGCTGCGCAACGATCCGGCGGGCCTGGCGGCGTTCAATGGCACCGGTGCGCAGACGTTGGCGACCGAGGCGGCCTACAACCTCTACGGTGAAGCCGACGATCCGCTGTACCAGTTCAACGTCAACCGGCCGATCAACCAGAACCAGTCCAAGCTGCATGGCTGGGAACTGGGCGGCCAGTACTTCTTCGGCGACAGCGGTTTCGGCATCCTGGCCAACTACACCGTCGTGCGGGGCGATGTGGGATACGACGACGGCGGCGACCCGGCCATCGACCAGTTCGCGCTGACAGGCCTGAGCGACACGGCCAACGCCATGTTCATGTATGAAAAACATGGATGGTCGGTCCGTCTGGCCTGGAACTGGCGCGACGAGTACCTGATCCTCGCCAACCAGGGCGCGAGCCGCAATCCTTATTACGTGGAGGAGTACGAACAGTGGGACCTGAGCGTGAACTACACGCTCAATGACCACTGGTCGTTCGGCCTGGAGGCGATCAATCTGACCGGTGAGGACGTCCGTTGGCGTGCACGCACCGATCAGATGATCGTCAAGCTGGCCGATCAGAGTCCGCGCT
The DNA here is from genome assembly GCF_037402255.1 of Pseudoxanthomonas sp. CCNWLW251. Lineage (NCBI taxonomy): Bacteria > Pseudomonadati > Pseudomonadota > Gammaproteobacteria > Lysobacterales > Lysobacteraceae > Pseudoxanthomonas > Pseudoxanthomonas sp. CCNWLW251. The sequence goes on along the minus strand of NZ_JBBEGA010000001.1, from coordinate 4,567 downwards.
ACATGGTGGGTGTGCGCTACAAGTTCTGAGTTTGGCGATAGACGCCCTCTCCGGATATCGCCGAGCGGGGACCGCTGCGCGAGCAGCGGTCCCTTTTAGCAAGGCGTGCCGGCGGACAGGGCTCGAACACGATCTGCCAGCGTTAGTATCATCGGATGCCTCCAGGCTTCCCCGAGAGAAAAGATGGCCCGCTACGAACTCCTCAACAACGTTTCGCACAGGGATCTGCGTGTCGCGACCGGCTTCGGTCCCCAGTTCGGCGACGACGTGGGCATGGTGCCTGCCTTTCCCAGCGAGTTCGCCGAGTTGCAGCGCGAGTATCCGATCTTCCTGAGGAAGGATCCGGGCACGGGCGAATGGCAATCCGTCGTTCTCCTAGGTTTCGAACAACGCGAGAACCTGTTCCTGCAGGACGGCCGATGGAATGCCGCCTATCTCCCGGGTGCCGCAGCGAAAGGGCCTTTCCTCATCGGCTTCCAGGAGCAGCGCATCGACGGAGAGCTGAGGAAGGAAGCGGTGATGCATGTGGATCTCGACCATCCACGCGTGAACTTCGCAGCAGGCGAACCGGTATTCCTTCCGCAGGGCGGCAATAGCCCCTATCTTGAGCATGTTGCAGGCGTCCTGCGTGGCATCAGGGATGGCAGTGAATTCGGCACCGGCATGTTCGCGGCCCTGGATGCGATGGACCTGATACAGCCCGTCAATCTGGATGTGCAGCTGGATGACCGACACCGTGTGGGCGTCAATGGCTTGCATGGCATCGATCGGGAGAAGCTGGCCGCACTGGACGGCAACGCATTGTTCGAATTGAACCGCGCCGGCTACCTGGAAGGCGCATACCTGATCCTGGCATCGCTCCACAACATGCGTCGCCTCATGGCCGAGAAGCAGCGTCGCCTGCGCACGCAGGATGCCGCGATGCCGCATGGCGGGAACTAGCCGTCGTGTCGACGGGCGGTGCAGCGATGCGTGTCCTGGAAGGCGTGCGTGCGGATGCGCTACCGCTGGAAGAACTCATCTCGGATGGCCAGCCCGTTCTGCTCAGGGGCGTCGCGCGCGACTGGGAGCTAGTGCAGGCAGGATTGCGATCTGCGCAGGAAGCGATGTCCTACCTGCTCGGCTTTGATGCCGGCAGGCCGATCCAGTATTCCTTCGGTGGGCCCGGGATTGCCGGCCGGCCTTTCTACAACGAGGACTTCACCCGGCTGAATTTTGACGTCAGGCGTGGATCCCTCGCCCAGGTGCTCGGAGAAATATCGGACCATCTGGACGACCCACGTCCGCCCACCTACTACGTGGCCTCGCTGTTGGTCGATGGAGCACTGCCTGGCTTCGCCCACGCCAATGGCCTGCCATTGGCCGCGCAGGACATCGATGCGCCACCCAGCATCTGGATCGGCAATCGCGTCGTCGCGTCCTGCCACTTCGACGCACCCAACAACCTGGCGTGCTGCGCGGTAGGCAGGCGGCTCTTTACGCTGTTTCCACCGGAACAGATCGAGAATCTCTATCCCGGTCCGCTTGATCCCACGCCCGGAGGGCAGGTCGTGAGCGTGGTCGACTTCGATGATCCCGACTACGGGCGCCATCCGCGATTCCGCAAGGCATTGGTGACCGCGCAGACCGCACTGCTCGAACCCGGCGACGCCATCTTCATTCCCAGCATGTGGTGGCACCACGTGCGCAGCCTCGAACCGTTCAATGTGCTGGTCAACTACTGGTGGCGCAGTTCGCCAGCGTTCCTGTCCTCGCCGTTGCCGGCTTTGCACCATGCCCTGTGGACGCTGCGGGATCTTCCGGAACGCGAGAAGCTGGCATGGGCGAAGGTGTTCGAGTACTACGTCTTCGGTCCCGGCGAGAGGGCGGGCGAGCACCTGCCCGAACAGGCGCGCGACATGTTGGGACCGATGGATGAAACACAGGCGCGGCGCATGCGCACCATGCTGATTGGACGGCTCAACCGCTAGCTCACGCAAGGAGACACCGCATTGGACGATCGAGTAGCCCCGACGGGACACATCCGCAAAGTGGTGATCGCAGGCGGCGGTACTGCGGGCTGGCTCGCGGCGTGCGCGCTCTCGCACCAGTTCCGTGATCGGCTGGACATCACCCTGGTCGAGTCCGAACAGATCGGTACCGTGGGAGTGGGGGAGTCCACCGTCCCGCCCATCCGCACGTTCCACCGTTTCCTTCAGATCGACGAACAGGAATTCCTGCGCGCCGTTGCCGGCACGTTCAAGCTCTCGATCTCGTTCGAGAACTGGCGCCGTCAAGGGGAGCGCTACATCCATCCTTTCGGTATCACGGGGCAGGGCACGTGGGCGGCCGCGTTCCATCATTTCTGGCTCGACAGCCTGCGTCGGGGAATGCCATCGGAGCTGGGGGATTTCTGCCTGGAGACGGTCGCTTCGCGGGGAGACCAGTTCTCGCTGCAGACGCAACCGCAGGTCAACTACGCGTACCACTTCGACGCCGGCCTCTACGCGAAGTTCCTTCGCCGCATCGCCGAAGGCCATGGACTCAAGCGCGTGGAAGGAAAGATCCGCGAGGTCAGGCAGCATGGGGATGATGGTGCCGTGCAGTCCCTGGTACTGGAAGACGGACAGGTCATCGAGGGCGACCTGTTCATCGATTGCACCGGCTTCCGCGGCTTGCTGATCGAGCAGACGCTGCGCACGGGCTATGAAGACTGGAACGAATGGCTGCCCAGCGACCGGGCGGTGGCGGTCCAGACCGAGTCCGTGGGTCCGCCGGTGCCGTACACACGGGCGATCGCCCACGAGGCCGGCTGGCGTTGGCATATCCCGCTGCAGCACCGCGTCGGGTGCGGCCTGGTGTTCTCCAGCCGGCACATGTCCGACGATGAGGCGCGCGCCAAGCTCCTGCGCGACGTGGGTGCGCCTGCGCTTCGTGACCCCTGGCTGGTGCCGTTCCGCACCGGGCGCCGGCTGAAGGCGTGGAACAAGAACGTGGTCTCACTGGGCCTGGCCAGCGGCTTCATCGAGCCCCTGGAGTCGACCAGCATCCACTTGGCCATCAGTGCCGTGGTGCGCCTGGTCCAGTTGTTTCCCTTCGACGGCATCGCCCCGTCGCTCGTGGAGCTCTACAACGACGTGAGCCGCGCGGAGATGGAACACGTGCGGGACTTCATCATCCTCCACTACCACGCGACGCAGCGCGACGAGCCGATGTGGAAGGCGTGCCGCGAGATGGCATTGCCCGAATCGCTGGACATCCGCCTGCGCGCGTGGCGCGAACGCGCGCATGCCTGGCAGGATCCGGACGAACTCTTCCGGGTCGACTCCTGGACCCACGTATTGCTGGGCCAGGGCATCACGCCCGGGCAGCCCCATCCCCTGGCGCGAGCGCTGGCGGATGACGACCTCCGGAAACTGTTGGCGTCCATTCGCCAGCCCATCGACCATGCGGTCGCGCAGATGCCATCGCAGCAGGCGTTCATTGACCGCTACTGCAAGGCCGGAGCGGAAGTGTGGGGCAGCCGGCCCGTGTCCGCGTAACCGCCGGGACGCGCGGACAAGCCCATGCTCATCGCCCCTCATGCGGATATCCGGATCACCCGGCACACGATCGGCAAGGAAGGCGCGCCGCTGCTGATCATCGACAACGTGCTGTCGGATCCGGAGCGGATGGTGCGGAAGGCGGCCACACGCCAGTACGTGAAGCAGTCTTCGATGTTTCCCGGCATTCGCGCGCCTGCACCGCCTTCTTATGAACGCTTCCTGGAGGCGACGCTCAATCCGTTGTTGCATGAGTGCTTCGATCTGGCGCCTGGCCGCTTCGTCTTTCCCATGTGCCATTTCTCGCTGGTCACGCAACCGCCGGCCAGCCTGCATTTCCTGCAGCGCGTGCCGCACATCGATTCGGTCAGCCATCGGGGTCTGGCCACGGTGCATTACCTGTTCCACGGCACATGGGGTGGCACGGATTTCTACCGGCATCGTCAGACCGGATTCGAGTACGTGGATGAAAGCCGTCATGCGGCGTACTTCGATTGCCTGGCGCAGCAGGGCCATCACGACGCCGATTCGACTGCGGGATACATCAACGGCGACACGACCTCGTTCGAGCGCATAGCGGAGGTCGAGGGGGTATTCAATCGGCTCATCGTGTACCGGCGGAACTCATTGCATTCGGGACGGATCGACAACCATCGACCGCTTCCCGCCGACCCGGTCCTCGGAAGGTTGTCCATCAATGCATTCATCGACGTTGCGCGCTGAGCAGGTCGCTACGGCCATTCTGCGCGGAGCCGCCGGACACAGCTCAACCGATTGTTTTGCAATGCATTTTGCGGCGCAGCACGCTTTTTCTGTGGGTGCTGGTTACAGTGTCGTTGCCAGCACGGGAGGCACCGCCTCTGTGTTGGCAGAGGGAGCAATTCAGAGGTTCCCTTTTTTTACCGGACAAAATGGTAGCGCTAACTTTTTGAGCACCGGAGGCAGGAATCGATGGCTTTGACCGCCGGAATCGACGCAGGCACGCAGAGCCTGAAGGTGGTGGTGTACGACGCTGCCACACGTGCGGTGGTGGCCAGTGCCAGCGC